>NZ_QHJK01000002.1:0-1204759 GCF_003947475.1 Amycolatopsis sp. WAC 04197 | reverse complement strand
TCCTCCCCGTCCTGATGCACGGCGACGCGGCCTTCGCGGGCCAGGGTGTCGTGGCCGAGACCCTGAACCTGGCGCTGCTGCGCGGCTACCGCACCGGCGGCACCGTGCACGTCATCGTCAACAACCAGGTCGGCTTCACCACCGCGCCCGAGCACTCGCGTTCGAGCCAGTACGCCACCGACGTCGCGAAGATGATCGGCTCGCCGATCTTCCACGTGAACGGTGACGACCCCGAGGCCGCGCACTGGGTGGCCAAGCTGGCCGTCGACTACCGCCAGGCGTTCCACAAGGACGTCGTGATCGACCTGATCTGCTACCGCCGCCGCGGCCACAACGAGGGCGACGACCCCTCGATGACGCAGCCGGCGATGTACGACATCATCGACACGAAGCGTTCGGTCCGGAAGACCTACACCGAATCGCTGATCGGCCGCGGCGACATCTCCGTCGAAGAGGCCGAAGCCGCCTTGCGCGACTTCTCCAGCCAGCTGGAGCACGTCTTCAACGAGGTCCGCGAGCTGGAGAAGCACCCGGCCAAGGCCAGCCCCTCGGTCGAGGAGGAGCAGCAGGTCCCGGCCAAGGTGCCCACCGCGACCACCACCGAGGTCATCGAGCACATCGGCGACGCGTTCCTCAACGTGCCCGAGGGTTTCACCCCGCACCCGCGGGTCAAGCCGGTCATGGAACGCCGCCACAAGATGTCCCGCGAAGGCGGCATCGACTGGGCGTTCGGTGAGCTGCTCGCCTTCGGTTCGCTGGCCATGGAAGGCCGCCTCGTGCGGCTGTCCGGCCAGGACTCCCGCCGCGGCACCTTCACCCAGCGCCACTCGGTGCTGATCGACCGCAAGACCGGCCAGGAGTACTCCCCGCTGGCCAGCCTCGCCGAGAACCAGGGCCGCGTGATGATCTACGACTCGGCGCTGTCCGAGTACGCGGCGGTCGGCTTCGAATACGGCTACTCCGTGGCCAACTCCGAAGCACTCGTCATGTGGGAAGCGCAGTTCGGTGACTTCGTCAACGGCGCGCAGACCGTCATCGACGAGTACATCTCCTCCGGCGAGGCCAAGTGGGGCCAGCTCTCCGACGTCGTGCTGCTGCTGCCGCACGGCCACGAAGGCCAGGGCCCCGACCACACCTCCGGCCGCATCGAGCGCTTCCTCTCGCTGTGCGCCGAAGGCTCGATGACCGTCGCGGTCCCGTCGACCCCGGCGAACTACTTCCACCTGCTCCGCCGCCACGCCCTCGACGGGGTGAACCGGCCGCTGATCACCTTCACCCCGAAGTCGATGCTGCGGAACAAGGCGGCGACCTCGGCGGTCGAGGACTTCACCGGGCAGACGAAGTTCATGTCGGTCATCGACGACGCCGTCGTCGACCCGTCGAAGGTCCGCAAGGTCCTGCTGACGTCGGGCAAGCTGTACTGGGAGCTGGTGGCCGAGCGCACGAAGCGCGAGGCGAACGACGTCGCGATCGTGCGCATCGAGCAGTACTACCCGCTGCCGAAGAAGAAGCTGCTGGCGGCGCTGGAGCGCTACAACGGCGCTCCCGCGGTCTGGGTCCAGGAGGAGCCGGAGAACCAGGGCGCGTGGCCGTTCTTCGGCCTGAACCTGCCCCGGAAGCTCCCGGAGGTGTTCTCCAACCTGGACGTCGTGTCGCGTCGTCCGATGGCGGCGCCGTCGGCCGGTTCGTCCAAGGTGCACGAGGTCGAGCAGAAGGCGCTGATCGCCCGGGCGTTCGACTGATCGCCTGAGTACTACGCGAAGGCCCCCTTCCTCCTGACGGGAAGGGGGCCTTCGCTGTAGTACGGGGAAGCTAGCCGATCGCCTCGGAGGTCGCCCTGGCCATCTTGAGGGCGTTCTCCTTGCACACCGTCTGGTTGACCGTTCCGGACGGGTCGGGGCCGGTCACGATGATCTCGCCCTCGACGTTGCCCTGGTAGAACTTGATCTGGCACTGGCTCGGCGAATCGAGTTTGGTGTGCACGGCTTTGGTGGACTTCGCCATGCTGGGGATGAGCACCCCGCCGTCGGTCACGGCGTTCTCGACCCCGGCCTTGGCCCAGGCCTCCCCCGCGCCCGAGCCCGGCTCCTTCGACTTCGACAGGTACATCGAGACGGTCGCGGACGGCGCGTTCGGTTCACGCCAGGAGCAGGACGAACGCGTGTAGGTGATCTCGTCGTTCGACGTGCTCGCCGGTTCCTCGCCCTTCGGCGTTTCGAGCGGCGGCAGGTTCCGCACCTTGCTGCCGATCTTTTCGCAGCCGGGCATCGAGGTGTACTTGTCCGGCGGGCCGCTCTTCTTGGACGAGGTCGGTGAGGCGGTCGACGAAGAGCCGGAGTCGGACAGCAGCAGGAAGGCCGCGACCCCGCCGCCGCCGAGCAGCACCACCGCGCCGAGGATGAGCCCGACGATCAGTCCGGTGTTCGACTTCTTGGGCGGCGGCCCGTATCCGGGCTGCGGGTAGCCGGGGTATCCCTGCGGTGGGTACGGCTGCTGAGGTCCCTGCTGGTAGGGCGGTCCGGGCTGCATGCGGAGAGGTTAAAGCCTCACGACGGTCCTTAGTGGACGAATGCCGCAACTGGGCGCCGAATCACCCTCCGGATACGGGAAGGCCCCCTTCCCAGCAGGAGGAAGGGGGCCTTCACGTACTCCAGGGTGGATCAGACGGTCAACGACCAGCTGTTGAGCGAGCCGGTGTCGATCCGGTACACGTCCTGAACCTTCAGCTTCCACGCGCCGTTCGCGGCCTCGGCCGAGGCGTTCACGGTGTAGGTGGTGTTGATGTTGTCGGACGAGTCGCCGCTCGAACCCTTCAGGCGGTACGAGGTGCCGTCGGGCGCGACCAGGTCGATGACCAGGTCACCGACGTAGGTGTGGGTGATGTTCACCGCGACCTTGGTGGTGGCCGAAGCGTTGCGGGCGCAGTTGGCGACCGTGATCGTGCTGGTCACCGCGGCACCGGCGTCGGGGATGGCGACGACGCCGTTGTTGGTCTGCGTGCCACAGGGGGTCGGCTCGGGGCCGGGGCCACCGCCGCTGCCGGTGTTGAGCAGCACGTTCGGCGAACCGGTGCCCGCGTTGGTCACCTTGCCCTTGACGCCGGCGTTGACCAGCGCGTCGCGGACCTGGGCGGGCGTCGCCGACGGGTTGGCGGAGGCGTAGAGGGCCGCCGCGCCCACGACGTGCGGGGTCGCCATCGAGGTGCCGCTGATGGTGTTGGTGCCGTTGTTCAGCCAGGTCGACGTGATGCCGCTGCCCGGCGCGAAGATGTCGAGGCAGGTGCCGATGTTGGAGAAGTCGGACCGGGCGTCGGTGTTGGTGGTCGAACCGACGGTGATCGCCTCGGGCGTGCGGGCCGGGGAGCTGTTGCACGCGTTGGCGCCGTAGTCGTTACCGGCCGCGACACCGTAGGTGACACCCGACGCGATCGACCGCTGGACGGCCTGGTCGAGGGTCGTCGAAGCGCCGCCACCGAGGCTCATGTTCGCGACGGCGGGCTTGACGGCGTTGGCGGTCACCCAGTCGACACCGGCGATGACGCCGGCGGTCGTGCCGGAACCGGAGCAGTTCAGCACGCGGACGGCGACGAGCTTGACGCCCTTGGCCAGACCGTGCGCGGTACCGCCGATGGTGCCGGCGACGTGGGTGCCGTGACCCTGGCAGTCCGTGGCGTCGTTGTCGTTGTCGACGGTGTCACGGCCGTGGGTCGCGCGCCCGCCGAAGTCGGGGTGCGTGGTGAGGATGCCCGTGTCGACGACGTACGCGGTGACGTTCGACGCCGTGGTGCTGTAGCTGTACTTCTGGTCCAGCGGAAGGCTCTGCTGGTCGACCCGGTCCAGGCCCCACGACGGCGGGTTCAGCTGATCCGTCGAGATCGAGACGGTCTGGTTCTGCTCCACGTAAGCGACGGCGGGGTCGGCGGCGACGCGCTTCGCCTGCTTTTCCGTCAGCGCACCGGAGAAGCCGCGGACCGAGGACGCGAAGGTCTTCTCGATCGTGCCGCCGTGGCGCTGGGTCACGCTCTTCGCGGTGGCTTCGACCGACGAGCCGTCCTTCAGCACGACGATGTAGCTGTCCTTGATCGCCTTGGCGCTGCCGGCGTTGACGATCGAACCTTCAGCCGCCGACGCGACGGTGGTGCCGCCGAGCGCGGTCAGCACCGCGACGGCCGCGGCCACACCGAAGGCGGGCAGTCGTCTCTTCAAGGTTCCCAGGGAATTGTTCAAGATATTCCTCCCAGGCAGGGTCGACCCACGGGCATGAAGAAGCCCGCCGGATCGTTGGGGTGAATCAGAGGTGAACCGCGTTCCACTTAGGAGCGCAGGCTGAGACTAAGTCGCGTTTTCACCCCAAGGAAGACCTTGCATTACGGACATCCCGGTAGTAATGGGCGCCGTGCCGACGCAGCTCGGGCACCGTTCAGCCCCCGCCTTTAGTCGCGTTTTGCGCCCGTACGGCCCACGAAGAATTGGGGATCCGCACATCTGGTGGTCGTTTTCCCGCCCTCCCGGCGTTTCACGCCTGGACAAGTACACACGGATGGCCGCCTACTAAAGTCGTGACGTCGGCTGGCGGAAAACGATTTCCATCCTACCTTCGGATGGAGCACACTCGGGCGCATGCTGCTCCGACAGGAAATCCCGGCCGACCGCGAGGCGATCCACGCCGTGCATCTGGCCGCGTTCGCGAAACTCAGTGTCCCGGTGGTCGAGGCGAAACTCGTCGACGAGCTACGAGAGGACGGCGACCTGATCGGCGCACTGTCCATCGTGGCCGAACGCGACGGGAAGGTCGTCGGGCACGTCTGTTGCAGCCCGTCGAAACTCGGCGGCGACGAGAAGTCGACAGTCGGTCTCGGCCCGCTCGGTGTGCTGCCCGAGTACCACGCGTCCGGCGTCGGCTCCGCGCTCGTGCACGCCGTGCTCGGCGCGGCGGACGCGCTCGGCTACGGCGCGGTGGTCCTGCTGGGCGACCCGAACTACTACTCCCGCTTCGGTTTCGTGCTCGCCGCACAGCACGGGATCACGCCACCGGTCGCGGAATGGGCGCCGCACTTCCAGGTCCGCACCCTTCGCGCGTACACGCCGGACCTCAAGGGCGAGTTCCGCTACTCCCCCGCGTTCGACCGCCTCTAGCCCCTCCCGCATTTCGTCCTCTGAATGCGGTAGTTGCACGCGCAAGGACCGCATTCAGAGGACGAAACGCATGCCGGAGGGGTCAGGACGGCGCCAGGAGGTTGTTCCGGCGCAGGAACTCCTCGGCGACGTCGAGCGGGTTGCGCTTCTCCTCGCTGAACTGGACGTTCAGCTCGGTCAGCTGGTCGGTCGTGAGCGCCGCCGAAACCCGGTTCAGCGCGTCGACCTCCTTCGGTGACAACGTCCCCTTCGCCACGAACGGCACGATGTTCTGCGCGGGGAACATGTTCTTGTCGTCCACCAGCGGCACGAACCCGTTGGCGGCGATCGACGACGACGTGCTGAACAGGTCGGCGACCTGGATGTCGCCGGATTTCAGCGCCGCGACCGTGACCGGGCCGCCGGTGTCGGTCGTGCGGATCTCGGCGAACTCGCAGCCGTAGAGCGCCTTGATCTTGTCCTTCCAGCGGCTGCTCCACTGCCCGGGGCCGCCGAACACGAGTTCCTTGCACCGCTTGCCGAGATCGGAGAAGGTCCGGATCCCGGAATCGGCGAGTTCCTTGCGCACCACCAACAGGTCCTTGTCCTCCGCGGGGGCCTGTTCGAGGACTTCGTATCCCGACGGCAACTTCTGTTTCAGCTGCGCGTAGACGTCCTCCGGCGTGGTCGCCTGCGTGTCCTTGTCGAAGTAGCGCAACAGGTTCCCGCTGTAGTCCGGCACCACCGAGAGCGATTTGTCCTGCAGTGCCTTGACGACGACCTCGCGGCCGCCGACCGGCGGGCGCACGGTCACGTTCTCCGCGCCCGCGTTGCGCAACGCGCCCGCGTAGATCTGGGCCAGCAGAAGACTTTCCCCGACGTCGGACGCGCCGATGATGATGTCACCGGTCGCACCGCCCTCGGCACCACCGGCGAGCGGGTTGCCACAACTCGCCGTCAGCAAAGCGATCCCGGCGAACAGCGCCGCCATCCGCCGCCTCATACCTTCGCCTTCTTCCCGCTCGCGGCCTGTGCCAGCCGAACTCCCTTGGGCACCAGCAACCGCTGGACACCCGCCAGCGCGAGGTCCAGCGCGACGGCGAGCAACGTCGTCAGCAGCGCGCCCGCGACCACCTGCGGATAGTCCAAAATGGCCAGTCCGTCGAGCAGGAACCGGCCGAGCCCACCGAGCCCGACGTACGCCGCCACGGCGGCCGTCGCCACCAGTTGCAGCACCGAATTCCGTACCCCGCCGAGCACCAGCGGCAGCGAGATGGGCACCTCCACCTTCCACAACCGTTGCCAGCCGGTCATTCCGATGCCCTGCGCCGCGTCGACGACGCCGTGGTCGGTCGCCTGCAGACCCGCGTACGTCCCGGCGAGGATCGGCGGGATGGCGAGCACCACGAGGCCGATGATCGTCGAGAGCTCGCTTTCGGTGAAGAGCAGGAACAGGAAGGTCACCAGGCCCAGCGTCGGCAGCGCGCGGATCGCGTTGCCGCCGCTCACCAGCAGCACCGCGCCGCGACCGGTGTGCCCGACGTAGAGGCCGAGCGGGATCGCGATGATCAGCGCGAAGACCAGCGCCAGCGCCGTGTAGCCGAGATGCTGCAGCAGCCGGGCCGGGACGCCGTCCGGGCCCTGCCAGTGGGCCGGGTCGCCGAACCAGTTCAGCACGTCGCCGATCATTTCGCCCCCGCCGTGGTCGCCACCCGGTCCCAGGGTGTGAGGACATTACGCAGGAGGACCAGCAGCAGGTCGACGATCAGCGCGAGCAGCAGCGTCGCGACGATCCCGACGACGATCGGCGAGAAGTACTCGCGCTGGAAGCCGTCGGTGAACAGCACGCCGAGCCCGCCGGTGCCGATCAGCGCGCCGACGCTGACCAGGCTGATGTTGCTGACCGAGGCCACCCGGACGCCCGCCGCGAGCACCGGTACCGAAAGCGGAAGTTCGACGGTGAGGAAACGGCGCGCGGGTTTGTAGCCGATCGCCGTGGCCGCGGCGACGACGTGCGGCGGGACGGCGTCGAGCGCGTCCAGCACCGGGCGCACCAGGAGCGCGGCGGTGTACACGGTGAGCGCCACGATGACGTTGACGCTGTCGAGGATCTTCGAGCCGATGATGCCCGGGATCACCACGAACAAGGCGAGCGACGGGATCGTGTACAGCAGGTTCGACAGGACGAGCAGTACGGAGCACACGGACCGGAACCGGTGGCCGAGCCAGCCCGCCAGCACCGCGATCACCAGGCCCAGCACCAGCGGGACCAGTGAAAGATAGATGTGGTCGAGCAGGTCGCCGAAGAACTGCGACCTGTTGTTGGCGCTGCCCAGGTAGCGGCCGAGCTCCGCGAAGAAGTCCCCCATCAGGAACTCAGCGACGGCGCTTCGATCACTTCGAGGACTTGCTGGGCTCTGACCACGCCGAGGACCTTCTGGTCGGCGTCCACCACGACACCGAGGCTCGCGGGCGACGAAAGCGCCGCGTCGAGCGCGCCCCGAATCGGCGATCCCTGGAGGTACAGCGAACCACCGGCGACGAGATCGGTCTCCGCGAGCGCTCCGTCCACAGTGGACCCCGGACGCAGCCAGCCGCGCGGCTGCCCGTCGGCGTTGACCGCGACCTGCCACTCGTCGGACGGACCGGGGACCGGCTTGCCGACCTCGACCCGTTTGACCTCTTCGACGACGATCCCTTCCGCCGAAAGGAAGGAAAGCCCGCGATAGCCCCGATCCTTACCCACGAACGACGCCACGAAGTCGTCGACGGGATGCCGCAGCACCTCCGAAGGCGTGCCGTACTGCGCGAGCACACCGCCGACGCGGAGCACCGCGATCTTGTCGCCGAGCCGCACGGCCTCGTCGATGTCGTGGGTGACGAACACGATCGTCTTGCCGAGTTGCGACTGCAGGCGCAGCAGTTCGTCCTGCAGTTCCTCGCGGACGATCGGGTCGACGGCGGAGAACGGCTCGTCCATCAGCAGCACCGGCGAATCCGCCGCGAGCGCCCGCGCGACCCCGACACGCTGCTGCTGGCCGCCGGAAAGCTGGGCGGGGTACCGCTTGCCGAGTTCCGACGGCAGGCCGACGGTCTCGAGCAGTTCCGCCGCACGTTTGCGCGCCTTGCCCTTGTCCCAGCCGGACAGCAGCGGCACGGTGGCGACGTTGTCCAGGACCGTCCTGTGTGGAAAGAGGCCGGCGTGCTGGATGACGTAACCGATGCCGCGGCGCAGCAGCGCCGGATCGCCGTCGCTGACGTCCTTGCCGTCGAGCAGCACCGTGCCCGAAGTCGGCTCGACCATCCGGTTGATCATCCGCAGCGACGTGGTCTTGCCGCAGCCGGACGGCCCGACGAAGACGGTGATGGTGCCGTCCTCCACGGTGAGGTTCAGGTCGTCGACCGCGACCGTCCCGTCCGGATACCGCTTCGTCACGCCACGGAACTCGATAGTCACGTGTCTCTCCCCATGTCTGGTCGAAAAACCGTAGCCCAGATCCTGCCTGTTGGCACGGTGTCCCAGGGGGCGGGTCACTAGGCTGCTGGCCGTGAGTCTCTCCGTCGATGACGTCCTCGCGGCGCACGGTGTCCACGTGCGACCGCTCCATCAGGTGATTTCCCTGCTCCGGACGGATTGGCGTGACCTCGGCGAGCTGGTCCGCGTCAGCACCGCGCCACGCCGGAGTGTCGAAGACGTGCTGAACGCGCTCGGCGACGACCTGGAGCGGAACGAGTCCCGCTTGCGGCTGGCCCCCACCGCCCGGGAGAAGTACGCGCGCTTCGGGGCGCGGGACCGGAAATCGGATCCCGACCTGCTGAAGACCATCACCGGCTACGTCGAGAACGTGCCCGCGCCGCTGGCCGCGCTCGATCACGTGCAGGCGACGCCGGAGACGGTGCTGAACCGGGCGCTGTGGCTGGACGAGCGCTACGACCTCGGCACGGCGAAGCTGCTGTTCCTGGGCGACCACGACCTCACTTCGCTGGCCGTGCGCGCTTTGCGGCCGGACGCGGACCTCACCGTCGTCGATCTCGACGACCGCGTGCTCTCCTACATCGACGAACTCAGCGAGCGCTCCATCCGCACGCTGCACACGGATCTGCGCGTCGGCCTGCCGCCCTCGGTGACCGGGCGGATGGACCTCGTGTTCAGTGATCCGCCTTACACCCCCGAGGGAATGGGCCTGTTCGCCGCACGCGGGGTGCAGGCGCTCGCCGAACCCTCGGACGGGCGGCTGCTGCTCGCCTACGGCTACAGCCCGCGTCACCCCGCGCTGGGCGCGCAGGTGCAGCGGGCGCTCGCGACGCTCGGGCTGACCTTCGAAGCGATCCTGCCGGACTTCAACCGGTACTTCGGCGCGCAGGCGATCGGGAGCGCGGCGGACCTCTACGTCTGCCAGCCGACCGCGAAGTCGAAGAAGAACCGCGGCGGCAAGGGGAAGGCCGCGATCTACACGCACGGCCCGCAGTCGGTGGAGTCCGCCGGTGCGGCCAAGCCGTCACTGCTGGACAAGCTGCACGAGATCGCCACCGAGGGCGGGCTGGCGCTGGAGTCGCGGCCGGTCGACTGGTCCGTTTCCGGGCCGGAAGGCGACGCGGTCGCGATGGACCTCTCGGCCGACCCCGGCCCGTGGCTGCTGCGGACCCTGCTGGGCACCAACGCGCGACGGCTGGCGCTGCTGGTCCCGAACTCGCATCCCGATCTGACGAACGCCGAGGCGCAGGGCGCGCTCAACCGGCTGGTCGGGGCGAAGTACAAGCTGCGGTTGCTGCGGAGCACCCCGGACAACCGGCACGCCATCGTCGTCGCGGACGCCGTCGAGCACCAGGACGAGCTGCTGACCAGGGCGCACGCGCGGCTGGCGAACGTCTCGCTGGACGTGCCGCCGGAGCTGACGGACGCGCGGCTGATCGACCTGCCGCGGCACCGGCTGGCGGAGTTGCTCGGCTGAGCGTGTCAACCCCCAGACGCTAGGAACGGTCCTTTCCTGGCGAATTTCGCAAGGAAAGGACCGTTCCTAGCACTCGAGAGAGCGTGAAAGGGACCGTCACACCACGCCGTCGGCCTCAGCGGCCTTCGCGACCGCGGCGGCCACCTCGGGCGCGACCCGCGGGTCCAGCGGGCTCGGGACGATCCGGTCCGGGCCGAGGTCGTCCTGCGCGACCGCGAAGATCGCGTCGGCCGCCGCCAGCTTCATGTTCTCCGTGATCGCCCGCGCACCGGAGTCCAGCGCGCCGCGGAAGACGCCGGGGAACGCCAGCACGTTGTTGATCTGGTTCGGGAAGTCGCTGCGCCCGGTCGCCACGATCTTGGCGTACCGCGACGCCGCGACCGGGTGCACCTCCGGGTCGGGGTTGGACAGCGCGAACACGATCGCGTCGTCGGCCATCCCGGCCAGCAGGGTCTCGTCGATGGTCGCCCCGGACAGGCCGAGGAAGACGTCGGCGCCCTTCAGCGCCTCGCCGAGGCCGCCGCGCAGACCGGCGGTGTTCGTGGTCTCGGCGAGCTTCCGCTTGATCGGGTTCAGGCCCTCGCGACCCTCGTGGATGATGCCGCGCGAGTCGAGCACGGTGACGTCGGCGACGCCGGCGTTCTGCAGGATCCTGGCGCAGGCCACACCCGCCGCGCCCGCTCCCGAGACGACCACGCGCTGGCCGGCGATGTCCTTGCCGAGGACCTGGTTCGCCCCGCGCAGCGCCGCCAGCGTGACGATCGCCGTCCCGTGCTGGTCGTCGTGCATGACCGGGCAGTCGAGGGCCTCCTTGAGCCGGTCCTCCAGCTCGAAGCAGCGCGGCGCCGAGATGTCCTCCAGGTTCACCGCGCCGAACGACGGGCGCAGCCGGACCAGGGTCTCGATGATCTCGTCGACGTCGGTGGTGTCGAGCACCAGCGGGATCGAGTCGAGCCCGCCGAAGGTCTTGAACAGGACCGACTTGCCCTCCATGACCGGCAGCGAAGCGCTCGCGCCGATGTCACCGAGGCCGAGCACCGCCGTACCGTCGCTGACCACCACGACCAGCCTGTCCGCCCACGTGTACCGCTTCGCCTTGGCCGCGTCCTCGGCGATCGCCCGGCTCACCTTCGCCACCCCAGGCGTGTACGCGACCGAAAGGTCACGCGGCGAGGAGATCGGCCGCGTGGCGGCCACGGAGAGCTTGCCGCCCTCGTGCCCCTCGAAGATCTCGGTGTCCGTCACTGGCGTGGTCATCGTGGTGCTTCCCGTCATTGCTTCCGCCGTGTCTAAGGACGGCGAAGTCTCGATTCGAGCGAAGGTCATTGGAATTCTCCTGGGACTGCGAGCGGGGGAACTGGCCGGTGAGCAGGCCAAAGTGGGCATGGCCCGGCCACCTGGGGTAACTCGTCCTCCGACACGGCAGCCCAGCGCGGTAGCGCCGGCCTGTCGGCGAAGCGTCCAATCGGCCATCGGTGCCGTGGGTGTGGCGACGGCCGCGGACGCAGCGGTCAGATCATTGTGACAGGCGTGCGGACCAGTGTGCCCCTCTGGTGCGGTTGATGTCACAAACCGGCCCGGCTTTCCGCAGCTCAGAAGAGTTTTCGCAAGACGTCCGTCCGGTTTGGGAAGCGCTCGTTAGCATTGGGCACATGCAAGCCAGGCGCCTCAGCATCTCCGACTGTTTCGAATTCACCCCGCGGGTTTTCCCCGATCACCGCGGCCTGTTCGTGGCGCCGTTCCAGGAAGAAGCGTTCGTCGAGGCGGTCGGGCACCGGCTTCGCCTCGGGCAGACCAACACCAGCGTCTCGCGACGCGGATCCATCCGCGGCGTGCACTTCGCGGACACCCCGCCCGGGCAGGCGAAATACGTGTACTGCCCGAGCGGTTCGCTGCTGGACGTCATCGTGGACCTCCGGGTCGGCTCGCCGACCTTCGGCGAATGGACGTCCGTCCTGCTCGACAGCACCGAGTACAAAGCGGTCTACATCGCCGAAGGCCTGGGCCACGCCTTCATGGCGCTCGAAGACGAAACGGTCATGGCGTACCTCTGCTCCGAGCCGTACAACCCGGCGGGCGAGCACGGCGTGAACCCGATGGACGCCGATCTCGCCCTGCCCTGGCCCCAGGACATCGACCCCGTGGTGTCCGAAAAGGACACTGCGGCGCCCTACCTGAAAGAGGCATTGGAACAGGGATTGCTGCCGAGGTACGACGATTGCGTGGCGTACTACGAGAAGTTGCGGGCCGCGAACTGAGCTAGCGCGCCACGTCCTCGGCCAGCACCCGTTCCACGTTCCGCTCCGCCAGCGCGGTGATCGTGACGAAGGGGTTCACCCCGGTGCTGCCCGGGATCAGCGATCCGTCGGTCACGTAGAGGTTCTGGTAGCCCTTCACGCGGCCGTACGGATCGGTGGCCTCACCCAGCACCAGACCACCCAGCGGGTGATAGGTGAACCGGTTCTCGAACGACCGTGTATCCCCGAACAGGTCGCTGCGGTAGATCGTGCGGTTCGCCCGGTTGACCTTGTCGAACAACGACTTCGCCGCGTCGATCGACGGCTTCCCCTGCGAAGCCCGCCAGTGGAGACGCGCGGAGTCGCTCGCGGCGTCGTAGGTGAAGTGGCCGCGTTCGGGGTTCTTCGTGATCGCCAGGTACAGGCTCAGCCAGGTCTCGACCCCGGCGGGTACCGGCGCGACCTCGGCGAAGACCGGGTTCACCGGGTCGTCCCACGCGTCGATGCCGAGCGCGGGCATACCCGACTGCAGCGATCCGCCGAGATCCCACGCGTGGTTGGCGCGGCCCAGCATCACGTTGCCGTTGGTGCCCCAGCCGCGCCCGACCGCGTCGTTCAGTTCCGGCAGCGTCCCGGTTTCCCGTGCCCGCACGAGCAGTTCCGTCGAACCGAGGCTGCCGGCGCCGAGGAACAGGTATTTCGCGCCGAGTTGCTTCCTCGCCACGATCGCGCCGTCTTCGGAGGTCTCGTGCACGGTGAGGACGTAGGTGCCGTCGGTCTGCCGGGTGATCCCGCGGACCTCGTGCAGCGTCTTGATGGTCACCTTCCCGGTGCCCAGCGCGGCCGCGAGGTAGGTCTTGTCGAGGGACCGTTTGCCGTGGTTGTTGCCGTAGATGACCTCGGAGGCGAGCGCGGACCTCGGCACCTCGCCCGCTTCTTCCCGCTTCATGTACTCGAAGTCGTAAACGCTGGGCACGAACACCGTCTTGAGTCCCGCGCGCGTCGCGGCCTTCCGGGACACCCTCGCGTAGCGATAGGAACGGCAGGTTTCGAACCAGCGCGGGTCGATGTGGTTCACGCCGAGGGTCCGGTTGGCCCGGGGGAAGTACGTCCCGTACATCTCGTCCGCGTCGACGGCGGGCAGGATCTCCTCGAAGTACGACCGCTTCGGCGTGACGGCCATCGCGCCGTTGACCAGCGAACCGCCGCCGACACCGCGGCCGACGTAGACGGACATGTCGCCGTGGCTCACCCGGTCGAGGACGCCGGGGTACCGCCCGATGTCCCGGTTCGCCAGGTCCATCCAGAGGAACGACGCGAGCGGCGCCTGCGTGCGGTTCTTGAACCACGCGGCCCGGCGATCCGGCCGGAGCATGTCGCAGAAGACCTTGCCGTCCGGCCCGGGGTCGGCCCACAGTCTGCCCATTTCGAGCATGACCGTGGGGATCCCGGCCTCACCGAGGCGGAGCGCGGTGACCGCGGCGCCGTAGCCGGTGCCGATCACCACGGCCGTCGAGAAGCCCGGGGACGCTTCTTCGGCCTGCGCGGTGGAAATCGTGGTCAGCCCGAGGGCGGCGGCGGAGTTGAGCGCGGTGTACCCGAGGAACTTGCGGCGCGACAGTGGGGACATGCGCCGATGATCGCCCGCTGTTCGAGCCGCCTTCAAGGGCGAATCCGAAGCAGATTCGCGTCAGCTGGGTAAACACCGTTTATTTTCACTCGAACGTGGCGATTCAGGGGTCCCTTGGGTGGCTTCCCCGATGTGGCTCGGACCGGCACAGACCACTCTTTCGAGTCATGAGACGCCTTCTCGCCGCGACCGCGGCCGCACTGTCCGCAGCCGCCCTCTTCGCCTTCCCCGGCCACGCGTCCGCCGCGGAGTTGCCGAATTTCGACTTCTCCGCCTGCCCCGCTCCGCCCGCCAACGCCGACCCCGGCACGTGGCGCTGCGAAGCCTTTGTCTCCCAAGGAGTCCTGACCATCGGCGACCGGGAGATCCCGATCGGGGAGATGCGGCTGACGTTCTCCGAAGGCGAGGTGGACGGGAAGTTCGCGCAGGTGTTCGGCGAACTACGGCACGCTCCGGCCCGGATCCGCGGCGCTTTCGGCACGACCTTGCAGCTGAAGTACGGCGGCTACTCCGACTTCCTGTCGAACGACGAACGCCGCGGCGAGCTGGACCTCTACGCCGTCCTGCGGCATCCCTTGCTGCCCAAGGAATGCACGATCGGCACCCTCGAAGCGCCGCTGCACTCGGTGGTCAAGGACGATCCCACGGTCCCCTTCGAGGTGGTCTCGCAGAACCCGAAGACGGTGAAGTTCGGCGTCGTCGACTCGCAGCTCGCCCTGCCGGGCACGACCGGCTGCGGCCCGCTTACGCGAGCGGCCAACGAGGTCCTCGGCCTCCCGTCGGCGAGCGGGAAGAACACCTTCAAGCAGGTGACCTACGTCCAGTTCAAACCCCTCTGACCACCCGCGTTTAGTCCTCTGAATGCGGTAGTTGCACGCGCAAGGACCGCATTCAGAGGACTAAATGCCTAAGGTCGCCCGCGCCTACTTCTTCTTGGTCACCCAGATGGTGATGGTCGCGGTCACGACGGGTTTCCCGTTCGTGTCCGTGATCGTCACCGGCACGGGAAGCTCGAAACCCTCGTCGCCGAATTCCGGCAACTCCGGGAGCTCGGCGACGGCCCGCAAGCTCGTCTCGGCCTTCGCCACGTACGCGACCGTCATGCCCTTCGGCAGCCACCGATGCGTCGTCGGCACGGTCGCCTCGGCGAGCATGCCCATCGCGATTTCCGCGAGGTTGCACGCCGCGATCGCGTGAAAAGTCTTGATGTGGTTGTAAACACCCCACCACTTCGGGGAAGTCACCTCGCACCGGCCGGGACGCAGCTCGCGCACCGACGGGAGCACCGTCCGGAAGTACGGCACACGCAGGCACATCGCCGCCGAGAACAGCTGTTTGCCGACCGGCTTGCCCGCCAGCCGGTTCCACATCGCGTAGGTCGGATTCTGCGCCATCACGGTCTCCTCACCATGTTACTCACCAGTAGCATAACCGGACGGCAGGCTATATTCGCAACGTGGCACATCGGCTCTTCCTCCTCCGGCACGGTCAGACCGAGTGGTCCGTCAACGGACGGCACACCGGACGCACCGACATCCCGCTCACGGCCGCCGGCGAGGGGCAGGCCCGCGCGGCGGGCGGCACCCTGCGCGCGGTACTCGGCGGCAGCCCGGCGCTCGTCCTCTCCAGCCCCCGCACCCGGGCGCTGCGCACCGCCGAACTGGCCGGACTGCGCGTCGACGAGGTCACCGAAGAGCTGTCCGAATGGGACTACGGCGACTACGAGGGCGTCACGACCCCGGTGATCCGCGAGACCGTCCCCGGCTGGACGGTCTGGTCACGCCCGATCCCCGGCGGCGAAAGCGCGGAAGACGTCAACGCCCGCGCCGACAAGCTGATCGACCGGATCCGCGAGCCGCTCGGCAGGGGTGACGTGATCCTGGTCGGCCACGGACATTTCAGCCGCGTCCTGGTCGCGCGCTGGATCGGTCTCCCGTCGACGGCGGGTGTCCACTTCGGACTCGACCCGGCCGGTGTCGCGGTGCTCGGCGACGAACGCGGCGAGCCGCAGATCGAACACCTCAACCTGCTCCCCACCACAGAGGACTGAAAATGGACGACCGCATCCGGCGTATCCGCGAAGAAGACGTGGACGCCGTCGTCCAGCTCGTCTACGACCTCGCCGAGTTCGAACGCGCCCCGGACGAATGCCACCTCACGCCCGAGCAGCTGCGCGTCGCGCTGTTCGGCGAGGCGCCGGGCCTGTTCGGGCACGTCGCCGAGGTCGACGGCGAGATCGTCGGTTACGCGCTCTGGTTCCTCAACTTCTCCACCTGGCGCGGTGTGCACGGCATCTACCTGGAGGACCTCTACGTCCGCCCCGAGCAGCGCGGCTCCGGCCTCGGCAAGGCGCTCCTGGCCACCCTCGCGGCGGTCTGCGTCGAGCGCGGCTACGCCCGTCTCGAATGGTCGGTGCTCAACTGGAACCCGGCACAGGGGTTCTACAAGTCGCTCGGCGCGGTGCCGATGGACGAATGGACCGTCGACCGCCTCACCGACGAACCCCTGAAAGCACTCGCCGCCCAGGTCTAGCCAAGGCGTGACTCGCGTGATCAGACACGTAACTCGCGTGTCTGGAGGCGACACTCGAAGGTACGGCCTCGATCACGCGAGTTACGTCCCCAATCACGCGAAATCCGCCTCTGATCACGCGAGTGCGGCGTCAGGAGTCGCGTTCCTCGCGCTCACGACGCGCCGCACGGCCCGCGGCGCCGTCCCGCTCCGCGGCCTCTTCCTCGGTCTCGCCTTCCTGCATCCCGAGCGCCCACGCGCGCGACGGGCGCCGGAACAGCAGCACGATGACGGCGACGCCGACCAGCCCCAGCGGCACACCCCACAACGGCTGCCCGGACGGGCCGGCGCCGTACCAGCCGACGCCCACCAGGATCAGCGCGACGACCACGCCGGGCGACCTCGCCCACGTCTTCCCCATCATCAGCCCGGCCGCGCAGGCCAGCGTCCCGGCCGCGAGGACGAGGTAGTAGGCGACTTCGGCCAGGAGGTTCTCGGGCCCGGCCCGGCCGTTGACCAGGAGCAGGATCGCGAACACGATCAGGGCGAGCCCCGGCAGCGCGGTGACGGCGCCGGCGAGGCGGACTTCACGGGGCGCGGGCGAGAGCTTGTCGGCGATGGACACGGCGAAACAGCCTTCCAGGCTTCCGGACACGGCGCTCCACCAGGGCGGGTCACCGTACGTGAGCACTTTCGATCGTATGCCACCCGGTCGGCCGGTTTCCCCTCGCCGCCGCATGGGAAGAATTGGAAGCGTCGTCGATGAGCGGGCGGTCGGCCCGGGTGCACTTGTCACGACGCGCGATAGCCGCCGGCGATGAGGAGGGACGCCCGCCACAGGGGTCATACGGTGCTGCTTCGAGGACGCACGGCCACTGAGCTTCGCGTCACCTGACGCTCCCCTCTTCGGGCCGAAGTCACTTACCCTGCGGTATGTGCGTGCCATCCTCGTCGTGAATCCCCAGGCCACCTCGACCACCGCCGGTGGCCGTGACGTGCTGGCGCACGCACTGGCCAGCCAGGTCAAACTCGACGTGGTGGAGACCGACTACCGCGGCCACGCGATGGCCGTGGCGCGGTCCGCCGCCCGCGACGGGATCGACCTGGTGGTCGCCCACGGCGGCGACGGCACGGTCAACGAGGTGGTCAACGGTCTCCTCGCGGACGCCGACGGCGATCCGGCGAAGGTCGGCGACGTCCCCATGCTCGGTGTCGTGCCGGGCGGCTCGGCGAACGTCTTCGCCCGCGCGCTCGGGATCGCGCACGATCCCGTCGAGGCGACCCATCAGCTCCTCAACGCCATCGAGAACGACCGAAGCCGCACAGTCGGCCTCGGGATCGCCGACGGCCACTGGTTCACCTTCAACGCCGGCCTGGGCTGGGACGCCGACGTCGTCGGCCGCGTGGCCAAGCGCCGGGGCAAGCAGACCACCGCGGGGCTCTATCTGAGGGCCGCGGTGGCGTCGCATCTGCGGCCTCCGCTCGGTCGTCCGCCCCTCACGGTCCGCATCCCGGGTGAAGAGCCCACCGAAGTGCTGACCGCTTTCGTGTCGAACACCGATCCGTGGAGCTACCTGGGCGACCGTCCCGTCCACCTGAACCCGGACAGCTCGTTCGACACCGGACTGGGCCTTTTCGCGTTGAGCGGTCTGGGATTGCCCACCGTGTTCAAGCATGTACGGCAGGCATTGCTCACGAAGAGCGACCAACGCGGACGACGTCTCCTTCGTCACGATGACCTGCCGATGATCCGCATTGACGCTGCTGAACCGGTAAACTTCCAGGTGGACGGCGACCTCGTCGGCCAGCGGAAGAGGGTGGAGTTCTTCAGCGTCCCGGAAGCACTGACGGTAATCGTCTGACGACCGGACCGCTGATCGCCTGCGGCAAAGTACGAACTGCCGCTCATCGACGCAGAACCTCCGCTCACCGCATCGGCCTTCCCATCGGAAGGCTGTTTCGGAACGAAACCGCAGGTCAGAAGCGTCGCTCGGCCGGGTGAGCTGACTCACCGATCTTCAGAAAACCCTTGTCGAAACGGGTGCTTCGTGAAAGCATTCACAAGCACCCAAAAAAACGACCGCCATGACGACTATGGCGCGGAGTACCGCGCCGTTATGAAGGAGCTCAGAAACATGGACTGGCGCCACGACGCGGCCTGCCGAGACGAGGACCCCGAGCTGTTCTTCCCGGTGGGAACCAGCGGTCCTGCTCTGTCGCAGGTAGCGCAGGCGAAGGCCGTGTGCCACCGCTGCACCGTCGCTTCCGACTGCTTGGCCTGGGCATTGGCCAGCGGGCAGGACGCAGGCGTCTGGGGCGGGATGAGCGAGGACGAGCGACGGGCCCTGAAGCGCCGTCGTACGCACATCGGCACGCGTACCTCCGCCTGAGTTTTTCAACTCACGCACGCTTCATCGCATCACCGAAAACTGAGTGACAACCCCAAGCCTCGGGTAATCCCGCGGTGCAGTGGCGCTATGGCCCTGCGTCGCGAGGTGACACCTACCCGACTTGAGCTTAACAAGCGAGGCCGACACGCCCCCGAGGGGGTGTGGCTTCAGCGGACTTTTCACAAGTCCTCCCGCGGAACCGTTACAGGGCCGGCGCCACTTCTCTTCGGGCGCCGGCCCTAAAACGTGTCCGGGTGAGACTGTCCATTGAGGACGACCAAACGCGACAGTCCACTACAGACGTCGCGACAGCGGGATCCGCAAGGCGGCTTCGGTGCCCAGCCTGCGTCCGCCCGTCTCTTCGGAATCCCCGCGCAATCCCCGGATCGACAGCGATCCGCGCAGTTCCGACTCCACCAGGGTCCGCACGATCTGGAGCCCGAGGCCGTCGCTGCGTTCCAGCGAGAACCCCGAAGGCAGCCCGCGCCCGTTGTCGCGGATGACGACGTCGAGCCAGCGCGCCGAGCGTTCCACCACGAGTTCGACCTTGCCCGGTCGTCCGTCGGGGAAGGCGTGCTCGATGGCGTTCTGGACCAGCTCGGCCAGCACCATCACCAACGGCGTCGCGATCTCGGCGACGACGACACCGAACGAACCCGTGCGCGAAAGCCCGACCTGCGATTCGGCCGTCGCGACCTCGCCGACCATCGGGAGGACGTTGTCGAGCAGCTTGTCGAGATCGACCCGCTCGTCCACCGAGATGGACAACGCCTCGTGCACCATCGCGATCGACGAGACCCGGCGCACGGATTCGCCGAGCGCGAGCCGCGCCTCCTCGCTGGAGGTCCGGCGTGACTGGAGCCGCAGCAACGCGGCGACGGTCTGCAGGTTGTTCTTCACCCGGTGGTGGATCTCACGGATCGTCGCGTCCTTCGAAAGGAGGGCGCGGTCACGGCGCTTGACCTCGGTGACGTCGCGCACCAGGACCAGCGCGCCCGCGGGCTGCCCGGCGGGCCGCAGCGGCAGCGCACGGAACAGCACGACGGCGCCGCGCCGGGAATCCGCCTCCGTCCGGCTGCTGGGCTTGCCGTCGAGCGCCTCGATGATCCGGTGCGACACCTCGGTCGCGTCGAACGGGTCACGGATGAGCGACCTGGTCAGCGGCGCGAGGCGCTGGCCGACGAGATCCGATTCGTGCCCCATCCGGTGATAGGCCGACAACCCGTTCGGGCTGGCGAAGACCACGGTGCCGGTCGGGTCGAGACGGATGAGACCGTCGCCGACCCGCGGGCTGGTGTGGGTGTCCGTCTGGTTCCCCGGGCTGGGGAAGGTGCCGTCGACGATCATCTGGCACAGGTCGCCCGCACTCCCGAGATAGGCGATCTCGAGCGGACTCGGCACGCGGGACGCGGCCAGGTTGGTCTCGCGGCTGAGCACGGCGATCACCGTGCCGCCGAACACCACCGGGATGGCCTCACGCCGCATCGGCAGGTCGCGGTACCAATGCGGGTCCTCTTCGCGGCAGATCCGCACCTCGCGGCTCGCCTTGGCCAGCTGCGGATGCTCGTCCTCGGTGAACCGGGAGCCGACGACGTCCTCCGGATGGGCGGTCGGCGCCGTCGTCGGGCGCGCGTGCGCGACGCACACGAAGTCGCCGCCGTCGGGCTGCAGCTCCTCCGACACGGCGACCCAGAGCAGGAAGTCGGCGAAGGACAGGTCGGCCAGCAGCTGCCATTCGGCGACCACGGTCTGGAGATGGTCCGCGGCTTGACCGGACAGGCCGGTGTTCTCCGCGAGGAGATCGGAAAGGGTGGACACGTCCCCATCCAAGCAGGGTGAGGGCCGCATGACACACTGGAGAGGTTGACCCTGGCCCAGCGGTGTCGTATCACCCCGCGCGGGCCACTCGGACGAGGAGTGAAACATGTCGAAGCGCGCCCGCAAGCGTCGCGACCGTAAGAAGAACGGCGCGAACCACGGCAAGAAGCCCAACTCCTGATCATCGATCAGACGACGAAGGCCCCCGCACCGATCCGGTACGGGGGCCTTCGTGTGTCCTGGGCCGTGGTTACTCGAACGTCTGCTCGATCTTGACCTCGGTCCGCTCGATGGTGACCGAGCCCTTGGTCTGCACCGTCTGGCGGATGGAGGCCCGCAGCCGGGACTTGAGGTCGTCCGGCGCGTGGTCGCCACCGCATTTGCGGGCGAGCAGCTGCTTGATGTGCTCGTCGATGCCGTATTCCTCGAGGCACGGCGGGCAGTCCTCGATGTGCTTGCGCAGGGCGGCGTCACGCTCGGCGCTGCACTCCTTGTCCAGGAGCAGGTAGATGTCGGCGAGGGCCTCCTCGCACCTGACCTTGTCGTCCGCTCCGGCGCAGTAGTCCTCGCTCATCGCCCCGCCACCTCCTGCTGTTTGCCCGCGCGGATGAAGCCGCGCTCGCGCGCGACGTCGGCGAGCAGGTCACGGAGCTGGGCGCGGCCGCGGTGCAGCCGGGACATCACGGTGCCGATGGGCGTGTCCATGATCTCGGCGATCTCCTTGTACGCGAAACCTTCGACATCGGCGAGGTAGACCGCGAGGCGGAACTCCTCGGGCAGCTTCTGCAGCGCTTCCTTGACGTCGGCGTCGGGCAGGTTGTCCATCGCCTCGACCTCGGCCGAGCGCAGCCCGCTGGAGGTGTGACTCTCCGCCTTGGCGATCTGCCAGTCGGTGATCTCCTCGGTGGGCTGCTGCACCGGCTGGCGCTGACGCTTGCGATAGCCGTTGATGTAGGTGTTCGTGAGGATGCGGTACATCCACGCCTTGAGGTTCGTACCCGCCTTGAAAGACGCGAAGGCCGCGTACGCCTTCAGGTAAGTCTCCTGGACGAGGTCCTCCGCGTCGGCGGGATTCCGGGTCATCCGCATGGCGGCCGAGTACAGCTGGTCGAGCAGGGGCATCGCGTCCCGCTCGAAGCGCTCGGCCCGCGCGGCCGCCTCTTCGGCGTCCGTGCCCGTGTCCGGCGCGGGATTCTGCGTGCTCGGCAAACCGTTCCCTTCCCGATCGGCGTCGATGCGCTTGTGCGCATGAGACGTCGCCGAGTTTACGCGCGGACGGATCACCTGGCCGCCCGGCGTGCGCGGGATCAGGATTCGGGGGGCTTCGAGTGTGGTGGACACGTGCCTTTCAACAGTGACGCCCGGCCGGGCATTCCCGGGCCGCTCGTAGACTCCGCCCATGGCAGGCAAGGGAACCCCGGCGACGGCGCTGCTGGTGAAGCAGAAAGTGGCGCATGTTCTGCACGCCTACGACCACGACCCGCGGGCCGAGTCGTACGGCCTCGAAGCTGTCGAAGCGCTGGGGCTCGACCCCGCGCGCGTGTTCAAGACGCTGGTCGCCGAGGTCGACGGGAAACTGACCGTCGGTGTGGTCCCGGTCACCGGTCAGCTGGATCTGAAGGCGCTGGCGGCCGCCGCGGGCGGGAAGAAGGCGAAGATGGCCGACCCCGCCGCCGCGCAGCGCGCGACGGGGTACGTGCTCGGCGGGATCTCGCCGCTCGGGCACCGGAGCAGGCTGCCGGTGGTGATCGATTCGTCGGCGGAGAAGTTCGAGACCGTGCACTGCTCGGCGGGGCGGCGCGGGCTGGAGGTCGAACTCGCGCCCGGCGATCTGGCGCGGCTCACCGGTGCCGTGGTGGCGCCGATCGCCGGCTGACCACTCCCCGCGTTTCGTCCTCTGAATGCGGTCGTTGCACGCGCAAGGACCGCATTCAGAGGACGAAACGCGGGCGAAGAGGTCAGGTCAGCGGCCGCAGCACCCGCTGCAGCCACTCGGCGGCCGCGCGTGACACGCCTTCGAGGTCGGCGCTCAGGTTGTGATCTCCCTGGAGCACCACGATCTCGTGATGCGGCCCGGCCTTCGGCAGCCCGAACGGGTCCCGTTCACCTTGCACCACCAGCGTCGGGACCTCGACGGCGTCCAATTCACCCTGCCGGCTCTTCTCCGGCTTTCCCGGCGGATGCTCGGGGAAGGCCAGGCAGAGCACCGCCACCGCCTGCCCCGCCGCGGCGGTCCGGCAGGCGACGCGGGCCCCGGACGATCGGCCGCCGAACACGATCGGGAGGTCGTCGAAGCGCTCTGAGATCTCGTCGGCGACGGTGAGCCAGGCGGTGTCGAGCTGGGTGGCGGGGGCGGGCGCCCGGCGGCCCGCCACCCGGTACGGCTGCTCGACGAGCGCGACGTGGACACCGGCCGCCTGCGCCGCGCGGGTGACCGCGACCAGATCCTTCGCGCCGATCCCGCCGCCCGCGCCGTGGCCGAGCATCAGGACCGCGACCCCTTCTTCGGCACAGTGCAGCTCGGCCCGCGCGGGGCCGTAGGCGGTGTCGATCTCCAGTTTCGTCATGGGTTCGGCAGCTCGAAGAGCGCGCTGTCGGCGGCGGGTTCGACGCGGTCCAGCAGCTGCGGGCCGTTGTTGCGGACGTTGTTGACCAGGCTGGACACCGGCCGCAGCTCGATCGTATCGACCAGGTCCACCGGGGGCGGGACGAGCAGTTCGGTGACGTCGGGCCGGTCGGGGTCGAGCCAGGTGTCCCACTTCTCGCGCGGCATCAGCAGCGGCATGCGGTGGTGGATGTCGGTGAGCCTGCCGACCGAGTCGGTGGTGATCACGGAGAAGGTGATCAGCGGATCGGCGTCCTTGTCGTCCTTCGGCCGCCAGGTCTCCCAGATCCCCGCGAACGCGAGCGATCCGTCACCCGGCCCGGTCATGAAGAAGGGCTGCTTCTCCTTGCCGTCGCGCCGCCACTCGTACCAGCCGTCGGCGGGGACCAGGCAGCGCCTCGCCGAGACCGCCTTCTTGAAGGACGGCTTCTCCTTCGCCGTCTCGGCGCGCGTGTTGATCATCTTCGAGCCGACACCGGGGTCCTTCGCCCAGAACGGGACCAGGCCCCAGCGCATCATCCGCAGCGACCGGACGGCGGGTTCGTCTTCGAGCACCGCGCCGTCGGCGTCACGCGGATGCCGTTGCACGACGGTGGGCACGTCCTTGGTCGGCGCCACGTTGTGATCGGTCCGGATCCGGCCTTCGGTCAGGTCCACCGCGGCGAACTCGTCGATCAGCGCCGCCGGGTCCTTGGTGGCGGCATAACGCCCGCACATGCGAAAACCTCCCTAATCGACAGCCATCGTTACACGCCGGACAGACGATGGCGAGCAGCATGGGATCATTGTTCCGCGGTGTTCGAAGAGCAGGAGGCGGTTTGGCGGGCAAGGACTGGCGCAGGCTGGACGAATCCGACGTGCGGATCCGTCCCGGCAAGGGCACCAGGCCGCGCAGCAAACGTCGTCCCGAGCACGCGGACGCCTCCACCGCGATGGTCATCGGCAAGGACCGCGGCCGCTGGACCTGCGCGATCGACTCCGATCCGGATCGCGTCGTCACCGCGATGCGGGCCCGTGAGCTGGGCCGGGTCCCGGTCGTCGTCGGCGACACCGTCGGCATCGTCGGCGACGTGAGCGGGAAACCGGACACCCTCGCCCGCATCATCCGGGTGGACGAGCGCTCCAGTGTGCTGCGGCGGACCGCGGACGACACCGACCCCTTCGAACGAGTGGTGGTCGCCAACGCCGAGCAGCTGCTGATCGTGACCGCGCTGGCCGATCCCCCGCCGCGGACCGGATTCATCGACCGGTGTCTCGTCGCCTGTTACGCGGGCGGTCTCGAACCGGTCCTCTGCCTGACGAAGGCCGACCTCGCGAGCCCGGACGAGCTCCTCGCCGGTTACGCGGGCCTCGACATCCCGGCGGTGGTGACCCGCCACGACGAGCATCCGGAGGAACTGACCGGGCGGCTCAAGGGCCGGGTCACCGCGCTGGTCGGGCATTCCGGGGTCGGCAAGTCCACTTTGGTCAATCGCCTGGTGCCCGACGCCGGACTCGCGACCGGCGTGGTCAGCGCGGTCGGCAAGGGCAGGCACACGTCCGTCGCGGCGGTCGCGCTCCCGCTGCCCGGCGGCGGCTGGGTGGTCGACACCCCCGGCGTCCGCTCGTTCGGGCTGGCGCATGTGACCGCCGACGACATCGTGCTCGCGTTCGAGGAATTCGCCGCGGCCGCCGAAGAGTGTCCGTCGGGCTGCGGTCATCTCGGACCGCCTTCGGACCCGGACTGCGCGCTCGACGACGTGGTCACAGATGGTGATGCCAGTCACGAACGACTGGAGTCTTTGCGCCGCCTTCTGGGTTCCCGAGCCGGTCATGACGACGATCGGTAACTAAATCCGATCTTGCGCGATACCCCGTTCGGATTAGATCAACTTTTCTGAGGGGTCCACTTGAAGCGCGTAACCATGCTCGCCGCCATCACCACGGCCGCCGTCCTGGCGCTGTCCGCTTGCGGTGGCGAGACGCAGCCCGGCACGGCTGCTCCCGCTCCTTCCGAGGGGAAGAGCCTGCTTTCGTCGCCGCTCGGCGACCCGATCCAGCTCGCGGCGCTGACCCGCGAGAGCACCAAGAAGGCCAAGTCCTCGAAGGTCTCCATGGATGCCTCCTCCGGCGGCCAGACCATGACCGTGACCGGTCAGGGGCTGTACGACGGCGAGAACAGCAAGTTCTCGATGTCGATGGACAGCGACGGCAAGAAGATGGACATCCTGTTCGTCGACAAGGCGCTGTACTTCAAGCTCGACGCCGCCGACAAGGCGGAGATGAAGACCGACAAGGAGTACGTGAAGGTCTCGGCCGACGGCCAGGACCCGCTCTCCCAGCTGCTCGGCAAGATGATGTCGAAGGCCGTCAAGGACAGCGACCCGTCGCGCACCCTCGAGCAGGTTTCGAAGGCGGGCAAGATCACGAAGTCGGACCAGGCCCAGCTGAACGGTGAGCTGACCAACCACTACGTGATCGACATCGAGGTCGAGAAGGCGATCGCGCTCGTGGTGGGCGAAGCCGGTGTGCCGCTCCCGCCGGAGGCGCAGAAGCAGCTCGACGCGAAGCTCAAGGGCAAGAACGTCACCATCCCCACCGAGCTGTGGCTCAACGCCGACAACCTTCCGCTGCAGGTCACCATGGACCAGACCGCGTTCATGAAGGCGCTGGGCGCTCCGGGTGAGGGTTCGTCGACGGCCACGATCAAGTACACCGACTGGGGAACGCCGATCACCGTCACCGCCCCGCCCGCCGACCAGGTCGGCGACCTGGCCGAGATCATGAAGAAGGCCGGACGCTGATGCGTGCCGGCTTCAAGCTCGTCGCGGTGGCCGCGGCCCTGACCCTCGTGGTCACGGGCTGCGGCACCCGCCCGGCCGGCCCGGCCGAGAACAAGGGCGGCGAGCTCGCGCTGGCCAACCCGTTCGCCGACGCCTCCGGTCTCGTCGAGGCCGCGAAGCAGGGGACACGGAAGACGAAGTCGTCCAAGACGACCATCGACGCGATCACCAAAGACGCCAAGGTCACGGGCACTCTGCTGGCCTACTACGACGGTCCGGCCTCGAAGATCGAGGCGAACCTGACCATCGCGGGCGAAGCAGGCGTCCTGCGTCTGGTCGACCAGACGCTGTACCTCAAGCTGCCCCCGTCGGAACAGGCCGAACTCAAGACGGACAAGGCCTGGGGGAAGATCGAGCTGAACAGCGCGGATCCCCGGGCGAAGGCCATGGGGAAGGCCTTGCTGCGGTCGTTCGAGATGGGCGACCCGGCGAAACAGCTGGAGCTGATCGAGAAGGCCGGGCGCATCATCCGGTCCGAGCAGACCCAGCTGGACGGCGTCCCGGTGAACCACTACTTCGTCGAGTACGACGTCAAGAAGCAGATCGAACTGTTCCTCGGCGGCGATGTCCCCGCCGACCAGCGGGCCGAGATCGAGAAGCGGCTCGGGGACAAGGATGTGCGGGTCCCGGCCGAATTGTGGTTCAACGCCGAGCAGCTCCCGCTGAAGCTGACCATGGATCTGACCTCGGTCATGAAGTCGACCGGAGCGTCTGAAGCCGGCGAGGTCAAGTCGACCTACACCTACAGCGACTGGGGCACGCCGGTGAATGTCACCGCGCCGCCGGCCCCCGAGGTGGCCGACTACACCGAACTGCTGAAGAAGGCGGGCAACTAGCCCGTTTCGCGCGTGAAGGCCCCCTTCCCTCGGCTGAGCCGAGGGAAGGGGGCCTTCACGCGCTTCCGAACCATCGGACGGTGGAAATTCACGCGACAGGCACTACGGTGGTGGTTCAGACCATTCACCCGAGGGAGTCCCATGCGTGCCACCGGATTCGCCGTCGTCTGTACCGCTCTCCTGCTCGTGGCCGGCTGTTCCGGCGAAGAGAAACCGGCGGCGCACCCGGTGAATGACGCGGCGCAGCTGGCCTCGGTCGCCGCCGCGGGCACGCAGAAGGCCCGTTCGTCCAAGATCTCGCTCGAAACCACCGCGGACGACGGCCGCAAGGTCGTGGTCACCAGTTCCGGGCTCTACGAGGGACCGAACAGCAAGTTCTCCATGGTCGCCGAGGTCGCGGGCGAGAAACGGGACCTGATCTTCGCCGACGGCGTCCTCTACTACCACCTGTCGGACACGCAGGTCCAGGAACTCAAGACCGACAAGGAATGGGTCAAGATCACCGCCGACGGCAAGGACTCGCTCTCCACCGCCAACGGCGCGCTGATGACGAACGTCGTCGAGACGATGGATCCGACCCGGACGATCGAGCGGATCTCGAAGTCGGGCAAGGTCACCAAATCCGAACAGGGCGACGTGAACGGCACGGCCGCCACGCGGTACGTCCTCGACCTCGGTGGCGCGCCCGCCGAGATGTGGCTGGACGCCGAGCAGCGCCCGGTGCAGGTCAGCATGGGCAAGGCGACGGTCAAGTACGACAGCTGGGCTTCGGACGTGGTGATCATCGCGCCGCCGCCCGAGGCGGTCGGCGACAGCCGCTGAGCCGTTCCCCCGATCGGGGTGTGGCCCGCGGCTGTGTTTCGCTTGGGTGCCCGCGATCGAAAGCAGGTCCTCATGCGGAGAACGGCCCTGTCCACCGTCGTGCTCGTACTCGGTGTGCTGCTCGCCGCCTGTGACGGCGACGCCGTCTCGTTCGCCGACGCCCGCGCGCTCGCCGACGGGGCCACGTCCGCCATGACCGGCAAGGCCGCGAAGTTCACCACCGACGTCACGGCGGGCACGATGCGGTCGAAGAGCCAGGGGCAGGCCAAGGTCGCGGGAACGGGTACCGCGCTGGCGATGACCACGGACTTCCTCGGCGAGCCGATCGAACTCCGGCTGGTCGACAGGATCGTCTTCGCCAAGGTCCCCGAGACCGCCCGCGAGGAGGTGCCCGGCGGGAAACCGTGGGTCAAGGTCTCCCCCGATGGCGCCGACCCGTTCTCGCAGGTCGCCGGGGGCAGCATCGACCAACTCGCGAAGCAGAACGACCCCGCCCGCGCGCTCGACCAGGTGCGGAAAGCGGGCACGGTCACCGGATCCGAGCACGGCGAACTCGACGGGATGTCCGCCGAGCGCTATCGGCTGGACGTCGACCTGGCCGCGCTGGGCGGTGACCTGCCCGCCGGTTTGTCGGCCGAGGCCGTCGCCGAGCTGCGGGGCAAGGTCGGGAAGCTCCCCATGGAGGTCTGGCTCGACGACGCGCGCTTGCCGCTGCAGATCGTGCTCGACCTTGCCCCCGTCCTCGCCGCTTCGGGGGCCCCGGACAGCGCGACCGCCAAGATCGTCACGCGCTACAGCGAGTGGGGAACGCAGGCCGACATCCAAGCGCCTCCGCCGGAGGAGATCGGGGAGATCCCGGCGGGCTGATCCGTCACGTTCTCGTCTTCCGTCTCGTCGGGTTCGTGAAGGCCGGATCGCCGCAGTGCGCGCGACCGCGCGGAAGTTGTCCGGCTGGGCCGAGAACGCCCAGTGCCCTCTTCCTGGTTCTGACGCGTTTCGTCCTCTGAATGCGGTAGTTGCGCGCGCAAGGACCGCATTCAGAGGACGAAACGCGAGGGAGGCTAGAGGAGTTCCAGCAGGAAAGGGAGCTCTTGGGGCGCGTACCAGGCGAGTTCGTGGTCTTCGGCGTCGCCGAGGGTGAACTCGGCGTCCGGGTCGCCGAGGTCGGCCTGGTCGATCACCGCAGCGGCGGCCTGGACGGACTCGGCGGCTTCGGCCGCGTCGACGTGGATCGCGGCGACGTCGGCGATCTTCACCGGCCCGGCCAGCCGCACGACGGCGGCGTCGAGATCCGGGCGCAGCGTGACCTCGTCGATGTCGGCCGAGATCACCACCCGCCGCGGCTCGGGCTTCTCCTCGGCCGCGATCAGCCGGAGCGACGCCCTGGCGGCGTCGAGCAGCGCGGCGTACTCGAGTTCTTCGTCGGATCCGCTGGCGTAGGACTCCCGCAGCGCCGGGGTCAGCGCGAATCCCGTGCCGCTGCGCGCCCGGAGCTCTCCGGCGGTTTCGAGCTCACGGAGCATCGCGATCGTCCCGGGTAGATAAACCCTCACCAGTGCGCACCCTTCAGCTCTTCCAACGATTCCTCGATCATCCCGGCGAGCACGTCCACATCGGACACGGCCTTGCGATCGCCGTTCAGTCCGAAGTAGACACCGCCGTGATACGAGGTGACCCCGATCGCCAGCGCCTGATTGCGCACCAGCGGCATGACCGGGAACATCTCCACCATCTTCGCCTGTCCCGCGTAGAGCGGCACCTGCGGGCCCGGCGAGTTCGTGATCAGCACGTTGAAAATACGTCCCGACATCGACCCGGCCACCCGCGCGCCGAGCGAATGCAGCGTCGGCGGGGCGAAACCGCCGACCGTCAGCAGCCCGCGCGCGGCGACCGAACGGCCCGAGTCGAGGTGGTCCGCCATCGCGTGGCCGATGTGCTGCAGCCGCAGCACCGCGTTCGGCTCCCCGACCGGGAGATCGACCAGGTAGGCGTCGACCTGGTTCCCGACCAGCGCCGGCGTCGAGTACTCGGCCGTCTCGGCGTCGCGGACGGCCATCGGCACCAGCGCGCGCACGGTGGTCGTCGCGGTCAGGTTCGAGCCGCGGGAGAGCAGCCATTCCCGCAGCGCGCCGGTGATCACCGCGACCACGACGTCGTTGACCGTGCCGCCGTGCGCGGCGCGGACCTTGCGGAGATCCTCCAGCCGCGTACGGACCCCGGCGAACATGCGGCCGCCGGAGGTGCGGACGTTGAGTGGCCCGGACGGCGCCGGATTCACCATGGTCTTCAGCGCCGAAGCGACGTCGCCGACCGTTTCGGTGACCTTGCCCGCCATCGCGGTGGCGTCGTGGGCGATGGAGCGGACGTTCTCCACCAGCTCCGTCGGCCGCTGCACGGTCTCGGCGACCGCGTCGAGGATCAGCTGCGTGCGGCTCGGTTCCCGGCGCGGATGCCAGGTGTCGTCGAACGGTTCCGGCTCCTGCGGGGTGGCGTCGAGTATCAGCTGCCCGATCTCGATGGTGCCGATCCCGTCCACGACCGACTGGTGCGTCTTGGTCACCAGCGCGACGCGGTCGCCCGCGAGCCCCTCGACGAAGTACGCCTCCCAGAGCGGCCTTCCCGGGTCGAGCCGCCGCGACATCAGCCGCGCCACGAGGTCGAACAGCTGGCCGTCGGAGCCCGGCTGGGGCAGCGCGGACCGCCGGACGTGATAGTTCAGGTCGAAGTCGACGTCGTCGACCCACGCCGGCCGGGCGAGATGACCGGGCACCTCCAGCACCCGCTGCCGGTAGCGCGGCAGGAACGCCAGGCGCTGCCCGATCAGGTCGAGCAGCCGCTCGTGGGTGAAGCCCTCGCGCGGTCGCTCGAAGATCGCCACGCCGCCGACGTGCATCGGGGTCGAGTGGTCTTCCACGTACAGGAACGAGGCGTCCAGCGCGGAGAGGCGGTCGGGCATGGGCCGATCCTTACACAGTGGGACACTCGCCGGTGTGGGTGATGAGTCGGTGATCTCGCCGAAAGACCGGTTCCTGACGGTGTACGGCCGCAAACCGGTGCTCGAGGCATTGGACGACGCGGCGCTCGAGGTGGACAAGGTGATCCTCGCCGACACCGTGCGCGGGCCGAACGCCGCCGAGATCCAGCGTGCCGCGAAAGCCGCCGGGGTGCCGGTGCAGCGGGCGAGCGCGCATCGCGTCAAGGTGCTGGCGGGCAACGGCAAACAGGACCAGGGCGTGCTGGCCGACGTCGTCGCCCCGCGTATGCGATCGCTGCACGCGGCGCTGTCCGACGGCAGGCCGCCGTCGCGGGTGCTGCTGCTCGACGGCATCACCACCCCGGCGAACGTCGGGATGATCCTGCGCACGGCGACCGCCGCCGGACTGGACGGGGTCGTCGTGCCGCGGCGCGGGGTCGCCGCCCTGGACCCGATGGTGGTCAAGGCTTCGGCCGGGGTCGCGTTCCGCGCGCCGGTGCTGCGGTGCGGCAGCGCGCGCGAAGCGGCCGAGATGCTCACCGAAGCCGGTTACGGGATCTACGCGCTGGGCGCTTCGGCGCGCAGCTCGGTGTTCGACGTCGAACTGCCGCAGCGCGCGGCGTTCGTGCTGGGCGGGGAGACGAACGGCGTCGGCGCCGAGGTCGGCGAACTGGTGACGGAGTGGGTGTCGATCCCGATGCCCGGCGAAGTCGAGTCGCTGAACGTCTCCGCCGCCGCCGCGGTGCTGTCGTTCGAGCTGGTGCGCCGGGCTAAGGCTTCGGGAACAACGCGCTGAGCTCGGTGAGCGTCTCCTCGACCGACGTGTGGTGCACTCCCGCCATCCCGGCCGCGACCGCCGCGCGGACGTTGTGCGGGGCGTCGTCGACGAACACGCACCGGTCGGCGGGCAGATCGAGCAGCCCCGCGGTGAGCAGGTAGACCTCGCGGTCGGGTTTGGCCACGCCGACCTCGCCGGAGAAGACGAGCGCGTCGAAGAACGGGCCGAGTGACCGCTTGGCCTCGTCCGACGCGCCGGGAGCGTTCGAGAGCAAGGCCGTTTTGACACCGCGCTCCCTGACCGAGCGCAGGAAGGCGTACAGCTCGTCCGCGCCCACGTCAGTGAGCACCCCGGCGTAGTCGACGACCAGCCCTTTCAGCACGCGCCCACCGTACACAAGCGATCACCGCCCGGTTCATCCTCTCGGGCGGTCCTTGTCGCGGCTTCGCCCGCCGCGTGCCCCTTAGTTGCTGGGCGTGGCCGAGGGGGCCGCGGAGGGGGACTGCTCGATGAAGTCGTACGTACTGAGACGGCTCGAACCGTACGAACCGCCGTACCGGGTCGCCGACCGGCCCGACGGCCTGACGCACCGGGCGGCGGCGCCGGACAACCAGCTCGTGCTGGATCTGCCGCTGGCCGGGGAAAGCGTCGTGGAGGAACCGCGGCCGTCACCGGACACCCCGGACGGCAGGCAGATCGGCAGGCTGCTGACCACCATCCTCGAAGCCTGTGACGGCCGCCGTCCGCCGGTCCAGGTGCGGCCGATCCTCGACCCGGCGCTCCACCACGCGTTGCTCGAAAGCGGCCTTCGTCGTCCGGCGGGCGGCTACCGGCCGAAGTCGGTCCACCTGGGTCATCCGGCGGACGGCGTCGTCGAAGCCTGCGCGACCGTCGAACAGAACGGACGCTGCCTCGCCTTGGCCGCCCGCTTCGAGCGGACGCCGTCGGGCTGGGTGTGCACCCGCTTCCATCTGCTGAAGCCTCCGCGACGGGTCTCCGCGCTCGCGGCCTGATGCGCGTGAAGGCCTCCTTTCCTCGGCTGAGCCGAGGGAAGGAGGCCTTCACGCGCTTGGGGCCGTTAGCGGCGCGGGCCCTTCTTGCCCTTCTTCTGGGAGGCGCGCTGCGCGGCGCGACGCTCCCGGCGGGTTCCGCTCTGGTCGCCACCGGCACTGCCGGCACTGTCCGAATGCGACTCGACGCCGCCGTCCTCGGACGGGCCCGACATGGTCAGCCCGGACTGCGAACCACCGCCGAGTCCCTTGCCCCGCAAGGCGGACGGCACGGACTTGGTGTCGGTCGCCGGACCCTGCGGAGGCGTCGGACGGGCGTGCCTGCCGTCGCCGTTCGCGGCCTGGCCGTTCCCGGAGCCGACCCCGGCGGGCAGCGCGGACGCGGACTCCGGCGCCGGGGTGGTGGGCTCGGCCTGCTCGACCTGGAGGTTGAACAGGAAGCCGACGGCCTCCTCCTTCAGCGACTCCAGCATCGCGCGGAACATGTCGTAGCCCTCGCGCTGGTACTCGATGACCGGGTCGCGCTGCGCCAGGGCACGCATGCCGATGCCCTCCTTGAGATAGTCCATCTCGTAGAGGTGCTCACGCCACTTGCGGTCGAGCACGGTGAGCATCACCTGACGCTCCAGGCTCCGCATCGCGCCTTCGCCGACCTTGCCGTCGATCTCGGCCTCGCGCTCGTCGTACGCGCGGTGGGCGTCTTCGAGCAGCGCCTCACGCAGCCTGTCGGCGTCGAGGTCGTCGTCCTCGGTGAGCTCTTCCCAGGTGACCTTGACCGGGTACAGCTGCTTCAGCGCCGTCCACAGCTTCTCGTGGTCCCAGTCCTCGGCGTAGCCCGAGGAGGTCTCCTCGGTGACGTACGCGTTGATGACGTCGACCAGCATGTGCTCGATCTGCTCGCGCAGATCCTCGCCTTCGAGGACGCGCAGACGCTCGGCGTAGATCACCTTGCGCTGCTCGTTCATGACCTCGTCGTACTTGAGGACGTTCTTGCGGATCTCCATGTTCTGCTGCTCGACCTGCGTCTGAGCGCTCTTGATCGCCTTGGAGACCATCTTGTGCTCGATCGGCACGTCGTCCGGCAGCCGCATGGTGGTCATGACCCGCTCGACCATCGTCGCGTTGAAGCGGCGCATGAGCTCGTCACCGAGCGAAAGGTAGAACCGGGACTCGCCCGGGTCGCCCTGACGGCCGGAACGACCGCGGAGCTGGTTGTCGATCCGGCGGGACTCGTGCCGCTCGGTGCCGAGCACGTACAGCCCGCCGGCCTCGCGGACCTCCTCGGCCTCGGCCTTCGTGTCGGCCTGGACCTCTTCGAGCACCTTCGGCCACGCGGCCTCGTACTCCTCGGAGTGCTCCACCGGGTCGAGGCCGCGGGCGCGCAGCACCTCGTCGGCGATGATGTCCGGGTTGCCGCCGAGCACGATGTCGGTACCGCGGCCCGCCATGTTGGTGGCGACCGTGACCGCGCCCTTGCGCCCGGCGCGGGCGACGATCAGGGCCTCCCGGTCGTGGTGCTTGGCGTTGAGGACCTCGTGCGGGACACCCAGCTTGAGCAGCAGCTTCGACAGGTGCTCGGACTTCTCGACACTCGTGGTGCCGACCAGCACCGGCTGGCCCTTCTCGTGCCGCTCGGCGATGTCCTCGGCGACGGCCTCGAACTTGGCCTGCTCGGTCTTGTAGATCAGGTCGGCCTGGTCGGCGCGGACCATCGGCTTGTTCGTCGGGATCGGCACCACACCCAGCTTGTAGGTCTGGTGGAACTCGGCCGCCTCGGTCTCGGCGGTACCGGTCATCCCCGACAGCTTGTCGTAGAGCCGGAAGTAGTTCTGCAGCGTGATCGTGGCGAGCGTCTGGTTCTCGGCCTTGATCTCGACGCCTTCCTTGGCCTCGATCGCCTGGTGCATGCCCTCGTTGTAGCGGCGGCCGTGCAGGATGCGGCCGGTGAACTCGTCGACGATGAGGACCTCGCCGTCGCGGACGATGTAGTCCTTGTCGCGCTTGTAGAGCTCCTTGACCTTCAGCGCGTTGTTCAGGTAGCCGACCAGCGGCGTGTTCGCGGCCTCGTAGAGGTTGTCGATGCCGAGCTGGTCCTCGACGAAGGCGACACCCTTCTCGGTGACACCGACGGTGCGCTTGCGGATGTCGACCTCGTAGTGGATGTCCGGCTTCATCAGCGGCGTCATCCGGGCGAACTCGACGTACCAGCGCGAGGACTGGTCGGCCGGGCCGGAGATGATCAGCGGCGTCCGGGCCTCGTCGATGAGGATGGAGTCCACCTCGTCGACGATCGCGAAGTTGTGGCCGCGCTGCACGCAGTCCTCGAGGCTCCACGCCATGTTGTCGCGGAGGTAGTCGAAACCGAACTCGTTGTTCGTGCCGTGCGTGATGTCGGCGGCGTACTGCTGGCGGCGGACCTCGGGCGTCTGGTCGGCCAGGATGACCCCGACCTCGAGGCCGAGGAAGCGGTGGATGCGGCCCATCCACTCGGCGTCACGTTTGGCGAGGTAGTCGTTCACCGTGATGACGTGCACGCCCTTGCCGGAGATGGCGTTCAGGTACGCGGGGAGGACCTGGGTCAGGGTCTTGCCCTCACCGGTCTTCATCTCCGAGACCTGGCCGAGGTGCAGCGCGGCGCCGCCCATCAGCTGGACGTCGTAGGGGCGCTGGCCGAGCACGCGCCAAGCCGCTTCCCTCGCCACCGCGAACGCCTCCGGCAGGAGGTCGTCGAGTGACTCGCCGTCCGCGTGCCGTTTACGGAACTCCTCGGTCTTGGCCCGCAGGGCGGTGTCCGAAAGTTCCTTGACGTCGTCTTCGAGGGTGTTGATGTGATCGGCGATGTTGCGCAGCCGCTTCACCATTTTGCCCTCGCCCGCGCGGAGCAGGCGGTTCAGCACCATCCGGTCGACCTCACTAGCTGATTGTGATCGCACCCGAGCCGGTCCCGGGCAATCTCGTCCGCGGCGGTGCCTGGTAACGCACCACCGTCCGCCCCCATCGTAGGGAACACCTCGGTGTTCGCGCACGCACCGTCTGTCGGTACCTGACGAGACGGGGGCGGGTCCCGCCTGATCCGGACATGACGGCGGCCCGCACGGGACGCGTGCGGGCCGCCGTCAGGGCAGTAGGGGCCGGCTAGCTGAGCCGGATGACGCCGTAGTCGAAGCCTCGCCTCCGGTAGACGACGCTCGGGCACCCGGCGTCGGAGTCGTTGAACAGGTAGAAGTCGTGACCGACCAGTTCCATCTCGTAGAGAGCCTGGTCGACCGTCATGGGCTCCGCGTCATGCTTCTTCTCGCGGACGACGCGACCGGGCTGGTGTTCGGTCACCCCGTCATCCCAGCGCTGCTGCTGGGGCATCTCGAACTCACCGCTCTCGACAGCGAAACCGTTGGCCATGGGTTCGGCCTCAGGCGCTTCGAGCACAGCGGTACCCGCCAGATGTCGGGTGTCGGTGGTCATTCCACCGGCGGCCGCCATCGAAGTCGCCTCGGCGACGGATTCCGGGCGGCTGCGGCCGTAGTGCACGCGCCGGCGGTCGTGTGTCTTCCGCAACCTGTTCTCGAGCTTGTTCAGTGCGGAATCCAGCGCTGCGTAGAAGTCGCCGGCACACGCTTCGGCGCGTACGGCGGGGCCACGGCCCTTACCGGTGATTTCGACGCGCTGGCAGTTCTTCGACTGCCGGCGATTGGGCTCGTGGAAGAGCTCCACGTCGTAACGGATGACCTTCTTGTCGTAGCGCTCTAGCCGGGCCAGCTTTTCGCTGACGAGTGCCCGATAGTGGTCGGGCACCTCCACGTTGCGGCCCTTAACGACGATGTCCATACACGACCTCCCTCGCTGAAATGACTGCGAGCTGTAGATGTGTTCACTAGGGCGCCGGTAATGCGGGGACGAAGCCCGGATCGCGGGCGGTGAGGGAACTCGGCATACGGCCACGACGTCTCGTGTCGGATGTCCGAGCGCGGACTCAGCGCGGCTCCGGCGCCAGGGACATGGGCTGGTCACCTCCCTGCCTGCCGGGATTGCTGATAGCGCTGCACGTTAGCTGCATCACGCCGCGAGCAACAGCCCCCGAGCCGGGGGATATCAGGACGTGAGACCTCGTCACCGCACGCGACGACGACGCTGTGGCCAGCGGGACAATCCGGCTTGTCGGGCGTCGTCCCCGTGATTTCTTTTCACGCGGACGGCGCAAGCCTTCGGACAGGAAAATGCGGAGGGTGCCCAGTGGGCCGTGCCCGGGGGAATCCGCCGCCACCCCGGTGGAGTGGCGGGCCGTCGGAGTGTTCCCCAGAAGGTCCCTCATATCCCGTCAACGCCCATGTACCCATTCCCGTTCCCGATCATTCATCACTCTTGTAGGTGACGCTCCGATCACCCGGCGGCGGCCAGCGCTACCACCGCGGAAACGTGAATTCCGCTTATGTCCAAAAAGCGCGTACAAGCGGCGGCGGTCGCTCCGGTTGTGATCACGTCGTCAAGAAGAACGACCTTCTCCCGGCAGGCTCCCGGGACCAGGCGAATACGGCCGTCGAGGTTCGCCGATCGCTGGACCCTGGTGAGCCCCACCGCATCACGGACACCGGCCCCGAGCTTGAGGACAGCTGCCACCGTCGCCGGCTTTCCCTTGTCCGCCAGTGCTTTCACGCATTCCTCGGCGATCCGCCGGACGTGCGGTCCACCCCGGACACGCGAGGCGGACCGTCGCGAAGGGACCGGGACGAGGCACGGTTCCGGCTCCGGTTCCGGCAGGTGGACGAGGGCTTCGGCGACGGCCCGGCCGAAGGAGGGGGCGAGGTCGCGGCGGCCGCGTTCCTTGTACGCGAGGATCAGGCGACGGGCGTCGTCGGCGTAGGGGGCCAGGGCGTAGACGGGCACCAGACCGGCCGTCGGGCCGCGGATGATCTCGCTGAGCGAACCCCAGGTGGTCTGACAGGTCGCACAACAGGGCGCACCCGGTGCTCCGCAGGACGCGCAACGGGCGGGGATGAGGAGGTCCAGGAGTTTGGGCATGGGGCGAGTGTCGGCCGGGGCTCCGACAGTTCCGGGCGCCGCCGGGGTGTGAGAGGTCCGGTTTGGACACTTTGCGGCGTGAGGGGGCCGGTCATGGCTGGGCGCCGCTGAAAAAGTCAATCGAGGAGAAGGCTGCTTCGCGGCTTCGGGGCTCCTTCGCACGGCTCTCGGTCCGTGAAGGCCTCCTTCACTACCTTGAGGGTAGTGAAGGAGGCCTTCACGGACTTTCCGCGTGCTAGCACCGCTAGGAAAGCTAGCGGTAGCAAAGGTCCCTTGCTCACCTTGGCGATGTCCTGAAGGCCACCTTCAGGACGCTGGACGTCTCAAAGGTGGCCTTCAGGGCATGACCTGCGCGCCCGAGCCCGAAACCTCAGCCCGGGTAGAACGGGTCCGCATCGGTGACGGTGTGCGCCTGCGGCCGCCAGACCTCGCCCAGCTCGGAGGCGACCCACAGCCCACCCGCGTCCGCGACCAGGTTCTGCCTGCTCGGCGCCGCGGTGACGCCGTGCACCGGCGGGGTCAGGTTCGAGCCGCTGAAGGGGTCCATCCGCTGCCCGTCCAGCGGCACCTTGACCACCGGCAGCGAATTCGACGACGTCGCGACGATCAGGTGGTCCTGGGTCGCCCAGTCGACGTCGACGACGTCCTTGAGGTCGCGTTCCTGCAGTTTCCGCGGCGCCCGCAGGGCCACCGAGTCCGCCGTCCGCACGATCGAGGCGACCACCAGCTGCCCGTTGACCACCGCGGCGAGCCGGGATCCGTCCCGCGAGAGGCGCAGTTCGGTGATCTGCCCCAGCCCGGTGAGCATGGTCGCGTCGACGCCTGCCTTCACCCAGCGGCCGTCCGCGGCCAGCGTGACCCGGGCGACGGTGTTGTGGTCGACCACCGTCCAGACCTCGCCGGAGACCCCGCCGCCACCACGGGCGACCGGACGCCAGGTGGGGCGGCTCAGGCTGCCGCCGAACAGGTCCACCGAAGCGAGGTCGTGTCCCAGATCGCCGACCCGCAGCCATTGCCTGCCGTCGCGTTCTTCGACCACGGCGAGGCGTTTGCCGTCGACGGACTGCGCGGCGCTGACGACCTTGTACCCGCCGTTGCCCGCGGGTCCGCCGACCGGCTGCCCGTCGCCGAGCGACCGGACCCGCCCGTTCACGGTCATCAGGCCCAGCAGTTCCGAGTTGGGCGCGATGTCCACGTTGTAGTTGGGCAGTTCGCTGGAGCGCCAGTATTCGTGTTCCGGCACCAGCGCGGTGCCGTCGGCCAGCAGCCGGACCCGGCTCAGCGTCACCGTCTGCAGCGACAGGACGATCTGCGCGGCGATCAGGTTCCGGTCCACGAGGCTGGCCCCGCCGACGCCGGTCAGGTTGATGTCCAGTGTCCCGTCGTCCGTGCTGCGCACGTTGCTTTCGATGGTGACCTGGTCGCCGAGCAGGTCCTTGACCGCGCCCTTCAACCCCTCCGACGGGCCCTGCAGCACCAGGTCCATCACCCGGCCGGGCAATCCGGCCTGCGGTTTCGCCGCGACGTACCGGAGGTCGGGGACGAAGGCGCCGGAGTCCGGCGAGTAGAAGCTGATCGGCACCCGGAAGTAGTTGAGCGCGAAGTCCTCGTCGGTGACGGCGAGTTCCTGCGGCGGGTCCACGATCCGCCACTGGCCGTTCTGCTGCTTCCGCAGCTTGAACTGCTGCGAGTACTCGGCCTTCACCGGGAGGAACGCGCTGTCGGGGCTGAGGGTCCCGAGTTTGAACCCGCGGACGTTCACGACCTGCTCGTCCGGGTTGCCCGACGAAGACGAAGTGTCGTAAACGGTGCCGAAGGTGTCGTCGATGATCGTCAGCCCCGGCGACGGCTTCCAGTTACGCCGGGCGTCGTCGTCGAGGTAGACGCGCGCGGCGGCGCTCGCCGTACCCGGCGCCGCCGAGTTGCGGATGAACTGGCGGGTGACGGTCAGCGGGTCGATCCCGGCCGCGGGTTCGGGGACGTCCGCCGGCGCCTGGCCGGGTTTGTCCCCGGACACGACGACGGGCTGGGATTCGAGCGGGATGTTCGCGCAGCCTGCGACCAGCAGGAACACCGCGAGCAGGACCAGCAGCCGTTTCACCGGCCGACCTCCTCGGGCTCGGCGAGGATCGCGTCGGGCGCGGGCCGGACTTCGAGCAGTCCGGACGACCCGTGCGTGTCGGTCGCCTTGTGATCGGGCGGGGGCAGGACCAGCGGGCTCTCCCCCATCGGTGTGTCCTGCCGCCGCGGCAGCACGAGCCGGAAGCAGGCGCCGTGGCCGGTCTCGCCCCAGGCGTCGAGCACGCCGCCGTGCAGCCGGGCGTCCTCCTGGCTGATCGCGAGGCCGAGGCCGGTGCCGCCGGTCCGGCGGTTACGGGACGGGTCGGCGCGCCAGAACCGGTTGAACACCAGCTCCGCCTCGCCGGGCCGGAGCCCGACGCCGCGGTCCCGCACGGTGATGGCGACCGCGGTCTCGTTGACCGCCAGCGTCAGCACCACCGGGTTCCCCTCGCTGTGGTCCACCGCGTTCGCCAGCAGATTGCGCAGGATCCGCTCGACGCGGCGCGCGTCGACCTCGGCGGGTGCCTCCTCGTCCGGGAGGACCAGTTCGACCGAGCTTCCCGCGTTGCCCGCGATCACCCGGACCTGCTCGACGGCCCTGGTCGCGATCGGCCGGACGTCGATCAGCTCGGCCGAGAGCTCCTCGACACCGGCGTCCAGCCTGCTGATCTCCAGCAGATCGCCGAGCAGTGCCTCGAACCGGTCGAGTTCGTCGACCAGCAGTTCGGTGGAGCGGGCGAGCCCGGCCGGGAACTGCTCGCGCGACGCGTGCAGCACGTCGGCCGCCATCCGGACGGTGGTCAGCGGGGTGCGCAGTTCGTGCGAGACGTCGGAGGTGAACCGGCGCTGCAAGCCGCCGAACTCCTCCAGCTGGCGGATCTGCCGCTGGATGCTCGCGGCCATCTCGTTGTAGGACACGGCGAGTTTGGCCAGATCGTCCTCGCCGAGCACGGCGAGCCGCTGGTCGAGGTCCCCGCCCGCGAACTGTTCGGCCGCCGCGGCGGCCTGCCGGACCGGCCGGACCACCTGTCTGGTGACCAGGTTCGTGATCCCGGCGAGCAGGAGCAGCAGGACGAGCCCGCCGACGAGCAGCGTGTTCTGCACCGTCGAGACGGTGTTCTGCTCACTGGTCAGCGGGTACAGCAGGTAGAGCTGGAGCGGGTTGATCATCGTGCTCACCGGCGCGCCGACGATCAGATACGTCGTCTTGCCGCCGTCGGCCTCGGTGACCGTGTGGGTCAGGTAGCTGAGCTGCTCGGTCTCGACGAACTGGCGCAGCCGCACCGGCACGCGGTCGTAAGGACCGGCGGCCACCGGTTTGCTGGACTGGTCGCGGCCGCCCGCGGCCAGCACCGGCTCGAAGGTGCCCGCCGTCGATCCCGCGCCGTCCTGTGAGGACGTCGTGCTGGAGATCTTCTTCAGCGCGTTGCTCATCCGCGCGGTGAGCGCTTCCGGGCTTTCGGTGCCGACACCGACCAGCTCGGCGGCCGCGGTCTCGACGACCGCCCTGGTCTGGGCGATCGCCGCGTTCTGTTTGGTCTCGACCAGCCGATCGGTGATCTGGTTCTGCAGCACCATGCCCAGCACGAACACCACGGCCGACGACAGCGCCAGCGTGGAAACGGTGACCCGGAACTGCAGCGAATACCGCCACAGTTCGTTGAACGACACGATCTTGCGGCGCACGAAAACCACGATGCGCCGGAACTGGCGCATCGTGGTTTGGGCGAGCCTTCGCAAGCGTCCGGTCATGGGGTGATCACGGCGGGCCGGCCTTGTACCCGACACCGCGAACGGTCAACACCACCTCGGGGTGCTCCGGGTCCTTCTCGACCTTCGACCGCAGCCGCTGGACGTGGACGTTCACCAGCCGGGTGTCGGCGGCGTGACGGTAGCCCCACACCTGCTCGAGGAGCACCTCGCGGGTGAACACCTGACGCGGCTTGCGGGCGAGCGCGACCAGGAGGTCGAACTCGAGCGGGGTCAGCGGGATGGCCTTGCCCTCCCGCGTCACCTCGTGGCCGGGGACGTCGATCGCGAGGTCGCCGATCGTCAGCGACTCGGCGGGCTCGGCCTCGGTGCGGCGCATCCTGGCACGGACGCGGGCCACGAGTTCCTTCGGTTTGAAGGGCTTGACCACGTAGTCGTCGGCCCCCGACTCGAGCCCGAGGACGATGTCCACGGTGTCGCTCTTGGCGGTGAGCATCACGATCGGCACGCCGGATTCGGCCCGGATCGCCTTGCAGACGTCGATGCCGTTCATGCCGGGCAGCATGAGGTCGAGGAGGACCAGGTCCGGTTTCAGCTCACGAAGCGCGGGCAGCGCCCGTGAGCCGTCGGCCACGACGGCTGTGTCGAACCCCTCCCCACGCAGCACGATGGTGAGCATCTCCGCGAGAGCAGGGTCGTCGTCGACGACCAGAACACGTGCCTTCATAAACCTATGTTCGCACTAGTTTCCCCACGCGGGCGCGCGACCCGGCGATGTGACCACCAGAAAGATCATCGAATCGGGCAAATTGCTCCATCCGAGTAGGGTCTTCGGGCCCTAGAGACCGCGGCGGAGCCTGGTGAACGGCCTCGGGGAGTCGATCGCGAAGACACCGGTCAGCACATCGCCGCGGTGATAGGTCGCGACGAAGCGCTTCGAAGCCACGTCGCCTTCGGCGATCCGCACGTCTTCCGTGGCCACTCCGGCGAATTGGAGCCGCCGTCCGTACTGATCGGACCAAAAGTAACCGTGTCGTGCGAAATGCGTGACGGTCGAGCCGGCGAGCAGGTTCGCGACCGCGACGCCCGGCTGTTCCCCGGCCGCCGTCCAATGCTCGGCACGGACGCGTACGCCACGCAGCGGGCAGCGGTACCGCGCGACGTCACCCACCGCGATCACTCGGGGATTCGCTGTGACACAGCCGGAATCGACCAGCACCCCGTCGTCGACGGCGAGCCCGGAGCCGGTCAGCCATCCGGTGGCCGGCCGCGCCCCCACTCCGGCGACGACGAGATCGGCGCGGATCTCCCGGCCGTCGGCGAGCCGTACACCGGTGACCCGGCCGGTGCCGGTGAATCCCGCGACGGGAACGCCCGCGATCAGCCGGACGTCGTTCTCGGCGTGCAGTTCCCCGCACACCGCGCCCATCCGCGCGCCGAGGACGGGGGCGAGCGGCACGGGCATCGCCTCGATCACGCTCACTTCGTGGCCGAGCAGGCGGCACGCGGACGCGACCTCCGCGCCGATGAATCCCGCGCCGATGACGACGACCGCGGAAGGCCCGGCCGCGAGAGCCTGCTTCAGGGCGACCGCGTCTTCGAGTGTTCGCAAGGTGTGCACGCCCACCAGATTCCTTGCCGCGTCGAGGGTTCTGGCCACCGCTCCGGTCGCGATGACGTAACCGTCGGCGGCGATCGTGGTGCCGTCGCCGAGTGTCACGCCCTCGCGGCCGAGCTTTTCGGCGCGGACGCCGCGGTGCCATTCGGCGGCCAGCGCGTCGAGGTCGTCTTGCCCGGCGAGCGCGATGTCGGCGGCGGAAACCTTGCCCAGCAAGAAATCCTTCGACAACGGCGGCCGGTCGTACGGCGCTTCGGCGCCGATCATCACCAGGCGCCCATCGAAACCTTGGGCGCGCAATTCCTGTGCCGCGCGGAGCCCCGCCAGGGCGGTGCCGACGACGGCGACGGTTCTCAAGCGACGTCCTGCCGCACCTCGGTGTCCACGTAGATCACCCCGTCGGCGACCACGACCGGGTACGTGCGCACGGCGTTCTTGGCCGGCAGGCAGTCCGGCGCGCCGGTCCGCAGATCGAACCGCGCGGCGTGCAGCGGGCATTCGACGTAGCAGCCTTCGATCCAGCCGTCGGCGAGCGACGCGTCCTGATGGCTGCAGGTGTCGTCGAGCGCGTAATACGCGCCCTCGGAATGGAAGACCGAGACGGGCACAGGACCCGCCAAGCGGACGGCTTCGCCTTCGGGCAGTTCGGAGACGGAGCAGGCACGGATCATCGGGGCCTCCGGGGAAAGGACCGACGGTTGTTGATGTTGCGTATTACGAGACGGGACGTGCTCTGCGCAACAATCGCCCCCGAGGGGCCGGTGCGTCAAGGGATTCGCCCACTCAGCCGAGCGGATCCGGGCCAAACGGCTACTGTTGCGTCATGCGGAACCAGGACGCGGGGAACGCAACATCCAGCCAGGTGCAGTCCGTCGACCGCGCGATCAGCGTGCTGGAACTGCTGGCACGCAACGGGGAAACGGGGATCACCGAGATCGCGGGCGAGCTCGGCGTGCACAAGTCGACGGCCTCCCGCCTGCTGAGCGTCCTGGAGAACCGCGGCCTCGTCGAACAGCTCGGCGAACGGGGCAAATACGCGATCGGCTTCGGCATCGTCCGGCTCGCCGGCGCCGCCACCGGCCGGATGGACCTGGCGAAACTGGGCAGGCAGACCTGCCAGGGCCTGGCGGAGACGCTCGGCGAGACGGTCAACATCGCGATCGCCGACGACGGCGTCGCGATCAACGTCAGCCAGGCCCGCGGCTCGGCCGCGATCACCACGCAGAACTGGACCGGGCAGCGCACACCCCTGCACGCGACGTCCAGCGGGAAGGTGCTGCTCGCGTACATGGGCGACGTCGAGCGCAAACGCTTGCTCCGGCGGAAACTCGAACAGTTCACACCGCGGACCACGGTCGATCCGGACGAGTTGACCGCGGAGCTGGAGCGGGTCGCCGAGGACGGGTACGCGGCCTGTTTCGAAGAGCTGGAGCTGGGGATGCACGCCGTCGCGGTGCCGGTGCACGGGCCAGGCGGCGACGTCGTCGCGGCGATGAGCGCTTCGGGCCCGTCGTACCGGCTTTCGAAACAGCGGGTGCGGCAGATCGTGCGGCCGCTGACCGAGGCGTCGGCTGATCTTTCGGCGCAGCTGGGGTACTTCGCCGACTGACGTGACCTGCCCTCTCACGCGGCCGGGCGCGCTAGGAACGGTCCTTTCCTTGCAAAATTCGCAAGGAAAGGACCGTTCCTGGCACTCGGGGGTTGACAGGCGGCGTTGAACCAGCCGACCTCTTCGGGCTCTTGACAGCGCGCCCGCCGGTGCCGCACTTTGTTGCTGAAGACGGAACAACGTGCCTCATCCGCAACAGCGCCTGTCACCCCGATGCCCGATCGTCCTTTGTGGACTTTCCGGGCAGGCAGGAGGTACCCCTCACCATGCCCCCCGTACCCCGCGTCGTCGTGATCGGCGCCGGCATCGTCGGCTGCGCGCTCGCCGACGAACTCACCGAACGCGGCTGGACCGACGTCACCGTGCTGGAGCAGGGCGACCTGTTCGCCACCGGCGGGTCGACCTCGCACGCGCCCGGTCTGGTCTTCCAGACCAACGCCTGCCGCACGATGACCGGGTTCGCCCGCTACACCGTCGCCAAATACGGCACGCTCGACCTCGACGGGGATCCTTGTTTCCGCCCGGTCGGCGGGCTGGAGGTGGCCACGACGCCGGAACGGCTCGCCGACCTGGCGCGGCGGCACGGCTGGGCCACCGCGTCGGGGGTCGAAAGCAGGCTGATCGATCCCGGCGAGTGCGCGGCACTGCATCCGTTGCTCGATCCGGCCAAGGTGCTCGGCGGATTCCACATCCCCTCCGACGGTTTGGCCCATCCCCTCCGGGCGGCCGAGGCGCAGGCCCGCCGCGCGATCGGGCGCGGCGCGAAATTCCTCGCGCGGCAGAAGGTCGTCGGCGTCGAACGGTCGGCCGGCCGGGTCACCGGCGTGACCACCGAGACCGGGAGCTTCCGCGCGGACATCGTGGTCTCGTGCGCCGGGATGTGGGGGCCGGTGCTCGGCGAACTGGTGGACCTCACGATCCCGCTGGTGCCGATGGCGCATCAGTACGCGCGCACCAGTCCCCTGCCGTCACTCGCCGGCGTGACCGAGGAGGCCACGAGGCCGATCCTGCGACATCAGGACGCCGACCTCTACTTCCGCGAGCACGTCGACCGGATCGGCATCGGCGCGTACGGTCACCGGCCGATGCCGTTGCCCGCCAAGGAGATCGGCACCGGCGACGGTATGCCCTCGGAACTCACGTTCACCCCTGCGGACTTCGAAGCGTCGTGGGCCGCCGCCGTCGACCTGCTGCCCTCACTCGGCGAAACCAAGGTCGAGGAGGGCATCAACGGCCTGTTCTCCTTCACCCCGGACGGCATGCCGCTGTTGGGCGAACATCCCGACCTCGACGGGTTCTGGGTCGCCGAAGCGGTCTGGATCACGCATTCGGCCGGGGTCGCGCGCGCCATGGCGCAGTGGCTGGTCGACGGCAGGCCCGAAACGGATCTGCACGGTTGCGATCTCGCCCGGTTCGAACGGGTACAACTGGCGCCGGACCACGTCATGAAACGGAGCTGCCAGAGCTTCGTCGAGGTCTACGACATCGTCCATCCCTTGCAGCCCATGGAAGAACCGCGGCCGCTGCGGACGAGTCCCTTCTACGAACGGCAAGCCGAGCTCGGCGCGTTCTTCCTCGAAGCGGGCGGCTGGGAACGTCCGCACTGGTACGAGGCGAACGCGAACCTGCCCGAGGTCGACCGCGTCCCCGCGCGCAACGACTGGGCCGCGCGGTACTGGTCGCCGATCGGCGGCGCCGAGGCACTGGTCGCGCGGCAGCGGGTCGCGATGTTCGACATGACGTCGTTGAAGCGGGTGGAGGTCACCGGCCCCGGCGCGCTGCCGTTCCTGCAGACGATGACCACGAACCAGCTCGGCAAGAAACCCGGCTCGGTCACCTACACCCTGCTGCTCGACGAAGACGGCGGCGTGCGCAGCGACCTGACCGTCGCCCGGCTCGGCGCCGAACGGTTCCAGGTCGGCGTCAACAGCGCCATCGACATCGACTGGCTCCGGCGGCATCTCCCCGGAGACGGCGCCGCGCAGATCCACGAGACCACCCCGGGCACCTGCTGTATCGGACTCTGGGGCCCGCTCGCGAGAGTCGTACTGCAACCACTGTCCACAACGGACTTCTCGCATCAGGCCATGGGCTACTTCAAGACGAAACAGGCGTACGTCGGCCATGTGCCGGTGACCGCGATGCGACTGTCCTATGTGGGCGAACTCGGCTGGGAGCTGTACACGAGCGCAGACCTCGGCCGCGAGCTCTGGGACACGATCTGGGAGGCGGGGCAGGCGCACGGGATCATCGCCGCCGGACGGGACGCCTTCTCCAGTATGCGGCTGGAGAAGGGATATCGGCTGTGGGGCACGGACGTCACCACCGAGCACGATCCGTACGAGGCCGGTCTCGGTTTCGCCGTGCGGATGGACAAGGGCTACTTCATCGGCCGGGACGCGCTGGCAGGCCGTTCCGAGGAAACGGTGACCAGGAAGCTGACCTGCCTCACCGTCGACGATCCGTACTCCGTCGTGCTCGGCAAGGAACCGGTGTTCGCCGACGGCCGTCCCACCGGGTACATCACGAGCGCCGCGTACGGCTACACCGTAGGCAAGAACATCGCCTACGCCTGGCTTCCGGTCGAGTTCAGCCGGCCGGGAAGGCCGCTGGAGATCGAGTACTTCGGCGAGCGCATCCCCGCCGTCGTCGCGAGCGAGCCCTTGTTCGACCCCGCCATGGCCCGGATCAGGAGCGCCGCATGAGTCATTACGACGTCATCGTCATCGGCCTAGGCGGGATGGGCAGTGCCGCGGCGTACCGGCTCGCCCGGCGAGGACGCCGCGTGCTGGGCATCGACCGCTTCGCGCCCGTGCACAACCTCGGGTCCAGCCACGGCGGCTCGCGGATCACCCGGCAGGCGTACTTCGAGGATCCCGCGTACGTCCCACTCCTGCTGCGGGCGCACGAACTGTGGGAGGGCGTCGAACGCGATTCCGGCCGGAAGATCTTCACCCGCTGCGGCGGGATCATGCTCGGCGGTCCCGATTCGCGGACGGTGTCGGGCAGCCTGGCCAGCGCGCGGACCTGGGATCTGCCGCACGAACTCCTCGACGCGGCCGAGATCCGCCGCCGGTTCCCGACGATGAACCCGGCGGACCACGAAATCGCGCTGTACGAGGAGAACGCCGGCTTCGTGGTGCCGGAAGGCAGTGTGGCGGCGCATCTCCAGCTCGCCGCGCGGGCCGGGGCGGACCTGCACCACGAGGAGGAGGTCCTTTCCTGGCGGGAGACGTCCACCGGGGTCCGGGTGGGCACGTCGCAGAACTTCTACACCGCCGAGCAGCTGGTGATCTGTCCCGGCGCCTGGGCACCGGGCCTGCTCACCGAACTCGGCATCGAGTTCACCATCGAACGCCAGGTCCAGTACTGGTTCGCACCGTCGGGCGGGGTCGCGCCGTTCCGCGCCGAACGGCATCCGATCTACGTCTGGGAAGGCGAAGGCGGCCGCCAGTTCTACGGTTTCCCCTCCCACGACGACACCGGAAGCTTGAAGGTCGCGTTCTTCCGCGGCGGCGAGCCCTGTACGCCCGAGACCATCGACCGGACGGTGCACGCCGAAGAGGTCGCCGAGATCTCGGAGTTCGTCGGACGGAAGATGCCGGCACTGCCCGGCACGTTCCTGCGCGGGGCGACCTGCATGTACACGAACACGCCCGACGAGCATTTCGTCATCTCCCGCCATCCCGAGCACGAGCGGGTGGTGGTCGCCTGCGGTTTCTCCGGGCACGGCTTCAAATTCGTCCCGGTGGTCGGGGAGATACTCGCCGACCTGGTCGTGGACGGCACCACCGCGCAGCCGATCGGCCTGTTCGACCCCGCCCGGTTCGCCGGAGTCGCGAGATGACGAGTCTCATCCCGACGCTGGGCGGCGGCTACTACACCGACGCCGCGATCTTCGCGGCCGAGCAGGAGAAGATCTTCGAACGCCGGTGGTTCTGCGCGGTCCGGTCGGCGGATCTGCCGTCGGCAGGTGACTTCCGGACCGTCCACGTAGGACGGGAGAGCGTGCTCGTCAGCCGAGGCCGGGACGGCGGGCTGCGGGCGTTCCTCAACGTCTGCCGCCATCGTGGCGCGCGGCTGTGCACGGAGGAAGCCGGCACGGTGAAACGCGCGTTCCAGTGTCCGTACCACGCGTGGACGTACGGGCTCGACGGCAAGCTGATCGCGGCGCCGAATCTGGCGAACCTTCCCGATATCGACCGGACCGAGTACGGGCTGCACACCGTGCACCTGCGGGAATGGCTGGGGTACGCGTGGGTCTGCCTCGCCGCGGACCCGCCGTCGTTCGAGGCCGACGTCGAAGGCGCGGTGCGCGAACGGCTGGGCGATCTGGAGTCGATCGAGCGGTACCGCCTCGACAGGCTCTCGGTCGGGCGCCGGATCACCTACGACGTCAAGGCGAACTGGAAGCTCATCGTCGAGAACTTCATGGAGTGCTATCACTGCGCGACCATCCATCCGGAGCTGACCGAGGTACTGCCGGAGTTCGCCGACGGATACGCGGCGCAGTACTACGTCGGCCACGGCGCCGAGTTCGGCGAGGACGTGGAGGGGTTCACCATCGACGGCCGTTCGGGTTTCGACCGGCTCGACGGTGTCGCGAACGAGCAGGACAGGCGGTACTACGCGATCACCATCCGGCCGCAGGTGTTCGTGAACCTGGTGCCGGACCACGTGATCTTCCACCGGATGTACCCGCTCGCGCCGGACCGCACGGTCGTCGAATGCGACTGGCTCTATTCGGAGGAGGTCGTGGCGTCGGGGCGGGACGTGTCACGGTCGGTGGAGCTGTTCCACCGCGTCAACGAGCAGGACTTCGACGCCTGCGAACGCTGCCAGCCCGCGATGGCGTCCCGCGCCTACCGCGGTGGCGGCGTGCTGATGCCCTCGGAACACCACATCGGCGAGTTCCACACCTGGCTGCTCACGCATTTAGAAGCCACGCATTTAGAGGACGAAATGCGGTAGTTGCACGCGCAAGGACCGCATTCAGAGGACTAAGTGCGGAGGAGGGACGTCGCGAGGGCCGGGGTGTCGACACCGGCGACGCCGTCGAGAACGTGCCAGGGCGCGAGCCAGTCCGTCGCGGCGAGTTCGTCGTAGACCACCGAGCACCGCTTCTGGAGCGCGTCGTCGGTCTCGAAGGAATCCCGCGCGCGGTCGGCGTCGGTCTCCGCGCGGCGCTGCGCGCGGTCGGCGGCGACATCGGCGGTGACCCGGAGCAGCAGATGCGCTGCGGGCACCGGCAGGCCGAACCGGCCGATCTCCAGTTCCTTGAGCCAGCGCACGAACTCGCCGTCCGCGCCCTGGTGGAGGCGGGCGGCGCCGTACGCGGCGTTCGACGCGACGTACCGGTCGAGCAGCACGACGTCGTGATCGCCGAGCCGCGCGCGGATCTCGTCGGCCGCGCCCCGGCGGTCGAGCGCGTAGAGCATCGCCATGCCGTAGACGGAGTCGGCGAGGTCGCCGTGCCCGCGGTGCAGCGCTTCCTTCACGAGGTCGGCGTGCACGCTCGCGCCGTAGCGCGGGAACGCGATGGACGTGACGCTCGCCCCGGCCGCGTTCAGCGCGCCGGTCAGCGCGTCGGCGAGCGTGCGCTTGCCCGCACCGTCCAGACCTTCGATCACCACGAGTCGTCCCACGGGCCAAGAATATGACCAGCACCGCGAAGCGGTTCCATTGAGGGCGGTGGCGGGGGCATGGATGGATAAGGCGCGGTGGTCGACCGGCGGGCCAGACGGGTCAGCTCACGTCCGGCCCACCGGTCCGCTAGGGGACGCGCCTCTTCGAGTGCAGGAAGAAGCCCGCGACACCGATGAGGAGCAAGCCGCCGAAGATCAGCAGCGGGACGAAGCCGGTGTCCTGCGCGTCGGGCGCGGGGCCGCCGTCGCCGCGGGGCATCACTTGGGCGTTGTAACCGCCGGCCTTGCCCTCCTGGGCGTACGGCGAGCTCGCGAGCATGTCGCCGTAGCGGCCGGAGACGGTCTTCTGATACTCCGCGAGGGTGGCCGAAGTGCCCGTCGCCGAGCCGCTGGCACCGGAGTCGAGCAGCGTCACCTGGCCGTCGCGCAGCGCGTACCAGGCGTCGACCTGGGGTTCGTGGAGCAGCGTCGCACCGGCGGGCAACCGACGCGCCAGCGCGCTTTCCCGGTCGCCCGACGCGATGTTGCCGACGCGCCAGGCGCCGTCGTCGCCGCGGACCGACCACACGGTCGCGGTCTGCCCGTCGGAGGCCGTCACCGGCACCGCCACGTAGGCGAGCCGTCCGGCGATCGCGCCGTCACCGGCGACGAAATCCCTCGAAAGCTCGTAAACCGGGAAGGATTCGTCGATGACGCTGACCGACGGCGCGTGGCTCGAACCACCCATCTGCGTGAAGAAGCGGCCGAGCTCCGCACGGAGCGTGGGGTCGTCGGCAGCCGCCTTCGCGGCCGCGAGATCTTCACCCGACAGGTGATCCGCGCGCGCTCCGGGCGCCGAGACCAGCAGCGCGACCGCGACCAGCCCGGCCAGCCCGAGGAACCGCCGCGCGCTCATCGCCGGATCCCGGTGAGCGTATGGGTCCAGGTGAAGGACTTGTTGGCCGAGTAGAAGTCGTAGGTCGACCAGTTGTACCGGTTGCCGGTGGGCAGTGGATCCCCCCACGAGACCCACTTCCGGCCGGCGTCCGCGCCGTAGAGGACGTGCATGTGGCCGCCGCCCGAGGCCCAGCCGACCCGCGTCTGGACGGGTTTGCCGTCGCCGGTCTGCGCCTGGACGGCGGCGAAGGGGATGCGGCCCTTGACGTAGTTCCCCGGGGCCGAGAAGCCGAGCTTGCCGAACGCGCGCCGGACGTCGCCCAGCGTTCCGGGCTTGTCGGCGCACTCCCGGCGTCGCTCGTCGTGGGCGATCCGGCAGAATTCGTTCTGGGTGAGGGCCACGCCGTGGTGCGCCGCGATGGTGTTGCCGGAAGCCACCCAGCACCACTGGGACTTCTCCTGCGCCTGCATGGCGATGGGGTGCTGGCGGGCAGGCGGCGACGGCAGCGCGCTCGCCGGGGTCTGGATCGCCAGCCACGCCACGAGACTCGCGGCGCCGGCGGCGCAAACCCTCCTCGAGAACACAGGCACGACGGGCCTCCTGGTCACCATGGCGAACCAATGTGGTCACAACGGTGAACAGCAGGCTCACACTGAGCAAGATGGGCACTCGGCGGAACGGACCGTTCCGGGGCGTTTCCACACCCCGGAACGGTCACTCTTCCGGGGTCAACAACCCCGAACGGGGGACGTAGTGTTCACAGTGCGCTGCTAACGTGAACGTTCCGCGGTGTTCACGCTCAGCGCACACACTGGTCTGGTGAAGGGACGAGCGGTGACACGAGACGGTGCTGATACGTCCTCGGCGGGAAGGCTTGCCTCGGACGTGGACACCCCGACGATCATCGACGGCACGCGCCGTCAACCGCTCGAAGCCTTGCCCAAGGAACTCGTCGAGGCACTCCGCAGCGGCGAATTCCACCACGCGCTTCGTCAGGCGATCGCCTATCGCGGCCTGTCCCTGGCCCGGCTCCGCGCTCACCTGGGGCTCCGCGGTGTCCAAATCGGACAGTCGACGTTGAGCTACTGGCAGCGTGGATTGCGCCAGCCGGAGGTACCCAAGGCGCTCCCGGCCGTACGTGCGCTGGAATCGGTGCTGCAGCTGCCCGCGGACGCGCTCGTCGTGCTGATCGGGCCGCGGACGGCGCGGGCGCGCGGGCACCAGATGGCCGCGTCGTTCCACGACATCCGGTCCGGCGACATGGGCTCGATCGTCGACCAGCTGCTGGCCGAGCTGGGCGCGTACCCGTCTTCCAACCGGTACAACGCCGACCTCGAGATGCTCGCGGTGCACGACACGATCACCTTCGACGCCGCGCACCGGCAGGTCGGCCTCCAGACCCGGCTGGTGTGCCGGGCCCGGCGGCACGGACCGGACCGGTACGTCACCGTCTACAACGGCGACCCCGGCTGCAACATCGGCGACGTCGAGCTGATCACGGCCGAGGGCTGCCGGGTCGGCCGGATCCGGCGCAACGCCGAAGCCGAGACGATGGCCACCGAGCTGCTCTTCGACCGGAAGCTCGCCGAGGGCGAGATCCACGTGTTCTGCTTCGAGGTCCGCGACGACTCCGGCACCGCTTCGCCCGGCTACTTCCGGATGCTGCGGGACCAGTGCGCCAGCTACCTGGTGCAGCTGAAGTTCGCGCTCGGCGCGCTGCCCGCCCGGTGCACCAGGCAGTTCCGGACGCGTGACGACGCCGTGCCCGTCGAGTCCGAGGAGCTGCCGCTCGACATGGGCGGCGTGACCAGCGGTTTCTTCAGTGACGCCGGGCCGGGTCTGGCCGGCATCGAGGTGGAGTGGCAGTAGCGTCCCCATGCAATGAAAGGTCCTTTCCTCGCAAATTTTGCAAGGAAAGGACCTTTCATTGCAGCGGTCAGTACCGGTAGTGGTCGGTCTTGAACGGACCTTCGACGTCCACGTCGATGTACTCCGCCTGCTCCTTGGTCAGCTTCGTGAGCTCACCGCCGAGCGCGTCGAGGTGGATCTTCGCGACCTTCTCGTCGAGCTTCTTCGGGAGGCGGAAGACCTCCTTGTCGTACTCCTCGTGCTTGGTGAACAGCTCGATCTGCGCGATCACCTGGTTGGAGAAGCTGTTCGACATCACGAACGACGGGTGCCCGGTCGCGTTGCCCAGGTTCAGCAGACGCCCCTCGGACAGCACGATGATGCTCTTGCCGTCGGGGAACACCCACTCGTCGACCTGCGGCTTGATGTTGATGCGCCGGATGCCCGGGTAACGCTGCAGGCCCGCCATGTCGAGCTCGTTGTCGAAGTGGCCGATGTTGCCCAGGATCGCCTGGTGCTTCATGCGCGCCATGTGCTCGACGAGCACGACGTCCTTGTTCCCGGTGGTCGTGATGATGATGTCGGCCTCGCCGAGGACGTTCTCCAGCTTCTTGACCTGGTAGCCGTCCATCGCCGCCTGCAGCGCGCAGATCGGGTCGATCTCGGTGACGATCACCCGCGCGCCCTGGCCGCGCAGCGATTCCGCGGCGCCCTTGCCGACGTCGCCGTAACCGCAGACGACCGCGACCTTGCCACCGATGAGGACGTCGGTGCCGCGGTTGATGCCGTCGATCAGCGAATGCCGGATGCCGTAGCGGTTGTCGAACTTCGACTTGGTCACCGCGTCGTTCACGTTGATCGCCGGGAACAGCAGCTCACCGGCGGCGGCGAGCTGGTAGAGCCGCAACACGCCGGTGGTGGTCTCCTCGGTGACCCCGCGGACGCCTTCACCGATCTTGGTCCATTTGCCGGTGTCGGCGGCGACCGAGGCCCGAAGCAGTTCGAGGAACACGCGGAACTCGTCGGAAGTGTCCTCGTCCGGCGTGGGCACCACACCGGCCTTCTCGTACTCGGTTCCCTTGTGCACCAGCATGGTGGCGTCGCCGCCGTCGTCGAGGATCATGTTGGGACCTTCGCCGTCCCAGGTCAGCATCCGCTCGGTGCACCACCAGTACTCCTCCAGCGACTCGCCCTTCCAGGCGAACACCGGGACACCCTTGGGTTCCTCGGGGGTGCCGTGCGGGCCGACGACGATCGCCGCGGCCGCGTGGTCCTGGGTGGAGAAGATGTTGCAGGAGGCCCAGCGCACCTCGGCACCCAGCGCGACGAGGGTTTCGATCAGCACCGCGGTCTGTACGGTCATGTGCAGCGAGCCCGAAACGCGGGCTCCCCGCAAGGGATACACCTCGGCGTATTCGCGGCGCAGCGCCATCAGGCCCGGCATCTCGTGCTCGGCGAGGCGGATCTCCTTGCGGCCGAACTCGGCGGCCTCGAGATCGGCGACGGCGAACTCGATGCCGTTGCGGGTGTCGTGCCGCTTGGCAACGCTTTCGGGGGTCATATGCGCGCTTCCTCCAAGGTTGGATGACATCTGAACAGTACCGTTGTCGGTTCAGTCCCCACTGGAACGGTTTGGAGGCTTCACCGTGGTCATGCCGGGTCCCGATACCCGCGTCGTCGAAATACGCGTACCCGGGCTAGTGGGCACGAGCGGTGAAAGCCTGCTGGATTCGACGTCGGTGGTCGACGTCGCGGGCGACGGCGTCGGCAGGCTGATACGGCCGTCGGACCGGCTGCGCCGTCCCGCTCCCGGTCCGGTGCTGCCCGCGCTCGGCCGTTCGATCCCGCGCATCCTCGAAGGCTACCTGTGGAGCGGCATGACCTCCGGTGGCGCGGCGAAGGCGACCTGGGCGCTGCTGTTCCCGTTCTCGCTGGCGAACGTCGCGCACTGGATGCTGCCACCGGTCCCGGAGGGCAGGCGGTCCGCGGCGCTGCTCGGCGGCGTCTGCCGGGGGCTGCTGCGGGTGGCCTCGCTGCTGCTGACGATGTTGCTGATCAGCCAGCTCGCGGTGGTCTCGCTCGACCTGTTCGCCGCGCAGTGCCTCGCGCCGGGTTCGACCTGTCTCGAAGGAGCGCCGTCGTTCCTGCGCGATTTCGCGCCGCTGCGCACGGCGATCGGCGTAGTGCCGTTGCTGGCGCTGATCTTCTTGCTCGACCGGATCCCCTCGTCGGACTGGCGCTCACGGAACCGGGTGCACCGCGCCCGCAGTTCGAGCCCCCTGCAACCCCAGGATCTGCCGCGGACGCCGGGGCTGCGGACGCTGCACACCGTCGCCGCCTTGACCTGCGTCGCGCTTCCGTTGCTCGGCGGGCCGTTCCGGCTGCCGTCCGCGACCTTCGACCTGGTCGTCTGGATCTGCGCGCTGGCGCTCGTCCTCGCCGCGCTGGTGGCCTCGACGGTCGGCTTCTCGGCCGGGCCGGTGATCCGGGGCGGGCTGATCGCGTTCGCCGTCGTGCTGGTCGGGATCGCCGTCGTGCGCCGGACGCCGCTGCCCGCGGGCCTGCCGGGCGGCGGGCTCGGCGGAGCGGACGGGACGGTCGAAGCACTGGGCGCGGCGATGGTCACGGTGACCGTGCTGTTCGCGCTGATGCTCGTCCCGGCGGCCCTGCTCGGCCGATCGACGTGGAAACACCTGCCGCACCGGCTGCGGCCGTGGCTCGGCGGCTGGGCCGCGGCGCCGGTCGTCGCGCTGGCCGGGCTGCTCGGCGGCGGGTTCGGCGCGGGGCTCGCGGTCGCGCTGCGGCAGCTGGTCGGCGCGAGCGAACTCCGGCTGCCTGACACCTACTCCCTGGTGACCGTGCTGTGGGGTGCCGGTCTCGCGCTCGCCCTCGTGCTCGGCGTACTGGGTTTCGCGGTCGCCGTCCCGCTGCGACGGCTGCGCCGGGGCATCCCGAAGATCGTCGCGCTCATGGAGATCAGCAAAGCGCAGGAAGAAGAGGCAGCCCGGGTATGGGCCCGCGCCTCGTGGGAACGCAAGCATCTGCACCATCTCGCGCTCACCGTGGCGCTCGCGATGGCGGCGGGCGGCGGCGCGCTCTTGGTGCTGCGCTTCGGTTTCGGCCCGCTGGGCGCCTGGTCCAAGCCGATCTCCGCGATCGGCGTGTTCGCGCTCGGCGCGATGGCGGCGGGGCTGCTGCGCGTCGTGTTCGCCGCCGCGACGACCCCCAAACGCAGCCGCCACCTCGGGGCGCTGGCGGATCTCGTGTGCTTCTGGCCGCGTGCCGCCCATCCGACCGTGCCGCCGAGTTACGCGCTCCGGGTCGTCCCCGAACTCGCGGACCGCGTCAAGGAACATCTGGCCGACCCCGGCACGCGGGTCGTGCTGTCCGGCTACAACCTCGGCAGCCTGCTGACCGTGCTCGCCGCCGCGCGCGTCATCGCCGACCTCCCGCCGGAGGACCGTGACCGCGTCGGGCTGCTGACCGCGGGCTCGCCACTGCAATGGGGCTATCAGCGCGCGTTCCCCGCGATGCTGCCGCAGACGCAGCTGGCCGGGCTCTACGAAGGTCTCGACGGCCGCTGGCGCGCGCTGTGCCGCGGCACGGACATCTTCGGCGGCGGCGTCACGACGTGGCGGCATCGCGTGGTGGGCGGGAAACTGCTGGGCGACGGCTACCTGCCCGGTGGCGGCACCGGACCGCTGGCCGCCGAACCCGACGAGCAGGGTGTCCTCGTGCTCGGCGGCGATCACTGGCTGCCAGACCCGATGCGCGGGCCGACCGGACGGCACCGCTGGGCGCCCGGCGTCCTCAAGCACACGGACTACGTCGTCGACGCCGAATGGGACAACGCCGTCGCGATGGCCGCCGGTCTCGGCCGCCCCCGCCCGAAGAATCCTTGGGGCGAGCAGGGTTCGCTGTTCGGGGACTTCCCGCAGATGCGCTGAAGGCCCCCTTCGCGAGGAAGAGGGCCTTCAGGCGTCAGCTAGGTTCAGTCGGTCTTGCCGCGGCGCACGCGCAGCAGGACCAGGACGCCGGCACCGGCCAGGACCAGCAGGCCACCGGCCCACAGCAGCCAGGCGTTGTCGAAACCGGTGTCCGCGAGACCGCCACCGTTGCCGCCGTTACCGCCGACGTTCGGGGCGGGAACCGCGGTGCTCGAGGGAGCGGAGGTCTCGGACGGCTTGTCCGTGGTGGTCGGCGCGCTCGTCGGCGGCTTGGCCGTCGTCGTCTTCGTCGGCTCGCTCGGCTTCGTGGGCTCCGACGGCTTGGTCTTCTTCTCGCCACAGGCGAACCAGTGGCTGATGTCGGCCTGCTGACCGCCGCCGTTCATCGGCGAACGCAGCTTCTCCCACGGCGGGGTCTGGCCGAGGCCGCGCTTGCCGGGCTCGTAGATGTTGTAACCGTCGCCGCCCTTCACCACGATCGCGGTGACGGTGACGCCTTCACCGACCGCGGTGATGTTGAGGTACTTGTCCTTCTCCGTGCCACCGGTGAAGGTCAGGTCCTTCGTCGAGATCTCGGTGCCCGGCAGCTTCGCCTTCTCACAGGTGCTGACGTTCTTCGGGGTCGGGATGGCGCGGGGGTCGTCGGTGTGGCACGCGAGCGCGGTGCCCGTGACGCCGAGCAGGGCGGCCGTCGCCAGCGCGACGACGGTGGCGGCGGAGCGGACACGCCGCGCGGAAATGATCTGCATTCAGAGCTCTCCTGTACCGATCGGGGGACAAACGAGCAAAGCGTGGTGCCACCTCCGAGGGAACGCGGTCAACTCGCGGTGTTTCTGCAGGAGTCGCGTTAACCCATCAGGGGGAAGCAGGTCCCGGACGGTATCGCACACGGATTTTACGGCGGCATCGGGACCCCCGGGTGTTATCGCTCCGAGACCGGACGGCCCGCGCACGAAAACGGCCCACCATCCACAAAGGAATGGTGGGCCGTCGAAACGAGAATGATCAGTCCGAAACGGACGTCGGGACCTCGTCCTTCTTCTGCTTGCCGAGCAGCGAATGGCGGCGGCTGTAGACGAAGTAGATGAGGACGCCCAGCACCATCCACGCGATGAACCGCAACCAGGTCAAAACGGTCAGGTTCAGCATCAGCCACAGGCAGGCGAGGATCGCCAGGATCGGGACCACCGGCACCCACGGCACCCGGAAGGCGCGGGGCAGATCCGGTCGGGTCTTGCGCAGCACCATGACACCCGCGGAAACGAGGATGAAGGCGAACAGCGTGCCGACGTTGACCATCTCTTCCAGCTTGTCGGCCGGGAAGAAGGTGGCGGCGACGGCGACCAGTCCGCCGACGACGATGGTCGCCCGCTTCGGCGTGCCGTTCGCGCCGGTCTTCGCCAGCGAACGCGGCATGAGGCCGTCGCGCGACATCGCGAAGATGATCCGGATCTGGCCCAGCATCAGCACCATGACGACGGTCGTCAGACCGGCGAGGGCGCCGACGGAGATGATGTTGGCCGCCCAGTCGACGCCGTTGGCCGCGAACGCGGACGCGAGCGTCTTCTTGCCGCCGTCACCCGCCGAGGTGGCGAGTTCCTTGTAGTTGACCATGCCGACGACCACGAGCGACACGGCGACGTAGAGCACCGTGACGATGGCGAGCGAGCCGAAGATGCCGCGGGGCACGGCCTTCTGCGGGTTGCGGGTCTCCTCGGCGGTGGTCGCGACGATGTCGAAACCGATGAACGCGAAGAACACCAGCGAAGCCGCGGCCAGCAGACCGAAGACGCCGAACGAGCTACTGCTGCTGCCCGCGAACACCGAGAACAGCGACTGGTCGACCCCGGTGGCCGACGATTCGGCGCCGGACTGGGCCTCCGGGATGAACGGGCTGTAGTTGGAGCCCTTGATGTAGAAGATGCCGAGCACGATCACGAACAGCACCACCGCGACCTTGATCCCGGTGATCACCATCGAGAACCGCGAAGACAGCTTCGTGCCGAGGGCGAGCAGGGTCGCCAGCACCAGCACCACGACCAGGGCGCCCCAGTCGACGGGGACACCGCCGATCTCGAACGTCGTCTTCGTGCCCTTGCCGAAGATGTAGGAGAGCACGGTTTCCAGGTAGGCGGACCAGCCCTTCGACACCGCGGCCGCGCCGACCGCGAGTTCCAGGATGAGGTCCCAGCCGATGATCCACGCCATGAACTCGCCGAAGGTGGCGTAGGAGAACGTGTACGCACTCCCGGCCACCGGGACGGTCGACGCGAATTCCGCGTAACAGAGGGCCGCCAGCGCGCAGGCGATGGCGGCGAAGACGAACGAAAGCGACACCGACGGGCCCGCGTAGTCGCCGGCCGTGCGCGCGGTGAGCGTGAAGATACCGGCACCGATGACGACGGCGACGCCGAAGACGGTCAGGTCCCACGCGCTCAGGTTCCGCCTGAGCTTCGTCCCCGGCTCGTCGGTGTCCGCGATGGACTGCTCGATGGATTTCGTACGCCACAGACCGTTTCCGGGCACCCTTGACCTCCTACACCTGACTGCGGTTCAACGGACCCTATCGCCCGGTCGTGGCGGCAGCGCGGTGGGAGAGCAACGAAGTACCCGGAGGTCGTGGCGGTAATCGGCGGAGTACGGAGAGTTGCTCCGGATGGTGGTCGCGCCCTGCCTGGCTCAGATGTCATGAAAGGGCCGTTCAGGACGAAAAACGTCCTGAACGACCCTTTCATGACATCCGTGAAGCGAGCGGAGACCGGCTCACGCCAGCGCGCGGTCCAGATCCGGCTCCAGGTAGATCAGCTTCGCCGTCGGCACCTTCGCCCGCACACGCGCTTCGGCGTCGTCGATGGCTTGCGCGATTTCCGCGGTTTCCAGCCCCGGCACCAATGCGAGCTTCGCGGCCACCAGCATCTCGTCCGGCCCGATGTACAGCGTCCGGATGTGGATGACGCGCTCGACCTTTCCGGCGGCGAGTTCGTCGACGATCACGTCGAGGTCGGTCTCGGAGGCGCCCTCGCCGATCAGCAGGCTCTTCATCTCGATGATCAGGATGATCGCGATGACGCCGAGCAGCAGGCCGATCGTCACGGTGCCGATGCCGTCCCACACCGGGTTCCCGGTGACGACGGAAAGCCCGACGCCCGCGAGCGCGAACACGAGGCCGAGCAGCGCGCCCGCGTCTTCGAGCAGCACCACCGGGAGTTCGGGGGTCTTGGCCTGGCGGATGAAGGCCCACCAGCCCACGTCGCCCTTGATCTTCTTCGACTCCTGGATCGCGGTGTAGAAGGAGTACGACTCCAGCCCGATCGCGACCACGAGGATGCCGACCGCCACCAGCGGCGAGGTCAGGTCCTCGGGATGCGAGATCTTGTGGATGCCCTCGTACAGCGCGAACACCGAGCCGAGGCTGAAGAGCATCAGCGCGACGATGAACGAGTAGAAGTACCGGTCCCGGCCGAAGCCGAACGGGTGGGCGCGGGTCGCCTTGCGCTGCGAGGTCTTCTGGCCGAGCAGCAGCAGGCCCTGGTTCGAGGTGTCCGCGAGCGAGTGCACGGACTCGGCCAGCATCGAGGACGACCCCGTGATGAGGAAGCCGGTGAACTTCGCGGCCGCGATTCCGGCGTTCGCCACGAGCGCGGCGATGATCGCCTTGGTTCCGCCACCTGCAGACACTTGCAACTCCCCAAATGGTGTCCCGATATGCCGGGTTCGAAGGCTAGCAGTGCAGATGAGCCGGTACGCGCCGGGCGGGACAGGTCACAGAATTGTCGGGGCCCCTCGCTAGTCTCGCCCCTCTCATGACCTGGGGAGGTGCCCGTGCCGCGATTCGGCGTGCTCGGACCGTTGACGATCGAGGATCCGCCCGGGCGGCGCACCACGCCGCGCGGCGATCATCAGCGTGCCCTGCTGGCCGTCCTGCTGCTGAACGCGAACTCGTCCGTCCCGGTCGACGCCCTGGTCGAGACGCTTTGGCCGGATACTCCGCCGAAGTCGTACTCCTCGAATCTGCACACGTACGTCTCCCGCCTGCGAGCTCGGTTCGCGGGGCTGGAGATCGAGCGGGATCCGCACGGCTACCGGCTGGTCGTCGCGCCCGCCGACCTCGATCTGCTGTCCTTCCGCGAAGCCGCCGCGGCGGGGAAGGCCGCGGCGCGGGCGGGCGATCCGGCGTCGGCCGCGGGGCATTACCGCCGGGCCCTGGCGGAATGGCGCGGGCCGGTCCTGTCCGGGCTGCACATCCCCCGGCTCGACGCCGACGTCGCCCGGCTCGAGTCGGAGCGCTTGGCCGCCTTCGAAGACTGTGTCGACGCCGAGCTGTCCGATGGCAGGCACGGCGAGCTCACCGGCGAACTCCAGGCGATGATCACCGAACATCCGTTGCGCGAGCGGCTGGCCGCGCAGCTGATGATCGCGTTGCACCGCGCCGGACGGCAGGCCGATTCGCTGGCCGTCCACCGCGAGCTGCGCGCCACCCTCGTCGAGGAGCTCGGCGTGGAGCCCGGCGCCGAGGTCCGCCGGGTGCACGCCGCCGTGCTGCGCGGTGAGGATCCGGTGCCCTCGGCGAAGGCCACGCCGATCTTCCCGATCTGCCAGCTACCGCCGGACATCGCGGATCTCGCAGGCCGCGAGAGCGAGATCGCGAAGCTCTCCGGGCTGCTCGGCGACGGCACGGGGGTCCCGGTCGCGGTGGTCACCGGCGAGCCGGGCGCGGGCAAATCCACGCTCGCGGTCGCCACCGCGCACAGGCTCCGCCGGTCCTTTCCGGACGGACAGCTGTTCGTCCCGCTGGCCGGCGCCTCCGACCCTCGCGACCTCTCCGACGTCCTCGGCGACCTGTTGCGCGCGCTGGGTGTCACCGGGCCCGCCATCCCGGACGACGTCGAAGCCAGGGCTGCGGTCTATCGAGGCCGTCTCGCCGATCGCCGGGTCCTCGTGGTGCTCGACGACGCCGCCAGCCCCGAGCAGGTCCGCGCGCTGCTGCCGGGCACACCGGGCACCGCCGTCCTGATCACCAGCAGGCGACGGCTTTCCGGGCTCGCCGGGGCGGATCGTCTCCCCCTCGCGCCACTGTCCGGTGCCGAGGCGATGACCCTGCTCGCCCGCCTCGCCGGGCCGGATCGCGTGGGCGCCGAACGCGCGGACGCGGAACGGATCGCCAAGGCCTGCGGCAATCTCCCGCTGGCGTTGCGGATCGCGGGCAGCAGGCTCGCGATGCGGCCGGGCCTGCCGCTGGGGAAGCTCGCCGGGCGGCTGGAGGACGAGGTCTCGCGCCTCGACGAGCTCCAGGTCAGCGATCTCCAGGTCCGCGGCAGTATCGCGTTGAGCTATCAGGCGCTGAGCCCGGCGGCACGGCGCGCGTTCCGGCTGATCGGCCGTTGCCGCACCCTCGACCTGCCCGCGTGGGCGGTGACGACGCTCATCGATGACGAAGGCGCCGACGAGGCCATCGACGAACTCGTCGAGGCCAGCCTGCTCGAAGCCACCGGCCTCGACCCGACGGGCGAGCAGCGGTTCCGCGTGCACGACCTCGTCCGCGTGTTCGCCACGGAACTCGGCCGGGAGCTGGAAACCCGTGCCGAGCGGGTGGCCACCGTCGCGAAGGTGTCGGACGCGGCGCTGTGCCTCGCCGACACGGCGGCCCGCCGCCTGCCGAGGACGGTGCCGATGCCGTTGTCGGAGCACGACGTCCCCGCGCAGCCGCTGGACGCGGAGCTGGTCGAGCGGTTGCTGCGTGATCCCGGCACCTGGTTCTCCGTGGAGCGGGCGAACCTGGTCTCCGCCGTCTCGTCCCTGTGCGCCGTGGGCTGGCGGCGGAAAGCGTTGCTGGTACTGGAAAGACTGAGCGCGTACCTGTACCTGCACAGTCATTACACCGACATGCGGACGTCTTACGAGACGTTGCGCGACGCCGCCCGTGAGGCGGACGACCGGCACATCGCCGTCATCGCGGACGCGAATTTGGCGGTACTGCTGCATGTTCGCGGTGAGTACGAACGCGCGGCCGAGGGTTATCGCGCGTGCTCGAAGGACTTGGCGGAGCTGGGCGATCTCGCCACCCGGGCGTGGGTGGAGACCAATCTGGCGCATTGCCTGGTCGGGCTCGGCCGGGCCGGGGAATCGCTGCACGCCGCCACCCAGGCCCGCGAAATGTCCACTGTGGAGGATTCCGGGACCCACGCGAGACGAGCGGAATCCGCCGCCCTGCACCGGCTGGGCAAGATCTCCGAAGCGCTGGAGATCGATCGCCGGATCCTCGCCCAGGCGCGGGAATCCGCCGACGACCGACAGCTCGGCGTTGCCCTGCAAGGGCTTTCGTGGTCGCTGATGCTCGACGGCCGCCAGGAGGAGGCCCTGGCGACGATCGAGGAATCGGTCCGTGTCCTTCGCCGGACGACGGCGAAATCGGCGCTGGCGAAGTCTTTGCGCACCCAGGGCGCGATCCTCGCCGGCGCCGGGCGGCGCGACGGCGCGGTGAAGGCCTACGAGAACGCGCGGCGCCTGGCCGGAGCGCTCGAAGAACGGCCGCGAGAGCTTTCCTGCACCCGCGCGATCGCGGCGAGCTGGATCGGCGACGGCCGGGCCGACCGCGCGATCCCCGTTCTGCACCGATGTCTCGACGAATTCCGCGCCATGGGCGGGAAACCGGCGACCGGCCTCACCCTGCACGTGCTGCGCAGGGCGTACGAGGCCGTCGGGGAAACAGAAGCGGCCGAGGCGGCGGGTGAAGAGGCGAAGCGATTGGAAGTCCCCCACGACGCCAACGCTTCGACCCTCGTCCGGTTGCTGTTGTCGCTCACCGAACCCGCCCCGGCCTGACCGAGTGGTGCCCGACCCCTCAGACGGGCACCACCCGGAAGTCACCTGCACTTCACCGGGCGGCGTGCCGTGGTTCCCGCCGTGCGGCGGAGAACCAGGCCAGCGTGATCGCCAGCACGCCGTTGGCCACGGCGTCCCACACCGGCGGCGACGCTGCCCCGAGCCGTGAGACCGCGAACATGTTGATCAGTCCGGCGACGGTCAGCATCACGCGGACGGGCTGGGTGCCCATCACCACCAGCGCGGCGGTGAGCAGCACCTGCGCGCCGAGCGAGACGAGCACGACCAGCGGGAGGTTCAGCCTGCTCTCCGCACCCGCCGCGAGCTCCTGCAGACCGCTCCCCGCGGCCTTGACCGACTCGATCGCGTCACCGGCGAGCCCCGCCATCGCCTGCGCCGAGCCGACCAGCTCCTGGCCGCTCGGTACCGGGAGGACCAGGTCGACGACCGGGACGAGCGCGGTGACGACGGCGAATCCGAGCGCGGCGAGCAGGACGGTGGGGCGCACGGGAACCGGCACCCGGAAAGCACGTCCGCTCGCCGCGCCGGGATGGGAAGTCACTGCTGTCGCTCCTTGGCTATCGATGTCCGGGAGGAGCCGACGCCAAGCGCCGGGTCACCCCTTCGGTCGATAGTCGCGGAAGCCGCCACACGGAACGCACACACTTCGGCCAAGCCCGCGTTTCGTCCTCTGAATGCGGTCCTTGCGCGCGCAAGGACCGCATTCAGAGGACGAAACGCGGGAGGAGGATCAGCAGGTGCCGGCGGTGGCGCGGAACACCTGGGTGCGTTCACCGGACAGCGGCCGCACGCGGACCGCCGGATCGGCGGCCGGGAGCCACACCGACTGGCCGCGGCGGAGTTCGACCTGCTCGCCGTCGTCGGCCGTCACCAGCAGGCCACCCGCGGTGCACAGCAGGATCTGCGGGCCGACGTCGTGGACGGCGACCTCGCCGTCGTCCCCGGCCTCCCATTCGATCCGCGAAAGCTCGAACTCCGGCGCGTCGGTGCGGTACACCGACAGCCGCTCTTCGCGCTCTCCGCTCTGGACCGGCATCTCCCCGCACGCGAAGTCGACGACGCGCAGCAGTTCCGGCACGTCGACGTGCTTCGGGGTCAGCCCGCAGCGCAGGATGTTGTCCGAGTTCGCCAGGATCTCGACGGCGGTGCCGTGCAGGTACAGGTGCAGGTTGCCGGCGGGCAGGTAGATCGCCTCGCCCGCGCTGAGCGTGAGCCGGTTGAGCAGCAGCGCCGCGAGCACCCCCGCGTCGCGCGGATGCGCTTCGCCGAGTTCCAGGATGGTCCGGCATTCGACGTCGAACTCGCCGCGTTCCTGGACGTGCTTCACACACGAATCGAGGACCTCGGGCAGCAGCTCGTCGAGCGCGGCCTGCGGCAGCGTGATCCACGTGGTGAACAGCGCGCGCAGCCCGGCCGGATCCGGCTGGGCCTCCAGCAGCACCGCGTACTTCGCCAGCCCGGGCGTCTCGATCGCCTTCAGCAGCGCGATCGTCCGTTCCGGGTCGCGGAAGCCCGCGAGCGCGTGGAACTCCGTCAGCGCGCAGACCAGTTCCGGTTTGGCCGTCGGGTCCGGGTAGTTGCGGTTCGAGGCGTCGCGCGGGATGCCCGCCGACTCCTCGCGCGCGTACCCCTCCGCCGCCTGCGCGGCCGACGGGTGCGCCTGCATCGAAAGCGGCTCTTCGGCGGCGAGGATCTTCAGCAGGAACGGCAGCCTGCCGCCCCAGCGGCCGGCGCAGGTCGTGCCGAGCTGGCCGACGGGATCGGCTTCGACGAGCTCCAGCAGGCTCCGCTCGGTGCCGTCCGGGCCGATGACGTGGGACGGGTCGCCGGGGTGGGCGCCCATCCACAGTTCCGCCTCCGGATGCGGCGCCGGCACCGGACGCCCCAGCAGCTCGGGGATCGTCGTTCTGGACCCCCACGCGTAGGGCCGCACGGCATTGCGCAGCAGCTCCACTGTCACCTCAACTCCTCGCCGGGCACGGGTGGTGCCGGCCCTCATTGCTTACGTCGCGCTCGGGACTCACGCCGTTGCAGGCGTGTACCTCCCGGCGCCGCCGATGCTGCCGACGGCCAGCCCCAGGTAGACCGCGGCCAGCTCGAAACGCAGGGCGAGAACGGCCGCACGCACGATCTCGTCCGTTTCGATCTCTTCGGCCGGGGCGATCACGTCGCCGCCGGGCAGCAGGTCTTCCGCCTGATAGCGGGCCGCCTCCGCGGCGGGCCCGGTCCGGACCGAGAGGAGCAGCACCCTCGGCGTCGCGCCGGCCCCCTCCTCAGGGTCCGCGAAGATATCGCGATCCACGCCGCCGGACAACGCCGCCCGCCGCAAAGCGGGCCTGGCCAGCGCCTGGCGGTAGTCCTCCACGTCACAGACGACGGCGGCGTGCGCGGCGAACGCGTGGGCCGCGTGCTCGCCGACGGCGACCGCGACCGGGTCCAGCCCCCACAGCAGCGGCTGGCGCTCGGCCAGCTTCAGCGCCATCGCCTTGGCCGGGTTCGCGAACGACTCCCTGGCCAGGTAGTCCTTCTCGGCTTCCGCGTCGAGATGGTCCGCGAGCTGCTCCAGGTCGGCCACCAGCAGACCGAGGGCGTTCGCGGTGAGCAGGGCCGCGGCGAGCCCGCGCGGGAAGGCCATCTCCGGCGGCACCGGGAGCCTCGGCGCGAGCAGCAGTCCCTTGCCCGCGACGGAGGCCGCGACCGGGCCTTCGGCGGGCGCGGACAGCACGACGGTCGCGCCGAAGCGGGCGGCGCGTTCCAATGACGCGGCCAGCTCGCGGTCACCGGCGTCGTCGGTGTGCGCGAAGACCACGTCGAGCGCGCCGATCCAGCTCGGCACCACCTCGGCGACGACCACCGGCACCGGGCACGACGGGGTCAGGAGCGCGGCGACCAGCCGGGTCAGCGTCCGGCTGACCCCCGGCCGGTCGATCAGCACGAGCGAGCGCGGGCGCCCGACGTCCAGGCGATCGCTCAGCTCGAGTTCGGCCGCGGTTTCGGCGGTCGCCCGGACCTGGGCGCCCGCCATCGCGGCGGCACGGAGAAGCCCCGCGGTGTCGGCCTCGGCCAGCCTCGCGGGGTCGTCGAGCAGGGAATCGTCAGGGACCGTCGGCATGGGCGCCATCCGGGGTCGTCGGCTCGGTGGCTTCGTCCAGCAACAGTACCGGGATTCCATCACGGACCGGATACACGCGACCGCATTCCGTGCAGGTCAGCGAATCGGCGTCCGGATCGGCCGGCGTCCCCGGCCGCAGCGGCGCGTGATCGGGGGACGGGCAGGCCAGGATCTCCAGCAACTGTGCGTCGAACGTGACGGCCATGGTTACTCCCTACCTGTGGGACATCTCTATGTGTGTTTTCACGACACATTCGTTACCCACGGACTATCGCCAATACGTCTTCGGTCAGCGCCCGGACGGCCTCGGCGTCGGCGGCCTCGACGTTCAGGCGGAGCAGCGGCTCGGTGTTGGACGGGCGCAGGTTGAACCAGCCACCGCCGGGGAGCTGCACGGTGAGCCCGTCCAGTTCGTCGATCTCCACGCCGTCACGCGCGCCGAATGCGTCCTTGACCGCGAGCATGCGGGCGACCTGGTCGTCGACGGTCGAGTTGATCTCGCCGGAGGCCGCGTAGCGCGAGTACTCCGCCGTCAGCTCGGACAGCGGGCCCGCCTGCTCGCCGAGGGCGGCGAGGACGTGCAGCGCGGCCAGCATGCCGGTGTCGGCGCGCCAGAAGTCGCGGAAGTAGTAGTGCGCGGAGTGCTCGCCGCCGAAGATCGCGCCGGTCTTGGCCATCTCGGCCTTGATGAACGAGTGCCCGACCCGGGTGCGCACCGGCTTGCCGCCGTGCTCGGCGACGATCTCCGGGACCCCCTTCGACGTGATCAGGTTGTGGATGATGGTGCCGCCCGGCTCCTTCTCCAGCTCGCGGACGGCGACCAGGGCGGTGATGGCGCTCGGCGAGACGGGCTCGCCGCGCTCGTCGACGACGAAGCAACGGTCGGCGTCGCCGTCGAAGGCGAGACCCGCGTCGGCGCCTTCCTCGCGCACCTTCGCCTGGAGGTCGACGATGTTCTTCGGGTCGAGCGGGTTGGCCTCGTGGTTCGGGAAGTTGCCGTCGAGTTCGAAGTACATCGGGACGACCTCGATGGGCAGGCCCGCGAAGACCGTGGGGACGGTGTAGCCGCCCATGCCGTTGCCGGCGTCGACGACGACCTTCAGCGGACGGCTGCCCGAGAGGTCGACGAGCTTGCGCAGGTACGCCGCGTAGTCCGCGAGGACGTCCTTCTCGGTCACCGAACCGCGCTGGCCCGCGAAGGCGGGCACGCCCTGCTCAACGGTGTCGCGGATCTCCGCGAGACCCGAGTCCTGGCCGACGGGGGCGGCGCCGGAACGGCACAGCTTGATGCCGTTGTACTTCGCCGGGTTGTGGCTGGCGGTGAACATGGCGCCGGGCAGGTTGAGCGAGCCGGACGCGAAGTACAGCTGGTCGGTGCTGGCGAGGCCGATCGACACGACGTCGAGGCCCTGCGAGGTCACGCCGTCGGCGAAGGCGGCGGCGAGCTCGGGCGAGGAGTCGCGCATGTCGTGGCCGATCACCACGGAGTCGGACTCCGGCTTGATCAACAGGGCGAACGCCGATCCGAGGTCGCGGACGAGTGCCGCGTCCAGCTGCTCACCGACCACGCCGCGAATGTCGTAGGCCTTCACGATGCCCGAAAGGTCTGGCACGCCTGCTCCCCGCCAATAGTCTCGTTACAACGCCCTCTGGCGCGCTCGAAAGCCTACCGGCGAGCTCTCGCGTCAGGCGCGGCCGGGCAGGACGCGCAGGTGGCCGCGCCTGCCCGAGGGTCCTTCGGGTTCGGGCTCGGGTGCGGGCTTGTCGGAGCGGCCGGCCTCGCGCACGGCCTCGGCCAGCGCGGTCAGCTCGTCGGCGGAGGGGTCCGGGGCGGCGAAGGCGCCTTCGTGCCGGACGACTTCCCAGCCCTTGGGCACGGTCAGCCGGAGGGCGTGTGCCTCGCAGAGGTCATAGGAGTGCGGCTCGCTCGCGGTGGCCAGTGGGCCCACCACGGCCGTCGAATCGCTGTAGGCATACGTGAGCGTGGCGACAGCGGGTTCGAGACAACCCGTTCGCGAACACTTTCGTACGCTCCGCACGATCGAGAACGATAGCGCGTCGCGAGCCCGGCGTACCGGCGACACGCGCTTTGAATCGCCGAGCGCGTACCCTTCGGTTCGTGGCGACGGCTCGTGATTCCCGACAGCGACGGCGGATGCGACGGGACCGGCACGGCCGGGGCCTGCGCGGAGCGCTGTATCCGTCGACCCTTCCCGCCGCCGCTAGCAGGGCGGAAAGGTTCGACGCGCTGGTTTTGGACGCGCTCGAACCGATCGAAGCGCGGTGGCGGCACGAGCTGACGAAGCTCGACGTCGCCGTCGACGACGTCCCCGAAGTTCGCTCGGATGGCGCACCGGCCGGAGTCGACGGCGTGCTGCACGACGGCGCCGTCCCGCTGTCGCGGCTCGTACCCGCCGGCGTCGACCGCGCCGGCCTCCCGACGCGGGCCCGCATCGTCCTCTACCGCCGCCCCCTCGAAGCGCGCGCGAAGGACCCCGGCGAACTCGCGGAACTCGTCCACGACGTCCTCGTGGAGCAGGTGGCGGGCTACCTGGGCGTCGAACCCGACGTCATCGAAGGCGACTGACCCCCCTCGCCACTCCCTCTCCACCCCGTACCCAGCCCCCGCCCTTCCCCGGGGGGCGTCCCCAGCCCAGTGTATCGCCGCCCACCGACGGGACCTGCGGAAACGGCGCCGGAGGGCGGAGTTGTCCACAAGGGGAAGGGGCTGTGGACAACTCGTGGGAGGTGGCTCGGGGGTTCCCAATGTGGCATTGGGGGCACCGAGCGTCCCCAATGCCACATTGGGCGCCGCCAAGGCCTCCTGAGGGACGCTCAACGTCTCAAAGGGGGCCTTCAGGACAACCCGCAAGCTCAAGAAGGACGCCGCCGCGTAGGAACAGCCGTCAGCAGCGTGAACAGCACCGCCGCCACCTGCGCCAGCAGCAACAGGTTCCGCGTCGTCCCCTGATGCTCCACCACGACCTCCGAAGGCGTGGCCGGCACCGAGACCGCCACCTGATGCCCCCAAGCCCGCACGATCGGCACGGCCTTCCCGTCCACGCTCGCCTGCCAGCCCGCCTCGAACTCCGCGGCCAGCACGAGCAGCCGTCCGGTCGGGCCTTCCGAGACGCGCACCCGCACGTCCGGCAGCCCGGCCTGCACCGGCGCCACCCCGGGTGACGCTCCCGGCGCGCCCTTCCCGGTCACGGCCGCCTGAGCCAGTTCCGGCGAGATCAGCGCCACCTGCCCGCCGGCGGGCAGCAACCGCAGCACCGGACGCCCGTCCGAGGTCGGCGCGGCCAAAACCACCAGGTCCCGCGCGAGTTCGACGAAGGCGCCACCATCCGCGCCGCTCGGCAGCACGACATACGACACCCCTGAAGCCAAAGCGGCGGCGAAGGCCTGCTTCACCGCGTCCGGCGAGCCTTGCAGGAGGTCCCGGCGCCACGAAGCCAGCCGATCGGCGCTGCCCGGCGTCGGCGCGAACTCGTCGTCGCCGAAACTCGGCAACCGACCGCCGGTCTGCCGGGCGACGTCACCGATCACCAGCACCGAGCGGCCACTCGCAGCCAGTTCCGCCGAAATCTCCGGCGCCAGCGAGGGACGCTCACCCGCCCGCAGGGGCCCTTCCCGTCCGGCGACGACCGCGCCGGTCACCAGCGCCAGCAGCACGAGCACCCCGGCCACGGCCGTGACCTTCGCCAGCCACGGCGCGGGCTCGACCCCGGATCCGCCCCGCTGCCAGGTCGCCAGCACCGTCCACAACAGACCCGCGCCGATCACCAGCAGCGGCACCCCGGCGTACCCGGTCGCGTGCGCGCCGCCCGACATCGGCGTCACCGCCACGAACCGCACCGCGACGAGCCCGAGCGCGCCCAGCACGACGACCGCCACACCGGCGCCCGCGCTCTTCGTCGGCCGCACCACCAGCGCGACGATCGCGGCCGCGACCAGCGCCACGCCGATCGGCCAGGCGCCGGGGCCGCCCGGGTCCAGCCCGGCGAGGTCGGCGCCGGACGCGGCCATGGCGCCACCGCCGAGCCCGTGCAGCAGCAGTTCCGGATGCCGCAGCAGCACACTCGGCCACGGCAGCAACAACGCCAGCGGCAGGAACACCACGATGCCGACCGACGCGATCCGCCGCGCGAGGCCGGTCGGCGAAGGCAGCACCACGAAGCCGATCACCAGCCCGACCAGCGCCAGCGCGTGCGCCAGCGGGGAGAAGGCGCCGATCAGCGCCAGCCCGATCGCGCTCAGCGCGGAAACGTGCAGCCAGCGCGAGTCCGCGCGGACCAGCAACCCCACGATCCCCGCGATCACCAAAGGCAGCAGCAGATGCACGACGACGACGTCGAGCCGTCCCTGCGCGACCGAAGCCGTGGCCGCGGGAAGCACGCCGTACGCCGCCGCCGCGACGGCACGCACCCAGCGACGCACGCGAAGGTGCCGAGTGGCCACGTACGCGCTCAGGGCGGCGAGTGGGATGTCGCCGATCAGCAGGATCGCGACCAGCGCCGCGGGACCGCCGATCGGTGTGAAGATCGCGCCGATCGTGCCCAGCACCGGCAGCGTCGCGGGCGCGGGGCTCGCCGTCCCGCCGGCGATCGCGTGCCACGGCGCGAGATACGACGACCAGATCTCGCCGAGCCCGCCGACGGGCAGCAGTTTCCCGCCGAAGAGATCGAGCCCGAGGCGGGATCCGTTGACCACGAACGCGAGCGCCGTCAGCACGACGAGCACGATCACCGGCGGCGCGAACACGGTCGCGCCGAGCACCCGCTTCCGGTCGACCTCCACGAAGACGAGTTCCGGTTCCGGCCGCGGCCCGCCGTCCCGCGGCACCGGCGACGGCTTCGGCCCCTCCGTCGCGGGCTTTTCGGGAACCGCGACCGCGACGACCGCGCTGGGCCGTCGAAGGCCCGTCCCCCGCGAGCCGACACCGCGCATCGCGCCCGCGGGCAGCGCGCCGGGACCGACCGGCCGATCTTGCCCGGCCTTCAACGCCTCCGGCGGGATCCAGGCGCCTTCCTGATCCACGCCCTCCGGCACCGTCCCGAGGGCGAAATCCCGTTCCACGCCACGCCGTACGAGGCCGACGACACCGGCGCGCACGGCGTTGCGCACCCGCGTCATCCGTCCGGTGAACAAACCGCCGACCTTGCCGGGCCGACCGGTCTTCCGGCGTTCCGCGCGGGCGGCGCGCAGTCCGGCGCGACCGCGCAACAGGTGCCAGGTGGCCGCGAGTTCCGCGCCCGCCTCGCCGGTGCGCCGCAGCAGCAGGAACGCGAGCGCCCGCAACACCGCGAAGACCGGAATTCGAAAAAGGCCGAACCAAAAGGACAGTGGCGGGCAGTTGACGAGGAACACCCGGAGCCCGTGCGCGCGGTTCGCCGTCGCGAGGGAAAGGCCGAGGGCATCGGGTTCGCGCTGCCCGGTGCTGAGCGCGCGGGCGTGCCGCAGCCGGGCCGACGGCACCGAAAGCACGCGGCCGCCCGCGGCGTTGGCCCGCCAGCCGAAGTCGAGATCCTCGCGCAGCAACGGAAAGCCGGGGTCGTAGCCACCGAGGTCGTGCCAGACTTCCCGGCGCACCAGTGATCCCGCGCTCGGCACGGCGAGGACGGCGGTGTCGTTCTCATCCGGTGAGATCTGCTGCCGATGGCCGATGGCGTCGGTCGACAGACCGGCTTCGACGATCAGGCGCGGGTCGCTCCAGTCGACCGCGAGCGGGCCGAGCACCGTCGCCGCGGGCTCGTTTTCGGCCGCTGCCAACAGGTTTTCGAGACAGCCGGGTTCCGGCGCGCAGTCGTCGTGCAGCAGCCAGAGCCAACCGCCGGGGTCGCCCCAGCGTTCGACGGCGTGCTCGACGGCCTCGCCGACGGCGGCACCGAAGCCGACTTCACCGGAAAGTGTGAGAATCCCGTCCAAGACCGGCGCATCGCCGTCGGCCGCCGCGTCGGCGAGGATCTTCGCGGTCCCGTCGGTGGATCCGGTGTCGACGGCGAGCACGTGCCGCGGCCGAACACCGCTGCGCCGCAGCGCGGAAAGCGCCAGTGGCAACCAGTTCTCGCCGTTGTGACAGACCACAATGGCCAGAACGGGGGCCGTGCGCGGCACAGATGACGCGGCAGTGCGAGACAACGGGCACTCCAGATGTGGCGGCGAAGTCGAGTGCCGCCACCCTACGACGCGACCCTGTCACCCGTTGGTGGCCCCACGATATGGAAGCGAACGGAAGCGATCTCCGGTGCCCGAGGCCGCCGGAGATCGCCGTCACACAGCTCGCTTTTTCAGTTTCCTACGCTCACGTTCGGAGAGCCCGCCCCAAATACCGAACCGCTCGTCATGCGCGAGGGCGTACTCGAGGCACTCGTCCTTGACCTCGCAACCGAGGCAGATCCGCTTGGCTTCACGGGTGGAGCCGCCCTTCTCGGGGAAGAACGCCTCCGGGTCCGTCTGCGCGCAGAGGGCCCGTTCCTGCCAGTCCTGCTCTTCCGCGGAGGCATCGTCGAAAAGCTCGGTGAGATCTCCCAGTTGCTGCTCCGGGACCTCACCCCAACCCACGACTTGCCCCCATTCCCTTCCATCTGCTTCCAACCGCACGTCCGCCTCCTCGCTGTCCACGCACTCCCCAGGCTGGCGGTGTTGAAACACCATCCGCCGCCCCCTTCCAGCGACGAATGACATCACTGTGATTACACCCGTGTAGTGCGGTCAGGTCAAGCGGAGTAGCGAGTTCGGGGGATACTCACGCCTCATCGCGCAAGGGGACACGCCGACAACTTCACATCGGGCATACGGAAGACTGGAGGGGTGCAGAGATCAGCAGTGCGGCCAAGCCCGATCTTCCTCGGCATCCTCGCGGTCACCGTCCTGGGCGGTGTGCTGGCGGCTTTCGGTGACACGACGACGATTTCCAGCCAGAAGTACGACCCGCTCATCATCATCGGCGTCGTCCTGCTCGTCGCGGGCGGCTGGGTCGCGTCACTGACGCTGCACGAGTTCGGTCACGCGATCGTGGCGTTCCGCGGCGGCGACCACAGCGTCGCCCACAAGGGTTACCTGTCCATGGACGTCCGGAAATACACGGATCCGGCACTGTCCATCATCCTGCCGTTGGTATTCCTCTTCATCGGCGGCATCCCGCTGCCGGGTGGCGCGGTGTGGATCGAACACGGGCGCCTGCGGTCGCGCGGGGTCCAGTCGTGGGTTTCGCTCGCCGGCCCGCTGAGCAACCTCGGCGTCGGCGTCCTGCTGACCCTCGTCGTCGCGCTCGTGCCGATGTCGTCCGGTCTCGTGATCGGGCTTTCGTTCCTGGCGCTGCTTCAGATCGTCACGTTCATCCTGAACATCCTGCCGATCCCCGGTCTCGACGGCTGGGGCGCGATCGAGCCGTATCTCTCGCCCGGCGCGCGGGAATTCGGCGCGAAGGCCCGGCCGTGGGCGCCGATCGCGTTGTTCGCCGTGCTGTTCCTCGTGGACGGTGCGAGCAGGCTCCTGTGGCAGGGGTCCTTCGCGATCTTCGACGCCGTCGGCGGGTTCAAGCTCGCGGCCATGTACGGCCAGGACGCGTTCATGTTCTGGAAGTGAGCTCGCCGTCCGGGTGTGCGGTGAACCATTCGTGCGCCCGCTTCCAGACGCGTTTGAGGCCGGACCGCTCGCCGAGGTAGTCGCCCGCCATGCCGACCACCGGCAGCTTCCCGAGCGCACGGTGGAAAAGGCGGCCGCGGGGCCGCTTCTCGAGTTCGTCGACGATGGCCAGCAGTCCCCGGCCGAGCCGCCAGAGCGTGCCCGCGGCGGCCTTCAAGGTGATCTTGCCGTGCTTCTTCTTCGCGTCGTCGAGTTCTTCGGTGAGCTTCGCCGCTTCGTCGTCTTCGGCGGCCTTGTCGTGTTCGGCGTGCTTGCCCGCCGCGATCACCGGATCGATGTCGCGTTCGAACAGCACCCACGCGATCAGCCGGACGCGGGCGCCGACGTCGGTCACGCCGTACTCCCCCGCGATCGCGCACAACAGCACCCCTTGTGCCGCCGAACCGAGCGCGTCCTGCACGGGCAGCCGGTCGGCGAGCGCGCCGCCGAGACCGGGGATCGCGGTGATCAGCGCGGTGAACCGGCCGACCCGGTTCACCCACCAGTCGGTCCGCTGGTAGTTCGACATCTCGGCCCACGCCGCGGTGCCGGGCACCTTGACCGAGGTGATCCCGTTGAGCAGCTTGTCCTTCAGCCCGGGTTCGACGCCGTCCAGATCCTCGTGGCGACGGCCTCTGGCCTGCAGCCCGAACGGATCCGCGTCCCGTAGCGCGTCGACCATCGGCCCGCAGGCGCGGACGAACGGCCGCAGCACCGCCACGACCTGGCGGTCCGAAATCGCTTCACCCACCGCTGACTCCCTTCGCGACCTTCGGCGCGGCGCCCAGGCCTCCGCCCAGCGCCAGCGCTCCCGGCAGCGCCCCGCCGCCGATCAGCAGCAGCGCCCGCCAGTCCTGTATCAGCACCAGATCACCGCCGGGGCCCGCCATGCCCATCCCGAGTACGACGAGTACCCAGACGAGCAACGGAATCACCGAAAAGGTGGGCCGGACCACTTTGGCGGTCGTCCGCACCAGCAGCGGGGTCGTGATCACCGCGAGCACCGTGGTCACCGGGACGGGCGCGTCCCCGAGCTTCGGCAGCACGATCCCGTCGAGGCGGAGCGGCAGGAAGAACAATTCGAGCAGGCCGAGCAGGAACGCGTCGAACGTCAGCAGGGCGAGCAGCAGCCGCTGCCGTGACGTGAGCGGCGTGCTCACTTCGCGAGCCCTCCGAACAGATCGGCCGCGGCGCCTTCGGCGGGCCCGTGGGCTAGGACGAAGTACTCGTCCGGGGTGATCGGCTGCGCGACGTCGTTGCTCAGCGCGAAGTGGTCGGCGAGATGCGGCGGGGCGGGCACGCTGACCTGGGTCTCGTGCGCCCGCAGCGCGGCCGCCTTCGCCGGGATGTACGCGGCGACGTCCAGGACGGTCGTGATGGTCTCGTCCGGCGTCACCGGCAGTTCGCCGTCTTCGGGGACCCGGAACGACGACCGCCCGCGCAGCGCGGCGAGCCCGGCCGTGACGGCGTCGCGGGAAGAGACGGTATGGAACACCCGCTCGACCGACGCGGCCTTCGGCGCCGCGGCCATCGTGACCTCGTGCGCGCGGATGTGGTCGGGATGCCCGTAACCACCGAAGGCGTCATAGGTGACGACGACCTGGGGCCGGACCTCGTCGAGGATCTCGGCGAGCTGAGCGGCCTGCTCGCCGAGGTCGCCGCCGGAGAACGCGCGCGGATGGGCCGCGGACGGCGTCCCGGCCATCCCGGAGTCACGCCAGCGGCCGATGCCGCCGAGATACCGGTGCCGGGTGACGCCCAGCGCCGCGCAGGCCGACGCCAGCTCGCCCGCGCGATAGCCGCCGAGCTGATCGGAAGCCCACGAACCGAGCCCGTCGAGGGACGGCGGGATGATCTCGCCTTCCTCACCGAGAGTGCACGTGACGACGGTCACTTCGGCACCTTCCGCGGCGTAACGCGCGATGGTGCCACCGGTGGTGATGCTTTCGTCGTCCGGATGGGCGTGCACCAGGAGCAATTTGGGCCGGTCGGAGATCACGGCTTGAAGACTAATTCGAACACGGCGCGCTTTCCTTTATAGGGTGTCGGGAACGGAAGCCGGAGAGGACCGACCTTAGTCGGGCGACTCTCGGTTATCCTCGCGCGAGTCATGGCCCGTGCCGTGACCATATGTACCCCCACGAAGGGCATCTTGGTGAGCACTGAAGCAGCATCGTCGGACCTCGGCGGCGTGTCGGGTTCGGTTCTGTCCATCTCCGACCTGAGCGTCTCGTTCCCGACCGACGACGGCGTGGTCGACGCCGTCAAGGGCATCGGTTTCGACGTCAAGCCGGGTGAGATCGTCGCCGTCGTCGGCGAGTCCGGTTCCGGCAAGTCGGTGACCTCGATGTCGGTGCTCGGGCTGCTCCCGAAGACGAGCCGGATCGCCGGCGAGCTCCGCCTCGGCGAGCGCAACCTCGCCGACCTCAAGGAGAAGGAACTCCAGAAGATCCGCGGCAACCAGGTCGCGATGATCTTCCAGGAGCCGATGACCGCGCTGAACCCGGTCTACACCGTCGGCTGGCAGCTGCGCGAAGCCCTCCGCTCGCACCAGGACATCTCGAAGGAAGCCGCCGACAAGCGCGCCATCGAGCTGCTGGAGATGGTCGGCATCCCGAACCCGCCGCTGCGCTTCAAGCAGTACCCGCACCAGCTCTCGGGCGGTCTGCGCCAGCGCGTCGTCATCGCGATGGCGATCTCGTGCGACCCGAAGGTCATCATCGCCGACGAGCCGACCACCGCGCTCGACGTCACCGTGCAGGCGGAGATCCTCGGCCTGCTGCGCAAGCTGCGCGACACCCTGAACACCGCGATCGTGCTGATCACGCACGACATGGGCGTCGTCGCCGACCTCGCCGACCGCGTGGTCGTGATGTACCAGGGCAACATCGTCGAGCAGGCGCCGGTGCGCGAGCTGTTCGCGTCGCCGTCGGAGGAGTACACCCGCAAGCTGCTCGCCGCGGTGCCCGTGCTCGGCCAGCGCCCCGAGGGCCGCCGCCTGCTCGACGACGAAGGCATCTCCGCCGACAGCGACGAGGCCACGAAGATCGCCGAGGAGATCCGGCTGGAGGACTCCGAGCTCGCCGCGGTGATCGAGGAGAACGCGCCCGCGCTCGAGATCAAGAACCTCGTGCTGGAGTACCCCGGCCGCCGCGGCCAGGCGAAGAACCGCGCGGTGGACGACGTCTCGCTGAGCATCGCCAAGGGCGAGATCGTCGGCCTGGTCGGCGAATCCGGCTCCGGCAAGTCGACCGTCGGCCGCTGCGCGATCCGCCTGCTGACCCCGACCGCGGGCAGCGTGTCGATCGCGGGCAAGGACATCACGAACATGTCGAACAAGGAGCTGCGCCCGCTGCGCCGCTACTTCTCGATCGTGTTCCAGGACCCGGCGTCCACACTGGACCCGAAGATGACCATCGGCGAATCGATCGCCGAGCCGATGGTGCTGCACAAGTTCCTGCAGGGCAAGGCCCTGAACGAGCGCGTGGCGTCCCTTTTGGACAAGGTCGAGCTCGGCGGCCACTACCGCAACCGGTACCCGCACGAGCTGTCCGGCGGCCAGCGCCAGCGCGTCGCCATCGCGCGGGCGCTCGCGCTCGACCCGGCGCTGCTGATCGCGGACGAGCCGACCTCGGCGCTCGACGTGTCGGTGCAGGCCCGCGTGCTGGACCTGTTCCTGGACCTGCAGCGCTCGCTGCAGTTCGCCTGCCTGTTCATCAGCCACGACCTGGCGGTCGTCGACCTGCTGGCCGACCGCGTCGCGGTGATGCAGCACGGCAAGCTGGTCGAGGTCGGCACGCGTGACCAGGTGCTGCACTCGCCGCGCGAGGAGTACACCCGTCGGCTGCTGTCGGCCGCCCCGGTCGCGGACCCGGTGCTGCAGGCCGAGCGGCGTGCGGCCTGGGAGGCGGGCAAGCTGGCCCCGGTGGCCGACTGACGCTTACGTGAAGGCCCCCTTCGCCGCGCTAGACGCGGTGAAGGGGGCCTTCGTGTATCTGGACGGCACTCGCGTGTCTGGAGCCGTGTCACGCGTGATTGGAGCCGTATCTCGCGTGTCTTGAAACGCGTGAAGGCCCCCTTCCCGCGGCTGAGCCGAGGGAAGGGGGCCTTCACGCGCTAAAGGGGCCTTACGCCTTCATCTTGCGTTGCCGCGGGTCGAAAGCGTCCCGCAGGCCGTCACCGATGAAGTTGATCGTCAGCGAGATCAGCACCAGCACGATGAACGGGCCGAAGAACAGCGCCGGCCGCGCCTGCAGCTGCGCGTAGTTCTCGAGGATGACGCGGCCGAGCGAAGTGTCCGGCAGCTGCACCCCGAGCCCGATGAAGGACAGGGCCGCCTCGATCAGCACGGCCTGCGCGATCGCGAGGGTCGCGTTGACCGTGATGAGGCCGACCATGTTCGGCACCAGGTGCTTGAACACGATGTGGAACGTCCCGGCGCCGGACGCGCGGGCGGCGTCCACGAACTCGCGCTGGGACAGCGACATCGACTCCGCCCTGGCGATACGGGCGATCGGCATCCAGCCGAAGGCCGCCAGCACCATCGCGACGATGTACCAGCTACCACCGCCGAACACCTTCGCCAGGATGGCGGCCGCGGCGATCTGCGGGACGATCAGGAACAGGTCCGTCACGCGGGAGATCGCCGAGTCGGTGAAGCCGCGCAGGTACCCCGCCATGGCACCGAAAACGGTACCGATGGTGGTGGCGACGAGCGACACGATGAGCGCGATCAGCAGCGAGTACTGGGTGCCGCGCAGGATCTGCGACACCATTTCCTTGCCGACCTGCGTCGTCCCGAGCGGATACTCCGCACTGGGCTTGGCGAAGGACGGGAAGGAGCTGTCCTCGTAGCTGTGCGGCCAGAAGATCGGCATGATGATGACCGTCAGCACGAGCAGCAGCAGGACGCCGGTGCAGATCATGGCCAGCTTGTGCCGCAGGAACTTGCGCAGGACCAGCTTGCCCTGACTCTGGGGCTCGGGCAGCGCCTCTTCCGGGAGCGTGCCGTCGGCGGACTTGGAGCCTTCCGCCGCGATAAGGGAGTTCAAGTCAGCCAACGCGAATCCTCGGGTCCAGGATGCCGTACATCAGGTCGGCGATCAGGTTGGCGATGATGATGCTGCTGGCGATGAGTACCAGCCACCCCATCATCACCTGCGTATCGCTCTTGGTCACGGCTTCGACGAGCAGCTTGCCCATGCCATTCCAGTTGAACACCGTCTCGGTGATGATCGCGCCCGAGAGCACGGCACCGAAGTTGACGGAGAACAGCGTGGTCACCGGGATGAGCGCGTTCCGGAAGGCGTGGCGGAAGATGACCCGGCCGTTGGCGAGTCCCTTCGCACGCGCGGTCCGCACGTAGTCCGCGTTCAGCGTCTCCAGCATCGAAGCGCGCTGGAACCGGCTGTAGGCGGCGAAGCTGATGGCCATGATGGACAGTGTCGGCAACAGATAGGCGCCGACGTAACTGGCCAGGAATCCGCCTGGACCGTCGAAATTCAGCGATTCCGGACTCGTGGTGCGGATCCAGGGATTGCCGAGCACGTCGGACAGTCCCAGGTCGCGCACCCAGCCGTTGAACTCGATCGCGTACCGCTTGAGCACGATGGCGACACAGAAGATCGGCATCGAGAACAGCAGGAAGGCCAGCGTGGTGGCGATGTAGTCGATGATCGAGTACTGCTTGACCGCCGCGACCACACCGACGAGGACGCCGAGGATGAGCGCGAGGATCTCGGCTCCGACCACGAGCTTCAAGGTGACCTCGAACGCGGCCATGACCTTCGGGAACACCGGGGCCTGCGCGTTGCCCTGTGCGATGGACACGCCCCAGTCGCCGGTGACGAAGTTGCCGAGCCATGTGAAGTACCGGGGCACGATGCTCTGGTCCAGCCCGAGCTGAGAGGCCATCTGCGCGATGGCTTCCTTGCTCATCGCCGGGTTGCTCTTCATCTCGGCGAGCGGGTCACCGGTGCCGGCGACCATGACGAAACACAGGAAAGTCCCGACCAACAGGACGGGAATCGATATCGCCAGACGGCGAAGAATGTAGATCACCAGGTTCAACGAACTGCTCCTCATCCGGGCCTGGTCGCCGAAGTGCTGGACCGCTGCCCGGTTGTCCACCGTAGTGGCGGTAACCCTACGGTCAACAGCTACTTCCGGCGGGTACGGGGGCCCGGCTTGTGGCCGGGCCCCCGTACCACCAGGATCGCGTAAGCGAGTGGTGAAAAAGCGGGGCGGAAGGCCCTACTTCTTCTGCTCCCACTCACCGACGTTCCACAGGACACCGTTGTACGACTGCATGTAAGTGCGGTCGATGCCCTTGAACGCCCACATGGACGGGGTCTGGAACAGCGGCAGCGTCGCGTACTCGTCCGCGATCGCCTGGTCGGCCTTCTGGTAGTTCTCCAGCTGCACGGCCTCGTCGGTGGCCTTCACGGCCGCCTCGAAGGACGAGTCGATCGTCGGGTTCGACAGGCCCTGGTAGTTCTGGCTGCTGTCGTCGACACGGGTGATGTAGATCGACTTCTGCTCGGCCTTGAACGGAGCGGCGGACCAGCCGAAGAGCGCGGCGTCGTAGTCGCTGGCCGCGAGACGGCCACCCTTCAGGAAGTTGGCGTCCTGGTCGTCCGTGATCTCGATACCGGCGGCCTTGGCCTGTGAGATGATGATCTCGACGGTCTGCTGACGGCGGGTGTTCTGGTTGTGCGAGATCTTGAACGACGCGCGCTGGCCGCCCTTGGCGAAGATACCGTCGCCACCCTTGACCCAGCCGGCGTCGGTCAGCGTCTTGGCCGCGGCCTCGGCGCCCAGACCGGCCTTGCTGCTGTACAGGTCCTTGAAGCCCTGCTCGCCCGGCATGAACACGATGCTGTTCAGCGGGGTCGCGTCGGCCTGAACCTCCTTGAGGAGCTTGTCGGTGATCTCCTGGCGGTTGACGACCTCGAAGAACGCCTTGCGGAGGGCCTTGTCCTTGAACATACGACCGTAGTTGAGGTCGATGTGCTCGAAGGTCAGCTGCGAGGCCGAACCGTAGGTGATGCCCTGGGCGGAAAGGCCCTTCATGGTGTTGGCCGCGGTGGCGTCGGGCTGGGTCGAAGCGGCGACGTCGATCTCACCGTTCTGCAGCGCGGTCGCCATGGCCTTGGTGTCCTCCATCGCCTTCACGACGATCTTGGAGGGGCCACCCTTGCCACCGATCCAGTTCGGGTTCTTCTCGAGCGTGACGGCCTTCTGGTTGGCGTCGAACGCGGTGATCTTGTACGGGCCCGAAGCCGGCATGACGTCGGCCTTGAAGCCCTTGAAGCCGTTGGTCCAGAAGTCACCGGCCTTGGTGAGCTGGGCGGCGTCGCTGGTCGGGGTCAGCTTGGTGATGTCGGCGACGCCCGAGTTCTTCTCGACGATGTGCGCGGGCATGATCGCGGTCGAGTTGAACAGGCCCTTGTAGTCCAGGTACGGCTCGGTGTACTTGGTCTCGAAGGTCAGGTCGTCCTTGCAGGTCGCCTCGTTGATCAGCTGGTAGCCGGTCGTCGAAGCGGCGAGGAAGGCCTGCTTGCCGTCGGCGGTCTTCGCCTTGCCGGAGTGCGCCAGCCACGACAGGTACATGTCGTCGCAGTCGAACGCTTCGTTGTCCGACCACTTGACGTTCGGCTTGATCTTGTAGACGACGGTCTGCGGCGACTTGGAGGTGACCTCCCAGGAGTCGAACACGTCGTTGTTCAGCAGCACCTTGTTGTTGCCGTCGAGCACATCGGCGCCGGCGAGCACGGCGGTCAGGATGTAGGTGTTGTACGACGTGTTGGTGTCAGGCGTGTCGTTGTTGTAGCCCGAGTACCCGTCGTCGATGCCCACCGTGACGGTGCCTTCGTACCCCGGGGTGTCCGCGAGCTTGAAGTTTTCGCCGTTCTGCGCCTTGCCGACCGCCATGCTCTTGATGTCGGTCGACGACCCGTTCTGGTCGGTACTGCCGCTGTCGCCACCGCTGCATGCGCTCAGCACAAGCGCGGAGGCCGCGACCAGCGACCAGGCGGAGACTGCCTTGGACTTCCTCATGAAGTGTGCCCTCCTAGCACTGGGCTCCTGAGATCGGAACAGGACCCCACACCGCTCCGGTGAGATGGCCCGGAGCCTATGACACGCCAAGCGACACTCATTTGGCGCACTGCGGGTGCACGCTAGAAAGGAAATGCACGAACAGTCACCAGTTCCGGGGCGATCGTGACCAAAGGGTAACTTGCGGCTGACTTCAAGAAATACGCCGGTTACCTTGAGGAATCAGTCCGCCACTCGAACGTGCCGGGAAAGGTCACCCTCCAGGGTCGGACTCGGACTCGAAACGGCTACTTCGGACCCCTCGTCCAGTTCACCGCCGACCCGAAAGGGCCCACCATAGGAGGACCAGCGGTTACTCCGGAAATACCAGAGCCGATGGCGAGGGTATCGGCCAGCTGGAACAACGGAATGGCAACATTCCGGCGCCACAATTCCGGTTCGAGGGCCGAAAGCGCGTCCGCGACCGGGGTGGCGCCGGTCAGCGCGGCGTCGATCGACGGCTGCAGGGCCGGATCGCAGAAGCCCAGCGGGTTGCCGGGGACGACGGCCTTGGTCTTCTCGGTGAGCTGATCGGGTCGGCAGCCGAACGTGGACGCCAGCGCCGAAGCGACGTCCGCGCCCCCGGTGACCTGGCCGATCACCGCGATGTCGATGCCGACGTTGCCAGCGCCCTCCGGCGTCGTCTGCTGGACGCCGTTGAGCACCGGCATGGCCAGCAGGGTCGAGAACAGTTCCCTCGGCTGCGGCGCGATCGCGTTGACCTCGATCCCCGCGGCCACCAGTTGCGCCGTCAGTTCCTTGGCGATCGTCGCGTACGGCTCCTGCTTGGCGGGCGACGCGACGACCAGCGAAAGGTTCTTCCCGTTCTTCCGCCAGGTTCCGGCTTCCTTGGTGTATCCGGCGGATTTGAGCAGTTCCTCGCCCTTGACCGGGTCGGCGGCCGACGGCGGGCCCGGTGCCGGGATCGTCGGCTGGAAACCGGGGGCCGACGGGACGCGGGCCTGGGCGTCGGCGCGGAGCTTGTCCGACGGGCCGCCGTCGGTCGCCTCGGTGATCAGCTTGCCGCGGTCGATCAGCGCGGTGACGCCTTCGCGCACCTTCGGATCCGACAGCGTCGAACTCACCGGCCGCAGGAGGATCTGCGCGACCGTGGGACGCGCGACCGTGTGCAGCTGGACGGCGGAGCCGAGCTCACCGAGCCGTTTGAGGCCGTTGCCGTCGGTCCTGGTCATCACGAACTGGTCGTTGCCGCTGCGCAGCGCGGCCAGTGTGCCCTCCCGGTCGGCCGCACGGAGCACGATCCGGTCGAGGGCGGAGGGTTTCTCCCAATAGCGCTCGTTGCGCTCCAGGGTGACCTCTCCGCGCGCGGTGTCGAGGCCCTTGATCGAGTAGGGGCCGCCGACGGCCGGGAACGCCGTCGCCAGCGCGCCCTGCCACCCGTTCGGGGCGTCCTTGAGCAGATGGGCGGGCAGGAGGTTGTCGAAGAGCGTCTGCCAGCCCGGGTACGGCTTGGAGAAGGTGACCTCGACCCGTTTGCCGCCTTCGCGCGACTGGATGTCCGAGATCAGCCGGTAGCCGGCGGCGCCGATGACCCCTGGCTGATCACGCATCGCCTCGCGGAGGTATGCGAAGTCCTCGGCGGCGATCGGCGCGCTGTCGGACCAGGAGGCGTCCGGGCGGATCGTGTACGCGACCGTGAACGGCTGCTGCGAGACGACCTCGGCGGACTTCATCAGGTTCTTGTCCAGTTCGAAGCTGCCGTCGTCCTTGGGGCGGAACACCGACGGGAGCAGCAGCTGCGAGAGCGCCGACGTCACCTGGGACGCGTCGGCGAGGTTGTGGGGGTTGTAGCCGCCGAGGACGTCGTCGACACCCACGACGACCTGCGAAGGCGTCTTCGTGGTCGACGTGCTCACCGGGGAGGCTGAGGAGCTGACCACGGGCGGGGGCGGGGTGTTGCTGCAGGCGGCGAGGAGCACCGCCGCGCACGCCAGCATGGGTGCCGCTGTGGTCCGTGACCGCACGCCTGGATCCTCCTGGTTTGTCCCTCGCCCCGTCGCCATAGAGCTATCACGCCGGACATGGCCTCGGCAGCGAGATTCCCATATCGGCCCGGCCGTCGCCCGACCGGATGCCGTCCTCCCCCGGTGGACGTCCGGGAGCCCCTCGGGGTTCCTGCCGCGCCGGGGCTTTTCGGCGGCACCGGAGCGCGATACTCCGGCAATCGGTTCCGCAAACCCGGAACATTCCGGAACGGCGGCCGGAATGTTCGCCACCGCACGATTCACGGCCGAAACGATCGCGATCGCGAGTCCTATCCGGACGCGTTTAGGAACTTTTGTTTCGCGACGGTCCGGATCCGCATTCGGCGAACCGGCGCCGGCGGCCGCTCCGCCGTCGATCCGCCGCGTCCGTTCCGGTGTTGTGAACACCGTCCGAAAAGGAGGATCGGCTTTCCCTGGAATTGTACGGAAAGGACCTTTCTTTAACGAAGGACGCTCGATCGAATACGGTGCGTGACCGCATTCGGCGCCCGGAACGGCGAAGGGCGCCTACTCACGGTGAGTGAGCAGGCGCCCTTCGGCGTTGGGACGGCACGCGTGATCGGATGGACGGCTCGCGGTCCGGGCGGCTGGTCCGAAGTCCGTGAAGGCCTCCTTGAGGGACTCTGGGTCCCTTAAGGAGGCCTTCACGGAACGGGCTCACGGGCGGCGGCGTGAGCGAAGGCGTGACTCACGTGATCAGAGACGTGACTCGCGTGATTGGAGGCCGCACTCGGGGTGTTCCGCCGCCGATCACGCGAGTTCCGGCTTCGATCACGTGAGTGCGGTCTCGCAACCCACCTTGGCCGGTCGCGGACTCAGCCGCGGTTCTTCAGCTTGTTGCGCTCCTTGGCGCGCTGGTTGACGTCCAGCGTGACCTTGCGGATCCGGACGACGTCGGGGGCGACCTCGACGCACTCGTCGACGGAGCAGAACTCCAGCGCCTCTTCCAGACCCATCTTGCGCGGGCGGGCCAGCGTCTCCATCACGTCGGCGGAGGACTGACGCATGTTCGTCAGCTTCTTCTCCTTGGTGATGTTGATGTCGAGGTCCTCGGCGCGCGGGTTCTCCCCGACGACCATGCCCTCGTACACCTCGGCGCCGGGCTCGACGAAGAAGGTGCCGCGGTCGGCCAGCTGGATCATCGCGTACGCGGTGATCGGGCCGGAGCGGTCGGCGACCAGCGAACCGGAGTGACGGGTGCGGATCTCGCCCGCCCACGGGAAGTAGCCCTCGAACACGTGGTTCGCGATACCGGTACCACGGGTCTCGGTGAGGAAGTCGGTGCGGAAGCCGATCAGGCCACGCGCCGGGAGGACGTAGTCGAGCTTGATGCGGCCGGTGCCGTGCCCGCCCATGTGCTCCATGCGGCCCTTGCGGGCGGCGAGGAGCTGGGTGATGCCGCCGAGGTGCTCCTCCGGGGCGTCGATCGACAGGCGCTCGAACGGCTCGTGCAGCTTGCCGTCGATCGTCTTGGTGACCACCTGCGGCTTGCCGACGGTCAGCTCGAAGCCCTCACGGCGCATCTGCTCGACGAGGATGGCCAGCGCCAGCTCGCCACGGCCCTGCACCTCCCAGGTGTCGGGGCGCTCGGTCGGCAGCACCTTGATGCTGACGTTACCGATGAGCTCCTGGTCCAGCCGGGCCTTCACCAGCCGCGCGGTGACCTTGTCGCCGCCGCTGCGGCCGGCCAGCGGCGAGGTGTTGACACCGATGGTCATCGAGATGGCGGGCTCGTCGACGGCGATCCGGGGCAGCGCCTCGGGGTTCTCGACGTCGGCCAGCGTGTCGCCGATGGTGATGTCCGGGATACCGGCGATCGCGACCAGTTCGCCCGCGCTGGCCTCGGTCGCCGGGACGCGGGTGAGCGCCTCGGTGACGAGCAGTTCGGAGATGCGGACGTTCTGGATGCTGCCGTCCTCGCGCATCCAGGCCACGGTCTGGCCCTTGCGCAGGTTGCCGGAGTGGATGCGGATCAGCGCGATACGGCCGAGGAAGTTCGACGCGTCGAGGTTGGTGACCAGCGCGCGCAGCGGGCCTTCCTTGTCCGCGAAGGGCGGCGGCACGTGGCGCAGCAGGGTCTCGAACAGCGGGTCGAGGTTCTCGCTCTCGGGCACGGCGCCGTCGGCGGGCTGCTCGAGGCTCGCCTTGCCGGACCGGGCGGAGGCGAAGACGACCGGGAGGTCGAGGATCGCGTCGAGGTCGGCGTCCTCGATGTCGCCGGCCAGGTCGAGCAGGAGGTCGTGGGTCTCCTCGACGACCTCGGAGATCCGCGCGTCGGGCCGGTCGGTCTTGTTGACGACCAGGATCACCGGCAGGCCGGCCTCAAGGGTCTTGCGGAGCACGAACCGGGTCTGCGGGAGCGGGCCCTCGCTGGCGTCGACCAGCAGGACGACACCGTCCACCATGGCCAGTCCGCGTTCGACCTCGCCGCCGAAGTCCGCGTGGCCGGGGGTGTCGATGACGTTGATCGTCACCGGGCCGTTCTCGGTCTCGCGGTGGATCGAGGTGTTCTTCGCGAGGATGGTGATGCCCTTTTCCCGCTCGAGCTCCCCGGAGTCCATCACGCGGTCGACGAGTTCGGCGCGTTCCTCGAAGGCGCCGGACTGCCGGAGCATGGCGTCGACGAGGGTCGTCTTGCCGTGGTCGACGTGTGCGACGATGGCGACGTTGCGCAGGTCGGGCCGGGTCTTGCCGGACGAGCGGCCGGCATCGACTGCGGTGGCGCTGGCTGCGGGCACGCGAAGGCTCCAAAGGTTTCAAGTTCGGGTGTGGTGCCCGCGCTCGCGCGTTCGAGACACGCCTGGCCGACTTTGGCCATACGCGGACCACACCAGGATACCTGTAGCCCGACTGTGAGCAGCCCCACGCCCCCAGATCGGTTAGGCTCACCTAACGTGTAGAGGTCGCCGACACCGGTCGGAGAAGGAGCGCGCGTGGGCAAGAAACTACCCGACGACCCGCACAAGCTCGTGCGCAAATGGATGAAGTCCGGCAAGGTCAAGAAGAAATGCTGCCGGTCGAAGTCACGGTGCGGCAAATGCCCCGTTCTCGCACTGAAAAAGGCGAAAACGAAGATCGCGAAGGCCGCTTAGTAGATCGTCAGTGCACCACCGCCTCGTTGATGGCCCGCAGTTCCGGCGCGGTACGGGTTGGCGAGAACTCGATCACCTCGTAGGTGGCCATGTGCTTGATCGAGAAGGGGTCGGTCGCGAGGATCGCGTCCAGCTTTCCCCTGGCCATGGGCTTGGTGATGATGACGCCGCCGATGCGCGGGTTGCGCCTGCCGGAGGCGAGGAAATTGCCGTGTTCGTACTGTTTGGTCAGCCAGTCGGCGTGATCGGGCAGCACGTAGTCGATTTCTTCGATGGGCGCGGTGTAGGTCAGCAGGACGACAAACATGAGTTGAAGGTAGACCCGGATCTCCAATATGACGGACGTACTGGCCGGGCTGATATGAAGTGTTGACGCGCGGTGCCCGGAATGAGTGATCTGCCCTTCCTTTTCGGGCTGCGGTACGATCGTCGGCATGCGCGCGCAGAACGCCCAGTGGTGGCCGCCCTCCGGCGGCCCCGCAGTCCTGCGCTGAACCAGACGAGCGCACCACCAGGCCGCCCCACCGGGCGGCCTTTTTCGTGCCCGGACCCTGGGGCGGCCCGAATCCGGAAGGAAGAAGGCAGATGATCAGGTTGTCCGGGATCACCCCGTCCGGCCACGTCCACGTCGGGAACCACCTGGGGGCCATCCGGCGGTGGGCCGACGAGGGCGGGCCGGACGACCTGTACTTCGTCTCCGACCTGCACGCCATGACGAACGCGCACAATCCGTCGAAACTGCGCTCGATGGCGTCGGAGCAGCTGGCCGTGCTGATCGCGGCCGGGATCGAGCCGGATCGCGTGTTCGTGCAGTCCGACATAGCGCGTGAGCTGGGCGCCCTCAACTGGGTCCTGGAGTGCACCTGCAACTACGGCGAGGCCGCCAGGATGATCCAGTTCAAGGAGAAGTCGAAGGGCCGCGCCGGGGTCCGGCTCTCCCTGCTGACCTATCCGGTGCTGATGGCGGCCGACATCCTGCTGCAGGGCGCGGACGAGGTCCCGGTCGGCGAGGACCAGCGGCAGCACGTCGAGCTGGCGAGAACGCTGGCGAAGCGCTTCAACACCACCTACGGCGACGTGTTCACCATGCCGAAGGCGGTGGTGCCGCCCGCCGGCGCGCGGGTCATGGATCTGGCCGAGCCCACGCGGAAGATGTCGAAGTCGACGAAGGAAGAGGCCGGGGTGATCTTCGTCCTCGACGAGCCCGACCAGGTCCGGCGGAAGGTCAAACGCGCGAAGACCGACGGCGGGTCGAAGCCCGCCTACGCGCCGGAGACCCGTCCGGGGATGGCGAACCTGCTGGACATCCTCGCTGCGTGCACCCGCGAGAAGCCCGAGGTCCTCGCGGACCGGTTCGACTCCTACGGCCAGGTGAAGGAGGCCGTCGCCGAGGCGCTCATCGAGGAGCTGCGGCCGGTGCGGGAGCGCGCGCTGGCGCTGCTGGCCGACCCCGGTGAGCTGGAGCAGGTGCGCAAAGCGGGTGCCATCCGGGCCGCGGAGCGGGGTGAGCACCGGCTGCAGTCGGCGCTGCGGCTCATCGGCGCCGGCTGAAGTTCCGTGAAGGCCTCCTTCCCTACCTTGAGGGTAGGGAAGGAGGCCTTCACGGACTTGTGAGCAGGGCGTGCAGGGCGGGCAGGAGGATCCGGTCGGCGGGCAGCCAGTCGAGGTCGTCGAGTTCGCGCGCGGAGATCCACCGGACGTCCTTGTGCTCGACCGCCCGCGGCTCGTCCCCCGCGCTGACCAGCGAAGCGGCGTAGATCCGCAGCACCTTCCCCTTCGGCAGCGGCACGTCTTCGCCGACCCGGCCCGCGACCGTCACGGCGACGTCCAGTTCCTCCAGGCATTCCCGCGCCAGGGCGGCCTGGTCGCTTTCGCCGTCCTCAACGCGCCCGCCCGGCAGCTCCCATTGCCCGGCGTGGTCGGCGGGCCAAGCCCGCTGCTGTGCCAGCAACTGTCCGTCCCGCACGATGGCGGCGCCCACGATCACCACGCGGCACACCCTACTGACCGCGCGCCGCCTGCCAGACGATCTGGAAGCGCGCCCCGCCGTCGGGCGATTCGCCGACCCGGACCCGGCCTCCCCGGCGACGGACGGCCTCCGCGACCATCGCCAGCCCCAGTCCGGTGCCGCCGGAGGATCGCGCCCGCGAGTCGGACACGCGGTAGAAGCGGTCGAAGACGCGGTCCCGGTGTTCGGGGGCGATGCCCGGCCCGTCGTCGTCGACCACCACCCGCACGGTGGACCGCGCCGCGAGCACCGACACCACGATCTCGCTCCGCGCGTACCGGCAGGCGTTGCGCAGCAGGTTGCTCAGCACCAGTTCGACTTCGGCGTGCGTGGCCAGTGCCCACGCCGTTCCGACCGTGCCGCTCACCCGGATCTCGGGCGCGTCGGCGGGCATCCGCGCGACGGCGGCCCGTACCTCGCTCACCAGCTCGACCGGTTCCGCGGGCGGGACCTCCCCCGCGTCCGACCTCGCCAGCGCGAGCAGCCCGTCCAGCAGCGCGGAAAGCCGTTCCGACTCCTCCAGGATGTCGGAAAGCGTCTCCTGCGAGAGGTCGGGATCGGGGTTGGCGACGGCGACCTCGGCCTGCACACGGATCGACGCGACCGGCGAGCGGAGCTCGTGCGCGGCGTCCCCGGTGAACCGGCGGAGCCGGTCGGCGCCCTCCTCCTGCCGTGCCAGCAACGCGTTGAACTCCTCGGCCAGCGCGCGGAGTTCGTCGTGCGAATCCGGCAGCGGCAGCCGCGCGCCCGGCGGGAGCGCCCGGACCGATCCGCGCATCCGCGCGACCGGCCGCAGGGCGAACCGCACCAGCAGCCACGTCGCGATCCCCGCGCCCACCGCGCCGACCGACGCGACCACGAACAGCCACAACCCGCCGGAGTGCACGGCCGTCGCGAAGCCGACCAGGCCCGCACCCGCGACGACGAGCCGTTGCTGACCGTCGGGTGCGGTGACGACCGTGCCCACCCAGCGCCAGCTGTGCTCGCCGCCGGTCGTGATCGATTCGCCCGCCTTCAGCGCGCGGATCTCCGTCGGACCGAGGTTCGACGGCGGCAGGCCGTCCACCGGGCCGCCCGCGGTGTCGAGGACGCGGACGGTGACCGCCGACCCCGACGGTGTCCGCCCGGCCGAGACGTCGGCTTTCGCGGTCTCCAGCTGAGCGCTCAGCTCGTCGTCGACCGAACCGATGAGCAGCGGCTGCAGGTTGTCCCCGGCGACCGCCGCCAGCCCGAGCAGGAAGCCGAGCGTGACGGTGGCCGCGAGCAGGGTGATCCGGACCTGGAGCGAACGGCGGCGCCACCAAGACGGCGAGCCGATCACCCCTGTCCCGCCGGGGCGATCACTTCGTCGAGCTGCGGATCCGAGGCCAGGTATCCGTGCCCGCGCACGGTCCTGACCAGGGCGCCCGCGCCGACCGCGTCGAGTTTGCGGCGCACGTAGCCGACGTAGACCTCGACGACGTTGCGGGTCGCGGCCTGCTCGTCGCCCCAGACCGCGCGCAGCAGTTCGTCCTTGGTGACGACCGTTCCGGCCCGGCCGGCCAACACTTCCAGCAGGGCGAACTCACGGGGGCTGAACGCGACGTCGACGCCGTCGTAGCGGACCTGCCGCAGGCTCCGGTCGACTTCGAGCGCGCCGATGCGCAGCGGCCCGCGGGTCCCGTCCGGCGACGCCCGCCGCAGCACCGCGCGCACCTGCGCGACCAGCACGACGAACGAGAACGGCTTCACGAGGTATCCGTCGGCGCCGAGGTCGAGGCCGTCGGCCTGATCGACCTCGCCGTCCTTCGCCGAGATCATCAGCACCGGCGTGGTGACGCCGAGCGCGCGCAGCCGTTCGAGCACGCGGTAGCCGGAAAGCCCCGGAAGCATGATGTCGAGCAGGACGACGTCGAAGGAGCCCGTCTGCGCGAGCCGCAGGCCGCTGGGCCCGTCGGCCGCGGTGACCACGTCCATGTCCTCGGCGCGCAGCCCCCGCTGCAACGCCTTGCGCACGCCGGGTTCGTCGTCGACCACCAGTACTCGAGGTTTCACGCTCTTCATCATTCACGCTTTCACCAGCTCACGCGCGACCTCTCAGCGCCATCTCAGCCGGGGAGGCGGAGTCTGAGTGGTATCTCAGCGTTTCCGGGGAAGCGTTGTCGCCAAGACCCGAGCACACTGGGGTTCGGGGAAACAGGGAGAGACAGCATGGATCCGAAGAGGAAGGCCATCACCGCGGCGGTGGTGGGCACGGCGCTCGGTGTCGGCGGCCTCGCCGTCGTCGCGATGCCGGCCACCGCGGGCGACGCGCCCGTCCTGCCGCAGATCAGCGCCGAAGAGCTGGTGCAGTCGACGCTCAACGCGAAGCCGTCGGCGTTCGACGGGAAGGTCAAGGTCAGCAACGACCTCGGCCTGCCGCAGGTCGGCAGCACCCTGCCCGGCGTCTCGGCGCTCGACGTCGACTCGGCGCAGATTTCGACCGACGGGGCGGGCAAGAGCAAGGTCTCGCTCACCGAGGGCTCCAGCCAGCAGACCATCGTCCGGAACGGCCAGACCGTCTGGGAGTACAGCTCCAAGGACAACTCGGCCACCAAGGTGACCATCCCGGACGGGCTGGCCAAGGAGCACCAGGAGAAGAGCAAGGACGTCGACCCGGCCACGGTGGCGTCGGAACTGCTCGGCAAGGTGCGCGAGAGCAGCACGATCGCCGTCAGCGGGACGGCCTCGGTGGCGAACCGGTCCGCGTACGAACTGGTGCTGACCCCGAAGCCGACCGAGCGGACGCTCCTGCGCGAGATCCGCGTCGCGATCGACGACCAGACCCGGCTTCCACTGCGGGTCACGGTGCTGGCGAACGGCACTTCGTCCCCGGCGCTGGAGGTCTCGTTCAGCGAGATCAACTTCGCGGCCCAGCCCGCGTCGAACTTCGAGTTCACCCCGCCGAAGGGCGCGAAGGTGACCGAGAAGACTGCTGAGGTCGACCCGAAGAACCGTGAGCTGGCCGAGCAGGCGAAGTCCGACATCAAGGTCGTCGGCGACGGCTGGGACACCGCGATCACGGGCAAGATCCCGGCCGACGCGCTGACCAAGGCCGGTCAGGCCAAGGACGAGGAAGGCCGCCAGGTCGACCCGAAGGCGCTGCTTTCGCGGTTCGCCAAGCCGGTCAGCGGTGCCTGGGGCAGCGGCTGGCTGGTGACCACCAAGGTCGGCAGCGGCGTGCTGACCGACGACGGCCGCTACGCCGTCGGCGCGGTGCCGGAGCAGGTCCTCTTCGAGGCTTTGGCCGCGAAGTGACCACCACTTTCGAAGCCGGGACGGACGCCTCCCAGGAGGCGTCCGCTCCGGCGGTACCCATGGCGGCCCGCACCAGGGGCCTGCGCAAGGTCTACGGCCGCACGGTGGCCGTGGACCACGTCGATCTCGACGTTCCCGAAGGCGCCGTGCTGGGGATGCTCGGCCCCAACGGTTCGGGCAAGACGACGACCATCCGGATGCTGCTCGGTCTCGTGCGGCCCACGGAGGGCGAGGTCGAACTCTTCGGCAGGAAGATGCCCGACGAGGCGGCGCACGCGCTGCCCGATGTCGGCGCGCTCGTCGAAGGACCGGGTTTCCACCCTTTTCTCTCCGGGCGCGAGAACCTGCTGCGCGTGGCCGCGGCCGAACCGAGGCTGGCCTCGGCCGGGATCCCCGGAGCGGTCGACGCGGCGCTTGAGCGCGTCGGCCTGACCGACGCCGCCACCCGGCGCTACAAGGGGTACTCGCTGGGGATGAAGCAGCGGATGGGGCTGGCGAGCGCGCTGCTCGTGCCGCGGCGGATGGTCGTGCTCGACGAGCCGACCAACGGCCTCGACCCGGCGGGCACCAGGGAGATCCGCCGGATCATCGCCGAACTGCACGCCGACGGTGTCACCGTGCTGGTGTCGTCGCATCTGCTGGCCGAGGTCGAGGCGACCTGTACGCATGTCGCGGTGCTCCAGTCCGGGAACGTGATCGCCCAGGGCGAGCTTTCGGAACTGCTGGAGTCGGGGAACGCGGCGCTGCTGGTGCGGACGCCGGACGCCGAACTCGCGGTGGAGACGTTGCGGGAGAACAGGATCGGCAGCAGGCTCACCCCGGACGGCGTCCGCGTGGACCTCACCGCCGCCGAGGCGCCCGACGTACTGCGTCATCTGGTGACGGCCGGGGTGGCCGTGCACGAGGCGGCGCGGGCCCGGACCGGCCTGGAAGACCTGTTCGCCCGGCTGACCCAGCCGGAGTCCACTGTAGACGGTGAGGGGGAGTCGTGACCCACGCTCTGGCCGCGGCACCCGCGGCGAGGACCGGCCGGGACAGCATCGGCCTGCTCCGGCTGTATCGCGCCGAACTGCGCTGGATCTTCCGGCGCCCCCGCACGCTGGCCGTACTGGGCCTGCTCGCGCTGATCCCGATCGTGATCGGGGTCGCGCTGACGCTGGTCGACGCGTCCGAAGCGGAAGGCGGCCGGGACGGCGCACTGCTGGCCTCCGCGATGAACAACGGGTTCGTCCTGCCGGTCGCGGCGCTGACCATGACCCTGGCGCTACTCCTGCCGCTCGCTTCGGCGATGGCCGGGGCGGACGCGATCGCCGGTGAGACCGCGCACGGCACCTTGCGGGGCTGGCTCATCGCGCCGGTCGGCCGGGGCAGGCTGCTGGCGATCAAGGCGTTCGGCGTCGCCACCGTCTCGCTGATCGCGGTGCTGGCCATGACCTTCACCGGATTCGCCACGGGGCTGATCGTCAGTGGTGCCGATTCGATGTTCACGCTCACCGGCTCGACGCTGAGTGTGTGGGACGCGCTGGGCAGGCTGCTGGTGGTGGCGCTGTGGATCACCCTGCAGCTGTGGGCGGTCGGCGCGGTCGCGCTCGCGATCTCGTCGTTCACCGAGCATCCGATGCTGGTGGTCGCCTCGGTGCTGGCCGGCACGATCGTGTTCACCATCCTCGGCTTCCTGGACGCGGTCTCGTGGCTGCATCCGTTCCTGCTCAACAAGGATTGGGCGCAGGCTCCGGCCGCGGTGCTGATGGATCCGCTGGACCTGTCGATGCTCGGCGAGGGCGCCCTGCGGGCCGCCTGCTACATCGTCATCGGGCTCTCGATCGCCTACGCGCGCCTGACCACCCGGGACGGCTGACCCCCTCCCCTCGCGTTTCGTCCTCTGAATGCGGTCCTTGCACGCGCAAGTACCGCATTCAGAGGACTAAGTGCTAGCAGAAGACGGCCGTCGCCATGGAGACCACGGCTTCGGTGGACGGGTCCCGCTCGTGCGGGTTGAGGGACAGGGTCAGCGACTTGCCCTTCCCGTCGGTGAAGGCGACGGTGAGATAGCCGATCAGCTGTCCCGTGTGCCCCCACACCGGTTTCGGGCCGGTCGCACAAGGGATCGCGAACTCCTGCAAGCCCAGGCCGTACCGGAACAGCGGGACCGCTTCCCTCATCCGCCGCATCTCCGTCAGGCTCGCCTGGCTCGTCAGCCTGCCCTCGATCAGGGCGGTGACGAAGGTGGTCAGGTCGCGAGTGGTGGAGACCATCTCACCGGCCGCCCAGTCCAGTGAGGGATCCATGTCGGTGGCGTCCACGATCGACGGAGGGGTCGTGGGCAGCGGTTCGTAGCCGCGGGCGTGCGGAACGGGCAAGGACGAGCGGTGGCCCGGGACACTGGTGTGCGTGAGGTGGAGCGGGCGCAGGATCCGCCGTGTCACCTCCTCGCCGTACGGGCGTCCGGTCAGCTTCTCGATCAGCAGACCGGCGACGACGTAGTTGGTGTTCGAGTAATGCCAGGACTCGCCCGGGTTCTCGAAGTCCGGGCCTTTCGCGAACGCCACCTTCAGCAGTTGCGAAGGCGTGTAGTCGTCGAAGCGGGCATCGGCGCGCCAGCGGTTGGTCGAGTACCCGGGTTCACTCATGTAGTCGTGCAGGCCGCTGGTGTGCTGCAGGACGTGCCGGACGGTGACGCGACCGCCGTCGGGCACGACACCGGGCAGGTGGCGCTCGATCGGATCGTCGAGCGCCAGCCGTCCCTCGTCGGTCAGCTGCAGGAGGACGGTGGCCGCGAAGGTCTTGGTGACGCTGCCGATCCGGAAATGACCGCCGGCGACGGCGGGCGTGCCGGAGGCCAGATCGCGCACGCCCACCGCGTCCGACCACTGGCGGGTGCCGTTCCGGACGTGGATCAGCCCGGCGGTGATGTCCCGGCCGTCGGCGAGGGCGGTGAGCCTGCCGCGCAACTCGGCGACCGGGATGTCCGGCGTGGCCGGTGCGGCGGCCGGAACGACCGCGAGAACGAAGGACAAGATCGTCTTCAGGAGCATGGAGACGACGGTATGGCGGCCGAACCCCGCGGACACTGCGGAAAACCGCAGGTTTCGGCCAGGACTACCGCATTCAGCCGGCCTACCGCATCCAGAGGACTAAACGCGGAGTTCGCATCCAGAGGACTAAACGCGGAGTTGGGCGACGCCGTCCGGGTCCAGAGCGAGCCGGACGGTGTCCCCGGGACGCAGGTCGGCGGTCACCGGCGCGACCGCGTCCACTGTGGACAGATCGCCGCCGGGCGCGACCACGAGCCGGACGTGCTCCCGCCGGTGCACCACCGCGACGACCTCGCCTTCGACGCCGTCCGGAGCCACGCGGAGCCCGTGCGGCCGCAGCCCCAGCCGCACCGCGCCGTCCTCGACGTCGGGCAGAGCGACCTCGCCGAGCGAAGTCCGCACCACACCACCGGAAGCTTCGCCGTCGACGAACGTGGTCACGCCGAGGAACCGTGCCACGCCCTCGTCCACCGGCTGCCGCCAGACACGGCGCACCGCGCCCTCCTGCCGGATCTCGCCGTCTTCGAGCACGGCGACGCGGTCGGCGAGCGTGAACGCCTCTTCCTGATCGTGCGTGACCAGCAGCGCGGTGATCTTGCTGCGCCGCAGCAGGGCCGCGAGGTCGATCGCCAGCTGTTCCCGCAGTCCGGCGTCCAAACCGGACAGTGGTTCGTCCAGCAGCAGCAACCGCGGCTCCGGAGCCAGGGCACGGGCGAGTGCGACGCGCTGAGCCTGCCCGCCGGACAACTCGGTCACCCTCCGCCGCTCGTAGCCGACGAGCCCGACCAACTCCAGCAGCGCACGGACGCGGTCCGCGTGCTCCGCGCGCGGCACGTCGTGCATCCGCAGGCCGAACGCGATGTTCGAGGCGACGTCCTTGTGCGGGAACAGCTGGCCGTCCTGGAAGACCAGCCCGAATTCCCGCCGGTGCACCGGGACCCCGGCGAGATCCTCGCCGTCCCACCGCACGGTGCCCGACGTCAGCGGCTCCAGCCCGGTGATCGCCCGCAGCAGTGTCGACTTCCCCGAACCGGACGGGCCGAGCAGCGCCAGCACCTCGCCGTCGGCGATGTCCAGCCGGGCGTCCTTCACCGCCGCGAAGGATCCATAGTGGACGGTCAGATCCCGTACCGACAGCGACACTAGAACTCCCCTACCGAATTCTGCCCGCGGACCGCGCCGAACCGGTCGATCAGCACCACCGCCACCACGGTCACGATCATGAGCAGCGCGCAGGCCGCGTAGGCCATCTGGTTGTTCAGCTCCCCCGGCCGCGAGATCAGCGTCGCGACGGCGACCGGCAGCGTCGGCGCGTCCGGCCTGGCCAGGAAGCTCGTCGCGCCGAATTCGCCGAGCGCGACCACGTAGCCGAACCCGGCCGCCGCGACCAGCGAACGCGCCGTCAGCGGGAGATCGATCTCGCGCCACACCCGGCCGGGGCTCGCGCCGAGTGTCGACGCGGCCTGCCGCAGCCGGACGTCGACCGACCGCAGCACCGGCAGCACCATCCGCACGATCAGCGGGATGATCACCAGCGCCTGTGCGAGCGGCACCAGCAGCGGCGACGTCCGCAGATCGCCCGGCAGCGCGTCGAGCGTGACGAGATAACCGAAACCGACGGTCACCGCGGAAACACCCAGCGGCAGCATCAGCGCGGCGTCCATCGTCTCGCCCATCCCCCGCGCCAGCCTGCCGGGCGTGCGGCGCAGCGCCACCAGCACGACCGAGGCCAGCACCCCGACGATCATCGCGAGCGTCGTCGCGTCGAACGCCGTCCGCAGCGACATCGACGCCGCGTCCCAGCCCGAGATCTGGAGCGCGTTACGCGAGCCTTGTCCGGCGAGCGCTTCGTACCCGGCGAGGCTCCAACCGTCCGAAGTGGACACGGATTCGACCAGCAGCGCCACGATCGGCGTCATCAGGAGCGCGATCACCGCGAGCCCGGCGGCCACCGCCCACCACTCGCCGCCCCTCGGCCTCCGCGCGGTTTCGCTCCGCGAACGCAGCCGCACCGCGTTCTCCCGGCGCCGCCTCGCGAGCGCGCCCACGACGAGCGCGGCGACGACGGCGGCGAACTGCACCAGCGACAACGCGGCCGCGCCGGAGAGGTCGAGCAGTTCGACCGTGCGCAGGTAGATCTCGGTCTCCAGCGTGCGGTACTTCGCCCCGCCGAGGATGAGCACGACCCCGAAGCTGGTGGCACAGAACAGGAAGACCACCGCGGCCGAGGACGCGACGGCCGGCGCGAGCGCGGGCAGCGTCACCGAACGGAAGGCCCGCCACGGCGACGCGCCGAGCGCACGGGCCGCGTCCACCGTGCGCGGGTCGAGATGGCTCCACAGCCCGGAAACCGTGCGCGCGACGACGGCGACGTTGAAGAAGGCGTTGGCCAGCACCAACGGAAGCAGTCCGCCATCGGGCCAGAGCGCGCGGAACGCCAGACCGACCACGACGGTCGGCAGCACGAACGGCACCAGCACGAGCGTCCGGACCAGCGAGACCCCCGGCAGCCGCACCCGCGCGAGCAGGAACGCGACCGGCAGCCCCGCCAGCACCGCGACGATCGTCGAAACCCCGGCGCTGGCGACGGTGAATCCGGCGAGTTTCCAGGTCAGTGGGTCCCCGATGGCCGTGCCGACGCCGCCGGAGCCGAAGCCCCGGCCGATGATCGCCGCGACCGGCCAGGCGAAGAACACCACGAGGAAACCGAGCGGCAGCACGGCGAGCGCGGCCAGCCCGGTCCCTCGGAAAGTCGGCCTTGAGGAACTCAGCCTTCGAGTAGCGTGCGCCACTGCGCGATCCACTGCTCGCGCCCGGCCTGGATCTTGGCCGGGTCGAGCGTCTTCGGCTGCTGCGGCAGCGGCGCGGCCTGCGCCCAGCCCTGCGGGAGCTCGACCCCCTGACGGGCCGGGTACACGTACATGTTGCTCGCCACGGTGACCTGGAACTGCTGCGACAGCAGGAAGTCGACGACCTTGCGGGCCTTCTCGACCTGCTTGCCGCCCGCCAGCACACCCGCGTACTCGACCTGGCGGTAACAGGTGTCCAGCAGCGCCTTCGTCCGCGGCTTGCCGTCGTCGCCGATCTCGGCGGCGGGCGAGGAGGCGTAGGAGACGACGATCGGACGCGGGCCCTTGCCCGAGGAGCCGGAGAACTCCTTGGAGTAGGCCTCCTCCCAGCCGCTGACCGTCTTGAGCCCGTTGGCCTTCAGCTGCGTCCAGTACCCCTGCCAGCCCTGCTCGCCGAACTGGGCGACGGTGCCGAGCAGGAAGGCCAGCCCCGGCGACGACGTCGCTGGGCTCTCGGCGACCATCAGGTCCTTGTACTTGGCGTCGGTCAGATCCGCGAACGACTTCGGCTCCGGGATCCCCTTGTCCACGAAGTACCGGGTGTCGATGTTGACGCAGACGTCGCCGAGGTCGACCGCGGAGAGCCGGTGGCCGGGGTCGACGGAGTAGCGCTGCGGGCCGCGATCCGCTTCCGGGCTGGTGTACTGCTCGAAAACGCCCTCGGTGAGCGCCCGCGAGGCGAACGTCGAGTCGATGCCGTACGCGACGTCACCGATCGGATTCGCCTTGGTGAGCACCAGTTTGTTGGTCAGCGCGCCCGCGTCACCCTGTTTGAGCACGGAGATCTTGATCCCGGACTGCCGCTCGAACGCGTCGAGGACGTCCTGGGGCGCGAGCCACGAGTCGTGTGTCACGAGCGTGACCGTCGCCGGCGCCTGCGGGTCGTTCCCCGTGTTCCCGGAGAGCGAGCAGCCCGCGACGAGGGCGGCCACCGTGCCAGCCGCAACGACCGTGCGGAGGGCGCGTTTCATCTAGCCTCCTGCGTTCTTCAAGGGGGGACCCGTGGCAAACGTGCAGCGTAGCCGACGGCGTACCACCATGGAGTCATGGCGGAAATCTTGAACGACCAGCAGGCCGACGAAGCCGTGACCAAGCTCTCCGGCTGGACCCGTGACGGCGTGACGATCGAGCGGACGGCGAAGCTGCCGAGCTTCCCCAAGGCCATCGAAGCGGTGGACAAGGTGGCCGAACTGGCGGAGGCGGCCGACCACCATCCCGACATCGACATCCGCTGGCGGACGGTGACGTTCCGGCTCAGCACGCACTCCGCCGGAGGGCTGACGGAGAAGGACTTCTCGCTTGCGTCGCAGATCGACGAGGTACTCGCCGGCCTGTGACGTCCGCTACGACCGCGCCACAACCCCGCTTCTCGGACGTCACCCCGGTAGGGACACAACGAGAAAGGACGAGTGATGACGCAGGCGATCGTGGTGGGGTTCTCGGCGTTCGGCGCGATGGTGGCGGCGGCCGCCGGAGTGCTCTGGTACACCGCGCGCGAACGGCATCACCAGCACGATCAGTGATCTTGATCACACCGGCGCTTCGAAGGTAACGCGGAGCCTGATCAACGCGCTGTTCCGGGCGGACCTGTCGCTTCTCTCCCCCGGGGAACCGCCGTGAACAACGCCTCCATCACCGCCGCCCAGCGCGCCTGGGTGACCACCTTCGCCGCCGCCATCACGCTGCTGACGATCGTCGTACTGGGCCTCCTCGGCTAGCCGGAGTACGCCTCACGGGCGGCGACGAGCTCCGGAAGGTGCTCCGCCGCCCATTTGCGGCACGCCTCCATCGGCTCGAACAACGTCCGGCCGAGCGGGGTGAGCTCGTACTCCACCCGCGGCGGCGTCTCGTCGTACGCCGTCCGCGTGATCATGCCGTCGCGCTCCAGAGCCCTGAGGGTCTCCGTGAGCACCTTCGACGTGACTCCCCTCAAGGGCACCCGCAGCTCGGAGAACCGGCGCGGCCCTTCTTCCAGGCACTGCACGACCAGGCCCGCCCATTTGTCGCCGATCCGGAACGGGGTCAGGTTCGACGGACAGCCGGGCGCGAACATGTCGGGACTCAACGGCTTCACCCGTTCGAAGTTACCCTCGCCCACGCCGCCAGTTCGACAGCCGCTTCGCGGTAGGTGCGCGAGCCGGTGGACATCGCGATGACCAAGTCTTACGCGGCGCGCTGCGGCCTCTTTGGTATCAGGAGGTCGTACGCAAAACCGCGTAGGCCTGATTGCCGCTTCCGGGCCGACGCCCCCAGCCGCCGTGAGCGGGACTCTTCAGTGGTCTTGAACCCAGTGAGGAGCTCGCCATGAACCGTTCCACCGCCGCCGTCGCCAACGCCTTCTTCCTCTTCGTCGGCGTCGCCGGCCTGATCATCCAGATCGTTTCGGGCGTCCCGGGGTTCCCGGACATCCCGCCCGGCCCGTTCATCCTCGGCGTGACCGGGATCCTCGTGCTGACGCTGGCCGCCAGGTACCGGTGGATCCTCTTCCTCGGCGTCGCCGCGCCTACGTTCATCCTCGTCGGCGCGCTGCTCGAAGGGTCGTTCTGGGGACGGCTTGCCAACGTCGGCGACTTCGGGCCCTTCGTCGGGACCGTGCTGCTGATCGGCGGGGTGATCGCCGCGGCGGTCTCCGGCGTCGTCGCCGTCTCGGCGGCCTACCGCCGGGCCGCCGTGCGCTGAACCGGAAAAAGGGGACGATCGGAGGTTGCTCCGGTGACCGGCGCGCTATTGGCTACTCGGACGAGTTTCTTCGAGAAGTGAGGGGTGTTCCATGGCAGGTCTGCGCAGACGTGAGGTGCTCGCGGGCGCGGTGGCACTGGCGGGCGCGGCGACGATCGGGTTGAACCCCGGCACCGCCGCCGCGGCCACGCAACAACGTCCGGGCGCGCAGTTCCCGCCGTCGCTGGACTTCGGCGACTATCCCGTGATCGCGCGGGTGCGGGCGCGGCGGGCGCTGGAGCATCTGCGGGTGCTCAGCGACAAGATCGGCCCCCGGATCGCCGGCACCGAAGGCGAACTGCGGGCCAGGGACTACATCGCGAAGGTGCTTCGCGATCTGCGCTACCAGGTGACGTTGCAGCCGTTCCCGATCGCCGACAAGTTCCTCGGCGGCCTGACGATCGGACGTGACAGCTGGCAGACCGGCTCGTCGCCGCAGGGCGCGCAGGACGTCACCCGCGAGGCCGTCGTCGTCGACGCCGGTGACGGCAGCACCCTGCCCGACGACCTGACCGGCAAGATCGTGCTGATCGCCGCCGTGGCGAACAAGGCCGACGCGTACCTGACGGCGGCGCAGCGCGGAGCGGACGCCGTGCTGCTCGGCCGGATCGGCGCCGACCCGGCCCGCAAGCTGTCCGCCTTCTCCCCGACGCTCGCCACCCCGGTCACCATCCCGGTGCTGGGCCTGGCCCAGGTGCAGGTGGAGCGCCTGCGCGAACGGCTCGCCAAGGGCTCGGTCACGGTCAAGGCGACGGCCACGCACCACAAGAACCTGACGTCGTACAACGTCATCGCCGAGCGGTCCGCCACGTTCCCCGGCAAGGACGAAGGCGTGGTCATGGTGACCGCGCACTACGACAGCGTCCCCGGTTCCCCCGGCGCCAACGACGACGGCAGCGGCACCGTGCTCTGCCTGGAGCTGGCGCGCGTCCTGCGGTACCTGCCGACGAACAAGACGCTGCGGTTCGCGCTGTGGGGTTCGGAGGAGTACGGGCTGATCGGCTCGCGGCACTACGTCAAGAACCTGTCCGACCCGGAGGCGCAGCGGATCGCGGGCTGCTTCCAGAACGACATGGTCGCCACCAGCTGGGACCCGGCCGTCACCTACTGGCTGCTTTCGGTCGACGGTGCGGACAACGCCACGACCGCGGCCGTCAACGCCGCCGCCAAGCGGCTCGGCTACGACCCGCGGGTCAAGGGCCCGGTGGCGCGCGGTTCGAGCGACCACGTGCCGTTCTTCGAACGCGGGATCGCTTCGGGCAACTTCAGCTGGCGTGGCGAAACCGGCCCGGCGCTGCTGGAGCCGACCTACCACACGCCGGAAGACACCATCAAGGACAACGTTTCCCTTGAGCGGCTTCAGGTTTCGCTGGAGCTGATCGGTTCCGCCGCGTACAGCCTGCTGCGGAAGTGAGGCTCGCCGGGTGTCCTCATCGGGGGCACCCGGCACTCCTCAGCGTGTGTAGTCCACCGCTCCCAAGGCGATCGGGGCCGGATTCTTCGCGACCCAGGCGACGGCGAGTTCGCTCAAGCGATCGAGGTGGTCGTCCGCCCCGCGGCCCGATCGGATCTGCTTGGCGATCTCCTTGGCCTCTCGGAGTTCTTCCTCACCGAGAGGTTCGCCCTGCGCGAGGAAACCCGGGAACGCGTCGGCCATCGCGCGATAGGCACGATCCCAGTTCGCCCCGCCGTTGCGGAACATCTCGTCGGAGATCCGGCCGGTGACGCGGATGGCCTCGCACTGCACCGTCGCGCCCGCACCGCTCGACGGCACGAGAAGCTCCCACAGCGCTTTGTGCCGCTCCTGCCAGGATCCGTCGGGCACGACGATCGGCGAAACTCCGTCGTGCTTCGACCGCCGCGCGACCGGCTCGACCTCGAAGATCCGGTACAGCTCGCTGAGCGCGGCCTCGGTCTCTTCGAGGAAATCCCGGTTGAAGGTCTCGCGGTGGAACTCGAAGCCACTACCGATCCGCTCGACCTTCTCGCGCATCTCGGCCGTGATGCTCGCTCCGTGGTCGAGCAGCAGCTTCGCGATCTCGGCGGACTCGCGGAGGTAGGCGTTTTCCGTACTGATCAGGCATCGCATCAGCAACGAGTCACCGCGCCTGTCGTGAATCGCGGTCGACGCCCCGTGCTCGATCAGCACTCGCACGGACTCGGCCCTCAGCCTCTCGACCGCCACCTGAAGCGGCGTTTTCCCGGAGGTGTCGGCCGCATCGATGTCCGCGCCGAGCGAGAGCAGCAAAGGAATCTGCTTCGTAACGCCGCGGGAAGCCCGCGCGTGAAGCGGTGTCCTGCCGTAGCTGTCCGGGGTGTCGACGGCGAGCCCCTGCCCGGTCAGCCAGACGACGAGCTCGTCCGGGCACTCCGGAAAGCCGATCGCGGTCCCTTTGCTGTAGCCGCCCCGCGCGTCGATCTCGCATTTGCCGAAGACGGCTTTGAGTTCGTCCACCGATGCCGAGGTCAGCATCTCCTGGAAGTCCTTGGGAAGGGTCTTTCGCTTTCGTGCCATCGTCTTCGCCTTTCAGCCGAGCTTCGGGCGCAGCTGTTCGCGCATCGTCCGGAAGTTCTTCGGCTTCACGGCCCAGCGATCCTCGTCGGTGTCCTCGAACGTCACCTCGTACTTACCGGCCGTCCGGTCGAACTGCACGAGGATCTTCACCGGCAGCTTGTCGCCGGGGCGGTAGTAGCCGCCCCGGTACGCGTCCACCGCGGCTCCCGTGGCATCGACCAGCGATCTGACGAGATCGACGGTGTCGTCGTTCGGCACTGTTCTCCTCGGATTCGGTTACCGCGCGGCTGCGGAGATCCTACGATCCCGGCCATGAACGGCGTGCTGACCAGCGTGGTCGCGATCTCCGGCACCTTGGCCGGTTCGACCCTCACGTACCTGCTCGGATTGCTGAACACGCGGCGAACGGAGCGGACCGCGCACTGATCCGGCAAACGCGGGGCGACGGCCGATCACGCGCGGCTCCCCCTGCATCGAGCTCCGGATCTCGCCGCCGTGAAACAGTATGAAGAACGCAGCCAGGAAACCTTGTCCGTGTTCATCCGAACCGCCGGGCGGCAAGTCCGGGGCCTTCCCTGACGAGGTCACGACCAGCGCTCGAGCTCGGCGTCGATGCGGGGGTCGGTGCGGACCCACACTTCCCCGGTGGGGGCGCCGGGCGGGGCGTCGACGCGCTCGAGTCCGAGTGTCCGGACCAAGGCCAGGAGCTCGTCCCGCGCCTCACCCGCGTCCTCGACCGTGTCGCCGTCGAAGAAGACGTAGTGCACGTCCCAACGATCGTTGTACCCGGAGTCGGCCCAGATCTTGCAGAGGCGATCCACCGTCTCCTGGTCGAACGGCGCGGGCTGTTCCCGCGGGGCCGCGGCGAACCCCTTCTCGATGTCCTCGTCGCTCCACCACGCCACTTCCTCCGCGACCGCGGCGGGGGTGAAGTCCTCCAACGAGAGAAGACCTTCCAGCAACCAGCCGACCCCGGTCTCCCCGAGGTCCAGTCGCGACTCCTGCAGCCGGGCCACCAGTCCTTCCGACATGGCGCATGGTCCCGAGAAGGTGAAGATGCCACCGGCTGCCACCAGGCCGCCGACCTCGAGCGTCGTTTCCGTCTCGGGCGCGTCCTTCACCATGGCGAGGAGGTCCGCCGGCACGCCGTCATACAGGTCGGCCTGCGCCTGCGGGTCTTCGTAGAAGTTGAGCGCGCTGGTGTGGTCGAAGGTCGTCACCAGGCCGCGTCCGTCGGCGGTGAACCAGGCGTTGACCGTGTCGCCGCCGCCGTTGCCGAAGCCGAAGTGCGTGACCCCGTCGACCGTCGTCGGCTCGTGTCCGTCGATGACGGTCAGGATCTCGAGACGACGGCGCAGCTCGCGCGGGTGGGTCCGCCGGAGCACGGACCCGTCGAACTCGAAGCGCAGCCTCGCCCGGTCGAGGGACGCGACGTCCGGCAACCACGGCCCGCTGCGGTCGAGCGCGGCCGAACCCCCGCGGACGAAGTTCGCCACCTGGCTCCGGTAGTCGCCGCCGTTGGTGACGAGGCGGTACTCGACCCGCGAGTCCTGCGCGCCCTTGATCCGGCAGATGGTGCCGGCGTCGTACATGAGCAGCAGCGCCTCTTCGTTCTCCTCGTCCTCGATGCAGAACGTGGCGTTGTCTTCGGCACGGTGCCGGCCGACGAACTCCCGGAACGCGTCGGGCGCGGATCGCGCACCGCCCGGCACCCACTTCTGCTCGTTTTCCTTGTCGTCACTGAAGGTCAGTGGCCTCATCGTCGTCCTTCCGAACACGGCGGGAAACTCATCGGGCGCGCCCACGGTTGGCGTCGTACCGCTGGACGAGCGACCAATCGGACCGCTCGGTCGCGGAACCCAACGCGGCGAAGAGCCGTCCGCGCCCGAGCAGTTCGACGTCCGCGCCCTGGGCGACGAGCCGCCGTACGTCCCAGCGGATGTCCTGGAAGAACAGCTCCACTTCGGCGGGCGCCCCGAGGAGGATCGGGTCCAGCAAGGCGACCGCCGCGCGTTCGTCGAGCGGCCGCCGGATCCCGGCGGCCGAGCAGAGCGGCAGGATCGCGCTCCACAGCAGCAGATGCCGGACCAGATCGCCGCGGATCACCGCGAAATGGGCTTCCGAGATCGGGAGGGTGAACCTGCGGGGATCATGGTTGGCGTCGGCTCCGGCGCCGAGTTCGAGGACGAGCTCGCCGTTCTCGCGGATCACTCGCGGGATCCAACCGTTCTCACGGGAGAAGAGGACCTCGGTCATGACGCCCAGCCTCGGGCGACCTGGCCGAGAACGTCGACGATCTCGCGCGACACGACCTCCAGCTGACCGCGGCTGCCGATGATCGGCCGAGGGTAGGGCGGGTCCGGTTCCGGCTCGCCACGGGAAAGGCGGATGGCGCGCGCGATCGCGTGCGGCATCTCGGGCTCCCCCTGCCGCTCGCCGCTAGCGAGCACCGCCAGGCGGCACTCCTGGGAGTCGAGTCCGCGTCCGAGCTGGACCGTCAGGCTGCACACGACACCGCCGGCGGTCAGCAGGGCGGGGCTCGTCATGCGGTTCATCCTCGGTCCGTGGCGGCGTGCTCGAATGGCCGCATGAAGAAGACGAAACGGCGGCCGTTGCGGTTCCTCGTGATCGCGCGCACGGCGCCCGGCCACCACCCGCACCCCATGGAAATGGCCGTCAACCCGGCAGGCGCCGCTTCCCGTTTCTCGATCTCGGTGGGCCCGCATCCGGTGAACGCGGGCGGACAGGTTCCGCTCTCCGCTGTGCTCGACGAGACGCGGACCGGGCTCAATCCGCTCTGGGAAAAGGACTTCGACGCCGCCGAGCTGCACTGGGCGGTTCCGTTCCTAGTCCGGCTTCAGGCCGGTGAGGACGTGGCGGACGAGATCGTGGCGGCCTACACAGCGCGGCACGGCGAGGCACCCGCGACGATGTTCCAGGACCGCTACGGCGTGTGATTCACCCGTCGGACTTCCAGGAGCGTGCGCGAAGAGCCTCGAAGTCGCCGTCGATGAACTCCTTGGCGATCGCGAGCGCCTCGTCGCGGTCGGCGTAGTCGAGGGTGCCGACGACCTCCCCGCCGCGTTCCGCCTGCTGGAAACAGACGGAGCGGCGGGTGAACTCGACGAACCAGTCGTCGCTGTCGTTGATGTCGACGACGACGTGCTCGGCATCGTCATCGTCGTTGAGCGCGTCGAGCAGGGCGCCGAAGGCCTCGACGGAGATGTCGTCTTCGATCTGGACGCCCCAGCGATCGATGAACGAGACGTCGCGATCGGCACTCATGCCCTTGACTCCTCGGGGAATCAGACGTTGAAGCGGAACTCCACCACGTCGCCGTCCGCCATGACGTAGTCCTTGCCCTCCATGCGCACCTTGCCGGCGGACCGGGCGGCGGCCATCGAGCCGTTCTCGATCAGGTCGTCGAACGAGACGACCTCGGCCTTGATGAAGCCGCGCTCGAAGTCGGTGTGGATGACGCCCGCGGCCTGCGGGGCGGTCGCGCCCTGCGGGATCGTCCAGGCGCGCGACTCCTTGGGCCCGGCGGTCAGGTACGTCTGCAGGCCGAGGGTGTGGAAGCCGGCGCGCGCGAGGGAGTAGAGGCCCGGCTCGTGCTGGCCGACGGACTCCAGCAGCTCGCGCACGGACTCCTCGTCGTCCAGTTCCAGCAGCTCGGCTTCGACCTTGGCGTCGAGGAACACCGCGTCGGCCGGGGCGACCAGCTTGGCCAGCTCCTCGCGGCGCGACTCGTCGGTGAGGATGCCTTCGTCGGCGTTGAAGACGTAGAGGAACGGCTTCGTGGTGAGCAGGCTCAGCTCGCGCAGCGCCTCGAAGTCGACCTCCTTCTGCGCCTGGAAGAGGGTGCGCCCGGCGTCGAGGATCTCCTTGGCCTTGACCGCGTTGTCGAGCGCGGGCTTGTTCTCCTTCTTCGTCCGCGCTTCCTTCTCAAGCCGCGGCAGCGCCTTCTCCAGGGTCTGCAGGTCGGCGAGGATCAGCTCGGTGTTGATCGTCTCGATGTCGCTGCCCGGGTCGATCCGGCCGTCGACGTGGATCACGTCCGGATCGTCGAACACGCGGATGACCTGGCAGATCGCGTTGGCCTCGCGGATGTTCGCGAGGAACTTGTTGCCGAGGCCCGCCCCCTCGGACGCGCCCTTCACGATGCCCGCGATGTCCACAAAGGACACGACGGCGGGCACGGTCCGCTCGGAGCCGAAGACCTCCGCGAGCTGGTCCAGCCGCGGGTCCGGCAGCGGGACGACGCCGACGTTGGGCTCGATCGTCGCGAACGGGTAGTTCGCCGCGAGCACGTCGTTGCGGGTCAGCGCGTTGAACAGGGTGGACTTGCCGACGTTGGGCAGGCCGACGATGCCGAGGGTGAGACTCACGGGCCAGAAGTCTACGTGCCGCCCGCCGCCCCATCCGCCGAGGCCTTGATCGCCGTGTCGGATTTCCGCCAGCCACGCCTCCGACCTGGTGGCACGATCGATGTCATGACCGAGCAGACCCTGGCCGAACGGGCCGTGTGGCGCGACACCGAACGGTGTTACCGCGCCGTCGCCGCCCGTGATTCCCGGTTCGACGGCCAGTTCATCATGGCCGTCGCCACCACCGGGATCTACTGCCGTCCGTCCTGCCCCGCGTCGACGCCGAAGCAGCAGAACGTCCGCTTCTACCCGACGTCGGCGGCCGCGCAGTCGCACGGCTTCCGCGCCTGCCGCCGCTGCCTGCCCGACGCGGTCCCCGGCTCGCCCGACTGGGACATCCGGGCCGACCTCGCCGCACGGGCGATGCGGCTCATCTCGGACGGCACCGTCGAACGCGACGGCGTCCCGGGGCTCGCGCGGCGGCTCGGCTATTCCGAACGCCAGCTCGGACGCGTCCTCACCGCGGAACTCGGCGCGGGTCCGCTGGCGCTGGCCAGGGCGCACCGGGCGCACTCCGCGCGGCTGCTGATCGAGATGTCCGGGCTTCCGCTGACGGACGTCGCGTTCGCGGCCGGGTTCTCCAGCGTCCGCCAGTTCAACGAGACGATCCGAGAGGTCTTCGCGACGACGCCTTCGCAGCTTCGGGCGGCGAGCCTGCGGCGTCGCAAGGCCGAGGAGCTGCCGACCGGGACCCGGCTGAGCCTGCGGCTGCCGTTCCGGAAGCCGTTCGACGCGGACGGGGTGCTGGACTTCCTGGCCGACCGGGCCGTCCCCGGCGTCGAGCACGTGACGCGCGACGATTCCGGGGTGACCGGCTATGGCCGCACGCTGCGGCTCGCGCACGGCACCGGCGTGGTGTGGCTGACGGCGAAGGACGACCACGTCCGCTGCGACCTGCGGCTCACCGACCTGCGTGACCTGAGCAGCGCGGTCGCGAGGGTGCGGCGGCTGCTCGACCTCGACGCCGACCCCGAGGCGGTCTCGCGGGTCCTCGGGGCCGACCCGGCCCTCGCACCGCTGGTCGAGGCGATCCCCGGCATCCGGGTGCCCGGCGCGGTCGACGGCGACGAGCTCGTGCTGCGCGCGATGCTCTCCCCCGCCGAGACCGCCGCGCTCGCCGAGAACCTCGGCGAACGCGTGCCCAACTGCGACGAGTCACTCGAAGGGCTGACCACGGTGTTCCCGACGGCGGCCCAGGTCGCCGAACACGGCCCGGAACGGGTGGCCGCGGTGGCCCGCGCGCTGGCGGACGAGGTATTGGTCCATGTCGGCCGCGATCCCCTGGAGCTGCGGGCGGAGCTGCTGGAACTCCCGGGAATCGGGCCGGAGATCGCGGACTACGTCCTGATGCGGGTGCTCGGCGCGCCCGACGTCCTGCTGACCGGGGATCCGGCGCTGCGCCGTGGAGCGGCGGCGCTGGGCATCCCCGACGACGAAAAGACGCTGGCCGAACGCGGACGGGCCTGGCAGCCCTGGTCCTCGTACGCCGGCATGTACCTACTGCGCGCTTGAAAGGAAAACCATGAGCATCGCGTATTGGTCCACAATGGACACGAAGATCGGTCCGTTCACCGCCGTCGTGGCGGGTGACGGGGCCGTGCTCGCCTCGGGCTGGACCGGCGACGTCGCCGAACTGACGCCGCTGATCTCGCCGTCGCTCGCCCCCGGCGAGGTGAAGGAGCGACGGGATCTGGGGCCGGTGAGCACCGCGATCCGCCGGTACCACGACGGCGACCTGGACGCCGTCGCCGATGTCGAGGTGCGGCAACGGTCCGGCGCTTTCCGGGAGCACGCTTGGGAAATCCTGCGGAAGGTGCCCGCCGGAGAGCCGGTGAGCTACGCGGAGTACGCGGCGCTGGCGGGGAATCCGGCGGCGGTGCGGGCGGCCGCGTCGGCGTGCGCGAAGAACGCGGCGGCGTTGTTCGTGCCGTGCCACCGGGTGGTGCGGACCGGCGGCGGTGTGGGGAACTTCCGGTGGGGTGTTCCGGCGAAGCAGTGGCTGCTGACCCACGAAGCGGCCTGATCTCGCGCGTCCCGAGTGTCATGAAAGGGTCGTTCAGGACAAAAGATGTCCTGAACGACCCTTTCATGACACTTCAAGGAGCGGGTCAGGCGGCGTGGATCTCCACCGAAGAGCCCGTACGCGCCTTCCGCACGCGTAGCCGCGTCGGGATCCGCTGCCGCAGCTCCTCCACGTGCGACACCAACCCGACCACTCGCCCTCCAGCACGAAGCTCGTCGAGGATGTTCATGACGATGTCGAGCGTCTCGGCGTCCAGCGTGCCGAAGCCCTCGTCGATGAACAGGGTGTCCAGCAGCGCTCCGCCGGTTTCGGCGGCCACGACGTCGGCGAGCCCCAGGGCCAGCGAGAGCGACGCGAGGAAGGACTCGCCGCCTGACAGCGTCTTCGCGGGCCGGATGGTGCCGGAGTAGTCGTCGAGCACGTCGAGCCCGAGGCCGCCGCGGGTGCCCCGCGCGCCGGCCGCATCGGAGTGCACGAAGGAGTAGCGGCCCTGGCTCATCGTCCGCAGCCGCGCGGTCGCCGCGACCGCGACCTCCTCCAGCCGCGCGGCCAGCACATAGGAGCGCAGCGACATCTTCCGCGCGTTCTGGCCACGCCCGTTGACCACCTCGGCCAGCGCCTTCAGTTCCAGGTACCGCTCTTCGACCGGCGCCAGATCCGCCATCAAGGACGTCATCCGCTCGGCCAGTTTCGTCAGGTCGGCGTGCCGTGACGTGGCCGTTCGCAGCGCCACGAGCGCCTGCTCGGCCTCGCCTCGCGTGTCCCGCGCCGCGTCCGCCGAAGCACCGACGTCGATCTCGTCCTCCGGCGAGATGCCGAACAGGTCGGGCTGCGCGAGTTCCTCGCGGGCGGCCCGCTCCATCACCTTCGCGTCGGCGAGGCTGGCCTCCAGTTTCGTGATCTGCTCGTCCGGCCGCGCGGCGGCGCGCATCTCGTCGAGATCGGCGAATCCCTTGGCCAGCAACGCTTCCTTGACCAACTTCGCTTGCTCGTCCCGCCGCTCACGGGCACCCGCGACACTTAGCCGCGCTTCGGCGAGCGCATCGAGGCGGGTCGCGACGCCGAGCAGATGCCGCCGCCGGGCGGCGACGTCGGCGAACTCGCCGCGTGCGCTCTCCAACCGCCGCTCGCGTTCGGTCAGCCGCTCCGTCAGACCGCGTACCTCGGTCGCGATCTCGACCGCGCGACGCTCGGCCGCCCCGCGCTGTTCGGTCAGCTGCTCGATCTTCCGTTCCAGGGCGACGACCTGTGTCTCGAGCTCGGGCCGTCGGCGTGCGGTTTCCGACAGCGTGGCGACCAGAGCGCGCGCCTCGCCGAGTTCGGTCCGCAGGGTCTCGGCGGTGTGGTCACCCAGCCGCTCGATCAGGACGGTCAGGCGGCTTTCGGCCTCCTGCAACGCGGCTTTCGCCTTCTCACGCCGCGTATGCGCCTGCTGTTCCGCGATTTCGGCGCGGCGTTCGTCCTCGGGATCGACCAGGCCACCGGTATGCGTCGCCGGCGACGGGTGGTCCGTCGCGCCGCAAACCGGGCAGTCCTCGCCGTCGTGGAGACCGGCGGCGAGTTCGGCCGCCATCCCTTCGAGACGCCGCTCCCGCAGGTCCAGCCGGTGCTGCCGGGCCTGCTGATGGCCGTCCACGGCCTCGCTAACCGTCACCCGGGCCCGCTCGACGACCTGCTTCACCCGAGGCATCTCGTCGGCGTCGCGGGCCAGCGCGGTCAGCTCGTCGACACGAGCGCGAGCGCCGTCGAGCCTCGCTTCGGCTTCGGCGGCAGCGGCCGCTTCGGCACGCAAAGCCGTGACCTTCTCCGGCGCGGCACCCAGTTCGGCGGCGAACTCCTCGGCCTGCTTCTCCGCCTTACCCGCGGCGGCCGTCAGCTGCTCACGCCGGACCAGATCCTGTTGCTGCTGCTCGCTTTCCGCCACGAGTTCGGCGAGCGCGCCCGCCTCTTCCCGTAAAACACCCGCCCGAGCGCGCAGTTCCGCGGCGGAGCTGTCCGCCGCGTCAGGAACCTCCTTGGCCCGAAGAGCCTCGGCGGCTTCGGCCTCCGCGAGCTGGTCCAGCCTGCGTTCGAGGAGATCGGCCTCGGCGACCACCCCGGCCGCGCGATGGGCCGCCTCGACCTCTTCCGCCCATTCCGCCCGTTGGTCCGCCTGCTCGGCGATCACCGAAAGCCGCGTGTACGCGGTGCGCACGCGGCGGATCCGTTCAGCGGTCGACCGGTTCTCCTGCCAGACGGCCTCGGCCTTCTTCGCCGCAGCACGGGCCTTCGTGTCACGTTCCTGTGCCTCGCCGACGCGGCGCGCCGATTCGGCCAGCACCTCGTCGACCCACTCGGCCTGCCCCTCTTCGGGCGCTTCCTGCCCCGCGACCTGCGCGAACCGGGCGACCCATTCCCGCAGCGACTGCTGCCGGGCCTGCAACTCGCGGCCGCGTTCGGCACGCAGGTTCGCGAACCAGTCCTCGACGTCCGAGAAGCGCTCGGTGCCGAACAGACGCTCCAGCAGCTCCTCGCGCTCGGCGGTGTTCGCGCGCAGGAACCGTGCGAATTCGCCCTGCGGCAACAGGACCACCTGGAAGAACTGCTCGTGCGTCATGCCGATGAGCCGTTCGACCGTGCGCGCGACCTCGTCGATCCGTGTGATGCCCTCGGCCACGTGGCCGGCGGGTACCGTGCCGACCCAGCTGAGCACCGCCTTCGCCTGCTGGACGGTCATCCCCTCGCCCCGGCGCTTGGGCCGCTGGTACTCGGGGTTGCGCGCGATCCGCATCCGCTGGCCCTGCACGGTCAGTTCGAGGACGACCTCGGTGACCTGATCCGGCTCGGCGAGGTCGCAGCGCAGCCGTTTGACCTCGCCGCGAGCGCCGGGAACGGTGCCGAACAAGGCGAACGCGATCGCGTCGAGCAGCGTCGTCTTCCCCGCGCCGGTGTCACCGTGCAGCAGGAACAGCCCGTCCGCGCCGAGTGCGTCGAAGTCCACCACCTCGCGGCCCGCGTACGGACCGAAAGCGGCGACCTCCAAGCGGTGCAGTCTCATACTTCGCGCTCCCTGCCCGCCGCGCCCAGCGCCGCCAGCACCAGCCGCTCCTCGCTCTCCGACGGCGCGGAGCCCCGGCAGTCCTCCAGGAAGCTGCGGGTGATCTCGACGTCGGACCGCCCGCGGACGGCTTCGGCGTATTTCAGCGCGGCCCCGTCGTGCCCGCCTTCCGGCTGCCAGTCCATGTGCACCGCGTACGGGAACCGCTCACGCAGTTTGCGCATCGCGTCGATCGGGCGGACCCGATCGGTGACCGTGAAAGAGAGGAAGTGTTCGGTGAGGCCGTCGTGCTCCGGATCCGAAAGCAGCTCCGCCAGCTCGCCGCGCAGCATCGCGAGATGCCGCGGCACCGGCAGTTCGTGGCGCCGGACCTCGGCCAGCCCGTCTGCGCCGAGTTCCACGAGCCAGACCGATTTCCGTTGGCGTGTCTCGGAAAACGAGTACGCCAGCGGGCTGCCCGAATAGCGCAGGTGCTCGGCGAGGGTCTGCGGGCCGTGCAGGTGGCCGAGCGCGACGTAATCGACGCCGTCGAACACCGAACCCGGCACCTGCTCGACGCCGCCGACCGCGATGGTCCGCTCGGATTCGGTCGGCTCGCCGCCGGTGACGAAGGCGTGCGCGAGCACCACCGACCGCGTCCCGGACGGCCGCCCGGCGAGATCCTCCCGGATCCGCCGCATCGCTTCGGTGAGAACGCCGGTGTGGCCGCGGGCCTCGGGGACGCCGAGGGCGTGGCGCGCGGGCTCCGGTTCCAGATACGGGATGCCGTAGAGGGCGACCTCGCCGTGTTCGTCGGGCAGCAGCACCGGCTCGGCGAGCCCGTCGATCGTGGCGCGCAGATGCAGCCCGCCCGCCGCGGCGAATTCGGCGAACGCGCCCAGCCGCGGCGCGGAGTCGTGATTGCCCGGGGTCATCACCAGTTTCGCCCCGGCCTGCCGGATCCGGCCCAGCGCCGTGGTGGCCACGCGGACGGCCTCCGCCGAGGGCACCGCACGGTCGTAGATGTCGCCGGACACGAGCACGACGTCGACCGACTCGGCGACCACGAGCTCGGCGAGATGACCCAGCACGGCTTCCTGTTCGGCGAGCAGATCGGCGCCGTGGAAGGTGCGGCCGATATGCCAGTCGGAGGTGTGCAGGAGCTTCACGCAGCCCAAGGTAGGGCCGCACACCGGCCGGACAGCGGAGGCGCGCCCTTGGCGGCACTGCGCTTTCCGACACGCCGGGGACGACGCAGGTCAGATACGGAGCGCGACCGCGCCGCTCCGGTTTTGTCGGTGGGTTCCGCCATGATGTCCTCCGACTCGGATCCGGAGGGGAGGTACCGGTGGCGACGGTGATCACCACCGCGGCCGTCGTGCTCGCGTTGCTGCTGCTCGCGGCCGTCGCGCTGCTGTGGCGGCTGTACAACGACGGCATGCGGCGGGCGGACGCGGCGGCGAAACAGGTCGCGGCCGAGCGGGCGAAGGCGGATCAGCAGCAGCTCGCGCTGCGCCGGTACGAGGTCGCGTTCGCCTCGATCAGCGGCCGGGGCGAGCTGGGCGAGCAAGTGCTCCTGGAGACCGCACGCGCGCTCGGGCTCCGCGAGGAGCTGCACTTCACTTTGCAGACGGATCTGGCGGGCGGCGGTGCCGCGAAACCGGACATGGTGCTGCGGGTCGGCGGCGGCCGGACGGTCCCCGTCGACGCGAAGGCGAGCATGGCCTGCTGGGCCGAGGCCGTCGAGACCGACGACCCCGAAGAACGGCTGGACGCGCTGCGCGTCCACGTCCGGCAGCTCCGGTCGCGGGCGGCCGAGCTGGCGGGCAAGGGCTACCAGCGCTGGGCCGACGCGATTTACGGGACGATCATGTTCGTCCCGTCCGACGCGGCCGTCGTGGCCGCGCTGGACACCGACCCGGAACTGCTGCGCTGGATGCTGGACCGGCGGGTCTTCCTGTGCGGACCGACGGGATTCGCCGTACTGGCCTCCGCCGCGCTGTTCGCCGCGACCGAACGGGCACTGGTCGAGGACGTCGAGCAGGTGCGGGCGGGCGCCGCGGCCGCGCACCGGGCCGCGGGCAACGCGGTCGACGCGCTGAACCTGTCGAGCACCCACCTGCAGCGTTTCATCTCGGCTCGGCGGCGCGAACTGGAGGCGCTCGAGAGCTTCCGGAGCACGGTCTCGCCGCTGACGGACGCCGCGGGCAGCCCGGCGCCGGTGCCGCTGATCAGAAAGGCGGACGAACTCCCCGCGTCGTGAGGTGCGGACTGTGCTTGGTCCAGGTCCGCCTTTCCCAAGTACATGAAGGCCCCCATCCTTGCGCCTAGGTACGGGAAGGAGGCCTTCATGTACCGCAGGTACGCAGCACACCGACCGCACCGCCCCCACCAGCGGTTTCCGGAATCGCAAGCTCCGTTTCAGCCCGGAAGACAACCTTGTCGCCCGCTTACTCGTAGTACTTCCGGTAAGTGCCCGGACGGTCCGTCCGGGTGGTCCGGAATGACCACTACCAGGCGATAGACACACCGCCTGTTGGCGGTATGCCCGCAGCTTGGATATACGGTGGAGCCTGTGACCGCGATTCGCGATCGCCAGAGCGATCCTGATGCCGACGACGTCCCCGTTGCCTGGGACGAGCGTCCGCTCGTCGGCGCCAGGCGCGGGCTGCCCTGGTGGGCGGCCGTCCTGGTGGGCTTCGGGCTCGCCATCCTTGGCGCCTTCGTCGACATGATGATGCAGAAGGACCTGGGCCTGCTGTTCAAGGCCTGCTACGCGCTCGGCGCGGTGGCCGCGGTGGTGGCCGTCCAGCGCCGCGGGCTGTTCGGCCCGATGGTGCAGCCGCCCCTGGTCCTCGCCGTGACCGTCCCGGGAGTCATCCTCCTGACCTCGGACGGCAGCAAGGGCACGGATCTTCTTTCGAGAGCCTTCGACGTCGGCACGCCGCTGATCAACGGCTTCCCGACGATGGCCATCACCACCGGCATCACCTTGGCGATCGGCATCTTCCGGATCTACCGCGAGCGCGATCCCGAGGCCCCGGTGAAGGTCAAGCCGGGCACCAAACCGGAACGTCGCGACGAGGCCAAGCCCGCCGCCCGTCCCGCCGCGGCCGCCGCGCCGGGCCGTGGCCGTCCGGCGTCCCGGACCGGTCAGACCCCGCCCCCGCCTTCCCGCCGCGGTGCGCCCCGGGACGCCGCGCCGCGAGACGGTGCTCCGCCTCGCCGCCGTCCGGTCGACGACGAGCGCCGTCCCCGCCGCGACGCCGAACCCGGCGCCCGCAAACCGCCGCCCCCGGGACGTCAGCCCCGGCGGCCGCGTCCGGAAGACGGCGAACCGCGCCGCCGCGATCCCCGTGGCGAAAGCGCCCCCGGTGCCCCGCGCCGCCGCCCGCCGCGTGCCGACGACCCACGCCGCGGAGGGCAGCCGCCCCGCCGCCGGCCGTGGGACGACGAGCGGTGAAGCAAGGGACCTTTGCTCCCACTTGAGCCGCTGACCAGCGAAAAGGGCCGCCCGAGGACTTCCTCGGACGGCCCTTTCCCGTAAGGAACGTCAGGCCTTCGCGGCCTTGCGCAGCTCGTGCGGAAGCGCGAACGCGATCTTCTCGTTCGCGGTGGTGACCTCGTCGACGCTGTCCCAGCCGCGCTCGGCCAGCCACGCCAGCAGGTCCATCACCAGCACGTCCGGCACGGAAGCGCCGCTGGTGACACCGACGGTCTCGACGCCTTCGAGCCAGGCTTCATCGACCTCGTGCGCGAAGTCGACCAGGTGCGACGCGCGCGCCCCCGCCTTCAGCGCGACCTCGACCAGCCGCTTCGAGTTGGACGAGTTCGTCGAGCCGACCACCAGTACCAGGTCGCACTCGGCGGCCATGGCCTTGACCGCGACCTGGCGGTTCGTGGTGGCGTAGCAGATGTCGTCGCTGGGCGGGTCGGCCAAGCCGGGGAACTTGTCCCGCAGCTGATCCACGCGCTCCATGGTCTCGTCCACCGAAAGGGTGGTCTGCGACAGCCAGATGACCTTCGACGGGTCGCGGACCTGGACCTTGTCGACGTCCTCGGCGGTGTCGACGAGCTGCACCTTGTCGGGAGCCTCGCCGGCGGTGCCTTCGACCTCTTCGTGGCCTTCGTGGCCGATCAGCAGGATGTCGTAGTCGTCCTTCGCGAACCGGTTGACTTCCTTGTGCACCTTCGTCACGAGCGGGCAGGTCGCGTCGATGGTCCGCAGGTTGCGCTCGGCCGCCTCGGCGTGCACCGCGGGCGAGACGCCGTGCGCGGAGAACACCACCAGTTCGCCCTCGGGCACCTCGGAGGTCTCGTCGACGAAGATCACGCCGCGTTCGCGCAGGGTCTCCACGACGTGCCGGTTGTGCACGATCTCCTTGCGCACGTACACGGGTGCGCCGTAGAGCTCGAGTGCCTTTTCGACGGCGATGACCGCGCGGTCGACACCCGCGCAGTAGCCGCGAGGCTTGGCGAGCAGGACACGTTTGCCACCTGCCGGCACACCGGACTCGGTGATCGTCGGACTGCCGGCGGGCGTGATTCCGGGACTCGCAGAACTCATGCCCCCAGGGTACGGGCTGCCCCGGGGGCTCCTCGCACTCACGTTCAGGTGACCAGCGAACCCCTCCAAAGTATGTGCGGGGAGTCACGTCCTGTGAGCCGACACACCCGTTCGGTTGGGCAGGATGGGCCGGATACGGCAGGCTAGACGCATGAAGCCTCTCCCGCTCCCCCTCCGGGTCGCCGCGGGCCTCGCCGTCACCACCGCCGAGCGGGTTCGCGAACTTCCCAAGCAGCTCACCGGGCTCCCCGTCACGGTGGTCAGCCAGGTGCTCCAGTTCTCCATGCGCGTCCAGCAGCACGTCACCGAGCTCGCCATCAAGGGCGACGACGCGCTGTCGGGCCTTCGCCCGGTCGAGGACACGCCCAGCTGGGCGACCTTCGACGAAGACCTCCCGCCGGACCTGGGTGAACGCCGGTACGAACGCGACTCGTGCGTCATCCCGCTGAGGGAGGACGCCGAGGTTCCCGAGCCGCGTGCCGAGACCAACGGCCACCTCCACGACCTCGAAGCGCTCACCGAAGACCCGTGGGCCGAGGAGGAGCGCGCGCTCGCCGAGGAGCACCCCGACGGCGAGTTCGACAGTGCCGCCGGTGCGAGCGCGCCCGTGACCTCCGGTCCGGCCGGGCTCGACGACTACGACACGCTCACCTTGCCGCAGCTGCGCGCCCGTCTGCGCCGGTTCGACCTCGCTCAGCTGGAAGAGCTGCTGACCTACGAGAAGGCGAACGCCGACAGGGCGTCGTTCGTCGGCATGCTCGCGCGGCGCATCGGGAACGTGAAGAAGGCCGACGGCGACGGCGCGGAAGGCCAGTGAGCGCCGAACCCACCTCAGCGGCCGGTCCGTCCACCACCGCCGAAAACCCGTGGCCGGTCCGCACGGTCGCCCGCAAGGTCGGCGAGTGGATCAACCGGCTCGGCGCGGTCTGGGTCGAGGGGCAGGTCACGCAGATCTCGGCCCGCCAGGGCACCAACACCGCGTTCCTGACCCTGCGCGACCCGTCCGCGGACGTCTCGATGTCGGTGACCTGCCCGATGGGTCTGTTGCGCACGATCGAACCGCCGCTGCGCGAAGGCGCGAGCGTCGTCGTGCACGCGAAGCCGACGTTCTTCATGAACCGCGGTTCGCTGAGCCTGCGCGCCAACGAGATCCGCGCCGTCGGCATCGGCGAGCTGCTCGCGCGGATCGAGCGGCTGCGACGGCTGCTGGCCGCCGAGGGCCTGTTCGCGCCGGAGCGCAAACGCAAGATCCCGTTCCTGCCCAAGGGAATCGGGCTGATCACCGGACGCGCCTCCGCCGCCGAGCGCGACGTCCTGGTGAACGCGCAGGCCCGCTGGCCGCATGTCGCGTTCAAGGTGATCAACACCGCCGTCCAGGGTTCGCTCGCCGTCCCGCAGATCCTCCAGGCACTGTCCAAATTGGACCGTGACCCGGACGTCGACGTCATCGTGATCGCGCGCGGCGGCGGCAGCGTGGAAGACCTGCTGCCGTTCTCCGACGAAGCGCTGTGCCGCGCCGTCTCCGCGGCCGGGACCCCGGTGGTCAGCGCCATCGGGCACGAGCCGGACACCCCGCTGCTCGACCACGTCGCCGACCTCCGCTGTTCGACGCCGACCGACGCCAGCAAGCGCATCGTGCCCGACGTGCGCGAGGAGACCCAGCGCGTCCGCCAGATGCGCGACCGGGGCCGCCGCGCCCTGCACGGCTGGGTGGACACGCAGGTCAGGCTGCTGAACCAGATGCGCAGCCGCCCCGTGCTCGCCGATCCGCTCGGCCCGATCCAGCGGCGCTCCGACGACGTCGAGATCCATCGCGAACGCGGTCGCCGCGCGATGCTCACGCTGCTCGCGAAGGACCAGGCCGAGATCGCCAGCGCCCGCGCGCGGCTGACCGCGCTCGGCCCGGCGGCGACCCTCGAACGCGGCTACGCCGTGGTGCAGTACACCGATTCCGAAGGCAACCTCCAGGTACTCCGGTCCGTCTCCGAGGTCGTGGACGGCGCGAAACTGCGCGTCCGCGTGGTCGACGGCGCGCTCGGCGCCGTCGTCTCGGGAGAGCCGGAGGAGGGGCGTTGACGGCGAGTTTCCTGCCTTTGACCATCGACGCCGCGAGACGGGCCGACGCCCCCGAGGTGCTGCGCAACGCGCTGCTGACCGACCACGCGGCCGCCGAATGCTGGACCGTGCTGCTGGCGGGGTGTGAGTTTTCGACAAAGCGGGGTCTCGACGCCCAGCTGCGGAAACTCTCCGAAGCGACGGGCGAGCACGTCGGCACCCGATGGTGGTTCGCGGACGGTTCCGTGCACCGCAAACGGGTGGCGCGGGCGCAGGAGAACCTCGTCGCGGCGATCGCGGAGGGTGACGGCCAGGAGTTCGCTCTCGCCTTCGTGGGTTACGACAACGCCATGGCCGGCGCGGTAGTGTGCGCGGGTATCGGCAAACACCGACGTCCGGTAGAAGGAAGCACAGCGTGAGCGAGACCGCCGAACTCGGCTACGAGCAGGCCCGCGACAAGCTGGTCGAGGTCGTCCGCGAGCTCGAAGCGGGCGGGCTGTCCCTGGAACAGTCGCTCGCCCTGTGGGAGAAGGGCGAGCAACTGGCGAAGGTCTGCGAGCACCACCTCGAGGGCGCGCGCGAGCGGATCGAGGCCGCGCTGTCGTCCGTCGAGGACGAGGCCGGCGACGGTCAGTGACGTTCACCATGCTCCTGCGCCACCGAACCACCGTGGGTATCTGAGAGACTGGGACCCCGCCGAGTTCCTGACCCGGGAGGCCGCATGCCCACCCCCACCTCGTCCGCCAGCTCTTCGCGACGTCCTGAAGCCCCCGATCGCAACCTCGCGATGGAACTGGTCCGCGTGACCGAAGCCGCCGCGATGGCCGCGGGCCGCTGGGTGGGCCGCGGGGACAAGATCGGCGGGGACGGTGCCGCCGTGGACGCGATGCGCCAGCTGGTCTCGACCGTGTCGATGCGCGGTGTCGTCGTCATCGGCGAGGGCGAGAAGGACGAAGCCCCGATGCTGTTCAACGGGGAAGAGGTCGGCAACGGCGACGGGCCGGACTGCGACGTCGCGGTCGACCCGGTCGACGGGACGACCCTGATGGCCAAGGGCATGCCGAACGCGCTGGCCGTGCTCGCGGTCGCCGAACGCGGCGCGATGTTCGACCCGTCCGCGGTGTTCTACATGGAGAAGCTCGCCGTCGGCCCGGACGCCGCGGGCAAGGTCGACCTGGCCGCCCCGATCGCGGAGAACATCCGCCGGGTCGCGAAGGCCAAGAACTCCAGCGTCTCCGACGTCACCGTGTGCATCCTCGACCGGCCGCGCCACGAGCAGCTGATCAAGGAGGTCCGCGAGGCCGGCGCCCGGATCCGGTTCATCTCCGACGGCGACGTCGCGGGCGCGATCGCCGCGGCCCGGCCGAGCACCGGCGTCGACATGCTGCTCGGCATCGGCGGCACCCCCGAAGGCATCATCGCGGCCTGCGCGATGAAGTGCCTCGGCGGCGAACTGCAGGGCCGCCTGTGGCCGAAGGACGACGCGGAGCGCGAAAAGGCACTGGCCGCGGGCCACGACCTCGACCGCGTGCTCGGCAACGACGACCTCGTCCGCGGCGACAACGTGTTCTTCTGCGCCACCGGCGTCACCGACGGCGACCTGCTGCGCGGCGTGCACTACCGCGCGGGCGGCGCCACGACCCAGTCGATCGTGATGCGGTCGAAGTCCGGCACGGTCCGGATGATCGACGGTTACCACCGGCTGACCAAACTCCGCTCGTACTCGTCCGTCAACTTCGACGGCCACCTCGACGACACACTGGACGACGACGTCGTTCCCCCGCTCCCGTAAGGAGAAACCGTGCTCAAGCGCGTGCTCGTGGTCCTGCTCGCGGCGATGGTCCTCACGCCGGTCGGGCAGGCCACGGGCGCGGGCGACCTCGTCGGCGGCAGAGAGGCCGACGAGCCGTATCCGTTCATCGTTTCGCTGCATTCGGCCTCCGGCAAGGCTTTCTGCGCCGGGACGCTGATCGCGGCGGACTGGCTCGTGACGGCGGGGCACTGCGTCGAGGGCAAGAACCCGGCGAATCTGGGCGCGCGGGCCGGCAGCAACGACAACACCCAGGGTGGCGAGACCGCGAAACTCGCCGAGATCGTGGTGAATCCGTCCTACAACCCCGAACCCGAGCACGCGGGCGGCGATCTCGCGCTGGTGCGGCTGGCCGCCCCGGTGAAGACGGCGCCGATCGCGATCGGGGCCGTCGTGGCGCCCGGGACGGCGACGCGGCTGCTCGGCTGGGGCCAGACTTGCCCGACTTCGGGCTGTGGCAAGGGTCCCGCGAAGCTGCAGCAACTGGACACGAAGATCGTCGAAGGCACGCGCTGCACCGCGAAGTTCGACGGCGCCGTCGAGTTGTGCACCGACAACCCCGGCGGGAACACGGGTTCGTGCTACGGCGATTCCGGTGGCCCGGAGATCGCCAAGGTCGACGAGAAGTGGGTGCTGCTGGGCACGATCAGCCGTCCGGGCAACGCGGATCCGGTGTGCGCGACCTCGCCGTCCATCGCGACTTCCGTGGTGGCGTACGCGCAGTGGATCGCGGAGAAGATCACGCCGCCTACGCCCGCTCCGCCCGCCTGACGTGCAATGAAAGGACCTTTCCTTGCGAAATTTGCAAGGAAAGGTCCTTTCATTGCACGCGCTACTCGGCGTTGCTGGAGTGACCGGGGAACAGATGCGCCTCCGGATTCAAAGCGACCGCGATGTTGTTCACCGCCGTCGCCGCTTCCCCGAACCCCGTCGCGATCAGCTTCACCTTCCCCGGATACGCCGCGACGTCGCCCGCCGCGTACACCCGCTCCCGCGGCGTCGCCATGGTCGAGTCGACGGCGATCGCCCGGTGGTCGATCTGGAGTCCCCAGCTTTCGATCGGCCCGAGATCCGCGGTGAACCCGAGCGCGGCGACCACCGTGTCCGCGCGCAGCACCTCGGGCTCGGCGCCCTTGCTCTGGATCTCGACCTCGGCCAGCGTGCCGTCGCGGTCGAGGAACCGGGTGACTTCGGCGTCGGTGACGATCCGCACGCCGAGTTCGCGCGCCTGCCGCACGATCGACTCGGCCGCGCGGAACTTCGCGCGCCGGTGCACGAGGGTGACGCTCGCGGCGACCGGATGCAGCGCGAGCACCCAGTCGAACGCCGAGTCCCCGCCGCCGACGACGACCACGTGCTGCCCTTCGTGCGCCTTCAACGACGGCACGAAATGAACCATGCCACGGCCGAGCCAGCCGTCGCCCGCGGGCAGCGGCCGCGGGGTGAACTCGCCGATCCCGGCGGTGATCAGCACCGCGCCGGCGCGCAGGACCTGCCCGCCGTCGAGGGTGATGGTGACGCCGCCTTCGACGCTTTCGAGCTTTTCGGCCTTGCGTCCGAGCAAGTACACGGGTTTGAACGGCGCCGCCTGGTCGAGCAGGCCCCGGACCAGATCGCGGCCGCGGACCTCGGCGAATCCGCCGACGTCGTAGATCATCTTTTCGGGGTACATCGCGGTGACCTGACCGCCCGCTTCCGGCAGAGAATCCACGACGGCCATCGAAAGGCCGCGGAATCCCGCGTAGTAGGCGGCGAAAAGACCTGTCGGACCTGCCCCGATGATGACGAGGTCGTACGACGTTTCCCCAGCGGACTCGCTCATTCGGCACTCTCCCGGCCGGTGGTGGGCGGCGTGATCGAGAACACATTCGATCCTAGCCCTCGCGTGCCGAAAGACACGGAGCGCGCCGAGAGACGCTGCGCGAGACTTGGGGTATGGCTGAACAGGAATACCGGATCGAACACGACACCATGGGCGAGGTGCGCGTCCCCGTCGACGCCCTCTACCGCGCGCAGACGCAGCGCGCCGTCGAGAACTTCCCGATCTCCGGCCGTGGCCTGGAGCGCGCCCAGATCCGCGCGCTCGGCCTGCTGAAGGCCGCCGCGGCGCGGGTCAACGCGCGGCTCGGCGTGCTGGACGCCGAGGTCGCCGAGGCCATCGCGAAGGCCGCCGACGAGGTCGCCGAGGGCGAGCACGACGCGCACTTCCCGATCGACGTGTTCCAGACCGGTTCCGGGACCTCGTCGAACATGAACGCCAACGAGGTCATCGCGACGCTCGCGTCGAAGGCGCTCGGCCGCGACGTGCACCCGAACGACCACGTCAACGCTTCGCAGTCGTCGAACGACACCTTCCCGACGACGATCCACGTCGCCGCGACGGAAGCAGTGCTCTCCGATGTGATCCCCGCTCTGGAGTACCTGGCGACCGCCATCGAGACGCGGGCGACCGAATGGGCGGACATCGTGAAGTCCGGTCGCACCCACCTGATGGACGCCGTGCCGATCACCTTCGGCCAGGAAGCCGGCGCGTGGGCGTCGCAGGTCCGGTTCGGGGTCGAGCGGCTGAAGTCGGGTCTGCCGCGGCTCGGCGAACTGCCGATCGGCGGGACCGCGGTCGGTTCCGGGCTGAACGCGCCCGAGGGCTTCGGCGCGGCCGTTTCGCAGGAACTCGCTTCGGTGACCGGCCTTCCGCTGACCGAGGCGCGAGACCACTTCGAGGCGCAGGCGACGCAGGACAGCGTCGTCGAGACGTCCGGGCATCTGCGCACGGTCGCGGTGTCGCTGAACAAGATCGCGAACGACCTGCGCTGGCTGGGATCCGGCCCGCGCACCGGGCTCGCCGAACTGGCGCTGCCGGATCTGCAGCCGGGTTCGTCGATCATGCCGGGCAAGGTGAACCCGGTGATCCCGGAGGCGACGCTGCAGGTGGTCGCCCAGGTGATCGGGAACGACGCGGCGGTCGCCTTCGCGGGCGCGGCGGGCAACTTCCAGCTCAACGTGAACCTGCCGGTGATCGCGCGCAACGTGCTCGAATCGGCGCGGCTGCTCGCCGCCGTCTCGCGGCTGCTGGCGGACAAGGTGTTCGCGGGCGTCACGGTGAACGACGACCGCGCGCGCGAGTACGCCGAGGGGTCGCCGTCGATCGTGACGCCGCTCAACAAGTACATCGGCTACGAAGAGGCCGCGGCCATCGCGAAGCAGGCCCTCAAGGAGCTGAAGACGATCCGCGAGGTCGTGATCGAACGCGGTCACGTCGCGAACGGCAAGCTCACCGAAGCGCAACTGGACGAAGCACTCGACGTCCTCCGCATGGCGCGCGGAGGCCGCTAAGCACCGAGAGCGACCACAGCCGCGTGAAGCGGTGAGGCGAGCGAAGCCGCCAGCCCACCCGAAGGCGGTGTCTCGGTGAACAGGTGCAGCCAGGTCAGCACCGGACCGAGCAGGATCGCGTGCACGAGAGCCGGATCGGGCCGTCGTGGGAGTTCCCCTCTCGCGACGGCCCGATCCAGCATCTGGACCAGATAGCCGCGTTCGCGGCCGAGGAAGACCTCGCCGAACCGGGCCTCGAGCACCGGATCCGCCCGGACGTCGGCGAGCAACGACGGCAACGCCTGCCGCAGTTCCACACCGTCCAAAGAGGACTGGATCACTTCGAGGACCGCCGCCACGTCGCCCCGCAGCGAGCCGGTGTCCGCCGGCGGTTCGAGTTCGGCCGGATGGATCACCGCGGCGAACACGAGTTCCGCCTTCGACCGCCATCGCCGGTACACCGCGGCCTTGCCGACGCCCGCGCGCGCCGCGACCGCGTCGACCGTGCAGCGCTGGTAACCGGTTTCGGTCAGCAACGCCCGCACGGCCTCGCGGACCGCGTCGTCGATTCCTTCTTCCCTCGGCCTGCCTCTCGCCATGACCACAGTTTACGAGACTGACAGTTCCATATATCGTCCGGGTATGACCTGGACGAGAATCTCCCGCGAAATCCTTCCCTTTCCGCCGTCGGCGCTCTGGTCCTTGCTGGCCGACTTCAGCCGTTGGCCGGACTGGGATCCCGACCTCAGCGCCGCCGAACTGCACGGCCCCGCCGCGACGGGGACGACCGGTTTCCTCGTCCCGAACGGTTTTCGCGGCCGCGTGCACTCACGGGTCGCCGAGCCGTTCACGATCACGTCCCTGATCCAGGACCGCGAGATCGCCCTTCGCCAGCCGATTCCCTTCGGTGCCATGGATCTCGTGCTGCGGCTGACCGCCGTCGACGGTAGGACGGAGTTCGTCCAGGAGATCACCCTCGGCGGGCCGATGCGCGCGGTCATGGTCGCGGTCATCGGCGGCGACGTCGTGAAGCATTTCGACGTCAAGTGCGCCAGGCTCGTCGAACTGGCGGCGGCGCAGGCCGATCACGACGCCTGACGAAACGAGCGCCACCCCGATCACCTGCGAGAAGCGGAAATCCTGCATTCCCAGCAGGAGTGAAACGGCGAGCCCGGAGACCGGCATCAGGCCGACCAGCACCCCGGCCCGGTCCGCGCCGAGCACGGAAACCGCCGAGTACCAAAGAAGAAACGCGATCGCGGTGACGACGACCGTCAGGTAGCCGAGCGCGATCAGTTCACGCCCGTCCGGCCACGCCCAGGCGCCGGACGGGTCGGCGATCGTCCCGACGACCGCGCCGCCGGTGCCCGCGGCGAAACACCCCCAGGTCGCGGTCGCCAACGGCCCGAGCCTTTCGAGCACGCCGACGGCGAGCAGCGTGAAGAGCGCTTCGCACACCATGGCCAGCGCCGCGAGCACCAGCCCTTGCCAGCGCGCCGCACCACCGCCGGAGAGCACCGCGATCCCGAGCCCCGCGAGTACCGCTCCGGTCACCGGCGCCCACGACGGCCGTTTCCCCTTCGCGAGCGGACCGGCGAGCGCGAGCACGAGCGGTGTCCCGCCGAGGAAGGCGGCGACGAGGCCGGGTTCGGCGTAGCGCTGCGCGAACAGCAGGCACGCCTGGAATCCGATCATCCCGGTCGCCGCGAGGGCGATCAGCGACGGCAGGTCGCGGGCGCCCGGCAACGGCAGCGGGCGCCCGCTCAGCCGCGCCCACGCCAGCAGGAGCACTCCCGCCAGCGCGTAGCGCAGCGCCTGTCCGGTGATGACGGGGTAGCCGTCGAGCATTCCCGTCACCGGCACGGACGCGCCGACGATCAGCACCCCCAGTACGCCGATCGTCACGGCTCTTCTGTCGTTGTCCATGCCTTTCACGATGGCGGGTTTTTGGCCCTGAGCGAAGATCCAAACTGACGTTGTCGAACTGGACCAAAAGTCCGTGAAGGCCCCCATCCCTCGGCTCAGCCGAGGAAACTCACCCTTCACACCTTGCCGAGTACGTGAAGGCCCCCTTCACAGCATCTAGCGCAATGAAGGCCCCCTTCATGTACTTCCGGCGGCGGTGAGCGGCCGGCCGGGTGGGTCTGCCAGGACCAGGCAACCACCCCATGAGATCCGGGATACTCGAAGACATGACCGAGACGGCCGGACTGGGCGAATTCCTCAAGGCACGCAGGGCCGCGCTGGATCCGGCGGACCTAGGCCTGCCGACGGGGTTCAACCAGCGGCGGGTCGCCGGGCTGCGGCGCGAGGAGCTGGCGCAGCTGGCCGGGATCAGCGTCGACTACTACACGCGCCTGGAGCAGGGCCGGGCACGCAACGTGTCCGACTCCGTCCTCGATTCGCTGAGCCGCGCGCTGCGGCTGCACCGGGACGAGGACACCTACCTGCGCAATCTGGCCACCCCGAAACGCAAACGCGTCGCGCGGCCGAAGGCTCAGCGGATCCGGCCGGAACTCCAGCTGATGCTGAACGCCATCCACTCCCCGGCGATCGTCCTCGGTCGTTACGGCGACGTACTCGCCTGGAATTCTTTGGGCGGCTCGCTCTCCTTCGATCTGGCCTCGCGGCCGGCGGGCGAGCGCAACATCCCGAAGATGTTCTTCCTCGACGAGCACGCCCGCGAGCTGCATCCCGAGTGGGAAACCGTGGCGAAGGAGATCGTCGCGAACCTGCGCTCCGAGAGCGGGCGGTATCCGGACGACCCGTACCTCGCCCAGCTGGTCGGCGAACTCTCCCTCGGCAGCGAGGACTTCCGGAAGCTGTGGGCGAAGCAGACCGTGCGCGAGAAGGCGCACGCGTGGAAGGTGATGGTCAACCCGATCGTGGGTGAGCTCCGGCTGCGTTACGAGACGCTGCGCCTGCCCGACGATCCCGACCAGGCCCTGGTGATCTACACCGCCGAGCCCGGTTCCGACAGCGACCGCGCGCTGCGCCTGCTCGCCAGCTGGGTCACCGATCCCGCGCACGCTTGAACGCGAAACTGTCGGTGTCCGGGTCCATGATGGATCCATGTTGCTCACCGCGGTGGTGACCGCTTCGGCCGAACTGGCCGCCACGAGGTCCAGGAAGGCGAAGATCGCCACCCTGGCCGCGGTCCTGCGCGCCGCGGGCGAACTGGAGCTCCCCGCGGTCATCGCGTTCCTCACCGGGCAGCTGACCCAGGGCCGTATCGGCACCGGTTGGCGGACGCTGGCCGCGCTGGACGCGACCCCGGCCGCCGAGCCGTCGTTGACCGTGTCCGAGGTCGACACGGCCTTCGACACGGTGGGGGCGGCGTCGGGTTCGGGGTCGGTGAAGCTGCGCGCGGACACGCTGCGGGCCCTGCTCGTCAAGATGACCAAGGAAGAGCAGGAGTTCCTGTTCAGGCTGATCAGCGGCGAGCTCCGGCAGGGCGCGCTCGAAGGGATCATGGTGGACGCCATCGCGGCGGCGTCCGGGATCCCGGCCGAGGACGTCCGGCGGGCGTTCATGCTGTCCGGGCAGCTCCCGGTGACCGGCCTGGCCGCGATGACGGGCGGCCGCGAGCGGCTGGCCGAGTTCAAACTCGCGCTGGGCAGGCCGATCCGTCCGATGCTGGCCTCCCCGGCGGAGTCGCTCGACGAGGCGGCCGCCGAACACGCCGAGGCGCTGGTCGAGTACAAGATGGACGGCGCGCGGATCCAGGTCCACCGCGAAGGCGACGAGGTGCACATCTACACGCGGACCCTGCGGGAGATCACCGGCAGCGTCGGCGAACTGGTGGACCTGGTGCGGTCCCTGCCGTGCACGTCGGTGGTGCTCGACGGCGAGACCCTCGCGCTGACGGACGACGGCAGGCCCAGGCCGTTCCAGGAGACGATGAGCCGGTTCGGCAGCAGCCGCGAGGAGCAGGTCAAGGCCCTGTTGCTGCGGCCGTACTTCTTCGACTGCCTGCACCTCGACGGCGTCGACCTGCTGGACGCGCCGCTCTCCGAACGGAACGCCGCCCTGCGCCGGGTCGCGGGCGAGCACGTCATCCCGGGCGAGGTCAGGCCCGCCTCGGCCGAGGGAGTGCTGGAAGCGGCGATGGCCGCCGGGCACGAAGGCGTGATGGTCAAAGACCTCAATTCGCCGTACGCGGCGGGGCGCCGGGGCCGCGCCTGGCTCAAGGTGAAACCGGTGCACACGATCGATCTGATCGTGCTCGCCGCGGAATGGGGGCACGGCAGGCGCACCGGCACGCTGTCGAATCTGCATCTCGGCGCCCGCGACCCCGACGGCGGTCCGCCGATCATGGTCGGCAAGACGTTCAAGGGCATGACCGACGAGCTGCTGGCCTGGCAGACGAAAACGTTCCAGGAGATCGAGACCCATCGCACGGACTGGGTGGTCCACGTGCGGCCGGAGCTCGTCGTCGAAATCGAACTCGACGCGGCCCAGGTGAGCACGCGGTATCCGGGCGGGCTGGCGCTGCGCTTCGCACGCGTCGTGCGCTACCGGCCGGACAAGGAGGCCGCGGACGCCGACACCATCGACACCGTGCGCGGCCTCCTGAAGCCCTGACCCCTCCCCGCATTTAGTCCTCTGGATGCGATCCTTGCGCGTGCAACGACCGCATCCAGAGGACGAAACGCGTCAGTAGCAGCGGTCCGACGAGATCTTGTAGGTGTAGTTGTTCGAGAGGTTGGAGGTCACCTCGAAGCGGATCTTGTGATACACCGGCGGTTCCCCGAGCACGCCGTGCTTGACGGTGCGCTCCTTGCCCGGCGCGATGGCCCCGCTCCAGAGGCCCTTGTCGAAGACGTCGTCGATGATCTGGACGAGCATCCCCCGGTAGTCGTGGTTGTGCACGGTGATGTCGATGCTCTGCCCCGCGCTCACCTCGACGACCTTCGTCTTCCCGCCCATCAACGGTCCGCCCTCACAGACCTTCGACGCCGCCGAAGCGGACGGCGCCATCAGCAGGGTGCCGGCCAGCGCGACCGGGACGACGGCGAACAGTTTCTTCTTCATCGGTTCCCCACAACGGTCTTGACGACATTGGACTGGACGGCCAGGTCGAGGCCGATCTTCATGTTTCCCCCGCAGTAGGCCTTCTCGCCGTTCTTGAAATGCACCGTCAGATCCCCGGCGCATTCGAACACCTTGACGTCCCAAGTGCGCGTGCCCGGCTTGAGGCAGATCGCGTCCTTCCCGGCCCGGCGCATCCAGCCGTGATAGCCGGATTCGCAGGTGATGATCGGATCACTGCCCGAAGCGGGCGCCGGAGCCGCCTGTGCGGCGGTGACCGGCAGGAGCGCCACGGTGAGCGTGGCCCCGGCCAGTGCGGCGACCTTGACGTACGGACGCATGGATTCCCTTTCCGCAAATAATGTGAGAGTGTTTCGGAAAATCCCCGTCCGGAATTCCCGGACGCCGATGACGTTAAAGCCCGCCGAAGCCACTCCGGAAGCGATTCACGACCGCGGAATGGCCATGGCCGAACGGATAATGTCCGCGCAGGTCAGCGCTTTGGCCACCGGCCCGGAAAGTCAAATGACGCGGACCGAGAAGAACACGGCGCGGGTGTTCGGCAGCAGGATGTGGCCCTGTTCGTCGGCCATCTTCCAGTACACCTGGCAATGCCCGGGACGGTCGGGCGCGCGCACCTCGACGGAGACGCGGACATGCTCGCCGGGAGCGGTCTGCGGAACGGGGACACGTTCGGGCGTGACGCATTCGCCCGGATTCCCGAACGATCCGGCGCGGACCAGATAGCGCCCGATCCATCCGACCGTTCCCGCGTTGCGGAACTCCCAGGTCTTCACGAAGACCGATCCGGCCGCGACCTCGCTGCCGTCGGGCACGGTCACGTCGGCGACGAATTCCGACGCGTCACCGGCCGGCGCGGCGGGCTCCGAACCGAACGGGACGGCGAAGACGAACACCAGCGCCGCGACGAGGACGAGCGCCACGGCACCGGCGAGGACGAACGCCGTCCGCCGTGACCGCTCCGGCGCGGGCCCGGGCGCGGGTTCCGGCACGGCGCCGGCGGTCAGCGCGTCCCGCGCGCGTTCCCACTCGCCGCGCCAGTCGTGGCGGACCTCGTCCTCGTCGCCGCCGAGCACGCCGACGGCCAGCACGCGGACGAACTCCCAGGACGTTTCCCAGCTGGGCAGCCGCTCCCCGCGGGCCGCGGCCGAAAGCGCCGATTTCGACGCGAGCGCGCCGTACTCGTCACGCATCCGGTCGTAGGAAGGGTCACCGGCGGCCCGTTTCAGTTCCCACAGCCGTCGCGCGAACCCGGCGACGGGTCCGCTGTCCTCCGCCGGACCCCGCGCGACCCGGCCGCGGCGTCCGGGCCTCCGCTCGACGTCCATCGGTGCCCACGATATGACCCGATGGGCGGGAAGACCCGGCGGCGTCCCGCCCCCGATCGAGTGGCGGCGTGCGGTGGTGACGGGACGTCGCCACCCGATCACCCATAAAGTGGGCGAATGCAGGCTTCCAAGATCGCGCGTGCCTGGTTCGGCCTGACGGCGCTGGTGGTGATCGCCGGGCTCGCCGCGCAGATCCCGGTCTCCGCGGGCACCACCGGCGGCACCTTCCACACCCCGGCCGGCCGGGTGGCCAACCTGCTCGCGTTCTTCACCATCGACTCGAACATCCTGGTCGGCGTCGGCAGCCTGCTGCTCGCGCTCGGCGTCGCGGGCCGGTCGACGTTGTTCGGCGTGCTGCGGCTCACCGGCCTCGTCGGCATCACCGTGACCGGGGTCGTCTTCCAGGTCGCGCTCGCCGATCTCTACGAACTGCACGGCTGGGCGGTGTTCGCCGACACGATGCTGCACAAGGTGTCGCCGTTGATGTGCGTCGCGGGCTGGCTGCTGTTCGGGCCGCGCGGCCAGCTGTCGTGGCGGGTGCTGTGGTGGTCGCTGCTGTACCCGCTGGCCTGGCTCGCCGTCACGCTGGTGCGCGGCGCGATCATCGGGTTCTACCCGTACCCGTTCGTCGACCCGGGCATCAACAGCTACGGCGGTGTCGCCTTCAACTGCGTGCTGATCGGTGTGCTGTTCATCGGTCTCGCGGCGGCCGCGGTCGGCTTCGACCGCACGTTCAGCCGCCGCGACGAGCCCGACGACTACCTAGCCCCGGACCCGGCGGAAAGCGTTGAGCGGATCCGCGACGCCGGCACGTACTAGCGTCCGCACCGCCCCGAGCCGCCGGTCCACCGGTTTCCCGGCGGCCACCCGGTGCATCTGCTGGGTGTGCCACTGGATCTCGAGCAGGCTGTCGGCCAGCCTGATACCGGTCTTCGGCGCCGTGCGCTGGGCACGCACCTCCTCGCCGTCGAGCAGCCGCCCGGGCAGCGCCGGGTCGACGATCAGCGGCCTGCCGAGGCCGATGACGTCCAACGCCCCGGAACGCAGCGCCTCCGCCATACCCTCCGGGCTGGTGAAGCCGCCGGTGACCATCAGCGCGACGTCGGTGACCTGCCGCGCCTTCGCGGCGTAGTCCAGGAAGTAGGCCTCACGGCTGAGAGTGCTCGCCTTGGCCGAGCCCATCATGGCGGCTTTCTCGTAGGTCCCGCCGGAGACTTCCAGCAGGTCGATGCCCGCTTCACCCAGTTCGCGGACGACTTCGAGCGAGTCCTCCTCGCTGAAACCACCGCGCTGGAAGTCCGCGCTGTTGAGCTTGACCGCGATCGGCACGGCGTCGCCGACCTCGGCGCGCACGCGGGCGACGACTTCGAGCAGGAAGCGGCGCCGCCGGAGCGCGTCGCCGCCCCAGCCGTCGGTGCGCCGGTTGGTCAGCGGGGAAAGGAACTGCGACACGAGGTAGCCGTGCGCGCCGTGGATCTGGACGCCGGCGAATCCCGCGTCGACGACGGTCCGCGCGGCCACCCCGAACCGATCGACGATCGCCTCGATCTCGCCGACGGTGAGCGCGCGCGGCGTCGCGAAGACCGAGCGGATGCCGCGGTCGCCGAACGGCACCGCCGACGGCGCGACCGGCTGACGGGACAGGAAACGCGGGCTCTGCCTGCCCGGATGGTTGAGCTGTGCCCACAACCGGGTCTCGGTCCCGTCGACCGACCGCGCCCACGGCTTGAACTCGGTCGCGTCCGGTTCCCGCGGCACCGCGACGTTGCGCGGTTCGCCGAGCGCGGTGGGCTCGACCATGACGTTGCCGGTGATCAGCGTCCCGGCACCGCCGCGAGCCCACGTCCGGTACAGCTCGGCCAGTTCGGCGGTCGGCCGGTTGCGGCGATCGCCGAGCTGCTCGCTGAGCGCGGCCTTGGCCAGCCGGTTCGGCAGGGTCGCGCCGCATCGCAGTTTCAGCGGTTCGGCCAGCAGTTCCTTGGGCTCGCTCATCGCGCTTTCTCCCGCCGTTACCTACTGGGCAGTATCCCTACTCGAAGTAACATACTCGCGGTATGTCGAGTACTCAAGGCGCGGCGATGCCGAAGGGGTTGTCGATCACGTAGCGCCAGAGCCCGTCCTCGCCACGCTTCGCGACATCGGTCGCCGTCGCGGAGAGGTGCCCTTCGATGCTCCAGTCGACGATCAGCAGGGCCAGGTCACCGGCGACGTGCACCTGGCGCGGCGTCACCTGGATCGGCTGCCCGAGCGCGAGGATCCCGCCGTTCGCGGCCCGGCGTTCCGCGCCGCTCACCCGCACACCGTCCCGGCGGACGAACACGGCGTCCGGTTCGTAGACCGTGTCGAGGATTTCGGCGGATCCGGTGTTGAAGGCGGCTTGGAAGACGAAGGGATGTTCGGCCGGGTCGGTGGTCAAAGGCACACTGGGGGAATGCGTCATGCGGACAGCGAAACCGACCGCGAAGCAGGTCACCAAACGGAAACCTTCGACGGCGAGCTCGTCCCGGACGCCCGCGGCCGCACCCGGCGGCCGGAGCCGGACTGCCCGGTCGAGGTCGCGCTCGCCGCGATCTCGGGCCGCTGGACGACGCTGGTGCTGCGGGAACTGATGGGCGGGCCTCGGTCGTTCAGCGACCTACGCGTGGCATTGCCCGACCTGTCCGCGAAGGTGCTGACAGAACGCCTCGGCGACCTGACCACGCGACGCCTCGCCGTGCGCGAAGAGCTGCCGGGCTTCCCGAGCCGGACCAGCTACCGGCTCACCCCGGCGGGACTGGAGCTACGGCCACTGCTGATCGAGCTGTACCGCTCGGGTTCGGCCCTACTGGCCAAGTAGGCGAGGGGCGACCGGCTCCACCCGAGCCCGCACCTTCACCTCTTCGGCCATCGCCCGCGCCCAAGCCTGCAATCCCGGGATGTCGATCCCGTGCGGCCCCGCCTCGCGAAACGGCTCGATGTTGTCCGCGCCACGCTCCAGCAGCGAAGCCGCGCCGTTGCCGTTGCCCCTGGCCGCGTGGGTCAGGCCGACGGCGAGCTGCGCGAGACCGCGCCACAGCTCCCGCTCCGGGCCGTCGGTGGATTTCCACGCGTCCTCGAACACCTCGTGCGCGTGGAACGGACGGCCCGCGTCGAGCAGGCGCTGAGCCTCGGAAATGGTGTCCTCTGGGCTGCGTTCGATGCCCTCGGGCTGCCGTTCGACCCCGTCGGCGCCGTACGGGAGCGGCCTGCCGAGACCGTCTCGCGGGCGCGCGTTGCGGGCTCGTCCGGCTTCGTCACGGTCCCGGTCCGTCATGCCGCCATTGTCCCACGCGGGTATCCTGGGGCCTCGTGCGCTTTCTCGACGGGCATCGGCCCGCTCACGACCTGACCTACGACGACGTGTTCCTCCTGCCGAACCGGTCGGACGTGGAGTCCCGCTTCGACGTCGACCTGTCCACTGTGGACGGAACCGGCGCGACGATCCCGATCGTGGTCGCCAACATGACCGCCGTCGCGGGCCGCCGGATGGCCGAAACGGTCGCCAGGCGCGGCGGGCTCGTCGTCCTGCCGCAGGACGTCGACGTGGCCGCGGTCGCCGACATCGTCACCTGGGTCAAGAGCCGTCACACCGTGTGGGACACCCCGCTCGTGCTGACCGGCGGCGACGCGGTGGCCGACGCGCTGAACCTGGTCGGCAAACGGGCCCACGGCGCCGTCGTCGTGGTGGACGAGGACGGCAAGCCCGTCGGCGTCGTCGACGAAGCGGCCTGCGCCGGCGTAGACCGCTTCGCACGGCTTGCCGACGTCGCGGAGCCCGCGGTCGTCACGGTCCCGCTGGACACTCCGCCCCGCGAGGTGTTCGAGCGGCTGCACGACCACGGCGGCCGCCTCGCGCTCGGCATCGACGAGAACGGCAGGCTCGCGGGCGTCCTGACCGAGATCGCGGCACTGCGCGCGGAGATCTACACCCCGGCCGTCGACGACGGCGGCAACCTGCGGGTCGCCGCCGCGATCGGTGTGAACGGCGACGTCGCGGCGAAGGCCGAGGCCGTCCTCGCGGCGGGCGTCGACGTGCTCGTGGTCGACACCGCGCACGGCCACCAGGAGAAGATGATCTCCGCGCTCAAGGCCGTCCGGTCGGTGAACCCCCAGGTGCCGGTGGTGGCCGGGAACGTGGTCACCGCGGAGGGCACACGCGACCTGATCCACGCGGGAGCGGACGTCGTCAAGGTCGGTGTCGGCCCCGGCGCCATGTGCACGACCCGGATGATGACCGGCGTCGGACGCCCGCAGTTCTCCGCCGTCGCCGAATGCGCGGCCGCGGCCCGTGAACTGGGCAAGCACGTCTGGGCGGACGGCGGCGTGCGGCATCCGCGCGACGTCGCGCTCGCGCTGGCCGCCGGCGCGTCGGCCGCGATGGTCGGCTCGTGGTTCGCCGGCACCCACGAATCCCCGGGCGACCTGCGCTACGACGAGCAGGGCAAGCCGTACAAGGAATCGTTCGGCATGGCGTCGAAACGCGCCGTCGGCGCCCGCACGCGTACCGACAACGTCTTCGAACGCGCCAAGAAGGGCCTGTTCGAAGAGGGCATTTCGGCGTCGCGGATGGCCTTGGACCCGGCTCGCCCCGGCGTCGAGGACCTCCTCGACTCGATCGGCTCCGGTGTCCGTTCGGCCTGCACGTACGCGGGCGCCCGTACGCTGGAGGAGTTCCACGAGCGCGCGCTGCTCGGGATCCAGTCCGCCGCCGGTTTCGCGGAAGGACGTCCGCTGCCGTCGGGCTGGTGATTCGGCGCACCCGAAGCACTAAGGTGCACCGGGTGAGACGCCTGAGACGGATCGTGGCGGCGGCGAGGGACGACCGCCGCCACGCGGAAAACGGGGAAATCGCCGAGCTGCGGACCGCGCTCGCGGAGCAGGCGGCGGAGATCGAGCGCTTGCGCGCCACGCTGGAGCATCGCACCGCCTGGCTCGAAGACCACGGCAAGGCCCTTCGGGACGGTGAGGCGCGCATCTCCACCGTCGAGGACCGGCAAGCCGCCCTCGACGCCCGGCAGGAAGCGCTCGACGGCTGGCTCGCCGGTCACGACACCGCGTTCGAAGGCCTGCACCTCCGTACCGAAGACCTCGAGGCCGCGCGTGACGTCCGCACGTTCACGCACTGGATCGATCAGCACGAACTCCTTGCCGCACCGAAGATCTCGATCGTCCTGCCCACGCACGACCGGGCCGCGCTGCTGCCGCGCGCCGTCGCTTCGGTGCTGGCGCAGCGTTACGAGAACTGGGAACTGGTGATCGTCGACGACGCCAGTTCGGATTCCACGCCGAAGGTGATCGCCGGTTTCGAGGACCCGCGGATCCGTTCGATCCGGGTCGAGCACGGCGGTGTCTGCGCCGCCCGCAACGCCGGGCTGGCCGAGGTCACCGGCGACGTGGTCGCCTACCTCGACGACGACAACACCATGCATCCCTTGTGGCTCAAGGCTTTGGGCTGGGCGTTCGGCGCGCATCCGGAGATCACGGCGGCCTACGGCGGTTTCGTCATCGACGACATCGGCGGGCTGCCGACGTTGTTCCTGCGCCGCTACGACCGGGAAACCCTGGAGCGGGAGAATCTCGCCGACATCGGCGCCGTCGCGCACCGAGCCGGTCTTCGAGAGGCCCGGTTCGACGAATCGCTGGTCGAGATGGGCGACTGGGATCTGCTCCTGGCGCTGACCGCGAACCGCGCGCCGCTGGTCGTCCCGGCGATCTCCTGCTACTACACGACGACTTCCGGGGACCGGCTTTCCCACGGGCCGACCTACGACGACGATTTCGCCGCCATCCGCCGCAAGCATTCAGGACCGGAGCACCGAGTATGACCGAGCCCGCCAAGATCCTCGTGGTCGCACTCGATGCGTGCGATCCCACCACGATCCGCGAACTCGCCGCCGCGGGTGAGGTGCCGACGCTGGCACGCCTGCTCGAAACCAGCGCTTCGGCGACCACGCACAATCCCTACGGCCTGTTCGTCGGCTCGCTGTGGAGCAGCTTCTTCACCGCGCGCACCGCCGCGCGGACCGGGTTCCACTGCTGGGAAGAGGTCGACACCAAGACCTACGAACGGCGGCTGACCAGCCCGCTGGAGATCCGGGGCACCCCGTTCTGGGAGACGCTTTCCGATGCGGGCAAACGGGTCGCCGTGCTCGACGTCCCGCATTCCCGTGCGGACAAACCGATCAACGGCGCCATGGTGAGCGAATACGCCTGCCACGACCGGCATTTCGGCTTCCACACCTCGCCACCGGAATTGGCCAAGGAGATCGAGGCCGAGTTCGGGCTCACTCCCATCCTCACCGCCGAGCCCGACCTGGTCCGCGACTGGGCGCCGGACGACTATCTCCACCGCGAGGGCCCGCACCGCACGCCGGACGAGGAACGCGCGCTGACCCACGGCCTCGTCGCCGGGATCGGGCAGAAGACCCAGGTCTCGACGAAGCTGCTCGCCGAGGGCGATTGGGATCTTTTCCTTTCGGTGTACGGGGAATCCCACAGCATCGGCCATCAGCAGTGGCATCTGCACGACCCGGGCCACCGCGACCACGACGTCGCGCTCGCCGCGGAACTGGATCCGATCCGCGCGGTCTACCGCGGCCTCGACGAGGCGATCGGCGAGCATCTCGCGCTGGCCGGACCGGACACCACGGTCTTCGTGCTGCTGAGCCACGGCATGGGATCGCGGTACGAGGGAAGTCATCTGCTGCACGAAATCCTGCGGCTCCTCGACACGGTCGAGACCGAAGGACTGCGGGGCGGCGGCGCGATGACGACGGCCAAACGTGCCTACTCCGCACTCCCCCGTCCTTTGAGGACGAAGCTCGCTTCGGCCGCGATGCCCTTGCTGCGCAAGCGTCTCGCTTCTTCCCCGCTGCCCGCGGTGCCGAACTGGGCGACCGCCGAACAGCGGTCGAAGCAGCGGTTCTATCTGTCTCCCAACAACTTCGTCTTCGGCGGGGTGCGGATCAACCTGGCCGGCCGCGAACCGCACGGCGTCGTCCAGCCCGGCGCCGAGTACGAAGCCGTGTGCGAGCAGCTGACCGAAGACCTGCTCTCACTGGTGAACGTCGCGTCGGGGAAACCCGTCGTGCGCGAGGTTTCCCGCACGAGCGACCACTACGACCGGGAAGCCGACGACACGTTGCCGGATCTGCTGATCGACTGGGCCCGCACCGGGCCGATCGAGACGGTCTGGTCGCCCAAGACCGGCGTCGTCTACGGCCCGGACGAGCACTGGCGCACCGGGGACCACCGGCCGGACGGGCTCCTGCTCGCCAGCGGTCCCGGTTTCGAACCGGGCGCGAAACTGCCGGATCTGGACGTCGTCGACCTGGGTTCGACCCTTTCGGCCATGCTCGGCGTGGAACTCACCGACGACGTGGACGGACGGCCGCTTCCCTGGGCGAAACCAGTGTCGTGAGTGTCATGAAAGGGTCGTTCAGGACAGAAAACGTCCTGAACGACCCTTTCATGACATGTGCCTAGCCGTGGTCCTCCAGCATCTCGGTGACGAGCGCCGCGATCGGCGAACGCTCGGAACGGGTCAACGTGACATGCGCGAACAGCGGATGCCCCTTGAGCTTCTCGATCACCGCGGAAACGCCGTCGTGCCGGCCGACCCGCAGGTTGTCGCGCTGCGCGACGTCATGCGTGAGCACGACCCGCGAAGCCGTGCCCAGCCGCGAAAGCACGGTCAGGAGCACGTTGCGCTCCAAGGACTGCGCCTCGTCGACGATGACGAACGTGTCGTGCAGCGACCGGCCGCGGATATGGGTCAGCGGGAGCACCTCGAGCATGCCGCGGTCGAAGACCTCGTCGAGGACGTCCTGGCTGACCAGCCCGCCGAGGGTGTCGAACACCGCCTGCGCCCACGGCTGCATCTTCTCGCTCTCGGAACCGGGCAGGTAGCCCAGTTCCTGGCCGCCGACCGCGTAGACCGGCCGGAACACGACCACCTTGCGGTGCTGGCGGCGTTCCATCACCGACTCCAGCCCCGCGCAGAGCGCGAGCGCCGACTTACCCGTCCCGGCCCGTCCGCCCAGCGAGACGATGCCGACGTCGGAGTCCAGCAAAAGATCCAGCGCCACCCGCTGTTCGGCCGAGCGGCCGTGCAGCCCGAACGCCTCCTTGTCGCCGCGCACGAGCCGGATCCGCTTGTCCGCGGTGACCCGGCCCAACGCGCTCGAACTGCCCGCGAGCAGCCTCAACCCGGTGTGACAGGGCAGTTCACCGACCTCGGGCATCCCGAATTCCGCCGGATCCACCGAAGAGCCGCTGAACAGCGCGTCGACGAGGGTCTGCGGGACGTCCACGTCCGCCATCCCCGTCCAGCCCGAGGGCGTCACCTCCTGCGCGCGGTACTCGTCGGCTTCGAGGCCGACGGCTCCCGCCTTGACGCGCAGGGGGATGTCCTTGGTCACCAGCGTGACCGACGCGCGTTCCGCCGCCAGATTGAGCGCACAGGCGAGGATGCGGTGGTCGTTGGAGTCGGTGCGGAAGCCGACCGGGAGCACCGTGGGATCGGAGTGGTTCAACTCCACCTGCAGGGTGCCGCCGTGCTCACCGATCGGGATCGGCGCGTCGAGCCTGCCGTGCTGACGACGCAGGTCGTCGAGCATGCGAAGCGCTTCGCGCGCGAACCACCCCAGTTCGGGATGGTGACGTTTCGCCTCCAGTTCACTGATGACGACCAGCGGGAGCACGACCGCGTGTTCGGCGAAACGGGTCACCGACCAGGGGTCAGAAAGCAGGACCGACGTGTCGAGCACGTAAGTGGACCGCTGGGATTCGGGCGAGATCGAGGCTTTCTCCGGGCCAGAGGCACCGGTCGAAGAACGGCCAGAGGCCTTGCGGGGTGAACGCTGCGCAGTCACGACGGCATCTCCCTCGTGGGCGTGGCACCACGCCCGCACTCGCTGGGCCGGGCACCTCCCTGGCTAACCGCTCCTTCCGACGTCTTCCGACGTCAGTCGGCACGGCCGCGAGGGCCGGGTGCCGGCCCCCTCGTGCATCCACTGGGCGGCTGTGCCGCCCTGTCGACAACCGCCACGACCAGGGCCTCCCGCGAGAGTCCGCATGGGACGCGAACCCTCACTTCCGGAAGGTACCTGCGTCCGGCCGATCGCGCAGGCAGCCACCACGGTGATTCGCCAAACCGTCATCTCACTGTCGGTCGCGTGACATCAACGCCTGGTCACCATCACGGTGCGTAGTGATGATCTCCATTCAGGGACGCTCGTCGATGCGACCCGGATGGATTAACGCGACGCAGGGCGTTCACCTGATGGGATCGAGGGTTCTACCACGCTTGGTAGCCGGTCGCATTTTGTGCCCGAGACAGAGAACCGGACCGAGTGAAACGCGCCTTTTCGGGCTCACACAATGGGCTTACGCAACGGTCACAACTGCTGAATAGCGAGTAATTTTCTCACTGCGGGACACCCCCACCGGATTTCGGTGCCCCCGATCCCTGAATATCTCTACCAAGGAGTGTGCGAAGTGCTGAAGAAGGCTGGTTTCGTTTCCGCCGTCGCCGCGGGCATCATGATGGTCGGCGGGACCGCGTTCGCCGCCACTGGTGACACCTCCGGCACCCCGGACCCCACGTTCGGCGACGCCTACAACACGTTCATCGAGGGCGGCGGCGCGCTGGGCTACGGTGCCGCTTCGCTGGTCGCCGGTGCCTACACGGGCGTCGCGCTCACCCCGGCGCTGATCGCCCACTCGCTGGAGCACCACCACCACTGATCTTCAGTGACGACGTCGAAGGCCCCGGAGTGCACGCCGGGGCCTTCGTCATGTCACCGGTCAGGAACCGAAGCGCCGGTGCCGCCACGCGTAATCGCGCATCGCGCGGAGAAAATCGACGCGGCGGAATGCGGGCCAATAAGCTTCGGTGAACCAGAATTCAGAATGCGCCGATTGCCAGAGCAGGAATCCGGAAAGCCGCTGCTCACCCGAGGTGCGGATAATCAGATCCGGATCGGGCTGGCCCGAGGTGTACATGTGTTCGGAAATATGGTCGACGTCCAGGATCTTCGCGAGCTCGCGGATCGAGGTGCCCTCGTCGGCGTGCTGGAGCAGGAGTTTGCGGACCGCGTCGGCGATCTCCTGACGCCCTCCGTAACCGACCGCGACGTTGACCTCCATCCCCGAGCGCCCTTCAGTGCGCTCCGCGGCCGCGCTGAGGGCCTTCGCGACCTCGGGCGGCAGTAAGTCAAGGGCTCCCACGATGCGGAGCCGCCAGGGCGTGTGCGGCGCGGCGAGTTCGTCGGTGACGTCGGTGATGATCTTCAGCAGCGGGCTGAGTTCCTCGGCCGCGCGCCCGAGGTTGTCCGTCGAAAGCAGCCACATGGTGACGACCTCGACGTCGGCCTCGTTGCACCAACTCAGGAAGTCGGCGATCTTCTTGGCGCCGGCCCGGTGGCCGTCGGCGACGTCCGTGAAGCCCGCTTCGCGCGCCCAGCGGCGGTTGCCGTCCAGCATGATGGCGATGTGGCGTGGATGGCGCCCCTTGGCCTGCTGGATCAGGCGCCTGCCGTAGGCGCTGTACACGACGTCTGACAAGAAGGACCGAAGACTCACGCCAGTGGAGACTAGTCACCCCGCGGGCCCCAGTGGGACGCGCCACGGAGACTGGCGAAAAACCTACGGTGCCGTAACCTGAGTGAGTGAGCGTAGCGACCGAACCCCAGCCGTCCGGCCCCGCGCCCGTGGTGGACACGCGTCCTCGATTGCGTGGGCACATCCATTTCTGGTCCTTCTTCGGCGCCGTCGCCGGAGCCGCGACCCTCATCAGCCTCGCGGCGTCCACTGTGTCTGGTATCGCCGCTTTGTCCACTTCGGTCTACGGCCTGACCGTCCTCGGCGTCTTCGGCGTCAGCGCGCTGTACCACCGTCGCTTGTGGAGCCCACGAGCATACGAATGGATGAAGCGCGCCGACCATTCGATGATCTTCCTGTTCATCGCCGGCACCTACACGCCGTTCACCCTTCTGGCCATGTCCCAGCCGACCGGGTACATCGTGCTCGCGATCGTGTGGGGCGGCGCGATCGGCGGCGTCACCCTGAAGATGCTGTGGCCGAACGCGCCACGGTGGCTGGGCGTGCCGATCTACATCGCGCTGGGCTGGGTCGCCGTCTTCGTCCTGCCCGAACTGGCCACGCACGCCGGCGTCGCGGCGCTCGTGCTGCTCTGCGTCGGCGGCCTGTTCTACACGCTGGGGGCGGTGTTCTACGCGGTGAAGTGGCCGAACCACTTCCCGGACACCTTCGGGTACCACGAGTACTTCCACGCCTGCACGGTCCTCGCCGCGGTTTCGCACTACATCGCGATCTGGCTGGCGATGTACGCCTAGCTCGCGTGATTGAACCCGTAACTCGCGTGATTGGAGACGGAACTCCGAGTTCCGCCCTCAAACACGCGAGTTACGTCTTCAATCACGCGAGTGCGGTGTCCCGTGACCAGGACGGACACAAGCGTGTTCCCTCTGGCACAAGAAAGTGCCTTCTTCCGCGCTCTCGCCGTGCCAGCCATGATCACCGCATGGCCAAGAACGCACCTCCCCGCCGCCTCGACGACGCGGCCCTCAGCGACTTCCTCGCCGGACACACCTTCGGCGCCCTCGCGACCGTCAAGCGTGACGGCCGCCCGCATCTCTCCACCGTCCTCTACGCGTGGGACCCTGAGACGCGCGAGATCAGGATCAGCACGACCGAAGACCGTCTGAAGGTCAAGCAGCTGCGCAACAACCCGACCGCCTCCCTCTACGTCTCCAGCGCCGACCACTGGAGTTTCGCCGTCGTGGAAGGGAAGGCGGAACTCTCCGAAGTCACGCCAACACCCGAAGGCGAGCGAAGGCTCTACATCACCCTCAAAACCGACAAACTCTATGGAACGGCCCTCGACATCGCTTAACGTACGCACCTGGGAAAGGCCAGGTGAGGAGACGTCCGATGTGGGAAAAGCGGATGGAGTGGCCGCTCAACGCCGCCGCCGTACTGTTCCTGGCCGCGTACGCCTGGCCGATCCTCCAGCCCTCGCTCGGGCACACCGGGCGGGTCTGGTGCGAGGTCGTCACCTGGCTCGCGTGGGCGGTCTTCGCCCTCGACTACGGCGTCCGCCTCAAACACGCCGAGGACAAACGGGTCTTCCTGAAGAACAACGTCTTCGACCTGCTGATCATCGTGCTCCCGCTGATCCGGCAGCTGCGCCTGCTCCGGCTGGTCACGGTGCTCAACGTCCTCAACCGCAACGCCGGCCTGTCGCTGCGCGGCCGGGTCGTGGTCTACACGGTGGGCGCGACGGCGCTCATCGTGTTCTGTTCGGCGCTCGCCGTGCTCGACGCCGAACGCGCCGCGCCGGACGCGCCGATCACCGACTTCCCGGACGCGGTGTGGTGGTCGATCACGACGATCACCACGGTCGGCTACGGCGACCGCTATCCCGTCAGCGGCACCGGCCGGATCGTCGCGGTCGGGCTCATGGTGGCCGGGATCGCCCTGCTCGGTGTGGTCACCGCGACCCTCGCGTCGTGGCTGATCCGCCGGGTGACCGAAGCCGACGAGAACGCGCAGGCCGTGACCCGCGAGCATCTCGACGAGCTGACCCGCGAGGTCAAGGCGTTGCGGGCCGAGCTCGCCGAGCAGCGCGCCCAGGTCAGTCCCGCAGCATCGGAGCCGCTAGGTACGGCTCGGGGATAGCGAAGGCGTCCACGAGGGTCCGCGCGTGCGGGCGCAGGTCGGCGCACAGCGCGTTCACCGCGGCGGTGACGGCCTTCGAGCGTCCGGAGGTCAGGCGTCCGTGTTCGAGGAACCAGCCGCGATCCGCCTCGATGTTCGCGAGCGCGTAGAGGTCGCAGACCCGCTCAAGCAGCTCACGGGCCTCGGCGTCGGCACAACGTTCGATGGCGTCGACGAACGCTTCCAGCACCACCCGGTCGACGTGTGCTCGGCCCGCGCGCAGCACGTGGTCCTGCGCGTCGTTGAAGACACCGAAGGGGTCTGAGCCAGCTTTACGCAGACGCTGCGCGACGCCGGCGAGCACATGCTCTTCGCGGTCTTCGAACAGCTTTAGGTGCCACTCGCGGGAGTAAAGGACGTCGCCGTCGTCGGCCTCGGTGAGCCGCTCGACGACCTTGCGCGCGGACGTCCGTTCGATCACGGCCTCGACGAGCTGCTCCGCCACGAACCGCGCGGTCGCGAGCGGGCTGAGGTCCTCGAAGTGGTCCTTGTAGCTGGTCAGCAAACCCTTCGCGACCAGCTGCAGCAGCACGGTGTTGTCACCCTCGAAGGTGGTGAAGACGTCCGTGTCGGCCTTCAGCCCGGCGAGCAGGTTCTCCGAGAGATAGCCGGAGCCGCCGCATGCCTCCCGGGCCGCCTGGATGGTCGCCGTCGCGTGCCAGGTCGAGACGGCCTTGATGCCGGCGGCACGCGATTCCAGCTCGCGCTGCTCCTCTTCCGGCGCGTCCTCGGCGATGTCGTGCAGCTTCGAGACGAGCCCTTCCTGCGCGAAGTGCAGCGCATACGACGTCGCCAGCGCGGGCAGCAGTTTCCGCTGGTGGGCGCGGTAGTCGAGGATCACGACCTCTTCGCCGTCGGGCCGCGCGAACTGCCGCCGCTGCTCGCCGTAGCGGATGGCCAGCGCCAGCGCGCGTTTCGTCGCGCTGCCGGCGCTGCCCGCGACGCTGACCCTGCCGCGGATGAGCGTGCCGAGCATCGTGAAGAACCGGCGGCCGTCGCTTTCGATCGGGCTCGTGTACGTCCCGTCCTCGGCGACGTCACCGAAGCGGTTGAGCAGCGCTTCGCGCGGAATCCGCACTTGGTCGAACGTGAGCCGCCCGTTGTCGACGCCGTTGAGGCCCGCCTTGCGGCCGCAGTCCTCGATCTCGACGCCACGCGCCTTCTCGCCGCGGATCGGCACCAGGAACGCGTGCACCCCGCGTGACTCGCCGCCGGTGATCAGCTGCGCGAACACCACCGCGAGTTCGCCGTCGCGGGCGGCGTTGCCGATGTATTCCTTCATCGCGCCGCGGTCCGGCGTGTGCACGACGAACTCGCGCGTCGCCGGGTCGTAGGTCGCGGTGGTGCGCAGATGCTGGACGTCCGAGCCGTGGCCGTGCTCGGTCATCGCGAAACAGCCCAGCAGCTCCAGATCCTTGATGTCGCGCAGATACCGCTCGTGGTGGCGTTCGGTGCCCAGCAGCTGCACGGCGCCACCGAACAGACCCCATTGGACACCGGCCTTCACCATCAGCGAGAGATCGCCGAAGCCCAGCATCTCGAACGACGTCAACGCGCCGCCGACGTCTCCGCCACCGCCGTACGCCGGGTCGAAGCCGAGCCCCGGCCGGTCGGTGCGGGCGAGCAGCCGCAGCCATTCGAGCACCTGGGCGCGATGCGTTTCGGTGTCGACGTCGACAGGGTCTTCGAAGACCTCCGCGGCCATCTGCGCGCGCACCGCGCGGCGGAGCCCGGCCCACCGTCCATCGAGGACGGTGGTCAGCACGTCCGGGTCGATCTTCGCGGGAAGTCCTGGTGTGTCCACGATTCCTCCGATGCGGTGCGGTCTGCGTTCAGCCTGCCGCACCGCATCGGGAAGCGCAGGACGAATCAGACCGGTTCCCCGTTGATCGTCGTGTTCTCGAACCGCAGGTCGTCGACGTGTTTCAGGGTGTTCTCCGTGTTCGCGACGCCGTCGAAGCGGCAATCGCTCACCCGCAGCCCCCGAACGTGTGAGTTGGGCAACCCTCGGATGTTGAACGCCGCTTGCCCGCATTTCGTACCGGTCGAACGGCTGAGGGTGAACGGCCCGAACCGGGGCACATGCTCGCCCGTCTGTCCGTTGTAGTCCGGCAGCACGTACACGGCCGAACGGACGAACGTGCCGGAGACGCTGTCGAGATTGACGTTCTCGGTGAATCCGCCGCGCAAGGTGTTCGACTTGACGTACAGCCCGTACTTCGTCTCGCCGGTGACGGTGAGCCTGTGCGCGTAGACGTTCCGGATACCGCCGGTCTGTTCGCTGCCGCAGGTGATCGCGCCCCAGTTGCCGTCCATCACGCAGTTCGCGACGACGATGTTCTGGCACGGCACGCCGACCCTGCGGCCGTCGGCGTCCCGGCCCGATTTCAGCGCGATGTTGTCGTCGTGCGCGCCGAGGTGGGAGTTCACGATCACGACGTGGTCGCAGGACTCCGGATCGCAGGCGTCGGTGTTGGAATGCGCGGTGCTCGCGTCCGTGCGGACGCCGTCGATCGTGACGTTCCGGCAGAGCGTCGGATGCAGCTGCCAGAACATCGGGTTCTTGAGCGTGATTCCTTCGATGAGCACGGTGTCGCACGAGTACGGCTCGACGAACGTGGAGCGCATGGCGTGCCCGGAGCCGGGAACGATCCGCCGCTCCGGCGGGATTCCCTTGGCCACCAACGATTCCAGGTACTCGCGGTCCTTGCCCTTGTTCCAGGACGCCGTGCCCGCCGCGTCGAGGGTGCCCTTCCCGGTCACGGCGATGTTGGATTCCTTGTACGCGTAGATCATCGGCGACCGGTTCACGCACTCGATGCCCTCGTAGCGGGTGAGCACGTTCGGGAACTTCGAGGCGTCGGAACCGAAAGCGAGTACGGCACCCGCCGCGAGATGCAGGTCCACGTTGCTCTTGAGGTACACCGCACCGGTGACGAAGGTGCCCCTCGGCACGACGACGCGTCCGCCGCCGCGCGCGTTGGCCGTCTCGATCGCTTTCCTGATCGCCGCGGTGTTGTCGGTCTTCCCGTCACCTTTGGCGCCGAAGTCGAGCACCGAGAACGTCCGGTCCGGGAAGACCGGCCGTTTCGTCCGCGCGACGATGTCATTGGCGGCGGGCCAGGGAAGGGCCGGGGCCGCCGAGGCGGTGGGCGCGAGCAGTGGGCTCGCGGCCACCGCGAGACCGCCCTTGATGAGCCAACGCCGGGAGAATCTGCCGTCCATGACGCCTTCTTTCGCAAGAGGACTTCGGTGAAGACGGCGGAATCCCGACTCTACGGGCGGACCCCGGCCTCAGGAAAGGTCCGGTCCCTGTGAGCGGAGATCGTCGACCTTGGTCATCGCCTCCCGAAGCTCGGCGAGCCAGGCGTCCGCGTGTTCCCCGACCAGCCGGACCGCCCAGGCGAGCGCCTCCGACCGGGACCGGGCGACACCCGCGTCGACGAGGGTGTCGAGGACCAGGCGTTCCGGCTGCCGCAGCCTGGTCATGACCGGCGCCGAATGCGTGGTGAACAGCCGCCGTGTGCCGCCGAGGCTCGCGCCCCACGCGACCTTGCGCTGATAACGGTGCTCGGCCTGGCGCGCGATCTCGATCCGCTCGTCGCGGGTCTCCTCGCGGAACCGGCTGATCCGGCCGTCCTCGGCCGCCGCGCGGGCCGCGTCGTCGGCGTACTCGCCGGTGAGCGGCTGGAGTTCGCCGACGATGACGATCTCTTCGCGATCCACCGTGACCTCGGGGTCTCCGGTGAACCAGCCCTCGGGGAGCCTGCCGCCGAACCACGCGGCCGCGTCGTCCGCCGCCGGGATGTCCGCCTGCTGCCAGCCACCCCGGCCTTTCCAGCTTCCGCGTCCCATCCGCCTCGCCTCCTCGATTACATGATTACAACGCTGCCGACGCTACGCCCGCAACAGGCGAAACGCACGCGTGTTCTCCCCGGGCGAAAACCCGGGGCAACCTGATGACCTGCGCGGACGTGTTCCCACCAGCAGTCGACAGGGAAGGGGACCTCATGTTGAAGAAAGCCATGATCGGCGCTCTCGTGCTCGGAGCGGCCCAGTTCGGCGTGGTCGTGCCGGCGGCGGCGGAGGCCAAGGACGTGTCCTGGTTCTTGGCCCCGACCGAAGTCGAACCCGGCGGGCAGATCTATGCCGAGACGAAGGCCGCGATGGGCGGCTGCGGACCGGCGACCCCGGTGACATCGCCGGGGTTCGCGGCGCCGCTGCAGTGGACGATCGGCGGCAACTGGGGGAAGGCCGCGGGCTACGGCAAGGTCGGCAAGACACCGGGCAAGTACGTGGCGACATTCACCTGCTCGGATGGCACGAAGACTTCCCGCACTTTCACCATCATCGGAACGCCGCCGACCACGAAGCCACCGACCACCACGAAGCCACCGAAACCCACCAAGACCACGTCGGCCAAGCCGAAGCCACAGGTCGCGGTGAAGCCGGTCGGGGCACCGCAGACGGGCGGCGGCGCCTTCGCCCCTATGTCGTGGGACTGGTGAGCTGAGACCGCAGCTCCTCGGCGGTGGTGACGGGCCGCTCGCACACGTACCCGCGGCACACGTACGCGGCGGCGGCGCCGTCGACCAGCGGCCGATCGGCCAGCAGCGGCACCCCTTCGGCATCCGGGGTCCCGCTCACGACGACGGCACCGTCCGGCAACGACGCGACGGCCGCGGCCAGCAGATCCGCGCGTGAAGCGGCATCCGGGCCGACGACGGCGACCTGCACCGGTCCGGCGGCGGCCGCTTCGGCCACGGTGAGCCAGTGCCCGGCGAACCGCGGCGCGTGGGCGGCGAGCCGTCCCGCCCGGGCGAGCGCCTGCTCGGCCGCCTCGCGGTAGCGGCCCACCCGGTCGTGCCCGGCGAGGACCGACGCGGTCAGCAAGGCGTTCGCCAAGGCCGAGGCTCCCGAGGGGCTCGCGTTGTCGGTCGGGTCGGAAGGCCGCTGCACCAGGACTTCCGCGTCGTCGGCGGTGTCGTAGTAGGCACCCGTCGAGTCCGGGACACCGAAATGGGCCAACGCGAGGTCCAGCAACGTGATGGCGTCCGCGAGCCATCGCGGTTCCCCGGTCGCCTGGTGGAGTTCGAGCAGCCCCTCGGCGAGGCACGCGTAGTCATCCAGCACCCCGGCCGTCGTGCCGACGACGCCGTCGCGGGAGGTCCGGCGCAGGCGTCCGGCCACGAAATGGGTGTCCATCAGGAAAGCCGCCGCGCGAGCCGCCGCTTCGATCCACTGTGGACGATCGAGCCGCGAACCGGCTTTGGCGAGCGCGCCGATCGCGAGCCCGTTCCAGGCGGCGATCACCTTGTCGTCGCGGGCGGGCTGGGGACGCTCGTTTCGCGCGGCAAGCAACGCACGGCGGACTCGCTCATAACGCGTTTCGTCCTCTGGATGCGGTTCACGCAGCCGCAGCGTCGAGGCGCCATGCTCGAAATTGCCCCGTTCGGTCACCTGGAACAGCTCGGCCGCCCAAGCACCGTCCTCGTCGCCGAGCACTTCGGCGAGCTGCGCCGGCGTCCAGACGTAGGTGAGCCCTTCGACGCCATCGGTGTCCGCGTCGAGCGACGCGGCGAAACCGCCCTCGGCCGTCCCGAGGTCGCGCAGCAGGAACTCCGCCGTCTCTTCGACCGCCCGCCGCGCGTACCCGTGCCCGGTCACGCCGTGGAACTGCGCGTAGAACCGCAGGAGCAAACCGTTGTCGTACAGCATCTTCTCGAAATGCGGCACTTCCCAGCGCGCGTCGACCGAGTACCGCGCGAACCCACCCGCGAGCTGGTCGTTCAGCCCGCCCAGCGCTATCGTCTCGGCGGTGTGCTCGACCATGGCGAGGTCGGCTCCGGTGCGCTCGTGGTGACGGAGCAGGAAGTTCAACGCCATCGTCGGCGGGAACTTCGGCGCTCCCCCGAAGCCGCCGTTCCCGGTGTCGAACTCCTTGCGCAGCGTGGCGACCGCGGCGTCCAGCGCCGCACCGTCCACAACGGACTCGGGCAGCGGCCCGCTCTTCTCCGTGAGGTGGGCGATGATCTGCCGGGCACCGGAACGCAGCTCGTCCGGCCGCTCGCCCCAGGCCTCGGCGACCGCGACGAGCAGCTGCGAGAACGACGGCATCCCCGGGCGCGGCGACGGCGGATAGTAAGTGCCGCAATGGAACGGCTCACCCTCCGGCGTCAGGAAACACGTCATCGGCCAGCCGCCCTGACCGGTCATCGCCTGCGTGGCCGCCATGTACACCGAGTCGATGTCCGGGCGCTCCTCGCGGTCCACCTTGATGTTGACGAAGTTCGCGTTCATCAGTGTCGCGGTGGCTTCGTCCTCGAAGGACTCGTGCGCCATGACGTGGCACCAGTGGCAGGCCGCGTAGCCGACCGAAAGCAGGATCGGCACGTTCCGCCGTTTCGCCTCGGCCAGCGCCTCCTCGCCCCAGGGCCACCAGTCCACCGGGTTCCCGGCGTGCTGCAGCAGGTACGGACTGGTCGCGGCCTTCAGGCGGTTCGACATGTCACCAGGGTCGCATGCGGAAAAGCGGGGGCGCAGAACGGCCGTCTGCGCGACACTCGTCCGGTGCTCCTGACCATGACCACCACCCGGAACCCGGCCACCGACCTCGGCTTTCTCCTGCACAAGCATCCGGAGAAGGCGCAATCGCTCACGCTCTCGGCCGGGACGGCGCACGTCTTCTACCCGGAGGCGTCCGACGAGCGCTGCACGGTTTCCCTGCTGGTCGAGATCGACCCGGTCGACCTCGTGCGCGGTGGCGGCACGTCGCTGACCCAGTACGTCAACGACCGCCCGTACGCGGGTGGCTCGTATCTGGCGGTGGCGCTGCGGGCCGCCTTCACCACGGCGCTGGCCGGCCGGTGCGCGAACCGGCCGGAGCTGGTCGACGAGCGTTTCCCGCTGGAGATCCGGGTCCCGTCGCTGACCGCGCGCGGCGGCGCCGAGGTCGTCCACAAACTCTTCGAACCGCTCGGCTGGCAGGTCGAGGCGAAGGTCGTCCCGCTCGATCCCGAGTTCCCGCAGTGGGGCGATTCCCGCTACGTCGATCTCCGGCTGACCGGCACCCAGCGTGTCGTCGACGCGTTGCGGCACCTGTACGTCCTGCTGCCCGCGCTCGACGGCGACAAGCACTACTGGATCGGCCAGGACGAAGCGGACAAGCTGCTGCGTGTCGGCGAAGGCTGGCTCGGCGCGCATCCGGAACGCGACCTGATCACCAACCGGTACCTCGAACGCCGCCGCCCGATCGTCTCGTACGCGCTCGGCCGGCTCGCCGAGGCGGACGACGTTCCCGCTGAGGCCGAGGCCAGGGTCACCGAGCAGCCGGACCGGCCCGAACCGCTGGCCGTCCAGCGTCAGGGCAGTGTGCTCGCGGCGCTCCGGGCGGCGGGCGCGCGGCGTGTGCTCGACCTCGGCTGCGGTGGTGGCGCGTTGCTGCGCGTGCTGCAGAAGGAGCCGTCGTTCACCGAGATCGTCGGTGTCGACGTGTCCACGAGCGCGCTCGACATCGCCGACAAGCGGCTGAAAGACAAGACGCGGATCACCCTGAAGCAGTCCGCGCTGACCTACGCGGACCCGTCGCTGGCCGGTTACGACGCGGCTGTGCTGATGGAGGTGATCGAGCACGTCGACGAGGAGCGCCTGCCCGCGCTGGAGCACGCCGTGTTCGGGGTCGCCGCGCCGCGGACGGTCCTCGTCACGACGCCGAACGCCGAGTACAACCGGCACTTCGAATTCCTCGAAGAAGGCCGGTTCCGGCACGCCGACCACCGTTTCGAGTGGACACGCGAGCAGTTCCGCACGTGGGCCGAAGGAGTCGCGGCACGGCGCGGCTACGACGTCCGCCACCTGCCGGTGGGACAGGAGTCCCAGGAATCAGGACCGCCGACCCAGATGGCGGTCTTCACGTCTCGAAAGGAGGCCGTGGCATGAAACTGACCATTCCCGACATGTCCCTCGTCGTGCTCGTCGGCGCCTCCGGCTCCGGCAAGTCGACCTTCGCGCGGACGCATTTCGCGCCGACGCAGGTGCTCTCCAGCGACTACTTCCGCGGCCTGGTGGCCGACGACGAGAACGATCAGAGCGCTTCGGGCGCCGCTTTCGACGTGCTCCACTACGTCGCGGCGAAGCGGCTCGAAGCGGGACGGATCACCGTCATCGACGCGACGAACGTCCAGCGCGCGTCGCGGGCGAGCCTGCTGAAGCTGGCGAAGGAGTACGACGTCCTTCCGACGGCGATCGTGCTCGATCTGCCCGTGAAGGTCTGCCAGGAACGCAACGAGGCCCGGCCGGACCGCGATTTCGGCGAGCACGTCGTCCGGCGTCAGCGCGGCGAACTGCACCGCTCGCTGAAGTCGTTGGAGCGCGAGGGTTTCCGTCGCGTGCACGTGTTGCGGAGCGAGGCCGAGATCGCCGAAGCGGAGATCGTCGTCGAGCCGCTGCGCAACGACCGTCGCGACCTCACCGGACCGTTCGACGTCATCGGCGACGTCCACGGTTGCCGCGAGGAACTGGACGAACTGCTCGTCGAACTGGGCTACGTCGACGGCGTGCACCCGGAGGGACGGACCGCCGTGTTCGTCGGCGACCTCGTCGACCGCGGCCCCGACACGCCGGGCGTGCTGCGTCGCGTGATGGCGATGGCCGAGGCGGGCAGCGCGCTGGTCGTCTGCGGGAACCACGAACAGAAACTGGTCCGCGCGCTGAACGGGCGCAAGGTCAAGACCACGCACGGTCTCGCGGAGTCGCTGGAGCAGCTTTCGGCGCAGGACGAGGACTTCCGCGCGAAGGCGCACGCCTTCTGCGAAGGACTCATCGCGCACTACGTCCTCGACGGCGGCAAGCTCGTCGTGGCGCACGCGGGCCTGCCCGAGAAGTTCCACGGACGCGCGTCCGGCCGGGTGCGGAGCACCGCGCTCTACGGCGACACCACCGGTGAGACCGACGAGTACGGCTTGCCGGTGCGATTGCCCTGGGCGCGCGACTACCGCGGCAAGGCGATGGTCCTCTATGGACACACGCCGACGTTGGAGCCGGAGTGGATCAACGGGACCATGTGTCTCGACACCGGTTGCGTGTTCGGCGGCAAGCTGACCGCTTTACGTTACCCGGAGCGGGAAGTCGTCTCGGTCAAGGCGAAGAAGGTCTGGTACGAACCGACCCGGCCGCTCGAACCGGCGCGGCCGCTGGGCGGACGCGAGCCCGCGGTGCTGGAACTGGGTGACGTCACCGGGAAGCGGATCGTCGAGACCCGGCACCACGGCCGGGTCGGTGTCTCCGCCGAGCAGTCGGCGGCGGCACTGGAGGTGATGAGCCGCTTCGCCGTCGACCCGCGCTGGCTGCCGTACCTTCCGCCGACCATGGCGCCGTGTTCGACGTCCGCCACGGACGGCTACCTGGAACATCCCGAAGAGGCTTTCGCCGAGTTCCGCGCGGCGGGTGTCGATCACGTCCTGTGCGAGGAGAAGCACATGGGTTCGCGGGCCGTCGTGCTCGTGTGCCGTGACGACGACGTGGCTCCCGCGCGGTTCGGGATCCAGGGACCCGGCGCGGTCTACACCCGCACCGGCCGTCCGTTCTTCGCTCCGGACCAGAACGCGCGGCTGCTCGCCGATGTGCGGGAAGCGGCGTCAGACCTGTTCGAGGAACTGGACACCGGCTGGCTGCTGCTCGACGCGGAGTTGCTGCCGTGGAGCGCGAAGGCCGGATCGCTGATCTCGGGCCAGTACGCGGCCGTCGGCGCGGCGGCGCAGTCCGTGCTGCCCGCCGCCGTCGCGTCACTGGACGCGGCCGCCGCTCGCGGGATCGACGTGTCGGAACTGTTGGCACGCACCAGGACTCGCGAGTCCACTGTGGACGCGTACCGGCAGGCGTACCGGCGTTACTGCTGGCCGACCGACGGTCTCGACGGTGTCCGGCTGGCGCCGTTCCAGATCCTGGCGTCGGAGGGACACGCGTACCACGACCGGCCGCACGAGTGGCATCTTTCGCTGCTGGACCGGCTCACCGGCGACCGGTTCACCCGCACGCGGACGCTGGCCGTCGACACCACCGACCCGGCGTCGGTGGCACGCGGCGTCGAGTGGTGGCTGGAGTTGACCGGCGCGGGTGGCGAAGGCATGGTCGTCAAACCGGCGGCGAACCTGACTCGCGGCGCGCGCGGGCTGGTTCAGCCCGGCGTGAAGGTGCGCGGACGCGAGTACCTGCGGATCATCTACGGGCCGGACTACACGCTGCCGGAGAACCTCTCGCGCCTTCGCAAGCGGGGTCTCAACCGGAAGCGGGCACTGGCGTCGCGGGAGTACGCGCTGGGGCTCGAGGCGCTGGAGCGGCTGGCGCGCGGGGAACCGCTGTGGCGGGTGCACGAGTGCGTATTCGCTGTGCTGGCGCTGGAGTCGGATCCGGTCGACCCGCGCCTCTGACGCGCTTCCCGAATGTCATGAAAGGGTCGTTCAGGACACTTTATGTCCTGAACGACCCTTTCATGACACTTCAGTCGGACTTGGCGGTCGGCTTCTCGGCCTTCGCCGCGGGCGCCTCCGCGTCGGCCTTCGGCGCCTCGGTGGCCTCCTCAGCAGGAGCCTCCGAAGCGGAGGCGGGCTCGTCGAAGCTCTCCGGCAGCCGCTTCAGGTGCTTGGTCATCGACCGCACCAGCAGCCCGACGGCGATCAGGAACAGGATCAGGATCAGGAAACCCACCGGCGACGACTTGCCGAAGTCCTCACCTTGGCCGCCGTTGTCGCCGTTGCCGGGCTGCTGCGCCAGGAACTGCGACGACACCGTCACCGGAATGACGGCGAACGCCGGCACCACGAAACTCATCTAACCCTCCTTCAAGCCGGCGAACAGATCGTCCTCCGGCAGGGTGCTGTCCACCAGTGAGCGGACCAGCTCGTACTCCTCGGTCGGCCAGACCTCGCGCTGCAGGTCGCGCGGGACGGCGAACCAGCGGCTGTTCGGGTCGATCTGGGTGGCGTGCGCCTTGAGCGCCTCGTCACGCTGCTCGAAGTACTCGCCGCATTCGACGCGCGTGGTCACCCGCTCCATGACGTCGGCCTTGTCCGGGTCCCACGACTTGAGCCACTCCTCGTACGGCGACTCCAGGCCGCGCGCGAGCAGGGCCTCGTGGAACACGGTCATCCTGGCGCGCGAGAACCCGTGCACGTAGTACAGCTTCATCGGCTGCCACGGCTCGCCCGCCTCCGGGTACCGCTCCGCCTCGCCCGCGGCGTCGAAGGCCGCGACCGAGATCTCGTGCGTGCGGATGTGGTCGGGGTGCGGATACCCGCCGTTCTCGTCGTAGGTGACGATCACGTGCGGGCGGAACTCGCGGATGACCTTCACCAGGGCGCCGGTGGACTCTTCGAGCGGGATGACCGCGAACGAGCCTTCGGGGACCGGGGGAAGCGGGTCGCCCTCGGGCAGCCCCGAGTCGATGAACCCGAGCCACGTGTGGCTCACGCCGAGGATCTTGGCCGCGCGGGCCATCTCCTCCCGGCGGATCTCGGTCATGTTGGCCAGTACTTCGGGACGGTCCATGGCCGGGTTCAGCACACTGCCCGCTTCGCCACCGGTACAGGTCACGACCATGACCTCGTGCCCCTCGGCGGCGTACCTGGCCATGGTGGCGGCACCCTTGCTCGACTCGTCGTCGGGGTGCGCGTGCACCGCCATCAGGCGGAGGCGTGACTTCGGCGGTTCCTCGGCAGACACCATGCTCCGAACGTCCCCTTCTCGTTCCCTATTCCCCTCCAGACCCTGCCTGACGGCTCGCCCGGCCGGGCGCGGATACTCGAGGGGAACCACTCGCATACGCCCCCATTGTCCCTGCGAGCACGACGACACCAACCGGGAGGCCCGGGTTGAGCACGGGACAGGACGCTCCCACCGCGGAAAGCACCCGGACGGACGTGCCAGGAGACCGGTACGGCAAGACCCGCGCCGCGAAGCCCGCCCGCTGGCGGCGCCTGGTGTTCGCCCTGGTCGCGCTGCTGGTCAGCGGTGGGATCGCCTATGTCGCGTACACGAACTTCGGCAGCGCGCCCATCGAGGGCGAACGCGTCTCGTTCTCCGAGAAGCCGGGCGACGCGATGGAGATCACCATCAACGTGACCAGGGACGATGTGAACCGTCCCGGCGTGTGCGTCGTCCGGGTCCGTGACAAGGCCGGCGCGGAAAGCGGCCGTAAAGAGGTCCTCGTTCAGCCTGGTTCGAAGAACAGCCGGGTGACGACCACCATCAAGAGCATCGGAAAGCCGGTCACGGCTGATATCTTCGGATGCTCATACGACGTACCACGGTACCTGTCAAGGCCATAGCGGCCAACGGGGTGAAACAGGCGCCCAACGCCGAGGCGCGACCGAATTCCACCGGCGGCGATACCTCGCGCCGTGTTACTCTGATCTACCGGCACGGCCCAAGACGGGCCGTGTTTTTCCTTTATCTCAGCCAGGCCGGCGCGCCATGCCGGTCCGGTGGCCGGCTTGTACACCCAAGCCTGGCAGGCCCTACTAGGAGATGGTGACCGTGAGCGACACAAAGGTGACCTGGCTGACCCAGGATGCCTACGACAGGCTCAAGCAGGAACTCGACCACTACATCGAGCTCCGCCCGGTCATCGCTGCGAAGATCAACGACAGCCGGGAAGAGGGCGACCTCAAGGAGAACGGCGGCTACCACGCCGCCCGTGAGGAGCAGGGCCAGCACGAGGCCCGCATCCGCCACCTCCAGGAGCTCCTCCGCTCGGCCAAGGTGGGCGAGCCGCCCGCCAACGACGGCAGCGCCGGACCGGGCAAGGTCCTCACCGTGCGTTACGACGGTGACGACGAGGACGAGAACTTCCTCTTGGCGACCCGTGAAGAGGGCACCGAGGGCGACCTGGACGTCTACTCGCCGGAGTCCCCGCTCGGCAAGGCGCTGCTCGGCGCCAAAGAGGGCGAGACCCGCGAGTACGAGCTGCCCAACGGCAGCATCCAAAAGGTGACGCTCGTGAAGGCCGTGCCGTACACCGGCAAGTAAGTGCGCCGCCGGTCTCCCCAAGGGCGCCCAGCGCCCGACGGAGACTTCACCCGTCGCGCGCCGCTTTGCGGCCGAAGGCCCCGGAAACTCGATGAAGAGGCGCCCTCCACGCAGCGCGAGTTCGACTGCGAACCGGCGCCTCTTCGGCGAGTTTTCGTCAGCGCGCGACAATCGACACTGCGCCCGGCTCCATGGCCGGGCGCGCATATGAGCCGTTAGCGTGACCTCCGGAGAATTCTGGAGGGAAACGATGAGCGAACTACCCATCTGCGTCGCCTGCGGCATGCAGTACGCGGAGCCCCGGTCGGACTGCCCGATCTGCGAGGACGAACGTCAGTACGTCCCGCAGGCCGGACAGCGCTGGACCGATCTGAACGCCGTCCGAGCGAGCGGGACGTATCAGGCACGTATCGAGGAGCAGGGCCCCGGCCTCATCGGGGTCGGGTCCACTCCCAACTTCGCCATCGGCGAGCGCGCCCTGCTGGTCAAGGCCGAATCCGGCAACTTCCTGTGGGACTGCGCGGGCTTCATCGACGACGACCTCGTCGCCAAGGTCCGTGACCTCGGCGGCCTCACCGGCATCGCGATCAGCCACCCGCACTACTACACCACCATGGTCGAATGGGCCCACGCCTTCGACGTGCCGGTCTACCTGCACGAGGGCGACCAGCAGTGGATCGGCAGGCCGGATCCGGCGATCAAGCTGTGGAGCGGGACGACCCTCGACGTCGCCCCCGACCTGCGGCTCATCAACCTCGGCGTGCATTTCGCCGGCGGGACGGTGCTGCACTGGCCGGGCGGGGAGAACGGCCGCGGCGCGGTGCTCTCGGGCGACATCCTGCAGGTCATCCCGGACCGTCGCTTCGTCGGCATGATGTACAGCTACCCGAACCTGATCCCGGAGCGCCCCGAGGTCGTCCGCCGCGCGGCCGAACTGCTCGAACCGTACGCGTTCGAGGCGATCTACGGCGCCTGGTGGGACGCGATCATCCGCACCGACGGGCACGAGGCGGTCCAGCGGTCGGCGAAGCGGTACCTGAGCCAGGTGGGCTAGCTCCTCGCCAGCCGTTCCAGCAGCGGCCGTACGCGCGGCGGAACCGGCGTCGACAACGCGATCGACGTCGAGGTCCGCCGCACGTACGGCGCGCCGACCACCTCGTCCACCACCCGCTGCAGGTCGTCGTTGTTGCGCGCCACCATCCGCACGAAGAGATCGCCCTGCCCGGTCGTCGCGTGGACCTCGCACACCTCGTCGATGGCGGACAGCGCCTCCGCGACCTCGGCCCGCCTGCCCTGCGCGATCTCCAGGACGGCGAACGCGGTGAGGCCGTATCCCATCGCCGCGAGGTCGAGTTCGGGCGGGAACCCGCCGAGGATCCCACGTTCGGTCAACCGGTCCAGCCTCGCCTGCACGGTGCCCCGCGCGACGCCGAGACGGCGGGCGCATTCGAGCACGCCGAGCCGGGGCGAGTCGGTGAGCAACAGCAGCAGCCGCGCGTCCAGTTCGTCGAGCGAGTCCGACATCGTGCCTACCTCCTACGCAGGTTGCCCACTTTGACTGCGTCTCCCGCCCTCTCACTGGACATAGTGCGCAGCAAAATCTTTGACCATTGCACATTTTGTCACGCCCTCGGATGCTTCAGGGCATGACGCACACAGTGGAACCCCAGGGTGCTCTTGACGACGTGAGCTACGACCAGCTGCGTCAGCTCGTCGGCCTCGTCGACCACGACTCTTCGACCGACCCCTTCCCGGTGAAGTCGATGGACGCGGTGGTGTTCATCGCGGGCAACGCCACGCAGACCGCCTGGTTCTACCAGGTCGCGTTCGGCATGCAGCTCGTCGCGTACTCCGGCCCCGAAACCGGCAACTTCGAGCGCAAGTCGTTCGTGCTGAAGTCGGGCTCGGCCCGCTTCGTGATCACCGGGGGCGTCAAGCCCGACTCCGCGCTGCTCGACCACCACCGCCGTCACGGCGACGGCGTCATCGACCTCGCCCTCGAGGTCGCCGACGTCGACAAGTGCATCGACCACGCCCGCGCGCAGGGCGCCACCGTCCTCGAAGAGCCGCACGACGTCTCCGACGAGCACGGCACCGTCCGCATCGCCGCGATCGCGACCTACGGCGAGACCCGCCACACGCTGATCGACCGGTCGAAGTACACCGGTGTCTACCTGCCCGGCTACGAGCCGCGCGAGAGCAAGATCGTCCGGCCCGAAGGCGCGCCGAAGCGACTGTTCCAGGCCGTCGACCACTGTGTCGGCAACGTCGAACTCGGCAAGATGGACTACTGGGTCGACTGGTACCACCGCGTCATGGGCTTCGTGAACATGGCGGAGTTCGTCGGCGACGACATCGCGACCGAGTACTCGGCGCTGATGAGCAAGGTGGTCTCCAACGGCAACCACCGCGTCAAGTTCCCGCTGAACGAGCCGGCGATCGCGAAGAAGAAGTCGCAGATCGACGAGTACCTCGAGTTCTACGGCGGCGCGGGCTGCCAGCACATCGCGCTGGCCACCAACGACATCGTCACGACGGTGAAGGCGATGCGCGCGGCGGGCGTCGAGTTCCTCGACACCCCGGACTCCTACTACGACGACCCGGAGCTGCGCGCGCGGATCGGCGAGGTCCGGGTGCCGATCGAGAAGCTCAAGGAGCACCGCATCCTGGTCGACCGCGACGAGGACGGCTACCTGCTGCAGATCTTCACCAAGCCGATCGGCGACCGCCCGACGGTGTTCTACGAGCTCATCGAGCGGCACGGTTCGCTCGGCTTCGGCAAGGGCAACTTCAAGGCCCTGTTCGAAGCCATCGAGCGTGAGCAGGAGCGTCGAGGCAACCTCTGACCCGGCAGTTCGCAGGGCGTGAAAGGGCTCTTCATCGCACTTCGTGCGGTGGAGGGCCCTTTCGCTACGTGACGGGGCCGACTTTGTCGGCGGAGGGTGGTACACCGGACGGGAACTAAACTTCGAGCGCACCCGGAACCGGAGGCCTCTCCGGACCGTCAGTGTGAAGACGTCAGCACGCAGCTTGGAAGGGTCCCGATGCCGGACAACGTCGACGCCAGCGAACGCATGGTGGACAACTGGACGAAGCAGATCCAGGAGACCGCCGCGCGCTATCAGGCGATGGCCGCCCGCATGCAGGGTCAGACCGTGACCGAGCGGTCGAAGGACAACACCATCGAGGTCACGATCGACTCGAAGGGCCTCCTCACGAACCTCGTCATCTCCGAAGCCGCGAGCGGCAAACGGATGGCGGAGGTCTCGGCGCAGGTCATGCGCCTCGTCCAGCTCGCGCAGTCACGGATCCCGGAACTGCTGCAGGCGGCGATGGCCGAGACCGTCGGCACGAACGACGAGACGGCGAACAGGGTGATCGCGGAGGCGCAGAGCACCTTCCCGGAAGCTCCGCCGGAGGAGGACCTCGCACCGCCGGAGCCCGAGCGGCACCACCGCTTCGGCCCGGAGGAGGACGATCCCGCTCCGCCGCCGGCGCAGGCGAACCCGCCCCAACCGAAGCCGATCCCGCGTCGCCGCCGCACGCAGGACGACGATGACGACGACTTCGGCGGCAGCATTCTTTCGTAGCCGTTCCATCCGGCCTGGTAGAGGGGAGAAACCATGGCAGGCAAGGGTTTTGAGCTCGGCGCCGACCTCGACGCGCACGCCAAGCAGATCGACGGCATCGCCGACGGCCTGCGCACGGCGGTCGACGCCGCGCAGCAGGTGAGCATGCCGACCGACGCGTACGGCATCATCTGCCAGCCGTTCCGGATGATGCTCGACCCGGTCGAGGAGTTCGGCATCAACGCGCTGACCAAGGCCGTCGAGGCCGCGACGGCGGTGGCGAACAACGTGCGGTCCGCGTCCAACGCCTACCAGACGCAGGACGAGAACTTCGCCGCCGAGTTCAAGAACGCGCAGGTGCCTGACTGATGCCCGAGGGAAACCCGCTCGTCGCGAAGGCGCCGACGGATGGCGACGGCCCGGGTCCGCTGACGGCCGGGAACAGCGAATACGGCTACGCGGCGGGCATCGGCGTCGCCGAGTCGGCCATGGACGCCTTCAACGGCATCTCGAACGGCGACTGGATCGGCGGCGGGCTCGGTGTGCTGAGCCTCGCGGGCGAGCTCGCCAGCGCGGCGATCGACCCGTTCGGTTACCTGATGTCGTCGGTGGCCTCGTTCCTGATGGAACACATGCAGCCGCTGAAGGACATGCTGGACGCCGTCGCCGGCGACCCGCCGGTCATCCAGTCGTACTCCGAAACCTGGGGCAACGTCGCCAAGAAACTGGAAGACACGCAGGTCGAGTTCTCGAACGCGGTCAAGAACGGCACGACCGGCTGGACGGGCGAGGCGGCCGACCAGTACCGCAAGCAGGCCGCGGAACAGGCCGAGGCGATCAGCGGTGCGGCGACGGTCGCGGGCGCGATCAGCACCGTCGTGATGATCTTCGGCGAGATCGTCGCGTTCGTCCGTGAGTTCATCCGCCAGCTGATCGCGGACGCGGTCGGCAAGCTCATCGCGTGGGTCATGGAGACCGTGTTCTCCCTCGGCTTCGGCACGCCCGTGGTGGTCGCGCAGGCCGTCACCGCGATCGCCAAGTGGGCCGCGAAGATCGCCGACAAGCTCAAGGAACTGTGCGACGCGATGCGGCGGGTCTCGCCGCTGCTCGGCAAGCTGGCCGACGTCTTCGAGAAGATCATCAAGATCTTCGGCAAGATCGCGGGCAAGGTCACCGGCCTGGACGTGATCAACACCAAGAACATCAAGACGGGCGGGTTCATCCAGCGCGGCGGCAGCGGCGGCGGATCCGGTGGGTCCGGCTCCGGCTCCGGCTCGGGTTCCGGGGACGGTCCGGACGGTGACGGTTCGGGCAGTGGTAGCGGCTCCGGCGACGGCTCGAACGGCGACGGCTCCGGCAGTGGCTCCGGTGACGGCAATGGCTCCGGTGATTCCGGCAGTGGCTCCGGTGACGGCAGCGGCTCGGGCGACGGCTCCAACGGTTCGAACGGTTCCGGCGGCGACACGGGCAGCTCGGGCGATTCGGGCGGCCCGTCGAGCACCACCCGCGGCGACGGCGGCGGCTCATCGTCCACAAGGGACGGTGGCGGCTCGCCGTCCCGGTCCGACGGCGGCTCTCCCGACCGCACCGGCGACGGACCGTCCACTTCGGACGGTGGTACGGGCGGCAACGGTTCCCCCAGCGCCGCCCGCTCCGACACGTCGACTCCGCACACCCGGTCCGACGGCGGCTCACCGAGCCCGAACCGCACGGACACCGGCGGTTCGCCCAGCCACACACCGGACGGCGGCTCCCCCGCCCCGCACACTCGTGCGGACACCGGCGGCTCCCCGAGCCACACACCGGACAGCGGCTCCTCCACTCCGCACACCCGTGCCGACGGCGGTTCACCCGCTCCGCACACCCGTGCCGACACGGGCGGATCTCCCAGCCACACACCCGACAGCGGCTCCCCCGCCCCGCACACCCGTACGGACACCGGCGGGTCCCCGAGCCACACACCGGACAGCGGCTCGCCCGCTCCGCACACCCGTGCCGACAGCGGCTCCCCGAGCCACACCGGCGACGGCGGCGGCTCGCCCCGGACGCACGGCGGCGACGGCGGCGGTTCACCCACCCCTCGTTCCGACCCGTCGCCCGGTCACCACGGCGGCAACGACGGCGGCAGCCCCACCAGGCCGACCGACAGCGGCACGACGACCAGCGGTACCGCGCCGACGGCACCGCGTCTCGGCGACGCGGGCCCGTCGCACGTGCCTTCGCAGCGCGGCGGTTCCGGCGGCGACGGTTCGCCCGGTGTCCCGCCGCAGGGCCAGCCGATGGCGGGCGGCATGCCGCCCCAAGGCGCTCCGGGCGGCACCCCCGGCGGCACTCCGGGTTCGCCCGGCGGCAGGCCGCAAGGTGGCGGCTGGACGGGTACGCCCGGTTCGCCGCGCACCCCGGACCCGCACGCCCCGCGTACACCCGACACCCACACCGGTCCCAGCCGCGGTCCCGGTCAGACCGGCCCCGGCGGACGGCCCAACCAGCCGCATCAGCCGCAGCCGGTCGCCCGTGGCAACGACTTCGGCCCCGGCGCCCAGCCGCACACCGGCACTCCCGGCACCCACGGCCCGGGCAACCGGCCGGGCGGCACGGGTCCCGGCAACACCGGTCCGGGCGGCCGAGGCCCCGGGGGCCACTCCGGGCCGCCGCACTCGCCGGACGGCCACGGCCCCGACGGGCACGGCCCGCGCCAGGACGGCCACCCCGACGGTTCGCCGCACGACCGCGGCCCCGACGCCGAGCCGGATCGTCCGCTGACGCCGGACGAGGTCAACCAGCGGCATTCCGAAAGCACGCCCGCGGGCAGCTCGTACCACCGCGGCGACTCGGACATGGGCGACCTGCCGCACCGGGTCCAGCCGGATCCGGACGGCCGCTACACCGTCGACGTGCACGTCACGCCGGACGGCCACGCCCGTATCGGCAACCGCACCTACACCCCGGAAGAGTTCGCGGACATCCTGCGGCGCAACGGGGATTACGACGGCCGCCCGATCCGGCTGATCGGCTGCGACGCCGGCTCGAACGATTTCGCGCGCCGTCTGTCGCGGGAACTCGACACCGAGGTGATGGCGCCGAGCAAACCGGCGTGGACCGACTCGAACGGGCGCGTCTTCTCGTCCGACTACGAGATCGGCCCCGACGGCCGCCCCCGGCCCAAGATCCCGCCGAACGGCGATTGGGACGTCCACAGCCCAGACGGCACCGCCCGCCGGGCGAGCGACGACGGCTTCACCCCGGACACCACGCACGCCGACAAGCAGGACGTGGACGCCGACAGCGCCCGCAGCCGCGGCGACGGCGACGAACCACCGGACGCGGACGACAACACGACACCGGACCGGCAGGGCACCGAGCCGCCGGATCGCGACCATCCGAACCGGAATCCCGAATCCCGTCAGCAAGAACGGGATCTGCTGGACGAGGACCGGCAGCAGCAGCGCCGCCAGAACCCGCAGCGGATCACGGACTTCACGCCGGAGTCCGTCGGCGAGCCGGTCCGGGTGCGGCCGGACAACCCGGAGCCCGGTGCGCCGAGGGCTCCTCGTCCGGACGAGCCGTTCCCCGGGAACCAGCGACTCGAGAACAACCGCAGCTACGAGGTCCGCGACAGCGACGGCACCCTGCGCGGGACGTACCACACCGACGGCACCGGCCGGGTCACGCATATCGACACGAACCAGCCGAACGTCCCGCACCGGCTGTCCGACGGCTCGCCGAACCCGGACTACCGGGCGAACCCGGATCTTCTGCACCCCCGTCCGGACACGACGTACCGGGTGGAGATCGACGGCGAGCACCAGGTGTTCCGCACCGGTCCCGACGGGCTCCCCGAGCCCGCCGTCCGGTTCCACCGGCCCGACTTCCCGGCGGACAGGCACGTCGACATCGGACCGGGTCATCCGGACTCACCCAACCCGCCGAAGCCCGGTCAGCCGTTCGTCGCCCGGACGGACCTGGAGAAGAACACCGCCTACCGGGTGCACGACACCAACGGCGACTACCGGGGCACCTACTACACCGACGGCAACGGCCGGGTCCGCTGGGCCGAGGTCGAATCCGGCCGGATCGCGCGGGTCAATCCCGATCTCGTCAACATGCCGCGCGCCGACATCGGGGAGGTCCGGCTCGTGCAGCGGATCGACCCGGACGCCGAGGTCCCGCCCAATGTGCGCAACCCGCAGGATTTCGAGGGTTCGACGAGGCGCGACGTCACCATCGGCAAGGGCGAATCCTTCTTCGACAGGCACACGCCGCCTCTCGAAGCGAATTCGCGGTACGTCGTCGAGAGCGAATACAAGGACGGCGACAAGACCGTCACGAGGCAGCGCGCGGTCTACTGGACCGACGAACACGGGAACATCCGGCTCGCCGAGACCTACCAGCCGCATCACCCGGACCTGAACTACCCGAAGCCGAACATGGTCTACAACGTCGACGGCGGACGGTTCGTGTACGAGACGGGCCCGGAGGTCGGCAACCGGCACGGCACGCGGTCCTACGACACCGACACGGTCGCGGCCACGAGCAACGACCTGGAGCGTGCGGACAAGCACGAGATCGACCGGCGCGACGAATCCTCGCAGAAGCGCGGCGGCGGGGTCGAAGGCAAGGAACCGGAGCTGGACGCCGACGGCAACCCGACCGGCCGCAACATCAACAAGTACGACGGCGGGCATATCGCGGGCAACCAGTTCCGCGGTCCCGGCGAGCTGCTCAACATGCTCGGCCAGTGGCGGGCGCAGAACCAGGGTCTGCACTCCGCCGGCGACGCGCATTGGTACGCCTTCGAAAGCGACCTGTCCGACTTCCTCGATCCGGCCAAGCACACGGACGGGCTCAACCGGAGCATCGAACAGGTCGACACGTACGCGCTGCGCGCGGACGGCGACCGGGCACCGCACACCTTGCAGGTGCGGTGGGTGGAGAATGTGACCGACGCGGACGGCAACGTGGTCCGCACCGTGCGCATTCGGAGTTTCCCGAATGTGCCACCTAGCGCAGGGGGCGGTACGTGATGGCGATCGACGCCACGCAACGGCAAGAGCTGACGAACGCCGTGGGCATCGCCCTCGTCGACGCGGCTCCCGAGGGCTGGCGGCGCATCGACCTGATGTGCCTCGCCAACATCGACGTGCACGACCTGTCGCTGACGGTGCTGCTTGCGGACGGCTCCAACCCGGCCGTGCTCATTCCCGACGAGGTGCGCCAGAGCCTGCTCCGGCTCCGCGAAGGGATGCACGAACCCGACAAGGGAACGTGGTTCTCGTCGCGGGTGATCATCGACGCGCCGGGGACGATCTACGTCAAGTACAACTACGACTGGGATCCGCTGTGGAACCCGTCGATCGCGACCGAAGGCTGGGCGCGTGACCTCGAGGCGTTCCCGCGCGACGAGGCGCACATCCCGGACTGGCTGAACGAGAAACTGGCCGAGGCCGGAGCCGCGGAGGAAGACCGATGACCACCGCACAGGAACCTTTCGGCGCCAAGGAACAGGACGAGCTCTGGAGTCTGGTCTCCAACCTGGTGACCAACTTCTGCCCGGTGGACTGGTCGCAGGTGATGATCACCTACCGCGCGGTCGGTGATTACACCGAGCTTTCGGTGATGGTCCGCCGGGCCACCGACGGCGGACTGAACCTGTGGACGCCGCGGCCGGAACTGGCCGGACTGCTTTCCCGTCTGCGAGCCGGGATGTACCGGCCGGGCCGGGGAACGTGGAGCGAGACCACCGCGCACGTCCACCTCGATTCGCGGATCGAGTCGACCTACGTCTGGGACCAGGAACCGTCGTGGGACGGCGAACCGCCCGCCTCGGCGTTCGTGCGGGAGCTCGCCGACTTCCCCCGTGACGCCGGGATGGTGCCGGACTGGCTGGCCGACCGGGCGGGCCGGGCCGCCGTCGCGACACTCGCCGGACACTCCGACGCGGACATCGCGGCCAAAGAAGCTTTGGCCGCGGCGAGTCAGGCCGCGATCGAGCTGGAACTGGACACGAGCCGCTACCGGATCGGCGAGGTCGCGGACGGCGCGTGGTGCCTCGTTCCCGAAGAAGGCCGCTGGGCGGTGTTCTGGGCACAGGGAGAAGACCACTTCGCCCGGGCCGAGTTCGCCACCGCCTGGGAGGCCGCGCGGTACTTCACCGGTCACCTGTACCTGAACCGGCCCGCCTTCCGCGACGAACTGCCTCCGGACGCCAAGCGACCGACGTCGGCCTGGCCGATCCAGCCGATGAGCGATGACGGCGGGCTGTCGCTGTACGAAGGGAAGCGGCTGGTGACGCTGCCGCCGGGAACCGAGATGGACCGCTACGGCGACCCGTCGGGCAACACGCTGTTCGCCGCCCGCACCGAATTCACCCACCGGTCGCACAAAGCCGAGCGGGCGGAGCGGGAGTACCACGTCTACCGGCTGGTGCGACCGGTTCGCGCGATCACCGGTACGGCCGTCGCCTGGTACGAGCAGGCCGGCGGCGGTACCGCGTACGTCCTCGCCAGGTCGGTCGCGGACCTGCTCGCCGACGGCTCCCTCGTGGAGATCCCGCAGGCGACGACGCAGCCCCCGCCGCCGCGGAGCTGAGGGGAGCATCGATGACCACGCCGCCCGGGCCGCTCGGCCCGGAACAGCAACAGCAGATCGTCGCCCAGATCGGCAACGGCCTCGCGTCGATGGCCCCGCCCGGCTGGCGAAGGCTGCGGACCGAGCACCGCGCCGTCGGGAGGCATCTCGAAACCGACGTGCTCATCACCGGACCGGACGGAACGACGCAACCGATCGCGGCACCGCCGGAACTGGTCCAGCTCCTCGGCACGCTGCGGGCCGGGATGTACCAGCCCGGCCAGGGCACCTGGCTGGCCGCGACGCTGACCTTCGACGCCGCTCAAGGCACCTCCGTCGATTTCATGCTGGACCAGGAGCCGGTCTGGCGGCGTCCCCCGCCGCCGATCGGGTTCCAGGACGAACTGCGGTTCTTCCCGCGGACCGAGCAGTACATCCCGCCGTGGCTGCGGCAGCGGGCAGGGCTGGCGCCCTTGCCGGTGGCCACCCCACCCGCGGAGACACCGGAAGCCTTGAAGTCGCCGCGGGTCCACGACGGCCTCGACGAGTCGGGCCGCCCGGTGGTGAACCGTGAGCCGCTGTCCCCGGCCGAGCGGGACCAGGTGCTGAGGTACCTCGACGGCGCGCCGGTCGTGCTGGCGTCGCGGACCTACGACGCCGACGCCTTCGACCCCGACCGGGAACCGTTGGTGCCGTTGAACTTCCGCACGGACGGCCGGTGGTACTGGCCGGGCGCGGTCGCCTACTACCTGCGCGAGCACGACGTCGCTCCCGATCCCGAACTCCTCGGCCACATCCGGGCGTTGCGGTTCACCCTGCCCGAGGTCGGCGAGCCCGAACGGGAACTGGCGGTCGCCGCGATCACCGGCCGTCCGTCCACTTAGGACTCAAGTGTTCGAGGCCGATCCGCGACCGGAAGATGCCACCTGACGGATACGTCACGTGACAAGTTCGCGGTCCGGGTACTCTTGACGGCGTCGGCGAAGGCGACCAGGGAGCACACATGGCACGGGGGAACATCGGCAGGGTCCGGACGACCCGCTCCGCCGGGATGCTCCCGGTCGTGCTGGCACTCACCTCGGCCGCGCTGCTGACCGGCGCCGCCGTCTACACGGTCGACCGCGCCGGCTGCGTGGACCCCGGCCAGTACATCCGGCACGACAACCACATCGAGCTCGTCGGCGGCTGCGTCGACGGCTCGGAGCTGCCCGCCGCGCCGCAGGGGACTTCGCACGAGGCGGACGCGAAGACCGGTGTCACGCCCAGCAACTTCCGCCCGTAACCGGGCGCTTCCTCCCACCACACCGCGCTGACCAGCGCGAAAGGAGCAAGGGACCTTTGCTGTCATTCGCTTAGCATGGCTACGCGAACGACAGCAAAGGTCCCTTGCTCACTCTCCGGGCCCGGCGGCGGTCAGCCCAGGGCGCTGGCCAGATCGGCGACCAGGTCGCTGCCGTCCTCGATACCGACCGACAGCCGCAGCAGGTTGTCCGGCACCTCCAGGGTGGACCCGGCGGTGCTCGCGTGGGTCATCCGGCCCGGGTGCTCGATGAGCGACTCGATCCCGCCCAGCGACTCCGCCAGGATGAACAGCTTCGTCTTCGACGCGGCCTCGAGAGCGGCCTGCTCGCCGTCGACGTGGGTGAACGAGATCATCCCGCCGAAGCGCCGCATCTGCTTCGAGGCGACCTCGTGGCCGGGGTGCTCCGGCAGACCCGGGTAGTAGACCCGCTCGACCTTCGGGTGCTTCAGCAGCATCCGGGCGATCAGTTCGGCGTTGTCGCTGTGCCGCTCCATCCGCAGCGCGAGCGTCTTGATCCCGCGCAGGGTCAGCCACGCGTCGAACGGGCCGGGGACCGCGCCCGCGGCGTTGCGCAGGTAGAACAGCTGCTCGCGCAGTTCGTCCTCGTTCGTCAGGATCGCGCCGCCGACGACGTCGGAGTGCCCGCCGAGGTACTTGGTCGTCGAGTGCAGGACGACGTCGGCACCCAGCGACAGCGGGTTCTGCAGGTACGGGGTGGCGAAGGTGTTGTCGACGACCAGGCGGGCGCCGGCGCCGTGCGCGACCTCGGCCAGCGCGGCGATGTCGGCGATCCCCAGCATCGGGTTCGTCGGCGACTCGCACCAAATCAGCTTCGTCTCCGGCCGGATCGCGGCGCGGACCTCGGCGATGTTCCCCAGGTCGGCGACCGTGTGCTCGACGCCCCACAGGCTGAGCACCTTGTCGATCAGCCGGAAAGTGCCGCCGTACGCGTCGTTGCCGAGCACGAGGTGGTCTCCGGGCCGCAGGGTCGCCCTCAGCAGGACGTCACTGGCCGCCATCCCCGACGCGTACGCCAGACCGTGCCGCGCGCCTTCGAGCGCCGCGAGCGCGACCTCCAGCGCGGTGCGCGTGGGGTTCGCGGTGCGGGAGTACTCGTAGTCACCTTCGCGCGTGCCGCCGACGCCGTCCTGCGCGTAGGTCGAGGTCTGATAGATCGGCACGATGACCGCGCCGGTCCGGGGATCAGGGGTCTGCCCGGCGTGGATCGCGCGCGTCTCGAAGCCCAGCAGAGAGTAATCGTCGGCCATACCCCCAAGGGTACGGCCACCCACTCGAGATCCCATCGTCTGGGATTGAACTCACCACTGCGCGGGTGGTTGTCCCTGCTGCTGGGCGCCAGGACCCGGCGGGTACCCGGGCTGCGGCGGATACCCGAAGTTCTGCGGCTGCGCGGCCGTGTCCTTGGCCGCCAGCCAGCGTCCCGTCGGCGGGATCAGCGCCAGCACGAGGGTCACGATCGCCGGGATCAGCACCACGAAGAGAAGCCAGCCGAAGCCGAAATGCAGCATCACGCCGCCGTACGAGAAGTAGAAACTCGAGCCGATCGCCCGGAACAGGAAGGTCAGCACCACGAAGCCGATCGCGCCCGCGGACCCGATCACGGTGAGTACCCGTCCGGCGCGTTTGCGTACGAGCAGCAGGATCCCGCCGCCCAGCAGGAGAGCCGCGCTGACGAAGTCCAGCACCGCCCCCACCACGAGGAACGAAATGACGTAATGCGAAAGCTCGACGACATGGGACACGACCCCGGCGAGGAACCAGAGCCCGCCGAGGATCGCCAGGACCCCGGCGATGATCCCGGTCGCCCCGCTCGGTTGCCTCGCCATGCCCGGGGGCGGATAGGCACCGGGTGCCGGATAGCCGCCCTGTGGCGGGTAGTGCTGGAAAGTCATTTCTCCCCTTTGCCGAATCTTCGTTCCACCCCGGGCTACCAGCCGGGAAGTCGATCCTGCTTCGACGGCTCTTCGTCGTCACGCCGCCGCCCCTCCAGCCAGTCCGAAGTCGGCCTGAGCACCGACAGCACCAGCGCGGCGAAGGTCATCACGAACAGGAGGAACGCGACCACCTCACCCGTCACCAGCGGCTCTCCGTCCACTTCGGCGAAGAAGTACGCGCGGACCGCGCCGTTCGCGAGCAACGTCGCCACCATCGCGAGCGCCGTCCCGGCGACGACCAGGGTGCGGCCGAGTGTCCTGCGCAGCAGCAACAGGACGCCGCCCACGAACAGGGTCGCCGTCAGCACCCCGTTCCACGCCGTTCCGGCGAAGTACTGGGGAGCCGGCCCGAGAAAGGCGAGCTGCCCGACGAAGGTGCCCGCCTCGGACAAGTACCGCATGCCGCACAGGATGGCGAGGACGGCCGCGCCGATCGCGGTCCCCGAAGACTGGTTCTGACCCATCGAACTCCCCCAAGCCGAGCCGGACGGCTCAGGATCTCACCATCCGCCCTGCTGGGGAAACTGATTCTGCGGTCGGTACGGCTGCACCGGGGCGGGCCGCCAGCGCAGGTACCTGAACGTCGGCGGGAGCACCGCCAGCAGCAGCGCCACCAGGCCGAACACGACCATGGCCAGCCGGAGGACACCGTCGAAGGTGGCGAACCGGAGCAGGATGTCGAGATGGATCCGGTACGGCACGCGGAACGCGATCGGCTCCAGCACGACGGCCAGGATGGCGAGCAGCGAGCCGAGGATCAGCAGGATGGCGCCGATCAGCGAACGGAAGAACGTCGTCAGCGCGCCCATCAGCAGGAACAGCGCGGCGACCAGGTACAGCACCAGCTCGACGAGCGCGAAACCGGGCAGGTTCGAGAGGCTGAACCCCGACGGGAGCTCGATGAAGTAGCGGATCGGGATGAAACCGGACGCGAGCGCCCCGACGAGACCGAGCACCGCGGCGATGATCGCCGTCGCCCCGGACGGCTTGGCCTGCGGTGCGGGATACCCGAAACCTGGCGGTCCGGGCTGCTGGGCGGGATATCCGTACGGACCGGTCACGTCGCTCCCGTCGGGCCAGGTGTGGGTTGACCGCGCTCACCCTAGTCCGCGGGCACCGGCCCTGGCAGGCGAATCGGCATACCCCGGCCAAAACGGAACACCCCCGGCCACGGGCCGGGGGTGCTCCGTACGAAACCGTTCAGTGGCGGCGAATCACCACTGCTGCGGGGGCTGACCGGGCTGGCCCGGCTGGCCGAAACCGCCGCTCGGCGGACCCTGCTGTCCGGGCTGCTGCCCGAAACCGCCGGGCTGCTGCGGAGCCTGGCCGAAACCACCCTGCGGCGGCTGACCGGGCTGGGCGAACCCGCCGCTGGGCGGACCCTGCTGGCCGGGCTGCTGCCCGAAACCACCGGGCTGACCCTGCTGCGGGAAACCACCCGAAGACGGACCGGGCTGTCCGGGCTGGCCGAAGCCACCCGGCTGCGACTGGCCGAACTGTCCGGGCTGCCCCGGCTGGCCGAAGCCACCCTGCGGCGGACCGCCGAAACCACCGGGCTGACCACCCTGCGGGGCACCCAGCACCGAACCGCCGCCACCGAGGCCGACGAACTGCGCGGTCGCCGGGATCAGGCCCAGCACACCGACGATCAGGATCACGATGCCGAGGAGCAGGTGCAGCAGGCCACCGCCGATACCGGCGCTGTCCCTGGCGGACGGCGGCAGCTTGTCCAGGAAGTCCGACGACGGGGACGAACCGCTGAGCAGGAGGACACCGAACAGCACCAGCAGCGCGCCACCGGCGGCGACGACGATCGGCGCGATCTTCTTCACCGTGCCGGGGAGCTTGCCCGCGAGGGCGAGCCCGACACCACCGGCGAGCGAAGCGAGCGAACCGACCAGGAGCATGATCACGTAGAACCAGATCGCGCCCGGGCCGACCAGGCCCGCCTCGTCGAGGAACTTGTCGATCTGTTCCTGGTTCGGAGCGCTGTCGAAGACCTTCGAGTAGTCGCTGGCGTCACCGAAGTAGACGAACGAGACGATCAGGGCGATCAGGCCGAGCAACGCCACGACGCCGCCGGCGATGAGCCCGAACATCTGGTTGCCACCGCCCCCGCCCGCCGCGGCGGGGCTGTAACCCGGCGGCGGCCCGCCGAAACCGGGCTGCTGGCCGAAGCCGCCCTGCGGCGGTCCGCCGAAGCCCTGCTGCGGCTGGCCGAAACCGGGCTGCTGCTGGCCCTGCGCCGGGTCGAACCCGCCCTGCTGGGGCTGGCCGAAGCCCTGCTGCTGGCCGAAGCCGCCACCCTGGGCGCCGTAGGCACCGGCGGCCGGGTTGTCGGCCGCGCTCGGCGGCGGGGAGTACGGGATGGCGGGCGGCTGCGAACCCGGCGGCACGAGCTGGGTGGACTCGGCGGTGGGGCTTTCGCCGCCGCCGCTCACCGGCTGCACGACCTGGGTCGCGTTCGCGTCGCCGGAACCCGGCTGGACCGGCTGCACGACCTGCGTGGGCTCCGGCGTGTCGCCGAACCCGCCGCCCTGCTGCTCATGGGAAGGCTGCTGCCCGTACTGCGGCTGCCCGTAGTCGGGCTGGGCCGGCTGCCCGGGCTGCACCACCTGGGTCGGTTCCGGGGAACCGAACGGGTTGTCTTGCTGCGGCTGAGGGCCACTCGGGGGTCCCTGCGGTGGCTGGGCGCCACCCCAAGGCTGATTCGGTGGCTGCGGAGCACTCATTTGGGTCTTGAACCCCCTTGACGAGGACATAAAAGTTCAACTCACCGGACACGCTATCGGATAGCCGGGCGGGCCGCTCGTAACGCCCCGGCCCGACCATCCGATGAAATGCTTCTTTACCGTCCCGCGAGAAACGCGAGCAGGTCGTGCCGGGTGACGACCCCCGCCGGTTTGCCGTCGACCAGCACCAGCGCGCCGTCGGCGCCCGAGAGCGCGTTCATGGCCGCGCTCACCTGTTCACCGGCGCCGATGGTCGGCAGCGGGGGCGACATGTGCTGCTCGAGCCGGTCGGCGAGCTGTGCCTTGCCGGTGAAGAGCGCTTCGAGCAGGTCGCGCTCGTTGACCGCGCCCACGACTTCGGCCGCCATGACCGGCGGCTCCGCGCTGACCACGGGCATCTGGCTGACGCCGAACTCCGAAAGGATCGCCACCGCTTCGGCCACGGTCTCGTTCGGGTGACTGTGCACGAGGCTCGGCAGCGAGCCGCTCTTCTTCATCAGGACGTCGCCGACGGTCGCGCCGCTGGAGTCCGGCGGCAGGAAGCCGTAGGAGGACATCCAGCTGTCGTTGAACACCTTGGTGAGGTAGCCGCGGCCGCCGTCCGGCAGGAGCACGACGACGACGTCGTCCGGGCCGAGCCCCTCGGCGAGCTTGAGCGCGGCGGCGACGGCCATACCGCACGAACCGCCGACGAGCAGCCCCTCTTCGAGCGCGAGGCGGCGGGTGATGTCGAAGGAGTCCGCGTCCGACACCGCGATGATCCGGTCGGCGATGTCGCGGTCGTAGGTGTCCGGCCAGAAGTCCTCGCCGACGCCCTCGACCAGATACGGCCGTCCGGTCCCGCCGGAGTACACCGAACCTTCGGGGTCGGCGCCGATGACCTGGACGCGTCCGTCGCTGACCTCCTTGAGGTACTTGCCGGTGCCCGAGATCGTGCCGCCCGTGCCGACGCCCGCGACGAAATGCGTGATCTTGCCCTCGGTCTGGCTCCAGAGCTCCGGGCCGGTCGAGTGGTAGTGGCTGGCGGGGTTCTCGGGGTTGGCGTACTGGTTCGGCTTCCAGGCGCCTTCGATCTCACGGACGAGGCGGTCGGAGACGTTGTAGTAGGAGTCCGGGTGCTCCGGCGCCACCGCGGTCGGGCAGACCACGACGCGGGCACCGTAGGCCTTGAGCACGTTGCGCTTGTCCTCGCTGACCTTGTCCGGGCAGACGAACACGCACTTGTACCCCTTGCGCTGCGCCACCATGGCCAGCCCGACGCCGGTGTTGCCGGACGTCGGCTCGACGATGGTGCCGCCGGGCTTCAGTTCGCCGGACCGCTCCGCGGCTTCGATCATCCGCAGCGCGATGCGGTCCTTGACGCTGCCGCCGGGGTTGACGTACTCGACCTTGGCCAGGATGAGCGGCTGCAGCCCCTCGGCCAGTGCGTTCAGCTTGACCAGAGGGGTGTTGCCCACGAGGTCCACGATGTGCTCGACGTATTCCACTCCCACAGCCTAAACGCCGCAGGTCGTGATGTGTCCACTCAACCAGGCGGCGTGAAAACCGCACTTTCGGAGAGTGGCGTGGGTCGCGTTCGCCTTTGACCCGCACCTCCCTCCGGTGGAGGATGCGGGGTGAGCAACCGCTTAGCGCGTCTGGATCGAGAACAAGGGAGTGTCGTTCCATGCCCGAAGCCGTCATCGTCTCCACCGCCCGATCCCCGATCGGCCGCGCCGGCAAGGGATCGCTGGTGAGCATCCGTCCGGACGACCTCACCGCGCAGATGGTCCGCGCCGCGCTCGACAAGGTCCCCGAGCTCGACCCGACGCAGATCGAAGACCTCATGCTGGGCTGTGGTCTCCCCGGCGGCGAGCAGGGCTTCAACATGGGCCGGGCCGTCGCCGTCGAACTCGGCTACGACCACCTGCCCGGCTGCACGATCACGCGGTACTGCTCGTCGAGCCTCCAGACAACCCGCATGGCGCTGCACGCGATCAAGGCGGGCGAAGGCGACGTGTTCATCTCCGCCGGCGTCGAGACGGTTTCCCGCTTCGCCAACGGCAGCTCGGACTCCTGGCCGAACACGCACAACCCGCTGTTCGCCGACGCCGAGGCCCGCACCGCGCAGGTGGCGGCCGAGGGCGCCGACAGCTGGACCGACCCGCGCGAGAACGGTGCCCTGCCGGACGTCTACATCGCGATGGGCCAGACCGCCGAGAATCTGGCGCGGCTGAAGAACGTTTCGCGTGAGGAGATGGACGAGTTCGGCGTCCGCTCGCAGAACCTCGCCGAGAAGGCCATCGCCGACGGCTTCTGGGCCAACGACATCACCCCGGTGACCCTCCCGGACGGCACGGTGGTCTCGAAGGACGACGGCCCGCGCGCCGGAGTCACCCTCGAAGGCGTCTCCGGCCTCAAGCCGGTCTTCCGCCCCGACGGCCGGATCACCGCGGGCAACTGCTGCCCGCTCAACGACGGCGCCGCCGCGGTGATCATCATGTCCGACACCAAGGCGAAGGAACTCGGCCTCACGCCGCTCGCCCGCGTCGTTTCGACCGGTGTTTCGGGGCTGTCGCCGGAGATCATGGGCTACGGCCCGGTCGAGGCGTCGAAGCGGGCGCTCGAGCGTGCCGGGATGTCCATCGGCGACATCGACCTCGTCGAGATCAACGAGGCGTTCGCCGCGCAGGTCATCCCGTCGTACAAGGACCTCGGGATCGACCTGGACCGGCTGAACGTCAACGGCGGCGCGATCGCCGTCGGCCACCCGTTCGGCATGACCGGCGCGCGGATCACCTCGACGCTGATCAACTCGCTGCGGCACCACGACAAGCAGTTCGGCCTCGAGACGATGTGCGTCGGTGGCGGCCAGGGTATGGCGATGGTGCTGGAGCGCCTCTCCTGACCCGCTGACCTGCGAAAAGAGAGCAAGGGACCTTTGCTACCACTCGCTTAGCGTGACTAAGTAGGCGGTAGCAAAGGTCCCTTGCTCTCTTTTTCGTGCCCTAGTGGGTCATGACCGGCGGTGCCGCTGCGATCTCACCGTCGGCCGCGCCCTCCGGCACGGCGGGCCTGGTCTTCGGCAGGAACGCCGCCGGGATCAGGCACAGCGCGAGCAGGATCATCGACCACAGGAACGTCGTCGAGAACGCGTCCGCGGTCAGCCCCGAAGCCGCTTCGCGCGTCGCCGGGTTCATCACCGCGGCCGTCGCGGCCAGCTGCCCCTGCGCGGTCGGCACGCCGAACTTCCCGGCGAGCAGCGCCGCCAGGATGATCGACAGCACGGCCGAACCGATCGCCCCGGCGGTCTGCTGCAGGATGTTCGTCGCCGTCGACGCCTTCGCCATGTCCTGCGATTTGAGCGTCTGCAACGCGGCCGAGGTGATCGGCATCATCGTCGCGCCCATGCCGAGCCCCATCACGAACAGCGCCGAAAGCAGCAGCCAGTACGGCGTCGCCGCGGTGATCTGGGTGAAGGCGATCAACCCGGCGAGCATCAGCACGAGACCGGGCAGCACGATCTTCCGCGCGCCGATCTTGTCCGCGAACCGGCCCGCGATCGGCATGGTCAGCATCGCGCCGACACCCTGCGGGGCGAGCAGCAGGCCGGCGTTCATCGCCGATTCCCCGCGCGCCAGCACGAAATACGTCGGCAGGAGCAGCATCGCGCCGAAGAACGCGACACAGAAGAAGGTCATCGTCACCATGGCGACGGAGAACGACCGGTTCTTGAACAGCTTCAGGTCGAGCAGCGGGTTCGTGACCCGGTTCGCCCGGAACACGAACGCCACCAGCAGCGCGACCCCGGCCAGCGCGGGCAGCCAGACGTCCACCGCGCCGACACCGCCCGCCGCCGGGATGTTCGAAACACCGAAGATCAGCGCCGCCAGGCCCGGCGAGACCATCAGCATGCCGACGAAGTCGAACCGCTCACTGGGTTCCGGCCGGTCCTTCGGCAGCAGGCGCCAGGCCATCGCCATGGTGATCAGGCCGATCGGCACGTTGATGTAGAAGATCCAGCGCCAGCTCACCGCGTCGACCAGCCAGCCGCCGAGGATCGGGCCGCCGATCGGGCCGAGCAGCATCGGCACCCCGAGCACACCCATCACCCGCCCGATCCGGTGCGGACCGGCGGCCCTGGTCAGGATCGTCATGCCGGCCGGCATCAGCATGCCGCCGCCGAACCCCTGCAGGACCCGGAAGATGATGAGCGATTCGACGTTCCAGGCCATCCCGGCGAGCATCGAACCGATCAGGAACAGCCCGATCGCGGTCATGTAGAGCCGTTTGGTGCCGAACCGGTCCGAAGCCCAGCCGGTGATCGGGATGACCGTCGCCAGGGCGAGCATGTAGCCGGTCGCGATCCACTGGATGGTGTCGAACGAGGTCTGGAACTCGATGGTCAGTTTCTGGAGCGCGACGTTGACGACCGTCGTGTCGAGGATCGCCATGATCGCGCCGAGGATGACGACGCCGGCGACCTTGAGCACGCCGGCGTCGAGTTTGTCGCCGCCCGGTGCGGCCGGGCTTTGCGTTGACATGAAAGGTCCGTCCCCTGGTACTGAGTGGACGCGACAACCCCCGTGGTCGCGACTACGAGATCGACGCCCGGCGAAGCGCCGGGCCTTCCCCAACCGAGCTTGTGCCTGAGGGCGCAAGCTCAGGTATGTAGCCGAGGGTAGCCGAACACGGGTTTTACCTGCCAACTTTTTCCCTGTATGCGGGCCGAAAGGGCAGACCCGCGTACAGGGCGTGACGAAGAGTGATCAGCAGACGCTGTCGGTCGGAGCCGGATTGCCGAGCCCGAACAGCGGCCGCAGCTTGAGCCCGATCCAGGTGCCGCCGAGCGCGAAGACGCCCCACAGCCAGCCGTGGAGGCTGCCGACCGAGATACCGCCGAGGTAGGCGCCGATGTTGCAGCCGCCCGCCATCCGCGCGCCGACGCCCATCAGGACCCCGCCGAGCACCGCGGCCACGGCGGTCCGCCACGGGATCGAGCTGTGGATCTTCCACGCGCCCGCCGCCGCGGCCGCGACGCCCGCGCCGATCATGATGCCGATGTCGGTGAGGCTGTTCTTGTCCTTCCAGATCGGCCCCGCCAGCGAAGCCGCGTTCGCCTTGATCCGCCAGAACTCCCAGGTCTCGGGGTGCAGGCCGAACACCTGCAGGATCTTGGCGCCCCACAGGCTGAACGCGCTCGTGACACCCCAGATCCCGCCGGAGACCAGGAAGACCGCGCCCGCCAGCACACCGAGGACGACGGCGCCGACGAGGATCGGCCAGGAGCCGCGGTAGATCCGGGCGAATCCGCGCGCGGTCGGGACGACGTCGACCGGCGGCGGGTTGCGGCGCTTCTGCACGAACCGGGTCCCCAGCACGATCGCGGCGAGGACGGCGACGGTGATCACCCACGAACCGAACCAGCCGACGTGGTCGGCGAGCAGGACACCCTTGAACTCGGGCCAGCCCGACAGCAGCGGATACGCCCACGTGTAGAGGACCGATCCGGTGATGAACCCGCCGAGGGTGAGCACGATCGTCGACTGCCCGGAGCCGACGGCGAACAACGTTCCCGACGCGCACGCACCGCCCAGCTGCATGCCGATGGCGAAGATCGTCGCGCCGACGAACAGCGCGAGCCCCAGCCCTCCCGCGGTCGGTTTCGGAGTGCTGCCGAAGAGCCCGGAGCCGGTGCCGACGATCAGCGCGATCAACGTCGCGGCCGTGCCGAGCAGCAGCGTGTGCGCCCGCAGGCCCTGGCCGTTCCCGACCGCGATCAGCTGCCGCCAGGCCGAAGTGAATCCGAACCGGGAGTGGAAGAGCGCGAGGCCGAGCAGGAGGCCGAGGATGAGCAGCACGCCGAACTTCGCGCCGTGCGCGGCCCAGACGTACCAGGTCAGCCCGACCGCGAGGGCGCCCGCGACCGCCAGCGGCACGACCTTGACCGGTTCCTCCGGTTGCGGGACCGGGGCGGCGCAAGAGGTCGGGAAGTCGAGGAGTTTCTTCTCACCGGCTTGGGTTTCCGTCGTCGCCACCAGGACTCCTGATCGATCGGCGGGGTGGGGGACGAGCAACGTTAGGACCGGTGACCGTCCGATCGCAGCCCGTCCCACACTGTGCGACGAACGGCGGCTCCGACGCGGCCGGATGGCGGGGTGGTAGCAAAGGTCCCTTGCTCCCCCGGCACGCGTGAAGGCCCCCTTCCCTCGACTGAGCCGAGGGAAGGGGGCCTTCACGCGCTTAGGTCTACTCCGCCGTCTTGATGCAGAACGTGGTCGGCGGCGTCGAGTACGTCGCCACTCGCTTGGCTTCGGTGCCCTCGCAGGACGCCTCGTCCGAAACGTTGGCGATCTTCACCAGTTCCGCGTCCTTGGCGGGGTCGGTGCAGGACACCTTCTGGTAGCCGGCGGTCTGCGAGACGTAGCCCTTGAGGCAGTCGCCCTGTTTGACGTTGGGCATGAGGCACAGCTTGTACGAGATCCGGCCGGACATCGAGACGCTGTCGTAGCCGCCCTCCGGGCAGGACTCGCCGCCGCCCACGCGGGCGGCGACCTTGACGTTCGCCTCCGGCGCGCCGCAGTCGATCTGCTTCGGGTCGTCGGCCGTCCGGGAGAATTCGGTCACGCTGAGGCAGTCGCCCGCCTGGGCGCTGCCCGTCCCGGTGAAGTGGTTGAAGAGGAACAGGCCGCCGCCGATCACGACGACGAGTACCGGGATGGCGAATCTCAGCCAGGTGAGCTTGGACTTCTTGGGTGCAGACGGCTGACCGAAGACGTCGGGCTGTCCCACCGGCATTTGGCCCCCAGGGGCCGGCTGGGAAGTGGTCACCGAGAAACCTCACAGGTGTGAAGAGGAATGAGAACCTCGGTATCAAACACTTACCGTGATCAAGGCCACCATCCAGCCCCCCGAAAGAGTGAAAGCCCCTGGTGGAGGTCGCTATTTGAGGCTCTTCACGCAGACCGTCGACGGCGGCGTCGAGTAGCTCTTGAGATGGGTGGCTTCCGTGTCGTCACAGGTCGCGACACCATCGACCACCTTCAGGACCTCGGCGTCCTTCGCACGGTCCGAACAAGGAACCTTCTGATAGGCTACGCTGTCGGCGAGGAAGTTCTCGAGGCAGTCGCCCTGCTTCGCGTTGATCATCATGCAGAGCCGGTACGAGGCGAACGTCTTGTCGACGGTGAGCTGGTCGTATTCGCCCGCCGGGCACGCGCCGCCGGCGTCGGTCTTCGCCCCGGCCTTCGCGTTGGCCTCGACGGAGCCGCAGTCCGCCTTGGCCGGATCCTCGTCGACGTCGCCGAAGGTGGTGACCGCGTAGCAGTCGCCCACCCGGACGTCGTCCGTGTTGGAGAGATAACCGATGATCCACGAAGACGCGCTGAGCACCACGATCGCGACCGGCAGCAGGATGCCCAGCCAGAACCACTTGGAACGCCTGTGTTCGGTCATGCCAGCAGGGTATTCGCCGCCACGGAAAAGGGCGCCCCGATCGCTCGGAGCGCCCTTTCGCGGAGAATCCGCGTCAGTCGTTTTGGAAGTACGACAGCAGCCGCAGGATCTCGAGGTACAGCCAGACCAGCGTGGTCATGAGGCCGAAGGCGGCGAACCACGCCCACTTCGACGGCATGCCTTCGCGGATCATCCGGTCGGCCTGGTCGAAGTCGAGCAGGAAGCTGAACGCCGCGACACCGATCACCACGAGGCTGAAGATGATCGCGATCGGCCCGCCGTCACGCAGCGGGTTGAAGCCGAAGAAGCTGGTGATGAGGTTGACCAGCATCAGGATCGCGACACCGACGACGGCGCCGATGATCCACTTCGTCAGCTTCGGGGTGACCTTGACCGCGCCGGTCTTGTAGACGACCAGCATCGCGACGAAGACACCCGCGGTACCGATGATCGCCTGCAGCGCGATACCGGGGTACAGCGCCTCGAAAAGGCCGCTGATCGCACCGAGGAAGACACCCTCGGCCGCCGAGTACGCCAGCGTGAGCGGGCCGCTCGGCTTCTGCTTGAAGATGATCACGAGCGAGATCACGAGGCCGACGATCATGCCGCCGACGAGGGCGCCGATCACGCCGCCGCTGATACCGGTGATCCGGCCCGCGGCGTCCGTGGGCAGCTGGCTGAGCGCCCAGATCGCGGTGAGCACACCGGTCACCAGCGCGGTGCCGAGGCTCAGCGCCGTCTTGATGACGACGTCGTCGACGGTCATCGGACGGTCGTCGGCGCCGGCGGAGGTCTGCGGAGGGCCGTAGCCGGGCACGCCGCCCTGGGGTTGGTTGAAGCCTACGTTGGGTCCGTACTGAGCCGCGCCACGCGGCAGGTTCCGGAACGCCGGGTTGCTACTGGATCGCACCTGATCCTCCTGGATCTACTGGCACCTGCATCGGGTTCAACGACCGCGTGGGCCGCCCGGTTCCCGTCGAAGTAAAGACGACTTTACTCACAATCGGCGCGACGCCCATCCCCCACACCGTATGCGGCGGAGATCACCGACCGTTCACCGATACCCCACCTGATGCCCTATTGCCAAAAGCGCTGCTCACAGGACACTCTCCACGTTGCGTGTTCGGATAATCACCGAAGGCGTGTCGGGGAACCTATCGATCGTGTGACCTGCGTCGACGTACAGGCGTCGACGGCAGAGCACGGCCAAAGGAGTCAACACACCATGGGGTGGACCACACGCCCGAGCGTGCGTTCGCGCGCCTTGACCAGCCTGATCGCGACGTGCCTGCTAGGCGCCTTGTCCGCCACCGTCGCAGCGCCACCGGCTTCGGCCGAGAAGAAGGAGGGCGTCGGCTACCAGGTCACGCCCGGCCAGACGGTCAGCGGCAAGCCCAGGGACCGGGACTGGCTCGGCTCCTACGTCGTCAACGGCAAACACGTGTTCTGCGTGAGCTACCAGCTCAAGGCGCCGGACACCGGCGAGCAGTACAAACCCGGGGACGAACTGCTCGACAAGTGGAAGCAGAAGCTGCCCGACGACATCGCGGCCAACATCTCCTACCTGCTGCTGCGCTACGGCGGCACCCAGGACAACGCCGAAGCGGCGGCGCTCGCGCACCTGCTGCACTCGTGGACGTCGAAGCCGCGCACCAATGCGGATCTCGACCCGACCCGCGGCCCGGACGAGATCGGCTACGACGTCGAGGGCCAATTCGCCAAGCTGAAGAAGCAAAAGCCCGACGCCGCGACGGCCGTCGAGAAGCTGACCAAGGACGCCGAAGCCAACCGCGGCCCGTGGACCACCGCGATCGCGCCGCCGAAGGAAGACCAGCACATCGGCACCGCGGGCGAGTGGACGATCAGCGTCAAGAACGCCAAGGGCAAGGGCGTCTCCGGTGTGCCCGTGCAGCTCACGCCGTCGAACGCGACGATCGGCGGCGGCGAGAGCACGAAGCCCGCGTCGACCTCGAACGCCAAGGCCGAGAAGGCCACCACGGTGAAGACCGGCGAGGACGGCACCGTGACGGTCAAGGTGACGCCGACCGGTGACCAGCCGAAGCTGGCCAGCTCGCTGTCCGCCCCTGCGGACCGGCCGTACGTGCAGTTCCCCGTCGAGACCGGGGTGCAGAAGGTCGTGTCGACCGGCGGCGAGAAGGAACTGAAGGCCCAGGGGGTCGCGGTCGTCGCGAAGCCGGGCAAGGTCCAGGTGACCAAGGTCGACGCGAAGACCGGCAAGGGCATCGCGGGCGCCGCGCTGCGGATCACCGCCAAGGACAAGTCCACCGCCGCCGTCGGCCACGACGGCAAGCCGCTCAACGGCGCCGACGGCAAACCCGCCGTCGTCACCACCGAAGGCGAGAACGGCACGGTCACCGTGGATAACCTGCGGACCCCGCAGGAGATCTGCGTGGTCGAGGTCAGCGCGCCGCCGGGCTACACCAACGCGTTCGACCCGAAGAATCCGCCGTCCGCCTGCGGCGAGCTCAAACCGGGTGAGACGCTGGCCCTCAAGGTCGCCAACACGCCCAACGAGGTACCGCGCACCATCCCCGCCGGTGACCGGCCGGTGGCGATGATGCAGGGCACCGTCGAGAACACGGCGTCGACCGCCGGCATCCTCGGCGTCGGCGCGCTCGCGCTGCTCGGTTCCGTGATGGTGGGCGTGGCCGCGCGGCGGTCTTCGCGACGCTAAGAGGGTTCAGGAATGTCAGTACGACGCGGGTTCGCGCTGGGAGCGGTCACGGTCCTGTGCGCGGACCTCGTCGCGGCCCTGCTCATCTGGCCGCCGACGACCGTGGTGACGGGGACGGCTCAGCCCGTCTCCGTCACCGTCGCGGGTGGCGCCCCCGCCGCGCCCGCACAACAGGAGGTCCCGCCTCCGCCGGACATCGTCCCCACGACCCCGACGTCCGCTCCGCCGCCGTCGTCGTCGAAGGAGCCTGAAGCCCCGAAGCCGCAGGGCCCGGGGACGATCAGGCTGCCCGCGGGCGGCGCGGCGAAACTCGTGCGCAAGGAACTCGGGCCGGGCGCGGAGCTTCCGGTGCCGGAGAACCTCGGCGAAGTGACCTGGTGGGGCGCCGAGCTGAGCTCGGCCACCGGGGCGAGCGTGTTCGCCGGGCACGTGAACTGGAAGGGCGCGACGGGTCCGTTCGCGGAACTGTGGACCGAGCGGATCGGCGGCGCCGTCACCGTGGTCGACAAGGCCGGGAAGTCCTGGCAGTACAAGGTCTCCCAGCTGATCACGCTGAAGAAGAACGAGCTGCCACAGCGGGCGGACGAGTTGTTCGGCCAGTCCGGTCCACATCGGATCGTCCTCGTCACCTGCGGCGGCCGCTGGGTCGGCGGGGAGACCGGCTACGCCGAGAACCGGGTCGTCATCGCCGACCCGGCCTAGTTACCCGTGAGTAACTTCACCGGCGCCGTGGTGGTCCTCGCCGTCCCGATGCAGCAGAATGCCGGGGGACGCGGGCGAGCACGGTGAAGGGTGAGGCAGATGGCGACTTTTCTGGTGACCGGGGCGACCGGACTGATCGGGCGCCAGTTCACCCGGCTACTGCTCACCAGGGACGACGTCGACAAGGTCGCGCTCGTCGTCCGCGCGTCCTCGCGGGACAAACTCGCGAAACTCGTGAACGCCTGGCCGCATCCCGAACGCGTCACCCTCATCACTGGCGACCTCGGCGAGCCGCTGCTCGGCGTCGGCGAAGAGGATCGAGAGAAGCTTCGCGGCGTCGACCACGTCGTGCACCTCGCCGCCCTGTACGACCTCACCGCCGACGACGAAGCCAGCATCAAAGCCAACGTCGAAGGCACCGCGCAGGTGATCGCGCTCGCCGCCGAACTGAACGCCGGCTGCCTGCACCACGTGTCCTCGGTCGCCGTCGCCGGTGACCACGAGGGCATGTTCACCGAGGAGATGTTCGACGTCGGCCAGCGGCTCCTCACGCCGTACCACCGCACGAAGTTCGAGGCGGAGCGCCTCGTCCGTGAACAGCAGGACGTGCCGTGGCGGGTGTACCGGCCCGCGGTCGTCGTCGGGAACTCCGAGACCGGCGAGATGGACAAGATCGACGGCCCGTACTACCTGTTCCCCGCGATCAGCAGGCTGGCCGGGCTGCCCGACGTGCCGATCGTCGGCCCCGACCTCGGCGACACCAACGTCGTCCCGGTCGACTACGTCGCCGAGTCGCTGAACGCCCTGGTCACCACGAAGGGGCTCGACGGGCGCGCGTTCCACCTGGTCAACCCGGAGCCGCAGCCGGTCGTCTCGGTCTACAACGCCTTCGCGAAGGCCGCGGGCGCGCCGACGATCTCCGTGCAGCTGAACGAACGCGTGTCCAAGGGCATCGTCAACCTGGTGAAGCTGAGCGAGCACATCCCCGGCTTCACCATCGCGCGCGACGCCGTGATGGAGCGGCTCGGCATCCCGCCGGTGCTGCTGGAGACCATGGCCTTCCCGTCGGTGTTCTCGTCGGCGTCGACGCGCAAGGCACTGATCGGCTCGGGTGTCGAGGTGCCCCGGATCGAGGAGTACGCGCCCACCCTGTGGCGCTACTGGCGAGAGCACCTGGACCCGTTCCGCGCGCGCAAGCACGGACCCCGCGGCGAGCTGGACGGCCGTCGCGTGATCATCACCGGCGCGTCCTCGGGGATCGGCCGCGCGACCGCGATCAAGGTCGCGGCCGCGGGCGGGGTGCCGCTGCTCGTCGCGCGGCGTCGTCACGAACTCGAAGAAGTGCGGGACGAGATCATCGCCGCCGGCGGCACGGCGTCGGTGTACCCGGCCGACCTGACCGACGAGGAATCGGTGCACAAGGCCGTCGACGCGATGCTCGCCGAGCACGGCCGGATCGACATGCTCGTGAACAACGCCGGCCGCTCGATCCGCCGGTCGATCAAACTGTCGTACGACCGGTTCCACGATTACGAACGCGCGATGGCCATCAACTACTTCGGCGCGGTGCGGCTGATCCTCGCGGTGCTGCCGCATATGTCCGAGCGGAAATTCGGGCATATCGTCAACGTCTCGTCGATCGGCGTGCAGGGAATCGCGCCGCGCTTTTCGGCGTACGCGGCGTCGAAGGCCGCCTTGGACTATTTCTCCCGGATCGCCGCGACCGAGACCCACGGCGACGGAATCACCTTCACGACCATCCACATGCCACTCGTGCGGACGCCGATGATCCGGCCGACGAAGATCTATGACGCGTTCCCGACCAAATCCCCGGATCAGGCCGCGGACATGGTGATGAAGGCGCTGCGGGAACGTCCGAAGCACATCGGCACGCCCGCCGGGCAGGCGATCGGGCTCGCCTACACGCTCACGCCGGGGCTCACGGATGCCGTGGCCTACCAAGGATTCCGCGTGTTCCCGGATTCCGCGGCCGCGGGCGGCGAAGGCGGACTCAAGATCGGGAAGGGCGAGCAGCACCTGTCCCGTGCGGCGATGGCGCTCGCCCGGCTCAGCCGCGGGTTCCATTGGTGACACTGCGCACACGGGTGGCGGCCGTTCAGGTGAGGGATCGCAGCTGAGAGACGACACACGTCGGTGAATCACCAAGCCTGACAACGGCGACCCCGCGTACGCAGGTACCGTCGTGGCCATGGTTCCCGAGCGAGACAACGGCCTGTTGCCCCTGCGGCGCGAGTACACCCAGGCCTGGCACGGCTTCGACCGGAACGAAGTGCGCCAGTATCTGGATCATCTCGAAGCCCAGCTGCATCGCGTGATCAACGACCGCGACGCCGCGATCGCGCAGGCGACGTCGGCCACGCGCGAACTCGAAACCGTCCGCCACGAGGTGGCGAAGCTGAACGCCAGGATCGAGGAACTGAAGAAGCCGCCGGAGCGGCTCGAAGACCTCGACGAGCGGATGCAACGCACCGTCACGCTCGCGCAGGCGCGCGCGGACGAGATCACGAAGCGTGCCGAAGTCGCCGCCGAGAAGCACTGGGCTTCGTCGAGCGAAGCCTCGAAGAAGCTCCGCGAGCGCTACACGCGGCTCGTCGCCGAGCTGGACAAGCAGGCGGACGCGCTGCACTCCGAGCACGAATCCGCGCTCGCCGAGACGCGCGCCGAGGTCCAGCGGCTGACCGTCGAGGCCGCCCAGCGCCGGGAACTGCTGGACAACGAGGCCGAGCGCAAGCGCCGGAAGATCGAGCGCGAGTTCGAGCAGACGATCTCGGCGCAGAAGGCGGCGCACGAAAAGCACATCGCCGACCAGCAGACGGCCAGCAAGAACCAGGCCGAACGCCGGATCGCGGAGGCCACCGCGGAGGCCAAGCGCCGCATCGACGAGGCGACGGCCGAGGCCAAGCGCCGGCTCGACGAAGCCACGACGACCGCCGCCCAGCGCACGACGGCCGCCCAGCGGAAGGTCGAGCGGCTGGCGGAGATCCGCGAACAGGCCCGCAAGAGCCTCATGCAGGCCGACGAGGTCCTGAAGGGCAGCGAGGCGATGCTCGCCGCGCTGCCTGAGGAGTCGGTGATTCCGCACGCCTCGAAGCTCGTCGGCGGAGACAGCAAGGCCGAGGAGACGAAGCCGGCGGGTAAGCCCGCCGAGCCGCCCGCCTCGAAGGCCGCCGCTCCGGCCGCCGCCAAGCCCTCTCCCGTCAAGCCCGCTTCTTCGGCGCCTGCCGCCGCTGCGCCGAAGAACGGACAGGGCGAGCAGAACGGCCCGAAGGCGAACGGGCAGAAGCCGTCACCGGCCAAAACCGGCTCCTGACCAGCGCGAAGTAGCAAGGGACCTTTGCTACCGCTCCCCTGTGGAGAGTGGTAGCAAAGGTCCCTTGCTCTCTTTCGGGCTTGGTCAGGACGCGGTGGTGCGTGGCCAGGGATTGGCCGCTTCGAGCTGGGCGGCGAGGCTCAGCAGGAGCGCTTCGCCGCCGGGCGCGGCGACGAGCTGGACGCAGGCCGGGATACCCGAAGGATGCACGCCGATCGGCACCGACATCGCCGGATAGCCCGCCAGATTCCACAGACCGGCGAAACCCGCCACCCGCACCGACGGCAGCACGTTGGCGATCCATCGGCTCTCGTGCCACGTGCGCGCCTTGAGCGGGAGGGTCGCGATCATGGGCGTGACCAGGACATCGTGGTCGGCGAAGAACTCTTCGGCACGTTCCAGCCAGCGCTCCCGGGTGGTCTCCCGGACGCGTTTGGCCACCAGCCGTCCGAGCCGGACGTGGGTACGGGTGCGGGGCTGGAGCGCGCCGAGATCGAACTCGGCCGCTTGCTCGGCCGGGCCCGCGACCCAGCGCGCGAGGAGGCCACCGATCGCTCCGGCGTTGTACCGCGGTGTTCCGGGCGCGACGGTGTGCCCGGCCTCGCGGAACAGCTCGCCGGCCCGGGTGACGGCCTGCCTGAACGCGCGCGGAAGCGGCGCCCTCGTCAACGGGACCTGGGTCGACAGGGCGATGCGGGACCGCTTCGGCTCGGTGAGGTCAGCCAGGCCGGGTTGCTCGGCGAGGACCGACATCAGCACGGCGGCGTCCGCCACCGTGGTCGTCATCGGACCGTGCGTGGACAGGCCGAACCAGCCGTCCTCCCCCGGTATGCGGACCACACCCTTACCCGGTTTGAGACCGACGATCCCGCACATCGCGGACGGCAGCCGGATCGAGCCCAGACCGTCGGTGCCGTGTGCGATGGGCACGAGCCCGGCCGCGACGGCCGCGGCACTCCCGCCCGACGAACCGCCGGCGGCGTACGACGGGTTGCGCGGATTGCGCGCCGTCCCGTCCGGATCGTCGCTCGACGGCCAGATGCACAGCTCCGGCACCCGGGTCAGGCCGACGATCACCGCACCGGCGGCGCGCAACCGCCGCGCTATCTCACCGTCCTCTGTGGACGGCGTCGACGAACCCGCGCGTGAACCCCATGAGGCGTATTCCCCCTCGATCGGCGCGACGTCCTTGACCGCGACCGGCACTCCGGCCAGGGGTAGATCGGCCAGATCCGCGCGTTCGGCCACAGTGGCGGCCTCGGCGAGGGCTTCCTCGACCCGCACCCGGCGGAACGCGCCGACCACCCCGTCCGCCGCCTCGATCCGGGCCAATGCCTCACGCGTCACCTCGACCGGGTCGAGTTCCTTAGCGCGCACAGCCGCCGCGATTTCCACTGCCGTCTTGACCATCCCCGCACTGTAGAACGGGCGGCCAAGATCAGCTGCGCGCCGAACAGGCGAACTTCGCCGAGTCCGGTTCGAACGCCGGGAAATCGGTGTAGCCGTCGAGCCGGGCGCCGTAGTAGACATCGCGATCCGCCTCGGCGAGCGGGGCGTGGAGAGCGAATCGGGCAGGCAGATCCGGGTTCGCGATGAACAACCTGCCGAAGGCGACCACGTCGGCCAGACCGGCTCCGATCAAGCACTCCCCCTCGGCGCGACTGGTCGGCTTCTCGGATCGCAGATTCGCGACGAGAGTTCCCGGCCACAAAGGTCGCAGGTGAGACAACACCTCGACGTCAGGGGTATCGATGACGTGCAGGTACGCGAGCTCGTACCGGCGGAGTTCCGCGAGCAGTCGTGAGTACACCTCCTTCCAATCGTCTTCCACGATGTCGTTCTCCGGGTTGCCCGGCGAGATTCGCAGAGCGACCTTGGCCGCACCGATCTGCTCGGTCACGGCCGCCACCACCTCGAGCGGGAAGGTGAGCCGGGCGGCGACCGAGCCGCCGTAGCGGTCCTTCCGGCGGTTGGTGTTGCCGGCGAGGAACTCCTGGATGAGGTAGCCGTTGGCACCATGGAGCTCCACGCCGTCGAATCCCGCCTCGACGGCCCGGCGTGCCGCCTCGGCGAAGTCCTGGACGACCTCGCCGATCTCCCCCTCGCCGAGCGCACGGGGTTCGACGGTGTCCGTCCAGCCGCCGGCCGTGAAGATCCGTCCGGCCTGCCGGACCGCCGACGGCGCCACCGGTACCCGGCCCGTCACGCCGGGATGGCTGACCCGTCCCGCATGCCAGAGCTGCGCGTAGATCCGGCCGCCTTCCTCGTGCACGGCCGCCGTCACCTCACGCCATGCCTCGGTCTGCTGCTCTGTCGCCAGCCCTGGGATTCCCGGGCCGCTCTTGCCGGTCCTGTTCACCCAGATGCCTTCGCTCACGATCAACCCGGCGCTCGCACGTTGCGAGTAGTACTCGGCCGTCCGCGGATGCGGCACGCCGGTGACATCGTCGGCACGGCCCCTGGTCATCGGAGCCATCGCCATGCGGTTCGGCAGCTGGATCGCGGCACCGCGGAACGCTTCTAGCAACCTCATGGACGCGAAGCTAAACCCTGACACCGGCGTCACGGTCAACCTCGGTTTCCGCGGCTACTGTGGACTCATGCGGATCGGCGAACTGGCGAAGCGAACAGGGGTGAGCGTCCGCTCGTTGCGGTACTACGAAACGGAAGGCCTGCTGCGACCCGACCGATGCGGTAACGGCTACCGGACCTTCTCCGAAGACGACATCGCCAGGGTGCTGCAGATCCAGCTCTTCTATTCAGCCGGGTTGTGCAGCGGCAAGATCGCGGAACTCCTTCCCTGTGTTTCCGGGGATCACACGCATTTGGTGCCCTCGCCGGAGTTGACCGGCGAACTGGAGATCGCCAAGATCCGCATCCAGAACCAGATTTCCTTGCTCACCACCTCTCTGTCGGTTCTGGAACGTGTCCTGGCCGCGGCCAAGGGGACCGATACCGCCGAGGTACCGGTTCCCGCCCGGCCCGTCCGGCGCCATCGCGGGATCCATGTCTGACCTGTATCAGGCGTTCGGGTCTCGGCCCATCAGTCCGAGCAGCCTGTCCTGCAAGGGCGCGTCTTCGGGCACCTTCACTTCAGGGCCGAAGACGACGATGCCGGGCCCGAAGGCACCCGGGATCCTCATCTGGTCGGGGATGGCCTGCGCCGCCGGCCACATCCGCGCGACCTCTTCCGGATCGATCGTGTCGTCCTGACCGGTGGCCCTGGCCAGGTCCCAGCCGTGGATCACCATGTCGGCACTGACGACTTGATCGATGTGCTGTTCGGCGGACATCTTCCCCGTCGGCGTCTCGTGCTCCGTGGCCGCGAGCACGGGATCGCCGAGGATGGCTTCGACATCGGCGCGAGCCGCCCGGAAAGCGCCCAGCGGGTCGTCCAGGAGCGAGGGCGCCGGCCCGAGGTCGCGCCCGAACGGGCTCAGCATCGCGCCATGCATGTCGACGATGTGCCCGACGACATCTCTGGCGTTCCATTCCGCGCAAGGAGACTTGCTCTCCCATCGCCCGGCCTCGACGGCGGCGACCTTGCTCTCGAAGGCGTCGGCCCTTACGCGATAACGGTCGGCGATGGCGTTCATCGTGTTCCCACCCGCACCGGAGCGGCCATGACCTCGGCCAGCTTGTCGAAGCCCTCGCCGACACCCCGCTCCATCCCGGATTCGAGCACGGCGTCCCGGATTCGCTCCGAGCCGTACCGCACCACCTGGGTCAGCGTGGTGACCCCGTCGTGTTCGACCAACGTCAGAGTCGCCAAGGCCTGACCTTCAGACGCCTCACAGTCCTCGTTCGTTTCGAGGGAGACGAGCAGACCCGGACGATCGATCTCCTGGTAGACGCCCTGCAGCAGCATCTCCATCCCGCCGCCGTGGCGCAGCCGGTAGCGCCATCTGCCGCCGACCCGCAGGTCGATCTCGCACTCTACGACTTCGCAGTCGCGTGGACCGAACCAACGGCGTACCAGCTCGGGTTTCGTCCACGCGTCGAACACCAGCGTCCTCGGCGCGTCGAAGGACCTCGTCATGACGATCTCGAGATCGCCGGATTTCGTCACGCTGAGAGTTCGTCCCATCGTGCTGTTCCTTTCCGCTCGTGTGGTGGTCAATCGGTCTCGCCCCGGTGTTCCGGGTGCTGGATCTCCCCTTCCAGGACGAGATCCAGGTCCGCGAAGGCCTCGTCCCAGTAGCGGCGGTAGCCGCCGAGCCATTCGTTCGCCCGCTTCAGCGGCTGGGCCACCAGCCGGCAGGGACGGCGCTGGGCGTCGCGCCCCCTCGCCACCAGCCCCGCTCGCTCCAGCACCTTCAGATGCTTGGAGATTGCGGGCTGGCTCATCGCGAACGGCTCGGCCAGCTCCGTCACCGTGGCCTCACCCCGCGCGAGCCGGGCGAGGATCGCGCGGCGGGTGGGGTCGGCGAGCGCCGCGAAGGTGACATCGAGCAGATCCTGTGCCACGGTCGCCCGCCTTTCGTTCATCTGTTCTCACGAGTTCGACTTCTTACGATCGGCCGGATCCGGCGCCCGCCGAACCACTGGATAACCTTGCGGTTCCATAACCATGTGGTAATCTACGTTGGAGCAGATCGAGCTGTCAAGTCCGAACATCCGTTTGACGAGGGAAAACGCAGAAGAGGAAGGAGATGAGGCTAAAGGCCCGGCAGGGCGCAAGCACGCACCGAAGGGCACGCGAGCGCGTACGAAAGGGCAAGTGGGGTTACCGTCGATACCGGCATGGACGACGAACGAAACGAGCCGATGAACTCCGGGCGACCGAAGACGACGAAGCGATGGGCGACCGTCATCCTGGGAGCCGCGACCGTTCTGCTCACCAGCGTGCAGTGCGGTACGGCGAACGACGAGGCCGGATCAGCACAGCCGGCGGGGACAGTGCCTCCGCTGCGCAGCAGCGTCGCCTCAGTCCCACCCAGCTCCAGCAGGCCTTCACCCTCGCCGTCACCGAGAGTGGAGCAGGCGCCCGTTCCAGGCTGTGAAGCCGTCATCGCCGGGATGAGCCCCCGGCAGCGGCTGGCCCAGCTGGTGGTGGTCGGCGTGAACGCCGGCGACCCGCAGGCGGCGGTGAAGCTGGTGCGCGATCAGCAGGTCGGCGGAATCTTCCTCGGTGGCAACGAAACGGCCCTTCTGCGAAACCGCGCGTTGGACGAGGTCCAGCGTGCCGCCAAGGTCCCGGTCTCGGTGGCGATCGATGAGGAAGGCGGCCGTGTCCAGCGGATCGACGCCCTCGACGGCGACATGCCGAGCGCGCGCAAGATGGCCTCGACCCTGACACCGGCACAGGTGCGGGCGAAGGCCGCCGAGCGAGGCCGGCAGATGCTGGCCCGTGGCGTCACCGTCGATTACGCGCCCGACGCCGACATCACCGACCAGCCGGACCGCGACATCGTCGGCGACCGGTCGTTCGGCGCGAATCCCGAAGTCGCGCGCAAGTACGTTCTGGCGTTCGCGCAGGGCTTGCGGGACGCCGGGGTGCAGCCAGTGCTGAAGCACTTCCCCGGGCACGGGCACGCCAGCGGGGATTCCCACAAGGGACTGGTGCGGACACCGCCGCTGGCCTCGTTGCGGAAGGTCGACCTGGTTCCGTACCGCGACATCGGCGAGTACGGCGAGATCGGCGTCATGGTCGGACATCTGGACGTGCCCGACCTGACCGGCGGCACGCCGTCGACCCTGTCGGCGGCGGCGTACGGGCTGCTGCGGAAGGACTACGCGTTCGACGGCCCGGTGATCACGGACGATCTCGGCGCGATGAAGGCGATCACGTCGCAGTACCCGCTGCAAACGGCCGTGCTCAAGGCATTGCAGGCGGGGGCGGATCAGGCACTGTGGTCCTCTGGCGGCAACGTCGGCACGGTGCTGGCCACTTTGGAGCAAGCTCTGGCGTCCGGCGATCTCCCGGCCGCCCGGGTCGAAGAGGCCTTGACCCGCGTGCTCACGGCGAAACGCGCCTGCGGCTGACCTGGCCGGTCGCAACGGAGGCCGGGTGGATCAGGCGGGTCGCCCGGCGGGGTGACGTGAAAAGCGGTCCGAAAACTCAATGAACACAATGCTGACCAGGCCCGCGTCAGGAGTGACCCTGATCACCGCCCTGCCGCCCGATCAAGGAGGATCGCGTGCCTGGTCCCACGAAATACCTGCGTCGTCTCGCGCTGATGGCCGCCGCCGCTGCCGGTCTGAGCCTGCTCGCCGCTCCGATGGCGTCGGCCACGCCGTCGTCAGTCGACCATCCGGTGCGAACGACCGGCTGCCAGCGTCCGTCCCCGGTCCCCGCCGGGGCGACGACGCTGCGGACGTTGACGTCCGGCGGTCTGGTCCGCGAGTACACGGTGCACGTCCCGGCACGGTACCGGTCTTCACGGCCGTACCCGCTGGTGTTGTCGTTCCATGGCCACAAACGGACGTCGAAGTATCAGGAGGAGCTGTCCGGGTTTTCCGCGTATGACGCGATTTCCGTCTACCCGCAAGGACTTCCGGGTACGGATGGGGAGTCGGCATGGACCGGCGCGCCGTACTCGGCCGCCGCGGACGATGTGCTCTTCACCAGTGATCTGCTGAACACGCTCCAGCGCGAACTGTGCGTCGATTCCCGCCGGATCTACGCGACGGGCAAGTCGAACGGCGGTGGGTTCGTCGGTGTTCTCGCTTGCCGGATGCCGGGCCGGATCGCGGCGTTCGCCCCGGTCGCCGGCGCGTTCTACCCGCAAGGCGGCGAGTGCCACCCGTCGCGCCCCGCGCCGATTCTCGATTTCCACGGCACTGCCGACGCGACGATCCCCTACACCGGGAACCCCGCCAAGGGCCTGCCGGCACTGCCGGATTGGCTCGCGGCGTGGGCGGACCGGAACGGCTGTTTCCCGCGGCCGATTCAGTACTCGCCGAAAGCCGACGTCACCGTCCAGCGATGGCTCGGTTGCTCGCTTCAGCACTACCGGGTCGAAGGAGCCGGGCACGTCTGGCCGAGCACCGCACCGAACAACGACTCCGCCACTCCGACCGTCATCGACGCGACCCCGGTCATCTGGAAGTTCCTGCTCGCCCACCGTCTGCGTTAAGAACTCGTCGATTTCCTTGCCGGACGAGCCCGTCCGGCGCTACCGTTGAACTGACCGGATGACCAGATGAGCAAATCTGGTCATGAAGTCAGAACATGGGAGCGCACGTGGCAGAACGTCCGGACCGCACCGCCGGTCGCGCCGATCGCATCCTCGACGCGGCCGGCGTCCTGCTGTCACGGCTGGGCTATCGCAAGGTGACCATCGAGGACATCGCGAGCCAGGCGGGTATCGGGAAGGGCACGATCTACCTGCACTGGCCCACGAAGGAAACCCTCTTCCACGCGCTGCTCCTGCGTGAATCCCTCCGTGCCGCCGAAAACCTTCTCGAGCGGCTCGCCGAAGATCCGGCGGAAGTCGTCCCGCACCGGTTCCAGCGGGCCGCTTTCCTGTACACCCAGCGAAACCCGTTGCTCGGCGCGCTCATCACCGGCAACACCGAGCTACTGGGCCGGTTGAAGAAACATCCCTTGCAGGATCAGGACGCGGTCGTGACCGAGCGGTACCTGAAGACGATGACCGACCGGGGATTCCTGCGCGACGACATCCCGAACCTGCTGTTCTCCCTGCGTGCTTCGGCGCTGGGGTTCTACCTGATGGACAGCTTCACCGGCGACGGCGCCGACCTCACGATCGAAGAGAAGGCCGACGCTCTCGCGCACATCATCCGGACGGCGTTCGAGCCGCCGGAGCCACCGTCCACCGCGAATCTGGCCGCCACCGCGGCCGAAGTGATCCAGGCGTTCCAGGATCTGATCTCGTCCTATCACGCCTGGATCTACCGGAAGGACGGCCCCGAGGAGCCCGCTTGATCCGCGCTCCTCCACCACGAGAAGAAGGGGGCAAGCCATGACCACGATCGCCGAAACCTGGGGCGTCCACGAAGCCCAGTTCTGGCTGCGGGACGAATTCCCGGCCGACCCGGTCCGTTTCGACGCCGAGACGGGCATGTGGAACGTCTACGGCCACGCCGAGGCGTTGAAGACCCTGAGTGATCCCAAGGTGTTCTCTTCCGACACCACCCGGCTGATCCCCAAGGAGATCTCGCCGGACAAGGATCTGTTCGTCGAAGGCAATCTGCTCCAGATGGATCCTCCGGATCACAAGAAACTGCGCACGCTGGTGAGCCACGCCTTCACACCGAAGGTCGTCGCGGATCTCGAACCGCGCATCGCCGCACTGACTCACGAGCTCCTCGACGCGGTCGACGGCGCGGACTCGATGGAATTGGTGACCCATCTGGCCTACCCGCTGCCGGTGATCGTCATCGCCGAACTCCTCGGCATCCCGGCGAGTGATCGCGACCTGTTCAAAGAATGGGTCGACACGTTGCTGCGGAACAGCCAGCAACGGTCGTTGATCAAGCAGACCGAAGAGGACAAGAAGGCCGCGGAGGAAACGTCCGCGCAGGTGAAGAACCTGGTGAACTATCTTTCCGAGCACGTCGACGATCGACGGCGGAATCCGCGCGAGGACCTGCTGACCAAACTCGTCGAAGCCGAGGTCGACGGCACGAAACTCACGCAGAACGAGGTCGTCAACTTCGCGAACGTGCTGCTGCTCGCGGGGCACATCACCACCACGATGCTGCTCGGGAACACCGTGCTGTGCCTGGATTCCCATCCGGACGAGTACCGGCGCGTCCGTGAGGACCGTGCGTTGCTGCCCGCCACCATCGAGGAATCCCTGCGGTTCCTCAGCCCGTTCGCACTCGTCGCCCGCGCCACGACGACCGAAGTCGAACTGGGCGGCCGGACGATCCCGGCGGACAGCATGCTGGGCATCTGGGTCGCGGCGGCGAACCGGGATCCGCGCACCTTCACGGATCCGGGCGTCTTCGACCCGGCACGGGCGCACAACCCGCATCTGGCCTTCGGACGCGGAATCCATTTCTGCATCGGCGCCCCGCTCGCCCGGCTCGAAGGCAAGACGGCGCTCAACATCCTGCTGGACCGTTTCCCGGATCTGCGCACCGATCCGGCCGTTCCGCCGTCGTTCATCCCCAGCCCGCACATGACCGGGGTGAACGAGCTCCGGCTGCTGCTGAAGCCCTAGCGGTCGGCGAACCGGGAGGCGAGTGGGACCACCATGCGCGGAATCCGCTTCCCTGGCGTGTACCGCAGTTCGGTGATGTTGCCGTTCGGCACGACGTAGGTGTCGGCGAAAGTGCGGAATCGGTGCATGGCCGCGCTGTCCGGGGTGGTGGTCCCGGTCAGCAGTGACCACATGACCGCGCGGATGAAGAGTCCGTGCGTGAAGACGGCGATCGGCCCGGGTTCCCGTTCTCCCAGCCGTGCCAGGAATTCCTGGGTCCGGATGAAGAGAGCGGCGAAGGATTCCGCGCCGTTCACCGCGTGGTGCGGGTCGGCACGGGACCAGTAGGCCTCCGTGTACGGCTTGCGGGTGGCGGTGGTGGTGACCTGTCCATGGAGTTCGCCGAGAAACGTGAACTCCTGGACAGGCCACTCCTCACGCTCCGCGCCGGGGAACCGCTCGATCGTCGGCTCGGCGGTCTGCCGCGCCCGTAGGAACGGCGAGGTCACGATCAAACGAGGCGGTTCGGCCAGGGAATCCGCGATTTCGACGGCCTGCCGGCGGCCGAGTTCGGTCAACGCCGAAGCTCCCGGCTCGCCGCCGGGAAGCCCCGCGTTGGATTCGCTTTCGCCATGTCTGATCAGCCACACCCGTGCCACGATCGCCTCCTAGACCCCGTGTGCCATCGACGATCGCACCGAGCGGAGTTGATCGCGTCTTCCAGGATGCCCAATCACCGCGGAAGCGGCGGAATTTTCACCGGCCGAACTGTCCCGGCGAGCGTCCCTCGCCCGCGGGGCCGCGGTACGCCTGCGCGATGTCGAGCCACTGGTCCGCCAGCGCGCCCTCGGCGCGGACGTCGAGGTCGTCGCGGTGACGGCGCCGGGTGACCAGCAGACAGAAGTCCTCCGCGCTCCCGGTGACGCGCTGCCGGGAGTCCTCGGGGCCGAACGTCCACAACTGCCCGGACGGCGCGGTGATCTCGAACCGGAACTCCTGCTCCGGCGGGGTCAGCCCCCGGGCCTCATAGCCGAAGTCCCGCACCCGGACGGCGAAACCGACGAGGTACGCGAGCCGGTCCGTCCGCTCCGGGCGCACTCCCAGCGCGTCCGCGATGTCCTGACCGTGGGCGAACAGTTCCATCATCCCGGCGCAGGCGAGGATGGCCGGCGGCAGCGGGTTGACCAGCCACGGGACGACCTGGTCCGCCGGGACCGCGGCGAGCGCCTTGATCCCGGCGTCGCGTTCGGCACGCCAGCGGCTGAGCACGACCTCGTTGGGGTCGCCGAGGTAGTCGTCGAGAGCCGCGTTGACCGCGGCGTCGAAACCGCGCACCATCGAGCTCTTCATGACTTCGGCGAACCTCTGCGGCTCGCCCGCGGACAATCCGGCGATCTTGAAGATGAAGGAGAGATGCGCGATCTGGTGTTTGACCGACCAGCCCGCCGCGGGGGTCGGCAGCTCCCATCCCGCGTCGTCCAGGCCGGCCACCAGGGCATCGACCTGTTCGCCCTCCGTGGTGAGGTCCCTGATCACGTACCGGAAGTCAGTCACCGTGCCGTCCTCTCGCCGTTTCCACCCTTTCGAATGATGCGGACGCGCCGGGCCGTCGTCTTCTCTTCGTGAGCCCCCGTCGAATTCGGACTTGATTCTGGAGCCGGGTCCAAGTTCTACCCTCGGATCATGCGAACCGAAGCGGCGAAGGCGCTGACGGCGTTGACCATGTCCCAGGTGACCTCTCGCGCCGGAGTCCGGCCGGACACCGTGCGCTACTACGAGCGCATCGGTCTTCTGCCCGCACCCGCGCGGACAACCGGGGCACACCGGCGCTACGACGAGGACGTCATCGACAGGTTGCGGTTCATCCGCGGCACCCAGCGGCTCGGGCTGACGCTGACGGAGATCGGTGACCTACTGAGCGTGCGCGACACCGGGGTGTGCCCGTGCGAACCCGCCGAAACCATGCTGGAACGCCATCTCGCCGAAATCGAAGCGGAGATGGCCCGCCTCGGCGAGCTGCGCGCCGAGCTCACTTCCCTGCTGTCCGGGATGTCCGGCGACGAATGCGCCGATCCGCTTCCCGGCGCCTGGTGCCCGCCCGAATGCGGACCCGAGGGAGGAGGTGGATGACCATGCGGAACGACGACTGGTGCGACTGCGATTGCTGCGGCAGCGGCTGCTGCTGACCCGCTCCGGCGGGACCGGCCGGGCTTGACGTCACCCGGCCGGCCATCCGAGGTCAGTCCTGCGGCAGCAGCACCGTCTTCCCGATCCGGTCCTTGCTGACTTCCGCCGAATAGGCCATCAGCCCGCCCGCCTGCGCGTCCCGGAACAGCCGCTGGATCGGCGAAGCGCGCAGGAAGCCCGAACCCCCGCCTGCTTTCAGCGCGACTTGGGCGACGTCACGGGCGATGTCGTTCGCGAGCACCTTCGCCGTCATGGTCGCGGGCAGGAACTCCGGCGAGTTCTGATCCGCCAGCCACGCCATGTTCCGGGCGTACATGAGCGACGCTTCGAGACGGGCGTGGACGTCCGCGACTTCGAACTGCAGCCATTGCATTCCGGCGAGCGGCTCCCCGGTCGCGGGGATGACGCGGCTCCGGGCGTGCGAGATCAACGCCTGCTCCGCCGCGTCGGCGATCCCCAGCGACAGGAAGGCGAGGCCGGCCGCGATGTGGTTCGGCCGCCGCACGGTCGACGGCGGGCACCGGCGGTCCTCCCGCAGAACTGTGCCTTCGAACGAGACGAGCTGGCTTCGGCTGGCGCGCAATCCCATCGTGTCCCAGATGGGAACGAAGGTCATCGTGTCGTCCGGCGCGACGCCGAAGAACGTGGGCACGCCGCCGACGAGCGCGTTGACCAGGAAGTGGTCGGCGACCTCGCAACCGGAGACGAACCGCTTGGCGCCGGTGAGCCGGTATCCGCCGTCCACGGGCTCGGCGACCTGTTGCGGCATCAGGAACATGTTGCCGCTGCTCGGTTCCGACAGCGCGTTGGCGAAACGCTTGCCGCCGATCAGCTCGTCGGCGTAGAAGCGCCCCACATCAGGGGCGGACAACTGGGCGAGTCCGACGGCGGCGCCGATGTGCATCACCCAGATACACGCCGTCGAAGAACAGGCCGCGCTGAGGATCCGGACGATCTCGCCGTAGGTCCGATAACTGAGGTCCTCGCCGCCGAACTCCGCGGGCAAGGTGGCCCGGTCGAGTCCGGCCGCGTGCAAGGCACGGAGGTTGTCGATAGGAAGCTCGGCCGTTTCGTCGAACTCGGCGGCACTCGCGGCGAAATCCTTCGCCAGTTCGGTGACGGTTTCGATCCAGTGACGTTCGTTGGCGGGTGGGGAGAACGGATGGACGGGCTCGGTCATGACCGCATCATGCCGGAAACGCGAAGGCCTCCCCGCCACCCCGAGAATGGCGAAGGAGGCCTTTCACGGTCCGACCGTCACACTCCGGTGCAGGCGGCCATCGCGAATTCGCCGGAAGCGGTCTTGGTGGAGACCACCGCGCCGTCGACGGTGATCTTGCAGGTGACGGATCCACCGGTCTCGCCGGTCGTGACGGTGAGCGTCCCGCCCTTGTAGACGCCCTTGTTCTCGACTTCCTTGTTCCACGGCAGCGCCGGGACGGTCTCCGTGACGGGGTTGAGGACCTCGCCGTAGATGACCTCGACGTTCGTGGCGTCGCCGGTGACCTCGTAGGACACCTTGGCGGTGCGGTTGATTTCGTCGTTGACCTCGTTGACCGCCGCGTTGAACACGAAGATCCACACCACGCAGACCACGAGGCCGAGCGCGGACAAGGCGATACCGGTGATGGAGAGGCCCTTGTTGGAGGCCTTCCCGTTCTTGACGCGGATCAGCCCGATGATCGAGAAGATCAGGCCGAGGATCACCAGCGGCCAGGCGATGACGCCGACGAACGGGATCGGGGAGAAGACCAGCCCCACCAGGCCGAGGACGAAGCCCGTGACGCCGATGCCGTTGCGGGGCGGCATCGGGCTGGCGGGGGCTTGCGGGGCCGGCGTGTAGGGGGTTTGCTGGGTCACGGGGGATTTTCCTTTCCAAAGGGATGAACGAGGCGGCATACAACCAGCGATCGCGAGGTGCCCGCGTCGTCCTCGGCGCACGAACCCGGTACGACGAAAGTCGTAATCCACGCGTCGTGAAGGACCGCTTTCGCTGATGCCTCCGGCCAAGCGGGTTTGCGTACGCTCAGCGCATGGCAAGGCGTGTGCTCGGTGTGGTGCTCACCGTCGTGGCGGTCGCGGCGTGCGTGATCAGCAGCATTTTCGTCTTCAGCGCCCAGGGTTACCTTCCGGCGACGCAATCCTTCGATCCGACATGGTGGTCCACGCTCGGTTTCTTCACCGGGATCGCGGCCGCGGTCATGCTCTGCTGGCGGCACAAATGGCCGGAACTCGTGCTCGGCATCGCGTTGGTGCCACCGCTCTGTTTCCGGTCCGACGCGCTGGCCGCGTTGGTCGCCCTCGCCGCCTTGGCCGCGCGCCGCCGCGACCGCGTCCTGTGGAGCGGGTCCGTCCTGGTCTACGTCGCCACCGCGTGGGCGTTGTTCGGCGACGCCAACCGCCATCCCGACGTGACCGTCGCGGGGCAGATCGTCGGCAAGCAGTTCTCCGCCGTGCAACTGATGGGGACGTTGACGGTCGCCGTCGTGATGACGGCCGTGCCGCTCACCGTCGGAGTCGTCCGCGGGATGCAGGACACGCTCGCGATCCGCGAGGCCAAGGAAGAGGAACTCCGCGCCGAAATGACCCGCCGCGCGGAGCGCACCCGGATCGCGCGCGAGATGCACGACGTCCTCGGGCACCGGCTCTCGCTGCTGTCCTTGCAAGCCGGTGCGCTGGAAGTCAGCAAGGGACCCGCGACGACGGAAGCGGCGAAAACCGTCCGCACTACCGCGCGCCAGTCGCTCGAAGATCTGCGGCAGGTCATCGGGGTCCTCCGCGATGGCCAGGGTTTCGGCGAAACCAGCGAGAACGGAATCCATCCGGAACCGCCACAGCCGACGCTGGCGGACATCCCCGAACTCGTGGCCAACGCCCGCCGGGCGGGTTTGGGGGTCAACGTGACGATCCTGCTCGACGACGCGGGCGGCGCGCCGGCGTTGCTCGGCACGACCGCGTACCGGATCGTGCAGGAGTCGATGACCAACATCCTGAAACACGCTCCGGGTACGACGGCCGAGGTTTCGGTTCGCGGCGGGCCCGGGAACGGGCTCACTGTCGAGGTGGTCAATCCGCTGCCCGCGATCGCCGCGGCGGGAAAGCCGCCGGGCGCGGGAGCCGGACTGACCGGGATCGGTGAACGTGTCACGCTGATCGGCGGCAACGTCAGCGCCGGCCCCACCGAAGAGCGCACATTCGCCGTCCGGGCTTGGCTACCGTGGGGACACCACTAACCTGTCCGGGTGAACCAGCGCCCACTGCGAGTGCTGCTCGTCGACGACGACCCGCTCGTGCGAACCGGTTTGTCGATGATCCTGTCCAGCACGGGCGACATCGAGGTCGTCGCGGAAGCTGGTGACGGGGACGAAGCCGTGCCGAAGGTGTCCATGCACGCGCCCGACGTCGTGCTGATGGACATCAGGATGCGGCGGATGAACGGTCTCACCGCGACCGCCGCGGTCACCGCGCTGCCCAACCCACCGAAGGTTCTCGTGCTCACGACCTACGACCTCGATGAATACGTCTTCGACGCGCTCGGCGCGGGCGCCAGCGGGTTCCTGCTGAAGGAGGGCTCGCCGCAGGAGATCATCGACGCGGTGCGCGTGGTCGCGGCGGGTGAGGCGATGCTCTCGCCGAGGACGACGCGGAAACTCATCGGGCATTTCGTCGCGACCAGGACGAGCCCGCGCCGTCATCGGGCGCGAGCCGGGCTGGGCACCTTGACCGAACGTGAGCGGCAGATCGTCACCGCCGTCGCGCGAGGCGGGACCAACGCCGAAATCGGCGCGGAACTGCACCTGAGCGAGGCGACGGTGAAGACCCACATCACCCGGATCTTCGCGAAACTCGACGCGACCAACCGGGTCCAGCTGACGATCTTCGCCTACGAAGCCGGGCTCGTCGCTCCCTGACCTTCCGTCGCGAGCAGCCCGGCGGCGACGGTCCCCCAGAGGACCACGGCGCCTCCGAAGCCGGGCACGAGCTGCCAGGCCGCGGCCCAGCCCACGATCGCGAGCACGGCGACAGCGCACAACAGAGCGCTCAGCACCAGAAAACGCCGTGAGTCGAACAATTTCGCGAACGGTAGGAAGTGCAGGCCGACCACGAAGAGGACCCAAGCGGGCACGGCCTCGGGAAGTTCGAAGACCGCTGAGAACACTCGCGCTCCGGCGAAGATCCCCACCAGCATGAGCAGCACGGCGATCCCGTACTGCTTGCCGAACGGGCTTTCCTCCCGGCCGCCGCCCGCGGGCAGCCCGGCACCCCGGCGGGCGGTCAGGACGAGCCAGCCCACCAAGCCCAGCACCGCGACGATGCCCACGACGACCAGCGGCGTCGATCCGTCGCCGACGGAGGATGCGCCGAAGAACCACCATCCGGCACCGAATCCCACGCCGATCGCGGAACTGATCAGCAAGGTGATCAGATGCCCCTTGGTGAACCGCGCTTCCGTCATCACGCGAGCCCGGCGAGGATGGCGGCGGCCTCCTGCGGGTGCACGAGGAACCGGACGTGGCTGCTCGTCAGCGACCGCACGTCCGTCGGGTTGCCCGGGGTGAGCGCGTCCGCCTCCTTGATGAAACGGTCCTGCAGCGCGAGCGGCATCGACCGGTCTTCGGTGAGCCTGATGTAGGTGCGCGGGATCCGGCCCCAAGTGGCGGCGTCGGCGAGTTCGGTCCCGGCGTCGAGGCTCTCGTCCGGTTCGAGCGTGTTGAGGTAGGCGAAGAACTCCTGATCGGTGCCGTCCTCGATCATCGCGATCTTCAACGCGGCCAGCAGCGCGGGATCGGCGGTGCGCCAGTTCATCCGGAGCGCGCCGAGTTCGGCCGGGTTCGCGACGACGACCCCGCCGACGTCGTTGAGCGCGCTGCTCGCGTACTCGGGTCCCTGCATGTACTCGCCCACCGTCGCGTCGACGCAGCACCACGCGGAGATGTAGACGATCCGGTCGATCAGCTCCGGGACGGCGTTCGCGACGCCGGTGAGCGGCAGCCCACCGCGGCTGTGCCCGACCAGGATGACGGGACCGTGCTCGGCGACCTTGCGCACGACGTCCACCACCTGCTCGACGGCCTCGGCCAAGGTGGCGCCCGCCTGGTTCGACGGCGCCGTGGCCAGCGCTTCGAGGTCTTGCGGCGCCTGGTAAGCGGCGTGGAAACCGGCGGCGAAGCCGTGGCCGGGAAGGTCGACGGCCAGCGTGCGGTGGCCGAGCAGGGCGAGCTCGCGTTGCAGCGGCCCCCAGGTGAACGAGGCGCTGTTGGAACCGTGGAGCAGGACGTAAGTGGGATTCACGGTTCGATCTTCCCATCCCGCGTCAGCGCTTCTGGACGAAATACACCTTGTCATCGGTCACGGCGCCGACCTGGATCGTCACGTCTCCCGGTGCGTCGACGAACCCGACCCTGAACGTGAGGTCCTTGCCCGGCAGGATGTCCTGGCTCGGTGTCCCGCCGAGGCCCGCGTTGGTGTCGAAGACCTGCTCGGCGCTGGTGTTGCCCATGGTGGCTTGAACGAGCAGCATCGCCGCGGACCACGGCTTGTCCGAGTGGTTGACGACCGTCACCTGATAGCTAGTCGCCTTCGCATTCTGAGCCGGAGCGGCGTATTCACCGGTAGTGAAAGCCTTCGGGTCCGCGACGGTGATGTCCACGGCAGTGCCTCGATGGGTTTCTCCCACTGCGTACGTCTGACCGCTGGCCTTCTTGTCCGATTCGGGCAGACCGAGCTTTTCGTTCAGTTCCTTCACCGCCGCTCCCTGGGCGATGACCGTGAAGACGACGGCCAGCACACACAAGACAACGCCGATGGCGGCGAGGATCTTCTTCGAGCCGAAGAGCGCGATCACGCCGAGGACGAACCCGACACCGGCGACCACGGCCGTGAGGTTGTTGAAAAAGATGATCGGAGAGCCGACGACACCGACGATGCCGAGAATGAGCGCGGTCCAAGCGAGTCCCGCGAACTTCGTGGGACGCGGAACCGGATGGGCCGTGGGTACGGGCGATGGCGGGTTCGGGGCGTACATGTCAGACATCTCCAAGAGATCGAGGGCGACCGCTTAGAGGCCGCGCATCAGCCGAGTGTCTGACAATTCGAGAAAGTGTCGCGTTGTGTTACCTCGGAGGATCCCTCGTCATCGCACCGTAACCAATAACGACCTGAGTGAGTGACTGACGCACCGAGATCATCACTCAGTCCGCGATGAGCACCTGCCCCGCCCCGTCGAACCGGTAACCGACCCCGCGCACCGTCGCGATCGGTGTCAGCACGGGTTCCAGCTTGCCCCGGATCTTGCGGACGTGGACGTCCACGGTCCGGACGTTGCCGCCGGACAGGCCCCACACCCGCTCCATCAGCGTGATGCGGTCGAAGACGCGGTCCGGATTCCGGCTCAGGAACAGCAGGAGGTCGAACTCGAGCCTGGTGAACTCCAGTACTTCGCCGCGCAGCAGCACTCGCCGCGAATCCGGCTCGATCCGCAGCGGCGGGGCGAACTCACTGGACCGCCTCCGTCCGGCGAGTTCGACGACCTGGCCGGTTTGGACGGTCCGCGCGGTCAGCGTCACGCCGACAGTGTCCTCAAAGGACTCAAGCAGGCGCGCGGCGATCGTGGCGGCGTGCTCGGAGTCGGTGCTCACCCGCAACGCCAGGGTCAGCTCGACGGTCGGCTCGATGCTCACCGCGACCGACTGCGTCATCTCACACCACCCGGACCGGATGCCGGACGATGGCGTCGAACAGGTAGCCCTGGGTGTTGTGCGGGGTGACCTCGGGCTGGGTGACACCGGTGATGTCGGTGGCACGCGCCCGCAACGTGTGGACACCGGGAACGCCTGCGCGCCAGGGGATCTCCCAACGCTGCCACCCCCGATCCGCCGCCGCGCCCACGAACTTCGCCTGCCGCCAACCGTTTCCGGTATCGACGTCGACCCGCCGGATCCGGCCGTTGCCCGACCACGAGCGGCCGCGCAGCACCTTTCTGTCACCGGCCGCGAACTCGGCGTTCCAGGGCAGTTCGAACGCGCTCTTGACCACCTGCCGGGTCACGAGCGTGCCCTCCGCCGGATGGTCCGGCCCGAGCAGCCGGTAGTACTGCGTGTTCCACGGAGACACCAGTGGCGTTTCGGAGACTTCGATGCGCCCCAGCCATTTGATCGACGAGATCCCGGCCCAGGAGGGCACGACGAGCCGCACGGGATAGCCGTGATCCGGCGGGAGCGGTTGCCCGTTCATCTCGTACGCCAGCAGAACGTCCTGCAGCGCCTTCGCGACCGGCAGCGGACGACGCACCTTTCCTAGGTTGACCCCTCCGGTGACGTAATCGGCGTCCAGCCCCTCCGGCAGGACGTCGACCGCGTTCCGAGTCAGGCCCGCCTTGGCCAGCACCGTGGCGAGCCGGACACCGCGCCAGCGCGCGACGCCGATCGCGCCGAGCTTCCAGTCCGTGCCCGACACCGTTTGCCCTTGCTGGCTGGTGAAGTAGCTCCGTCCGTTGCCCGCGCATTCGATGGCGGAAGTGATCGTCTCGGACGGCAATCGGAGCAGGTCCCGGTAGCTGAACTCGACCGGCCCACCACTCAGTCCGCTCCCGAAGAGCTTCAGCCGCCAGGTGCTGACGTCGATCGCCGGAGTGGCGGTGTGGTTCCGCACGAAGAACCGCTCGACCGGGGTCAGATAGCCCTGGCCGCTCAGCGCCTCCCAGCGCGTCTCCGCGTTGGTGCCGTAGACCTCGAAGATCTCCGGCGGCAGGGGTTTCACGATCGGTGTGGCCGCCGACGCCGTACCGGACGGAAGCGCGCCGAGCGCCGTCAGCGCGAGCGAGCCGCCGGCCGTCAGCCGGAGCATCCCGCGCCGCGACAGCGCGTTCCCCGCCCGCCATTGCTCGATCCGCGTGCGGTCGTAGGTGGCTTCGTCGGTCAGGCCGGTTCCGGTCATGCGGCTCATTGTCGGCAGCGGCCGACCGCGCGGACCAGCATGTCCACAGAGCGGAACACTTCAGGTCCGGAACGCCGTTCGTGCCCCGGACGGGGATCGAACCCGCACTGTGTCGATTTTAAGTCGACTGCCTCTGCCAGTTGGGCTACCGGGGCACCGACAGCCTAGGCGATCCCTGTCAGCTCGCCGCTTCAGTACGCCGATATTCGAGCCAACGGAGCCTGAGCTCCTCGCGGAGCCGGTAGAGCCGGAGCGCGAACGCCGTGAAGGCCTCCTTTCCTACCTTGAGCGTAGGGAAGGGGGCCTTCACGGACCTACGAAGTCAGGACTTCGACAGCCGGTCGAATTCCTCGCGCGGGTTGTTGATCTGGCCGAGCGAGATGACCTCGCGCCGGAACAGGCCACCGAGCATCCAGTCGAACAGGATGCGGATCTTGCGATTCCACGTCGGCATCGCCTTGAGGTGGTACGCGCGGTGGAAGAGCCAGGCCGGGAAGCCCTTGATCTTCAGGTTCAGCGCGTCGGCGACACCCTTGTGCAGGCCGAGGCTGGCCACCGCACCCAGGTTCTTGTGGTAGTAGTCCTTCGGCTTGCCGCCGCGGATCACCTTGATGATGTTCTTCGACAGCAGCCGCGCCTGGCGCACGGCATGCTGCGCGTTCGGCGGGCAGGTCGCGGTCGGGTCCTGCTCGGTACGCGAGAGGTCCGGCACGGCGGCGTTGTCACCGGCGGTCCAGACGTCGGGGTGCCCGACGACCTGCATCGCGGCGGTGGCCTCGACCCGGCCGCGCTTGTCCAGCGGCAGGTCCGAGCTGGCGAGCACCGGGTTCGCCTTCACACCGGCGGTCCAGATGATCGTGTCGGTGTCGAATTCGGTGCCGTCCGAGAGCACGACGTGGCCGTTCTCGAACGACTTCGCGGCTGTCGACAAATAGACTTCGATGCCGCGCTTCTCGAGCTGCTCGACGGTGTACACACCGAGCGTCTCGCGCACCTCGGGGAGGATCCGCCCGGCGGCCTCGACGAGCACCCAGCGGATGTCCTCGACCTTGAGGTTCGGGTAGTAGTTCTCCACCGCGAACCGGGTCATGTCCTCGAGCTCGGCGAGCGCTTCGATACCGGCGAACCCGCCGCCGACGACGGTGAACGTCAGCAGGCGCTTGCGCTGCTCGGGATCGAGCGTGCTGGCGGCCTCGTCCAGCTTCGTCATGACGTGGTTGCGCAGGTAGATCGCCTCGCCGATGGTCTTGAAGGCGATACCCTCTTCGACCAGGCCCGGGATCGGCAGGATGCGCGCGACGGCGCCGAGCGCGACCACGAGTACGTCGTAGTTCAGCTGCTCGACGTGCCCGTCGGCGGCCTCGACCGTCACGGCTTTGCGCTCGTGCTCGATCTTCGTCACGCGCGCGGTGAGCACGTGGCAGCGCTTGAGCACGCGCCTCAGCGGCACGACCACGTGCCGCGGTTCGATCGCACCGGCCGCCGCCTCGGGCAGGAAGGGGGCATAGGTCATGTGCGGCTGCGGATCAACGACCGTCACGGACGCTTCGTTGGCCCGGAGCATCTTCTGGAGCCCGTACGCCGTGTAGAGCCCGACGTACCCACCACCAAGGACGAGGATCCGTGTCGGTTCCGACTTAACACCAGCCATATTCCTATAGTCGCACCCATCTGCTGAGATCGCTCGCAGACCCCATCCGGCTGTGACCAGCGTCGCCACGGTTTCCGCACCGATTCAGTTCAGGCCGGCCGCCGAGGTCGCGGAGGCCAGGACGTCGCACACCATGTCAAGCGTCAGGCGGCCGGTCTGGACATTGCGCTGCGACACGTGGTAACAGCCGAAAAGGCGCAGGTCGCCGAGTTCCACTTCCACCCCGTGACCGAACTTCGGGCGTGGCGCGGGCACCGGCCAGCCCGCCTCCGCGAGCACCGGAAGCAACGCCTGCCAGCCGAACGCGCCGAGTACCACGACGGCCTTCAGCGTCGGCTTCAGCAACGCGAGTTCGGCCGCGAGCCACGATCGGCAGGTCTCCCGTTCCTCAGGTGTGGGCTTGTTGGCGGGTGGCGCGCATCTCACCGGGGAGACCATCCGGGTGCCCCGCAGCTCGAGCCCGTCACCTATATGGGTCGACGTCGGCTGCGACGCCACCCCGACCCGGTGAAGCGCCTTGAAGAGAACGTCACCGGACGGGTCGCCGGTGAACAGGCGGCCGGTCCGGTTCGCGCCGTGCGCGGAGGGGGCCAGGCCGACGATGGCCAGTGACGCGTCCGGCGGTCCGAAGCCGGGTACCGGCCGGGCCCAGTAGGTCTCGCCGGCGAACGCCGCCCGTTTGACCACGGCGATCTCCTCGCGCCAGGCGACCAGCCGAGGGCAGGCACGGCAGTCCACGACCTCGGCGTCGAGTTCGGCGAGCGAACGGAACCTCATAACGCTTCTTTCAGGGTGTCTCGGGCGAGGCGGTCGGCGTGCCGGGTCGTCTCCGGCTGACGGAACGACGGTGCCAGCCGCAGCACCTGGCGGCACGCGTTCTCCAGCGAGATCTTGTGGCCGACGGAGACGTAAACGGGCTTCACGTCGTCCTGGGTGCGCAGGACCGAGCCGACGACTTCGCCCTCGTCCAGCAGGGGTGCCCGCGAGCCACGGGTGCCGCCGGGTTCGTCGTGTTCACCGATGAACCGGGTCTTGCCGACCCCGATGGACGGCAGGCCGGTCACGACGCCGACGTGGCAGGCGAGCCCGAATCGGCGCGGGTGCGCCAGGCCGTGCCCGTCGCAGACCAGCAGATCCGGGACGTGATCGAGCGCGCGGAGGGCGTCGAGCAGCGGAGGAAGCTCGCGAAACGCGAAAAGGCCCGGTTCGTACGGGAACGAAACCCGGGAGACGACCGATCGCTTTTCCACGACGCGGAATCCGGAGGTTTCGAGGGTGACGGCGGCCGCGGCGATCAGGCCGCTGGCCTCGTCGTACGCGACGTCCAGCCCGGTGACCGTGACGATCTCTTGTGGACAGCGGTCTTCGAGATCGACCAGGCCACGCAGGGTTTCCTGGATCTCGATCGCCTGCGCTGGCGTGCTCGGGCGATCATGCGCCGTGACGATGTCCACTCCTACAGACTGCCAGTAAGTTGGAGGCATGCCGGACACGAATCCCGATTCGAAGGCCACCGACGAGAAGGACACCCCGTCGGTGGAAACCAAGGTCGAGCCGACCGACGACCTGGTCACCACGAAGCACACGCTGACGCTCAAGCGCAAGAAGCTCGCGTACACCGCCCAGACCGGGCGGATCGTGCTGCGGAAGGAGGTCATCACCGACGGCAAGTCCGAAGGCCACAAGGCCAAGGCCGAGGTGTTCCTGACCGCCTACACGCTCGACGACGCGGAGCCTGGTTCGCGGCCGGTCACGTTCGCGTTCAACGGCGGGCCCGGCTCGGCGAGTGTCTGGCTGCACATGGGCCTGCTCGGCCCGCGCCGCGTGCTTTCCGGCGATGTCGACGACCCGGTCGCGCCGCCCTACGGGCTGACCGACAACCAGGAAACCCTGCTGGCGCACAGCGACCTGGTGTTCATCGACCCGGTGTCGACCGGCTATTCCCGCGCCGTGGACGGCGAGGCGGCCAAGGAGTACCACGGATACACCGCCGACATCGAGTCCATCGGCGAGATCATCCGGCTGTGGGTCTCGCGCAAACAGCGCTGGCTGTCGCCGAAGTTCCTGGCCGGCGAGTCGTACGGAACGCTCCGCGCGGCCGGGCTGGCGTCGCATCTGCAGGAACGCCACGGGATGTACTTCAACGGGCTCCTGCTGATCTCGTCCGTGCTGGACCTGGGAACGCTGCGGTTCACCGAGGGCAACGACCTGCCGTACTCGCTCTACGTGCCGACGTACGCGGCGATCGCGCACTACCACGGTCTCCACGGCGACCGGCCGCTCGACGACGTCCTCGCCGACGCCGAGGACTTCGCGGCCAAGGAACTCCCCTGGGCCCTCGCCCGCGGTGCCCGTCTGTCCACACAGGACCGCGCGGAAGCGGTGGCGACGCTCGCTTCGCTGACCGGACTGAGCGAGTCCTATGTGGACCGGGTCAACCTGCGGATCGAGCACGTGCGGTACTTCACCGAACTGCTGCGGGACAAGGGGCTGGTCGTCGGGCGGATGGACGGCCGGTTCACCACCTGGGAGCCCGACGGCGGCCGTGAGCACATGAGCGACGATCCTTCGATCTCGCGGATCATCGGCGCTTACACGGGCGGGCTCAACCACTACGTGCGGGCAGAGCTCGGCTACGAGAATGACCTGCCTTACGAGATCCTCTCGACGGACGTCTTCAAGGCCTGGTCGTACTCGGACTTCGAGGGTCGCTCGGTGTCCTCTGTGGACTCGCTCGCCTCGGCCATGCGGGCGAACCCGCACCTTCGGGTGCACGTCGCCTTCGGTCACTACGATGGCGCGACGCCGTACTTCGCGTCGGAGCACGTGCTGGCGCGGCTTCAGATTCCCGAGGAACTGCGGGAGAACATCGACACGGCGTACTACCCGGCCGGGCACATGATGTACGTGCACGAGGAGTCGCGGGTGCGGCAGGCGAAGGACCTGGCGAAGTTCATCAAGGCCGCTTCGGGAAAGTAGCCGGAGACGCGCCAGAAGTGTCATGAAAGGGCCGTTCAGGACGTTTTATGTCCTGAACGGCCCTTTCATGACATATCCGTGGCGGATTCTGTCGGAGGTCGGGCCGATCATTCCCGACATGACCAATTCAAAGCTCCTCCTGACCCAGTCCCTACTACTCGAGCACAGCAGCCACGGCGTGATCACGGCTTGGCGGCTCGAACAGCTGGGCGTGCCCCAGCGCACGACCTATCGCAGATGCCAACCCGGCGGTCCATGGACACATTTGTTGCCAGGGATCGTGCTCTTGTCCCGAACACCTCCGACGGCTCGCCAACGCATCGAAGCAGCCCTGCTGCACTGCGATCACCGAGGCATGGTGACCGGGTTCGAGGCACTGCGTTTCTACGGGCTGTCAGCGACGCTCAAAACCCGAGCGGTTCATGTGCTCGTCCCGGAGGGCCACAAGTTCACGAGCGCGAACTTCACGATCGTCGAACGAACGAAGCACTTTCCCGAACCGGTAGTCCTCGGCGGCGTACCTGTCGCTCCGCCGAGTCGGGCGGTTTTGGACGGTCTCCGTCGCGTACGTGACTTCGACCTGGTGAGTGCCACCTTGCTCGAAGCTCTTGAATCAGGTCTGTGCGACCATCACGATCTCGTGACCGAGCTGGACTCCGGTAGCCGGAGAGGTACCGCGCTGCCGAGATCAGTGTTGCGCAGACTGACGGACGACGTTCGCTCCGTGCCCGAGCTCGACGCCGTCGCGCTCTGGCGAAGTGCCGGCCTTCCCGAACCGATGTGCAACGTCAAGGTCTTCGACCACAACGGCCGGTTCATCGCGATGTCCGATTTCTGGGACGACGAAGTCGCCATGGCATGGGAGGTCGATTCTTGGGAGTTCCACCAGAAGGGCGCGCTCTTCGCGAAGACCGTGGAGCGAAACAACCGCTACACGGCAAGCGGAATCGTCGTGGTGCAGACACTGCCGAGCAAGTTGCGCTCCGATCCTCAAGGCGTGATCCGTGACCTGAGGGCAGCGCGCAAATGGGCGTCCGCTCGACCGAGGCCGCCGGTGACCGTCACCCCAGCTCGGAAACGGTCGGCCTGATCCTGCCCCGATGTCATGAAAGGGTCGTTCAGGACATAAAACGTCCTGAACGACCCTTTCATGACACGCAAACCAGGCGACACGTATCGAAGCGACGCCCAGGAACCGAAGATCAGCCGCGCAGGAACTCCGAACCGCGCGTCACGGCCGACCAGGCGTCAACGGCACCATGACCGTAGAAGCCGTTGAACGAAGCATCACCGGTGCAGGTCGCGGTGAACGACGCGTCCCGGCCTTCCTTCAGGTAATCGACGGTCCGCGGCGTCGGGCAGGCGATGTCCGAAGCCGTGCCCTCGAGCACCCGCTGCACGGCATCGGGGTTCATCCCGAAGTCGCGCGAACCCTTGCCGTACTGCGAAACGATCAGCGCCGCGACACCGGTCGCGTGCGGCGACGCCATCGACGTCCCCTGCAGCCACTGGTAGTAGCCGACGCGCCCGTCGGCGGCGGTCGCCTTCTTGACACCGGCGGTGACACCGTCGGGCGTGACGTTCCCGTCCGCGTCGATCATGCCTTCGGCGACACCGACGTTGCGCGGGTAGGTCGAGAGGATCTGGTTCTCGACCGTGCGGAACCACGGGGTGCCGTAGTAGTCACGGAAGTAACCACCGGGCGCGGACACCGAGATCTGCTCGGTCCCATAGTTCGAGTAGTCCGCCTTCGCCTGCGACGGGCCGAAGGACGAGACGCCGATCGTGTGCGGGCCTTCGATGGGCAGAGAGAGGCAGCTCGCGTTGTCGATCTGCCGCGGGTGCGTGCTGTTCGACGGGTAGCCCGGGCTCGACGCGTCCGGCTGCGGGGCGGCCAGGTCGCTGTGCTGGTTGCCCAGCGAGACGACCTGGGTGACACCCTTGCGGTGTGCATAGTTCAGCGCGCGGGTCGTCGCCTCGATGATGGTGCGCTGCTCGGCCTGCTGCTCGGGCGTGTCCGCGGGGTTCGCGGTGCAGTTGTACAGCCACGGGTCCGTGAAGAAGCTCATGTTCACGACGTCCACACCGGCGTCGCCGGCGTAGGTGATCGCGTCCACGGTCGGCTGCAGGAAGAAGAAGCCCGAGTCCTGCCCGGCGCGGAGGTTCACCAGCGTCACGTTCGGGGCGACGCCCGAGACACCGAAACCGTTCGCGGCGGCGCCGATGGTGCCGGCGACGTGCGTGCCGTGGCCGTTGTCGTCGTGATCCACCGGGTCGACACAACCGCGGAATTCACACGGTCCGTCGACGACGCCGCCGTTCACGTCGGAGACGATGTCCTTCGTGAAGTTCCGCGACGCGGCACGGTCGAAGTTCGGCGCGATGTCCGGGTGGCTGCCGTCGACACCGGTGTCGATGACGCCGACCTTCACCCGTTTGTCACCCGGCTGCTTGGTACGCGAAAGGTCCGACCGGACGGATTTGAGGCCCCAGAGCTGATCGTCGAGCGGGTCCATGCCGACGGCGTTCGCCTGCACCGGCTTCTTGGCCGACGCGGCGCCCCGGCCCTCCTTCTCGACGACACCCGGCTTGACCTTCGCCTTGCCCTGTTTCGGCGCGGTGCCGATCGCCTTCGCCTTGGCGGCACCGAAAACCGCGCGGTCCGCGGAGACCCGCTCGGCGAAACCGTTGGCGGGCGCGGTCGCGGTGATCAGGCCGACCGCGGCGTTGCTCGTCACGACGGTGCCCCCGGCCGCGCGGATCGCCCTTTCCACCGAGGCCACGCTCTGGCCTTCACGGGCCAGTACGGAGAATTCGGTCGCCGCACCGGAAAGCTGCGGCTGCGCGGAAGCCGTCGGCGCGGCCACGATTGCACCGAACAGCGGTACCGCGAGCGCGATCACGAGAGATCTTGGCTTTTTCACTTCCTGCCTCCTGAAGAATGCTATTCGTGCAAACTACGTCAGCTGTCCATCACGTATCAACGAAGTCCCTACGAAAGTCAGGGGACGACGGTTTTCTCCTCCGCGAAATGACAGGCGGACAAATGCCCACCGGACCGGGTGATCAATTCGGGTTCCTGATCCGCGCAAATGTCCTGCGCCTTCCAGCACCGCGTGCGGAACCGGCAGCCGGATGGCGGATCCAGCGGGCTCGGCACGTCGCCTTCCAGGCGGATCACCTGACGCTGCCCGCGTAACGCCGGATCCGCGACCGGCACCGCGGACAACAGCGCCTGCGTATACGGATGCGACGGATGTTCGTAGATCTCCTCTTCCGTCCCCATTTCCACGATCTTGCCGAGATACATCACCGCGACTCGCGTGGAAAGGTGACGGACAACGGACAGATCGTGTGCGATGAACACATAGGAAAGGCCGAATTCCTTCTGCAGTTCACCGAGCAGGTTCATCACCTGCGCCTGGATCGAAACGTCCAGCGCGGAAACGGGTTCGTCGCAGATGATGACCTTCGGCCGCAACGCCAGCGCCCGCGCGATCCCGATGCGCTGACGCTGCCCGCCGGAGAATTGGTGCGGGTAGCGGTTGATGTGCTCCGGGTTCAACCCGACGACGTCGAGCAGCTCTCGCACCTTCGCCGCCCGCGACCCCTTCGGCGCCACCTCGGTGTGGATTTCGAAGGGTTCGCCGATGATGTCGCCGACCGTCATCCTCGGGTTCAGCGAGGTGTACGGATCCTGCAGCACGATCTGGATTTCGCGCCGCAGCCTCCGCAGTTCCGCTCCCCGCAACGCGAAGATGTCGCGACCTTCGAAGGTCGCGAGCCCGCCCGTGGGTTCCTCCAGTCGCATCAGCACCTGGGCCAGCGTGGACTTGCCACAGCCGGACTCCCCCACGACGCCGAGTGTTTCCCCCGGCATCAGGTCGAAGGAGACTCCGTCGACGGCCTTCACGTGCCCGATGGTGCGTTTGAAGAGGATCCCCGCCCGCACCGGGAAGTACTTCACCAGGTTCTCGACCCGCAGAATGGGCTCAGACACGGCCGCTCACCACCTCGTCGGCGAAGTGGCAGGCGCTGACCCGGCCGAAACCGAGACTGTGCAGGGCGGGCCGTTCGGTCTCGCACCGGCTTTCCGCCCGCGGGCAGCGCGGATGGAACGGGCAGCCGGGCGGCACGTTCAGCAGGCTCGGCGGCAGGCCCTTGATGGTCTCCAGCGTCTGTCCTTTGAGGTCGAGCCGCGGCAGCGAGGCCATCAGCGCCTCGGTGTAGGGATGCCCCGGCGAGCGGAACAACTCGGCGACGTCGGCCTGTTCGACGATCCGGCCCGCGTACATCACCGCGATCCGGTCGGCGACCTCGGCGACCACCGCCAGGTCGTGGGTGATCAGGATCAGCCCCATCCGCCGTTCGGCCTGGATCTCCGCCAGCAGGTCCATGATCTGGGCCTGCACGGTGACGTCGAGCGCGGTCGTCGGCTCGTCCGCGATCAGCAGATCCGGGTCGAGCGCGAGCGACATGGCGATCATCGCGCGCTGCCGCATCCCGCCGGAGAACTGGTGCGGATACTCGCGGACGCGGCGGGCGGCCGCCGGGATGCGCACGATGTCGAGCAGTTCGATCGCCCGTTTGCGTGCGTCCTTTTTGGACATACCGAGCCGGACCCGCAGCTGTTCTTCGATCTGGAAGCCCACGGTGAACACGGGATTCAACGCCGACAGCGCGTCCTGGAAGATCATCGCGATCTCCCCGCCCCGCACTTCACGCCGCCGCTCTTCGGTGGCGGTGAGCAGATCCTCGCCGCGGTACCGGACCGCGCCGCCGGTGACGACGGCGGGCGGGCTGTCGAGAATGCCCATCACCGTCTGCGCCGTGACACTTTTACCGGAGCCCGATTCTCCCAGCACGGCAAGGGTTTCCCCGGCGTGCACGGAGTAGTCGACCCCGTTGAGCACGGTCGCGACTCCGTCGGAGGTACGGAATTCGACGTGGAGGTCTTCCACTTCCAGCAGCAATTCGTCGGTCACGGCCGATCACCGGGCCTTCGGGTCGAGCGCGTCGCGGATCCCGTCACCGAGCATGACGAAAGCGAGCACGGTGATGGTCACGAACCCGGCGGGGAACAACAGCATGTGCGGATTCACCCGGAAGTAGTCCCGCGCGTCGCTGATCATCACGCCCCACGAGACGACCGGCGGCCGCACGCCGACACCGAGATACGCCAGTGTCGCTTCCGCGCCGATGAACGCGCCGAGCGCGATGGTCCCGTAGACCAGCACCGGCGCGACCGTGTTGGGCAGCAGATGCCGGAACACGATGCGCGGCGTGCTCGCGCCGAGACCGCGCGCGGCCTTGACGTAGTCGAGCTGTTTGGCCACCAGCGTCGCCGACCGCATGATGCGCATCGCCACCGGCCAGCTCAGCGCGGCGATCGAGACGACCACCTGCACGATGATGGTGACCACGCCGGGATTCGAGCCGGGCGCGTTGAACGTGGTCAGGATGACGATCGCGCCGAGCACGAACGGCAGCGCCGCGAAGATGTCGCCCACCCGCGAGAACAGGCTGTCGACGAGACGGCCGTAGTACCCGGCGACGATCCCGACCACCGAACCGATCAGGATCGTCAGGATCGTCGCGAAGACACCGACCAGCAGCGACGCCCGCGCGCCGTGGATGGTCCGCGCGTAGACGTCGTAACCCTGGTTGTCGTAACCGAACCAGGCGTCCGCGGACGGTCCTTCGTTGGCGTGAAGCAGATCGCTGAACCCGGCGGGCCGGGAGCTGAACAGGTCGGGCGCGATCGCGATGAGCACGACGAGCGCGATGATGACGGCGGAGATGATGAACGACGGCCGCTTGCGCAGCATCCGCCAGGCGTCGCCGCCGAGGCTGCGCGGCTTGTGCGCCTGCGCGGAGTCGTCGGCGACACCGGCGCTCGCGACGTCCACAGAGGACACCCCGCCGGCCACATTGGGGTCAGTCATAACGGATCCTCGGGTCGAGAACGGCGTAGAGCAGGTCGACGATGAGACTCACCAGCAGGTAGACCATCACCAGCAGGACGACGACACCGGTGACGGTGGCGCCCTCCCGGTTCTGGATACCGCGGAAGATGAGCCCGCCGATGCCGTTGATGTTGAACACGCCTTCGGTGACGATGGCCCCGCCCATGAGCGCGCCGATGTCGGTACCGATGAAGGTCAGCACCGGGATCACCGAGTTCCGGAGCAGGTGCACACCGACGACCCGGCTGCGCGGCTGTCCTTTCGCGACGGCCGTGCGGACGTAGTCGGCGTGCCGGTTCTCCGCGATACTCGTTCTGGTCAGCCGGGCTATGTAGGCCATGGAAAGGCTGCCGAGCGCGATTCCGGGCACGATCAGTTCGCCGATCGTGGCGTCCTCGGACACGCTCGCGTCGATGATGCCCAGTTCCGAACCGAGGACGATCTGCAGCACGATCGCGGTCACGAACACCGGGATCGAGATCAGGAACGTGGTGGACATCAGCACGAGGTTGTCGAGGAAACCCTTGCCGCGCAGGCCGGTCAGGATGCCCGCGGACAGGCCGATGATCGCTTCGATGGCCACCGCGATGAGGGCGAGCCGGACGGTCACCGGATAGGCGTTGCCGATCAGCTCGCCGACCGAGACACCGTTGAAGGTCTCGCCCCAGTCGCCGGTGAACAGGTTGCCGAGGTATTTGAAGTACTGGACGAAGATCGAATCGTCGAGGTTGAACTTCGCCGTCATCATCTCGATGTAGGCGGGCGGGCAGGCGACCTGGCCGCATTTGCCGGCGAACGGGTCACCGGGCACCGCCCACACGAGGGCGTAGATGAGGAAAGTCGTGCCGAAGAAGACCGGGATGAGTTGAAGTAGTCGTCGAAGGATGTACTGGGGCATGGGCGTGCCGTCCTGGGGATCGCGTGGTGGGAGCCGTGGGTCCGGCCGGCCGGGAGCGGTGCGCTCCCGGCCGGCACGACCACGCGATTACTTCGCCGCGACCTCGATGGACGAGTAGTCCGCGAGACGACCGAAGTCGAGCTTCGCGACCTTGAGCCGGTTCGATTTGCCGCCGACACCCTTCTCTTCCCACACGGGGATCTGCGGCAGATCCTTCGCGATCAGGTCCTCGGCCTGCTGGTACAGCTTGATCGCGGCCGCCTTGTCGGCGGTCTGGTCAGCCTGGGTCAGCAGCGCGTCGACGGCCGGGTTGTTGTACGTGGAGTCGTTCGACGAACCGGTGCTCTTGTAGCGCGGGTTCAGGTAGTTCTCGATCGACGGGTAGTCGGCGGACCAGTCGGAGCGGCCCATACCGGTCAGCTGGCGGTTGTTGACGATGCTGCGCCACTGTCCGAAGTCGGTCGCCGGCACGAAGTCGCATTCGACGCCGAGCGCGTTCTTGATGCTGTTGCACGCCGCGACCAGCGGCTCCTTGCGGCCACCGTCGGCGTTCGACGCGATGGTCAGCTTGCCGGTGAAACCGGACTTCGCGAAGAACTCCTTGGCCTTCACCGGATCGAACTTGCAGAACTCGCCGCAGACGCCGGGCCGGTAGCCCTCGATACCGCGCGACACGTAGCCGTCGGCGGGCGCGTAGGTGTCGTTCATGACGGTCTTGACGATCTGCTCGCGATCGATGGCCAGCGAGATCGCCTTGCGCAGGTCGAGGTTGTTGTAACCCGGGACGTAGTACGGAAGGGCGAGCGCGCTGATGCCGAGCAGCTTCCCTTCGACCAGACGCTCACCGAGGTCGGTCTTGTACTTGCCGCCGGCCTTCGCCGCCGGCGGAAGCGCCTCCATGAAGTCGAGGCGGTTGCTCAGCAGATCCTGGTACGCGGTCTCCTGGCTGGTGTAGATGCGGACTTCCAGGTCCTTGAACTTGACCTTGTCCTCGCCCTGGTACTCGTCGTACCGCGTGAGCTTCATGTTCTGGTTGGGAGTGCGCGAAACGAACTTCAGCGGGCCGTTGCCGATCGGGGCCTTGGCGAACGCCTCCGGGTCGGCGAAGAACTTGTCCGGCAGCGGCGCGAAGGCGAGGTAACCGATCTTGGTGGCGAACACCGAGAACGGGCCCTTGAGGGTGACCTGGAACTCGTAGTCGTTCACGACCTTGAGCCCGGACATCTCCTTGACGGCCGGTTCCTTGGCGCTGATCTCGTCGTAGCCCTGGATCTGCTCGAAGAACGACGCGTTCTGCATGCCGTTCTTGCCGTTCGCGCTGTAGTTCCAGGCGTCGACGAAGTTCTTGGCCTTGACTTCGGTCCCGTCGTGGAACTTCCAGCCCTTTTTGATCTTGATGTCGAAGACCTTGGAATCGGTCGTGTTGATCGATTCGGCCATCAGGTTGTACGGCTCGGCGGTGTCGGATTTGTAGCCGACCAGCGCCGAGAAGACCGGCTTGAGGGCCTTGGACCCGCCGAGCTCGTTGGTGTTGGCGGGAATCAGCGAGTTCTCCGGCTCGGTGCCGTAGACCGAAACCGACGCGTTGGCGTCGGTGGCGCCGGATCCCTTGTTCTCACCGGACCCACCACCCCCACAGGCCGTCAGCAGCAGGGCCGCCGTGGCCACCACCGCCGTCGCTCCCCAGAACCCGCGTGAAGCCCGCATGTCCCCTCCAACTCTCGTCGTCGGATTGTCGGCGGGCGCTGGTCGCGCCCTACCGCCCAGAAGGTGAGACGACGCTATGGGACAGGTGAAGGCGATCACAGTGCGTTGGTGTTGCAAATGTGTGACGGTCTCCCGGACCACCCGGTTAGAGCACAACGTTGGTAGGAACGACGCTGCGCCGAATGGCCCAATCCTGGCTGGAGGTCACCACTTGATCACCTAAAGAAATGGCTTCACGTAAGAGAAAACCCGACTGTCAAGCCAAGGACAGCGCGATCCCGTCGAGGATGTCGTGCTCGGAGATCACCAGCTCGTCGGGACCACCGCGCGTGGCGAACTGCTCCGCCAGCACCTGCACGATCACCGAGCCGCCGCCGATCACGTCGACCCGCCCCGGGTGGATCACCGGGTTCGCGGCGCGGGTGGCGTGGTCGGCCGTGAGAAGCGACTGCGCGACCCGGTCGATGTCGGCATGGGAGAGCTTCGAAAGGTGCGTGCGCGCGGAGTCGTACTCCGACAGGCCCTGCGCCACGGCGGTCAGGGTCGTGACCGTCCCGGCGACGCCGATCCACGTCTTGGCGGTGGACACGTCCACGACGTCGAAGGCCTCAGTGAGCACCTTCGCGGCCAGCTCGCGGGCTTCGGCGATCTCGGCCGCGGTCGGCGGGTCCGACTTCAGCGCGCGTTCGGTGATCCGCACACAGCCGATGTCGACCGATTTGGCCGCGATGACCTCCGCCTGGCGGCCGTCCCAGGTGCCGACCACGAGTTCGGTCGAGCCGCCGCCGACGTCGACCACCACGAAGGGGCCGTCGTCGGGATCCTGCTCACCGACGGCGCCGGTGAAAGAAAGGCGCGCCTCTTCGTCGCCGCTGATGACCTCGGCCTCGGTGCCGAGCACCTCGCGCGTCATCGCGAAGAACTCGTCGCGGTTGCTCGCGTCACGGGTCGCGGACGTCGCGACCATGCGGACCTTCTCGACACCCTTGCGGCGTGCGGCGATCGTGTAATCGGCCAGCGCCTTGCGGGTGCGCTCGAGCGCCTCGGGCGCCAGCTTGCCGGTGGCGTCCACACCCTGGCCGAGGCGGACGATCCGCATCTCACGGTGCAGGTCGCGCAGGTCGACCGTCCCGTCGTGGCGGGGGGTCAGCTCGGCGACGAGCAGGCGGATGGAGTTGGTCCCACAGTCGATCGCGGCAACACGAGGCATGACGCCAGCGTAGTCAATGCCGATCAGGTGGGCTTGCCGCTGGTCGACCCTTCCGAACTCGGCGGAGGTGTACACGTCGGCGTCGCCGTGGGGCTCTGGGACGTGCTCGGCGGAGTCGAAGACGGGCTCTCTGTCGGGCAGGGCGGCAGAGAAGTCGACGAAGGCGGAGTGGATGTATTCGAAGTGGTTGCAGGCTTCGACGACGACGGCGAACCCGAATTGCTCGGCGGCAGCGAGGTCGACGGCGGCGGCGTCACCGAACCGGGTGGTGTCGACGGCACCGGAGGCGGCGGCACCGACACGGGCGGCGGCGCGGCACCGGCGTTCGGCGCGCCGATGGGCACCTTGCTGTCCGGCGTCGGCAGCACCCCCGTGCGGTAGGCCTCGGCCCAGATCAGCACGGTGTTCACATAGGTGTCCGAGTTGTTGTAGCGGAACACGGCCGCGCGCAACTGATCCGGTTTCGACAGATCGAGGCCGCCGGAGCACAGGTACCGGCCCGTGCCCAGCGCCGCGTCGAAGATGTTGTTCGGATTGGATTCGCCGTCGCCGTTGCCGTCGGAGGCGTAGCGGGCCCAGGTCGACGGGATGAACTGCGTCGGGCCGACGGCGCGATCCCAGACCGTGTCGCCGTCGAACTTCCCGCCGTCGGTGTCCGGGATGGCCGCGAACGGGCCGGCGCCGTTGAGCTGCGGGCCCAGGATCGGTTCGAGGGTGTTGCCCTTCGCGTCGACGTAACCGCCGCGCGCGTGGTTGGACTCGATGCGGCCGATACTCGCGATCAGCGCCCAGTCGATATGACAGCCGGGCTGTTCGGCGATGAGGATGTCGGCGGCGTTGCGGTACGCGGCGAGCGCGGTGACCGGGATGCCGAGCGGTCCGTTGGGGAGTTCGTCCGCGGGGAGCGGGAGCGGGGTCGGCGCGTTCGGCAGGCTGCCGTCGACACCGATCTGCTGGACCAGCGGGTTCTTGGGGTCGTAGCCGCCGACGAGGGCGACGTTGTCGGTGTGGATCGTGCTCGCCGTCGCGGCCCAGCTGCCGGTACCGACGACCGCGGCACCGGCCGGGACGATGGCGAGGACACCTCCGGCCACCGCGGCGATCGTGCGGTGCCGGAGACAAAGTCTCCGGACATGACCGGAGACCGCGCCTGGCACCTGCCTCACGCGCATACCCCTGAACCCTCCCCGGCGGATCACGACTCGGTGATCCGGTAAACCCACCCCGACAAACCCACGACTGGTATCCAGCCTGCCGCATGCGGTGACCGGTTTCACCCCATTGAGGACGACCAGTTGGCCGACATCGGGTGAATTAACCCACCTGGAGGAACTATCTGTACATCGGCGGCCGGTGTTACCCCTGGCAGTCGCCCGATGGCCATCCGTTCGCCTTGAGCAGCGCGAGGGTTTCGTCGCCGAACGGGTTCACGCCGGGGCCGACGGCGAGCGTGTGCGCGAGGTGGACGTGCAGGCATTTGACGCGGCCGGGCATTCCGCCCGCGCTGACCTCGTGACCGAGCGGGTCGATGGCGTCGCGTTCGGCGAGGTAGCTCTCGTGGGTCCGCTGGTAGGCGGCCGCCAGCTCGGGGTCCTCCGCGAGCCGGTCGGTCATCTCCTTCATCAGCCCGGACGCTTCGAGCGTGCCGACCATCGACGTCAGCTTCGGGCAGGTCAAGTAGTAGAGCGTGGGGAACGGCGTGCCGTCGTCGAGGCGGGGGCTGGTCTGCACGACCGACGGGTGGCCGCTCGGGCAGCGCGCGGCGACGGCGCGCAGCGCACGGGGTGCCCGGCCGAGCTGTTCCGCGATGATCTCGCGGTCGGCGTCGGTCACGGGCTCGAAGGAAGACTTTTCCGTGCTGTTCACATCCCTAAGGCTAAAGGGAGTGCTTCAGCCGCCCGCGACCTGATCCCACAGCTTCTCGTACCAGGAGCCCGCGGGCACCGGCTGCTGGCCTTGCGGCTGTCCCTGCTCGGGCGCCTTGTCCTCGGGGAGCTGCACGATGTACGGCGTCTCGCCGGGCTTCACGAAACCGAACCGCTTACGGGCCTCGGCCTCGATCTGCGCCGGGTCGCTCAGCTCGGCCTTGCGGCCTTCCAGCTGGGTGACGCTGCGCTGCAGTTCGGACTGCAGCTGCTGCTGTTCGTTCACCTCGGACTTCTGGCTGAGGTACGTGCGCAGCGGGACGGCGATGGTGAACGCGAGCGCGCACACCACGATCGCCACCACCGCGGCCCGGCGGGTGGTGGACATGCCGAGCACCTTCGCGGCACCCGATGCCCGTTTCGCCGCCAGGCTGCGGCGCAGCCGGGTTCGGGCGCGGACCTCCGTCGTCGTCGTGCGACGGGCACGCTCCGGCCGGCGACCCCTGCTGGAGCCGCCACCGCCCGCGCGCCCGCCGCTACGACGGGTCGTCGTCCGCGCCCTCCCCCGGTCCGCCATGGCTGATTACCCCTCCGGGCTGAACCGCGGGAACGCGAGGTCGCCGGCATAGCGAGCCGCGTCGGCGAGGGTCTCCTCGATGCGGAGCAGCTGGTTGTACTTGGCGATCCGCTCGCCGCGCGCCGGGGCGCCGGTCTTGATCTGGCCGACACCGGTCGCGACGGCGAGGTCGGCGATGAAGGTGTCCTCGGTCTCGCCGGACCGGTGGCTCATCATCGACTTGTAGCCGTAGGAGGTGGCCAGCGAGATCGCGTCGAGGGTCTCCGACAGGGTGCCGATCTGGTTGACCTTCACCAGCAGCGCGTTGGCGGCGCGGCGGGTGATGCCCTCTTCGAGGCGGTCCGGGTTGGTGACGAACAGGTCGTCGCCGACCAGCTGGACCTTCTCGCCGATCTCGGTGGTCAGCTGGACCCAGCCGTCCCAGTCGTCCTCGCTCAGCGGGTCCTCGATGGACACGAGCGGGTAGTCGCGGACGAGCTCGCCGTAGTAGGCGGACATCTGCTCGGCGCTCTTCTTCGCGCCTTCGAAGGTGTACGCGCCGTCGGAGAAGAACTCCGTCGCGGCGACGTCGAGCGCGAGCGCGACGTCGCGGCCCGGGGCGTACCCGGCCTTTTCGATCGCCTGAAGGATCAGGTCGAGCGCTTCGCGGTTGTTCTTCAGGCTGGGCGCGAAACCGCCTTCGTCACCGAGGCCGGTCGCCAGGCCGCGGCCCTTCAGGACCGACTTCAGCGAGTGGTAGACCTCGGTGCCCCAGCGCAGGGCCTCGCGGAACGACTCGGCGCCGATCGGCGCGATCATGAATTCCTGGATGTCGACATCGGTGTCGGCGTGCGCGCCACCGTTGAGGATGTTCAGCATCGGCACCGGCAGCACGTGCGCGTTCGGCCCGCCGAGGTAGCGGAAGAGCTCCAGCTCGGCCGACTCCGCGGCGGCCTTCGCGACGGCGAGCGAAACACCGAGGATGGCGTTCGCGCCGAGGCGGGACTTCGCCGGCGTGCCGTCGAGGTCGACCAGCTTCTGGTCGACGATGCGCTGGTCGACGGCGTCGGTGCCGACCAGGTCCGGGCCGATCTCGTCCAGGACGGCCGCGACCGCGCGCTCGACACCCTTGCCGTTGTACCGGCCGGTGTCGCCGTCACGCAGCTCGACGGCTTCGTGTTCGCCGGTGGACGCACCCGAGGGGACCGCGGCCCGCGCCAGCGTGCCGTCGTCGAGAGCCACCTCCACTTCGACCGTCGGGTTGCCTCGCGAGTCCAGAATCTCGCGAGCGCCTACCTGCTCGATGAGCGCCACGCCATGCTCCTCATGTGGGTTGTGCCTGCGGTGACCGGGCCCAGCCTAGCCGTCACCGCAGTTCACCCGTTGGAGGCACGCGCCACATCGCGCCTGACCAGACCTATTCCTCGGCTGGTTCGTCCGCCCGGACTTCCTTCCAGCCCGACGGGAGCTCGACCGTGTCGGAGAACTGCTGCCAGAAGGTCCAGCTGTTGCCGCCGATGTCAGAGACGGTGAACACGCGGGCGCCGTACGGCTGGTCCTGGGGCGCGTCGATGTCGGCGTCGTCGCCCAGCGCGGCGCGGACCCGCTCGTACTGCGCGTCGGCGTCGGCGACGTAGACGATGTTCAGCTGCCCGACCGGGCCGTCGACGCCCTTGGCCTGCCAGTACTCGGGGCCGACCCCGGCCAGCTGGATCTTGGCCGGACCGGCGCACAGCGTGGCCTGGAACACCTCTCCCGAGCCGTCGGCGAAGCGCACTTCCTCGGTGAACCCGAACACTCTGACCAGCCACGCGACCGCCTCGGTGGCGTCGGCGTAGTAGAGGTACGGCGCGAGCCCGAGGTATCCGGGCTCGTTTTCGGGCCTATCCGCTTCGGTACTGCTCATGGCAGGACAGTCCACCATGACCGTTTCAGCAGTCGAGATCGGCCCTGCCCAGGCGTATCGTGGAGCGGACCATGATGGATGCCGAACCCGCCCCAGAACCCGGCCCGGACCCGTCCGGCGAGTCACGGTTCCGCGCCTTCCGACAGGCTGAGGCGCTGGTCGAAAGCCGGAGGCCGCTCGACGCCCTCAAGGCACTCGAGCCCTTGCTGGAACACGAAACCGACAAACCGAGTGTTCAGTTGCTGGCGGGCCGCGCGTACTTCCACTCCGCACAGTTGCGGCGGGCGGAGCGTGCCTTCACCCGGGTGCTGGAGCTGGATCCCACCGATCATTACGCGCGGTTCGTACTCGGACGGACCCTCCAGCGCCTCGGCCGGTTGACCGAGGCGCTCGCGCAGATGCGGATCGCGTCGGCGATGCATCCGATCCCGGAGTATCTGGAGGCGATCAGCGAGGTCAGCGCGCGGATCGCGTTGCGCGACTGAGCCGCCGGGGAGCAAGGGACCTTTGCTCTCATTTCGACCTGGCCCGCAGATGCGCCCGTTCGCCCTGCTTGCCGAACAGCACCAGCAGCTCCACCGGTCCCGGCCCCGCGCTGCCGAACCAGTGCGGCACCCGAGTGTCGAACTCGGCGGCCTCGCCGGGCCCCATCGTGAAGTCGCGATCGCCGAGCAACGCCCGCAACCGTCCACTGAGGACGTACATCCATTCGTAGCCCTCATGGGTGCGCTGCACCGGCTCGATGTCCTCGACCGGGATCAGCAGTTTGAACGCCTGCGGTTGCCCGGGCTGCGCGGTCAGCGCCCACGCGGTGAACCGGCCGAACTTCTGTGCCTTCATCCGGACCCGCGGATCGGCGGGTTCGGGTTCGCCGACCAGTTCGTCGAGCGGGACCTGATGCGCCGCCGACAGCGTGAGCAGCAGCTCCAGCGTGGCCTTCCGCGTGCCCGATTCGAGCCGCGAGAGCGTGCTGGCGGAGATCCCCGTCGCCTCCGAAAGCGCGGAGAGGGTGGTACCGCGTTCCTTGCGAAGGGCCTTGAGTTTCGGGCCGACCTCGGCGAGCCGCCGTTCGATGTCCTCCATGTCTCCAGTTTGCCAAATCGGCAATGAACTTTGCCAACTTTCGCGGAGATCCGGATGCTCGGGACCATGAGCGAAGAATTCGACGTGGTGATCATCGGTGGTGGCGTCGCGGGCCTCAGCGCGGCATTGGTACTGGGCAGGGCGCGGCGCAAGGTGGCCGTGATCGACGGCGGCACCCCGCGCAACGCGCCCGCCGCGCACGCACACGGTTTCCTGACCAGGGACGGCATTCCACCCAAAGAACTACTGGAGATAGGGCGTGACGAAGTCCGCGCGTACGGCGTCGAAATCATCGACGACGTCGTCCACCGGCTGCGCCACGACAAGGCGGTGGAACTGGCGAGCGGGCGGGTCGTCGGCGGACGGCGGATCGTGGTGACCACCGGGCTGGCCGACGAACTGCCGGACGTCCCCGGCGTCGCGGAGCGCTTCGGCGCCGACGTGCTGCACTGCCCGTATTGCCACGGCTGGGAGGTGCGCGACCAGCGGTTCGGCGTGCTCGCCACGTCCGAGAAGTCGGTCCACCAGGCGCTGATCGTCTGGCAGTGGAGCAAGGACTTGACCTTCTTCACGCATACCCAGCAGCTCTCGGCCGAAGACCGGGCGAAGCTGACCGGGCTGGGCGTCCGGATCGTCGACGGGAAGGTGTCCGAGCTCGCCGTCGAAAACGACCGGCTGACCGGCGTCCGGCTCGCCGACGGCGAATTCGTCGAACGCGACGTCGTGTTCGTCGGCCCGAAGTTCGTCCCGCACGACCGGCTGCTCGCCCAGGTCGGCTGCGCCCGTACCGAAACGGGCTCGATCGCGGTGGACGCACAGGGCCGCACGAACGTCGACGGTGTCTGGGCGGCGGGGAACGTCGTCGATCCGATGGCGCAGCTCGTCGTCGCGGCGGGCGACGCCTACCGGATGGCGGCGGCGCTCAACTTCGATCTGGTGCTCGAAGATCAGGGCGCGACGCTGGCGTCCGCGTAGGTGTCGGCCGCGCTGAACACTTCCTGGACGTAGGGCACCGCGGGGTTGAACACCCGCATCGACTTCCACCAGCCGTCCGGGGTGGCGACGTCGTCGCCGGCGGCGCAGAGGTAGCGGGCGGTGGCGAAGGCTGCGTCGTCGAGGTCCTTCGGATCCGGCTGTTTGCCGTCGCTCCTGGCCCGGGCGGAGTGCTTGGCCCAGATCTCGGGCGGGAGCGTGATCGGACCGGGCCTGCCCTGCGCCGTCTCGACGTGGGAGATTCCGGCGAGGGTCGCCCACGAGAGATGACAGCCCGGCTTCTGCCGCCGCAGCCACATCTCGGCCCGGCCGTAGGCGGACAGATCGGTGACGGAGAGCCGGGTCTTCGCGGCCACGCGCTTCGCCCAGGTCTCCAATTCGGCCGCGTCGGAAACGGTGGGCCGGTCGGGCGGCGCGGCGAGCCCGGCACGCGGCGTCGCCACCCCGGGCTGCGGCTTCTGGTCGGGGACCGCGAGCGCGGGCTGGGGCTGAGGTGCCGGAGGCGGTTCCTCGCCGGCAGGCCGGTTCACCCCGACCGTCATGATCAGCACCACGCCCGTGAGCACGAGCCCGCCCGCGAAGGCGAGCCTGGGGACGTACGGCGGCAGAGGGCGCGCTGGATGCTCCGGGGCGTCGGTGCTCTGGGCGGTTTCGGCCACCCGGACAGGTTACTTCGCCACACTTCCGGGCGATGACCCATTCGGCTTACGAAGCCAACTGACGGTAAAGCGAATCGGTAACCGGTCCTCGGCGGCCGATTCGTTATCTGAAGCACCGAGTTCGCGCTGACCTGGGAATGCTTCGAAACACCCCGTCCGATCAAGGTCTCTTCATGCGTTTCGTCCAGTTCTGGACCGTGTCACTCCCCCTGGACTTTCAGGGAAGCCTTACCTAAAACCAGGAGGTTCAGTCGGCACGACCAGGGAGAACGACGTGTGGTTCGCGAGTGCGCTCATCGGCCTGCGTGAAGGCCTCGAAGCGGCCCTCGTCGTCAGCATCCTCGTCGCGTTCCTGGTCAAGACCGAACGACGGCACGCGCTGCGCTGGGTCTGGCTCGGGGTCGGCGTCGCGGTCGCGCTGTCGGTCGGGGTCGGCGCGATCCTCACCTATTCCACCGCCCAGCTGACCTTCGAACAGCAGGAGCTGCTCGGCGGCACGCTGTCGATCGTCGCGGTCGGTTTCGTGACGGCGATGATCTTCTGGATGCGCAAGGCGTCGAGGACGATCGCCGCGGAACTGCGCGGAAAGCTCGACGAAGCGCTCGACGTCGGCCCGGTCGCGGTGCTCGTCCTGTCGTTCTTCGCCGTCGGCCGCGAAGGCCTGGAGACGGCGGTGTTCTTCTATTCCACCGTGCAGACCGCGCAGGGCGGCACGACCGAGCCGTTGATCGGTTTCAGCGCGGGCATCCTCGTCGCGGTCGTGCTGGCGTACCTGATCTACCGCGGCGCCGTCCGGTTCGACCTCGGCAAGTTCTTCACGATCACCGGTGTCCTGCTGGTGTTCGTCGCGGCGGGCGTCCTCGGCTACGGCCTGCACGACCTGCAGGAGGCCGCCTTCCTGCCCGGGCTGACCACGCTCGCGTTCGACGCGTCGGCCGTCCTGCCGGAGGACAGCTGGTACGGCGCGCTGCTCAAGGGGATCTTCAACTACTCGCAGCAGACGACGGTCCTGCAGGCCGTCGCGTGGGTCGCCTACGTGGCGATCGTGCTGCCGCTGTTCCTCAGGCCCAAGAAGAAGGCCACGGCACCCGCCGCGGCCGCGATCAAGGAGTGACCTCGTGTCTCGTCGATTCCCGCTCGTCGCGCTCGCCGGCGTCGGCGCCATCGTGCTCACCGCCTGCGGTGGCGGCGAGGAAACGCCCACCGCGGCCGGCGGCCCGATCAAGGTCGAAGCCTCCGACTCGGCCTGCGCCGTCTCGGCGACCACCGCGAACGCGGGCAACGTGACCTTCGAGATCACCAACAAGGGCACCAAGGTCACCGAGTTCTACCTCTACGCCGAGGGCGACCGGATCATGGGCGAGGTCGAGAACATCGCGCCGGGGCTGAACCGTCGGCTCATCGTCGAGGTCGCCGAAGCGGGCAAGTACCAGACCGCGTGCAAACCCGGTATGACCGGCACCGGCATCCGCGGCGACTTCACCGTCACCGGCGGCGGCGCGAAGCAGAACGACCCGAACTCGCAGAAGGCGCAGGCGGTCAAGAGCTACGCGGAGTACGTCGCGAACAACACCAAGGCGCTCGACGAGGAGACCGCCAAGTTCGTCGCGCTGGTGAAGGCGGGCAAGGTCGACGAGGCGAAGGCCGCGTACGCTCGCACGCGCGTCTACTTCGAGCGGGTCGAGCCGGTGGCCGAGAAGTTCGGCGACCTCGACCCCAAGATCGACGCGCGCGAGGCAGACCTCGAACCGGGCCAGAAGTTCACCGGATTCCACCGGCTGGAGAAGGATCTCTGGGTGACCGGCCTGCAGGCCGACTCGCCGCAGATCGCCGACCAGCTCCTCGCCGACGTCAAAGAACTGGTGACCAAGTCGGCGTCGATCGAGCTGAACGCGCTCGACCTGGCCAACGGCGCCAAGGAACTGCTCGACGAGATCGCCACCGGAAAGATCACCGGCGAGGAGGAGGCGTTCTCGCACACCGACCTCTCGGACTTCCAGGGCAACCTCGACGGTTCGAAGGCCGCGATCGCCTCGCTGCGTCCGCTGCTGCAGGCGAAGGACCCGGCCTTGGTGTCCACTTTGGACAAGGAGTTCGGCAACGTGCAGGCACTGCTGGACAAGCAGCGTGAAGGCGACGGCTTCAAGCTGTACACCACGCTGAGCCAGGACCAGGTCAAGGAATTCGCGTCGGCGGTGGACGCGCTGAGCGAACCGCTGAGCAAGGTCGCCGAGGTCGCGGCGCAATGACCGGCGCGGAGCACACCCCGGTCACCCGCCGGAAGCTGTTCGGCATGGCGGGCGCGGGCGCCGCCCTGGTCGGGACCGGGGCGGCGGCGGGCTTCGGCGCGAACCAGCTCCTCGGTGGGGACAGCCCGGCGCAGGCGGCGCAGAGCGTCGTCGAGTTCCACGGCGAGCACCAGGCCGGGATCGTGACTCCCGTGCAGGAGAACCTGCATTTCGTCGCGCTGGACGTGACGACGAAGGATCGCGAAAAGCTGGTCAAGCTGCTGCGCACGTGGACGGACGCGGCGCGGCGGATGACCGCGGGCCAGGAGGTCGGGACGGGAGGCGCCGTCGGTGGCGCCCCCGCCGCCCCGCCGAGCGACACCGGCGAGGCACTCGATCTGGCGGCGTCCTCGCTGACGCTGACGATCGGTTTCGGCCCGTCGCTGTTCGACGACCGGTTCGGGCTCGCCTCGAAAAGGCCCGCCGCGCTGATCGATCTCCCCCTGTTCCCCCAGGACAAACTCGACCCCGCGCGTAGCGGCGGCGACATCTGCGTCCAGGCTTGCGCGGACGATCCGCAGGTGGCGGTGCACGCCATCCGGAACCTGGTGCGGCTGGGTTTCGGCGTCACGGCGGTGCGCTGGTCGCAGCTCGGGTTCGGCCGCAGCTCGTCGACGTCGCGGGCGCAGGCCACGCCGCGGAACCTCTTCGGGTTCAAGGACGGGACGCGCAACATCAAGGCCGAGGAGACCGACGTCCTGCGCGACCAGGTGTGGGCGACGGCCGAAGACGGGCAGCCGTGGATGGCGGGCGGGTCGTACCTCGTGGCCAGGCGGATCCGGATGCACATCGAGACCTGGGACCGGGAATCGCTGAAGGGGCAGGAAGGGATCGTCGGCCGGTCGAAGGGCTCGGGCGCGCCGCTGGGCCAGGCCGCCGAATTCGACACCCCCGATTTCCAGGTCGGCGGCGCCGGCGGCGAGAAGCTGATCCCGGAGGACTCCCACGTCCGGCTGGCCTCGCACGAAAACCTGAACGGGGCACGGATCCTGCGACGCGGCTACAACTTCGTCGACGGTTCCGACGGTGTCGGGCATCTCGAAGCCGGGCTGTTCTTCCTCGCCTTCAACCGGGACACGCGCAAGCAGTTCGTGCCGATGCAGCAGGCGCTGTCGTCGAAGGACGCGATGATGGAGTACCTGCAGCACACCGGATCCGCTCATTTCGCCGTGCCGCCGGGCGTGCGCGAAGGCGGTTTCTGGGGCGAGGGCCTGTTCTCTTGACCTCCAGTTAAGTGGAGGTCGCACACTGGGCCCATGTTCAGTGAAGCGGAACTCGACTACCTCGCCGCCCAAGGTCTCGGACGGCTCGCGACGGCGCAGCCGGACGGCACGCTGCAGGTCAGCCCCGTCGGCTACGCCTACAACACCGAGACCAAGACGATCGACATCACCGGCTACGAACTGGCGAAGAGCAAGAAGTTCCGGAACGTGGCCGCGAACGGGCAGGCCGCGTTCGTGGTGGACGACATGCCTTCACAGGACCCGCCTCGGATCCGCTGCCTCGAGATCCGCGGCCGGGCCGAGGCGCTCACCGGCGCCCGCACGGCCGACGGGCATTTCGACGGCGCGGTGATCCGGATCCACCCGTCGCGGATCATCAGCCTCGGTGTCGACGACCCGGACCACGATCCGCTCGATCTCGTTCCGCACAACCGGAACGTCTGAGCCCCGCGGATGTCATGAAAGGGCCGTTCCTGACGAAAAACGTCAGGAACGGCCCTTTCATGACATTTCAGCGGCGGTTGCCGAAGACCGCGTAGCTCCCGAGGCCCGTCACGGCCAGCACCGCGGCCGTCCACGTGGCCTCCGCGACACCGGCCGGCTGGAAGAGCCAGGTGATCACCAGGTGCGCGCTCTCCGTACTCGACGTGGTGGCCCAGACCACGAACGCGACCGCGAAGCCGAGCAGCGGCAACGTCCACCCGAAGGCCCCGCCGAACAGCACCGCGGCGATCCCGGCGAGACCGAGGAGCCCGCCCGCGTTCCGCACGATGATCTCCACCGGGACCCGCCCCGTCTCCCACAGCCGCGGCAGCAGCGCGGCACCGGCGCCGAGGCCGCCGATCAGCAGGAGATGCAGGACGCGGCGGGGCGCCCAGCGGATCGCGGCGGTCCGGTCGAGGTCGGCGTCCTGCCCGCTGAGGCCGATGGCGGTGACCGCGATCGCCACCAGGAGCGCCAGGGAGACCGGGACCTCCGTCCAATGGTCCCGCGCGAGGAACCAGATCACGGCCATGCTCACCGCCAGTCCCGCGAAGGACGCGGGCACGGCGCGGGAGCGGGCGTACAACACCGCCCATCTCATCGCGCACCGCCGAGCAGGATGCCGAGCTGGTCACCTTCGCAGGTCAGGCCCGCCCGCCGCTGCGCGATGATCCGCTCCCGCTGCACATCGGGCGGAAGGGCACGGAAGACCTCCCACTTCCGCACGACCTCGTTCTTCGTGTCGTCGCTCAGCCAGGAAGCCCCGGTCACCTTCCATTCGCCGAGGAACCAGCTCGCCGAGATGGACCGCGCGGCGAGTTCGTCCAAAAAGGACTTGTTGACACCGCGCGGGCTGTAGCAGGTCGGCGTCCCGGAGCCGGCGACCAGTGTCCGCGTCATGTCGTCCGAATTCAGGACCGAACGGATGGACCAGTCCACCAGGTCCACGTAGACGGTGTCAGCGGCACGCGGCGGCACCTCGTCGTAGCCCAGCCGCCGGTCCAGTACCGCGACCTTCACCGGCGCGTCCGGCAAGGTTCCCAACAGCCGCAACGCTTCCCTGCCCGGACCGGCGAGGCGAGGCAGCTCGGCTTCGAGCATGCGGGGGACGCAGACCGGGCCGTCGCAGACCATCTCCGTCGCGGCCGGGTCGGACACCTCGGCTTCGGCCGTGTCGCCGGGAAGAACGGGCAAGGCGATCACGACCGCCGCCAGCGCCGGGACGACGGCGAGCCACTTCGCCCGCTTGGTGCGGGCTGCCAGCAGGAGGAATCCGGTCACGGCCAGTCCGGCGAGCCAGACCCCCTGCCCGAGATCCATCCAGCCCGCTGTGGTCTTGAACGGATCCCTGACGACGTCCATCGCGGGAGACAGCAAGGAGACCCGGAACGGCACGATCCCGGCCAGCACGCTGCCCTCCGCCCCGGCGAACTGGAACAGGAGCACGACCACGAAGGCGGCGACGGCCACCGCGGGCGCGGTCAGCGGATGCGGCAGCAACCGGCCGATCCCGAGCCCGAACCAGGCGCCCGCGAGCATCGCGAGCACCCCGACCACGACGATCGGCAGCCAGCCGAAGGTGAAGAATCCGCCGTTGAAGGCGGCCTGGACACCACCGACGGCGAAGATCAGCAGGAAGCCCAACGCCAGGAGGCCGCCCAGCGCGCCGGCGAGTTTCGCGGCCCGCTGCCAACCGGGACGCGGCATGGTGGTCATGAGTTCGACCGTGCCGGACCGGCTGTCGCGCATGCCTTGGATGACCCCGGCGCCGATCGCGATCGGCCACAGGAACACCAGTAGGAACCGGCTCCACTCCGCGGCGTGCGTCCAGTGCTCGTCCCAGGCGAGCGGCGGCTTCGTCCACGGACCGCTGAACGAATAGAGGAAGCCGAACGCGACGACGAGGATCGCGAGCGTGGCCCAAGGGGCGATGGAACGGCGGGCTTCGGTCCGCAGGACGCGAGTGTTCACCAGTTCCCCTTCCCCGGCTCGTGCCCCAGCAGCGCCGAGTAGCCGCGCTCGATCGGGCTGTCGCCGACGTGCTCCTCGCTCCCGGCCGCGGCCAGTTCGTCCGGAGTGCCCTGGAAGACGAGCTTCCCGTTTTCGAACAGGACGACGTCGGTGCACGCCGTCGCGACGTCCTCGACGAGATGCGTCGAGACGACGACGCAGGCGTCCCGGCCCAGTTCCTGCATGAGCTCCCGGAAGCGCACACGTTGCGCCGGATCGAGTCCGGCGGTCGGCTCGTCCAGCAGGAGGATGTCCGGATCGTTGACGATCGCCTGCGCGATCCCGACCCGCCGCACCATTCCGCCGGACAGTGTCTTCATCCGGTCGTCGGCGCGATCGGCGAGGCCGACGCGTTCGATCGACCGCTGCACCGCCGCCGGAATGTCCTCTTTGGACATTTCCTTGAGCCAAGCGATGTACTCGACGAACTCGCGGACGGTGAATCGCTTGTAAAAACCGAAATTCTGCGGCAGATAGCCGATACGGCGGCGCAGGCGGCGCTGATCGGTGAACCCCCCGACGGATTCACCGAGCAGCGTCAGCCCTCCCTCCGCCGGCCGGAGCACCGTCGCCAGTGCCCGGATCAGCGTGGTCTTCCCAGCCCCGTTCGGGCCGAGCAGACCGTGCACCCCCGTGCCCAGGTCCAGGTCGAGCCCGTTCACGGCGAACTTGCGTTTGCCGACCCGGACCTTCAGCCCCTCCGCCTTGATCTGCCACGCGTAGGTCGTCGGCGCGACCTCCGCGGCCCCGACAGCACGCATCATGTTCTCCCCTTCGTTCAACGTTCGGATCCGGTGAGCAGGCCGAAGACGCTCCGCCGGAGCACCACCACGACCGCGGTCACCGCGAAGATCGCGCCCCATACCGGGAGCAGCCGGGGTTCGAGCGCGGTGGCACGCCCTTGTGAAGCCACCGCGGGCGCCAAGATCACCGCCACCCAGACCCCGGCGAGGACATAGGCCGCCCGCACCACGCCGATCAGCCCGCCGAGAGCGAGCGTCCCGGTGGTGAAGGCCAGGCTCGGCATGAGACCGAGCCCGAATCCGCCGCCGCCGAGCCAGCTCGAAAGGGCCTGGATCGGCAAGACGACGGCGAGGACCGCCGTCGTCCGGCGGAGCAGCAGGTAGAGACCGGCCCTCGGCGTCGAAGTGACGAGTTCGTACGCGGGGTCGAGCCCCTTCGCCCACGACACCGCCACCCCGAGCACCGGCAGGACCGGCGAGAACAGCTGGACGAACGAGTAGCCCTTGCTCCCGGTGAACCCGACCCCGTCCAGCAGGACACCGATCGCCGGGATCAGGAGGATCATCGCCAGCCACGGCAGCATCACCGGCGTCACCCAGGTGTGCAGCCGTCCGGCCCACCGCCTCGGCATCGGGCTCGGCCCCGCTTCGGCGAGTTTCGGCCCCAGCCCGGCCCAGACGTCGTCCACCAGCGCAGACACCGACGGCAGACTGATCGCGGACAGCCGTCCCCGGCATTCCGCGCACGATTCGAGATGGGCTTCGACCGCCCAGACCTCGTCACCGGCCAAGCCGTCGTCGCCGAGGACGTAACCGGCGAGGAGCTGTTCGGACACGTGTTCCTTGTTCACGACAGCGCCTCCCGCATCGCGATCCGAGCCCGCCTGGCGCGGGTTTTGACGGTTCCTTCCGGCACACCGAGCAGCACCGCGGTCTCGCGGACGGTCAGCCCGTCGAGCACCATGGCCTGCAGGACCTGTCGGAGTTCGGGAGCGAGCCGTCGCAACGCGTCACCTACGTGGTCACCGACCGCACCGGCCAGTGCCTCGTCCTCGGCCGCGGGTGCGACGGCCGTTTCCGCGACCGGCAGCGGCTGCGCGAACTTCGCCCGGCGGCGGAAGGAGTCGACCAGCCGCCTCGCGGCGATCGTCCACAGCCAGCCGACGGCACTTCCGCCGACGGCCGCACCGGCGAACGCACCGGCCGCGCGCCAGACCGCGAGGTAGGTCTCCTGCATCACCTCGGCGACGATCTGCTCGTCGGCGCAGCGACGGCGCAGGCGCACGGCCAGCCACGGCGACGTGCGGCGGTAGAGCTCCTCGAACGCCGCGCGGTCGCCTTTGGCGGTGCGGCGGACGAGCTGCTCTTCGTCCGGTTCCGTTCCCTTCACATCCGGCAAGACGCCGAGATCACCGAACCGGTTCTCACCCGATTGTGTTCCGCATCACAGCGGCCGGACGGCTTCGGCGGCCTTCTCGTCGAAAGCGGAACGTGAAGCGAGGATCTGGTCGACGTTTTCGACGGCCCATTCGGCGACGGCGTTCGTCAGCCTGCCGACGTCGACGCCGAGCGGCGTGAGCCCGTACTCCACCCGCGGCGGAACGGTGGGATAGACGTCGCGCCGGATCAGCCCGTCCCGCTCCAGCGAGCGGAGCGTCTGGGTCAGCATCTTCTGCGTGATCCCGTCGAGCAAGCGGCGAAGTTCGCTGAACCGCATCGGCCGTTCGTAGCGCCGGATCGCGCCGAGGACGTACAGCGCCCACTTGTTCGCGAGCACTTCGATGACCGTCCTGGACGGGCAGTCACGGCCGTGCACGGCCACCCATTCCTCGAACAACCGCCGCTCGTCGAAGGTACCCATGAGGTACCTAGATATCAGTGGAGTGCCTACTTCACAACAGGTACCGGCCGCGAAATGCTCGTTTCCATGCGGAAGATCCAGCAAGTCTCCTTCGGCGGACCCGGCGTCCTCGAACTCACCGAATCCGAAAAACCCGTTCCGGGCGCGGGCCAGGTCTTGGTGCGCGTCTACGCGGCCGGGGTCAATCCGGCCGATTGGAAGATTCGGAACGGGCTGGTCATCGGCGAACTGCCGCTGACAGTCGGCCTCGATTTCTCGGGTGTGGTCGATTCGGCCGGGACACGGTTCCAGCCCGGGGACGAGGTCTACGGCGTCACGTTCCCGCCGAACGGCTCGTACGCCGAGTACGTCGCGGTCAGCGAAGACGCGCTCGCACCGAAACCGAAAAGTCTGAATCACGTCGAGGCTGCCGCGCTCCCCATCGCGGCGCTGACCGCGTGGCAGCCGTTCACCAGGGTGTTCCCGGTCGGACCGGGACACCGGGTGCTCGTCCACGCCGCGGCGGGCGGGGTCGGACATCTCGCCGTCCAGATCGCGAAGGCCCGCGGCGCGTACGTCATCGGAACCGCCAGGGCGGCGAACCACGCGTTCCTGCGCGACCTCGGCGCTGACGAACTCATCGACCACACGGCCGACGATTTTGCGAAATCGCAGGTCGTGGACGTCGTGCTGGACCCGATCTCCGGGGATTACGGTCCCCGGTCGCTCGACATTCTCGAACCGGGCGGTTCGCTGATCGACATCGTCGGGCACGGCCCGGACCGGACGGAGGTCCGGCGGAAAGCCGCGGAACTCGGGGTCCGTTTCGACGAGTTCTACGTCTCCCCGTCCGGAACCGATCTGGCCGAAATCACCACTCTGGCCGACGCCGGTTCACTACGGGTCTCGATCGCCGAGGTCCTCCCGCTCGAACAGGCGGCGAAGGCACACGAACTGAGCGAGTCCGGACGCGTCCGGGGCAAACTCGTGCTGACGATCTAGCTCGGCCAGAACTTGCGCCAGCCGTCGGCCTCCAGCGTCGTCGGCTCCAGACCGGCGTCCCGGGCGGCCTGTTCGGCATCCCGGATGTCACGCGCGAACCGCTTCGCGACGGCGCGGAGCTCACCTTCGGGATCGATCCCCGCCCGGCGCGCGGTCGCGGCCACCCGGAACAGCTGGGCCGCCGCCTCGGTGCCGTCGGGGAACAGGTCGAGCGGGATCCCGGCCCGGCCGCTGCGCTGGCCGAGCTTCCCGGCGAGCGCCACGGCGGGCTGCCCGAGCGCGACACCGTCCACAATGGACTGACGGCTCTTCTCGGCCTGCTTCAGTTCTTCCCATTTGAGGTTCTGATCGCTGACGGTCTCGACCCGAGGAGCGTCGGCGAAGACATGCGGATGACGTCCGACGAGTTTCGCGACCAGGTCGGACGCGACCTCGTCGATCCCGAACGGATCGGCCGCGTCCTCGACGGCGACGCGCGCGTGGAAGAGAACCTGGAGCAGGACGTCGCCGAGCTCCTCGCGCAAGGCGACCCTGTCGCCCTCCTCGATCGCGTCGAGCAGCTCGTAGGTCTCCTCGACCAGGTACTGGCGCAGCGACTCGTGGGTCTGGACGGCGTCCCACGGACATCCGCCCGGCGAACGCAGGCGGTCCATCACCTCGGCGGCTTCGACCAGCGGCGGAACGGGCGCTTCGATCACCCGCGCGCCCGCCCTGATCAACGCCGCGGCCTTGGCCTCCCGGCGCGAACCCGCGATGAGCACGAGGTCGCGCACCTGCGTGTCACCGAGCGCGGGCACCCCGAAAACGTCGGGATCGACATCGGAAGCCGCGTACACGGCGGCGGTGCTTCGCAGGATCGGGAGTGCCGCGGCGGGCAGTGTCGCCCCGCGGGCGATCACGACGACGGCAGCGGTCACGGGTTTTGCGGCGCGGCACCGTGCACAGGCAGCACGATGCCCTTCTTCGAAGCTTCGTTGGGCGCGAGGTCCATGCCGACAACATCCCACACGCCGTAGCGCGGGTTCACCTTGAGGTCGACCTGGTCGAGGTACGGCTGGAGGAGCCGGATACCCACTCCGGCCAGCTGCTGAGCGCTCGGCTGCGCGGCCTGGTCCGACGCGACGGGCTTGTCGGCGGCCCGCTCGCGCACCACGACGACGACCCAAAGCGGCTGCTGCGGTGTCGGCTGGAAGGCGGCGACGGTGTTGGGTTCGAGACCGAACAGGACGGTGGCCGCGGTCGCGGGCGACTGCATCGCCGGCAGCTTCTGGCCGGTACCCGCCTGCGTGTCGGCGGTCTGCTGGTCCTGCGCGATCAGCTCGGCGGCCGCGTTCGGCGACGCGGCGAACTTCTTGGCCTTCTCGATCGCCTGCTCGCGCAGCTTGTCCGCGTCGGAACCGGTGGCGTCGGTCGAGGAGACCGAGCTGAAATCGAACGTGACGGTGAGCTTGTCCAGGTACTTCATCGCGAGCTGGGTCTGCAGCGCCGCGTCGACCAGTGCGTCGCGGTGGTCCCGCACCCGCGCCACGAGCTGCTGGACGCTCAGCGCGGGATCGTTCTGCGGGTTGGCCTCCATCGGCTTGGCCAGCGGGTCGTTCTGCAGCGCGTTCACGACGAGGGACTCGTCGACCCGGACGCCTTCCCGCTGAGCGGCACGCTCGGTGAGGTCGTGCAGGATCTCCTGCCGGACGATCTCGCGGCCGACGAGGTCGAGCTTGTGCTCACTGGCGAGCTGCTGCCCGTACGGGTGCTCACGGACGGCCTTGTCGATCAGCTGCTGCACACGATCCACCGAGACGGTCTTGCCGTCGATGATCACCGCGGCACCGACCTGCCCGGGACCGGCGTTGCACCCGGCGAGAAGGAGAGAACCGGCAAGAACCCCGACCAGCGCGCGACGGCGCCCCATGATCCGCATCACAGGGCCTACCCTCTCATACCGGCCCCGGCGAGAGAACCAGGTCATAAGTCGCGATTCGAGCTCGGCTCACGCGACGGGCGCCGGCGACTTCATCAGATTCGTCAGCAGCTTCGCGCACCAGTCCAGCAATTCCTCGTCGCGCAGCGCCGGGGCGCCCATGCGACCACCCGCCGGGCCCTCCGTCGGCTTCGGCACGGAGACCGTGTTCGTCACCGCCTTGTAGAGAGCCTTGGGGTACAAGCGCTTCAGCCGCACCATCTGCGAATCCGCCAGCGGCAGCGGCGCGAACCGGATCGACGTGCCCTGGACGGCGACCTCGGTGACGCCCGCCGCGCGGCAGGTGTGCCGGAACGCGGCGACCGCGAGCAGCCTCCGCACCGGGGCGGGCGGCTGACCGTAGCGGTCGATCAGTTCCTCGCGCACGGCGTCGAGCCCGGCCTGGTCGGGAGCCGCCGCGATCTTGCGGTACGCCTCCAGCCGCAGCCGCTCGCCCGGCACGTAGTCGTGCGGGATGTGCGCGTCCACCGGGAGATCGACGCGGACTTCGGCGAGCTCCTCCTCTTCGGAGGTTTCCGCGCCCGCGTGCCGCCGGAACGCGTCGACCGCCTCGCCGACGAGCCGCACGTACAGATCGAAACCGACTCCCGCGATGTGCCCGGACTGCTCCGCGCCGAGGATGTTGCCCGCGCCGCGGATCTCCAGGTCCTTCATCGCGACCGCCATACCGGCGCCCAGCTCGGTGTTCTGCGCGATGGTCGCGAGCCGGTCGTGCGCCGTCTCGGTGAGCGGCGCCTCCGGCGGGTACAGGAAGTACGCGTACCCGCGCTCGCGCCCACGCCCGACCCGGCCGCGCAACTGGTGCAGCTGCGCGAGCCCCAGCAGGTCACCTCGTTCCACCAGCAGTGTGTTGGCGTTCGAGATGTCCAGCCCGGTCTCGACGATCGTGGTGCAGACGAGCACGTCGTACTCGTTCTCCCAGAAACCCTGGATGATCTTCTCGAGTTTCTCCTCGTTCATCTGACCGTGCGCGGTGACGACGCGCGCCTCCGGCACCAGCTCGCGAATGCGCTTCGCGGCCTTCTCGATCGAGGAAACCCTGTTGTGCACGTAGAAGACCTGGCCGTCACGCAGCAACTCGCGCCGGATCGCGGCGCCGACCTGTTTGTCGTCGTACGCGCCGACGTAGGTCAGGATCGGGTGCCTGTCCTCGGGCGGGGTCAGGATCGTGGACATCTCGCGGATGCCGGCGAGCGACATCTCCAGCGTCCGCGGGATCGGCGTCGCCGACATGGTCAGCACGTCGACGTGCGTCCGCAGCGCCTTGATGTGCTCCTTGTGCTCGACGCCGAACCGCTGCTCCTCGTCGACGATCACCAGGCCGAGATCCTTGTACCGGATCCCGGTCTGCAGCAGGCGGTGCGTGCCGATCACGATGTCGACGTCGCCCGAAGCGAGCTGTTCGAGGATGGCGTCCGACTCCGGCTTCGAAGTGAAGCGCGAGAGCCCCTTGATCTTCACCGGGAACGAACTCATCCGTTCGGTGAAGGTGTTGAGATGCTGCTGCGCGAGCAGCGTCGTCGGCACCAGCACCGCGACCTGCTTGCCGTCCTGCACCGCCTTGAACGCCGCGCGCACCGCGATCTCGGTCTTGCCGTAGCCCACGTCGCCGCAGATGACGCGGTCCATCGGGACGCCGCGTTCCATATCCGACTTGACCTCGTCGATCGCGGCGAGCTGGTCGTTGGTCTCGGTGAACGGGAAGGCGTCCTCGAGTTCGCCCTGCCACGGGGTGTCCGGCGCGAACGCGTGCCCCGGCGCGGCCTGCCGCGCGGCGTAGAGCTGCACGAGTTCGGCGGCGATCTCCTTGACCGCCTTCTTCGCCTTGGCCTTGGTGTTCTTCCAGTCCGATCCGCCGAGTTTGTTCAGCGTGGGCAGCTCACCGCCGACATAGCGGGAGACCTCGTCGAGCTGGTCGGTCGGGACGAACAGCCGGTCCCCCGGATGCCCGCGTTTGGAGGAGGCGTACTCCAGCAGCAGGTACTCGCGGGTCGCACCGGCGACGGTGCGCTGCACCATCTCGACGAACCGGCCGATGCCGTGCTGATCGTGCACGACGTAGTCGCCCGCCTTGAGGGCGAGCGGGTCGACGGCGTTGCGGCGCCGCGACGGCATCTTGGTGCTGAAGTCCTTTGTGGACGTTCCGGCACCCGAGCCGCGACCGGTGAGGTCCGATTCGGACAGCACCACGAGGGCGCGCTCCGGCGAGACGAAACCGTCCGACAGACCGCCGCACGTCACCGTCACGACGCCCGGCGTCAGCGGACCGGTGATGCCTTCGGCGAGCGACGCGGGGACATCTCCCGCCGACAGCTGCTCGACGGCGCGGGCCGCGGTGCCGTGCCCGGCGACGACGAGCACGGCCGTCCCGCCCGCCGCAGTGTGGGCGCGCAGATCGGTCGTCGCGCGCTCGACCTCGCCGCGGTAGTTCGGCGCGGCCTCGATCGAGACGCGGTAGACGTCGGGATCGTCGCTGGCCAGCTGCGTCAGCGTCCACCAAGGGCGCTTCGTCTCCTGAGCGTGCTTCGCGATCTCCGCGAGGTCCCGGTACGCGGACGCGCCGAGGTCGATCGGCGCCTGACCGCCCGCGGCGGCCGTGGTCCAGGACGCTTCGAGGAACTCCTGCCCGGTGCGGACCAGGTCGGCCGCGCGGGCGCGGATCTTCTCCGGATCGGCCAGCAGCACGTGCGTGCCCTGCGGCATCGCGTCGGTCAGCAGGTCCAGCTCGCCCTCGCACAGCACGGGGATGAGCGCTTCCATGCCCTCGACGGGGATTCCGCCGGAGAGTTTGGTGAGCATCTCGGTGAGCTGCGCGTCCGCCTCGTACGTCGTCGCGAGCTCGGCGGCCTTCGCGCGGACCGGCTCGGTGAGCAGCAGCTCACGGCACGGCGGCGCGCTGACGTGCTGGATCTCCCCCGGCAGCGACCGCTGGTCGGACACCGCGAACGCGCGGATCTCGCTGACCTCGTCGCCCCAGAACTCGACCCGCACCGGATGCTGCGCCGTCGGCCCGAACAGGTCGAGGATGCCGCCGCGCACGGCGAACTCGCCACGCTTCTCGACCATGTCCACCCGCGTGTACGCGAGCTCGACCAGCCGATCCAGCAGCCCTTCGAAACTCTGCTCCTCGCCGACGACCAGGTCGATCGGCGCGAGCGAACCGAGCCCGGGCGCCATCGGCTGGATCAGGCTGCGGACGGTCGCGACGACGACGCGCAGACCGTCCGAGCCGGTCTTGAGCCGGTGCAGCACCTCCAGCCGCCGCCCGACGGTGTCCGCCCGCGGGGACAGCCGCTCGTGCGGCAGCGTCTCCCAGGACGGGAAGTCGACGACGGCGCCCTCGCCGAGGAACGACTTCAGGGAAGCGGTCAATTCGTCCGCCTCGCGGCCGGTGGCGGTCACCGCGAGCACGGGGCGGCCGGCGCCCTCGTCCGCGGCGAGGGCACCGGCGACCAGCTGGCGGGTGGCGATCGCGCCCTGGAGTTCGAGCACCGGGGCACCGGCCCGCTCCACGACCCCGCGAAGGGCCGGATCGGGAAGGATGGAATGAAGGAGTCCGGACAATGGAGCGTTTGTCACCGTCCCAGCCTACGTGGGGGCACCGACAGTCCGCCGCGCGATTACCGGGGCAGGGCGTCGAAGACCTTCGGGAGCTGCTCGTCGAACTCGGCCGGTTCCTGCGTCGCGATGCGGATCAGCAGGTGTTCGGCACCCGCGTCCTGGTACTGGCGCAACCGGTCGGCGACCTGCTCCGGGCTGCCCGCGACCAGCATTTGGATCTTCTCGACGAAGTCCAGCGGGACGCCGTAGTTCCGCTGTGCGTAGTCCTCCAGCCGCTCGCGTGCCCTGATCGGGTCATCCTCGATGAGCACTGTCGCGAACAGCGCCGGCGTCACGGGGCGTACGGCCGTTTCGCGGATCTTCGCGAGACCGTCGGTGTAGTCCGCGACGTCGGGCGGATACGGCAACCAGCCGTCGTAAAGCCGCCCCGCACGCTTCAGCGCGCCCGGGGTGAAGGCGGCCAGCCACACCGGCGGGCCACCGGGACGGTGCGGTTCCGGGTACTCCGGCAGGGTGTCGTAGTGCAGCACGTCGCCGTGGAACGGGCCGCTCTTCCCGCTCCAGACGTGCCGCCACAACGCGACGATGTCGTCGAGCCGGGCGCGGCGGCGTTCCCACGGGACCCGGGTGAAGGCGAATTCGGGTTCGCTGCGACCCGCGAATCCGGCACCGACGCCGAGCGTGACGCGGCCCTGGCTGAGCAGGTCGAGCGAGAGGATCGCGTTCGCGGAAAGGAGCGGATCCCGCAACGCCGGCAGCAGCGCGGCGGTGCCGAGGGTGACCCGCTCGGTTCTGGCGGCGAACGCGGCGAGCAACGTCAAGGAATCGATGGGCGCCTTCGCGAGCGTGTCCCCGACCCAGACCGAATCGAAGCCGAGGCGTTCGGCTTCGACCGCGACGGCGACCATTTCCGGCGCGGTGCGCCCGGCGTCGAGGGTGGACCGATAACTGGGGACGACCAGACCGAATTTCATGCCGGAAGCATCTCCGCGGTGGGGAATCGTCTCAATTCCTTCGAGGGAATGGCGACGCCGACGACGTCTCGGCCAAGATGACGCCATGGTTTCCGGATTCGGCCCCGCGCTCCGGGGCTGGCGCGAACGACGGCGGCTTTCCCAGCTGGAGCTGGCGATCCGGGCCGGTACCACGCAACGGCACGTGAGTTTCCTGGAAGGCGGCCGGTCGATCCCCGGCCGCGGCCTGGTGCTGCGCGTCGCCGAATCGCTCGAACTGCCCCTGCGTGAACGCAACGGCCTGCTGCTCGCCGCCGGGTTCGCCCCCGGTTTCCCCGAAACCGAATTGGACGATCCGAGCCTGCGGCCGGTCCTCGACGGTATGCGGCGGCTGCTCGACGGGCACCGCCCGTATCCGGCCATCGTGGTCGACCGCTACGGCGTGCTCGTCGCCCGCAACGACGCGCTCGACCTGCTGTTCGAGGACGTGGCACCGGAACTGCTGGAGGAACCGGTCAACACCCTGCGGCTCGCGCTGCACCCGAAGGGGATGGCGCCGAGGGTGCGCAACCTCGCGGACTGGGCCCGGCACATCCTGGAGCGGTTGACGCAGGAGATCGCCCACGCGCCCGACGAGCGGCTCACCGCGCTGCTGGCCGAACTCGAAGGTTACGTTCCGGCTCCCGGCCCGCCAGGGCCCGATCACCTCGGTTTCGCGGTGCCGATGCGCCTGTCCACTTCGGCGGGTGAACTGCGGCTGATCACGGCCATCACGACGTTCGCGACCGCGGCCGATGTCACGGTTTCGGAATTGAAACTGGAGACCTTCCTCCCCGCCGACGCCGAGACGGCGGCGATCCTCACCCGTTGACCCAGGCGCCCGCGTGGCCCAGGAACAGCTCGGCGCACGCCCACAGCACGGCCGCGCAGACACTCCCGGGCACGAACCGCCGGTACGGCATCTCGGCGGCACCCGCGATACGCGGCACCACGGTCCGCACCCCGGCCAGGCAGCGGCCGGCGATCACGGCCGGAACGCCGTACCGGGCGACGGCCCGTTCCACGCGCTCCCACCGATCCCGGCCGAACCGCCGCCCGAATCGCGTGGTCCGCAGCCGCGGGCCCAGCCGCCGCCCCTCCAGGAAGGCGATCTGGTCGCCGGCCACGGCGGCGCCGATCGCGACCGTCAACGCCAGCGGCAGGTCGAGCGTGCCCCGTCCGGCGAGGAACCCCATCAGCAGCAGGCTGGACAACGTCGGCAGAACGATTCCGGGCAGCAGCGCGGTTTCCAGGAAGATCAGGGCGCCGCAGACGAGGTAGACGAGCGCGGGCGGCGACTCAAGAAGCGGCCGCAGCAGGCTGTCCACGACGCCTCCCCGCTTTCTGTGGCAGCGCCGCGCGATGTACGAAGGCGGGCGGCAGGTTCGGCCAGACCAACGGGGTCCGGCCGGTCACCGCGAACCGGTCCCGCAGCGCCGCGGAGAACCGGCGTGCGGGTGTCGTCCAGGCCGCGTGCGCGTAGGCGAACGTCGTGAACCGTCCGTGCGGGGCGAGGATCTCCGTCACCTGGTCGAGGATCCGCAGCTGCCGTTCACCGGGCATGACCGTCCACGGCAGTCCGGAGACCACGACGTCGGCGGCCTCGTCCACATACGAAATCAGGTTTTCGGCGGACCCCTCGACGACCTCGACGTCCCCGTGCCGGGACCGCAGTTCCCGCGCCAGCCGCGGATTGATCTCGACCGCGATCAGCCGCGCGCCCGGTGGCAGACGGCGGACGACGGCCCCGGTGAACACACCGGTCCCGGGGCCGAGCTCGACGACGAGCCTGGCGCTTTCCAGGCCGAGGCCCGCGGTCATGGCCTCCGCGAGTTTCGGGGAGCTGGCCGCGACGGCCCCGGTCAGGACGGGATGACGGAGGAATTCCCTGGTGATCGACATGTTCCCGACGCTAGGAACGGGTTTCGTGGCTCCGCGTCGGCTTCGTCGGCCGATTCCGTCCTCCTGTGGGAGGACCCCGGAGGTACCGCAGGACGACGCGCTCTCGTGCCGGGCGAGGTTACGTTCGAACGGTGCAAAGGCTGCTCGACCGGCTTCGCGCCCACCCGTGGGTGACCGACCTTCCCCTGTACGCGTGGTTCGTCTTCCTCGCGCCGACAGGATCGTCGTCGGCCCCCAAGGCCGTCCTGCTGGTGCCGTACCTCTTCCTCGTGCCGCTGCTCTGGCGGCGGCGTCACCCCGAGATCGTCGCGGTGCTGATCGTCGCCGGGGTGACCGCGCAGTACACGACGGAGCTCTGGGCCTACGACCGCGGCCGGGGCGAACTGGCCATGGCCGTCGCGCTCTACACGCTGGTCCGCGCGGGGAACCGCCGCTTCGCCGCGGTGATCGCCGCCGCGATCGTCGCCCTCGACGTCACGTGGGGTCTCGCCTGGGGAGTCACCACCGAACAGGGCACTTGGCTCGCCATCGGCGCGACGATCCCGCTGCACGTCGCCGCCTGGGCGCTCGGCGAATTCTTCCGTGCGCGGCAACGGCTTTCGGCGGAGGAAGCGACGAAGGCGGAGCTGGCCGCGTCCGAACAGGAGGCCCGCGCCCGGGCCGCCGTCGCCGAGGAACGCACCCGCATCGCCCGCGAACTGCACGACGTCCTCGCGCACAGCGTGAGCGTCATCGTGATCAACGCCGAGGGCGCGAAACTCATGCGCGACAAGGATCCCGAGGTCGTCGACCGGACACTCGACACGATCGGCAAGGCCGGCCGCGACGCGCTCGCCGAGCTGCGCCGTCTGCTGGAGGTCCTCCATGCCGGCGAAGCCGCCCGAAGCCCGCAGCCGACCGTCGCGGAGCTTCGCGACCTGGTCGCGCAGGTCAGCGCGAGCGGACGGGACGTGGATCTCCAGGTCACCGGGGACGCCGAGGGGTTGCCGCCGAGCGCCGCGCTGCAGGCGTACCGCATCGTCCAGGAGTCGCTGACCAACATGATCAAACACGCGCCGGGCGACGCGAGCGGCCAGGTCGAGATCGATTTCGGCCAGGGCGGCCACCGCCGGAACGTCCGGATCGAGGTGACGAACACGGGCGGGAGCGAACCCGTCGCGCCGCGGCTCCCGTCGTCCGGCCGGGGGATCACCGGCATGACCCAGCGCGTCGAGATGTTCCACGGCACCCTCGACACCGGGCCGACCCGCGATGGTGGCTACCGGGTCGCCGCGAATCTGGTGGTGGAGGCGGGATGACGGCGGTGAAGGTACTGATCTGCGACGACCAGGAACTGGTCCGGGTCGGGATGGGGATGATCGTCACCAGCCAGGACGACCTGACCGTCGCGGGCGAAGCCACCAACGGCGCCGAAGCGGTCGAGGCCGCCGAGAAGCTGCGGCCGGATCTGGTCCTGATGGACGTCCGGATGCCCGTACTCGACGGCGTCGCGGCGACCGAGCGGATCTGCCGGTCGCTTCCGGACACCCGGGTCCTGATGATCACCACGTTCGACCTCGACGAGTACGCGTACGCCGCGTTGCGTGCCGGTGCCAGTGGCTTCCTCGTCAAGGACGCGCCCGCCGACGAAATCCTCGTGGCGATCCGAGGTGTCCTCCGCGGCGATTCGATGGTCTCCCCCTCGGTGACGAAACGGCTGCTCGACCGCTACCTGACCGACGAACGGGACGCCGGTGAGAGCGCGCGGCTCGAAACGCTGACCGAACGCGAGAAGGACGTCCTCTCGCTGATCGCGCGCGGCCTGACGAACTCCGAAATCGCCGCGAAGCTCTACATCGGGGAGACGACCGTGAAGACCCACGTCGGCCGGATCCTCGCGAAGCTCTCGCTGCGCGACCGTGTGCACGCGGTCGTGTTCGCCTACGAAAGCGGTTTGGTTCGCGCGGGCGGTTGAGCCCGGTGGCATGCTGATGTCATGCGCACCTCCGCCGCCGTCGCGTTCGCTTCCCTGTCCTTGCTGGTCACGGCCTGTTCCGGGGCGTCGAGCGAGACGGTGCAGAGCGCGCCGCCGGTCACCTCGAAGCCCGCGGTGTCGAAGCTGAAGGTCGAGCAGGTGACGGCCGGACTCGAACACGGCTGGGACGTCGGTTTCCTGCCGGACGGGAAGATCCTCGTCACCCAGCGCCCCGGGAAGCTGGCCCTGATCGAGGGCGGCGCGAAGCGTGACGTCGCCGCGGACTTCTCCGACGTCCACGTACGCGGCGAAGGCGGGCTGATGGGGATGGTGATCAGCAAGGACTTCGCGACGTCACGCGAGTTCATCACCTGCCAGACCCACAAGGAAGGCGACAAGGCCGTCGACATCCGGCTGGTCACCTGGCGGCTTTCGGACGACGGCGCGAGCGCCACGAAGGTCAAGGACCTGCTGACCGGGCTGCCGGTGAACCCCAGCGGCAGGCATTCCGGCTGCCGTCCCGCGTTCGGCGCGGACGGCGCGCTCCTCGTCGGCACCGGGGACACCGCCCGCCCGCAGCACCCGCAGGACCGGACGAGCCTCGGCGGCAAGGTGCTGCGCGTCGACGCGAAGACCGGGAACGCGTTGCCGGACAACCCGTTCGCGAAATCCGCGAACCAGAACGAACAGCGCGTGTTCACCTACGGGCACCGCAACGTCCAGGGCGTCACGGTCCGCCCGGGTACCGGGCAGGTGTTCACCGCGGAGCACGGGCCGACCATCGACGACGAGGTCAACCTGGAGACCGCGGGAGGGAACTACGGCTGGGACCCGTCCAAGGGCGGCACCGAGACCAGCTACGACGAAAGCGTCCCGATGACGGACAAGCAGCGCTTCCCGGACGCCGTCAGTCCTTTGTGGACGACCGGGGAGATCACCGAGGCGATCTGCGGCGCCGAGTTCCTCACCGGCTCGCAGTGGGGAGCGCTCGAAGGTTCGCTCGCCGTGACGGCGCTGAAGGGACAGAAACTCCTGCTGTTCCGCCTCGACGACGCCGGCAAGGTCACCGAAGTGACGCTGCCGCCGGAGTTCGACGACAAGTTCGGCAGGCTGCGCGCCGTCCGCGGCGGTCCGGACGGCGCCCTCTACATCACCACTTCGGAAGGCCAGGACGACAAACTGCTGAAGGTCACGCCCGGCGCTTAGGCCGTGTCCTGTAAGTCTGTTCGATGGGCTTCGTGATCCAGGTGGTTCCTGACGGTGCGGGCGGATCGGCCTCGTACCGGGTCGTACTCGGCCGCATCCGCCCGTGCCGCCAGGGACCGCCTGGGCGCGAAGACCGCGAACAAGACTTGCAGGACACGGCCTAACGGCCGAGGTGCGCGCCGCCGTTGACGTGGACGATCTGCCCGGTGACGTGCCGCGCCTCGGGGCTCGCCAGGAAGGCGACCACTTCGGCGACGTCCGCGGGTTCGCCGGCGCGTTTGGTCAGCGTGTTGCCGATCAGCCACGCCCGGCGCTCGTCGGAGAGCTTGCCCTGGAAGAACTCGGTTTCGCCGACCAGCCCGGGCGCGACGATGTTCGCGGTGATCCCGCGCGGCCCGAATTCCCTTGCCACGTCGACGTTCCACGCCTCCAGCGCGGCCTTGGCGGCACCGTAGGAACCCGCCCCGGTACGCGCGGCGATCGAGCCGATGGTGACGATCCGCGCCCCGTCGGCGAACCTTTCCCGCAAGGCACGGGTGACCAGGACGGCGGTGAAGACGTTCGCGTCGAGATTCGCCTGCCAGTTCGCGGCGAACGACTTCAGGTCTTCGGCCTGCCCGCCGCGGAAGTCGGTGTTCCCGCCCGCGTTGTTGACCAGGACGTCGACGCGCTCCGGCAAGTCGGCCAGTGCGCGTTCCACCGCCTCCGGATCGGCCGCGTCGAACGGGACCGGGTGCGCGCCGAGCAACGTGGCGGCCTCGGTGAGGACCTGCTCGCGACGGCCGGTGATCGTCACCCGATCACCTCGCGCGGCGAAGGCCGCCGCGACCGCGTAGCCGATTCCCGTTCCGCCGCCGGTGACCACTACTTCCCTGTTCTGCCCCATGTCTCCAGCATAGGGACCACTAGGCTGCCCGCATGACGAAGATCGACCCGGCGACGACGGCGCTCGTCCTGATCGACCTCCAGACCCGGATCGTCGCACTGGAGACCGTGCCGATCGAAGGCACCGAAGTCGTAGCGAACGCCGTCCTGCTGCGAGACGCCTTCAGCGCGGCCGGCTCGCCGATCGTCCACGTGCGGGCACATCGGCCGGACGTCGACGAGCAGCCGCCCGGCAGCGAACTGGTCGCAGAACTGACACCTCGCCAGGGCGAGCATCTGATCACCAAGAACACGATCGGCGCGTTCTACCGCACCGGACTCGACGAACTCCTGCGCGGGCTCGGCGTGAAGACGCTGGTGCTCGCCGGGATCGCCACCGAGTACGGCGTCGAATCGACGCTGCGGGCCGCGATCGACCACGCCTACGAGACCATCGCCGTTTCGGACGCGATGGCGGGTATCGCCGCGATCTCCCACGAATCGGCGATCACGAAGGTGTTCCCGCGGCTGGGCGAAGTGCTCACGACCGCCGAAACCGCCGCGGCGCTGGGCTGAACCATGATCGACAAAATCGCGTTGCTGTATTTCCAGGACGGCCGTGTCCTCGGCGCCCGCTCGCGCGGCAAATCCGTGTTCTACCTGCCCGGCGGCAAACGCGAACCCGGTGAAACCGACGCCGAGACCCTGGTCCGCGAAATCCGCGAGGAACTGAACGTCGAGATCGATCCGGCGACGATCGAGCCCGCCGGCTCGTTCGAGGCCCAAGCCGACGGGCACCCGTCGGGGCTCGTGGTCCGGACGACCTGCTATCTCGCCGAATTCAGCGGAACACCCACGGCCAGCAGCGAAATCGAGGAAATCGCGTGGCTGGGCCACGAGGACAGGGACCGGCTCTCCGCGGTGGGCAAGCTCATCTTCGACCACCTGCGGGAGACCGGCCTCCTGCGCTGACCGCTACTTCTTGAGGTCGTCCAGGCACAGCACCCGCGACTGCGGGAGCGTGCCGCCCGACCGCTGCCACTGGATCTTCTCGTCGGTCGACGGCACCTGGGTGCACACCGTGCTGCCGTCGATGAGGAAGGTCGCGCTCTTTTCGATGGCGAGGACCTTGTACCGCGCTGTCGCGCAGTCCTCCTTCGTGAGCTTCTTCGCGCCGATGACGCCGTCGGGGAGGCAGTCACCGACGACCGGCGCCCGTTCGCCCGGGTTCTTCAGGTCTTCCAGGCAGAGCAGGGTGCCGTCGGTGGCCCCCCTCTTTCCTTGGAAGAAGTACGCGTCGGTCGTCGGGTAGTCGTCGCATTCGGACCCGCCCGAGAGCCTGAGCCCGATTTCCGACTTGTTCTCCTGTTTTCCGACGACTTTGAAGTTCGCGTCCGGAGTTCCGCATTCGGTGCTCTTGACGCTGTCCGCGTTGTCGACACTGCCCTTGAGGCAAGCGCCGACCTCGGTGCTCGACGCCGTGAACGGATTCGCCACGAAGAACGCGATCAGGGCGACGACACCGAAGATGCCCAAGCGGATGACCGGCTTCAGCCACGTTCTCTTCTTCTGCGGCACCATCTGTTCGACGGCGGGCGCGGGAAAGTTCTCCACGGTTGTTCCCCCAGTTGGATGATCTCTATGGGGACCTAGCGCTCACCACCCGGGAAACGTTACTGCCGCGCGACGCAGGTCTCAGTGCAGCCGCAGCTTGGGCTTGTGCTCCAAATTGGACAGACCGTTCCACGCCAGGTTGACCAGATGCGCGGCGACCTCGTCGCGTTTCGGTTTCCGGGCGTCGAGCCACCACTGCCCGGTGAGCGCCACCATCCCGACGAGCGCCTGCGCGTACAGCGCGGCCAGCTTCTCGTCGTAGCCCCGGGCGGCGAACTGCTGCGCGAGGATGTGCTCGACCTGGCTGGCGATGTCGTTCAGCACCGTCGAGAACGTGCCCGTCGAACTCGCGACCGGCGAATCCCGCACCAGGATGCGGAAGCCGTCGTGCGAGTCTTCGACGTAGGAGAGCAACGCGATCGCCGCCTGCTCCAGCATCACCCTCGGGTGTCCACCGTGGAGGGTGGAGACCATCCGGTCGAGCAGCAGCTGCGTCTCGCGGTCGACGACGACGGCGTAGATGCCTTCCTTGCCGCCGAAGTGCTCGTACACCACCGGTTTGGAGACGTTCGCGCGGTGCGCGATCTCCTCGATGGACGTTCCTTCGAAACCCTTCTCCGCGAAAAGGGCCCTGGCGACGTTGAGCAGCTGCTGTCTGCGCTCGGTCCCCGTCATCCGCACCCGGGCCACCGGGGCGACAGGACGCGCCCCGGTGACCGCTTCACGTTTGGTCCGCCTTCTCCCCGCCATCGCAGAAGACTAACGCGACCTCGCTATCTGCTTTCGGTCGCGATGCGCGCGAGGCGCTGCGGGGTCGGCCAGCGCACGTCGTAGGCCCAGCCGAACTTCTCGAAAATCCAGATGAGCCGCGCGGAAATGTCGATCTGACCGCGCTGCACCCCGTGCCGCGCCGAGGTCGGGTCGGCGTGGTGCAGGTTGTGCCACGACTCGCCGAAGGAGAAGATCGCCAGCGGCCAGAAGTTGGCCGACTTGTCGCGGGCGGCGAACGGGCGCTCGCCGATCATGTGGCAGACCGAGTTGACCGACCAGGTCACGTGGTGCAGCACGCAGACCCGCACCAGCCCGGCCCAGAAGAACGCGGTCACCGCGCCCCAGAACGACCAGGTGATCAGTCCACCGAGGATCGCGGGCAGCACCAGGGTGAGCAGGCTCCACAGCCAGAACAGGTCGTCGACCTTCTTGATGGCCGGGTCCTTCACCAGGTCGGGCGCGAAGCGCTCCGCATTGGTCTGGTCTCGATCGAACAGCCAGCCCATGTGCGCGTGCCAGAACCCCTTGGCGATGGCGACCGGTGTCGTCCCGAACAGCCACGGCGAATGCGGGTCGCCGTCGCGGTCGGAGAAGGCGTGGTGGCGCCGGTGGTCGGCGACCCAGGTGATCACGGGGCCCTGGACGGCCATGCTGCCGGCGATCGCCATCGCGACGCGCAGCCACGGCTTGGCCTTGAACGAGCCATGCGTGAAGTAGCGGTGGTACGAAACGGTGATGCCGAGCCCGCTGATCGCGTAGAAGACGACGAACAGGCCGACGTCGACCCAGGTCAGTCCCCAGCCCCAGGCGAACGGGACGGCCGCGAGCAACGCGGCGAGCGGGAAGATGACCCCGAGGTAGACCGAGAGCTGCACGCCGCTCGATCGATGTCCTTCGATTACCGGCTTGGGGCCCTTCGCGGGCTTCTGGGAACGGTCCAGGGTAGCCGTCATGCAGTCACTTCTTTTCTATGCGCAACCCCCAGGGCTTCCCTAAGGGTGACCTTACCTACGATGCCGTAAGTTACGGTACAGGAGGTTTGGTCCCCTGTGGAGTGCCCGCGACGGTGACGCCACCCCCGGGCGCACGTGGACGTCCCCGACATGGCTATCCTGACCAGGATCGATCCGCCGTAGTGTAATCGGCAGCACTTCAGATTTTGGTTCTGACAGTTCAGGTTCGAATCCTGGCGGCGGAGCAGACGAACAGATGACCAGCGGCGTTTTCAACGGTGGGGGTGTGTGCGGCTGACCGAGGACGCGACGACCAGTGGCAGGCGGCCGGCGCTTGCGGAGATGTCCGACGCCTGGCTCTACGGTCGCGCGCGCGAACTCGGTGCGGCCATACAGCGTGTCAGCTTCGCCGAGCAGCTGGACATCGTCACCAGCCTCGACGAGCTCCTCGACGAGACGCAACGCCGCGGCGAACCGCTCCTGGTCGCCCAGCTGCTCCGCTACTCCGCTATGGCCAGGCTGGTCACCCGCGGTCTCGCCGCCGAAGCCGAGCCCAGGCTCGACGAGATGCTCGCGCACACCCGGCGGCACGGTCTCGCGCTGATGCGGGCCGACGCGCACGCCATGCGTGGCCGCCGCCTGGTGATCGCCAAACAGGAGGACGCCGCCCTCACCGAGATCGCCAGGGCGCTGGCCATCCTCGACGACTCCGCGGTCCCGGACCGCCAGGTCGGCAGGCGCAACTGGGACCGGATGCTGTCCACGACCCTGGTCGACTGCTGGCTGGTGCTGAACCAGCTGGGTGTCTACGAGGCGGCCGAGGAGGCCATCGCTCGCGCGGCGCAGGCGATCCGCGACAGCGCCAGCCCGCACGAGATCGCGCTCCAGCTGATCAACCGGGTCAAGATGCTGCTGGGCTGGGGCCTCCGTCTCGAACGCATCGAGCGGTACGACGAGGGGGCGGACAAGTTCCGCACCGCGGCGTCGATGGCCCAGGCCGCCGAAGGCCCGTTCACCGAATCGCTGTTCCCGCGCAAGGCCGGGGTGCCCGCGATCGACCAGGTCGGCGTGCTCGCCGCCGCGGCCGCGCTGGCGTCGCCCGATTCGTCGCATATCGAGCGGCTGACCTCGCTGCTGCATCCGGAACTGGTGTTCCCGCACGAACGCGAGATCATCGCCATCGCGCTGGCCCGCTGCCTGGACAACGACGGCCGCCGCGAGGACGCGCTGCAGGTGCTCAAGGAGGTCCGGGAGGACAACGAAGAGGGCTCGCTGCCGTCGATGCGGTTGAACCTCGCCCGCGAGCTGGCCAGGCTCGACACCACGCCGGACTACGCGTCCGGGGCGAGCCAGTCGCTGATCGACTACGCCACCATCCTGGAAACCGAGATGTGGTCGCTGCGGGAATCGCAGATCGCCACGCTCAACGCGCGGCGGGAGCACGAGCGGCTCTCCGCCGAGCACGGCGCCATCACCCAGCAGGCCTTGCAGGACCCGCTCACCGGGTTGCCGAACCGGCGCGCGCTCGACGAGAAGCTGCGTTCGCTGGCGTCGTCCGCCGACGCCCAGCCGCTAGCGGTGGCGCTGGTCGACCTCGACGGCTTCAAGGACGTCAACGACAAGCAGTCGCACGCCGAAGGCGACAACGTGCTCCGTGTCATCGCGAGCACGCTACGTGACGCCCTGCGCGGCGACGACGTCGTCGCCCGCTACGGCGGAGACGAGTTCATCGTGCTTCTACCTGGGGCTCCGGCGTCCGCGGCGAAACAGGCGCTGGGTCGTTCTGTGAATGCCGTCGCATCTCTGCCGCACCATCTTTCGCACGGCGTCACCCTCTCCGTCGGCCTTGTGTCGCTCCGCCCGCAGGAACGGGCCGAGCAGGTCCTCGCACGCGCCGATGCGGCCATGTACCAGGCGAAACGCGGCGGCGGGAACCAGGTTTCGTCGGTGAACTCGATGGCCATCGATCCGGTGACCGGATGGCCCGGCGAGGATGCTCCGACCGACCCCGCGTGGGACGCCGAGCAGCCCACGTAGGATCAATGCCCGACAACCACCGTTGGTGAAATGTTGGGAGTGCCGTGACCGGCCCGCTGAGCACGTTGATCCTCGCCGCGGGTGAGGGCACCCGCATGCGCTCGTCCACCCCGAAGGTGCTGCACCCGATCGCCGGCCGCCCGTTGGTCGAGCACGCGGTGCGGGCCGCCGCGGGACTGAACCCGGAGCACCTGGTCGTCGTCATCGGCCACGGTCGCGATTCGGTCGGCGCCCGGCTGGCGAACGTCGGCGAGGCGCTCGGCCGCGAGGTCGTCACGGCCGTCCAGGAAGAGCAGAAGGGCACCGGGCACGCCGTCTCGTGCGCGCTCTCGGCGCTGCCCGCGGGGCTGACCGGCACCGTGGTCGTCAGCTACGGCGACGTCCCGCTGCTCGACACCGAAACGCTCGCTTCCCTGGTCGCGGAGCACACCTCCACCGGGAACGCGGTCACCGTGCTGACCGCGGTCGTCGAGAACCCGACCGGTTACGGCCGGATCATCCGCGATGAGAACGGCGTCGTCACCTCGATCGTCGAGCAGAAGGACGCCACCCCCGAACAGCACGAAATCGCCGAAATCAATTCCGGCGTGTACGCCTTCGACGCCTCGGTCCTGGTCGACGGGCTTTCGAAGCTTTCGACCGACAACGCCCAGGGCGAGCTCTACCTCACCGACGTCCTCGGCATCGCCCGCGGCGACGGCAAGGGTGTCGGCGCGCTGGTCATCGACGACCCGTGGGTGACCGAAGGCGTCAACGACCGCGTGCAGCTCTCCGTCCTCGGCGCCGAGCTGAACCGCCGGATCGTCCGCGGCTGGCAGCGGGCGGGTGTCACCGTCGTCGACCCGGCGAGCACCTGGATCGACGCGGGCGTGACCTTGTCGCGCGACGTCGTCATCGAACCCGGCGTCCAGCTCAAGGGCTCGACGTCGGTCGGCGAGGGTTCGCAGATCGGGCCGGACAGCACTCTGGAAAACGTCTCCGTCGGCGCGGGCGCGTCGGTGGTGCGGACGCACGGTTCCGATTCGGAACTGGGCGACGGCGTGAAGGTCGGTCCGTTCACCTACCTGCGTCCCGGCTCCAAACTGGGGACCAAGGGCAAACTCGGCGCTTTCGTCGAGACGAAGAACGCCGACATCGGCGCCGGCACGAAGGTCCCGCACCTGACCTACGTCGGCGACGCGACCATCGGCGAGAACAGCAACATCGGGTGTTCCAGCGTCTTCGTCAACTACGACGGCGTGAACAAGCATCACACCACGATCGGCTCCCATGTGCGGCTCGGCGCGGACAACACGTTCGTCGCCCCGGTGACCATCGGCGATGGCGCTTACAGTGGGGCAGGCACCGTGATCAGGCAAGACGTGCCCCCGGGCGCGCTCGCCGTGTCCACCGGGCCGCAGCGCAACATCGAAGACTGGGTGTCCCGGCGCAGGCCGGGCACACCCGCGGCGGAAGCAGCTTCCGCCGCGAAGCAGGACACCACCGCCGTGTCCGATTCAGATAAGGGAAACGACGGGGAGTCGCCAGCATGAGCTCGAAGTCCGGAACACCGAAGAAGAACCTGATGCTGTTCTCCGGGCGCGCGCACCCGGAGCTCGCGGAAGAGGTGGCCAAGCACCTCAACGTGTCGGTCGTCCCGCAGACCGCGCACAACTTCGCCAACGGGGAGATCTTCGTCCGGTTCAACGAATCGGTGCGCGGGACCGACGCGTTCGTGATCCAGAGCCACCCGGCGCCCATCAACGAATGGGTGATGGAGCAGCTGATCATGGTGGACGCCCTCAAGCGCGCGAGCGCCAAGCGGATCACCGTGATCATGCCGTTCTACCCGTACGCGCGGCAGGACAAGAAGCACAAGGGCCGCGAGCCGATCTCCGCGCGCCTGATCGCGGACCTGTTCAAGACCGCCGGCGCCGACCGGATCATGACGGTCGACCTGCACACCGCGCAGATCCAGGGCTTCTTCGACGGTCCCGTCGACCACCTGCTCGCGCAGAACGTGCTGGCCGCGCACATCAACAAGACCTACCAGGACGAGAACATCACCGTCGTCTCGCCGGACTCGGGCCGGGTGCGGCTCGCCGAGAAGTGGGCGGCGCAGCTGGGTGACCGGCCGATCGCCTTCATCCACAAGACCCGCGACCCGGACAAGCCGAACCAGGCCGTCGCCAACCGCGTCGTCGGCAAGGTCCGCGGTCAGCTGTGCGTGCTGATCGACGACATGATCGACACCGGCGGCACGATCGTGAAGGCCACCGAGGCCCTGCTCGACGAGGGCGCGGCCGACGTCGTCATCGCCTCGACCCACGGCATCCTGTCCGACCCCGCCACCGAGCGGCTGTCGAACTGCAAGGCACGCGAGGTGATCGTCACCAACACGCTGCCGATCCCGGAGGAGAAGCGGTTCCCCGGGCTGACCGTGCTGTCCATCGCGCCGCTGCTGGCGCAGGCGATCCAGCAGGTGTTCGAGGACGGGTCGGTCACGTCCCTCTTCGACGGCAACGCCTGACCCCCGACGAAGCAAGGGACCTTTGCTACCACTCTCTTTCGGAGAGTGAGAGCAAAGGTCCCTTGCTTCGTTTTCGGCTCCTCGCGAAACGGCGCGCGCCCGGCCTCCCCGCGTGGCTAGGTTTCCGGCATGGGGAAATTCAAGTTCGGCGTGAACCTGTGGGGCGCCGAGAACCGCGAAAACTGGGTCGCGAAGTGCCGCCGCGTCGAGGCACTCGGATACGACGTCATCTCCGTGCCGGATCACCTCGGCTCAGGACGGAACTCGCCTTTCCCGGCGCTGACCATGGCCGCCGCGGTGACTGAACGGCCCCGCGTCGGCACTCTCGTCTCCAACGTGCCCTTCTACAACTTCGCGCTCTTCGCGCGCGACGTCGTCACGACGGTGAAGATGACCGGCGATCGGCTGGACCTCGGTCTCGGCTCCGGTCACATGAAATCGGAATTCGACGAGGCCGGCCTGCCGTGGATCCCGGCCAAGGAACGTATCGAGTACCTCACCAAGGGCCTTGACCACCTGCGCGAACACTTCGCCGCCGAAGGGATCACGCCCCCGCCACTGCTCCTCGCGGGCAACAGCGACGGCGTGCTCTCCCTCGCCGCCCGCGAAGCCGACATCGCCGGCTTCGCGGGCCTTCGTCAAGCACCGGGAAAGCCGCCGGGAACCTTCCGGCTCGACGACGCCGAACGCATGGACGAGCGCGTCGCCTTCTTTCGTTCACACACGAACGGCCGGGATCCCGAACTGAACATGCTCGTCCAGCGGGTCGTGGTCACGGACGACCGGCGCGCGGCCGCCGAGTCCTGGCGCGAAGAGCTGAAGGACCAGGACAGCCTCGACGTCGACGCCGTGCTCGAAACACCCCAATTGCTGTTCGGGACCACCGACGAGATGGTCCGGCAGCTCCAAGAGCGCCGCGAAAGGTACGGCTTCTCCTACATCACGGTGTTCGAGCCGATGTTGGAAACGTTCGCGCCGGTCGTCAAGGAACTGTCCGGTCAGTAGGCGACGCAGAAACGCTGACGGCGGCGCTCCGGCTTGTCGATCTCGTCGACGAACGCGATCGCGTAGTCGGCGCCGCTGATCTTCGACCCACCGTTCTCGTCGGTCAGCAGCACGTCATCGCCGAGCCGGAACTCGCCGGTCCGCTCGCCCTCGGCCCACGCGCCGAACTCCGCGGCCGGGCTGAGGTAGAACCAGTCGACGTCCTCGGGAAGTTTCCGGAACGCCTCCAGCACCTCGGCGTGCGCACCGGCCTCGCCCTTGTACTCGTCCGGGAACTCGGGGGTGTCGATCAGGCGCGGCCCGTCTTCGGCCACCTTCAGGCTGCCGGCCCCGCCGACGACGCCGATCCGCGCTCCGTTGTCTTTCGCGATCTGGGCGATCGAGGGCACCGCGTCGAGCAGGCCGCTCTGCCCGTGAACCGCGATGACCAGGACATCCGCTCCCTTGGCGACGTCGGCCAGGAAGGCCTCGTCGTAGAGCGAGCCCGCCCGGGTGCCCTCGCCTTCCGCGTTCCTCGACACCACCAGGACCTCGTGACCGCGGCCGCGCGCCTCCTCGGCGATCTTTCCGCCCGCGTATCCGGTTCCACCGAACACAACCAACTTCGCCATCGCGTTTCTCCCTTTTCATCGGCGACCACGCCGATGCTAAGAACGCGAGATCGGCTACTTCAACGTATGCAACGCACCCGGAGGTGAGTGTGCAGGTCAGCCACCCAGCGCGGCGAACTCGGACTTGAGCTTCTCGCGGACGGCGTTGACGTCGAGCGCCGCCCGGACCTCGCCGCGCGCCGAAGGCTTCGCCTGTACCTGATAGCTGGCGTTCCGATTCGGCAACTTGAATTTGACCTCGCAGGTCATGCTCGTCGTGGCACCGGGTGCCGCGTCGGCGTTCGCCGTACAGCTCTGGGCGCCGAGCGATTGCGCGGAGAAATCGACGGTCAGCGTCAAATGCACGGGCGTCCCGCTCACGCCACCGATGACGGTGTTGGCCACGTCGATCGTCGCCCGGCAGGTTCCGACGAAATCCGTGCAGTCCAGCTTGTCGTTGACGACGCTGACACTCACTTGGGCGAGCGCGTCGAACGGCTGCCCGATTCCCCCGATCGCGCCGTCCAGATCCGTCTGGAGTTTCTTCAGCGCATCCCCGGCGAGCGGTTCGACTCGCATTTCGGCACCGAGCGTCTTACCGCCCGCCGCGGCGACGAGGGAAGGCGCGAAGCTGACGACTCGATGCGGCGCGGCGGTGGTCACCCGCAGTGCCCCGAGCCCACTCCCGACGTCGTAGACCTCGGTCCCGTCGGGCAACTTCGACCGGACCGGATCGGTCAGCGGGTCCATCGCGGACACCGCGGTCCTCAACGTCGACGCGGCCTTGCGCGGGCTGAGCACCTCGACCGCGTTCACCGGCAGGTCCGAGCCGTCCGTACGGACCCAGTTGGTGCCGTACTGCTCGCTGTTGCCGAGCCCGTGCGCCTTCCAGTACTCCGGCGTCGCCGAGAGGTACAGCTGTTTGTCGGCGGACACGATCTGGATCGGCTGACCGTCGACCGGGAGGGCCCCCTGCGCGCTGCCGTTACGAGTGATCCGGAACTGCAGTTCGGCAGGTTTGCCCGAAGCGTCCTTGATTGTCGACTTGTAGACGACGGCGGGCGCTTGTTCAAGCGCCTTCAGCGCACTCTCGACAGCGCCGCGCTGTTCGGCGCGCCTGTCCACCCGCTGTTGCTCGGCGGGCGAGATCCCGGCCGCCCCGTCGATGGCGACGTCGCAACCCGCCAGGAGGCAGCACAAGGCGGCGATCGCGCCGATCCTCGACCGTCGTGCCGCCATTCCGCCCCCTTGTCTCGAGTGCGAGGAGATCACACCTTAGAAAAGGGGTCGCGCACCACCGCATCCGCGGGTTCCCGAAGCAGCTGTCACCGACTTGTCACCTGAACGAGCCACCCGGCGGGACCCCGGCACGACCGCTTGGTCTACACTTTCCCGGTCTCGGCGAGGCGGGTTCCGTGAGCACCTGGTGCCCGACGTGATCGACGCGGCGGCTTGAGTGGCCACACGCGGTCGAGCACGCCTGTGGAATTCGCCGCCGAACACCCGAACCGCCCGAACCATCCCCACCTCAGCATGCTTTCGCTGAACATGTTGGTGAATTGAAGGAGTGCTACACCGTGTCCGAGGTAAGCCTGTCCGTCGAGCCCCGCACCGAATTCGGCAAGGGTGCCGCGCGTCGCACGCGTCGCGCCGGCAAGATCCCCGCGGTGCTGTACGGGCACGGCTCGGACCCGCGCCACTACGCCCTGCCCGCCCTCGAGTTCGCCCGCGTCGTGCGTGAGAACGGCAGCAACGCCGTCATCACCCTCGAGCTCGAGGGCAAGAGCGAGCTGGCGCTGACGAAGACCATCGTCGTCCACCCGCTGAAGAACTACATCGAGCACGTCGACCTGCTGGTCGTCCGCCGCGGCGAGAAGGTCACCGTCGACGTCCCGGTCGTCGTCACCGGCACCGCGGGCCCGGGCACCCTGGTCACCACCGACCTCGACACCCTCCAGGTCGAGGTCGAGGCGCTGCACATCCCCGAGCAGGTCGAGGTCTCGGTCGAGGGCGTCGAAGCCGGCACCCAGATCCTCGCCTCGCAGGTCACCCTGCCGCAGGGCGCCACCCTGGTCACCGACGCCGAGGCGCTGGTCGTCGCCGTGAACGAGGCGCCGTCCGAGTCCTCGCTCGAGGGCGAAGAGGCCGAGGCTGCGGAAACCCCCGCCGAGGACGCCGAATAAAGTCACCGGTGTGACCGAAGCAGTACTTCCCGGGGCCGGCGAGCAGATCCTGCTCGCCGGCCTCGGCAATCCCGGCCCCCAATACGCGGGCAACAGGCACAACGTCGGCTTCATGGTGCTCGACGAACTGGCCGGCCGCGTCGGCGGCAAGTTCAAAGCGCACAAGAGCGGCGCCGAAATCCTCGAAGGCAGGCTGGCGGGCCAGCGGGTGGTTTTGGTCAAGCCGCGTTCGTACATGAACCTCTCGGGCGGCCCGGTCGTGGGCGCGGCCCGGTTCTACAAGATCCCCCCGGCCGGTGTCGTGGTCGTCCACGACGAGCTGGACGTCGACTTCGGCGCGATCAAGATGAAGCTGGGCGGCGGCGACAACGGCCACAACGGTCTCCGCTCGATCACCAAATCCCTGGGCACGAAGGATTACTACCGTGTCCGTTTCGGCGTCGGCAGGCCTCCGGGGCGGCAGGATCCGGCCGATTTCGTGCTGAAAGACTTCTCGACGGTCGAACGCAAAGAGCTCGCTTTCGAGATCGATCGTTGCGCCGACGCCGTTGAAGCGCTTATCAGCACCGGTCTCGCGGCGGCTCAGAACACCTTCCACGCTGGGTGAATCCGCTCACATGGCGGTGCGTTACACCTCGTCACTCGAAGGCGTTTCACCACGCCCCTGATCGAGTCGTGGAATAGGGCGAGCTCTTCCGGGGAACTCTCAAACCCGTTAGGACGGAATGCGGAGATCGCATTCCCCACCGAAACCGGAGAGAGTTTCATGTCGTTTACGGCCGAAGACATCACCGGCGCCACTTTCCCGAACGCCCCGATCGGGCGGCGCGGATACGCCAAACACGAGGTCGACGCGTTCCTGGAACGGATCGCCGACACGCTCTCGGACCGGGACGACCTGACGGCCGCCGAGGTCCACCACGTCATGTTCTCGCGTCCGTTGATCGGGAAGCGCGGCTACGACGAACGCGAAGTCGACGATTTCCTCGACAAGGTCGAGGGGCAACTCGCCCACCGCACCGGCCAGCACGCACTCCACGTGCCCGGCGCCCGAGGAGAAGACGAAGCCACGGCCGAACGCGCCGTTCCGGACCGCGGTCCCATCGAGACCCTCCGGGAGCGCTAGTGCCCGTTACCGCGTTCGAGGCCAGAACCCGGCAGTTCGACAGGGCGCCGATCGGTGCGCGTGGCTACCACGAACCCGCGGTCGACGCCTTCCTCGAACGGGTCGCGGCGACTCTCGACGGCGACGACGACCTGTCGGTTTCGGACGTCCACAACGTGGCGTTCGCCAAAGCGCCGCTCTCGAAACGAGGCTACGACCCGGCAGCCGTCGACGCGTTCCTGCGAGACGTCGAGGGGACGTTGGCCGGGTTGTCCCAGTCTTCCGGCTACTACATAGCGCCCGCACTGGAGCACACCCATAACCGCAAGCCATTGTGGCGACGCCGCTGACCAACGGGAGGTGCCGCGAAAGGGCCGGGCCGCGATACTCGCGGACCCGGCCCTTTCGTCTCAGCTGGTCGCCGCGTTCTTGGCGATCTTGTCCGCGAACTGGACTGCGGTCGCGGCCCGCTTCACCTTGCCTGAGGGTGTCTTCGGCAGGCTCCCCGCCGGGAGCACCACAACAGCGAAGGGCCGCATGTCGACGGCGCCGCGCACCTTGGCCGCGACCTCCTTCGCCAGCGCCTTCTCCGTCTCCGGGTCCCCGGCGAGTTTCGATTCGACGACGACCGCGAACCGTTCCCGTCGGCTGCCGGCGTCGAGCCGCACGGCCACGGCGTTCCCCGCGCGCACCCCTTCGACCGAAGTCGCCGCTCGTTCGATGTCGGTCGGATACAGGTTCCGGCCGCCCATGATGATGACGTCCTTGCGACGCCCGCAGATCACGATCATGCCGTCGACCAGGTAACCGAGGTCGCCGGTGAGCAGCCAGCCGTCCTCGTCCTGGGTCGCGAGCGGACCGTCCATGGTCAGGTACCCCGGCGTCACGGCCTCGCCCCGCAGGCGGATCTCCCCGACCTGGCGTTCCCCGAGCACGGTTCCCTTGTCGTCGACGATCTCGGCCTCGAGCCCGTCGAGCGGTGGCCCGAGCACGGCGAAGGACCGGACCTCGTCGGTCCCGCGGCGCGAGTCGCCCTCGGGCACCGGCACCGCGCGGTTGTCCGTCTCGAGCGCGTCGGCTTCGACGACGTCCAGCGTCAAGCCGGTGAACAACGGCGCGAACGAAACCGCGAGAGTCGCCTCCGCCATGCCGTACGCCGGAAAGACGCATTCGGCGGGCATCTTGAAGCGCGCCCCGGCATCGACGAACGTCTGCACGGCCGTTTCGTCGATCGGCTCGGCGCCGTTCAACGCGATCCGAAGCTTTGAGAGGTCGTACGCGTTGTCGTCCTCGACGCGGGCCATCCGCCTGCCCACGATCGCGTACGCGAAGTTCGGCGCGGCCGTGGTCGTGCCGTTGTACTTGCTGATCAGCTGCGGCCAGATCAACGGTCCGGACAGGAACTCGAGCGGCGTGATCTTGACGAGCTCGACACCGAAGGTCATCGGGACCGTCAGGAAGCCGACCATCCCCATGTCGTGGAAGGTGGGCAGCCACGAGACCATCACGTCGACGTCGAAATCGAACTCGGCCCGATCGACCATCGCCTTGACGTTCGAATACAGGTTTCCGTAGGTGATCTGAACGGCCTTCGGGTCGGCCGTCGACCCGCTGGTCAGTTGCAGGAGCGCCGTATCCGATTCGGCCGTCGGCACGGGCTCCGCCAACGGTTCCGCTTCGAGGAGCTCGGTGATGACCTGGAAGGCGATGCCGTGCTCGGTGAGCACCGGCGCCAGCTGGTCGAACGGCTCACCGAGCAGAACCAGGCCGGAACCGATCATCCGCAGCACGCGAACGGTGTCCTCGGCCCATTCCGCGAGGTCGGTGCGCTGCGTCGGCTGGTGCAGCATCGTCACGCTGCCGCCGGCGAGCCAAACCGCCTGAACCGTCGGCGCGATCAGCGACGGCGCCGCCGCCAGGACCGCGACCGCTTTGCCGGGCTCCAGCCCGGCCGCCACCAGACCCCCGGCGACCCGTTTGGCCTGCTCGTGGATCTCGGCCCAGGTCCGCCGAACCGGCTCCTTGGGCTCCCCGGTGACCATTCCCCGCTGCTGACCTCGCCCCGCCGCGGTGGCGACGAGCGTGTCCACGAACCGACTCATGCGCGTCACACTACTGTCCGCGCTGGAAGACCCGCGCGCCGTCGCGTGAACTCATTCGATCGCTTCGGAGGTCTCGAGCCACTGAGCTTCGACCTCCTCTTTTTCCGTTTCGACAGCCTTCAGTTCGGTGTTCAGCTCGATGAGCTTCGTCGGATCGGTCGCCGCGGCGAGCAGCGCCGCATGCAGCTTCTCTTCCTTCGCGTGCAGCTGGTCGAGCTTGCGTTCGAGACGGGACAGCTCCTTTTGCGCCGCACGCTGCTCCGCGGCGCTCTTCTTGGGTGCGCCAGCCTGCGCGTTGCCTGTCTTCCGGTCACTGCCTGCCTTCTCGAGGCTCTTGGCGCGCCGGTCCAGGTACTCCTCGATGCCGCCGGGCAAGTGGGTCACCTGCCCGTCGCCGAACAGGGCCACGATCGTGTCGCAGACGCGTTCCACCAGGTACCGGTCGTGCGAGACGACGACGAGGCTGCCCGGCCAGGAATCCAGCAGGTCTTCGAGCTGCTGCAAAGTGTCGATGTCGAGATCGTTCGTCGGCTCGTCGAGCAACAGCACGTTGGGCTCGGCCATCAGAAGCCGGCACAGCTGCAGACGACGTCGTTCGCCACCGGAAAGGTCCTCGACCGGCGTCCACTGCCTCGCCGCGGGGAACCCCAGCTTCTCGGCGAGCTGCGAAGCGGTGAGCTCCTGCTTGCCGAACACGACCCGGCCGGACACCTCTTCGATCGCCTGCAGCACGCGCAGATCACCCGGCAGGTCGTCGAGCTCCTGCCGCAGGTGCGCGAGGCTGACCGTCTTGCCCTGGATACGTCGCCCCGTCTCGGGTTCCTTGTCGCCACCGAGCAGCTTGAGGAGCGTGGTCTTGCCCGACCCGTTGACGCCGACGAGACCGACCCGGTCGCCGGGGCCGATCCGCCAGGTGACGTGATCGAGCAGGGTGCGGTCGCCGACGGTCAACGTGGCGTCCTCGATCTCCAGCACGGTCTTGCCCAGCCGCCGACGCGCGAACGCCTGCAACTCGACCGAATCACGCGGCTCCGGCACATCGGAGATCAGCGCCTCCGCCGCCTCTACGCGGTAACGCGGCTTCGAGGTCCTGGCCTGCGGGCCGCGACGCAGCCACGCGAGCTCTTTACGCGCCAGGTTCTGCCGCTTCTCCTCGGCGGTCGCCGCCAGTCGCGCCCGTTCGGCCCGCGCGAAGATCCAGTCCGCGTACCCGCCTTCGTACTGCTCGACGCGGCCGTTGGTGACCTCCCAGGTCAGGCTCGCGACCGTGTCGAGGAACCACCGGTCGTGCGTGACGACCACGACCGCGATCTTGCGGTTCAGCAGGTGATCCGCGAGCCAGCGGACGCCTTCGACGTCCAGGTGGTTGGTCGGCTCGTCGAGGACCACGAGGTCCAGCTCACCGGTGAGAGCGGCCGCCAGCGCCACCCGGCGGCGTTCACCACCGGACAGGTTCGCGGTTTCCTTCTCGACGCCGAGAGCCGTGATCCCCAGACCGTCCATAATGGACCGGACACGCGCGTCAGCGGCCCACTCGTGCTCCGCACCGTAACGTTCCAGCACGACATCGCCGACGGTGCTGCCGGCGGGCAGCTCGGTCCGCTGGGTGACCACGGCCATCCGCAAGCCACGGACCTGACTGACCCGTCCGGTATCCGGCTCGCTGATCCCCGCGAGAACCTCCAGCAGCGTCGTCTTCCCACCCCCGTTGAGACCGACGACACCGATACGCTGCCCCTCCGCCACACCGAGCGAAACACCGTCGAGCAGCGGGCGCACCCCGAAGGACTTGCTCACCGACTCCAGGTTGACCAAGTTGGCCATGCCTCAGCCGATCCTTTCCGAAAAGCTTGCACCACAACGAATTAGTCGATGTCCATTTCGGACACCCTCACGCGTGCACCCGCGGCGGAGACGGCCGCGGAGCGTCGTCACCGCCGACCAGCCGCGCCCCGGGCACCGGCCCGTGCGCGACGCGTACCGTGCGGCAGACACCCGCGCCGGACAGCTCTGCGGCGACCTCGACGGCCGACTGGGCATCCGCGCACAGAAAGGCACAGGTCGGTCCGGAGCCGGAGACAGTGCCGGCGAGCGCACCCGCGTTGACCCCGGCCCGCAAGGTGCGACGCAGCCCCGGCCGCAACGAGACGGCGGCCGCCTGAAGGTCATTGCCGAGCAGCAGCGCCAGCTGCCGCGGGTCACCGGACGCCAGCGCCTCGACCACCGGAGTGTGCGAACCGATCCGCGGCGGGCTGCCCTCTTCACGCAACTTGTCCAGCTCGCCGAACACCCTCGGCGTCGAAAGACCTCGCTGGTCGAAGGCCAGGACCCAATGGAAGGTGTGCCGCGACAGAACCGGCACCAGCTGCTCACCCCGGCCGGTGCCCAACGCGGTCCCGCCATAGAGCGCGAACGGGACATCACTGCCGAGCTTCGCGGCGATACCCGCCAGTTCGTCTCGGGAGATGTCAAGCTTCCAAAGCGACGCGAGCCCCACCAGGGTCGCGGCCGCGTCAGCGCTACCACCGGCCATCCCACCTGCCACCGGGATGCCTTTGCGCAGTACGACCCTGACCTTGGACTCGCCGTCCGCCTTGCCGACATGTGCCGCCAGCGCCTGCGCCGCCTTCCAAGCGAGGTTGTTGGCCCCCGTAGGTACGGAGCCTTCGCCTTCGCCGTAGACCTCGACACCGGGATCTTCGGTGACCGCGACGGTCACCTCGTCGGTCAAGGAAAGCGCCTGGAACACGGTCACCAGCTCGTGGTAACCGTCCGGGCGTACGTCACCGACCGACAGGTGCAGGTTGACCTTGGCGGGAACCCTGACGGTTACTGGGGGCGGTACGACGGCGAGCACCCGTCAAGCCTACGTGGCCGTTCCACTTGCGCTGCCACCAGGAGAAAAGAGAACAGGACGAGTCGGACACGAACGGGCCGCCCCGGACGGATTTCGTCCTGAGCGGCCCGTTCGTGGAGGAATCAGGCAGCGACACCCTGCGGTCCGCGGACCGGGTGGGTCACGTGGCCGCCGCGTTCGGCGATCCAGGCGAGCGCGGCGTCCGCGCGCTCACCTCGCACACCGAGACGGAACCGGCCCACCGGCGTGTCGCCGATCCGGGTCAGGCCGCCGCCGATGGTGGCGAGTTCGACGTCGAAGCGACCGGCGGCCTCCGGGAGGAGCGCACCGACCGAAGCGAAGCCGACGAGCACGACGTCCACTGCCCGGTCGTACTTCGAGGCCTGCGCCCGCCCGGTCTCGATCGCGGGAAGCAGCGCCTGCGCGGTCCGGCTGTTCGGGTCGGAAACCAGGTCGAGCACGGTCCCTCGTTCGATGATCGCCCCAGCCTCCAGAACCGCGACGTCGTCGCAGACACGGCGAACCACGCCGGCGTCGGGAGTGGTGAGCAGCACGGTGACTCCGAGCTCGGCACGGGCCCGGTCGAGCACGGTCAGGACCGCGCCGGTCTCCTCGGACTGCACACCGGCGGTCGGGTCGTCGGCCAAGAGCACGGACGGCCCGGCGGCCAGCGCTTTGGCGATGGCGACTCGGCGCAGCTGCCCTTCGGACAGGTCACCCGGCCGCTGCCCCGCCCGAGGGGTGAGACCGACCAGGTCGAGCAGGTTGCCGACCCGGTTGCGACGCTGCGGCCCGTCGAGACCGAGCTGTTCGAGCGGGGAGGCGATGTTGCCGGCGATGGTGCGCTCGGCGAGCAATTCCGGCTTGGTGCTCACGACACCGACCTGCCGCCGGATCTCGCGCAGCCGGCGTCCGTCGAGCGTCCCGGTGTTGAGGCCGTCGAGGCGGACGACGCCGCGGTCGGGGCGCTCCTGAAGACCGATGCAACGAGCGAGGGTCGACTTGCCGGAGCCCGCCGGGCCGACGACTCCGAACAGCGAGCCCGCCTGGATGTCCACGCTCACATCGCGCAGCGCGACGACGGGATTTCCGTTGAGGGGAAAGGATTTGGACAGGTTTTCGACAGTGATCACGAGAGGCTCCATGCGAATGGGGCGCTGCTTCTTTCGAGCGCGCCGACCGTCACCGAGTGACCGTCCGGAAACGGACGGTTTTCAGAGGTAAGGGAGAAGGACTCAGGCAGTAACGGTGGAGCGTCGACACGCACTTACCGTGCGGCGACCTTCATCGACGACACGTCGCCTGGTCAGCAGGAGCGGGTGGGTGACCCTGTTCATTAGGCACAGCCTCCATCGGTCCTGGCTGTAGCACCTGCCCTGTGGAGGGTGGTTGCTGCGACTTCGGCGAGCCAGGTCTCTCAGTCGCTCGGGATGGCTCACTGAGTAAAACCGATCCCACTGGATGAAAGCAAGCGCGTAGGCGCAGATCACACGTCTGGTCGCGTCCATCATACAGGATCCGCTGTCCATATATTGGAACAAAGGCAGGCGCCTTCGGCCTGCCTCAGGCGGGCTACCTGCTAAGACAATGCCGGCTCATACAGATCGAGAGGAAGACTTACGCACTCGTGCTGACCTGGGCCGAGGGGCGTTCGCGCGGTGCCGGTCACATCCCTGGCAGGCGGTCAACCCGCGGCTGCGGCGATCCGCGCGAACTGGTGGACATCCAACTGCTCACCGCGCGTCTTGGGATCGATACCCGCCTTCTCGAGCAGCGCCCCCGCCCGTTCGGCGGAACCGGCCCATGACGCCAGCGCGGCGCGCAAGGTCTTCCGCCGCTGGGAGAAAGCGGCGTCGACCACCGCGAACAATCGCTCCCGGTCCACGGACGACACCACCTCACCCCGCTCGAAAGCGACCAGTGCGGAGTCCACGTTCGGAACGGGCCAGAACACCGCGCGAGGCACCGCGGCGACCTTGCGCGCCTTTCCGTACCACGCGAGCTTGACGCTGGGGACGCCGTAGGTCCGGCTCCCCGGGCCGGCCGCCATCCGGTCCGCCACTTCCGTCTGGACCATCACGAGGCCACTGGTCAGCGACGGCAGCTCGGCGAGTAGGTGAAGCACGACTGGAACCGCGACGTTGTACGGCAGGTTCGCGACGAGCGCCGTCGGACGCGCGGGCAGGTCGTCCGCCGTGATCCTCAACGCGTCCGCGCCGACGACCGTCAATCGTTCGGCTCCGCCCCGTTCGGCGGCGGTATTCGGCAATCGCCCCGCCAGCACGGGATCGATTTCGACCGCGACGACCTCGGCGCCGGTCGCGAGCAGTCCGAGCGTCAAGGAGCCGAGGCCTGGCCCGACCTCCAACACGACATCGCCTTCGCCAACCCCCGAGAGGTCGACGATGCGTCGCACCGTGTTGGGATCGTGCACGAAGTTCTGGCCGAGCTTCTTGGTCGGACGTACGTCCAGCTCGGCCGCCAGCGCCCTGATCTCCGCAGGACCGAGCAGTTCAGTCACCCGACGATCGTAACCAGCCCCGGTGGGCCACTATTGGCCGGTGGACGACGTCGTACTCGAGGGCGAAAAAGTCCGGCTGCGCGACTGGACGCCGAGCGACCTTCGACCGCTTCGCGACCTACTCGATCCCACTCGGCCCTGGCACGAAACGAACGGGCCCTACTTCGGCACCCCGAGCGCGGCAGCGGCCGACTCGACGGCACGCGAACTCACCACGCCCACGGCCGAGCCCTCCGATCCCCGCGCCAGCCTCGCCGTATGCGATCTGAAGGACGGCGGCTTGATCGGCAGGGTCAGCTGGTACTGGGAAAGCAGGCAGACCGACTGGCGGCGGATGGGCTTGGTGATCTACGACGAGCGGTACTGGGGCGGCGGGTACGGCACTGAGGCCTTACGCCTGTGGACGACCTATTTGTTCGCTCGCACCGACACGCTCCGCCTGGACTTCGCCACGTTCTCGGGGAATCCGGGGATGATCGCCGTCGGGCAGCGGCTGGGATTCGTCGAGGAGGGCCGGTTCCGACGCGCTCGACGCTGGTCCGGAGGCGTGCATGACGCCGTCGTCTACGGGGTGCTCCGGGAGGAGTGGGACCGGATGAACCAGTTGAGCGCCGAGCCGTGATCCCGCCCCCACCATCCGTATGGCGTTTTCGAACTGACACGTATCCCACTCCCGTGTGATCGGCGCAGGTCAGCGCAGCCGGAGCGTAATGATCATCCACCCGATCGATACCGTGCATTCGTTCGAATCTGCCTCGACAATCGAGGGATGACCAGCACAAATACTCCCAAGGCCTTCCCGCTCAACCTGCCGGAAGGCGACGCCGAACTGCTCCTCGACGAGTTGCAGACACGGCTACGCGAAGGGCGACGTCTGTTCGCCGAAGTCGGCCAGATCCTGGCCGAGATCGAGGCACGTGGGGTCCGAGACCTCTACGGATACAACTCGATCGCCGCCTTCTACGAGCATGTGGCTCGAGTGCCTCGAGCAGAGGCACAGAAAGTGGCAAGCAGAGCGCTCGCGCTCAATTCGAGACGGGCGCGCGACGGCACGTCGATCGACCCCGTCGCGCCGTTGACCGGCGAGTCGGCCAGTACCGGCGCGTTGGCCGAGGCGGGTATCGACCGGATCGTCACCGTCATGAAGAGGCTGCCGGACCACCTCGACGCGGACGAGCGGCTTGACGCCGAAAAGGGTCTGGTCGAACTCGCGGCTGTCGCAAGACCGCGCGACGTCACCATGGCAGGTACCGACCTGCTCGCACGACACGATCCGGACGGGAAGCCCAAGGACGATCCCGAGCCGAAACGTCGACGAAGCGAATTCTGGTTGCGCCAGAAACGGACCGGCCGCTGGGACATGCGCGGGAACCTCGACCCCGAGACAGGCGCCCGCCTGAACGCGCTCCTGGTGCCGCGCGCGTATCCGGCTCCCGGCGAAGTAGCCGACAACCGTGCGCCGGCGGAGAGACGCGGCGACGCGTTCTCAGAGATCGTCGATCTCGCGGAGGCCGGCCCGGACATCCCCGCGCCCCGACAGACCGCGGAGCGGGCCGCTGAGGAGCCTCAGCCCGCACAGCCCAGCGAGGAACCGGCGAGTCACCCTAAGCCCACCCAGATGCCGCCACAGGGCCGCCACCGCGGCGACGAAGGCGTACAAGCGGCCACCGCGGCTGGAGGACCCCGAAATGTCGCCCACCTACGTCCCCCTCGATGGTGGGCACGACTGTCGAGACCTAGATCCGGGAATCCGACACAGCCGCAGAAGCCTCTAACGGCCTGAAGGCCACCGTGCGGGCGAACCCACATGGTGACCTTCAGGAAAGGAGGACGATCTGGCGTCAGGCCTTCTTGCCGCAGTGCGGCCAAGCGCTGTAGCCACCACGCGCGTCGCGGACCTTCTCGGCGACAGCGATCTGCTGGGCCTTGCTGGCCTGGTGCGGGTACGCGGCGTACTGCTCGCCACCGTAGGCGTCCCAGGTGCTCTTGTTGAACTGCAGGCCACCGTAGTAGCCGTTGCCGGTGTTGGCGGCCCAGTTGCCGGTCGACTCGCACTGGGCGATGCGGTCCCAGGCTCCGGCGTCTCCGATGACCGGATCGGCGGGCTTCTTGGTACCGACCTTGACGATCTTGGGCTTGGCCTCGGTGATGACCTCTTCCGAGACCTTCTCGCGGCCGACCTCTTTGCCGTTGCGCTTGGTGACCTTGTAGGTCACGGTCTTCTGCCCCGGTGTGCCCGGGTCCTCGACCTTGGTCTTGCCCTTTTCGAGCTCCGGGTCGTCGACCTTCTGCTCAGGCGGAGCGATTTCCTCGTTCTGCTTGACCATGGTGACGCCGGTCCGGCTGATGTGGACCTCGGCGCCGTCGACCAGCTTGACGTCGAGACCGCCGACGGCCTCGTCGTCCGGGCCGAGGGTCATCCGGAGTTCACCGAGGAATTCCTGGGTGGTCACCGAGTTGGTCTGAACCTTGCGCGGTTCGTTCGCGCCGTCGTAGACCGTGACGTTCTTGAGAGTCTTGACCTCCACGGTGGCGCCCTCGAGCGGCAGCTCACCGTTTTGCGGGAGCGAGGTCCAGGTGCCGGCCTTGGCGAGGTCGGCGCGACCGAGCTGGTTCAACGCTTCGCCGAGGTTGGTCGCGCGGACCCAGGACTCCTGCTGCGGCGCGCCGTCGACGATCAGGTTCAGCTTGCGGCCGCGCTCCAGCTTGATGACGCCGCCGTCGCCGACCTCGGCCTGCGGCGAGGGCGAGAGCGAGTCGTGCGCGCCGACCGAGAGACCGGCGTCTTCGAGGACCTCGCCGACGGTGTCGCCGAAGCTGTGGACGGTCTGCTGCTTGCCGTCGACGTCGAGCGTGACGCTCTTGTTCATCGCCATGGCGGCCGCGCCGCCACCGCCGAGGGTGAGAAGCACCGCCATGACGGTCCCCTTGAGGAACCGCTTCTTCCAGACGCGGGTCGAGTTCGAGATGACCTCGTCCTTGGTCGCGACCTTCATCGGCGCGCCCGCGGTGCGGTCCTCGGCCACCTCGTCCGGAATGACGATCGGCGGGAGCATGGTGGTCTCGGCGCTGATGAGGCGGATCAGCTCGTCGACGTCGACGTCGATCTCGGCCATCAGGGCGTCGGCGTCGGGGCCGAGCGCGGCCAGGACGTCCTGGTGCGTGATGCGCGGATCGTCGGAGTAGTCGAGCTCGCCGTAGTGGGTGTCGCGGTCGAGCACGGCGACCGAGCCGGCGGAAGCGAAGGTGTTCGTCTCTGCGCCGAGGCGCGAGCCATCCTGCCTACTGCTACCAGTCACTGGGTCGTTCCCTTTCCCAAGACGTCGAGGAGCTCGACAACCGCTCCACTACGTCCTTCGTCTCGATGCACTCTTCGGCACACCTCTAGAAGTCCGACACCCGCAGCCAGCGCCATCGTCACGGTTCCAGGCCGTACCGCTCCTGGTTCCGCTTCCCCGACGTGCACTGACGTGACTGTGGGCGTAACAGCCGGAAACCGCATGAGCGGGTACCGACCGGCACGATCACGGGACAGTAACGAACCTCGCCGGGTTGCGCAAACACCGCCCGGAGTGTCGTGACGTTGGTCACTCATCAGAGTGGACCATTGCTGATCACTAATGTCGCAATCCGTTCAACCCGTGGTGACTGTCGGCAAACGGAAGACCCGCTCAGCGGTCTTTCGCACCGATTCGGCCACCTCGTGCACCGCCTCGCCCCTGAGGGTGGCGAGGTGCCGAACCGTGTAGGCGGCGCAGTAGGGCTCGTTCGGCCGCCCACGGAACGGATGCGGGGTCAGGAAGGGAGCATCCGTTTCGACGAGGTACTGGTCCGCCGGAACGATCCGTGCGGCCTCATGGAGCCCTCGGGCGTTGCGGAAGCTGACCGTCCCGGCGAAGGACAGCACGTATCCCGCGTCGACACAGCGGCGCGCGACGTGCTCGTCCCCGGAGAAACAGTGGAAGACGACCTCCTCGGGCGCTCCCTCTTCCTCGAGGATCCGGAGAACGTCGTCGTGAGCGTCTCGATCATGGATCATCAACGGCTTGCCGATGCGCTTGGCGAGATCGATGTGCCACCGGAAAGCGTCCTGCTGGGCGTCGTGGGGCGAATAGTCCCAGTAGTAATCGAGACCGGTCTCGCCGACCGCGACCACTCTGGACTCTTTCGCGAGACTCTCCACTTCGGATTTCTCGGCTTCGCCGAATTCCTTGGTACGCGTGGGATGGATCGCGACGGCGGCCCACACCCGCGGGTCCCAAGTGGACGCTTGCGCGGCCCAGCGAGCGGCCGCGAGATCGTCCGCGACGGTGATCACCCGCGACACGCCGGCGCGCTCGGCGCGGTCGACCATGGCTGTCACATCAGCCGCGGTGACCGCGCCGCACGCGTCGAGGTGGGTGTGCGCGTCCACCACCGAAACCGGCAACCTGTCCGGGATCGGCGGCAGTTCCTTCTTCTCCGCACCCATCAGTTGCTCATTTCGAGATCGGCGCCCATTCGGGACCGGTCTCGCCGAGCTCCGGGTCCAGCTTGGCGAACAGCGGGGTCGGCTTCTCCAGAGGCTTGCCGACCTCGATCGGCACGGACTTCCAGCGCGCCTGCTCGGCCTTGTAGTCCCCGGTGAGGATGGGATTGATCCGGCCGGGGATGTCGAGGTCCTCGACTTCCTGCAGCTCGGGCTGGGCCGCCCAGACGCCGGTGCCGCCGAGGGCCTCGTGCACCTTCTGCGCCGAGTGGGGCAGGAAGGGGGTCAGCAGCGTGTTGGCGTCGGAGACGACCTGCAAGGCGGTGTGCAGAACACTGTCGCGCCGCGCGGGGTCGTCCTTGAGCTTCCACGGCTCCTGGTCCGAGAGGTACCGGTTGGCCGCGGTGACGACGCGCATGGCCTCGCTCGCCGCCGCCTTGAACCGAGACCGCTGCAGGTGGGCGCCGGCGGTGTCGAACGCCTTGCGGGAGAGCTCCTTGAGCTCCTCGTCGGCGGCCGTGGGGGCGTCGGGACGCGGGATGGCTCCGACGTTCTTGTGCGCCATCGAGATGGACCTGTTGACGAGGTTGCCCCACTCGTTGGCCAGCTCGAAGTTGGTCCGGCGGACGAATTCGTCCCAGGTGAAGTCGGTGTCCTGGGTCTCGGGGCCGGCGACGGAGATGAAGTACCGCAGCGTGTCCGGGCCGAAGTCGCGCAGGAAGTCGTGCACGTAGATGACCGTGCCACGCGAGGTCGAGAACTTCGAGCCGCTCATCGTGAGGAACTCGCTGGAAACGATCTCGTCGGGCAGGTGCAGCTTGCCGTACTTGCCGGGCACGCCGCCTCGGTCGCCCTCACCGTTGTGACCGAAGAGCAGGGCGGGCCAGATCTGGGCGTGGAAGGTGATGTTGTCCTTGCCCATGAAGTAATAGGAGCGGGCCTCCGGGTTGCTCCACCACTCCTGCCAGGCGTCCGGGTTCCCGGTCCGGCGCGCCCACTCCACACTCGCCGAGAAGTAGCCGATGACCGCGTCGAACCAGACGTAGAAGCGCTTCATCGGCTGGTCGCGCCAACCGTCCAGCGGGATCTTCACGCCCCAGTCGAGATCGCGGGTGATCGGCCGCGGCCGCATGTCGTCGATCAGGTTCTTGGTGAAGTTGAGGACGTTCGGACGCCAGTCGGTCTTGCTGGACAGCCATTTGCCCAGGGTCTCGACGAAGGCGGAGAGGTCGAGGAAATAGTGCTCGGTCTCGACGAACTTCGGCGTTTCACCGTTGATCCGGGACTTCGGGTTGATCAGCTCGGCCGCGTCGAGCTGATTGCCGCAGTTGTCGCACTGGTCACCGCGCGCGCCGTCGTAACCGCAGATCGGGCAGGTGCCCTCGATGTAGCGGTCGGGCAGGGTGCGGCCGGTCGAGGGGCTGATCGCGCCCCGGGTCGTCTTGGGGACGACGTAGCCGTTGCGGTGCAGCGCGAGGAAGATCTGCTGCGTGACCTCGGCGTGGTTACCCGTGGTGGTGCGGGTGAACAGGTCGTAGGTGAGGCCGAGCCCTTGCAGGTCCTGGCCGATCTGGCGGGTGTATTTGTCGGCCGTCTGCTGGGAGGTCATGCCTTCTTTGTCGGCCTGGACGGTGATCGGGGTGCCGTGTTCGTCGGTACCGGACACCATGAGCACCCGGTTGCCGGCCATTCGCTGGTAGCGGGAGAAGACGTCGGACGGGACGCCGAATCCGGACACGTGGCCGATGTGGCGGGGGCCGTTGGCGTAGGGCCAGGCCACCGCAGTCAACACTGGGGTGCTCATGCTTGTTTAGCCTACGGACGTCGTCTAAGGCATTGTTGTCCGGGAGAGGATCGGAGGCCTCGGTGTCCGCCACGCGTCTGCTGGTGCTGGGTGTCGTGCGCATGTACGGCAAGGCGCACGGCTACCAGGTCCGGCGCGAGCTTCTCTCGTGGGCGGCCGACAAGTGGGGCAACGTCCAGCCGGGTTCGATCTATCACGCGCTGAAGAAGATGACCACCGAAGGCCTTCTGGAACAGGTCGAGGACATAGAAGCGGACGGCGGGCCCGACAGGGTCGCGTATAGCTTGACCGAAGACGGCGAAACCGAGTTCGTCGTGCAACTCGGCAGGGCGTTGTCGAGCGAGGACGCCACCGGGTACTCGCTCTCGGCGGCGGTCATCTTCATGCCGACGCTGCCCCGCGCGCAGGTGCTGGCGTTGCTGAAACAGCAGCTGGCGAATATGGAAGCGCACGCCCAGTCGACTCATTACGCCCGTGAACACGCCGTCGATCTGGGAAAGCCTCCCCACGTGAGTGAGCTGTACCGCCTGTGGAGCGTGCACGCGGACGCCAACGTGACTTGGATGAGGGATCTCATCGGCCGTCTCGAAGCCGGCGAGTACGTCATGGCGGGCGAAGGCGCGGACGACGAAGCGGTGTTCGGCGCGCCGCCCAAGTAATCAAATTTGACTATGGAACGACTCCTAGGGCACAGTGCGTCCAGCCACTAGTCAAACTTGACTAGCCGGGCACCGAAAGGAGTAGACATGATCAAGGCACGCGGCCTTGAGCGGCGGTTCCGCCGCAAGGGCCGCAATGGGGGCGAGGTCCACGCCGTCAAGGGCGTCGATCTCGACGTGTCGGCCGGGGAACTGGTCGGCTTCCTCGGACCGAACGGCGCGGGGAAGACCACGACCCTGCGCATGCTGACGACGCTGCTCAAGCCCACCGCCGGTGAGGCGACCGTCGGCGGCTGCGACCTGCTCGCCGACCCGCTGGGGGTGCGCCGGCGAATCGGTTACGTCGCACAGGGCGGCGGCACCGCGCCGGCGAGCAAGGTCGTCGAGGAGATCGAGTTCCAGGGCAGGCTGTACCGGATGAGCAAGGAGGACGCGCTCGCTCGTGGGGCCGTTCTCGCCGAGCAGCTGGACCTGGCCGGGCTCGACCAGCGGACGACCGCGACGCTGTCGGGTGGACAGCGCCGCCGGCTCGACATCGCGCTCGGGCTGATCCACTCGCCCGGGCTCGTCTTCCTCGACGAACCGTCGACTGGGCTCGACCCGCAGAGCCGGGCGAACCTGTGGGACCACATCCGCAGGCTGCGCGACGAGCAGGGCGTCACGGTCTTCCTGACCACGCACTACCTCGACGAGGCCGACGCGCTCTCGGACCGGCTGATCGTCATCGATGACGGGAAGATCGTCGCCGAAGGCACGCCGGACTCCTTGAAAGCGAGGGTTTCCGGCGACAGTGTCGTCATCGGCGTCTCACCGGAGTCGGCGAAGGAGACCGCGGAGGTCGCGGGCCACCTCGAAGGGGCTCACGAAATGACGGTCACCGACGGCGCCGTGCGTTTCCGGGTGCCGCGCGGGGACACCGCGATGCCCGAACTGCTGCGGGCGCTCGACGCGCGTGGCATCGCGATGACGTCCATGCAGGTGCACCGGCCGACGCTCGACGACGTGTTCCTGACCCTGACGGGCCGGAGCCTGCGCGACGCCGAAGAGGGCGCGCCGACCGGCTCCGCCGAGGAGAAGGAGACCACGCATGTTGCATGACACCTGGTTGATCTTCCGCCGTGACATGCTCGCGGCGTTGCGCAACCCGACGTGGCTCGCCATCGGCATAATGCAGCCGCTCCTCTACCTGTTCTTCTTCGGGCCGCTTCTGGTAAAGGCGCTCAACGCGCAGGGCCTGTCCGATGTGGACGGATGGATGATCTTCACCCCGGCGATCATCGCGCAGCTCGCGTTGTTCGGCAGTTCGTTCGTCGGGTTCGGGCTCCTCGCGGAATACCGGTCGGGCGTGGTCGAACGCCTGCGGGTCACCCCGGTGAGCCGGGTGGCCTTGTTGCTGGGCAAGGTGCTCGCCAACGCGTTGCAGACCGTCGTCCAGGCGTTGCTCATCATCGCGCTGGCGTATCTGGTCTTCGACCTGAACGCGCCGTTCAGCGGCGTGGTGCTCAGCCTGGTGATCGTCTTCCTCCTGTCGGTCACGCTGGCGTCGTGCTCGTACGCGCTAGCGCTGACCCTCAAGAGCGAAGACGCCTTCCCGGCTTTGCTCAACGCGGTTCTCATGCCACTGCTGCTGCTTTCCGGAATCCTGATCCCGATCACCGCGGGCTCGGCGCCGGATTGGCTGTACACGATTTCCCGCATCAATCCGTTCCGGCACGTGGTGGATGTCGAGCGGAACAGTTTCCGCGGCGACTTCTCGATGGACGCGCTGTTCACCGGGAGCGTCGTGGTGCTGGTCATGGCCGTTCTGGCCATCTGGTGGGGCTCGCGGACGTTCCAACGCGAAAACGCCTGAGACACGCTGTACCGAAAGGTCACCTTGCGGCCGCTCCGCGGACGTAAGGTGACCTTTCGGTCGTACTGGGGCGAATTCGAGGCGGGTGGGTTTGATAGATCCGGAAGGCGAGCACGGCGTCACCCTGTCCCACCGTGAGACGGTGACGGACTGGGCGGCGGTGCGTGGCGCCGACATCCGGTTCGCGTCGGTCACCGTCACAGAGAACACCAACTGGCGGGACGCCGCGGCGGAACGCAATCTGGCCGGCGCGCAACATGTCGGCATCCACACCGGCGCGCGGCACTACGCACGTCCTGGTGCCGTCCACGACCAAGCCGAGCATTTCGTGCGGACGGCGAGCGCGCTCGGCGCTTTCGCACCCGGTTCGCTCGCGCCCGCGCTCGAAGTGGAGGCACCCAGCGTCGACGACCGGTTCATCAAAGCGTGGATCAAACACGTCAGGCAGGCGGCGCGCGTCGAACGCGTCCTGGTGTACGCGGGGCTCGACTGCTGGACGAACCGGTTGCGGCCGGACAAATGGGCGGACAGCGAAGTAGTGTTGTGGCTGGTCAGGCACAACGAAATCCCGGGAAGACCGGGCTGGTTCCACTCGCGGCTGGGATTGCATCAGCACGGTTTCGGCGCCGGATTGCCCGGTGTGGACGGACCGATCGCGCAGGACGCGGTGGTCTATCCCTTCAAACTGACCGACGTGCTCTTGTAGTTTCCGCTGCGTGACGGGGGATGCGCACGACGTCACCATGTGGTCGCGGATCTCACTTTCCGGCAGAGGCGGGTTGCTTTTCCGGCCACTCGAACGGCGACAATGTCGCGTGCGGTTGATGTGCCGGAAGCTGCGGACCGACGTCGGGCCCGAACGGGCACTGGCGGTCCTCGGCGCGCGCGCCGAGAAGCTCGGGCTCGCACCGCCCGCCGCGCTTTGCGGCGAGTGGTTCTCTTCGCGCGCGGTCATCGCGCTTAACGCTTCGCTGACTCCGGTCCATGACGTGACCGAAGCGTTCTCGATCCCCACTCGGATGCCTGACGTCCGTGACGCGGTGCCCGGTGCGGTCGGGGGCGGCTGGTTCGGTTACCTGAGCTACGACCTGACCGATCCTTCGGGCCGTTCCGGATCGCTCCCCCCGGCCGCGTGGGGCTGGGTCGACCGGATTCTCCGGCTGGACGCGGACGGAACCTGGTGGTTCGAAGCCCTGATTCCCGACGGCGATCCGGATCCGGTCGACGAAGTGTCCGCGATGGAATCCGCGCTCGCCGAGCTCCCCGAGGCGATGACTTGGAGTTCCGGCCCGTTGTCACGGCCGCTTCCTTCGGAGCACTACGACGCCGTGAAGGCGTGCGTGCACGCGATCGAGGCCGGCGAGCTTTTCCAGGCGAACATCTGCGCCCGCTTCGGCGGAACGTTCACCGGCGATCCGATCGCGTTGTTCGCCGAAGGCGTGCGTCGCCTGGGAGCCCGCCGGGCGGCGTTCCTCGCCGGGGACTGGGGCTCCGTCGTGTCATTCTCCCCTGAGCTTTTCCTTGCCAGACATGGGCGAACTGTCCGGTCGACGCCGATCAAGGGAACCCTGCCGCGGCGGAACGCCGCTGACGAACACCTCGCGCGGCGGCTTCGGGAATCCACCAAGGACGTCGCCGAGAACGTGATGATCACCGATCTCGTCCGCAACGATCTCGGCCGGGTGTGCGCCACCGGCAGTGTGCGTGTCCCCGAACTGCTCGCGGTCCGGCCCGCGCCGGGGGTCTGGCATCTGGAGTCCACTGTGGAGGGATCGCTCGCCGCCGGGATCGACGACGCCGCCCTGCTCGCGGCAACGTTCCCGCCGGGTTCGGTGACGGGCGCGCCGAAGATCCGCGCGCTGGACCTGATCGCCGAGCTGGAGCCCACGGCGCGCGGCGTCTACACCGGCGCGATCGGCCTCGCTTCGCCGATCGCCGGCCTGGAACTGAACGTCGCGATCAGAACGTTCGAAATCCACGAAGGCACGATCGCGCTCGGAGTCGGCGGCGGGATCACCGCCGACTCCGACAGCGACGCGGAATGGCAGGAATGCCTGCACAAGTCCGCGCCGCTGGAGCGTCTGCTCGGCTGACTACTTGGTGGGGTCCAGCAGGAGCTTGCCCATCGTGCCGCGCGAGCGCAGGGCCTCGTGGGCGGCGCGAGCGTCGGACAGCGCGTACTCGCCACCGGCGACGGCGCGAACCCGGCCGGCAAGAGCCAGCTCGAAAAGCTCGTCGAGCGCGCGGCCGAAGACGTTGCCGGGAAGCTTGAACGCGTGCGGCAGCCACATCCCGGCCACGGCGGTGCTGTGCCCGAGGAGGTTGCGGGCTTCGATCGGCTTCGGGTTCTCACGGCTGGCCATGCCGTAGAACGCGAGACGGCCGAACGGCGCGAGGGCCGCGATGCTCTGGTCCGTGACCGGGCCGCCGGTCATGTCGAGCACGATGTCGACGCGTTTGCCGCCGTTCGCCTCGCGGAGCGCGTCGGTCATGTTCTCGGCCCGCGAATCGATGGCGACGTCGGCGCCCAGTTCGAGGGCGAGGGCGCGCTTTTCGTCGCTGCTGGCGGTCGCGATGACCCGGCTCGCTCCCCATGCCTTCGCGAGCTGCACGGCGATGGAGCCGACCCCGCCCGCGGCCGCGTGCACGACGACGGTTTCCCCCGGTTCGAGGTGGGCGCTCTTGCGCAGCAGAAGCGAGGCCGTGGTGCCCTGGACGATGAAGGAGAGCGCGGTCAGATCGTCGACGCCGTCGGGAACGTCGTAGCTGGTGACGTCGTCGGCCACCGCGCGCTCGGCATAACCGCCGCCGCCGTTGAGCAGCGCGACGATCCGCTTGCCGTCGGCGGTGCGGCCGACGACCTCGCCGCCGGGGACGAGCGGGAGCTTGCTCGGCGCGAGGTACGAGTTCTCCGCCTGATGCGTGTCGGCGTAGTTGATGCCGATCCGGTCGACCTCGACCAGCCGCTGACCTGGGCCGGGGACGGGATCGGGAAGGTCGACGAGGTTGAGCACCTCGGGTCCGCCGAACTCGGTCACCTGTACTGCGCGCATCCGCATCCTCCTCGTCGAGATGAGACATTCTTACATATGTCTCATGCATGAGACACCGCGTGATATGTTTCACGCATCGAAACCGCACTCGAACGCCAGCTGACCTCGCCGCGCCCGGACGCCCTGCGCGCGTTCACGATCGCGCGCGCCCGCTTTCTGGAGGGGCGCCGGGTGGACATGGGCGAGCTGGCGAGCGAGCTCGGGATCAGCCGGGCGACCTTGCACCGCTGGGTCGGCGGCCGGGATCAGCTGCTCGGCGAAATCCTGTGGTCGATGACCGTGGAGGTCTTCGAAGCGCGGTCTTCCGGCAAGCTCGGGCGCGGCGCGGAAGGGATCGCGGAACTCGTCGGCACCTTCGTCCGGACCGTGAACGGCTCGAAACCGTTCCGGGAGTTCCTGCGCAACGAGCCCGAGCGGGCGTTGCGGATCCTGACGACGAAGGCCAGCGTGGTGCAGAGCCGCGCGATCGCGAAGATGCGCGAGTTCCTGGACGAAGAGGTCGAGGCCGGGCGGCTCACTCCCCCGCTGCCGGTCGAAGACCTGGCTTACCTGCTGGTGCGCATCGGCGAGTCCTTCATCTACACCGATGTCATCACCGGCGACGAACCCGATGCCGGGAAGGCGCACGCGGCCGTGACGGCCTTGCTGTCCTAGCGCTTGCGGGAAGCGAGAACAGCGTCGTAGAGCTCCTTCTTCGACACCCCGGCCGCTTCGGCGACCTCGGCGGCGGCGGACTTGAGGCGTTCACCCGCCGAGACCCGCGACGAGACCTCGGAGACCAGGTCCTCGACGCTCACCGCACGCGGCGGCGCACCCGCCAGAACGACGGTGATCTCGCCCTTGACCCCTTCGGCGGCCCAAGCGGCCAATTCCGGCAGATTGCCGCGTTTGACCTCTTCGTAGGTTTTGGTCAGTTCGCGGCAGACGGCGGCACGACGCTCGGGGCCCAGGACCTCGGCGGCGTCGGCGAGGGTGCTCGCGAGGCGATGCGGAGATTCGAAGAACACGGCTGTGCGGGGCTCGTCCTTCAACGAACCGAGCCATTTCGCGCGTTCACCGGGCTTGCGCGGGGCGAAACCTTCGAAACAGAATCGGTCGCAGGGCAGGCCGGAGAGCGCGAGCGCCGTGGTCACCGCGGACGGGCCGGGCAGACAGGTCACCGGCACGTCCGCCTCGACACAGGCCGCCACCAGGCGGAATCCGGGATCCGAAACGCTCGGCATCCCGGCGTCGGTCACCAGGAGCACCGTCTCGCCCGCTTGCAGCGATTCGAGCAGTTTCGGCAGACGGGCGGTCTCGACGTCCTCGTAGAAACTGACGACGCGTCCGACCGGCGAAACATCGAGGGCGGCGGTGAGGGAGCGCAGGCGCCGGGTGTCTTCGGCGGCGATCACGTCGGCCGTCGCGAGGGCTTCGGACAGGCGCGGCGAAGCGTCACGGACGTCTCCGAGCGGGGTGGCTGCCAGCACGAGGCGTCCTTCGGTCATTCCCGAAGGTTAACCGGTTCGCAGATCCGGACACCGAGTTCACTCTTCCGCCCGTAGGATCATGCCCCGTGACCGCACTGCTGACCCGCGACAACGAGAGCGTGCGGCCGGACCCGGTCGACGCGCTCAGGCCACCGAACGACCGGGAGGCCACCCTCCTCGGCCGCGGCATGCCGACGGACCGCCTTCGCGGCTGGATCGTCACGCTGGTGCTGACGCTCATCGGCGGCATCGTCCGGATCCAGAACCTGGGGACGCCCACGGACAAGGGCACCCCCGTCTTCGACGAGAAGCACTACGTCCCGCAGGCGTGGCAGATGCTGCGCAACGGCGGTTATGAGGACAACTACGGCTACGAACTGATCGTCCACCCGCCGCTGGCGAAGCATCTCATCGCGATCGGCGAGTGGATGTTCGGCTACAACGCCTGGGGCTGGCGGATCATGCCGGCGCTGGCGGGCACGCTGATCGTGTTGCTCACCATCCGGATCGCCCGGCGGCTCACGCGGTCGACGCTGCTCGGCGCGGTCGCCGGGATCCTGGTGATCAGCGACGGCGTCCTGCACCTGCAGTCACGCATGGGCATGCTCGACATCTTCATCGCGTTGTTCGTCCTCGCCGCGTTCGCCTGTGTGCTGTGCGACCGCGACCAGGTGCGACGACGGCTCGCCGTGGCCGTCCGCGAAGGCTGGATCGACGAATCCCGGTTCGGCCCGAAGCTGGGTTTCCGCTGGTGGCGGTTCGCCGGCGGCCTGATGATCGGGCTGACCTTCGGGGTCAAATGGTCGGCGCTCTACTACATCGCCGCGTTCGGCCTGCTCACCGTCTTCTTCGACGTCGCCGCGCGCCGGGCCGCCGGGGTGCAGCGACCTTGGGTCGGCACGCTGCGCCGCGACGTGCTGCCCGCGCTGTGGGCGATCGTCGTCATCCCGATCCTGGTGTACTTCGCCTGCTATTGGGCCTGGTTCGCGAGCGAGACCGCGACCGACCGCAACTACGTGGCGATCAAGGAGATCGATCCGGGTTTCTGGGCCTGGGTGCCGCCCGCGTTGCGGTCGCTCGGCGATTATTCGATGAACGTGCTCGACTTCCACGCGAACCTGGTGACGCCCAAGGACAAACCGCATCCGTGGGAGTCGAAGCCGTGGACCTGGCCGATGGGGCTGCGGCCGATGCTGTACGCGTACGCGGGCGGCACCGACGCGACCGGCTGCGGCGAGTCGACCTGTGTGCGGGCGACGATGCTGATCGGGACGCCGGCGATGTGGTGGCTGGCGCTGCCGATGCTCGGCTGGAGCGTGTGGCGCTCGGTCTTCCGCGCGGACTGGCGCTACGCCGCCGTGCTCGTCGGCTACCTCGCCGGATACCTGCCGTGGTTCACCAACCTCGACCGCCAGATGTACTACTTCTACGCGACGCCGCTGGCGCCGTTCCTGGTACTCGGGTTGACGCTGGTCCTCGGGCAGATCCTCGGCAGCGCGAAACGCGGATTCGAGCGGCGGGGCACCGGCCTGCTCGTCGTCGCCCTCTACGTGGGGCTCGTCGTGGCCAACTTCGCCTGGTTGTGGCCGATCCTGAACGGCAACGCGATCACGAACGAGCATTGGAACGCCGAGTTGTGGCTTCCGTCCTGGAAGTGACCGCGATCGGTCGAGCAACCTCGTGATTTTCCCGATTCAAGTGTGACACTTGCCCCCGAGTTGTTACTCTTCGCTGGTCAACAGCAGCTCTACAGGGGGCATCATGACGATCCGACCGCTCGGAGCGGCCTGTGCGGCCGTGGCGTTGTTCTTGATCGCGGGGTGCGAAGAGCAGACGCCGGGAACGGCGTCGCCGCAGACCTCGGCCGTTCCGAGCACTTCCGAAGCGCCTGCCACCAGCACGACACAAGCCAGCGCTTCGAAGCCTTCGGCGACCGCGGCGACCGTCTCCGAGGCCACCACGCCCGCCGCCGGCGGCGCCGTGGCGCACACCCCGGACGGCGCCGCGAGCGTGATGGAGGAGTACCACCACGCGCTGGGCGACAAGGACCTCGAAACCGTCTGCCGGATCACCGGGCCGGCGTTCGACGGTGGGATGAAGGAATGCCGTCAGCTCACCCCGATGCAGTTCGGGATGCTCTCGGCCGACGACGTGAAGAAGCTGAAAGCCACCCGCGTGGACCGGGCGAAACTGCAGAGCAAGGGGCCGGACAAGGTCGTCGTCCCGCCGGGTGCGATCGCGCCGCAGATCGCGATGATGGCGGCTCAGCCCAAGACGTTCACCATGGCCTGGCGAGGCGGGACCTGGGTCATCGTCGACTGAGGAGAGCAGGGGACCTTTGCTACCACTTATCTCGATGTCGAGACAAGTGGTAGCAAAGGTCCCTTGCTCCCTTTTCACAGGTCAGCGCGGGTGACGCTGAGGCTGCGGCTGCTGGCGGGGCTGCGGCTGCTGCTGCGGAGGGCGACGCGTCACGATCTGCGTCACCGGGCCATCCGGCGACTTCCCGGCCCGGGCGAGCCAGCCTTCGACGTCGCGCTGCACGGCGGTGAGCGTCGGACGACGGCGTGGCTCCTGGTCGAGCGACGCGATGAGGATCCGGGCGTGGGCGCTGCGGTTCGGCAGCTTCGACACCGGTTCGGCGCGGGCGGCGGCCATCAGCGCGGCCATCGGCGTCTCCCGGGTGCCGCGCGGCGGCTGACCCGAGAGCGCGTAGCTCACCGTCGCTGCGAGCTGCCAGGCGTCCGACGCCGGGCTGGCCGGCGAGCCCATCGCCTGCTCGGGGGCGACGAAGTCCGGCGTGCCGATCATCATCCCGGTCGCGGTCATCTTCGAATCGCCCTGACTGCGGGCGATGCCGAAGTCGATCAGATGGGCGAGCCCGTTGCGGTCGAGGATGATGTTCGACGGCTTCAGGTCCCGGTGCAGGACACCCTTCTCGTGCGCAGCCGCGAGCGCGCCCGCCATGGTCGACCAGAGCCGTCCGGCGGCGATGTCGTCGAGCGGGCCCTGCGAGTCGACGATCTCGGCCAGCGATCGCCCTTCGAGGTACTCCATCACCAGCGCGAGCCCGTCGGGTTCCTCGACGAGGTCGTACACCTTGACACAGTTGGGGTGGTTCACCACGGCCAGCGCACGGGCCTCGCGCTGCATCCGTTCCTCGGTGTCCCGGTCCGGCGCGTGCGCGATCTTCAGCGCGACCGTGCGGTTGAGCTGCGTGTCGACCGCTTCCCAGACGGTGCCGAAACCACCGTGGCCGAGCCGCCGGACGCGCTTGTAGCGGCTGCCGCCGGAGTTACGGGAACCCGGCGGAGGCGGGATCGGGCCCGGGGCCGCGGCGAGCGCAGGAGGTTCGGGCGCCTGCGCCAGAGCGGTCGCCGGGTACTGCTTGGCGGGCGGGGGCGGCAGTTGCGGTTGCGGCTTCGGGGCGGGCGGCTCCGGGCGATACGGCTCCACCTTCTGCCGGGGCTGCGGGTCGGGCCGGTTGATCACCGACCACGGCGGCGGACCGACGAGCGCGACCGGGATCAGGCCCAGCACGCTGAACGGCAAGAACCCGAGCCAGAAGTGCACGGCCGTGTTCGCGCCCATACCCACGCTCGCCAGCACCATCAGCACGAACGGGATCCAGAAGAACCGCGAAGGCCACTTCGGGCCCCGGCGGAACGCGGTACGCGCCTGCAGCATCACGAACAGCAGCGACAGCGCGGGCAGCCCGACCAGCAGGATCAGGTAGAAGATGTAACTGAGCTGCATCCCGTTCGGGTAGAACAGGACCTCGTACACGTTCTGGCCGCGGCCGAGGTATTCGCTCTGCTTGCCGATCAGCGGGCTGTAGTCGGCGTTGTAGGTCGCCAGATCACTGCCGGAGAAGCCGGATTGACCGCCCGACTTGGACGCGGCCTCCTGGTACGTCTGCGAAACCCCGGTGGCCAGCAGCCACGGCAGGAGGAAGACGGCGACCACGCCGATCCCGCCGAAGACGGACAGGGTCACCACGTCGTAGCGATTGCCGGTGCCTTTGCGGATGATCGCGACGATCATCGCTCCCAGTGCGGGCAGCAGCGCGACCAGCGCTCCCGCGGTGCTCGTCGCCCACACCCAGTCCCCAGGCCAGATCCCTGGCCCGAACAGGCTGTGCGCGAACGAAAGCAGCGCGCTCGCTAGTCCCATGGACCCTGCTCCCCTCGCTCGTCGAGGCCGTTTCCGGCGGTTTTCCCCCTAGTCCAGCTTAGGACGCTCCATGCCCTCACAGGGTTGCCGGGTTGTCGCGGGCGTCTCTCCGCCGTTACCACCAGGCATCGGCCGGTCCGGAAGTCCATGATGGTCCCCGTACCCGAACGCGAAGGAGCATTCGATGCACGCCGAGTCGTACCAGCGGAGCCTCGAAGACCCGGAGGGTTTCTGGCTCGAAGCCACACAGGCGATCGACTGGACCCGCACGCCGACGCAGGCACTCGACGCGTCGAAAGCGCCCTTCTACCGCTGGTTCCCGGACGGGGAGCTGAACACGGCGTTCAACGCGCTCGACCGGCACGTGCGGGACGGCCGCGGTGAGCAGACCGCGCTGATCTGGGATTCGCCCGTAACCGATTCGGTTCGCCGGTTCACCTACGCGGAACTGCTGGACGAGGTCGCGCGCTTCGCCGGCGCGCTCGCCTCCCTCGGTGTCGGGAAGGGCGACCGCGTCATCGTGTACATGCCGATGGTCCCCGAAGCGGCCGTCGCGATGCTCGCTTGCGCCCGGCTCGGCGCGGTGCATTCGGTCGTCTTCGGCGGCTTCGCGCCCAAGGAGCTCGCGGCGCGGATCGAAGACGCGAAACCCAAGGTCATCGTCGCGGCGTCGTGCGGGATCGAGCCGACGCGGATCGTCGAGTACAAACCGATCATCGACGAGGCACTCGCGGGCACCGCCCACCAGCCGGACAAGGTCGTGGTCCTGCAGCGGGAGCGCGCCCGCGCCGAACTGGGTGAGCGCGACGCCGATTGGGCCGAACTGGTCGCGAAGGCCTCCCCCGCCGATCCGGTGCCGGTCGCGGCCACCGACCCGCTGTACATCCTGTACACCTCCGGCACCACGGGGAAGCCGAAGGGCGTCGTGCGCGACACCGGCGGGCACGCGGTCGCGCTCGCCTGGTCGATGAACGCGATTTACGACATCCGGCCCGGCGACGTGTGGTGGACGGCGTCCGACGTCGGCTGGGTCGTCGGCCATTCCTACATCGTCTACGCGCCGCTTCTGATCGGGGCGACGACGGTCATGTACGAGGGCAAACCGGTCGGCACTCCGGACGCGGGCGCGTTCTGGCGCGTCATTTCCGATCACGGGGTGAAGGCGTTGTTCACCGCGCCGACCGCGTTGCGGGCGATCAAGAAGGTCGATCCGGACGGCGTCGAAATCGGAAAATACCAGCTCAGCGGATTCAAGACGTTGTTCATGGCGGGGGAACGACTCGATCCGGAGACCTATCACTGGGCGCACGACAAGCTCGGCGTACCGGTGATCGACCACTGGTGGCAGACCGAGACCGGCTGGCCGATCGCCGCGAATCCGCGCGGTTTGGAACCGATGCCCGTCAAACCCGGTTCCGCGACGAAACCGGTGCCGGGCTGGGACGTGCGGATCCTGGACCAGGCCGGCGATCCGCTTCCCGCCGGGCGCGAGGGTGCCATCGCCATCAAATTGCCGCTTCCGCCGGGATCGCTGCCGACGTTGTGGCAGGACGACGAGCGGTATCACGAGGCGTATCTTTCGCGGTATGAAGGTCACTACCTGACGGGTGACTCCGGGTACGTCGACGAGGACGGCTATCTATTTGTCATGGGCCGCACCGACGATGTCATCAACGTCGCGGGGCACCGGCTTTCGACCGGTTCCATGGAGGCCGTGCTGGCGTCGCATCCCGCCGTCGCCGAATGCGCCGTGATCGGGGTCCGCGATCAGCTCAAGGGGCAGCTTCCGCGCGGTTTCGTGGTGCTGAAATCGGGCGCCGACGTCGACGCCGAAACGCTCAAGGCCGAATTGGTCGCGCTGGTGCGGCGCGACATCGGCCCGGTCGCCGCGTTCCGCGAGGTGTCCATTGTGGACGCGCTACCGAAGACGCGGTCCGGGAAGATCCTGCGCAAGACCATGCGCGGCATCGCCGACGGCCGCGACGAGCAGGCGCCCTCGACGATCGAGGACGCGAGCGTTCTCGATGCCCTGAAAGCGGTTCTGCGCGGCGAGTGACCGGTGATCGGTACGGCGTACTGGTCCGATCGGGTGTTGTCGTGTTTGCCCTATTGGTCTATACCTCTAGAAGCAGAGAGTCTCCAGGTACCCCGACCGGAGGTGCTCCATGAGTAAACGCCTGTCCAGAACCGTGCTCGGCGTGGCCGTCCTGAGCCTCGTGACGCTCGGTCTCCCCGCCACGGCGAGCGCGGGACAGCACGCGAAGGCCGAACGGACCGTCACCGACGTCGTCCCCGCGCCGGTCGACGCGAAACCCGACCCCCGCGCGAACTTCCGCCTCGGCCCCGCGACCGTCATCCGCACCGACCGCGACGGCAAGCAGGTCGCCGAATACCTGGCGGGCCTGCTCCGGCCCGCCACCGGTTACCGGCTGCCCGTCGTCAGCGGCCACCGCGGCGGCGGCCCGGCCATCTCGCTCGAAACCGGTCACGCGGGTGACCGCGTCGGCAGCGAGGGTTACCAGCTCAAGGTGTCGCCCTCCGGCGTGACCTTGAAGGCGAACACCGACGAGGGCCTGTTCCTCGGCGTGCAGACGCTGCGTCAGTTGCTTCCTTCGGCGATCGAGGCGAAGACCGTCCAGAAGCGGTCGTGGGTGGTCTCGGGCGGCACGGTGCTCGACTATCCGCGCTTCGGCTACCGCAGCGCGATGCTCGACGTCGCCCGGCACTTCTTCACGCCGGACCAGGTCAAGCTGTACATCGACCAGATCGCGCAGTACAAGATCAACAATCTCCACCTGCACCTGAGCGACGACCAGGGCTGGCGGATCGAGATCAAGAGCTGGCCGAAGCTGGCGACCGTGGGCGGCCAGACGGCCGTCGGCGGCGCTCCCGGCGGTTACTACACGCAGGAGCAGTACAAGGACCTGGTGCGCTACGCGGCTTCGCGGCACATCACGATCGTTCCCGAGATCGACATGCCGGGCCACACCAACGCGGCCCAGTACTCCTACGCCGAACTGAACTGCGACGGCAAGCCGATACCGCCGCGCACGGACATCGAGGTCGGCTACAGCTCGCTGTGCATCGGCAAGGACATCACCTACAAGTTCGTGGACGACGTCATCCGCGAGCTGTCGGCGATCACCCCCGGGAAGTACATCAACATCGGTGGCGACGAAGCGCACTCGACCACCCCGGCCGATTACCAGACCTTCGCCACGAAGGTGCACCCGATCGTCGCGAAGTACGGCAAGACGATCACGGGCTGGCACGACGTCGCCAAGACGAATCCGCCGGTTTCGGCCGTCCCGCAGTTCTGGGGCACGACGGGCACCGACGCGAACGTCGCCGCGGCGGCCGCCCGGGGCAACAAGATCCTGATGTCGCCCGCGAACAAGGCGTACCTGGACATGAAGTACCACCCGCAGACGCCGCTCGGGCTGAGCTGGGCGGGCCTGATCGAGGTCAAGACCGGCTACGACTGGGATCCGGCCACGTACCTGGAGGGCGTGACGGAGAAGAACGTGATCGGGGTCGAGGCGCCGCTGTGGTCGGAAACGCTGATCACCAGTGACCACATCGAGTTCATGGCGTTCCCGAGGTTGCCGGGTTACGCCGAGATCGGGTGGTCGCCGAAGGATTCCCGCACCTGGGACGCCTATCGGCTCCGGCTGGCGAAGCAGAGCCCGCGGTGGGTTCAGCAGGGCATCGACTTCTACCGGTCCACGCAGGTCGACTGGAAGTAGCGCGCCATGAAAGGTCCTTTCCTTGCAAAATTTGCGAGGAAAGGACCTTTCATTGCACGGCCGCGGCGTCGAGACGGGCGGTGATGGCGGCCCGCGCCAGCGCGTAGGGCTCGGTCCCGCCGAACATCACCGAATCGGCGTTCGCGGCCCGCCCCAGCGCGTGCAGCTCGAAGGCCAGCCGGTTCACGTCGACGGACTCACGCAGGTGCCCGGCCTTCCGCGCCTCGACGACGGTGGACCGGATGAACTGAGCGAAGGCCCGGCTCGCGTTCGCGACCGCGTCGTGCACCCGGCCGGTCCGCGCGTCGAATTCGGCGCCGGTGTTGAAGAAGAAACAGCCGCCCGGGAACACGCGGCGTTCCGAGTAGTCGAGCCAGTTCGCGCACAACGCGCGCAGCCGCGCGATCCCCTGCTCGACCTCGAGCGTCGGCTCGACGACGTTCTCCGCGAAGATCGCGCTCGCCGTCTCGACCGCCGCGAGCTGCAGTTCCTCCTTGGAACCGAACAGGGCGAACACGCCGGATTTGCTCAAGTCCAATTCGGTGGCGAGCCTGCCGAGGGACAACCCGTCGAGCCCCTCGACGGACGCGATGTCCACGGCGCGCCGAAGCACGATCCGCCTCGTCGCGTCACCGCGGGCCACCCGGCCGTCAACCGGCATTCCGCTCCTCTCGCCGCTTCTTCGCCGATGCCAGGCCGTCACGGTACTGCCGGGAAAGCGACGGCGCCGCGAGCACCCGGTCCACCAGAGCCCAGTACGCCTCCCTGCGCTCGTCGTCGAGCTGGGCGACGTTGGTGAACGACGCGACGTACACCTCGGCGATCGTCGGACTCATCAGATCGCGTTCTTCGAGCGTCATCCGTCCCGACGTGGGCACCACGCCCGTCCGCAGCACGCGCAGGTACCAGCCGCTGCGACCGGAATCGATCATCGCCGGGATGACGTCCTTGCGCCCGGTCTTCATCGCGAGCTTGAAGCACGGCGTCCTCGGCTGCGAGACCTGGACCAGCGTGTCTCCCCAGGCCCAGACATCGCCGATCCTGACGTCGTACTCGTCGGCGCCCGTCACCGAGGCGTTCTCCCCGAAATCACCCGCCGACACCGGGAAACCCTGTTCCGCCCAGGCGGCGTAGTGCGTCGCAGGGTAGACGTAGACCGCCTTGTCGACGCCGCCGTGGACGGTGCGGTCGGCCTGGTCGTCGCCGGCCAGATTGATCTCGTCCAATTCCAGGAACGGCGTCTCGACCCGCGATTTCGCGATGGCGCTGTACACCGGCACGTCGCGCTTCGTCCCCAGCACCGACGGACGGCCGACGAAGACCTCGTTCACTTCGAGAGTGTTCACCTCTAGAAGATAGCACGATCGTTCGTATACATTGCCGCCATGGATCTCATCGCACTCACCACCCGGGCCCATCGGGCCACCGGAGCCACGATCGCCGGGATCGGCGCGGACGACTGGGACCGCTCGACCCCCTGCGCCGAGTGGACCGTCCGTGACATCGTGAAACACCTGATCGAGGGCCACGATTCCCGCACCGCGCAGGCGACGGGCCGGCCGATTAAGAGCAGGCCGTCGGCCGACGACGACCTCGCCGGGTCCTACGAAGCGAGTTCCGCCGAGTTCCTCGCGGCCTTCGACGGCGAAGCGCTGGAGAAGACGTTCGACTTCGGGAGCTTCGGTCCGCTCCCCGGGAAGAACGCGCTGGCCGTGCTGTTCGTCGACACGCTCACCCACGACTGGGACCTCAACACCGCCCTTGGCCGCGAACACCGCTGGGACGACGAACTCGCGACGGCCGCGTTGAAGGTGGCGAGCCGCTATCCCGACGTCACGCCGGTCCGCGGGCCCGGCGGCGCCTTCGACCACGCTGTCGAGGCACCGCCGGACGCCGGACCGGGCGCACGGCTCATCGCGTTGCTGGGCCGTTCAGCTCAGCCGACTCCTCGTCGCTGAACAACCGGGACCGGACCAGGAAACGGACCCCTTCCGGCGCCTCCAAGGAGAATCCGCTCCCCCGGCCGGGGACGACGTCGATGGTCAGATGCGTGTGCTTCCAGTACTCGAACTGGGGGCCCGACATCCACACCGGAACGTCGCCGACGCCTTCGACGCTCAGGTCACCAAGGTGGACGTCGGACGCCCCGGTGCGGAATTCGCCGGCCGGGTAACACATCGGGGCGCTCCCGTCGCAGCATCCGCCGGACTGGTGGAACATCACCGGCCCGTGGAGTGACACCAGCCGCCGCAGCAGATCCGCGGCGGCCGGTGTCAAGCCGACCCGCTCGGCCATCAGAAGAACCCGAGCGCACTGTCCGAATAGGACACCAGCATGTTCTTGGTCTGCTGGTAGTGGTCCAGCATCATCTTGTGGTTCTCGCGCCCGATCCCGGACGCCTTGTAGCCGCCGAAGGCCGCGTGCGCCGGGTACGCGTGGTAGTTGTTGACCCACACCCGGCCCGCCTGGATGTCGCGGCCGGCGCGGTAGGCGGTGTTGCCGTCACGCGACCAGACACCGGCGCCGAGGCCGTACAGCGTGTCGTTGGCGATCTTCAGCGCGTCGGCGTAGTCGTCGAACCTGGCCACCGAGACGACCGGGCCGAAGATCTCCTCCTGGAAGATCCGCATCTTGTTGTCGCCCTCGAAGACCGTCGGCTGCACGTAGTACCCGCCGGACAGTTCGCCGCCGAGGTCGCTGCGCTCACCGCCGGTGAGGATCTTCGCGCCTTCCTTCTGGCCGATGTCGATGTAGGAAAGGATCTTCTCCAGCTGGTCGTTGGAGGCCTGCGCGCCGATCTGCGTCTCGGTGTCGAGCGGGTGCCCCTGCTTGATCTTCTTGACCCGCTCGACGGCGTCGCCGAGGAACCGGTCGTAGATACCGGACTGGATCAGCGCCCGCGACGGACAGGTGCAGACCTCGCCCTGGTTCAGCGCGAAGAGCGCGAAGCCTTCCTGCGCCTTGTCGTAGAACGCGTCGTTGGCGGCGGCGACGTCGTCGAAGAAGATGTTCGGGCTCTTGCCGCCGAGTTCGACGGTGACCGGGATGATGTTCTCGCTGGCGTACTGCAGGATCAGCCGTCCGGTGGTGGTCTCGCCGGTGAACGCGACCTTCCGCACCCGGTTGCTCGACGCGAGCGGCTTGCCCGCCTCGACGCCGAAACCGTTGACGATGTTCAGCACGCCCGGCGGGATCAGGTCGCCGATGAGCGACATCAGCAGGTGGATCGACGCCGGGGTCTGCTCGGCGGGTTTCAGCACGATCGCGTTGCCCGCGGCCAGCGCGGGCGCGAGCTTCCAGACCGCCATCAGCAGCGGGAAGTTCCACGGGATGATCTGGCCGACGACGCCGAGCGGCTCGTGGAAGTGGTACGCGACGGTGTTGTCGTCGATCTGGGAGATCCCGCCCTCCTGGGCGCGCAGGGCGCCGGCGAAGTAGCGGAAGTGGTCGATGGCCAGCGGGATGTCGGCGGCCAGGGTCTCGCGGACCGGTTTGCCGTTCTCCCACGATTCGGCGACGGCGATCGCTTCGAGGTTCTGCTCCATCCGGTCGGCGATCCGGAGCAGCACGTTCGCACGCTCGTCCACCGACGTCCGGCCCCAGGCCGCGGCCGCGCCTTCGGCCGCGTCGAGCGCGCGGTCGATGTCGGCGGCGGTGCCGCGGGCGACCTCGGTGAACACCTGTCCGGTCACCGGGGTCGGGTTCTCGAAGTACTGACCGCTCGCGGGCGGTACGTACTCGCCTCCGATGTAGTGGTCGTAGCGCGACTCGTAGCTGACGACGCTGCCTTCGGTGTTCGGTGCCGCGTACTTGGCCATCTTTCCTGCCTCATCGCTAGGGGTGGCGGATGACGGCGAAGCTAGGGCGGGTGAGGTTGCACGTACGTTGCAACGAAGTGAGCGCGGTCACCTATTCTCGGAAAGGTGGCAGAGCGGCCCGCTGGAGAGTCCTCGCCGCGTGACCCTCAGGCGTACGCGCGGCTGCTGAAGGACGTCCACGACGCCATCCTCTCCGGGGTTCCCGCGCCGCGTTCCCCCAGGTCGATCGTGTCCGCGTCGTGGAATCGCTCGCTCGCCGCGCACGTCGATCCGGACACCGGCGTCGCCCCGCTCGTCTACGACTCCGGCGAGGTGAACGGGCTGCGCGACGAGCATCCACTGGCCCCGGTCCTGCCGATCCTGCGGCAGACGCTGGTGAGCATCGCCGACGACGCCGAGCACATGATGATCGTGACCGACGCGGCCGGGCACATCCTGTGGCGGGAGGGCGCCGCGGGCGTGCTGCGGCGCGCGGACGACGTGATGCTCGCCGAAGGCACGCGCTGGAGCGAGGACGTCATCGGGACGAACGCGATGGGCACCACGCTCGCCACCGGGGAGCCGGTGCAGATCTACTCGGCCGAGCATCTGGTGCGGACCTATCACGGCTGGACCTGCGCGGCGGCGCCCGTACGCGATCCGGAGACCGGCGCGCTGCTCGGGTCGATCGACGTCAGCGGTCCGCTGCGGACCGTCCATCCCGCGATGCTCGCGCTGGTCACGGCGGCCGCCCAGCTCGCCGAAGGCCAGCTGCGGGCCCGGCTCGCGATGCGCGACGAGCGGCTGCGGGCCGCGAACATGACCCATCTGGAAGCGTTGCGTGGCGCGCCGGGAGCACTGCTCTCGGCGAAGGGCCGCGTGCTGGCGGCCGAATCCTGCGGCGACCTTCCCGCCACTGTGGACATCCGGCCGGGCGGCGGCGCGGTCACCCTGCCGGACGGGCGGCTGGGCACGGTGGAGCCGTTGACCGAGGGCTACCTGCTGCGCCTGCGGAACCGGGCTGCGGCGCGGCGGCCGCGGCTCGCGCTGGAGTTCCTCACCGACGGGCCACCGTCGACCACAGTGGACGGTCGCGAGGTGCCGTTCACCTTGCGGCACGCGGAGATCCTCACCCTGCTCGCGCTGAACCCGGGCGGACTCTCGGCGGAGCGGCTGGCTCTGCTGCTCTACGGCGAGAGCGGCAATCCGGTGACCGTGCGCGCCGAGATCCACCGGCTCCGGACACAGCTCGGCTCGGACATCGTGCAGACGCGGCCGTACCGGCTTTCCGCCGAGGTGGACGCCGACTTCCTGCGTGTCCGCGCGGCGCTCAAACGAGGCGACGTCGCGGCCGCGGCGGACGCCTTCCGCGGTCCGCTGCTCGCCGAATCGGAATCGCCCGCCGTCCGCGAGGAGCGCGAGGCCGTCACCGCGTCGGTCCGGCGGGTCGTCCTCGGCAGCGGCGACGCGTCGGCGTTGTGGTCGTACTGGGAGACCCCGTGCGGGGCCGACGACCTGGAGATCGTCGACGCGCTGTGCCGGGTGCTCCCGGACGGCGATCCGCGGCGCGCCGTCGCCTTCACCCATCGGAACCGCCTCGACCGCTGAGTAGACAGCGTCTACATCGGTTTGATAGACAGTGTCTACAAGGTGAACTCGCGGTTACGGAGATCTGGATGGGCTACCAACGTTTCGTCGCGCTCGGCGACAGCTGCGCCGAAGGGCTGGCCGATCCGCATCCGTCGGGTGGTTTCTACCGCGGCTGGGCCGACTTCGTCGCGCACCGGCTCGCCGAGGACGAGCCCGGTTTCCGTTACGCCAATCTCGCGGTCCGCGGGCGCAGGCTCGACCAGATCCACGCCGAGCAGACCCCGGCGGCGACCAGGCTCCAGCCGGATCTGATCGCGTTGTTCGGCGGCGGCAACGACGTGATGAGCCGCGGCTGGGACGCGCGCACGGTCGCCCGCCGCGTCGACACCGCCATCCGCGCCTGCACCGAGATCGCGCCGCGGGTCGTCACCTTCACCCTCAGCGACATCTCCCACCGCATGCCGATGGGCCACCGCATGCGCCCGCGCATCGTCGCGCTGAACGACGCCGTCCGCGAGGCGTCCGTCAGCTACGGCGCGACGCTGGTCGACCTCTGGCCGGACGACGCGGCACACGATTCCCGCTACTTCGGCCCGGATCGGCTGCATCTGTCCGAGCAGGGCCACCGGCGCCTGGCCGGGCACGTGCTCAGCAAGCTCGACGTCACCCACGACCCGGCCTGGCTCGCCCCGCTGCCCGGTTCGGACGGACGGCCCGGCCTGCGCGCGGATCTGCGCTGGCTGACCAGGGAAGTCCTCCCGGTCGCGGTCAGCCGGTTCCGCAACCGGCTCATCGGCCGCCAGCCGGGTGACGGTTTCCTGCCGAAACGCCCCGACCTGCTGCCCGTTCTCGAGGAGACCCGGTCGTGGGCGCCCGAACCCGCCTGATCGACACCGCGGCGACCCTGCTCGCCGAAGAAGGCGTCGGCGCCGTGACGCTGCGCGGGATCGCCAAGGCCGCGGGCGTCTCGCACGGCGCGCCGCTGCGGCATTTCACCGGCCGGGCGGCGCTGCTATCGGCGGTCGCGATCCGCGGTTACGTCGAACTGCTCGAACGCGGCGCCGACCTGCCGGCCGGGACACCCCGGGAGCGGCTCATCGCGGCCTGCCACGGCTATCTCGATTTCGCGCTGGCCAATCCGGCGATGTTCGAGCTGATGTTCCGCCGCGATCTCGTCGATCCGGACGATCCCGAGCTCACGCGGGTGAGCAGCGCGGTGTTCGACTTCTTCGCCGCATTGGTCGAGGACGTGCAGGAAGGCGGCTGGCATCCCGCGACCGATCCGCGGCTGCTCGCGTCGTCGCTGTGGGCGTCCCTGCACGGCCTCGCCCAGTTGTGGCTCTGGGGCGGGCTGGCGGGCGCGAGCTTCGCGCCGACACCGGAGCGGGCGCTGGCCGTCACGTTGGACGCCTATCTGGGCTGAAACTCGGCGAAGAGGCGGCCTGTTCCGGATATCCCCTCCCGAAGGCCCTCTTACCCGGAGCGGGTCATCCTCTTCGCCGAGTCGGGGAATGGAATATCCATCCTGTTCCGACGTTATCCGGACCGATCACCGAGCGGAATCCCCGCGAGTCGGAAGCCGGGGTAAACCTTGGCGGTATAGGGCGCGCTGAATACCGCGCTGGTTGCAGGAATTGGGCGCCCTCTCGCCGCGACGGTAACTTGCGGAAGTGCCGTCCCTCTTCTCTCTCCTCCGCGCACGGCCGCTGCTCATCGACTGCCTGATCACCGCGGCGGCGGCCACCCTTCTCGCCTTGGGCGCGGCACCCCGCGGCGGTTCGTTCGGCGACCCGGCCGGGGCCGGCGTCATCCTCGCGGTGCTCATCGCCCTCCCGCTGTTTATGCGCCGCCGCCATCCCATCGCTGTCCTGCTCGCGTCGGTCTCGCTCATGACCGTCTACACCGCCTTGGGCTACCGGGCCACGCTGGGCGAGCCGTCGGCGTTCATCGCGGCGTACACGGTGTGGGCGCGATATCCGCCCGCCAAGGCCGTCCCGCCGACGATCGCCTGGATCGCCCTTTTCGAACTGGGACTCGTGCTCGGCGAAGTGCCGTCCTTCGTGGTGGACACGACCCGCCTGCTCGCGCAGTGCGCGGGCACGATCATCGTCGGACGGCTCGGCTACCTGCGCGCGGACCGGATGGTGGAACGCGCTGTCCGCGCGGAACGGGAGATCCGGCTCGAGGCGGAACAGGCCGTCGTCGAGGAGCGCATCCGCATCGCCCACGAGCTACACGACGTCGTCTCCCACCACATTTCGGTGATCGCGGTGCAGGCGAATCTGGCCCGCTACGTCTTCGAATCCTCCCCGGACACCGCGCGCACCGCACTCGACACCATCACCGGGACCACGACCGAAGCGCTCGACGAACTGCGGCGCCTGCTCGGCGTACTGCGCCCGCCCCAGCGCGAAACCCACGAGTACCGCCCCCAGCCCGGCCTCGCCGATCTTCCCGCACTGGTCACCCGAGTGCGTGAAGCCGGCCTCACGGTGAAGACGCGGACCATCGGCGAACCGCGACGACTTCCGCCGGGTCAGCAGCTGTGCACCTACCGAATCGCGCAGGAAGCGCTTACCAACGTGCTGAAACACGCGGATCAGGCGATCGTGGAACTCGTCCTCGAATACGGCGAAGACGCGCTCGTGCTGAGTGTCCGCAATTCCGCGTCCGCAGGGACACCACCACCGAATCCGGCGGGACAAGGCCTCATCGGAATGCGTGAACGGGCGAGAATGTACGGTGGTTCGATCGAAATGGGACCGGCCGGATCCGGTGGTTTCGCGATCGAACTGACCCTTCCCTATCTGCCGCAGGAGCGAGCCCGGTGACCAGTGTGCTGGTGGTCGACGACCAGGATCTCGTCCGGGCGGGATTCGTCGCCCTGCTCGAAGCCGTTCCCGGTGTCCGGGTCGCGGGCGAGGCGCGAGACGGGCTCGAAGCCGTCGAGAAGGCTCGTGAACTGCGTCCCGACGTGATCCTGATGGACATCCGGCTTCCCGAACTCGACGGGGTGAAGGCGACCGAGCGGATCCTCGCGGACACCGGGGCGGAAAAGCCGCACGTGCTCATGCTGACGGTGTTCGACCTCGACGAATACGTCTACACGGCGTTGCGCGCGGGCGCGGCGGGTTTCCTGCTCAAGGACAGCCCGCCGGAGACCCTGATCGCCGGGATCCACGCCGTCGCGCGCGGCGACATGCTGTTCGGCCCGACCATCACGCGGCGGCTGGTGGAGGCCTTCACCCAGGGCCCGCCGGAAAAGCCGGCGGCTCCGCCCGCGCTGGCCGGGCTGACCGAACGCGAAATCGAGGTGCTGCGTTTCGTCGGCACCGGCATGCCGAACGCGGACATCGCCCGGAGCCTGATGGTCAGCGAGGCCACGGTGAAAACGCACCTGAACCGTTTGATGACCAAGCTCCGGATCTCCAGCCGGGCCCAAGCCGTGGTGGTGGCCTACGAAACGGGACTCGTGCGACCGCGCGGTTCCTGAATCACCCGCTCGAAATCCTTCCCCAGCACGGCTTTCGCGGCGTACCAGCCGCCCATCCCGTGCACGCCGGGGCCCGGGGCCGTCGCGGCCGAACACAGGAAGACACCGCCGAGCGGCGTCCGGTGTGTGTTCCACCGGGCGACCGGCCGTCCGAGCACCTGCCGCAGATTCACCGCGCCCGCCGCGACGTCGCCGCCGGGATAGTTCGCGTTGTAGGCCTCCAGTTCCGGCGCGGTGATACAACGGCTCGCCAGGATCGTGTCGGAGAAGCCGGGCGCGAACCGTTCGATGCGCCGACGGACGAGCTCGGTGACGTCTCGCGGATCCCCGTTCGGGACATGGCAATACGCCCACACCGGCCGCTTGCCCGGCAGCCCGCGGGACGGGTCGATCGCCATCGGATCCGACACGAGCACGAACCGGTCGTCCGGATCTTGCCCGCGCACGATGGCGTTTTCGGCGGCGTAGACCTCGTCTCGGGTGCCTCCGAGATGGACGGTGCCCGCCTTGCCGACCTCCGGCGCGGCCCACGGAACCGGTTCGGACACCAGGAAATCGACCTTCGCCGCGCCGGGTCCGTAGCGGTAGGCCTCCAGCGCCTTCCGGTATCGCGGCGGCAACAGCCCGCCGGCGATTTCGAGGAAACCACGCGGGGCGATGTCGAGGATCACCGTGCGCGACTTCGCCAGTCTCCGCAGATCGGTGATCCTGCTTCCGGTGTGGATCCGTCCGCCGCGGGCGCGGAGATCGGCGGCCAGAGCCTCGGTGATCGTCCGGCTTCCGCCGCAGGCGATCGGCCAGCCCGTCGAATGCGCGAGGTGGCTGAGCAGCAGTGTCGCACCGGCCGCGGCGAGCGAGGGCTGACGGCTCATCACGTGCGCGGAAACCCCGGCGAGCAGCGCGGGCGCTTCCGGACCGGTGAACATGCGGCGCTCCGAACCGGACGCGAGCAGCGCGATCCTGGCCGGGAGGAGGGCCGCGGCGCGCGGGTCGCGAGGCGGACGGCGAAGGTCTCCGAGCAGGAGATCGGCCAGTTCGCGGCTGCGTTCGGCCAGCGGGCCCAGCAGACGCCGCCACCGGGGACCGTCCGCGCCGAGGGCGTCACAGGTCCGGTCGAGATCTTCGTACGCGAGAGCGGCCCGGTCACCGCCAAGGGGATGCGCGTACGCGATCTCCGGCCGCAGAAGGTCGACACCGTGTTCGGCGAGGTCGAACCAGCGGAAGAAGGGAGACGCCGCGGCCAGCGGATGTCCGGTGGCGCAGATGTCGTGCCGGACCTCGTCGTCGAACAGCGAAGCCGTGCGCGTCCCGCCGCCGATCTCTTCGGCAGCTTCGTGCACTTCGACCGTCAGCCCCGCCCTGACCAGCAAGACCGCCGCCGCGAGCCCGTTCGGCCCGGAACCGACCACCGACACGTCGACCGGCATACCGCCCCCTCACCGGGATCCGGACCTCTCGTCCGAATATTGTCGGACCTCTCTCCTAGATTGATCCGCTCCAACCCAATCAGGAAGGAGGACCATGCCCGACCATGACACGCTGCTCGCGCGCGTCCGGAAACTCCTCGCGAAGGCGGAGGACCCGGCGGTCACCGAGGCCGAAGCCGAGTCGTACAACACCAAGGCCGCCGAACTGATCGCCCGGTACGGCATCGATCAGGCCTTGCTGGCCGCCTCCGGGGCGACCGCCGACGAGATCACCCAGATCAAGATCCCGATCGACAACCCGTACAGCCGGGACAAGGCGGGCCTGCTCACGAACATCGCGCATCCGCTGCGCTGCCGGGCCCTGCTGCACCGGCTGGGCCAATCGGTCACCGCGGTGACGGTGTTCGGTTTCCGTTCCGATCTGGAGCGGACGGAACTGCTGTACACGAGCCTGCTGCTGCAGGCGACCACCCAGCTGACCAGGGTGCGCCCGGAGAACCGGGTGTTCGCGGGCGAATCGCTGGCCGCGTACCGGCGGACTTGGCTGCACGGATTCTCCGGCGCGGTCTACGAACGGCTCCGCAACAGCGAGGACACCGCGGCCAGGACCCATACGGCCACCGCCGGTCACCGCTCGGCCGAACTGGTGATCCAGGATCGGACGGCGATGGTCAAACAGGCGTACGACGAGCAGTACGGCGACCTGCGCTCGGCTCCGCCGAGGCGGCTGTCCGGCAGCGGCTATCTCGACGGTCACTCCGCCGGCGAGCGCGCCAACCTCAACACCACCGGAATCACCGGACGGCGCCGCGCGCTGCCCGTACGCTGATCAGTACCGCATCCGTTTCACCCGCCTGACCTTCGCGTCTTCGGGCAGCGGCCGAGCGCTCCCGTCAACAGGGATCTCGTCCGGTTCCGGAGGCCGCACATTGTGCACATGCGCCTCTTCGCAGGCACCGTGAAGATCGAAGTTCCGCCGAGCGACCGTAAGTGACAGGGCACCGTTAGGCCCACCTCGGACGACGTCAGTGTCGTGGTCGTCCTGCCCGTCGTCTTCCCAGAAGCAGACCGAGCAGATCTCGAACGCGCCGCGCTCGCCCAGCGTGAGATAGCCGCAGCAAGGACAGGCGTACGCTCCACTTCCTCTCGTCATACCGGAAAACTACCTCGTGAGAATCGCGTGTCCTCGGGTCTACTGAGGACATGATCGTGATCGAAGACCTGGCCACCAGGCCCGAACTGCGCGAGCCCGCGCTCGGCCTCGGCGGCGTCGGCGGCGAATTCCTCCAGCACGGTCTTGCCGGACTGCTGGCGAAGTCGTCCCACCTGGCCGCCCGCTGGCCAGAATACTTCCTCGTGCTGCTGGAAGACGGCGTTCCCGTGGCGAGAACCGCCGCCGTCCCGGTCGGCTTCCCGACCGCCGAACGCCCGGAACTGCCGGACCACGGCTGGGACGCCGCCCTGATCTGGGCTGCGGAAGACCTGCTGAGCTCCCGTGAGACGAATACGTTGATCGCACTCGAAGTGATGGTCGCGCCAGGCCGCCGTGGCGGCGGCCTGGCCACAAAAGCGTTGGAAGCGTTGAAAAAGCGCGCTTCGGAAAAAGGAATGGGCAAACTCGTCGTGCCGGTCCGCCCGGCCGGAAAGGAGAACGAACCAGGACTGTCCTTTGAGGACTACATCGCCCGCCGTCGCGCGGACGGGCTGCCGGAGGATCCGTGGCTGCGCACGCATGAACGGCTCGGCGCCCGGTTCCGGAAAGTGGCGCCGTTCGCGATGACGGTCACCGGCACCTTCGCCCAGTGGAAGGCGTGGACCGGCGTCGAACTCCAGGACGGCCTCACGGCCGTGCCGGGCGGGATCGCGCCGGTGCTCGCCTCCTCGGCGCTGGACGTCGGCGTCTACACGGAGCCGAACGCCTGGCTCGAGCACCCGGTGGACGAAGCCGGCACCGGCTAGGTTTCTTCGGCATGTACAGGAGCTCGGCGTCAGCCGGGCGTTGCCGCAGCTGGCGTCACCGGGAGAACGTGCGTGGCGGCGCGACCGTAAATCCGTGGCTCCCGCACGCGTCCCGGAACTATCGTCGCCGAATGCCTGACGCGCTCTTCGCCCACGCCCGGCTCGCACCGATCTACGACGCCTTCGACGGCGCTCGCGACGACCTGGACCACTATCTCGGCATCATCGGCGAACTCGGGGCGAAGAGAGTGCTCGACGTCGGCTGCGGCACCGGTTTCCTGGCCGTTCTCTTGGCCGCGCGCGGAATCGAGGTCGTCGGTGTCGATCCCGCGAAGGCGTCACTGGACGTCGCGAAGGCCAAAGACCCGGAAGGGAAGATCACCTGGATCCATGGTGACGCGCGAGCGGCGGGCGACGTGGGAGCCGATCTCGCGGTGATGACCGGGAACGTGGCCCAGGTCTTCCTGACCGACGACGAATGGAACCGGACCCTCGAAGGCGTCCATGCCGCGCTGGTGCCGGGCGGTCATCTGGTCTTCGAGATCCGGCGCCCCGGACGCCGGGCGTGGGAGGACTGGGCGGCCGACACGGCACACGAAACCATCGATGTTCCCGGCGTCGGCGAGGTGGAGCAGTGGCGCGAGGTCACCGAGGTGAACCTCCCGTTCGTGTCGTTCCGGTACAGCTACCGGTTCCCCGACGGCGAGGTCGTCACCTCGGACTCGACGTTGTGGTTCCGCGAACGCGAAGACCTGGAGTCCCTGCTGGCGGAGCACGGATTTCGCGTCCTGGACGTCCGGGACGCCCCCGATCGTCCAGGACGCGAGTACGTGTTCATCGCCCAGCGCGGCTAGAGGACTTCGCCGTCCGCGATGGTTTTCGGCCCGGTGATCTTCACATCGCCCCGGACGACGACGTCCTTTCCGAAGGTGACGTCGCCGTCCACCGCGAGGCTCGTGCACTCCTTGAGCGAAGGCGCGACGGGGATACGCGCGTCGAAGTCCGGAAGGAGCTTGTAGAACTCCTTGCTCAGCGACACGACCGGCGGGGTGGTGGTGAACTCCGGGACCATCTCCCCGCCGTCGTCGAGCACGTACGCGTCGGACCGGACGACCAGCAGATCGTCGGTGGTCTTGACCGGCGCGAACCGGCTCCGCGGGATCTCGATGGCCCGCGCGCCCTCGACCGAACCGATCGCCGCGCCCATCGCCGTTTCGAGCTGGATCACCGGCGTGCTGGCGGCGTCGGCGGGATCGACGGTCTTCCGGTTCACGATCAGCGGCAACAACGGCGCGGCGGGGTCCGCGTCCTGCAGCGCCTTCAGCCGTTCGAGATCGAACCAGATGTTGTTGGTGTTGAAGTAACGCCACTTGGCGACGTCGCCGAACGAGTCGTCCCCGTCGGGGACCTGCGCGGATTCACGCAGGACGATCCGGCCCGCGCGGCGTGCAAGGTGCCCGCCCTTGCGGTCGGCCGCGGTGCCGAGCACCGTCTCCATCGCGAACGGGATGTCCTCCTTCGCCAGCCACGCCGCGATCCGGGCGTCCGGAAGCGCGCCGAGGTTGTCGGAGTTGGACACGAAGCACCAGCGGATTCCCTCGGCCAGCAGGGTTTCGAGCATTCCGCTCACCGCGAGCGCGACGTAGATGTCGCCGTGCCCCGGCGGGCACCATTCGAGCTCCGGGTTCGCGGGCCAGGCGACGGGCCGCCCGTCGGCGGTGATCTTCGGTTCGCGCCCCTGCAGGAAGTCGGCCGGGATGACGTCGTCGCCGAGATCGGGATACTTCTTCAACAACTCCAGCGAAGGTTCACGGGTGCCCGCCGAATTCATCAGGATCAGCGGGAGCCGCGCGTTGTACTTCTCCCGGGTCGAAAGCACCTGCATGGCGATGACGTCGAGGAACGTCTTCCCCGGTTTGATCTCCAGCAGCGATTTCGGGCCGGTGAGCCCCATGCTCGTGCCGAGCCCGCCGTTGAGCTTCAGGACGGCGGTGCGGTCCAGCACCCGGCGCGCTTCTTCGGGGTCCGGCTCGGGCAGATCCACGAGCCTGCTGATGTCATCGAGAGGTTCGAGTTCGTTTCCCGGCAATTCACCGGCGCCGGGTGCGGTCAGCTGCTCGAGACGCCGTCGCAGGGCCGCCAGCTCCATGGGGTGGGCGCCCGCGGAACGCATTTTCGACAGCGTTTCGGCGAAATGATCGGACAGGTGCGCGTCAGAGCTCATTGTGCCCTTTCTGAACCACTGCGTCGGGGCGTCAGTCTATTACCGGGCGCGGCGCCAAGCCGTGCTCCGGGGTCAGTACCCCGGTCATGCGGACGTCATGCGGTTCCGCGGGCAACTCGCGCACGAGTTCGGCGTCCCGGACGACGGCGATCAGCGCCGCGCCGGGCGCGGCGAAGGAGAGCGACCGGTCGTAGTACCCCGCGCCGCGGCCGAGCCGGACGCCCGCGTCGTCGACAGCGAGCGCGGGGATCAGCACCAGATCGGCCGTCCCCAGCGTGTCGGGACCGAGGCGGCGCCCGGTCGGCTCGAGCAACCCCCGCAGCCGTCCCGGCCCGAGGCTCGACGGGTCCTCGTAGACGGCCCAGTCCAGCGGGCCCGGCGCGTCGGGGACGATCGGCAGCAGCACCCGTTTGCCCTGGTCCAGAAGTTGATCAAGCAGTGACGTCGAACCTGGTTCGGTACCGAACGGAACATAGGCGCACACGACTTCACCGGGCAGCCGAGCGGCGGCCGCGGCTAGCGCCACGGCCTCCCGCGCATGCTCTTCCGACACCTGCGAACGCCGTTCGGCGGTTATCCGCGAACGCCACTCCGTTTTGCTCAGGTGTTCATTGCCGGGCTCGACCACGTGGTCAGGTTAGGCTTCACGCCTATGACAGGCGCAGCGACCACCCCGGCGGCACGGACCACGAGGAGCTTGCCCGATCGGGCGATTTCCGCGGCTTCGGACCGCATCACTCCTGGTAACGGTGGTGAACTTCAGTTCACCGACGGGCCTTCAACGCGTGCCTGGTCGAACGAACGGATCGAGATCCCCCAGTCATGACGGAACCCATCGCCGAAGCGGCCGAGACCGAAGACGCGGGACAGTTCCGTTCCGTCGAGGATCAGATCTCCCTGACCCTGGACGCGGCGGTACGCCCGCGCCCGGTCCGGGTCGCCATCTCCGAGGCCCAGGGCCTCCTGTGCGCCGAAGAGGTCGTCGCCGAACACGCGCTGCCCGGATTCGACCAGGCCGCCGTCGACGGCTACGCGGTGCGAAGCGTCGACGTCCGCTCCGCGGGTCAGGAGCCGGTTCAGTTGCCGGTGGTCGGCGAGATCGCCGCCGGTTCCCGCCAGCCGCGGCGGTTGCAGCCGGGGCAGGCCGTGCGGGTCGACACCGGCGCGCCGTTGCCGACGCTCGCCGACGCCGTCGTCCCGACCGCCTACACCGACGGCCACCAGGCCAAGGTCACCGTGCACCGGTCGGTGCCGTCGGCCGGTTACGTGCGCCGGACCGGCGAAGACGTGCAGATCGGCGACGTCGCCGTGCGCAAGGGCGACACCATCGGCTCGGCCCAGGTCGGCCTGCTCGCCGCGGTCGGCCGCGCGAAGGTCCTGGTCTACCCGCGACCCCGGGTTTCGATCGTTTCCGTCGGCGACGAACTGGTCGACATCGACCGCACCCCCTCGGTCGGACAGGTCTACGACGTCAACTCCTACGCGCTGTCCGCGGCCGCGCGGGACGCGGGCGCCGAGGTGAGCCGCGTCGGCATCGTCCCCGGCGATCCGAAACGCCTGCGAGAGGTCGTCGAAGGCCGCCTGCTGATGTCGGAGATCGTCGTCGTCGCGGGCGGCGCCGGCGGGAGCGCGGGCGACGAAGTGCACGCGGCGCTGTCCGATCTCGGCCACATCGACATGACCCGCGTCGCCATGCACCCCGGTTCCGTGCAGGGTTTCGGCAGGCTCGGTCCCGACTCGGTCCCGACGTTCCTGATCCCCGGCAACCCGATGAGCGCGCTGGTCGTGTTCGAGGTGCTGGTCCGCCCGCTGATCCGCGCCGCGCGCGGCACCCGCAACCCGCACCGCCGGATCGTCGGCGCGCGGCTGCTCTCCCCGATCACCTCGACCAAGGGCCGGAAAGGGTTCCTGCGCGGGCAACTGCTGCGCGACGAGGGCAACGGCGAGTACCTGGTGCAGCCGCTCGGCACCTCCGGCGCGCATCTGCTCGCGTCGCTGGCCGAGGCGAACTGCCTGATCAACATCGACGAAGACCTCACCGAGGTCGCCGCGGGCGAGCAGGTCAAGGTGACCTTCCTGGCCCAGCGGGCGTAATGGGCGCACCGATTTCCGGCGTCGCGTATCCGATCGAGAGCAGGCATCCGGGCTGGCCCGCGAAGCTGGGCCCGCTCCGGGTGCCCGCCGGGATCCTCGCCGTCCGGCCGGTCCGGCTCCGCGACGCCGGCGAGTGGAGCCGCGTCCGGCTGCGCGATCGCGAGCACCTGGAAATGTGGGAACCCACCGGCGTCGGGCCCTGGCCGGATCGCAACGCGTATTGGTCATGGCCGTCCCAGTGGCTGGCATTGCGCGGCTTGGCCAGGCGCGGTCAATGTCTCCCGTTCACCATCACGGTGGACGGACGCTTCGCCGGGCAGATCACTGTGGGTAACGTCATCCGGGCGTCGCTCCGATCGGCCTGGATCGGCTACTGGGTGTCATCGGACATCGTCCGCGGCGGGGTCGCGACCGGCGCCGTCGCCCTCGTCACCGACCACGTCTTCGACTTCGGCGGACTGCACCGCCTCGAGGCGACTGTCCGCCCCGAAAACACTCCCAGCCTGCGGGTTCTCGGCAAAGCGGGCTACCGGCAAGAGGGACTTTTCGAGCGTTATCTCGATGTCGCGGGTGGCTGGCGGGACCATTTCTGCTACGCCGTCACCAAGGAGGAGACCGGTGACGGACTGGTCTCACGGCTCGTCTCGAAGGGCCTCGCGGAGCGCGTTTGACCCCATTACCGGGTCGTTCCGGTGACCGCGTTACCACAAGCTGTGAGATTCACCTAATTTGGTGATGCATTTTCCGTGATCGAAACCGGCGAGTCTGCGCGGCGTGTGTGACTGTTGTGGCTAGCGTGACTACAGCAGTGGATCGGGGGAGGTGACGGGAGATGCCCAGTTCGGTGATCATCGTCGCGCTCGCAGCGGCATGGCTCGTCGTTCTCGTGCCCATGGTCGCCCGCAAGCGCCAGCAGGTCGCACGGACGACGGACTCGGCCTTGGCGGCGCGAGTCGTGCGGAGCGGGAGCACACGCCACGAGGGACCGGAGGAGTTCGCGATGGCGGAAAACACGGAACCATCGGTAGAAGACGACCTGGCCGAACTCGAGGCGGAGCTCGACGCCGACCTCGAGGACGAGGAGCCGGAAGCCGAACCGCTTCCCCAGCCCTCGCACACGGCCCGCCCGGAACGAGAACGCCAAGGCACGGGCTACCGTCCCGGCCGCGGCGGCTTCGACCCGGAGGCGGCGGACATCGCCGCCCGCGCCAAGTACGCGTTCCGGCAGCGGGTCGTCATCGCCCTCCTGGTGCTGGTGGTCACCACCGCGGCCGTCGCCGGCTTCCTGACCCCGACGGTCTGGTGGGCCAACGGTGTCGTCGACGCCGTCCTCATCGGCTACCTGGCGTACTTGCGCCGCCAGGTCCGCATCGAGAACGACATCCGGCAGCGCCGCCTCGCCCGCTTCAACAGCACCCGCGCCCCGCGCCGCCCGGCGGTCGACGACGAAGACCACGAGTCCCGTGAGGACATCGAGGTCGTCGCCACCGAACGTCCCGCCGTCGTGGAACGCAAACCGTCCCCGATGTCCCGCCTCCGGCGCCAAGCCGTCGTCGTCGACCTGGACGACGAGGACCCGGCCTTCCACGAGCTCGACGAGCCCGGGACCAGGCCTTTCCGCCGGGCCTCCGGAGAGTGACCCCCCTGCGTTTGAGCCTCCAGAGCCACTGCTAAGCTCATGGAGCCTCAAACGCAGGGGCAAGCTTCACCAGGGGCTGTAGCGCAGTTGGTAGCGCGTCTCGTTCGCATCGAGAAGGTCAGGGGTTCGATTCCCCTCAGCTCCACAGCACGCAAAAGGGCCTTTCCCAGGAAATCGGGAAAGGCCCTTTTGCCGTCGTACCGCCGGGTTGTACGAATCTTGTACGAGCGTGAACAACCTTCGATCGGACCGCGAAACCCGACGAAGGCGAGCGCCCATGTCCGAGCAGCTGCCCCCGGACCCCGTCCGGTCCCCGTTCTCCCGGCGTTCGCTGCTGCGGGCCGGCGGTGGTCTCGCCGCGACCGCGGCGCTGCTCGGCACCGGCGCGGTGTTCGCCGGGCCGGCTTCGGCCGCGGTGCCGGCGTCCAAGCGGTTCGACCTCACCAAGCCGTCCTACGACGAGTTCCGCAGCAAGATCCTGCACGAATCGCACCATGTGATGCAGGGCTTCGCCTTCGACAACCAGAACGTGCGCATCTTCATCGTGAACGCCCGCAACGGCGGGACCGGCGACGACCTGTGCGTCACCCAGGTCAACTTCTCCGGCGAGATCCAGGGCTCGATGCATCTGAACAACGCCGGGCACGGGGTGTCGATCGGCGTCGAACCGGTGGGCACCGACTCCTACATCTGGATGGAATGCGACTCGGACGGCCCGACGAGCGCCGGTCGCGGGACGGCGCTGGCGCGGTTCAAGTTCGTCAACGGCGGCACGCCGTCGGTGAAGAAGTTCCTCACCGGCAGCGACACGATCACCTGCGCCACCGATCCGATCAACAAGCGGATCGCGGTACGCCGCAAGGAAGGCGGCAAGATGTTCTACAGCGTCTATCCGCTCGCCTCCGCGGCCGCGGGCAACTTCAGCTCACCGCTGGCGCACTTCGCGCAGCCCGCGCTGTCGACCGTGCCGGTGACCTTCCAGGGTTACACCATCTACGGCCAGTATCTGTACACATTGGACGGTACGGGGCACGAGGATCCCGCCGACATCAACTCCTACGTCACCTGCATCGACATGAACACGGGCACCGTGAAGAGCCGCGCGCTGACCAAGGCGGGGCAGTCGCTGGTGTTCCGCGAACCGGAGGGGCTCGGGATTTACCGGAGCCTCGCCGGGGAAACCCGGCTGTACATGGGTTTCGGATCGCGTAGCAGCATGGACAACATCAACCGCTACGCGAACCTGTTCTACAAGAACGTCCTCATCGACTGACGACTCGCGGCGAACGCGGCCGCCGCCAGGGCGGCCGCGAAGAGCCCGTACGAGACGAACAATCCGGTGCCTGAAGAACTCAGGGCACCGCCGACGGCCCTGCCCAGCAATTGCCCGACGCATTCGGCGGTGATGACGGCGGTCGCGAGCTCGGCGGCGGTGAAACCGCTCGCGTCCGCCGTCGTGGCCCTGATGTACAGGCCCGGGTAAGCGAGTCCGACGCCGATTCCGGCGACCGTCCAGGCGACGAGGGCTATGGCGAACGAACCACCGAAGGCCACGGCCGCGGTGCCGAAGGCGGTCAGGCTCAGGCCCACGACGGGAAAGCGCGCGGAGGAGAACTTGGCCGCGACGAGGCTGGTCAACGCCCAGCCGAGCGGGGCGGCGCTCAGGACGATCGCCGCTTGCCCGAGGCTCAGGTGGAAACCGCTCGTCAGGAGCACGGTGATCAGGCTGTCCGCGCCGAAATAGCCGATCGCGAACAGCACCATCGCGCCGAGCGCGGCGGGGGTTCCCGGCCGGAGCCGTGCGGTGCCCGGCGGCAGGATCGCGATCATCCCGGCGGCGGTGATCGCCGCCCCGGCGAGCGCGAGCGGCCAGAAACCCGCGCTGAACACGACGATCGCCGCTCCCAGTGGCACCGAAAGCGTCCGCAGCAAGGGCCGTGAAGCGGCATCGGGTGCGTCGCCGCGGGCGGCACGCACGACCAGCAACCGTCCGAAAAGGACGAACGGCACCGGAAGCAGCAAGGTCCACCGCCAGCCGACGAGATGTTCCAGGCCGAGGGTCGCGGCCGGGCCGACCAGGGCGGGCACGATCCACATCGCCGACGACGCCGCGATCACGCGGATCCGCAGCCGGTCGTCGAGATGCCGGATCGCCGAGCTGACACCGAAAATCGCCAGCAGACCACTGGCGAGCCCGGCCGAGAACTGGCCGAGGGCGAACATCCACGCCGTCCGCGCCGACGCGGCCAGGGTGAGCCCGCCGAGGTAGGCGATCATCCCGACCGCGAGCGTGCCGCGGGGACCCAGCCTGCTGAGAACCCGGCTCGCCAACGGGAGCGCGACGAACAACCCCAGCGTCGAGCCGGCGATCAGGAGTCCGAGGTCGCTCCTCGCGTCGAGATCGCCGGCGACGACGGGCAGCAGGGTGGAGGCGACGAAACCGGTGACGGCGGCCGCGAATTCGAGCGCGACGATGCCGACCGCCAGCCGGATTCCGGTCATGTGTAGAGGTCTCGGTCGTACCGGTTCAGCTGCACCCAGACCCCGTCCGGATCCTGGACGCGCAGCGAGTGACCGTAGCCCTCGTCCATCGGCGGGCCCGGCGCGAATCCGGCTGCCCGCAAGCGTTCCGCGACGTCCTCCAGTGGTTCGTCGACTTCGAAGGCCAGCTCACAACGCCCGACGTCGTCGCCGGACGACCGGTGGATGGCCAGCATCCCGGCCTCGGCGGGCATCTCGACCCAGCCGCCGGGGCGCGACACCGGCCCGGTCCGGAGGCCGAGCACCTCGTAGAACCGCGTCATGGCCTCGACGTCCGCGCTGTAGCGGATCGGCATGATCTTCATCGCTCGCGTTCCTCACTGGTCCGCAGCAGGTACTCCTCCAGCACCCGTTCGACGAACGACGAGAGCGACTCGTCCGCGTCGACGGAGGCGTGCTTCACCCGCTTGATGAGGTCGGGCGGCAGATAGACGTTGAATTGCCGTTTCTCGACCATGCTCGCATGCTAGCAAACGAGCACAAGCAGCACCGTGACCAACGCCAGCCCCGCGCCGATCCACGGGATGGCGGCCAGCGAAGCGCCCAGATTCAGCGCCCCGGCAGCGAAGGCCGGGGTGAGGCTGATGCCCAGCTGGAAGGCCGAGACCGTGGTCGCGCCTGCCAGAGTCGGGGCGGACGCGGCGATTGTGAACACCCGCCCGTAGAGCGCCGGATTGAGCACGAAGGCCGCGATACCCAGCAAGAACACCGTCGGCACGACGACCCAGACGGAGGTGGTGAAAAGGGCGAGTATCGCCGAGAAGACCGCGATGCCGACACCGCCGCCGAACAGCGCGTGGTGCGGCCGACGGTCGGAAATGCGGCCGCCGATCGACAGCCCGGCGAAGGCACCGATCCCGAACAGTGCGAGGACCGCGGGGATCCAGACCGCGGGCACGACGTCCGCGAGCATCGCCGCCAGGTAGTTGAAGGACACCATGTACGCGGCGGTGCTCAGGATGGTGATGGCGTAAACGCCCCAGAGGCGCGGCGTCCGCATGGCGCGCAGCTCCCCCGACAGGCTGGGTTCCGTCGAAGGCGCGGTGGCGGGCAGGCCGACGGCGCACGCGACCACACCGACGACGGTCAGCGTCACGACGCCCCAGAAGCCGCCGGTCCAGTCGGTGAGGTTGCTCAGCAGGGTGCCCACCGGTCCCCCGGCCACCATGGCGACGCTGAGCCCGGCGACGACGACGCCGGAGGCGCGGGCGTTGCGGTCGGGGGTCACCAGGCTGATCGCGGTCACGGTGGCGATCGCGAAGAACCCGGCGTAGGCGAGACCGGCGACGAACCTGGTGACCAGGAGGATCCAGTAGTCGTCGGCGAGCAGGCCGACGGCGATGGCCGCAGCGAAGGCGGCTTGCGTGGTCATCAACGCCGTACGACGCGGCCATTTCAGGCTGAGCACGGCGAACGGCGGACCGCCCAGGACGACACCGAGCGCGAACGCGGTGATGAGCGCGCCCGCGGCGGACAGGGAGACGCCGAGATCGGCGGCGACCGCGGGCAGGACCCCGGCCATCAGGAACTCGGCGCTCCCCATCGCGAACAGGCTGAAGGCGAGGAGGTAGACACCGGCGGGAAGGCGTTTCGTCTCGATCATGGCGCCAGCATCGAGAGGTTCTGGCTGTTTCGGCAAAGAACTTTGCCGGAATCGGGACGAGCTGCTCTGCTGGCGGCATGGAGAGCCAACCCGCCGTCACCGCGGCGATCGAACTGATCGCGCCCCGGCTGCGCCGCGCCAGGGACAAGAAGGGCACGACGCTGGTGGAGCTCAGCCGCGCCACCGGCATCTCCACCAGCACCCTGTCCCGCCTCGAATCCGGACAGCGCAAGCCGAGCCTCGAACTGCTGCTGCCGGTGATCGCCGCGCTGGGCCTGCGCGTCGACGAGATCGTCGCCTCACCGAGGGTGCTCGAAGCGCCTTCGGACGGCCGGGCGCTCATCCCGCTCACGCGACACGAGGACGGGCCTCGCGCCTACAAGATGACGATCCCGGCGAGCGACGACGAGCCCCGCACCCGAAGCCACACCGGTCGCGAATGGCTTTACGTGCTGCGAGGCAGGCTGCGGCTCGTGCTCGGCGACCAGGACGTCGTACTCGGTCCCGGCGAGGCCGCCGAGTTCGACTGCCGGACGCCGCATTGGTTCGGCGCCACCGGCCGCGGGCGGGTCGAGGTGCTCAGCCTCTTCGGCGAACAGGGCGAGCGGATCCACGTCCGCGCCCGCACCCGATGACGTCAGACGCGCTGCTGGATACGGATCAGGTTCCCGGACGGGTCGCGGACGGCGCCGTCACGCAGGCCGTACGGCTGGTCGGTCGGCTCCTGGATGATCTCGGCGCCCGCCTCCTGCAGGTGCTTGAAAAGAGCGTCGAGGTCGTCGGAGGAGAACAGGATCCCGGCGTAGGTGCCCTTGGCCATCATCTCGCTGATCACCCGGCGTTCGTCGTCGGTGATGCCCGGGTCGACGGCGGGCGGGTGCAGCACGATCGACACGGGCTGTCCCGGCGGGCCGACGGTGAGCCAGCGCATGCCGTCGTAGCCGACGTCGTTGCGCACCTCGAAACCGAGGAGGTCGCGGTAGAAGGCCAGTGCGGCTTCGGGGTCGGTCTGGGGAAGGAAGCTTCCGTGAATGGCGATGTCCATGACGGTCACGCTAGGTGAGACCGGTTCTCGACGCTTCTCGATTCCTGATCGCTCTTCCGAGCCGCCTTGATCGCCTCGACACTGCGATCGACGTCCGCTTCGGTCGTGCTCCAGTTCGACACGGAGATGCGCATCAGGCGCCGTCCGTGCCAGGTGGTCGCGCCCATCCAGCACTCGCCGGACCGCTGGAGGGCTTCGACGACGCGGTCCGTTTCGCCGTCGAAAGCGACGAGCACTTGGTTCAGCACCACGTCGTTCACGACGGTGACGCCCTCGCACGCCTCGAGTTTCCCGGCGAACCTCCTGGCCAGCGCGCAGCATCGTTCGACCATCTCGGCGATGCCCTCGCGGCCGAGTTCGCTGAGCGCGGCCCACGTCGCGAATCCTCGCGCCCGGCGGGAGGATTCCGGCACGAAGTCGCCCGGCGCCCGCACCCCACCGGCGCCCTGGCCGGTCAGGTATGCGGCGGTGACCGCCATGGCGGCCCGGTGCGACTCGGGATGGGCGCAGAACGCGTAGCCGCTGTCGTACGGGACGTTGAGCCACTTGTGCCCGTCGACCGCCCAGGAGTCGGCCCCTTCCAGTCCCGCGGTCCATCGCCTGAGCGTGGGAGCGGCGGCCGCCCAGAGCCCGAACGCGCCGTCGACGTGGACCCACGCGTCGTGCCGGCGGGCGATCTCCGTCGCGGCGGCGAAATCGTCGAAAGCGCCGGTGTTCACGTTCCCGGCCTGGAGGCAAACGATTGCGGGCCCGTCGAGTGTCCTTTCGAGATCGGCGACGTCGATGGCACCCTGGCCGTTCGCGCGCACCGGCCGCACGGCGTCGGTGCCCAGGCCGAGCAAGCGGAGCGACCGGTCGATCGACGCGTGCCGCTCTTCTCCGGCGACGACCCGCAGAGGTGGTGCCCCGTGCAGTCCCCGGCGCTCGACGTCCCATCCCGCCCGCGCCAGCAGGTGATGCCGGGCGGCGGCCAGGCCGACCGTGTTCGCACCCTGGCCGCCGGTCACGAAACCGAACGAGGCCCCGGCCGGGAGACCGAGGACCTCCTTGAGCCATTCGCCCGCCACTTCTTCGACGATCGCGGCGGCGGGCGAGGTGACCTGGTTGAACGCGGGCTGGTCCCATCCGGTCGCCAGCATGTCGGCCGCGGTCGCGGCGTCGAGCGCGCCGCCGGTGACGAAACCGAAATACCTCGGCCCGGTGTTCGCCACCAGCGCCGGCTCGACGGCGTCGGCCAGCCGCCGGATCACGTCAGCGGGCGGGATGGGCTTCTCGGGCAGTTCGCCGAGTTTCCCCCGGACGCCCGTCGTGTCGTCCGGGAAGACCGGGGCGTCGGCGACGCTTTCGCGGTATCGGGTGACGCGGGCGGCGACGTCGGCCAGGAGATCTCGCAGCTCACTCATCCGACGGCTCTCTTTCGATCGTCGCGAACCACGCGGGAGCGCCCTCTTCGTCGTGGAACCTCGTCCGGACGCGTTCCTCCACGATGGCCTTCACACGCCATCCTGCCCCGAAGGGCTTTGTCAGCGCTTCACGTTTTACCGGGTGGGGCCCGGCGTTCTCGCCGTCGCTGAAGCACAGGATGTAGAGCGTCCCCTTGGTGACCGCTTCGAGGCTTTTGACGTACGCGACGCGCTCGTCCGCGTCGAAAGCGTGGAAGAGCCCGCAATCGAGCACCGTGTCGAACCGCCGCCCGAGCCGCTCCAGGTGAAGCGCGTCCGCCGTCATGAATTCGGCGTCGAGCCCGAGCTCGCTCGCCCTTCGCCGTGCGATGGCGAGGGCCGTCTCGGCGACATCGACGCCCAGCACCGGAAACCCTCGCGACGCGACATGAAGCGCGTTCTCGCCCGAGCCGCAACCCGCGTCGAGCACCGTGCCGATGAAGCTCCCCGCCGCCCGCACGACCGCGGGCTGGGGTCCGCCGAAGTCCCAGGGGGCGGGGCCTTCGAGGTACGAGGCGTCCCAGGGCAGGCCGGTCATCCGCTCGTGACTGGTCGGGTTCCTGCCGCCGAACGGATCCTCTTGCGACATGGTGACCGCCTTTCCCGCACTCCGGCGTGGCACGACCTCACGAGCTTAGGCGCGACGCCCGTGACCAGCGCGTCATGTGACCTTGGGAAACCTTGTTTGACCTGCGGCGGAATGCCCCGGTACCGTTAGGCGTTAGCACTCTTGTCGGCTGAGTGCCAATGCACGAAGGAGCAGCAGTGCCCACCTACCAATACGCCTGCAAGGAATGCGACCACGCTTTCGAGGCCGTGCAGTCGTTCTCCGACGCGAGCTTGACCGTGTGCCCGCAGTGCTCGGGCCCGCTTCGCAAGGTCTTCAGCTCGGTCGGCGTGGTCTTCAAGGGCAGCGGTTTCTACCGCAACGATTCGCGCGACTCGAAGGCCAACACGACCGCGGCCCCGGCCAAGACCGAGACGAAGTCGGAGTCGAAGACCGAGTCCAAGTCCGAGACCAAGAGCGCGGCATCCTCCTCCACGGGTACCACGAAAACCGCCGCCGCCGCTTCCTGACGTCCCGAGTTGTCCACAGGCCCCCGGTTATCCACAGCCGGGGGTTTTCGTTCTTTCCAGGGCCGCGTGCCGCCCCTAGCGTCGAGATCATCACCGATCGACGAGGGGGAATCCCGTGCTCCACGCTCTGCCCGTCCTGCGAAGACTTCGCGGCAGGCCCGCGCGGCTGTTGCGCCGCTGGCTTGCCGTGTCCCTGCTGCTCAGCGGCCTGGTCGCGCTCCTCCTGCCCGCGTCCGCCCGCGGCGCGCCCGGCACCGCGACCGTGGTCTCCGCCCGCGACCTCCCGGCCGGGTCGGTGCTGCGCGCCGCCGACCTCAAGCTCGTCGATCTCCCGGACGACGTCCGTCCACAGGGCGCCACCGGCCTGCCCGCGTCCGTGGAGGGACGGCTGCTCGTCGGCGCGGCGCGGGCGGGTGAACCGCTGACCGACGTCCGCCTGCTGGACGCGGCCATCCCCGGATCGGGTGATCCCGAGAGTTCAACTGTCCCGGTGAGACTCGCCGACGCCGGTGTCACGGAGCTGCTCAGGCCGGGCCAGCGGGTCGACGTCGTCGCGGCCGCCGAAGCCGGGCACGAAGCGTCTGTGCTGGCCAGCAGGGCTGTCGTAGCGGCCGTGGGGGCTCAGGCTGCCCGTGACCCGACGGCTCCCGGCGCCGGGAGCAAGGGACCTTTGGTGCTGCTTTCCCTGCCTTCCGCGATCGCGACACGAGTCGCCGCCATCTCGCTGGAACGGTCCATAACGGTTACCCTCCGCTAGCTCGCGCCTGCCCATGGCGGCGGGCGCCTGCGTCCCCCCGGTATGGAAAAGGGACGGTCGGCGAACCGTCCCAGGTGAAGAGGAGAGCGTCTTGCTCAAGGGTTTCAAGGACTTCCTGATGCGTGGGAACGTCGTCGACCTCGCGGTCGCGGTGGTCATCGGCGCCGCGTTCACGGCGATCGTCACGGCCTTCACGAACGGCCTGATCAAACCGTTGATCAACACCATCGGCGGGTCGGACGCCGCCAAGGGGCTGGGGTTCAACATCCTGGCCGAGAACGACGCCACGTTCCTCGACTTCGGCGGCGTGATCAACGCGGCGATCAACTTCGTGCTGGTCGCGGCCGTCGTCTACTTCGTGATCGTGCTGCCGGTCAAGCACGTCCAGGAGCGGCGCAAGCGCGGCGAGGAAGCCGGCCCGGCGGAGCCGACCGACGTCGAACTGCTCACCGAGATCCGCGACCTGCTCCGCGCGCAGCAGAACCGCCAGGGCTGACCCGGTTCACCGGTCGTGATGAGGCGGCCGGTTCTCCAGGAACCACGAGTCGGAGTCCGGGGTGCGCCGCCCCGGCTCTCGCTCGTCGGAGGTCGTGTCCGGCAGGACGTCGCCGAAGATCTCGTCGACCCGTCGTTTCGCCGCCGCGGCGGAGCGCTTGTCCTCGTCTTCACCTGGCATGACGTCCATTTTCGCACCGGTCGCGAGGTCCGCCGACCGGTGGGACCATCAGCGCATGAGCATTGTCGACAAAGCGAAGGGGCTGGCCGCCCAGGCCATCCACAAAGCGGAAGAGGTCGCGGGCGAAGTCCGCGAGAAGGCCGGGCCGCTGGCCGAGAAGGCGGGCGACGTCGCGGCCAAGGGTGTCTCGGCGGCGTCCGCCGGGGCGAACAAGGTCACCGGTGGCCGGTTCGAGGACAAGATCGGCCACGTCACCGAGAAGGTGGAAGGAGTGTTGCACCAGGACAAAAAGGGCGAGCCCGGGACAGAGCCCGGACCCGCGCCCAAGAATTAAGCCTCTTCGAGCCCGGACAGCTCGTCGATCACGTACGGCACCAGCGACGAGAGTGTCGCCATGCCGTCGCGGACGGCCGCGCGTGAACCCGCGAGGTTGACCACCAGCGTGCTGCCGGAGACGCCGACGAGCCCGCGGGAGATGCCCGCGTCCACCGCGCCGGCGGCGAGGCCGGACGCGCGCAGTGCCTCGCCGATGCCCGGGATCGGGCGGTCGAGCACACCGGCCGTCGCGTCGGGCGTGCGGTCGCGCGGGGAGACCCCGGTGCCGCCGACGGTGATCACCAGATCGGCGCCGCCGATCACCGCGGTGTTGAGCGCGTTGCGGATCGCGGCCGTCTCGGCCTCGACCACGACGACGCCGTCGACGATGAATCCGGCCTCTTCGAGCAGCTCCGTGACCAACGGTCCCGTGTTGTCCTCGTGTTCGCCGTGGGCGACGCGATCGTCCACGATGACCACCAGTGCGCGGCCCAGCCGTTGTGCGCTCCGTTCCATAGGCACACCGTATCCGGTTTCGGCTGATCTTCGCTTCGGCGGTGCCGCGTAGTTGTGACGATTCCCTGACGTGAGCCGGTGATCCGGCGCCGCCGCCGGAAATCGCCCCTAGCGTCGGAGCGGTGCGAACACTGATTACCGGCGGGGCCGGGTTCATCGGCTCCCACATCGCCGATCTGCTGTCCGATCAAGGCCACGAGGTGGTCGTCCTCGACAACCTCCTCGGCACCGCGCACGGTTCGCCGCACCCGCCCGGCTACACCGGCCGACACCGGTTCCTGCGTGGCGACGTCACCGACACGGAACTGGTCGCGGAACTGCTGGACGGCGTCGACGCGGTCTGCCATCAGGCGGCCGTCGTGGGACACGGGATCGATCCGTCCGACGCGCCGTCGTACGCGCTGAACAACGACTACGGGACGGCTGTGCTGCTCGCGGCGATGCACCGGGCGAAGGTCCGGAAACTGGTGCTCGCCTCGTCGATGGTCGTCTACGGCGAAGGTCGCTACGAGTGCCCCGTCCACGGGATCGTCGCGCCGTCGGCGCGGAAACAGTCCGATGTGGATGCCGGACGCTTCGAGCCTACCTGCGCGGCTTGCGGCGCCGAGCTCGGCTGGCGGCTGGTTCCCGAAGACGCGCCGTTGCGGCCGCGGAGCACCTACGCGGCCACCAAGCTCGCCCAGGAACATCTGGCGGCGGCTTGGGCCCGGCAGACCGGCGGAACGGTCTGGGCTCTGCGCTACCACAACGTCTACGGGCCACGGATGCCGCAGAACACCCCGTATGCGGGCGTCGCGTCGCTGTTCCGATCCTCGCTTTTGCGCGGCGAGGCGCCGATCGTGCTGGAGGACGGCAAACAGCAGCGCGACTTCGTGCACGTCCACGACGTGGCGAGGGCGAACGTCCTGGCGCTGGGCACCGACGGCCCAGAAGGCGACCTGACACCGCTGAACATCTGTTCCGGGCAGCCCCACTCCGTGGGCGAACTCGCCGAGGAGCTCGCGAAGGCCTGCGACGGACCTGCCCCGAAGATCGCGGGCGGCGCCCGGCCGGCCGACGTGCGGCATGCCGTCGCGGATCCCGCTCGCGCCGAAAAGCTGCTCGGCTTCACCGCGCGAACGGGTTTCGCCGAAGGCATCGCCGGTTTCGCCACCGCTGAGCTGCGGGAACCGGTCGGTTCCTGAAACCGGGAACAGACCGGGCCCCCGGCCGGTTGTCGTTCCCGGCAACGGAATCGACTTTTTTGGGGGTTTTGGTGGGCATCACCGTCGGAGACATCGAGATCGAAGCGCTCGGGGACGGCCTGATCCGGCTGCCGCTCGCGTTCTTCCCCGGTCTCGACCCCGAAGCCCACCCCGACGTCTTCGACGAGGACGGCACCGTGCACGTCCCGACCGGCGCGTACCTGATCCGCGGCGACGGCCGCACGATCCTCGTCGACACCGGCCTCGGCCCGCGCGAATTCGCGTTCCCGCCGGGGATGACGCCCGCCAAAGGCGACCCCACCCCGCCGATGGGCACGGGCGGCGACCTCGCGGCCGCGCTCGACAAGGCCGGATGCCCGGTGGACGAGATCGACACCGTCTTCCTCACCCACCTGCACAACGACCACATCGGCTGGATCGCCCCCGAAGGCGACCTGACCTTCCCCGGTGCCCAGGTCGTCTTCGGCCAGCTCGACTGGGACGCGCTGATCGCGCCCGCCGGAACGGGCGAATGGAGCCGTGTCGGGATGGAGACCGCCCGCGGCGCGGGGCTAACCGAGGCGATCAGCGGCGACGACGTCGAGATCGCGCCCGGGATCGTGGCGCGGCACGCCCCCGGGCACACGCCCGGCCACTACGTCCTCGACATCACCGCGGACGACGAGCGTCTGCTGCTGCTCGGCGACGTCCTGCACACTCCCGCGCAGCTGACGGACTCGCGAGTCGGCTTCCTCAGCGACATCGACCCGGATCTCGCTCTCCGTACCCGGCAACGCTTTCTCGCCGAAGCGGAAGAGACCGGCGCGATCATCGCGCCGGCCCACTTCCCGGATATGGGGTTCCTACGGCTCTGAGCTACTTGCCGCAGAGCACCTTGTCGGTGAGCAGCTGGTCCGCCTTGTTGTAGGCCTGCCCCAGATCGGCCGCCGAGTCGCCGTAGGTCATGGACAACTCGAAGGTCCGGCTGCCGTCGGCCGTGCTAGCCATCACCGTTCCGAAGCCGTGGAAACCGCCCATTCCCTTGAGGACGGTGCCACAGCTCGCTTCCTGGACGTACAGCCCGAGTCCGTAGCCGCCCTTCGGGTGCGGCTTGCGCATCTCGGCGAGCAGTGGGGCGGGCAGCAGCTTTCCGCCCAGCAGCGCGGAGAAGAACGTGTGGAGATCCTTCGTGGTCGAGATCAGCTCACCGGCGCTGGACGCCCACGACGGGTTCTGGTTGGTGATGTCGACCGTCTTCCACTGCCCGGGCTTCTCCTCGTAGCGGTAGTAGCCGTGGGCGTGCGGCCCGAGGATACCCGGCCAGGTGCCGGGCACCACGGTGTCCCGGAGTCCGAGCGGCCGGAAGATCCGCCGCTGGAGCTCGTCGCCGTAAGGGCGGCCGGTGACCTTCTCGATCACCAGTCCGGCCAGGACGTAGTTGATGTTCGTGTACGTCCAGTCCGTTCCCGGCGCGAACAGCGGCGGCTTGGACAGGCCGAAGCGCACCAACTCCTCCGGCCGGTAGGCGTGATACCGGTTGTCCAGGAACTCCTTGCCCGTCAAGGGGATTCCGGGCACGATCGTGCCGTCGGGCAGCATCGCGCCGGTGTAGTCGAACAGGCCGCTGGTGTGCTGCAACAACATCCGCACGGTGATCCGCCGGTCGAGGCCGAACTCGGGCAGGTACCCGGCCACCGGCGCGTCGAGGCCGACCTTGCCCTCCCCGACCAGCTGCAGCACGGCGGTGGCCACGAAGGTCTTGGTGTTGCTGCCGATCCGGAACCGTCCGTTGGTCGGCGGTTTGGCGGCCGAGCCCAGCTCACGCACCCCGGCGCTGCCGGTCCAGTCACCTCCCGGATCGTGCACCCGCAGCTGCGCGCCGGCGAAACCGGAGGTGGCGATCTCCTCGGCCATCGCCCGCAGGTCCGGCCGGTCCCGTCCGCTGTCCGCGGCGGCCACGCCGGGCGCGACCCCGGCCAGCAGTGCGGCCGCCACCGCGGTGATCGCCGTCCGTCGGAAGAATCGCTTCGCTGAAGTGGTCATGGCGGCAACGATCGCCGTCCGCGCTGACACCGCGGTGACACGCCGCTGACACGTCAGGGCATGGCGAGCGGAAGCCGGACCTCGAACCGGCAGCCGGGTCCGTGGTTCTGGACGCCGATCCGGCCGCGATGCGCTTCCACCATGCCTTTCGCGATCGCGAGGCCGAGTCCGCCGCCGCTCGCCAGCCCACCGCGTTCGGGCGTCCGCGCCCGCGTCCCTCGGAAGGCGACGTCGAAGACGCGCCCGATTTCGTCGTCGGGGATCCCGCCGCAGCCGTCGGAAACCGCGAGCAGCGCCTCGCCGCCTTCGATGCCGATCTGGACGGCGACCGTCCCGTCCGGCGGGGTGTGCCGCACGGCGTTGGACACCAGGTTGCGCACGATCCGCGCCAGTTCCGGGTCGCTGCCGGAAACGACCGGCCACACGTTGGCGTACTCGATCATGCGCACGCGTTTCTGGTCGGCGAGCGGCGCCTGCGCGGCGACGGCGTCGCTCACGACGTCGCGCAGCGGCACCGCGGCCATGGTCAGCTGCAGCGCGCCCGCGGTGATCCGCGAAAGCTCGAACAGATCACCGACCATGCCGGACAACCGCGTGGTCTCCCCACTGATCCGCCGCGCGTAACCGGTGACCTCGATCGGGTCGGCGACGACACCGTCCGCGACGGCCTCGGCCATCGCCTGGATGCCGGCCAGCGGGCTCCGCAGGTCGTGGCTGATCCACGCGACCAGTTCGCGCCGCGACGCCTCGGCCGCGCGCTCCCGTTCCCGCGCCTCCCGTTCCCACACACTGCGGCGCGCGATCGCGCGGCCGAGCACGAGCGCCGCCGGCACGGTCACGAGCGCGACCAGCAGACAGACCAGGGTCATCGTGGTCAGCGCCGGGGTGAACATGAACCCGCTGATCCCGAGCACCGCGATCAGCGTCGCGAGCACCGGGATCAGCACGAGGATCGTCATCGTGCTGGCCAGCGAACCGTGCCGTAGCAGGTACAGGGCCAGCCCGCCGAGCAGCACCACCGGCAACGCGAACATCAGCGCGAACGGCAGGATGTGCCAGGCGTGCGCCAGCATCTCGCCGAGCGACTCCCCGGAGCCGATCATCGCCGCACCGGGTCGTATCGGTAGCCGCGGCCCCACACGGTGGCGACGCGGACGGGTTTCGCCGGATTCTTCTCGATCTTTTCCCGCAGCCGTCTGACGTGGACGGTCACGGTGGACTGGTCGCCGAAGTCCCAGCCCCAGACCTTCTCCAGCAGATCGGCGCGGGAGAACGCCACCCCGGGATGGGTGAGGAAGAACGCGAGCAGATCGAATTCCCGGCTCGTCAGGGGAAGTTCCACGCCGCCGAGGGCCGCCTGCCGGGCCGACATCTGCAACGCGAGGTCGCCGTCGGTGATCACGCGCGCCGCCGGTTCGGGGCGTGGCATCCGCGCCCGCCGCAGCACCGACGCCACCCGCAACGCGAGTTCCTTGGGGCTGAACGGTTTCGTGACGTAGTCGTCCGCGCCGAGCTGGAGTCCGGCGATGCGGTTCTCCTCCTCGCCGAGCGCGGTCAGCATCACGACCGGCACCTGGCTCACCTGCCGCAGGCGGCGGCACACCTCGAGCCCGTTGAGCCCGGGCATCATGACGTCGAGGACCACCAGGTCCGGCCCGGTCGTGGAGAACAGCCGCAGCCCCTCGGTGCCGTCCCCGGCGACGTCGACCTCGAAGCCCGCGACCTCCAGATACCGCCGGACGACGTCCCGCACGGTCTCGTCGTCGTCGACGACGAGCACGCGGCCCTGTTCTGTCATGCCATCCACCTCACCAGCTCGTCAGCACCAGATGGTTCACCACCAGCGCCGTGGCCGCCGACGCGGCGAGCCACCACCGCCGCCCCTTCGACGGCAGCAGCGCCACCGCGGGCAGCAGCCACACCTCGAACGGTAGCCAGATGCGTTCGACCTCCGCCTTCGACAGGCCGGACAGGTCGGCGAAAGCGATCGTCAGCGCCGCGGCCAGCACGATCAGCGTGACCGGCTCGCGGAACGACCGTTTCGGCTCGGCGAGGAAATCCGCGCCCGCCCGTCGTGTCCCGGCGATCACGGCGGGACCGATCGCGATCAGCACCGCCGCGATATCCGCCCACACCCAGTAGGAGTACGGGCGCAGCGTCGCGATCCCCTGGTAATAGCGCTCGACGACCAGGTGATAGCCGTCGAGCCACCAGAAACCCGCCAGCGCGAACGCCAAGACGACCACGGCCACACCCACCGTGGCGAGGAGCAGGATCCGCCACTCGCGGGTCAGCACGACGACGGCCAGCACGAGCACGCCCAGCAGCACGAGGCCGTACGAAAGGAAGAGCCCGAACCCGAGCAGCAGACCGCCGGGAAGCGCGAGGATCCGCCGTCGTGTGGCGAGCGCCAGCAGCGCGATCCCGGTCGCCGTGACCCCCGCGAAGAGCCCGTCCGCGGACACCCCGATCCAGATCGCGCCCGGGGTCAGCACCGCGAACGGCAGGACCGTCCTCGCGGCGTCCTCCCGCCCCAGCGCGGCGAGCGTCACCGGCACCGCGACCACGGCCAGGCACCCGACGAGCACGACGACCGTCGAAGCCCACGCGCCGCCCTGCAGGCCGAGCCGGTCGAGCCAGACGAAGACCAGCGTCGCGCCCGGCGGATGCCCGGAAACGTGCGTCGTCCACGAGTCCGGCTGGAAGTCGAGGATGCGCGAGGAGAATTCGGTCAGCATCGCCGGGATGTCGGTGATGCCGGGGACCTCGTGCAGGTACTCGTGTTCCGTGGTGAGCCTGCCGGTGAAACCGCGCGCCCAGCCGTCGATCATCGCCAGCGAGAACGTCCACGCCAGCGCGGTCACGTAACCGAGCGCCAGCAGCGGACGCCATCGCAGCCGCGCGGCGAGCGAGGGACCTTTGGTGACGACGAGGAGCGCGAGCACCACGGCGGCGACCGAACCCGGCCCCACGTGCGGCAGCCACAAACCGAACAGCGGCGGCGCGAACGCGTAGATCACCACGCCGGAACCGGGACGGTTGTAGTAGAGGCCGACGCCGATCGCGGCGGCGACCACGAGCATCGCCAGCCCCACGGCGATCAGATCGGCCCGGCGACCGGTACGGGAAGGGGCGGTGACAGTGGACATCACCGGCACCGTAACCGCGTTCCCCCGGTCCGGCGGCCTGGGCGCGCGATCCGTCAGAACTCGGTAAGAACTTCGCCGACGTCATGATTCGGTAAGCACGGCAAGGGTTTTCGTCCGTCCATCCCGGACATAGCGTGCTTTGCGTGAACGATGACCAGGTTGACGTCGTGCTCCCCTGTCTCGACGAGGCCGGTGCCCTGCCCGGCGTACTGACGGCGTTGCCCGAGCGGTATCGGGCGATCGTGGTCGACAACGGCTCCACGGACGGTTCCGCCGAGATCGCGGCCGGGCTCGGGGCGAAGGTCGTCCATGAACCCCGGCGCGGCTACGGGGCCGCCGTGCACACGGGGCTGGAAGCGGCGACGGCGGACGTCGTCTGCTTCGCCGATGCCGACGGTTCTCTCGATCTCGCCGAACTGCCGATGCTCGTCCAGAGCCTCGCGGACGCGGATCTGGCGGTCGGGCGGCGGGTGCCGACCGGACCGGGAGTCTGGCCGTGGCACGCGAGAGCCGGGAACGCGTTGATCTCGTCGCTGTTACGGCACAAAGGATTGCCCGTGCGGGACATCGCGCCGTTGCGGGCAGTCCGGCGGCAGGCACTGCTCGATCTCGACGTCACCGATCGCGCCTTCGGCTACCCGCTCGAACTGCTGATCAAGGCGAAGCGCGCGGGCTGGCGGGTCACCGAATTCGACGTGTCCTACGGCGAACGCGCCAAGGGCACGAAGTCGAAGGTCTCCGGTTCGCTCCGGGGAACCTTGCGCGCCACACGGGATTTCGGGCGGGTGCTGAGCCGATGACCTTCTGCCTGTTGATCGTCGCCAAGGCGCCCGTGCCCGGTTTCGCGAAGACGCGGCTGTGCCCGCCCGCGACGCCGGAACAGGCCGCCGAGATCGCGGCCGCCTCGCTGCTCGACACCCTCGACGCCGCCCTCCGGACCCCGGACGCACGCGTGGTCGTCGCCATGACCGGCGACCTCGGCGAGGCTGCCCGCGGCACGGAAATCGCCGCAGCACTCCGAAAGACCGACGTGATCCCGCAACGCGGGGAAGGTTTCGACATCCGGCTCGTCAACGCGCACGCGGACGCTCCCCGCCCTGGGGAGCCGGTCTTGCAGATCGGCATGGACACGCCTCAGGTCACCCCGGAGCTCCTGGCCGACGCGGCGAACAGGCCTGAGGATTCCGTCCTCGGGCCTGCCGAGGACGGTGGCTGGTGGGCATTGGGGCTCAAGGATCCGTTACACGCCAAGGCTCTCGCCGGGGTCCCGATGTCGCGTGACGACACCGGACGGCAGACCCTGCGCGTACTGGCGGACGTCGGGCTCCACCCCGGGCAGCTGCCCACACTGTCCGATGTGGACACCATCGCGGACGCTCGCCGCGTCGCCGCAGTGGCGCCGCACGGCCGGTTCGCCCGAGCGGTGGGCGAAGTCCGGTGACCGCCTTCGACCGCGGCCTGCTCGGCCACCGCTGCTGGCTGGAACTGGCGACCGGCGAACGCGTCGACCTGCCGGTGGACCGCTGGACGGCCATCCCCTGCGAAGGCGACGAAGTCCTCCTCGACGCCTGTGACGGCCCGACCCTCGACGTCGGCTGCGGCCCCGGCAGGCTCACCGCCGCGCTGTCCGAACGCGGGGTCGCCTCGCTCGGGGTCGACATCTCCGCCACCGCCGTGCGGCTCACCCACGACCGGGGCGCCGCCGCGCTCCATCGCGACGTCTTCGACCGGCTCCCCGGCGAAGGACGCTGGCGGCATGTCCTGCTCGCGGACGGGAACATCGGCATCGGCGGTGATCCGCACCGCCTCCTGACCCGGATGGCGGAACTGGTCGCCACCGGCGGGACGGTGCTCGTCGAACTCGACCCGCCCGGCCGCGGCCTCCGCCAGGACCGGGTCCGCCTGCGCCCCGACGACGGCGCCTGGTTCACCTGGGCGTGGGTCGGTGTCGAAGCGATCGCGGACCTCGCCGCCCGCACCGCGTTCCGCGTCGCCTGGTCCACCAGCCACGGCCACCGCTGGTTCGCCTGTCTGGAGAAAGCATGAACACGCCTTCGGAACGCGTGACGTCCCGGATCGGGCTCGCCCTCGCCGTCACGTTCACCCTGTGCTTCGTCACCGGCCTGATCAGCCATCTCATCCAGCATCCGCCGTCGTGGTTCGGCTGGCCGAGCCGTCCGGTCTGGCTGTACCGGGTCACCCAGGGCACGCACGTGATCTCCGGGATCGCATCGATTCCCTTGCTGCTGGCCAAACTCTGGAGTGTCTACCCGAAACTCTTCGAGCGACCGGTGATCCGTTCGCTGCCGCACGCGCTCGAACGCCTGTCGATCCTCGTGCTTTCCGCGGCCGCCTTCTTCGAACTCGTCACCGGCCTGTTCAACGTCGCGCAGAACTATCCGTGGAACTTCAACTTCCCGCAGCTGCACTACGCGGTCGCGTGGGTGGCGATCGGCTCGATCCTGGTGCACATCGCGGTGAAACTCCCCATCGTCCGCCGTTCGCTCACGACGAAGCCCGAACCCTCGCGGCGCGCATTCCTCCGCACGACCTGGCTGGCCGCGGGGGTCGCGGTCGTGGCGACCGCCGGAGCGACGGTTCCGTTGCTGCGCACCGTTTCCGGGCTGTCGTGGCGGAGCGACAAAGGCTCGCAGGGGTTGCCGGTGAACCGGACCGCCGTGGCGGCCGGTGTCCTGGACACGGCGAAAGATCCGAACTGGCGGCTTTCGGTGGTGACCCCGAACGGCACCAGAACCTATTCCCTGGACGAACTCCGTGCCCTGCCGAGGACTTCGGCCGAACTGCCGATCGCGTGCGTCGAGGGCTGGAGCGAGTCCGCCCACTGGAGCGGGGTCTCCCTGCCGGAGTTGTTGCGGCACGCCGGAAGTACGCCGGGGACACCGATCCGCGTGTTCTCGCTCGAGAAGGCGGGGCCGTACGGGATCAGCGATCTCCCCGGCGAGCACACCGCGGACGATCTCACCCTGCTGGCGCTGGAACTCAACGGCGAGGTGCTCGACGCGGACCACGGCTTCCCGTGCCGGATCATCGCCCCGAACCGGCCCGGCGTCCTGCAGACGAAATGGGTCACCCGCTTGGAGACGCTGTGAAGACGTTGCGGTTGCTGTTGTTCCTGCCCGGCCTCGCCGCGCTCGCCTGGGGCGCGGTGCTGTTCTCCGAGTACGCGTTCCCGCTGCGCCCGGACGTCTTCGGGACACTCGGCTGGCTCGCCGGCGGTCCGCTGGTCCACGACCTGCTGATCGCGCCGCTGGTCGGCGCCGTGGGTTTCGCGCTGAGCAGGTTCCTCCCGGATCGGTGGAAGACCCCCGTGAAGACGGGCGCGGTGCTCACCGGTGTCCTGACGCTGCTCGCGTTCCCGTTGCTGTGGCGGCCTTTCGGCGGCGCTCGGAACCCGGGCCTGCACGACGCCGATACCGTCACGGGCCTGCTCGTCACCCTGGCGGTCGTCTGGCTCGGCGTGCTCGTGGCCGTGTTCCTCAGGCGGAAGACGCATTAAAAGGGGCCACGCGCGACCGGGATTGGCAGCCGGTCGCACGTGGCCTCCGAGGTCCGGCCCGCTGGGGGTTCGAGCCGGAGCTGGTCTCGGCCGCGCACTGCGGCCGAGCGTCTCTAGTTCGGTGTGACGGGCTGGCCGCCGAGGGTCACCTCGATGACCTTGCCACCGCTGAGGGTGAACTTCACCTTGTCGTTCGGCGCCCTGGTGCGGATCTCGGCGACGAGCGCGTCCGCGTTGGGGATCGACCGGTCGTCCAGCTTCGTCACAACGTCGCCGGATTTGAGGCCCGCCTTCTCGGCGGGGCTGCCCGGCGTGATCTCGCCGAGCTGCGCCCCACCGGTCGGCGCCGTCTGCACCCGTGCGCCGATGAAGGTCTGCGTCGCCTGGCCGGTGTTGATGATGTCGTCGGCCGTGCGGCGCGCCTGGTCGATCGGGATCGCGAAACCGATGCCGACGTTTCCGCCGCTCTCGCCGCCCTGGCCCTGCGCGGACTTCGGGCTGTAGATCGCCGAGTTGATGCCGATGACCTGGCCGGCCATGTTCGCGAGCGGGCCGCCCGAGTTGCCGGGGTTGATCGCCGCGTCGGTCTGCACCGCCGACATGACCGTGGTCTGGTCGCCGTTGCCGCCCGCGCTCACCGGCCGGTTCAGCGCGCTGACGATGCCCGACGTGACCGTGCCCGTCAGCTCGAACGGCGAACCGATCGCGACCACCGGCTGCCCGACCCGCAGGTCGTCGGACCGGCCGAGCTCCACCGGGGTCAGGCCGCTGACGCCGCTGACCTTCACCACGGCGATATCCGTCGTGGGGTCGCGGCCGACGACCGTCGCCGTGCCCTTCTTGCCGTCCTGGAACACCGCCTGGATCTGCCCGCCACCGGCGGCGACCTCGACGACGTGGTTGTTGGTGAGCACGTAACCGTCGGTGCTGAGCACGAAGCCGGAGCCCTCGCCCGCCCCCGAGCGGCCGGAGACCTGCAGCTCGACCACGCTCGGCGACAGCTTCTGCGCCACGGCCTCGACCGAACCGGCGGGCAGATTGCCCGTCTGCTGGGCGGGCTTCGGCGCGTCGAGCGCGTTCACGGCGGAGCCGCCGGACCCGTCACCGGTCAGGTAGCCGACCGTGCCACCCGCGACCCCGCCGACCACGAGCGCGATCGCCGCGACACCGGCGAGCAGCTTGCCCGACGTGGACTTCTGCGCCTGGCGCTGCTGCGGGACCGCGTAGACGGACGGACCCGGCTGGGTGAACGGCGTCTGCTGGCCGGGGATCTGGTGCCCCTGGGTGTACTGGCCCTGCGCCTGGTGTTCCTGGGTCTGAGTCTGCTGGGCCTGCGGCGACCACGGGTTGTACTGCTGCTCCGCGGGGTAGGCCTGCTGCGCTCCGGTGTGCGGAGTGGCATGGCCGCCGAGGCCGGTCGCGTCGGGCTGCTGCGGCGCGGGCTGAGCCGCCCAGTTCGCGCTCTGCTCCGCCTCCGGCCGATCGCCGGCGGGCCGCGCCTTCTCGGCGTCGTTCTCGGTCATGTCTTCACCTTGCGGGATGGTCCTGAGAAGTTCCTGAGCCAAAGCTGTGCATCGCACATGAGTATGGCCCTGTCAGCGGGTGGCGCGCAGCCTGTCCGCGATCTGCTCGGGGGTGGCGTCGTTGATCCACACGGCCATCCCGGACTCCGAACCCGCCAGGTACTTCAGCTTGTCCTTGGACCGCAGGACCGAGAAGACCTCCAGGTACAGCCAGCCGAGTTCGCGGTCGCGTTTGGCGGGCGCCTGGTTCCAGGCCGCGATGTAGGGCAACGGCCGGTCGTAGAGCCCGTCGCAGCGGCGGAGGACTTCGAGGTAGACGTCGGCGAAGTCGTCACGCTCGGCGTCCGAAAGCGCCGGGATGTCGGGCACCTGGCGATGCGGCACGATCTGGACCTGCACGGGCCAGCGCGCGGCGGGCGGCACGAACGCCGTCCAGTGCTCGCCCGCGACCACGACCCGTTCCCCGGACGCCCGCTCGGCGGCCAGGACGTCCCCCATCACCGGACGGCCGTGCTCCGCCTCGTAGGCGCGGGCGACCTCCAACAGGCGCTCGGTCTTCGGCGTGACGAACGGGTAGCCGTAGATCTGACCGTGCGGATGGTGCAGGGTCACGCCGATCTCTTCGCCGCGGTTCTCGAACGGGAAGACCTGCTCGACACCGTGCATCGCGGACAGTTCGGCGGTGCGGTCGGCCCAGGCGTCGACGACCGCGCGGACCTGTTTCGCCGTTAGCCCGGCGAAAGAACCGTCGTGGTCGCTGGTGAAGCAGACGACCTCGCAACGACCGACACCCGGCGCGACCGGTACCAGCCCCGCTCCATCCACTGTGGACGGATCACCGAGGACGTTGCGGGCGAAGGAAGGGAACCTGTTTTCGAACACCGCGACGTCGTAGTCCGGCTCCGGGATCTCACTGGGTTTCCCGGGTTTCGTGGGGCACAACGGGCACAGGTCGGCGGGCGGTTTGTAGGTGCGCGTCTGCCGGTGCGCGGCCATCGCGACCCATTCGCCGGTCAGCGGGTCGCGCCGGATCTCCGACGCGGCGGCGACCCGGGGCAGGTCACGCGTGTCCTCGGCGGTGCGTTCGGTCGCGCCCGGTGCGTCGAAGTAGATGATCTCCCGGCCGTCGGCCAGGTGCCTAACCGTGCGCTTCACGCTTCTTCAGCCTCAGCCGTCTCCGCCGTTTCGGCGATCATCAGCTCACCCGCCTGTTCGGTGAGCGTTTCCCTTGCGTTGTCGGACAAACCGTCGTCCGAGACGACGACGTCGGCCTCTTCGAGCCCGGCGATGGTGGAGATCCCGACGATGCCCCATTTGGTGTGGTCGGCCAGCACGACCAGCTTGCGGCCCGCCTCGACCAGCGCGCGGTCGGTCTCGGATTCGGTGAGGTTCGGCGTGGTGAACCCGGGGCCGTCGGCCATCCCGTGCACGCCGAGGAAGACGACGTCCAGATGCAGCGACCGCAGGCTCTGCACGGCGACCGGCCCGACCAGCGCGTCCGACGGGGTGCGGACGCCGCCGGTGAGGACGACCGTGCGATCCGGCTGGTTCGCGCCGCGCAGCACGTCGGCGACCTGGATGGAGTTCGTGACGATCGTCAGGCCGGGGACCTCGTCGAGCGCCCTGGCGAGCGTCCAGGTGGTGGTGCCGGCGGAGATGCCGATCGCGGTGCCCGGCCGGACCAGCCCGGCGGCGAGGGCGGCGATGGCCTCCTTCTGCGCGCGCTGGCGCACGGATTTGGCCTCGAAACCGGGTTCGTCGGTGCTCTTGCCGACGATGGAGGTGGCGCCGCCGTAGACCTTTTCGACCAGACCCCGGCTCGCGAGCACGTCGAGGTCGCGGCGCACCGTCATATCGGAAACGCCGAGCCTCACGACGAGATCGCTGACCCGGACCGCCCCGGTCCGGCGCGCCTCCTCGAGGATCACCGCCTGTCGTTGCCGCGCGAGCAAGACGCCTCCCTGGATCAACTACACAAAATCCTACACGATCAAACATGGCGCGACGAGCCGAGCCGCCTGGCACCATGAGGCCGTGGCCAGGCTTCGCGACGTCGTCTTCGACTGCCGGCATCCGGCTTCGCTCGCCCGCTTCTGGGCGGCCGCGCTCGACGGCTACGAAGTCGCACCCTATGACGAAGAGGAGCTTGATCGCCTTCGTTCCCTGGGGTTTTCCGGTCCCGACGAGGATCCTTCGGTCCTGGTCGAAGCGGCATCGGGACCGCGGCTCTTCTTCAACCTGGTGCCGGAAGCGAAGCTGGTCGTGCTCGCGGATCCCTGAAGGGAACGAGTTCTGCCTCGTTACTCCTCCGCCGTCTCCTTGACGCCCTCGATCGGGACACCGCGGAAACTCAACACGAACAACGAGACCGCGCCGAAGAACAGCGCGATATCCGCGACGTTCCCGACGAACCAGCCGTTGTAGTCGATGAAGTCGACGACGTGACCGCGCGCGAAGCCGGGCTCGCGGAACAGGCGGTCTCCCAGGTGGGTCGTCGCGCCGCCGAGCAGCAGCCCAAGCGAGATCGCCCAGCCCGCCGAACGGACCTTGCGGGAGATCCACAGCAGCGCGACCACCGCGGCCGCCGCCAGGATCGCGAAGATCCAGGTGGAGTTCGCGCCCAGCGAGAACGCCGCGCCCGGGTTGTAGAGCAGCCGGAACCGGATGAAGTCGCCGATCACCGGGATCGGCGCGTGGTCGGTGAGGGCGTCGACCGCCCACCATTTGGTCAACTGGTCCGCGGCCAGCAGCACCGCGGCCACCAGCAGTGTCCATAGCAGACGGCGGGGCGGCAGCTCAGGCGCGTTCTCGGTGCTCATCACCCGTCAGCGTAATGGCGAGCGCGTTGAGCGCGGCGGGGAAGCCCACGTACACGGCGAGATGGAGGATCGCCTCGACGGCCTCCCGGAGCTCACCCGCGTCCTTCGCTTCCTGAAGGACGTCGGCCAGTTCCGGCGCCACGCCGCCCTTCGCCGTGTACACCGCGATCCGCTTGAGCCGCCGCGTCGTTTCGTCGTCCTGTGCCAGGTCACCGCCGACGTTCGCCACGGCGTCGCGGTGGAACCGAAGCTGCGCCTCCGCGTATCCCAACGTCTCCAGCGCCGCGACGGTGATCACTTGCCGCTGTGCCAGCGAAAGCCCCGGCCGCTGGTAGACGCCGCCATAGACGAAGGCGACCGCTTCCCTGCCGTAGTCCGTCGCCTCGACTGCGTCGAACAGCTCCAGCACCGCGGGGTTCTCGACGCCGCCGAGAAGCCGGAGCAGTTCGAGGCCCTTGCCGTAATCACCCATCAGGCCGGGGCTCCCGGGAGCCGCAACGTCATCAGCGCGCCGCCGGTGGACGCGCGGCCCGCGTAGACGTCGCCGCCGTGCCGCTGCGCCGCGTGCTGGACGATCGCGAGGCCGAGCCCGGAACCGGGCAGCGTCCGCGCCTCCGACGAGCGGTAGAAGCGGTCGAACACCTTCGGCAGATCCTCGTCGGCGATCCCCGGCCCGGAGTCCTCGACTTCGAGTACCGCCGTGCCGTCGCCGACCGGGTACAGCCGGACCCCGACCGTCGAGCCCTCCGGCGAGAACTTCACCGCGTTGTCCAGCAGGTTCAGCACCGCGCGTTCCAGCGCGCTGGTGTCGCCGGTCAGCACCCACGGCTGGAGCGAGACGTCGAACTCGATCTCGCCCGCGCGGCGGCGTGCCCGGTCCAGCGCGCGCTCGACGACGTCGACCATCTCGACCCGCTCGTGCTCGATCCGCGGCTCGTCCTGACGCGCGAGTTCGACGAGGTCGCCGATCAGCTGGGTCAGCTCGTCGAGCTGGCCGCGGATGTCGGCCTCGATGTCGCTGCGGTCCTCGTCGGACAGCGTCCGCGCGCCCGGCCTGCTCGCGGACAGGAGCAGCTCCAGGTTCGTGCGCAACGACGTCAGCGGGGTGCGCAGTTCGTGGCCGGCGTCGGCGACGAGTTGCCGTTGGCGTTCCTGCGATTCGGCGACCGTGCCCAGCATCGTGTTGAAACTCTGGGTGAGACGGGCGAGTTCGTCGTCGCCGCTGACCGGGATCGGTCGCAGGTCGCCCGTGGTGGCGACGCGTTCCGCCGCCGACGTGAGCCGGTCGACCGGCCTCAGCCCCGCTCTCGCGACCGCCGTTCCCGCCGCCGCGGCGACCAGGATCCCGGCGCCGCCGATCAGGAACAGGACCACGGAAAGCTCGTTCAGGGTGCGCTTGGTCGGGCCGAGCGACTGGGCGAGCACCATCGCCTGGCCGGCGCCCTGCGGGAGGGCGACGACCCGGCTGTCGGTCTTCGGGTCGGTGCGCAGGGAGAAGGCCTTGTCCCCGGAGGCGACGGCGATCTCGTCGTCGCCGTACGGCGGGCGGCTGCCGGACTGCGGATAGGTCAGCCGGACCTTCTGCCCCACCGTCAGCTGGCCGATCTGCAGGTCCGCGCTGGCCAGGAAGGCGCCGGGGACCTGCTGCAGTTCGGTCTGCACCTGCGGCGAATCGACCGCGGCCTGCGCGCGGGCGAGCAGGTTGTCGTCCACCTGCTGGTAGAGGTTGTCGCGCACGACGAGATACGCGCCGAGGGAGACCAGCGCCACCGCGCCCGCCACCGACGCGGCGGCGAGCAGCGTCACCCTGCCGCGGAGCGAGAAGCGCCGCGTGCCCCAGCGGTCGCCGCGCGGATCCTTTTCGGACACGTCGACGACCGGGACCGGCTCCGTCACGGCGGGGTTTCCCTCAGCACGTAGCCCACTCCCCGCACCGTGTGGATCAGCCTCGGTTCGTTCCCAGCCTCGGTCTTTCGGCGCAAATAACCGACGTAGACCTCCAGCGCGTTGCCCGACGTCGGGAAGTCGTATCCCCATACTTCCTCCAGGATCCGGCTGCGGGTCAGCACGTGCTTCGGGTACGAGAGGAACAGCTCCAGCAGGGCGAACTCGGTCCTGGTGAGACTGATCTCCCGCCCGGCGCGGCGCACCTCGCGCGTCCCCGGGTCCAAGGTGAGGTCCGCGAACGAGAGGACCTCGGCGTTCTGACCGGCCTGCGGATCCGGGATCGCCCGGCGCAGAAGCGCGCGAAGGCGCGCGAGCAGCTCTTCGAGCGCGAAGGGCTTCGGCAGGTAGTCGTCGGCCCCGGCGTCGAGGCCGGACACGCGATCCGAAACGGTGTCTCGCGCGGTCAGCACGAGGATCGGCAGGTCGTCACCGGTGCTCCGCAGCCTCCGGGCGACCTCCAGGCCGTCGAGCCGCGGCATCATCACGTCGAGGACCATCGCGTCCGGTCTGTTGGCGATGATCGCTTCCAGGGCCTGCGCGCCGTCCCCGGCCAGTTCCACCTGGTACCCGTTGAACTCAAGGGATCGCCTGAGTGATTCACGGACGGCCCTGTCGTCGTCCACTACGAGGATGCGCATGGCGACAGTCTTACGCAGAGTGCTGAGACTCGCCTAAGAACACACACAGAACCAACAAAGGAAATCCGGCGGTCCGGAAGACGTTTCAGCCGGTCTCGGGCCCTTTTGCAACAGGTGCGTTCCATCTACGCCACAAAGCGAGCATCCGGACCCCCACGACGGCGGCGGCTGCTACCACCGTCACCGGCCCCGGTGGCAGTCGCAGAGCGTGACCGATCACGACGAGTACGGCCCCCGCGAGCGCCGCGACCGCGTAGATCTCCTTCCGCAGCACGAGCGGGATTTCCCGCAGCAGGAGATCACGCACCGCACCGCCGCCGATACCCGTCGTCATGCCGATCAGGCACGCCGCGTAGGGAGTGGCGCCCGCGTTCAACGCGATGGTGGTCCCCGCCGTCGCGAACACCCCGAGCCCGAGCGCGTCCGCGAGGAGTACGGCACGCCGCAGCTTCGCGATCTGCGGATGGAAGACGAACACGATCAGCGCCGTCCCGCCGCAGACCGCGAGATAAGGCCAGGTCCGCAGGGTGGTGGGCGGCGTGATCCCGAGCAGGACGTCGCGGATGACCCCGCCGCCGAGCGCGGTCGTCAACCCGACGACCACGACTCCGAAGACGTCCAACCTGGACCGCACCGCCGCGAGCGCCCCCGAAGCGGCGAACGCGATCAAGCCGAGGAACTCGAGGGCGGTGAGGATCATTACTGGTCGAGCAGGCCACCGCGGTAGGCCAGCAGCGCGGCCTGCACCCGGTTCGCCGCACCGATCTTGGACAGGACCGCCGAGACGTAACCCTTGACCGTGGCCTCGGACAGGTGAAGGCGGCCGCCGATCTCGGCGTTGGACAGCCCCTGACCGATCAGCCCGACGACCTCACGCTCCCGCTCGGACAACGAGGCGAGCAGCTTGCGCGCCGGCTGTGCGGCCCGCTGTTCGTCCCGATGCGACTGCACCATGCGCGCCGCGACCCCAGGGTCGAGCACCGCGCCGCCGCGGGCCAGGTCGCGCACCGCCCTGAGCAGCGCCGCCGGGTCGATGTCCTTGAGGAGGAAGCCGTTGGCCCCGAGCCTGAGCGCGAGACTGACGTAGTCGTCGATGTCGAACGTGGTCAACATGGCCACGGTCGGCGGATCCGGCAGGGCCAAGATCGCCCTGAGCGCGCGAATGCCGTCGTCGGGCGCCCGCATCTTGATGTCGAGCAGCGCGACGTCGGGGTGGTACCTCCGGGCGACCTCGACCGCTGATCTCCCGTCGCTCGCCTCGCCCACGATCTCGATATCGGCAGCGCCCGACATCATGGCACGCAGGCCCGAACGGACCAGTTCCTCGTCGTCGGCGAACATGAGCTTGATCAACGAAGCCCTCCGGCAGCCGGGGGAGCGGCGTCTCGCGTCCCGTTAACGAAGATTACCTACTGTTGTTCAGGGTTTCGAAACCAGACACGTACGAGTGACCCGCGCGGGTCATCTGTGTCGATCTAGCGCTCGATTCAGACCCTGTTTTGCCTGGATCGAGTGTCGCCGCTCCCGGGCGGATCCGCAGGTCGAGTGTCACTGGACGGCCACTGTCGCTGTCCGGCCGCATGCTGTCGCCAGCCTGCCGGGCAACCGCCGTTCGGGGCATTTCGGACTTTCACCGGGCCGGCCGCTTGGTCCGCCCGGGTGTGACTTGCGACCTCGCGCTCGGGCGGCTCGCGTCACCCGGTAGGCTGCGCCTGGCAGTACATGCCCTCGTAGCTCAGGGGATAGAGCACCGCTCTCCTAAAGCGGGTGTCGCAGGTTCGAATCCTGCCGGGGGCACATCACTCGGCTTGCGGCCGCACATCCACCTTCGGCGGGCCCGCGGTGCTCGCCCGGTTCCCGGGCAAGATCAACCGTTTGCCGGGACACATGCCGTTCCTCCTCCATTACGATTCCAGAGCCTGGGGTGCGCGAGACAACGAACCGAGTTCCGTGCCTTCTTCCGGCTAAAGCCAGGTTCGACGACTGAAGCGCACGAACGAACGGAACAAGCAAAACAGGAGTCCGTAAGCGTGGATCCTCGGCCACGAATGCTCTTCAACGCATTCTCCATGGCGACGGTGTCGCATCATGCCCAAGGCTTATGGGCGGAACCCGACAGCCGGCAACTGGAATACGCCAACCCGCAGATGTGGATCGATCTCGCCCGGCTTCTCGAGCGCGGGCGATTCGACGCGTTGTTCAATGCCGATGTGATCGCGCCATACGCGCGGTACCGCGGGTCCCGTGACTCGGCCGTGCACGAGGGCATGCAGTTCCCCACCCTCGACTTCTCCCTGCTGATCCCACTGCTCGCTCACCACACCGAGCATCTCGGTTTCGCCTACACCCAGAACATCCTGCAAGAACCGCCGTACGCCTTCGCTCGACGTATGTCCACTTTGGATCATCTTACCCAGGGGCGCGTCGCGTGGAACGTGGTCAATTCCTTCTTGCCGGGAGCGGGCCGGAATCTGGGCTATGGAGGCCTTCCCGACCACGACGAGCTCTATGAAAGGGCGCAGGACTACCTGAGCGCCGTCTGCAAGCTGTGGGAGTGGAGCTGGGACGACGACGCGGTCGTCAAGGACAAGGTCACGCGCCAATTCGCCGATCCGGCGAAGGTGCATGAAATCAAGCACCGTGGCCCCTATTACCAGGTGGACGGCCCACATCTGTGCGAACCGTCGCCACAGAGGACCCCATTGCTGTTCCAAGCGGGACAGTCCGCGGTGGGCCGGAAGTTCGCGGGACGGCACGCGGAAGCGGTCTTCATCGGAGCGCAGAGCCCGGAGAACGCGGCACCGTTGGTCGCCGGTTTCCGCCACGCCGCCCGGGCGGCCGGCCGACACCCCCGGTCGATCAAAGTTTTCGTGCCACGCACCTACGTCGTAGGGAGCACAGAGGCCGAGGCCAAGCGTCGAGATGCCGATTTACTGGAACGGCAGACCATCGAGGGCAACCTCGCCCGGATGTCGGTGTTCCTCGATCGCGACTTCGCCGAAGACGACCCGGCGACGCCGGTGGGAGAACTACGCCGCCGAAAGAACCTTCCGTCGGAGTTACGGACGCTGCTCGATGCCGGCGAGCGGGACGAGCAGACGCTGGGCGAACTCATCCTCAGGATCGGCAACAGACGCCTCGCCGGAACTCCGGACCAGATCGCCGAAGATGTCGCGCGCTGGCAAGCGGCCGGCGTGGACGGCATCAACCTGCAGTATGTCGTCCTGCCGACCAGCTTCGCCGAGTTCGTCGACCATGTCTGCCCGGTGCTGCGGGACCAAGGTCTCATGCAACGCGAGTACACCGGCGGCACCCTGAGGGAGAAGTTCTTTCCAGGCGCCGGCCCGCGTCTACCGGAAGATCATCCAGCCCGACGTCGAGCCGGGTGAGGAGTTCCAGCGGACACCGAAGTCGGCGCCACCTTCGCACCGCCCGCCATCGCGCCTACCGCGCGTACTCACGAAGGAAGGCGTTGGTCTCGTCATCCGTGGAGTAAACGCACAATCCCTGCATTCCGCGCGTCATGAGCACTTTGTAGGTGTTGCGGACCAATCGGTCGAAGTCAGCGGGATCGGCGGCCTTCACCGATTTGTCGAAGGAGAAATCGCGCCGGGCGCGCCACTCGCCGTCTCGGATCACGAGGTCGTCGCCGAAGATCGCGCCCGCCCAGTCGTATTCGAAACCCTGCGCGGTGTAGATGCAACCGACCTGTCCGAACCCGTCCGGCTCGGAGGCCCACAGTGAAGCCGATGGAACGCCCGGTACGTCGAAACCCTGCTTGGCGTTCCAAGGCCGCCGCCAGCCGCCGATCTGCACGTCCTCGAGCAACCTCAGGCTTCCCTCGACCTCGACCGGGTCGCGCCACTCCCAGCAGAATCCGGCCGCCATCCGCGCCGTTCCCGAGAAGTGCCTGGCCTGCCGGAGAAGCCAGCTCTCCAGTTCATGGGGAGATCCGACGGAGTCCACCACATACTCGTCTTCGGTGTCGTCCACGAGTTCGGACCAGGTCACCGGCGGCTCCGCACCGAGTCCCAGAAGCCTGACCACCCACTCGTCGAACTTCGCCGAGCCGCCGCAACGGTACTGGCCGTCGAGACTGATCTCGATGACCTGGCAGCCCTTCATTTCCGCGATGGAGACGATGTCGGTCTTGGTACCGATCTCCGTCGGGCGCACGACCTGGTGCTCGTCCAGGAGGAAGAGCGGCACTTTGGCGACATCGATCAGCTCGTCGATCTGGCTCCGTACTCTGCCGTGCAGATGCCGAGGCATGCCTCGGACGCGGTGCGCCTCGTCGCAGATCAGAACGTCGAGAGCGTCCGCGGGAGCCCTGCGGAACTCATTGAAGTACTTGAAGATCTCGCCGGACCGAACATCGCCACCGGAGACCTTCAGCCGCAAGGTTTCGGTGAATGCCTTCGAGCCGGTCGCGTGCAGTGCTTTTCGCTTCTGCCTCGCGAGGGCGGCGAGAAGCGTCACCGCGATGGCGCTCTTGCCCGAGCCCGGTCCTCCGTTGACGACGACGACCTTCTTCTTCCCGCCACCGGAATCGGCCTCTGCCACCGCGTCGAGCACGGTCTTGTAGGCGACCTGCTGTTCATCGAGAAGGACGAAATCGTCCCTGTCATCAAAAGCGTCCGCCGCTGTCTTCAGCAAGTTCCGCGCTGGGGACGGCGGAGCCGAGATCAATTCGTGAGCGGCTGCCATCGCCGCGCCCGCGGTGGCGGGATCCGTGTCCAGCAAGGACCACAGGTCGGCGACCAGGTCCGCCTGGAGATCCGAAGTGTAGAGCTGGCCGAAGTCGTCGAACTCGAACTCGTCCAACGACCAGTCGGCTCCGCGCACGGCGTTGTGCATGTACGCGATTCCCTTGACTTGACCTGGAATACGTGCGAACGCCGGGACGAAGTCGAGTAGTTGGCGACAATACCGTCTGACCTGTTCCGCCGGATGCAGGTCAGGCTGCTTCTTACCGTAGGGAGTCAGCACCAGACCGGCGCCAGTGGCTTTCGCCTTTTCCCACTGTTTCAGCTCGACGAGCACATAGGAGGGCTTGCCGGTCTCCGGGTGGACGCCACAGAGGATGGCGTCCACCCGCTTCGGGCTGTATGGAAGCTTGTATTCCAGCAACACCTGCACGTGGCCGAGCCTCGCGGCGCACAACGTGTTGGCGAGTACCGGCAGGCTGCGCTTCCACGAGCCGATCTCACCCGACTCCTCGGACCCCCTGAACGGGATGCCCACGTGTTTTGACAGCTCTATCAGGATCCGCTTGTGCTGAAGTTCTTCGCGCAGGTCGTACGCGGTCTTGATGACCGGCAAGCCACCCTCCCCAGGGCCGTTCCCGTCTCTTGGCCTTTCGCGCCATTGCGTGAAGGCAAGAATCACTCTAGCGGGTTATGATCGACAGCTGGGGAGCATTCGAGCGACCCACGCCCAGGGGAGGGACGAGTGGCTCTTGCGCGCGGCAGCGCGGCCGATCTCTTGATCGAAGCCCGTGCGGGACATCTGCACAGCCGGTTGCAGGAACAAGCCGGATTCGCCCTCGGCAGCAGGGTGGGAACCAGCGAAGTGGCCTCCTGGCAACGGAGCCTGCCCATCGTGTTGGCGGATCTCGTCGACGCGGGTCTCGGCGACGTCGAGGTTCTCCTCGAACATCAGCTACCGCACAGCAAGCAACGCATCGACGTGGTGCTGTGCGGCGTTCACCCTCGCGGCGGGCAAAGTTCTTTCGTCTTCCTCGAGGTCAAGCAGTGGTCCAAGGCCGAGTCCTACCTGTCCGAGGTGATCAACATTCCCGGCCTGCCGGGAAAACACCTCCATCCGGCCGAACAGGTGCACGGGTACCGCCAGTATTTCGTGGACCACACCCCCGCGCTGGTGGAGCGGCCACAGGCCATACACGCGGCCGTGTACCTGCACAACGCTCGACGTGCCGATGTGTCCGGTCTCCTCAAGGACAATCCTCGTCCCGCCAGCCGGTTGTTCACCATGGACGACAAGGCGGCGATGGGCGAGCACTTCAACGCGGTCCTCGACAGCTCGGCACCCCGGCGGACCAACATCGCCGCCGGTGACGAACTGAGCGGGTTCGCGCACCGTCCCACCAAGCCGTTGCTCGACCTCGCCGCGGCCGAGATCAAGGATCGCGAGCAGTTCGTTCTCCTCGACGAGCAGAAGGTCGCGTACGAACTCGTCTTGCAGGCTGTCGAGCGGTCTCGAGCGGCTCAGACCCGCACGGTCGTCATCGTCGAAGGCGGACCGGGCTCGGGCAAGAGTGTCATCGCATTGAGCCTTCTCGGCGAGCTGGCCCGACGAGGCCGCGCCGTCCACCACGCGACCGGCTCGAAGTCGTTCACCTCGACCATGCGCAAGTACGCGGGCCGCGGAAGCACTCGTGTCCAGGGGTTGTTCAAGTACTTCAACGCCTACGTGGGCTGCGAACCTCGCGAACTGGACGTCCTGATCTGCGACGAAGCACATCGCATCCGGGAAAGGGGTGTCGACAGGTTCACGAAGAAGGAGAAGCGCGAACGCGCCGATCGGCAGGTCAACGAACTCATCAACGTGGCGACCGTTCCGGTGTTCCTTCTCGACGAGCACCAGGTCGTGCGGCCTGGTGAAATGGGCTCGCTCAAGGAGATCACCACGGCCGCCCATGCTCTCGGCTGTGAGGTCGAGGTCGTCCGCCTGCACGATCAGCTGCGTTGTGGCGGCTCGGTTTCCTACGACACTTGGGTCGCGAGGCTGCTCGGACTCGGCTCCGCCGAACCGCCGATACCGTGGAGCAAGCTCGCGGGCCCGCTCGACGAAGGCATCACCTTGACCACCGCCGCGTCTCCCGAAGCCCTGGAATCCTGGGTGCTGGAGCAACGGTCCAGGCATGGCGGAGGAGGTCGGCTGACGGCCGGCTTCTGTTGGCCGTGGAGCGATCCCGTCCAGACTCCGGACGGCCTTCGCCTCGTGGACGACGTCCGGCTCGGCGAGTGGAAACGGCCTTGGAACGCGAAGGGCGAGAAGTCGGTGCCCGACGTGCCCGGATCCAGCTACTGGGCGACGGACGAACGCGGGTTCGGCCAGGTCGGTTGCATCTACACCGCCCAGGGCTTCGAATACGACTGGTCTGGCGTGATCTTCGGCAAGGACCTCGTCCGCCGTGACGGCATGTGGTGCGCGGTCCGGGCGAACTCCAAGGACTCCGAGGTCAAGAAAGCCGACGAGCTGCATTTCAGCGCATTGATCAAGAACACGTACAAAGTCCTGCTCACTCGCGGGATGCGCGGAACGGCGATTTTCTCGGAAGACCCCGAAACCCAGGAGTTCCTGGAAGAGATGACGCGGTAGTCCTTTACCCGGCCTCGTGGAAGTCGTCGAGGCGATGCGCTTCGGCCGACGACTCCGTGGCGGCCAGCCAATGCGGATAGGTGACATAGACGAGTTCCGTGTCCTCCTCGGCCACGTAGACGACCTCGGCACCGGAACGCAGGTAGATCGCCTCGCCGGCCCGAGCCGTCACAGAGCCCGAAGGGCCCTCGACCGTGAAAACGCCCGAAGTGATGACGAGGGCCTCGTCGTAGGTCATCTTCCAGGGGTTCTTCTCCCCTTTGCCGTAGCGGGCGAAGCCGACGGACATGGCCGCGCCGCTGTCTTGCGCGAGGACGTCGGCCAAGAAGATCTGCTGGTCGAGCCGCTGGAACCAGGTCGAAGCGTCATCGCTCGTGAAGTGTTCGACGGACATCCAAGTCTCCTTAAGTGGAAGTTTCTCCACTTAGTTAACTGGAGAAAGTTCCACTTGTCCACCGGTTAGGCTCACGAGGTGCTTCCCATCGCAGGAGCCGGGACTCCAGAGCGGGCGGACGCGGCTCGCAACCGGCAGAAGATCGTCCGCGCGGCGGCCAAGCTCGTTGCGGCCAAAGGGATCGACGGGCTCGCGTTGGACGAGGTCGCGGCGGAGGCGGGCGTCGGGATCGGAACTGTGTATCGCCGATTTCCGGACAAGGGGGCGTTGGCGCAGGCGCTACTCGACGAGAACGAGCGCGAGTTCCAGGAAGCGTTCATCAGTGGGCCGCCGCCGTTGGGACCCGGGGCTGCGGCGGCTCAAAGACTGAGGGCGTTCCTGGAAGCGTACGTCGACAGGCTTGAGACGCATGGCGAGCTGCTGATGGTCGCGGAGACGGAGACGCCGATGGCTCGATTCGTGACCGGCGCGTACAGGCTGCACCACAGTCACCTGGTCGCGTTGATCAGCGAGATCGAGCCGGAAGCGGACGTGCACTTCAGGGCCGATGCGATCCTGGCGCCGCTGGCTGCGGCGCAGTACGTCTACCAGCGCCAGAGGATGACGGCGGAGCAGATCAAAAAGGGCCTAGTAGATCTCTACCGGACCGACGCGTAAGACGCCGTCGTCCAGCGGCACGCAGCGCTTCCCACCGCGGCCCCGCAGGGCGGCGAAAGTCCCGCGAGGGTAGACGACGTCCATCCAAGCGCACGGATTCGCGGGCCGGTGCACCTCAAACCGCACAGGACCGTCACCGGAATCCAGAGTCACCACGGAGCCTCGTGGCACAGCGTCCACATCGAAGCCCGACAGCACGATGTTCCGCCGGGCCAGCAGCGGATCACCAGGGACAGCGGAAGAGAAGAGCGTCACCGCGGCCGAGCGATGCGCGGGATGGTTGAAGTACCGGTCCCCCACCAGCCCCAGTCCCGCGCGCACCTCGACGTGGTCGCGCGAGACCGGAGTGGGATCGTGGCGAGGGCCGTCAGAGGGACGGCCCTCGTACGCGTGCACGGAAGAGACGTGCAGCGCGACGATCAGCGCTCCCCGAGTTGCCATTCCGGCCGCACGTAGTGGCAGGTGTAGCCGTTCGGGATGCGTTCCAGGTAGTCCTGGTGCTCCGGCTCGGCTTCCCAGAAGTCACCGGCCTGGGTCACCTCGGTGACCACCTTGCCCGGCCACTTCCCGGAGGCGTCGACGTCGGCGATCGTCTGCTCGGCGACCTGCTTCTGCTTGTCGTCGGTATAGAAGATCGCCGACCGGTAGCTCGTGCCGATGTCGTTGCCCTGGCGGTTGCGGGTCGTCGGGTCGTGGATCTGGAAGAAGAACTCCAGGATCTGCCGATACGTCAGCTGCGCGGGGTCGAAGACGATCTCGATGCCTTCGGCGTGGGAGCCGTGGTTGCGGTAGGTCGCGTTCGGCACGTCGCCGCCGGTGTAGCCGACCCTGGTGGAGACGACCCCGGGGTGCCGGCGGAACAGGTCCTGCATGCCCCAGAAGCAGCCGCCCGCGAGAACAGCCTTTTCCGTCACTGTAGATCTCCTTCGGTCGTTGACACCCAGTACAACGTGTCGCACCGCCCCTGTCATCCCCGTCCAAGTGTGACGGAACGCTTACGTCCACCGTGCGTCTCACGCTAGGTGAAAGCCCTCCTCGCGGTCCTCGCCCTCCTCCTGGCCGGCTGTGCGACGCCCCCGCCGAGCCCGACGCCGGAGGACGCCTTCCGGTTCGGCGGGATCTCGATGCCCGCCAGCGGCAAGGTGCTGGAGACGCAGTACGACCGGGGTATCGACTCGCGCTACGTCGTCGTCCTCACCCTGCCTGCGGAGGACGTGCCCAAGCTGCTCGAAGGGTCGAACTTCGCGCCCGGGGTCCTGAACGACGACCGGGTCGTCAACGGTCGTCACGTCTACCGCAGGGTCACCGTCGAGGGGACCACGGTGCGTCTCGAGATGTTCACGACGTGAGCACTCTGCGTGAAAAAGATGGGCCGTTCGGGCTCGCCTGGGTGACCCCCTAACGTGTACCTCCACGCACCATCCGCCGGAGGACGCATGGATCCGTTCCGTGTACCGCCCGAGCTGTTCCGTTTCACCGACGGGAGCAGATCAGGGCTTCCCCTGGCGATCCTGCACGCCTTCGGTGAGGCGAACGAGCGGCTGGAGACGGCGCTCGGGATCGACGACGTCCGCACGCGGCTGCGTGAGGTCGGCTGGCTGGAGACGCTCGCCGACGAAGACCTCGTCAAAGCGCTGGACCAGCTCAAGGGCCAGGGCCACCTCGACGTCGTCCAGAGCCACGCGGGTGACTACCGGACCGCGTCCGAGTACGAGCGCCGCAATCTCCAGTACGCGCTGACCCGGCAGGGCGAGGCGGCGTACGCGGGTGTGGTCCGCGCGAACGAGGTGCTCAACGCGACCGGGGCGCTTCAGACGGCGACGCTCGAAGCGCTCGGCGAACGGCTCGGTGAGCTCGCGAAGCAGCTCGAAGACGGCACCGACAGGCGCGTGTTCAGCACGCTCACCGAAGTCGAGGGCCACCTCGAAGCGTTCCGCGACAACACGAAGCGCTTCAACGGCGACCTCCAGCGCCTGCTGCACGCGGAGGCCGACCTCGCGACGTTCCACGAGGTCAAGGCGGCGACGGTCGCGTATCTGCAGGAGTTCCTCAACGACCTCGAGCATCACACCCACACCATCGCCACCCGCATCAAGGAGATCGACGACCACGGCATCGAGCGCGTGCACCGGCGGGCTCTCAACGGGGCGGCCCTCCTCAACCCGGATCAGCGCTGGCTCGACGTCCGCAAGGCGCGGTGGGACGGGCTGCGCGCGTGGTTCCTGCCCGAGGACGGGGCTACACCGCGGGTCGAGGACCTCCACAACCTCGCGCGGCGGGCGATCATCACGCTTCTCCAGGTGCTGGACCGGATCACCGAGTCGCGACGGCGCGCGAGCAGCGCGGTCGCCGATTTCCGCGAGCTGGCGCGGTGGTTCACCGTCGTCCCGGCGCAGGAGGACCTGCATCGCCTGTGGTCCACGATGTTCGGGCTGAGCTCCGCGCGGCACGCGCATCTCGCCCACGCCGACCCGGAAGTGGTCAGCACGACGGCCTCATGGCTCGACGCGCCGCCGGTCGAGGTGTCGGAACTGCTCCGCTCCGCCGGCCGCACCGAGCGGTTCACCCGGACCGGGCGGGTCCGCGACGTCAGCGCGATCAGAGCCGCGAGAGCCGAAAAGGCCCTGCAGGAACGCGCCGAGCTCGAAGCGGCGTGGAACATGCTCGACACCGGCGGCGTCGTGCGGCTTTCGGCGTTCGAGAAGCTGGACCACACCGTTTTCGAGCGGCTGCTGGACCTGCTGGGACAGGCGCTGGGCAGGCCTCCCGGCGCGGAGGGCGCGCGGCGGAGCACGACGTCCGACGGCCAGATCGAGATCGTCCTGCGGCCACCGCGGAACGGCGCGGTCGCGCGCCTGACCACCACGAGCGGCGTCTTCCGTGGCCCCGACTACGAAATCGAGATCAGCACGGCCGGAGGCGGTGCGTGAGCCTCACGAACCAACTGGTCATCGCGGAACGCGAAGAGGTCGCGCGCGGGATCCGGGCCCTGCTGGCCACCCCGCTGATCGGCGAACGCGGCTCCCCCGAGACCTTCGACCTCATCCGGCGCCGCCGCGAACCCATCCGGCAGTGGTTCGACTACTACTGCGGTTGGACACTCACGGTCGAACCGCGGCTCGGCTACGCGCGGCTGGTCAAGGTCCGCGCGGCCGCCGACCCCACCCGACCGGCGCGACGATTGCGCTCCGGGCGCGCGGCGTTCGACCGCCGCCGCTACGTCCTGCTGTGCGTGGTGGCGGCCGAACTGCTGACCGTGCCGGTGACGACCATCGGGCTCCTCGCCGGCCGCGTCGCGCAGGCGAGCGCCGCCGACGATCTCGTCACCACGTTCGACGTCGCCACCAGGGCGGAGCGGCTGGCGTTCGTGGACGTCCTCAAACTGCTGGAGTCCTACGGCGTGCTCGAAGCCGCCGACGGCGATCCGGAGTCCTTTGTGGACGATCCGGCGGCGAAGGTGCTGTTCCGGGTCGACGCGACACTGTTGCTTCGGCTGCTCGCCTCGCCGGTCGGTCCTTCCCAACTGGCCGTGCCCGCCGACGATGTCGCGCTGCGGTTCGAGGAACTGCTGGAGGCGGTGTCGCACGAGCAGCGCTACGGCCTTTCCTCCGGCCGCCACGAGGACACGCCGAGCGCGTCGGACGTCCAGCGGAACCTGTGGTTGCGGCACACGGTGTTCCGCCGTCTCGTCGACGATCCGGTGCTGTACTTCGCCGAACTGACCGCGGAGGAACGCGCGTACCTCGGCACGCCGACCGGACGCCAGTTGCTGCGGCGTGCCGCCGAGCAGGGCGGTTTCGTCCTCGAAGAGCGCGCGGAGGGTGTGCTGCTCGTCGATGTCGACGGGTTGGCCACCGACGAGCGGTTCCCGGACGACGGCAGCAACGCCAAGGTCGCCGCGCTCCTGCTGCTCGACGCGCTCGACGAGCCGCGGACCATCGATTACCTGCAGAAGGCGGCCGCCAAACTGCTGAAACGCTTCCCGCGCTGGGCCAAGACCTACCGGGGCAAGGACGGCGTGCGACGGCTGACCGTCGACGCGCTCGCCGTGCTGACCGGCTTCGGACTGGTCCGCACCGAAGCCGAACTCGTCCGGCCGCTCCCGGCCGCCGCGAGGTACACCGACCGCACCGAGGAGGCGCCGTGACCGTGACGAGGTGGATCCCCTCCCGTGCGGGCATCCTCAACATCTGGCGCTACTACGACGAGATCTTCGAGTTCCACGACGGGCGCCTGCTGCTGCGCGGTCCCAACGGGAGCGGGAAGTCGAAGGCGCTGGAGCTGCTGCTGCCGTTCCTGTTCGACGCGAGCCTGCGCGCCAACCGGTTGTCGACGTTCGGCACCAGCGAGCGCAGCATGCACTGGAACCTGATGGGCGAAGGCGCGTCCGGCGCCACGCGGGTCGGGTACGTCTGGCTCGAATTCGGCATGTCGGGCGAGAAGTGGTTCACCTGCGGCGCGCGGCTCCAGGCCAGCACGCACACCAGCACGGTGCACGCCGACTTCTTCACCACCGATCTGCGCGTGGGCGACGGCTTGCCGCTGGTCAACGAGGCCGGTCAGCCGCTGACCAAGGGCGCGCTGGAGGAGACGCTCGGCGAGCACGGGACGGTGCACGACGGCGCGGCCGAGTACCGCGCTGAGATCCGCGCGAAACTGTTCCCCACCTTGAGCGAACAGCGCTACGACGCGCTGATCACCGCGCTGCTCCAGCTGCGGATGCCCAAACTCTCGCAGCGGCTCGACCCGAGCCTGCTGTCCAACCTGCTCTCCCGCGCGCTTCCGCCGTTGGGGCAGCAGGAGATCGCGGATCTCGCCGAGGGTTTCGAGCGGCTCGACGCGCAACGCGAGCGGCTGGGCTCGCTGGAGACCGAGGTCGACGCGACCCGTGCGCTCGCCGCGCGGCAGAAGACTTACGCCCAGCGTGTGCTGCGCGCGGGCGCCGCGAACCTCATCAACGCCACCACGGAACTCGACGAACTCGCCGCGGCCGCCCGCCGTTCGGCCGAGGAGCACGACGAGGTCGCCGCGAAGAAGGAGGCCGCCGAGGAACGGGCGGCGAAGCTCGAAAAAGACGTCGAAGAGACCGAAGCGCGTCTGTCGGGGCTGACCGAATCCGAGTCGTACCGCAAGGGCCAGGAGCTCGACAAGCTGCGGCAACGGACCTTGTCCACGAGCGAGAAAGCGGAGGCACTGCGCGCGGACGCGGACCGGCTCCGTGCCGAGGCGGACGCCGACGAGGAGCGCTCACGGGCGGCGAAGCAGGTCGCGAAACGGCAGGCCGACCTCGTGCGCTCGCTGGAGACCGAGGTCCGCGCCGCCGCGACCCGCGCGAATCTGGCCGGGGTACACGACGAACTCGTCGCCGGGCTGGACGAACCGGCCCGGCTCCGCCCGTTGCTGCAGGCCGCCGTCCGCGGCAAACGCGACCAGGTCGAGGCGCTCGGCCGGGCACTGGACAAACACGAACGCGCCGTCGGACGACGTCACCAGGCCGAGGCGGATCTGGACCGCGCACGAGCGGATTTCTCGGTCGCGCAGGAGCGGGTCGAACTCACGACGGCGACGCGGGAACTCGCGCTGAGCGATCTGCGCACCCGGCTCGCCGAATGGGCGATCGGCTGCCGCGAGCTGCGGTTCCCCGACGTGGAAGCGGTCGTGCGGGACGCCGAGGCGGAGGTCTCGCTGCTGGGCAGGCTCGGCGTCGTCGCCGAGACCGTGCTCGAAGACATCATCCGGCGGGAGGCGGCGACCGGTGCCGCGCTGGCCACCGCGCGCGCCGAGCACGACGAACTCCTCGTCGAGGCGGGCGTGCTCGAAACGGAGAACATCCTCGCGCCCGAGCCGCCGCGCACCCGCACGGCGGACCGGGCCGAGATGAGCGGCGCGCCGTTGTGGCGGCTGGTCGATTTCGCCGGCTCGGTCCCGGAAAGCAGCCACGCGGGGATCGAGGCCGCGCTCGAAGGCGCCGGACTGCTGGACGCCTGGGTGAACTCCCACGGGGTCGTTGACGGCCACGACGTGCTCGCGGAGTCCGGGACGCTGCCGGTGGCCTCCGGTCGTTCGCTCGCCGACGTCCTCGTGCCGGAACCCGACGCGGAGGTTTCCCCGACGAAGATCCGCCGGATCCTGGAAGTGATCGCGTTCGACGACACCCTCCCCGCCGGTCCCGCGGCGATCGGCGCGGACGGTGGCTGGCGGATGGGCAGCCTGTCGGGCAGCTGGACGAAGGACGCCCCGGCCTACATCGGCGGTTCCGCGCGGCTGCGTGCGCGCGAACGCCGCATCGCCGCGCTGCGGGACAAGATCTCCCTCCGTGAAAAGACCATCGCCGAGCTGGAGGGCGAACTGGCCGCCCTGCGCGGCAGGCGCGAGCTGATCAAGATCGAACGCGCCGCCCGCCCCGGTCACGACGATCTCCTTGCCGCCACAGGGGAACTGACCACGGCCGAGGCCGAGCTGACCGCCGCCGACGCCGCCGTCCGGCATCTGGAGGGCGCCGTCTCCGCGCTGGAGATCGAGGCCAAGACCGCGCTGCACGAGCTGACCGCGCAGGCTTCGGAATCCGGGTTGCCGACCGAACGCGCGCCGCTGGCCGCACTCGCGACGGCCCTGCGCACGTACTCCGACCAGGGCGAGAACTGGTTGTACGAGCACGGAAACCTGCTCACCGCGACCCAGCGGGCCGAGCTGTGCGCCGAGCAGGCGGACCGGTCGGAGGGGAACGCGGCCCGGCGCGAGGAGGAGGCCGCCGACGCGGAGGCCGAACGCACCAAGCTCACCGCGATGCTCGACGCGATCGACGGGACGGTCGGCACCGGCCAGCGCGAGGTGCTCGCCGAGATCGACGGCCTGCGCACGAAACTGCGTGAACTCTCGGGCGAACTCCGCGCCGCGAACGCCGACGCCAAGGAGCTCGCGGTGTCGCTGGGCGCGCTCGGCGTCCGCCGGACCACCGACGCGCGGGCACGCGAAGAGGCGGCCAAGAAGCAGGACGCCGCCGCGCTCCGGTTCCGGAAGCTCGCCACCGGGATCTTCCCCGCGGACGGCGGGATCGAGGATCTGCCGAAGTTCCAGGCCACCCTGTCCGCGTCCGAGAGTGTCCGTGCCGCGCTCGACACGGCCCGGCTGGTGGCCGCGGCGTGGCCGTCCGTGCCGCACGCGCCGAGCAACCTCGGCGAGGCACTGCACCGGCTGTCGGAAGCCGTGCACACGTGCCGGAACACGCTCAGCTCGCGCGCGGAACTCGATCTGGAGACGGACGAGGACGTCCAGATCTTCACCGCCGTCGTCGACGGGCTGCGGGTCGGCGCGGCCGAACTGCTCAAGATCCTTTACGCGGAAGCGGAACAGAGCAGGCACGAGATCACCGACCGCGAGAGCGACCTGTTCGACAAGACGCTGACCGGCGACACCCGCCGTCATCTCGCGGCCCGCATCCGGCAGGCCAACGACCTCGTCGACGGGATGAACGCGCGGCTGGAACGCGTGCGGACCGCGTCGCGGGTCGCCGTCCGGCTGGTCTGGCAGGTCTCCCCGGATCTGCCGCCGGGCACCAAGACCGCGCGGGATCTGCTGCTGAAGGATCCGGATCAGCTGACCGCCGAAGACCGCGTGTCGCTGCACAAGTTCTTCCGTGAGCGCGTCGAGCAGGCGAAGGCGGACGACACGGCGACCAGCTGGGAACAGCAGCTCGCGCAGGTCTTCGACTACACGTCGTGGCACCGGTTCGTGGTCAAGGTGGACCGCGCGAACGGGGCGGGCTGGCAGCTGCTGACCAAGAAGCTGCACGGCGCGCTTTCCGGTGGGGAGAAGGCGATCGCGCTGCACCTGCCGCTGTTCGCCGCCGTCGCCGCGCACTACCAGGCCGCGCCCGAGGCGCCGAGGGTGATCCTGCTCGACGAGGTGTTCGTCGGCGTCGACACCACCAACCGGGGGCAGGTGTTCGGCCTGCTGTCCGCACTCGACCTCGACCTGATGCTGACGTCGGACCACGAATGGTGCACCTACGCCGAACTCGGCGGCGTCGGGATCCACCAGCTCATCACCGGCGGCGACGGCGACGACGCGGTCACCACGGCCCGGTTCACCTGGAACGGCCACGACCTGCAGCCCGCCGGGCATTAGCCTGAGCGGCCCCAAAGCCGGGCGCAGCGGGGCCCTTTCCGTCGTTCTTCCTTGTGCGGCGCGGAAGGGCTCGCTACGTTCCTGCCGGTGGCCGTGCGGATCCAGGTGCTGGGCTCGCTGCGCGTGTGGCTGGCCGGGGCGGAGGTCGACCTGGGCCCACCGGGCCGCCGCGCCGTCCTGGGATTGCTCGTGCTCGCCGGCGGCGAGGCGATGTCCAAGCAGGAACTGGTGGACGCGCTGTGGGGTGACCGGCCGCCGCGCAGCGCGGTGAACGTCCTCCAGACCCACGTCAAACACCTGCGGCGGTTGCTGGAACCCGGCCGCCCGTCGCGATCCGGAAGCGACATCCTGCCCCATGTCGGCGGCGGTTACGCGGTGCGCTGGGACGCCGTCGAAATCGACCTGCCCCACGTCCGCGGGCTCGTCGCCCAAGCGAACGACGCCCAGCGCGACGGCGAGACCGGGCGCGCCGCGTCCCTGTTCGGCGAGGCCGTGCGCCGGTGGCGTGGCAGGCCGCTGGCCGATGTGCCTTCGCTCGCAACGCATCCCAAGGTCCTGGCCCTCCTCGCGGAACGCCGCGCGCTGCTCGCCCGCTACGGCGACGCGATGCTCGCGATCGGCGCCGCCGACGAAGTGCTGACCGAACTGGTCGAAGCCGCCGCGGATCAGCCGCTGGACGAACCCGCGCAGGCGCGGTTGCTCCGCGCGTACCATCGCGCGGGCCAGCGGGCGACGGCTTTCCGGCTCTACCAAGACGTTCGTGAGCGGCTGCTCGAAGAACTGGGCGTCGAACCCGGGCCTGAACTCGTCGCGGCGCACACCGCCCTGCTCGAAGACGGCGAACCGCTCCCGAGCCCGCGTCCCGCGACCCGGGTCCCCCGGCAGTTGCCCGCCGAACCACCCGGCTTCACCGGCCGGGTGACCGAACTGTCCATTTTGGACGAACTGGTGCCGCGCCCCGGCGGCTCCGGTGGCGCGGTGGCGATCGCGGCCGTCACGGGAACGGCGGGCGCCGGGAAGACCGCGCTGGCCGTGCACTGGGCGCATCGGATGAAGGACCGGTTCCCGGACGGGCAGTTCTACGCGAACCTGCGCGGCCATTCCGGCGGCGCGCCCGCGACCGCACTCGAAGTGCTCACCCGGTTCCTGGCCGCGCTGGAGATCCCCGCCGAACGGCTTCCCGCGGACACGGAGACCGCGTCCGCGCTGTACCGGACGCTGATGACCGACCGGAAGGCGTTGGTGGTACTGGACAACGCCGTCGACGTCGAGCAGGTCCGGCCGCTGCTGCCCGCCGGCCCCGGCTGTCTGGTGCTGGTCACCGCCCGGGACCGGATGGCGGGGCTGGTCGCCTTGCACGGCGCCCGACGGATCACCTTGGGTGTCCTCGATCCCGGTGAAGCGCTGGAACTGCTCGCGCGGCTGCTCGGCGTCGAGCGCGTCCGGGCCGAGCACGAAGCGGCCGTCGAGGTGGCCGGGCTGTGCGCGTATCTTCCGCTGGCGCTGAGGATCGCGGCGGCCAATCTCGCCGACGATCCCGGGAACGGTATCGAGGACTACGCCATCGAGCTGCGCAAAGGCAATCCGCTCGCCGCGCTCTCCGTGCCGGGCGACGAGCAGATCGCCGTCCGGACCGCGTTCGACCTTTCGTACGCGGCCTTGCCCGCGGAAACACGACGGCTGTTCCGGCTGCTGAGCCTGGTGCCGGGTAACGACATCGGCGTCGAAGCGGTCGAGATCCTCACCGGTTCGGATGAGGCGGGACGGATGCTGGACACGCTCGCCGGCGCACATCTCGTAGAGCAACACGCGCCGGATCGCTATCACTTCCATGACCTGCTTCGCCGTTATGCCGCCGATCGCCTGCGGGAATCCCCGGCGGAGATCGGATCCGCCCGGCAACGCCTGCACGAGTGGTACCTGCGTGGCGTCGACGTCGCGGCGAAACTGTTGTACCCGCACATGTTCCGGCTCCCGCTGTCCGTGCCCGACGGCCCGGTTCCCGCCGCGGCGGCGGACTGGCTGGAAACCGAGCTGGGAAGTCTTGCCGCCGTCGCCGAAGACGCGGCGCGGACCGGACCGCTTTCGGTCGCCTGGCTGCTGTCCGACGCCCTGCGTGGCTACTTCTGGATGTCGTCGCGCCAGGTGGAATGGCGGGCGACCGCCGAAGCCGCGTCGTCCGCCGCCGAACAGGACGGCGATCTCCGTGCCCGTGCGTCCGCTCGGTTCAGCCTGGCGGACCTGGGTTTCCGTCAGGGACGGTATCGAAAGGCCGTCCGGGACTACACCGGCGCGTTCGTGCTTGCCCGGCGGTCGGGCTGGGTGGAGGCGCAGGCCGCGGTGCTGGGCAATCTCGGTTGCGTGTACTGGCAATCCGGACGGCTCCCGGCGGCCGCGGCACGGTTTTCGCGAGGGCTGGAGCTGAGCAGACGCGCCGGAACACCCGCCGGGGAGGCCGTCGCGCTGGGCAATCTGGGGCTGGTGCAGTGGGAGATGGGCGATCTTTCCGGGGCCGCGGGGCATTACGTCCAAGCACTGCGCCGGTATCGCGGCATCGGCTCGCGTTACGGGGAGGCGATCAACCTGGCCAACCTCGGGCAGACGCAGCACGCCCGCGGCCGGGTCACGGAGGCCGCCGGACTGCTCACCAAGGCGCTCGCGCTGCATCGCGAGGCCGGGAATCGCGCCGGGGAAGCGGAAACGCTCGGCAGGCTCGCGTCGGTGTACTGCGATCTCGGCCGTCACTCGGACGCGCTCGACCACGCGCGCGAAGGGCTGCGACTCGCGCGAGAGACCGGCGAACCACGCGGTGAGGGCGAGGCGCTCGTCGCACTCGCGCACGTGCACCAGCGCGCGGGACACCGGCAGGACGCCGTCCGCCGGTACCGGCAGGCTTTGGTGCTGTTACGGGAAACCGGTGATCGGTATCCCGAAGCCGACGCGCTCATCGGGCTCGCCACCGTCACCGGCGACCTCGGGCAGGCCCGTCAGGCGCTCGCCCTCGCCGAGCAGGCGGGCTATCACGCGTTGCGAAGACAGGCGTCGGCCGCGGTGGATTCGATCCTCCGTGCCTAGACCGCGATGTCGCCGCTGGTGTCGTACGCGCCCGCCGGGTGGAAGGTCACGACGACCCACGGGTTGACGCCGTGTTCCTTGCCCGCGGTGTCCAGGCAGGAGAACTCGCTCATGTCGAACACGCTCCACGTCTTGTCCGGGAGTCGCCTGATCGACTCCTCGACGCGGCCGACCCAGCGACAGGCCGGGCTGTGCACCCGCGCCGTCACCGAGGGCTCCGCCCAAACGATGCTCCCGCCCTCGGCGCACCACGAAAGGTCGAACGTGTAGGTCCACCTCCCCGGATCTTCGAGCACGACCGGCTTGATGACCTTGGCACCGGAAGCGCATTCCCGGACCGCTTCCGCTTCACCGGGCACGGCGAACGTGAGACCGGCGCAGAGGATCGCCGAGCAGACAAGGACGTTCATCGCTCCCACTGTTCCGCCGGACTCGCTCGTCCGCAAGCCGCCGGATGCCGGGTCCAACCGACGTCCAATGGCCGTCCAGTGCCGCCGAATAGCTTGTGCTCGCACAGTTTCCGCTGAGGGGAGTACGGATGAGGGCACGACTCACGAAGGTCTTGGCCGTGGTGGCGCTCGCGACGGCGCTCGTCGTCGGGACCGCGAACTCGGCGCAGGCCGCCGGGCCGCGGGCGTTCGCGATCTCGTCGGACGGCAAGCTGATGGCCACCTTCTACACCGACACACCCCAGGTCCTCGACTGGGTCCGGCTCGTACAGGGACTCACCTGCGGGGAAACGCGCCTGATCGGGCTCGATTTCCGCGTCCAGAACGGTTTGCTGTACGGCGTGGGCGAGAAAGGCTGTATCTACACGATCAAGTTCCCGCCCGCGGCACCCGACGTCATCGTCACGAAGGTCTCGCAACTGAGCGTTCCGTTGTACGGCAAGGACTTCGGCGTCGACTTCAACCCGGCCGCCGACCGGCTCCGGGTGATCAGCGACTACGGGCAGAACCTGCGGCACAATCTCGGCGACCACGTCACGATCGAAGACACCGTCCTGACCACGCCGCCGGCCGGCGGGCCGACCAGGGGTGTCACGGCGGCCGCCTACACGAACAACGATCTCAACCCCGACACCGCGACCACGTTGTTCGACATCGGCACGGCCACCGACCAGGTACTCGTCCAAGCGCCGGCCAACAACGGATTCCTCAGCCCGACCGGCGCGCTCGGCGTCGACACCGGCCCGATCGCGGGCTTCGACATCTACAGCGATCTGACCAACGGCAAGACGACCTCGGTGAGCGGTTTCGCCGTGCTCAACCCGGCCGCCGGGCCGTCGGCCTTCTACAGCGTCAATCTGCTGACCGGTGCGGCGACAAAGGTCGGCGACTTCCCGCTGCCGATCGGGGATGTCGCGGTGGCACTCGACGGTAGTTGAGTGGGGAACGCCGCTGTCCGGTGCCGGGTCTTCGGACTGGGCGCCGGATGGTGGTGTTTCCGGGAATCGGCGACATCGACAGTTCTATCGTTGCCGAAAATCGGCAATGCGTCTGCCGTTCGTGCGGCCGGGAATTGTCGGTGGCGGGTCGTATGTTCGTGGGGTGGACACTCATTCCGCGCCTGTGGCGCTCTTGGAGAGCATCGTCGACGCCGTGGTGTTGGCCGCGGTGAACTCCGTGGTGGATTCTTTGGACGACAAGGATTCCGTCTCGTTGGCGCAGGCCGCGTCGGCGGGGATCGCGCGCCTGGAAGCGGTCCGGTTTCGGGCGTTGGCGCAGCTGAATCGGCATCGTGAGGGTGCGCGGAGTGTGGCGCAGGAGGTCGCGCTTGAGTTGTCCCTTGTGGACAATCATGCGGGTGCGCTGGTCGCCGCCGCGGACGCGCTGACCACCCGCCTACCCCGCACGTTGAATCTGATGGATGAGGGGAAGCTGGCCGGGTTCAGCGCGATGAAAGTCGCGACGGCCACCGCCTGGCTCTCCGACGAGGACGCTCAAGCGGTCGACGCGCTGCTGGAAGAGCGGATCGCGGGCAAGAACCCGGATCAGGTGCGGAAAGCCGCGAACCATGCGGCGAACACCGTCGATCCCGAGGGTGCCGGTAAACGGGCCGATCAGCACCGTGAAGGCCGCCGGCTGACTGTGCGGCATGGTGAGATGGGGGTGGCGTCGATCGAGGTCGAGGATGGGCCGGTGGAGAAGGTCGCTGCCGCGTATCAGCGGATCGACCGTGAAGCGCGCGCACTCAGAACCGGTGGTGAGACTCGTACGTTGGAGCAGTTGCGGGCGGATGTCGCCCTCGATCTGCTGCTCGGTGGCCAGGGCGGGGCGAGTGAGCGCAGCGAGGTGTTTCTCTATATGGATTTGTTCACTTATCTCGGCCTGAACGAGGATCCGGCGGAGCTCGCGGGACATGGCACGATCCCTGCCGCGTTGGCCAGGGAGATCGCCATGGGTGGGAACAGTGTGTTGCGGCGGATCATCACCGATCCGCTGTCAGGACAGGTTCTCGATCTCGGCCGGGACCGGTGCCGGCCCAGCGCGGGTTTGGCGGAGTTCGTGCGGGTGCGGGACCGTGAGTGCCGAAGACCCGGCTGCCATCGCCCGGCGCAGGCGTGCGACATCGATCATGCGGTGCCATGGCAGCACGGCGGACACACCACCGACACCGACCTCATCGACCTCTGCCGCCGCGACCACCGGTTGAAAGACGAACCCGGCTGGACCTACCACCTCGCCACCGATGGCACCCTCACGATCACCACACCCACCGGACAGCGCTACGACAGCACACCGCCACCGCTCCACGAACCCCGCCCGGCAGCCGACGAGCCGCCACCGTTCTGAGCCCGTCGCCGGAAAACGGCGACAGGCGGGCCGGACTCAGCCACAAAACTGCCACTGACAGTCTCCCCGTTCCGACCCATAACCAAAAACCGGTAACGGGCCCGACCGGGCTGAAGCTGCCGCCGTCCGGTCTCTCTGCCTGAGCCTGTCGCCGGAAAACGGCGACACCCACATCACAGCACCCACACGCAAACTCCACCCACGGTCTGACCCGCGAAATCGGCCCCTGACCCGATCCGCCCACCCACCGCGATCGGCACGCTCACAGCATGGAAACCGACCACGTCTTCCCCGGCCGCCGCATCGCCGCGGTCTCGATGATCCTCGGCCCGCTCCTGCTGCTCACCGGAACGCTATTACGGTCACGCTTCAACTTCTTCTTCCCCGACCAGCTGAAAGCGATGAGCGAGCATCCCGCGCTGATGACCGCCGCGTACACGTGTTTCCTGGCGGGCAACGTCCTGCTATGGCCCGCGATGGTCGCCATCGCCACCAAGATCGGCCGTACCAAGCCCGCGTTGGCCGCTTGGGGTGGCCTGTTCGTCCTTTTCGGACTCTTCGAGCGGACCTTCCACGCCGGGATCGACCAAGCCGCCCTCAGCCTTGCCGAACGGCACGGCGCCGGTTTCGCCGAGGGTGTGGTCAGCGAGTCGTACCAGGATCTGCATCTGTTCAGTTTTCTGTCGTTCACGATCATGTTCGGCTGGTACGTACTCGCATTCGCCGCCTATCGGGCGAAAGTGCTCGATGTCGCCGGGTCGATCGGGATGGCGACGATGGGACTTCTGCCGCTCGGGGTTTTGAAGGGCACCGAAATCGTGTCGATCATCGGTACCGCCGGACTTTGTCTCGCGTTGGTTCCGGCCGGTGTCCGCGCATTACTGGAAAGTCCCAAACCGAGCCGGCGGACGGTATTGCTCGCGGCGATCGCCGTTCCGGTTCTGGGCGGCCTCGCCTTCGCCAGCGCGCTGGGCTGAGTTCAGGCCAGCCGCGCGGGCGCTTTCCTGTCACCGGATTCGTGTTCGCGCCCCGCCGGGAGGCAGCTCATCAGCAGTACGACACCGACAGCACCGAGAAGCATGTGCCCGGCGAGGATGCACAGCCCACAGAATCCGATCCACAATGAGATCTTCATTCTCAGAGGGTAGGGCCGTTCTCGGCACCGGACCCCGAACTTGGGAAAGACTTAAGGTCTCCTTTGGGAAAAGGGTCTGTCCGGCATACGGACGTAATGCACCACCAGCGAAACCGTCGCGGCCAGGAAGACCACCTGCATCAGGCTCCGCGGCACCAGTTCGTCCATCGTCGAGGTCACCGGACCGTGCAGCGCCTTGTACACGTTCGCCGGGAACATCCCCAGCAGCAACAGCGTCAGCCCGGCGGACGCCCAAGGCGCCGTACGCGACCACAGCATTCCCGCGGCGCCCGCGAGTTCGAGGACGCCGGTGACGGTGACCAGCAGCCCCGGCGCGGGCAGCGCGGGCGGCACCATCGCGACGAGTTCCTCGCGCATGCCGATGAAATGCGCGAGACCGGTGGTGACGAACAGTGCCGCGACACCGCCGCGCACGGCCACCGGCCAGGGTTTCAGCCGCCGGACGCCGAAGACGCCCAGCAGGGACAACGTCGCCGTGACGGCGATCAGCATCAGTACGGGGACGAGACCGGGATCCATGACCATGCCCCTACCACCACGGCGACCTCCGCCGGGCCGTGCTCGACGCCGCCGTCGCGGCCATCACCGAACACGGCCCGGCGGGGATCAGCCTCCGCGACCTCGCCCGGCGCGCGGGGGTCTCGCACGCCGGGCCGGTGCACCATTTCGGCGACAAGGCCGGGGTGCTCACCGCGCTGGCCGCCGAGGGGTTCGACCTGCTCGCGGACGCGCTCGCTGCCGAAGGCGACCGGGGCTTCGTCGAGGTCGGGGTGGCGTACGTGCGCTTCGCGATCGAGCATCGCGCGCATTTCGAGGTGATGTTCCGCCCCGAGCTCCACCGCGAGGACGACGAGGCGCTGACCGCGGCCCGTGACCGCGCGGGGGCCCTGCTGACCAGCGGCGCGTCGTCGGTCAGCGACGACGCGATGGCGGGGGTCGCCGCGTGGTCGTTGATGCACGGGTTCGCGAACCTGTGGCTCACCGGCGCGCTGCGCGCCGAACTCCAGGAGGATCCGGACACCGCCGCCCGCGCGATCGCCCGGATCCTGTTCCCCTGAAACCGGCTCAGACCTGCGCGGTGGGCATCACGGTGACCTGCTGGAGGTTCACCCGCGCCGGGAGCGAGGTCAGGAACGCCACGGTCTCGGCGATGTCCTCCGGCTTCAGCCAGGTCAGCGTCTCGCGCGCGCCGTCCAGCCACTCCAGGGCACCGGCGTCGGTGACATGCCCCTGCAGTTCGGTCTCGACCAGACCCGGCTCGATCGCCGCGACCCGCACCCCCTTCGGACCGAGGTCGGCGCGAAGGTTCTTCGACAGGTGCGTCACGTAAGCCTTCGAAGCGACGTACACGGCGAAGGAGGGGAAGACAGCCTGCGCGCCGATGGACGAGGTGTTCACCAGGTCCGCGACGCCCTTCTCGGCCGCCGAAGCGACCAGCTGCGGGACGAAGGCGCCGATGGCGTTCATCAGACCCGTCATGTTGACGTCGATCATGCGCTGCCAGTCGCCGGTGGCGAGTTCGTCGATCGGCGCGGCCAGCATCACGCCGGCGTTGTTGAACAGCAGATCCGCACGGCCCAGTTTCGCTTCGACCTCGGCCGCGGCGGCCCGCATCGCGTCGGCGTCGGCGACGTCGGCCGCGAGCACGAGCGCGGTGCCGCCGTCCCGTTCGATCTCCTTGGCGAGGGTTTCGAGCCGGTCGGCCCGGCGGGCGACGAGCGCGACAGCCGCACCGGAGGCGGCCAGCCGCCGGGCGGCCGCTTCGCCGATCCCGCTGGACGCTCCGGTGACGACTGCGACCCTGTTCGCGTGCGGTGCCGGGGAGTTCGTCATTTCTGTTTCTCCTAAGTGGACTCGGGGTGACAAGTCCAGAAAACCGGGCCGCGCGCGGAGATGGCACGGTCTGTTCAGCCTGGGTCCGGCAGTACCAGTCAGACCGCGCACGGAACTGTTACGTGCTCATCGAGTTCCGCGGACACGGACCGGCCAGCGTGATCCGCATGCGAATCCGATCCCTCGCGCTCGCGCTGACCCTGATGACGGCGACCGCCGCCCCCGCGGCGGCCGTCATCGGCGGCACCGAGTCCACCAAGCCCTACGACTTCATGGTCTCGCTTCAGTACGACTCTCCCCGCCCGGACGGCCATCGGTGCGGGGCGGTGCTCATCGCCCCGCAGTGGGCGGTCACCGCCGGCCATTGCGCCAACACCCCGAACGGCGCGACGGCGGGCGTCCCCCGCGGCTGGAAGGTCCGCGTCGGCTCGCTGGACACCACCGCCGGGGGTGAGGTCACCGACGTCGACAAGTTCTACCGTCGCCACCTCTCCTACAACCCGCCCGGGGAGGACATCGCGCTGCTGCACCTGCGCGAACCCGTGCGAGCCAAGCCCATCCGGCTCGCCGGGAGCAGTCCCGCCGTGGGAACCCCCGTCCGCATCCTCGGCTGGGGCGCGGCGTCGACCGGCTGCGGCGACTTCGCCGACCCGAAGTGCTACCCGAGCAAGCTGCGTGAAGCGGACACCGAGGTCGTGCCGCTCGACCGTTGCTGGGACGACGACGGGCACACCCTGCCGTTGTGCGTCGGCCGCACCGATCCGCCGGTCGGGCCGGGGATGACGGATTCCGGCGGTCCCGCCCTGGTCCGTTCGGGCGACGGCTGGGCGCTGGCGGGAACGGTCATCGGACCGGGTATCCGGGGCGCCGACTTCCCCGACATGTACACCGACGTCGCGAAGAACTCGGCCTGGATCAACGGCATCGTGACCGGCACCGACGTCCCGCCGGACGACCCCGGCCCGGACGTGGAGGGCACGGCCGCGGTGGGCGACTGCAACGGCGCGGTGGTGCGTGCCGCCTCCGCCCGTCCCCACGATCCGGCGCTGGTGCTGACCAACGGCCACTGCGTGCCGAGCGGACGGCCCGCACCGGGGAAGGCCCTGGTCGACCGGCCCGCCGACCTGCCCCGCCCGGTCACCATCGCCGGCCGGGACGGTTACCCGAAGGCCAGTGCCCGCGCCACCCGATTGGTGTACGCGACGATGACCGGCACCGACGTCGCCCTGTACCGCCTCGACAAGACCTACGCCCAGCTGGCCAGGGAGGGCGCGAAGGTCTTCCGGCTGACCACCAGCCCGATGCGCGCCGGGGACCGGCTGCTCATGTCCTACGCCAGCGGCCGCCCGCGATGCACGATCGAGGCGGTGGTGCCGCACCTGCGTGAGGCGGGGTACCAGCAGGACGACGCGGTCCGCTACACCCAGAGCGACACCTGCGTGAGCAGGCCCGGCCGCTCCGGCGCGGCGCTTTTGACCCTCGACACGAATACGGTGATGGGCATCAACAACACCCACAGCCGGGACGGTGAGCGATGCACCGAGGGCAACCCGTGCGAGGTCGGCCGGGACGGGACCGTGACCGCGGTGAAGGGCCGCGGCTACGGCCAGCAGGTCCACCGGATCTCCGCCTGCCTGACCAAGGGTTCGCGGCTCGACCTGTCCCGCCCCGGCTGCCGGCTGCCCGCCTGACCTGCGACGAAATGCGCGGAAAGAAAAAAACCGGAAAGATCGCCGTCGCTGTCGAATCGGCGGGTCGCCCTTCGTATAGGGAGTGAAAGACCGCACGAACGAGGAGGACGCCATGACCCAGTACCTGATCAGCCTCTATCACCCCGACGGCCCTCTCCCGCCGCCGGAGTTCCTCGAGCCGGTGATGCGCAAGATCCAGGCGCTCAACGACGAGATGAAATCCGCCGGGGTGTGGGTGTTCGCCGCCGGTCTGCACCCGCCGACCACGGCGACCGTGCTGCGGGCGACGGAGAACGGGCAGATCGCGACGATCGACGGCCCGTACCTGGAAGGCAAGGAACACCTGGGCGGTTTCACCATCGTCGAGGTGCCGGATCTGGACGCCGCGCTCGACTGGGGCCGCCGGGTCGCCGAGATCACCTATCTCCCGGTCGAGGTCCGGCCGTTCCAGGGTGTGGAAGACCCTTCGTGCGTGCCCTGACCTCCGAAGACATCGGCCGCGTCTTCGCACAGGAGTACGGCCGCGCGGTATCCGTGCTGGTCCGCGTCTTCGGCAGCATCGACATCGCCGAAGACGCGGTCCAGGACGCCTTCGCCGAGGCGGTGGACCGGTGGCCGTCCAGCGGTCCACCGCCGAGCCCGGCGGGCTGGATCATCACGACCGCCCGCAACAAGGCCGTCGACCGCCTGCGCCGGGAAGCCGCGCGCGACGACAAGCACGCCCAGGCCGCGCTGCTCAACGCGGACAGTGAACCAGTGGAGGAGGGCCCGGTGCGCGACGACCGCCTACGGCTGATCTTCACCTGCTGTCACCCCGCGCTGGCCGTCCCCGCGCAGGTCGCGCTGACGCTGAAACTGCTGGGTGGCCTGACCACCGCCGAAATCGCGCACGCGTTCTTCGTCCCCGAGACGACGATGGCCCAGCGGCTGGTCCGGGCGAAGGGCAAGATCCGCGACGCGAAGATCCCGTATCGCGTCCCAGGCGACGCCGACCTGCCGGACCGGCTGCGTTCGGTGCTCGCCGTGATCTACCTCGTGTTCAACGAGGGCTACGCGGCCAGTTCCGGTGAGCGGCTGGTGCGCGAGGACCTGTGCGCCGAGGCGATCCAGCTCGGCAGGCTGCTGGCCGGCCTCATGCCTGACGAACCGGAGGCCACCGGGCTGCTGGCGCTGATGCTGCTCACCGAATCGCGCCGCGCCGCCCGGACCGGTGAAGACGGCGAGGTCGTGTTGCTGGCGGAGCAGGACCGGTCACGCTGGGACCGGGCGCTCATCGCCGAAGGACAGACGCTGGTCCGCGCCTGCCTGCGCCGGAACCAGCCAGGGCCGTACCAGATCCAGGCGGCGATCAACGCCGTCCACAGCGACGCCGACGACACGGCGAGCACGGACTGGGCTCAGGTCGTCGAACTGTACGACCTGCTGCTCGCGATGAATCCGACGCCGATCGTGGCGCTCAACCGGGCCGTCGCGGTCGCCGAGGTACGCGGCCCGGAGAAGGCGCTCGACGTGATCGACGCCCTCGACCTGGAGGGATACCACCTCTACCACGCCATCCGCGCCGATCTGCTGCACCGCGCGGGCCGGACGACGGAAGCCGCCCAGGAGTACGAAGAGGCGATCCGGCAGGCGGGGAACAGCGCCGAACGACGGCTGCTGGAACGAAAACTGGCCGTGCTCAGTCGTTGCATTCGGTGAACCGGTCCCGCATGCACTCCAGCTGCTCGATGCGCTTGTTCAGCTCGGCGCTCCAGCAAGCGGATGCCCGCCGCCAGAACGCGTGATCCGGCGCGGCGCCCTCGGGCAGGAAATCGAGTACGCCGCCGATCACCTCGAGCGGGATGCCGAGATGGTGCGACGCGCGGATGAACGCGACGAGGCGAAGCGTGCTCTGCGCCGCGACAGCCCCCGATGGGGAGTTCGGACATGTCCCCGATCCTAGCTTGACTTGAACCCTTGTTTAAGTTTCATGCTGGAGGCATGACAGTACAGGGGACCTCCGAAATGACCATCCACAAAGGACATTGGCCGACACCCGATGACGCGACCGTCGTCGTGGCTCGGGAATGGCCGGACGCCGACGCGGCACGGGCGGCGTACAAGAGCCACGACGGGCTCGTTTCCTTCACCGCTTACGAAGGCATCGACCACGACGGCGCCTTCACTTACGAGCAGTGGACCAGCGAAGACGCCATCCAGAACCTGGACGGCGCGCCCGTGTTCCAGCTCTACCGCAGCCACCGCGGCGAAGGGACGCCAGGCTGCCTCGTGATCGTCTCGGTCGAGTTCGAAGGACCCGACGAGCGGCGGCAACGCGACTGGATCGACCTCGTCTTCGAAGCGCTGGCGTCCGAACCCGCGCATCCCAAGGGCGGGATCTCGGGGTACTTCCACGTGAGCACCGACGGGACCCGCGTGCTGAACTACGCCGAATGGGTCAGCGCCGAAGCCCACCTCGCCGCGCTCGCGGCCCCCGGCGCCGACGGCATCGGGACGACGGACGCGTGGAAGAAGGTGCAGACCTACCCGGGGATGTCGGGCGGGTCGGTCAAGCGGTACCGCCCGGTCTTCTCGGCGGTGGCGGCATGAAGCCGATCCTGGTCGCCGGCGCGACGGGTAACGTCGGTTCGCAGGTGGTCGCCCAGCTGCGGGAGCGGGACGTCCCGGTCCGGCCGCTGAGCCGGAACCCACCACCGGACGGCGTCCGCGGCGATCTGGCGAAACCGGAAACGATCGCACCGGCGCTCGACGGCGTCGACACCGTGTTCCTGATGCTCTCCGGCGCCGCCGAGGCCCTGGTGCCCACGGTGTCGTTGCTCGGGGAACGGGTGAACCGCGTGGTGTTCCTTTCTTCGGGCGCCGTCGACGATTCACTGGCGGAGCAGGACAACGCCATCGGCGCCTGGCATCGCACCGTCGAAGAGGCTTGACCCGCTCGGCTGGGCGCCGTCGATCCGCGCGGAGGGCGTCGTCCGCGGCGCGTACGGCGAGGCGTCGATGCCGCTGATCCACGAGAAGGACATCGCTGCGGTGGCCGTCGAAGCGCTGACCGGCGACGGGCACGCCGGGGCGAAGTACACGCTCACCGGAACGCGGCCGCTCACGCAGGCCGAACAGGTCCGCGTCATCGGGGAGGCCGCGGGCCGCCCGGCGCACTGGGCGGAACTCCCGCTCGACGAAGCCCGTGCCGCACTGCTCACCAGGATGCCGGACTTCGTCGTCGACACGATGCTGACCGGATTCCGGGAGCTGGTGACGAAACCGGGCGAGGTCACCTCGACCGTCCAGGACGTCACCGGCAGGCCGGGCCTGGACTTCGAGGTCTGGGCGGCCGATCACGCCGCGTCGTTCCGCTAAACTCGGCTTCGTGTCGACACCGGTTCATGCCGCGACGGTCCACTAACCGCCGTTCCTGAAATCACCCCACGGAGCCCGCGGGGTCTCTTTGCCGCGGGCGAAAACAGGAACGGAAATCATGAACCCCCTGTCCACAAAGGACGGTGGTCGGCGCTGGCTGACCACCGTCGGCACGAAACGCCCCGAACGTCTCGTCGACGTCGACGATCGCATCACCGCCGACGAGGCGTTCCGGCTCGCCGTGTCCGGCACCGGACTCGTCTGGTACGGCGACTTCCCCGGCGCACGGAACCTGCTCGCCGCGTTGTCCCGGCGATGCGGTACGGCGGCGGGGAAAACCTTTCAGGACCAGCGGAACCAGCGGTCACGCCGGGCGCGGATCCTCGGCAGGCTGCTGGTCCCGCTGGATCCGGGCCACGTCCTGCCGTTGCGCCGCGGACCGGACGTCCGCGAGGCCTGCACCGAGGTCTACGGACCGTCCGAGGCCGCGTCGCTGGTCTCGTTGCGCGAACTGCTCGGCGTCGTCGGCGCGCACGAATGGCGGGTGAAGGGCGTCGAGGTCCCGGCGCTCGGCGCGAGGATCCACCCGCACCACGGGGTCTTCTCCCCCGTCCGCGGCGAGTACGTCGATCTGGTGGCGAGAACTCCCTTGCCCGCCAAGGAACTCGCCTTCGACATCGGCACCGGGACCGGTGTGCTCGCCGCCGTCCTCGCGCATCGGGGAGTCGAGCGCGTGGTGGCGACGGACAACGAACCCCGCGCGCTCGCCTGCGCGCGGGAGAACTTCGCCCGGCTCGGCTTCGACGGGGTCGAAACCCTTGAGACGGACGTGTTCCCGCCGGGCCGCGCACCGCTGATCGTCTGCAATCCGCCCTGGCTGCCCGCCCGCGCGCACACCCCGCTCGAACGCGCCGTCTACGACCCGGGAAGCCGGATGCTGAAAGCGTTCCTCGACCGGCTGCCGCGGCACCTCGAACCCGGCGGCGAGGCGTGGCTGATCCTCTCCGACCTCGCCGAACTGCTGGGCCTGCGCCTTCGCGAAGAACTCCTCGGCGCGTTCGAGCGGTCCGGCCTCGAAGTCCTGGGCAGGGAGGACATCCGGCCGAGGCATCGACGAGCCGACGCGAAGGAGGTGACCTCGCTGTGGCGACTCACAACCCGAGCAGCGCCCGTGCCTGACTGATGAACACGCGGGCGGCGGGGCTGACCGGCCCCTCCGTCCGCCAGGCCAGCGCCAGTTTCGCGCGCAATCCGGCCGGCCGCGTGATCTTCATGGCGTGCAGTTTCGTGTAATGCGTCGCCAGCGACATCGGCACCACGGCGACCCCGAGCCCGCGCCCGACCAGTTCGGCGACGACGTTCGGATCGCCGGCCTCCAGCGTCACCCGCGGCTGCGCGCCGTCGGCGAGGAACGCCGCGTCGACGATCGCGCGCATCCCGGTGCCTTTCGGCAGGCTTACCAGCGACCGGCTTTCCAGCTCCGACAACGTGATCGTGGCTTGTCCGGTGAGCGGATCGTCCGGCCCGGAGATGGCGACCATCGGCTCGTCGAGGACGACCTCCAGCCCGATCCCCGGCGGCGGTTCGCCGGAGACCCCGATCAGCGCGACGTCGAACCGGCCGTCGGCGACTCCCGCGAGCAGGACGTCGGAGGTCGCCTCGGCGAGCGTGATGTCGACGGCAGGATGCCGCTCGTGGAAACGCGCAAGCAGATCGGGCAGGTTGACCGGGCCGCGCGAAGACACCATGCCCATCGCGACCTGGCCGCGGACCAGGCCGGTGAGATCGTCGACCGCCTGCCGTACCCCGGCGACGGCGGCGAGCGCGGCCCTGGCGTGCGGGAGCGCGGCGGCGCCGACCTCGGTCAGCCGCACCGCCCTGGCCGACCGGTCGAGCAGCGGCTGCCCGAGTTCGCGTTCGAGGCGGCGGATCTGGGCGCTGACGCCGGGCTGCGCGACGTGCAGCCGCTCGGCGGCGCGGGTGAAGTTCGCTTCCTCGGCGACCGCGACGAAGTATTCGAGCTGACGCAGTTCCATAACCGATGATTCTAGTTGCCAGACAAACCAGATCTTGGACTTCTGGCCGAATCGGGATCACGCTGGTCCCATGACCACGATGCTCCGCTCCGGCGACCCGGACTACGACAACGAACTCGCCGGTTTCCAGACCGCGGTACCCCGCCGGCCCGACGTCATCGTGCCCGCCGCTTCGGCCGCCGACGTCGTCGAGGCCGTCCGTCACGCCGCCGAGCACGATCTCCCCATCGCCGTCCACTCCACCGGCCACGGCGTGGGCGTCCCCTACGAGGGCGGCGTCCTCGTCACCACCCACCGCATGACCGGCATCCGGATCGAAGACGGCGTCGCACGGGTCGACGCGGGCGTGCGCTGGGGTGCGGTCATCGAGGCGGCCGCGAAGCACGGGCTCGCGCCGCTGAGCGGTTCCTTCCCCGGCGTCGGCGTCGTCGGCTACACCCTCGGCGGCGGGTTCAGCCTGCTCGGCCGCAAGTACGGGCTGGCCGCCGACCAGGTGACCGCGATCGAGGTCGTGACCGCCGACGGCGAACTCCGCCGCGCCACCCCGGACACCGAAAGCGACCTGTTCTGGGCGCTGCGCGGCGGCCGCGACAATTTCGGGATCGTCACCGCGCTGGAGTTCCGGCTCGTCCCGGTCACCCGGCTGTACGGCGGGAGCCTGCAGTTCGGCACCGAATCGCTGTCCGCCGTGCTCCACGCCTGGCGCGATTGGGCGGCGGACCTGCCGCGCGAGATGACGTCGTCGCTGGGCATGGTCCCGATGCCCGACCTGCCGATGGTGCCCGAGCCGCTGCGCGGGCAGCACGTCGCGCAGATCCGGATCGCCTACCTCGGCGACGCCGCCGAGGGCGAACGCCTGGTCGCCCCACTGCGCGCCGCCGCCCCCGTACTGGGTGACACGCTCGCCGAAATCCCCTTCACCGAATCGGGGAAGATCGCGAACGAGCCGCCGTTCCCGCACGGCTACCGCGCCGACAACGCCACCGTGTCCGAACTGGACGACACGATGCTCGACGCGATCCTCGAACACGCCGGCCCCGGCGCCCCGGTGCCGACCGTCGTCCTGCTGGACCTGCTCGGCGGCGCGCTGTCCGACCCGCCCGAGCACCCCGGCGTCGGCTGGGACCGCGAAGCCCGCTTCACCGTCCGCGCACTGTCCGTCGTGGACGACGCGGGCATGGCCGAGATCAAGGCGGCCCACGGGAAGCTGTTCGACGCGCTGAAGCCCAAGTCGACCGGCAAGCTCCTGACCTTCGTCTACGGCGACAGCGGCGCGGGCGACGAAGCGGCCAAGGTGTACTCCCCGGCCGATCTGCGGCGGCTCGCCGAGGTCAAGGCGGCCGTCGATCCGGCGAACCGTTTCCGGCTGACCCATAACGTCGAACCCGCGCGTGACGCTGGGTGATCTCCGATATCCGCTGGTAGGAGGCCCCGAGCCGGGGCGAGGGCACAGTGGGCGGCACCCGTATACTTCCGGGCCGATACCGCCATTAGGGGGCACTGTGCGCACTTTGGACCATGACGAGTTCCTCGCCATGCGTCGGTTCCCCGCGCTCGACGGGCTGCGCGCGATCGCGGCCACCATCGTGATCCTCTTCCACTTCGCGGGTCCGAAGTGGAGCTGGCTGTCCGGCTGGGTCGGTGTCTACATCTTCTTCGTGCTGTCCGGTTTCCTGATCACGACGCTGCTGCTGCGTGAGCAGGACCGGACCGGCCGGATCTCGCTTTCGGCGTTCTACCTGCGGCGGGTGTTCCGGATCCTGCCGCCGTACCTGGTGATCCTCGGCGGGATCATCGTGTTCGTGTGGCTGCGCGGGGAGTTCTTCACCCGCGACTTCCCGCACGCGCTGAAGTACTACCTGACCTTCTTCAACGAGTTCCTGCCCGGCAGCAAGCCGAACGGCCCGGACAACTTCTTCAGCGGCTCGTGGACGCTGGGCATCGAGGAGAAGTTCTACCTGTTCTGGCCGTTCCTGCTGGTGGTCGCGGGCGCCGTCGGGCTGGCCGCGGCCTGGCGCAAACTCGCGCTGGCGATCGCCGCGTTCGCGCTGATGGCCGGGCTGGTCGGAGTCACCAGCGGCTGGGTGCTCAACGGGCCGCAGGTGCCGATCTACCGCTCGACCGTGCACTACGCGATCCTGCTGATCGGCTGCGTGCTGGCGATCGCGATGCACTACCGCCGGTCCTACGCGGTGATCAAACCGCTGACCCATCCGCTCGCGGCGGTCCCGGTGTTCGGCGCTTTCGCCCTGCTGCACGTCAACATGGAAAGTCTGTGGTGGGAGACCGGCAGCAACCTCGGCCTGCTGATCGCCTACGGCCTGCTCTCGGCGATGTTGCTGGTGGTGCTGGTCTCGCCGGGGCCGCTGCGCTGGCTGCTGGCGACGAAGGTGATGCGGTTCGTCGGTGAGCGTTCGTACTCGCTCTACCTGCTGCAGGGCCCGGTGCACTTCGCCGTCGTCGCGGCGATCCCGCCGCTGGGTGAGCACCGGATGATCAGCGCGCTGACCGTGTTCGCGGTCGGGCTCGGGATCGCGGACCTGATCCATCGCTGGGTGGAGCAGCCGATGATCCTCACCGGCAAGAAGCTGATCGCGCGCCGCCAGGAGCGCAAGGCGCTGCGCGCGGCCGAAGCCGAACTCAAGCGCCCGAACGCCGTCGAAGCCCCGAGCGGCGCGCGCTGACCCTCTCGCGTTTCGTCCTCTGAATGCGGTGGTTGCACGCGCAAGTACCGCGTCGGTGCAGTTGGTCGTGAGTGGCCCGCACTCACGTGATCGAAGCCGGAACTCGCGTGATCGAAGGCGTGACTCGCGTGATTGAAGACGGAACTCGCGAGTGCGGTCTCCAGTCACGCGAGTTACGTCCCTGATCACGCGAGTTCCGCCTTTGGTCACTCCGTGCGCCTGTGTGCCTAGTCCGTGAAGGCTCCTTTCACCGCATCAGACGCGGTGAAGGGAGCCTTCGGCCCACGCACGATCGGCCGACCCCAACGGCGCACGCTGGCCCCTCGCGTTTCGTCCTCTGGATGCGGTAGTTGCACGTGCAAGTACCGCATCCAGAGGACTGAATGCGGATCGTCAGCGCGAGATGGTGACGATCGGGATCACCCGGTCGGTCTTCTGCTCGTAGTCCGCGAAGCCCGGCATCAGACTGACCATCTTCGCGTACAGACGGTCGCGCTCGGCGCGGTCTTCGAGGACGACGGTCGCGGTCGCCTCGAACTTCTCCGTGCCCACCTCGATGGTGACCTTCGGGTTCGCGACGATGTTGTGGTACCAGGCCGGGTTCTTGTCGGCCCCGGCGTACGACGCGGCGACGATGTACTTGCCGTCCTCCTGCGCGTACGCGAGCGGCGACGTGCGCGGTTCGCCGCTCTTCGCCCCGATGGTGGTGAGCAGCAGCAGCGAGCCGCCCTCGAACGGGCCGCCCACCTTCCCCTCGTTCTCGCGGAACTCCTTGATGATGTTCTTGTTCCAGTCGAGTGCTTCGGACATTCCTCTTCCTCCAGTGTCGATCTCTCCGCCGAGGCTACTCAGCCTTCACGGGCCTTGCGGCGCTGCTCCTCGGCGCGCTCCCGGCACTTACGGAGGAACTCTTCGTCGTCGGCCGCGCTCGTCGCGGCGAAGCGGCCCGGACGGTCGTACTCCGGGAACGCCGGCGTCTCCCGTTCGTACCGGCCACGCGGCGCGCGGGCGACGTGCTGCGGACGCCCGGCGACCAGCCAGACGATCGAGCCGATCAGCGGAACGATCAGCACCAGCAGCAGCCACATCCCCTTGGGCATGTTGCGGCACGATCCCTCGTCCGTGGTGATCACGTCGACGATGCAGAAGATCCACAGACCGAGCGTGAGAACGCCGAAGAAACCATTGAAATACAGCATCGAAAGACTCCCCAGTTCCAGATGACCGGGGTAAGTCTTAGCACAGCAGGGCGTCGAGAATTCCCGCGGCCACTTCCCGCGCCCGCGTTTCCCCGGGGCACTTTTTCGGCCCTGCTCCGAACGGATGCTCCGACAGGTCCACCTCGACCACCTCGCCGCCGACCCACCTCCGGGTGATCAGAACCGGCGGATCCTCACGCAGAACACGGTCGATCAGGCTTTCGGCGTCTTCACCGGGCCGATGGGCGGCCAGCGCCTTGCCGAGCAGCTTGGCCGTCGCGTCGCAGGCCTGCACCAGGAGCCCGATCCGCGCGGCCGTCCGCTCGTCGGCGGCACCGCCGCAGGCCTCGACCAGCCGCCGCATGGCTTCCTCGGCGTCGTCCCCGATTTCCGTATGCGGGTGGTAGGCGGCGGAAACCGTCGCGATGTCGCGGGAAACGTCGGGCAGGCCGAGTTCCGTGGCCAGTACGGCGACCGGAACCCGCTCCACCTCGTCCCGCATCACCTTGGCGAGCGCGAAAGCCTTGTCCCGCAAAGATCCCATCGGCGCCAGTTCGGTGAGCACGAGCGCCCGCCGCCGCGCGTGGTCCTCCGGGCGGCTGAACCGGGCGACGTTCGCGCGCAACCACCGGACGCCGCCCGGTTCGACGTCCTGGGGCACCGGCGGAACGGGGGCTTCGATCAGGGGATTCTCCATACCGTGACGCTAAGTGCGGAACGCTTCGGTCACGGCCGAAACATGAGCTCATCACCGTTGTTATGGTGACCGGGTGACGGCCGTGTCGGAGGCAACCGAAGTCGACGGCGCGGGGCGAACGGCGCAACCGCGCCAGCTGATCGTGACCGTGTACGGCCTCTACTCGCGCGGCGAGGGCGGCTGGCTCTCCGTCCGTTCCCTGATCGACCTGCTGGCCGGTGTGGACGTCGAGGAACCGGCCGTCCGGTCGTCGATCTCCCGGCTGAAGCGGCGCGGGATCCTGTCCGCGGTGCGCCGCGACGGGGCCGCCGGGTACGAGCTTTCCAAGACCGCGCTGGCGATCCTGCGCGAAGGCGACGAGCGGATCTTCCGCCGCGAACGCGCCACCCCGGGCGACGGCTGGCTGCTCGCGGTGTTCTCCGTCCCGGAGGCCGAACGGCACAAAAGGCACGTTCTGCGCACGCAACTGGCCCGGCTCGGTTTCGGGACCGCGTCGTCCGGCGTCTGGATCGCGCCCGCGCATCTGCGGGACGCGACGTCCGACATGCTCCGGCGGCTCGAACTCGAGGGCTACGCCGATCTCTTCCACGCCGAGCACCTCGCGTTCGGCGACGTGCGGGAGAAGATCCGCGAGTGGTGGGACCTCGACCAGCTCGAAGCGCTGTACACCGCCTTCGTCGACGAGCACGCGGCCGCGCTCCGGCGGTGGCAGCGGCGCAAGACCACGGACGAGGCCGAAGCGTTCGCGGATTACGTCCGGGTGCTGACCGACTGGCGGCGGCTGCCGTACCTCGACCCTGGCCTGCCCGCCGAACTGCTGCCGCCGGGCTGGGCCGGGATCCGGGCCGCCGATCTGTTCTTCACGCTGCACTCGCGGCTGGGCGAGGCCGCGGCCGCGCACGTCTCGCGCACACTGCCCTAAACGACACTGCCTTAGACGACCGCGAAGCCCTGCACCTCGACCAGCGCTTCCACGTCCCAAAGCCGGCTGACACCGATCCCCGCCATCGCGGGGTACTCGCTCCCCGCGAGCCGCTTCCACACCGCGCCGATCTCGCGCGCGTGGGCCCGGTAGTCGTCCATGTCGACGATGTAGATGGTCACGCTGCACAGGTCCGACGGCTTCCCGCCCGCCGCGCGCAACGCGGTGAGCAGATTGGACAGCGCGCGTTCGAACTGCTCGACCACACCGTCGCCGACGATGCGGTTCTCCTCGTCCAACGCCGTCTGACCGGCGAGGAAGACGAACCGGCCACTCGCCGCGACGGCGTGCGAGAAGCCGGAGGGGCGGCCGAGCTCGGGCGGGTTGATGCGCTCCATACGGGTCAGCATATCCCGTATCGTTGACGGTCGTACATACCGCGACATACCCTGAGCGACGTGCGTATCGCGGTGTTAGGCGGCGGCCCGGCGGGGCTCTACTTCGCCACGCTGGCGAAACAGCTCCATCCCGATCACGAGATCACCGTCTGGGAGCGCAACGCGCCCGACGACACCTTCGGGTTCGGGGTGGTGTTCTCCGACGAGACACTCGGCGGCATCGAGCACGCCGATCCGGTGATCCACGCGGCCATGCGCCGGGAGTTCGCGCGCTGGGACGACATCGACGTCCACTTCCGCGGCACGGTGCACACCTCCGGCGGGCACGGGTTCGCCGCGATGAGCCGCAAACGGCTGCTCGGCATCCTTCAGGAACGCTGCGCGGAGCTCGGCGTCGACGTCCGGTTCCGCACCGAGGCGCCGAGCGCGGCCGAGGCGAGCGCCGAATACGACCTCGTCGTCGCGGCGGACGGCGTCAACTCGCCGACCCGCTCCGCCCTCGCCGACAGCTTCCGGCCGAGCATCCAGACCCGGCGCTGCAAGTACATCTGGCTCGGCACGGATCTCGTCTTCGACGCCTTCAAGTTCCACGTCCTGGAAACCCCGCACGGGATCATGCAGATCCACGGCTACCCGTACAGCGACACCGCGAGCACGTTCATCCTCGAACTGCACGAGGACGTCTGGCAGCGCGCGTTCGGCGAGATCGCTGCGACGTCACTCGCGCCGGGCGAGAGCGACGAGAAGTCGATCGAGGTCATCCGCGAGCTGTGCGCGGACGTCCTCGGCGACCACCAGGTGTTCGCCAACAACTCGAAGTGGACCGCCTTCGCCACCGTGCGCTGCGCGAGCTGGCGGCACGAGAACGTCGTCCTGCTCGGCGACGCCGCGCACACCGCGCATTTCTCCATCGGTTCCGGCACGAAACTCGCCATGGAGGACGCCCTCGCGCTCGCCGCCTGCCTGCACGAACAGTCCGATATGGACAGTGCTTTGCAGGCCTACGAGGCGGAACGAAGGCCGGTCGTCACCTCGACCCAGCGTGCCGCGCAGGCGAGTCTCGAATGGTTCGAGAATCTGGGCCAGTACACCCATCAGGATCCGGCGCAGTTCGCGTTCAACATCCTCACCCGCAGCCGCCGTGTCACCTACGACAACCTCCGGCTGCGCGATCCCGAGTTCGCCGCGGAGCTGGACACCTGGTTCGCGTCCACTTTGGACACCGAAGTCCGGCCGCCGATGTTCCAGCCGTTCCGCATCGGGAACCTGGACCTGCCGAACCGCGTCGTCGTCTCGCCGATGGACATGTACTCCTCCGAAGACGGCGTCCCGACCGACTTCCACCTGGTACATCTGGGAAGCAAGGCGCTCGGCGGCGCCGGCCTGGTGATGACGGAAATGGTCTGCGTCTCCGAGACCGGCCGGATCACCCCGGGTTGCGGCGGCCTGTACACCGAGGAACAAGAGCGAGCGTGGAAGCGGGTCACCGATTTCGTCCACGGGCACTCGCCCGCGCGGATCGGGGTCCAGCTCGGCCATTCCGGGCGCAAGGGCTCCACGAAACTGATGTGGGACGGCATCGACCAGCCGCTCCCCGAAGGCAACTGGGAGATCTGCGCCCCGTCCGCGATCCCGTACAGCGAAGCGAACCAGACCCCGCGCGAACTCACGAAGGCCGAACTGGACGGCATCCGCGACCAGTTCGCCCACGCCACGGCCGCCGCCGCGCGCGCCGGGTTCGACCTTCTCGAACTGCACTGCGCGCACGGCTACCTGCTGTCGTCGTTCCTGTCCCCGCTGACCAACCGGCGCACCGACGACTACGGCGGCTCGCTGCAGAACAGGTTGCGCTTCCCGCTCGAAGTCTTCGACGCCGTCCGTGCGGCGTGGCCTGCCGAGCGGCCGATGACGGTCCGCATCTCCGCGACCGACTGGTACGACGGCGGAATCGACGTCGACGATGCCGTCGAGATCGCCCGCGCGTTCGCCGAGCACGGCGCCGACGGCATCGACGTGTCGACCGGGCAGGTCGTCAGCGAGGAGAAACCCGAGTACGGCCGCAGCTATCAGACGCCGTACGCCGACCGGATCCGCAACGAGATCGGCCGCGAGTACGGAGTCGCGGTGATCGCCGTCGGCGCGATCTCCTCCTACGACGACGTCAACTCGCTGATCCTCGCGGGCCGCGCGGATCTGTGCGCCCTCGGCAGAACCCACCTTTACGATCCACAGTGGACGTTGCACGCCGCCGCCGAGCAGGGCTACCCGATGCCGTGGCCGAAGCAGTTCGCGGCGGGCAGCCGGAAACCGCAGGGCGGCCGCACCGACGGGCCGAAACCACGGCTGGAACTGCTGCGCTCGGGGGAACCCGGCACCGCGCACGCCCGCTGGCGACCTGGGAGCGACCGATGACCGCCTTCGCCTTGAGCCCCGAACAGCAGTCTTTCGCCGAAGAAGTCCGTCGGCTGGGTGCCGAAAAACTCCGCCCCCTGGCCGAATCCGGCACCGAAGGCGCGGTCAACCGGCCACTGCTCAAGGAAATGGGCGCGCTCGGCCTGCTCGCCCGGCTCTTCCCCGGGGTCGACGGCGGCAGCCCGAGCCGGGAGGCCGCCGCGACGGATCTCTGCATCCTGCGGGAATCTCTCGCGAGCCAAAGCACCGAAGCCGAGACTGCGTTGGCACTGCAGGGTTTGGGCACGTACCCGGTGCTGCAATCCGGGCAGGACTCACAGGTCGCGAAATGGGTCCCCGCCGTGGCCGCGGGCGACGCCGTGGCCGCCTTCGCGCTCACCGAGCCGAACGCGGGTTCGGACGCGGCCGCGCTGGAACTCGCCGCCGAGCCCGACGGCGACGGCTGGCGGCTCACCGGCGAGAAGATGTGGATCTCCAACGCCCCCGAGGCCGACTTCTACAGCGTTTTCGCCCGCACCACCCCGGAAGCGGGATCGCGCGGGGTCTCCGCGTTCGTCGTCCCCGCCGATCGAGCCGGGCTGACGGGCGAGCATCTCGACCTCGTCAGCCCGCATCCCATCGGCACCCTGGTCTTCGACGGCGTCCGCGTCGAACGCGACGAACTGCTCGGCGAACAGGACCGCGGCTTCGGCGTGGCGATGCGGACACTGGACCTGTTCCGGCCGAGTGTCGGCGCGTTCGCCGTCGGGATGGCGCAGGCCGCGCTCGACGCCGCCGTCGCCCATGCCCAGACCCGGGTGGCGTTCGGCGGGCCGCTACTGAAACAGCAGACCGTGGCGCACACCCTCGCCGAAATGGCGACCCGCACCGAAGCTTCGCGCCTGCTCGTCTACGCCGCGGCCGCCGCGTACGACGCGGGCGAGCGCAACATCGCCGGCCGGGCCGCGATGGCGAAACTGTTCGCCACCGAGACCGCGCAGTACGTCGTCGATGCGGCCGTGCAGATCCACGGCGCCCGGGCGCTGCGGCGAGGGCATCTGCTCGAACACCTCTACCGCGAGGTCCGGGCGCCGCGGATCTACGAAGGCGCGTCCGAAGTGCAGCGCACGATCATCGCGCGATCGCTGGCTTCTTCCTAGCCGGACGCCGGTCGAGGTGCCACTGCGTGGCGAGCAGGACCAGCGTCGGGCTCAGCCAGGCGGTGATCGCCGAAACCGACTGCAGGTAGGCCAGTCCGCTGCCGCCGAACGTGGTCGGGATCAGCGGTTCCAGCGTGATCATCGCGATCGGCCCGACCACCCGGCTGACGATGATCGACATGGTCAGCGCGAAACTGCGGACCATCCAGCGGCGGTGGTCGGCGAACCGGCGCTGCCGTGCCGCGCGCCAGCCGGCGAACGTGCACGCCAGCCACAGCACCCCGGCCACGACGTTGGCCACCCGCGTCGTCGGGCCGAACGGGCTCAGCGCGCCGACGGTCAGGGCCATCACTCCGGCCGGGAGCACCCCGGCGAAGACGTACACGCGGCCGAGTTTCCGGTGCACCGCCGGATACTTCGCCCGGAACCACGGCCAGATCTGGAGCAGCGCGGAGATCATCGCGATCGAGCCGAACAGCACGTGCGCCGAGAGGAACCAGTAGTGCGAGGTGAACCCCGGCGGCTGCGGCACCCGCGACTGCGACGGGTCCAGCGACAGATACGGCGGCATCGAAAAGGCCAGGAACACCACGACGATGACGGCCATCGGCCCGACCCAGGGCCTTCGCCACCACGGTTTCCGTGGCGCCGTCTCCGGCTGGTCACGTCGTTCTAGCCTGACGGTCATCACTGTCCCCCACGTTTCCCGGTCCCGGCAACAACTTCCGTTGCCGAACCTAGAACGCCGAGCCATCGGGAAGAATGGAGCGGGCCGCCGGTTCGATGGTGGAGCAGGCCCTACCGCCGGCTGCCGCGCACCCGGTGGACGACGTCGCGATAGGCCAGCCCGCTCTGCTTGATCGTCCGCGCCTGCGTCTCCCGGTCGACCCGGACGAGGCCGAGCCGTTTCGCGTAACCGTACGCCCATTCGAAACTGTCCAAAAAGGACCAGGCGAAGTAGCCGCGCACGTCCGCGCCCGCCTGCCGCGCGGCGGCGGTGGCGGCGATATGCGCGGACAGGTACGCGGCGCGGTCGTCGTCGCGGACGAACCCCGTCTCGTCGGGGACGTCGGCGAACGCGGCGCCGTTTTCGGTGACGTACAGCGGCAAGCCCGGGTAGTCCCGGCCGATGCGGACGAGCAGTTCGGTGAGCTTGTGCGGCAGGATCTCCCAGCCCAGCGCCGTCGACGGTGCCCCGAACGGGACCTTACGGAACGCGGGCAAGCCGAAATGCTCCACCGCGTCCCCGTTCTCCTCCACGCCGGAATACCGCGTCCCGAAGTAGTAGTCGACGCCGAGGAAATCGAGCGGTGCCGCGATGATCGACGGATCCCACGGCTCGGACGGCAGGCGGATGCCCTGACGCGCGAGGGTCTCGAGGACGTCCTCCGGGTACCGGCCGTGCACGAGCGCGTCGAGGTAGAACCGCGTCCCGAGCCCGTCTTCGAAGCGGGCGGCTTCGCGATCGGCCTCGCTGGGCGTTTCCGGGTCGGCGGTGCTCAGGTTGAGCGTGATCCCGAACTTCGTGCCGGGCTTCGCGAGTTCCCGCATCCGCCGCACGGCGAGACCGTGGCCGAGCAGCAGGTGATGCGCCGCCGCCATCCCCGCCTTCGCGTCCCGGCGGCCGGGCGCCATCACGCCGTGGACGTACCCGTGCATGGCCGTGCACCACGGCTCGCTCAGCGTGGTCCAGTGGCGGACACGATCGCCGAGCCGCTCGAACACGAGCATCGCGTAATCGGCGAACCGGACGGCGGTGTCGCGCGCGGGCCAGCCACCCGCGTCTTCGAGGTGCTGGGGCAGATCCCAGTGGTACAGCGTCAGCCAGGGATCGATGCCCGTGTTGAGCAGTTCGTCGACCAGCCGGTCGTAGAAGGCGATCCCGGCGGGGTTGACGCCGCCGCGTCCGCGCGGCTGAACGCGGGGCCAGGAGACGGAGAACCGGTAGGTGTCGACGCCGAGTTCCTTGAGCAGCGCGATGTCGGCGGGCATCCGGTGGTAGTGGTCGCAGGCGATCTCGCCGGTGTCACCGTTGTCGACCGACCACGGCGACTGGGCCCAGGTGTCCCAAATGGACGGTGTTCGTCCGTCTTCGGCGACCGCGCCTTCGATCTGGTACGCCGAGCTGCCGACCCCCCACCGGAAGTCCGGCGGCAAGGAGCCGATGAGCTCGTCCTCCCCCGTCATGACCCTCTTCCCGCCTTATTTCACCAGTTGATACATGGCGGAGGCTAAGGTCGTGGGGCATCCTGGAAAGGTCCGCCGCCATAAGATGGGTATCCGCATGCCTGCCAAGCGCACCACCGTCCGTGACCTGCGGCGGCACAACCGTTCCCTCCTCCTGTCGAAACTCTACTTCGACGGCCCGCTCAGCCGCCACGAATTGAGCGGTCTGACGGGTTTGAGCGCCGCGACCGTCAGCAACGTGACCGCCGAACTCGGCGAAGAACGCCTCATCGTCGAGGCCGGCCTGGTCGAATCCGACGGCGGCAGGCCGCGCGTCCTGCTCCGCGTCGATCCGGCGTACGGCCATGTCGCGGGCGTCGACATCGGCGAGACCGGGGTGAAGGTCGAACTGTTCGACCTCACCATGAACCGGCTCGCCACCGTCGAGCATCCCCTCGCCTCCCGGCGCCCGGACGCGGCCGCGGCGGTCACCCAGGTGGCGTCCGGACTCCGGGAAGTGATCGCGGAATCGGGGATCGACGAGGCGACCGTGCTCGGTGTCGGCGTCGGCGTGCCCGGCACCGTCCAGCAAGGTGAGGCGCTCCGCGTGCACGCGCCCACCATCGGCTGGAAAGAGGTCCCGCTCACCGACCTCCTGCGCGCGGAGGGTGTCGAGCTGCCGCTGTTCGTCGACAACGGCGCGAAAACCCAAGGCCAGGGCGAAATGTGGTTCGGCGCCGGCCGTGGCGCCCGGCACGCGGTGATCGCGCTGATCGGCTCCGGCGTCGGCGCGGCCGTGGTCACCGACGGCACCACGTATCGGGGTTCCACCAGCAGCGCGGGCGAATGGGGCCACACGACGATCGTCTACGGCGGGCAGGAATGCCGCTGCGGAGCGCGCGGCTGCCTGGAGTCCTACGTCGGCGCGGAGGGCGTCCTCGCCCGCTATCGCAAGGCGCGCGGCGGAAAGACGGCGTCCGACGAGGACGAGCAGACGCAGTTCGCGGCCCTGCTGGAGTCGGCGGCCAAGGCCAAGGCCGCGGCCAAGGTGCTGGAAGAGACCGCCGGCTACCTCGGCGCCGGAATCGGGAACCTGATCAATCTGTTCAACCCGGAGCGGATCGTGCTGGGCGGCTGGGCGGGGCTCGCGCTCGGCGAGCACTACCTCCCCGAGATCCGGCGCGTGGCGAGCGAGCACGCGCTGGCGCACGTGTTCGACCAGACCGAGATCGAACTCGGGCAGCTGGGGCCGGACGCCGTCGCCATAGGAGCCGCCACCCTCCCGGTCGCCGCCCTCCTTGAGCAGGGTGCGGACCCGCGGACGGCCGGATCGAAGCGGGGTACCGCCGCCTGACCTTAATTCGAGGTCGAAAAATACGTCTTGTCGCAGTGGTTGAGACCATGCATACTTTGTTGCCAGGCACAACAAAGTGGTTTTTCCGCCTGCGAAGAGAGGCGACAACGATGTCCATCTCCTCCCGCTTCCGCTGGGCGGCGTTCCTCGCCGCCGGCGTTCTCCTCGGCTCACTCCCGGCCACCACGCAGACCCCGGCCGCCGAGGCCGCGGTCATGGCCGCGACCTTCACCGACGACTTCAACGGACCCGCCGGCGCGGGTGTCGACACCTCGAAATGGCATTTCGAGACCGGCGACAACGTGAACAACCACGAGCGGCAGTGGTACACGTCCGGGACGAACAACGCGGCGCTCGACGGCCAGGGCAATCTGGTCATCACCGCGAAGAAGGAGAACCCGGGCAACTACAACTGCTGGTACGGGCGCTGTGAGTACACCTCGGCGCGACTGTCGACGCAGGGCCAGTTCACCCAGACCTACGGCCGGTTCGAAGCGCGGATGAAACTGCCGCGCGGACAAGGGATGTGGCCCGCGTTCTGGATGCTCGGCGCCGACATCGGCAACGTCGGCTGGCCCAACAGCGGCGAGATCGACATCATGGAGAACGTCGGCTTCGAGCCGAACACGGTGCACGGCACCCTCCACGGCCCCGGTTACTCCGGCGCGGGCGGCATCGGCGCGGCCTACAACGGCCCGAACTTCTCCGACGACTTCCACACCTACGCCGTCGACTGGGCGCCGAACCAGATCAAGTGGTACGTGGACGGAAACCTTTACCAGACCCGTACTCCCGCCGATCTCAACGGCAATCGGTGGGTGTTCGACCATCCCTTCTACCTGATCCTGAACCTCGCCGTCGGCGGCTATTGGCCGGGTGACCCGAATTCGAGCACCGTCTTCCCTCAGCGGCTCGTGGTCGACTACGTGCACGTCAACTCCAGCGACACCGCCGGGCGGACCGGGCGGATCACCGGCATCGGCGGCAAATGCGTCGACGTCGCCGGGGCGAACACCGCCAACGGCACCCCGATCCAGATCACCGACTGCAACGGGAACGCCGCGCAGAACTGGACCATCGGCGGCGACGGCACGATCCGCGCGCTCGGCAAGTGCATGGACGTCTCCGGCGGCGGGACCGCGGACGGCACGGCCGTGCAACTGTGGGACTGCAACGGAACCGGCGCGCAGAAATGGACGATCAGCGGCGCGCGCGACATCGTGAACCCGCAGGCGAACAAATGCCTGGACGCCACCGGGAACAGCTCGGCGAACGGAACCAGACTCCAGATCTGGACCTGCGGCGGTGGCGCGAACCAGAAGTGGGTCACCCCCTAGCATCCCCACGCGTTTCGTCCTCTGAATGCGGTGGTTCGCATCCCGAACTACCGCATTCAGAGGACGAAATGCGTCAGGGGGAGCGCTCGGCGTAGGCCTCGACGAGCTGGTTTTCGGCGTCGGTGAGGTACTGCGCGAGGAGCTTCTCGGCGCCGAGGCCGTCGCCGGCCTCGAGGCGTTCGAGGATCTCCGCGTTGCGCTTGAGGTACGGCTCGTGGAAGCGCCGCGGGTCGGCCATCATGTGGAACACCAGCCGCAGCTCGGCCAGGATGCCGCGCATCAGCTCGTCGATCCGCTCGCTGCCGCTCAGTGCGGCGAGCGCCGAATGGAACCGGATGTTCGCGGTGCCGAGGTCCTGCCAGCGCTCACTCCGTTCGGCGAGCTTGCCGTCCTCGACCAGTCGCGCGAGCTTCGCGAACGTCGGCGGCTTCTCCGTCACCGCCCGCACCGCCGAGCACTCGACGACCTTGCGCACCTTGTAGAGGTCGACGACGTCCTCGACGGGCAGCACCCGCACGAAAACGCCGCGGTTGAGCTCATGGGTCAGCAGACGTTCGTGCGTGAGCAGCCGGAACGCCTCGCGCAGCGTGTTGCGGGAGACGCCGAGCGCCGAGCCGATGTCGTGCTCCGAGAGCCGGACGCCGGGCAGGAAGAACCCTTCCGCGATGCGCGTGCGGAGGACGCCCGCCACTCTTTCGGCCGTACTGGTGCGGCTCACCATGCCGCGATCCGCTTCGAGTCCTTGAACCGAGGCAGGACCACCCTCCGCGATCGTCACGTGACCGATCCTAACCGGCTACAAGAGGCCCAGCCAAGGATCCTCTTGTGGAATTGTTGAACAATACCTACAGTGGCTTCCCATGTGACCCGTGCCACGATGGGATCCACCTCTGGAGGTGCCGATGGACGCGACAGCCACTACCGAAGACACACGCCCCTTCGCCTGGTTCCGCACGCTCGGTTCGCGAGGCCGCCGGGCCTTCGTCGGCGCGTTCGGCGGATACGGGCTCGACTCGTTCGACTACCAGACCCTCCCGCTGGGCCTGGCCGCGATCACCGCCTACTACGGCCTCTCCGGCGGCGAGGCGGGTCTGCTCGGCACCACGACGCTGGTGGTCTCGGCGATCGGCGGGATCGGCGCGGGCGTCCTGGCCGACCGCATCGGCCGGGTCCGCACCCTCCAGATCACCATCGCGATGTACACGGTCTTCACCGTGCTCTGCGGGTTCGCGCCGAACTTCGAGACGCTCCTGATCTTCCGCGCCCTGCAGGGCCTGGGCTTCGGTGGCGAATGGGCCGCCGGCGCCGCGCTGGTGGCGGAGTACTCGCAGGCGAAGTACCGCGGCCGGACCGTCGCCTTCGTGCAGAGCGCGTGGGCGGTCGGCTGGGCGCTGTCCGTCGTCGTCTACACGGTGGTCTTCAGCATCTGGAGCCCGGACGTCGCGTGGCGCGTCATGTTCTGGACCGGCGTCATCCCGGCGCTGCTGGTGCTGTGGGTCCGCCGCAACGTCCAGGACGCGCCCGTCGCCGAAGCGGCCCGCGCCACGAAGAAGGAACGCGGTTCGCTGGCGGGGATCTTCAAGCCCGACCTGCTGCGCACGACGTTCTTCGCCGCGCTGCTCGCCACCGGTGTCCAGGGCGGTTACTACACGCTCGCGACCTGGCTGCCGAGCTACCTGAAGACCACCCGAGGCCTCACCGTCATCGGCACCGGCGGCTATCTCGCGTTCCTGATCTCCGGCGCCTTCATCGGGTACGTCACCGGCGGCTATCTCACGGATCTCCTGGGCCGTAAGAAGACTTTCCTGTTGTTCTCGGTGCTGTCGGCGGGCCTCATCGTCGCTTACACACAGATCCCGGCGGGCGCGAACACGCTCGTGCTGTTCCTCGGCTTCCCGCTCGGGTTCTCGATGTCCGCGATCTTCAGCGGGTTCGGCGCCTTCCTCGCGGAGCTGTACCCGTCGGCGCTGCGCGGGACCGGGCAGGGTTTCACCTACAACCTCGGCCGGGCCATCGGCGCGACGTTCCCCGCCGTGGTCGGTTTCCTCGGCGCGGGCGGCGCGATGGTGTTCGGCGCGGTCGGCTACGGGATCGCCGTACTGGCGCTGCTCGGCCTGCCCGAGACTCGCGGCCGCGAACTGCTGTGACCACAATCGGAAGAGGAGGCACCGCGATGACCACCTTCGACGACCCGGCGACGTTGTCCCCCGCCGAGGCCCGCGCCCTGTTCCGCGCGGGCACGGCCCGCCCGACCACCGGCTGGGCGAACGGCTTCACCCAGACCAACCTGATCGCCGTCCCCGAGGACTGGGCCTACGACGTCCTGCTGTTCTGCCAGCGGAACCCGCAGCCCTGCCCGGTGCTCGACGTCAGCGATCCCGGCGATCCGTCGACCCGGCTGGCGCCGGGCGCGGACCTGCGCACCGACCTGCCGCGCTACCGCGTCTGGCAGAACGGCGCGCTGGCGGGCGAGCTCGCGGACGCGACCGGATTGTGGCGCAGCGACATGGTCACGTTCTCGATCGGCTGCAGTTTCACCTTCGAGTCGGCGTTGGCCGCGGAGGGCATCCCGCTGCGGCACGTCGAGCAGGGCCGCAACGTGGCGATGTACGTGACGAACCGCGAATGCGTCCCGGCCGGACGGCTGCACGGGCCGATGGTGGTCTCGATGCGGCAGATCCCCGAAGACCGCGTGGACGACGCCGTGCGCATCACCCGCGGGATGCCTGCCGTGCACGGTGCGCCGGTGCACATCGGCGACCCCGCCGCACTCGGCATCGCCGATCTCGGCAAACCGGATTTCGGCGACCCGGTCGACGCGGCCCCCGGCGACGTGCCGGTGTTCTGGGCGTGCGGCGTGACCCCGCAGGCGGCGTTGATGGCCTCGCGGCCGCCGTTCGCGATCACGCACGCGCCGGGCTACATGTTCGTGACCGACAAGCTCGACAGTGAGTTCAGGGTGGCCTGATGGATCTCAACAGTGACCTGGGCGAAGGGTTCGGCGCCTGGAAGATGGGCGACGACGACGCCATGCTCGACATCGTCACCAGCGCGAACGTCGCCTGCGGCTTCCACGCCGGCGACCCGTCGGTGATGCGGCGGGTCTGCGAGCGCGCGGCGGAACGGGGCGTCGTCATCGGCGCCCACGTCGCCTACCGCGATCTGGCGGGCTTCGGGCGGCGGGCGATGGACGTCGCCCCCGCCGATCTGGCCGACGACGTGCTCTACCAGATCGGCGCGCTCGACGCGTTCGCCCGCGCGGCGGGAACGAGCGTGCGGTACGTGAAACCGCACGGGGCGCTGTACAACACGGCGGCGGTCGATCCGGAGCAGGCGGCCGCCGTGGTCGAGGCGATCCGGCGGTTCCGTCCCGGGCTCGCGCTGCTGTGCCCGCCGGGGTCGGAAATGGCCAAGCAGGCGGAAAAGGCCGGATTCCCCGCGTACGCCGAGGCGTTCGCGGACCGCGCGTACACCCCCGAAGGCCTTCTCGTCTCCCGGAAACTGCCGGGTGCCGTGCTCCACGACGCCGACGAGGTCGCCTCCCGGGCGGTCACGATGGCGACCACCGGCAAGGTCGTCGCCGACGACGGGACCGAGCTGGCGCTCCAACCGCATTCGTTGTGCGTGCACGGCGATACCCCCGGCGCCGTCGAACTGGCGCGCCGGATCCGCGCGGGACTCGACGCCTCCGGTGTCCACATCGGATCGTTCATCGAGGCCGCCTGATGCGAGTGCTGCCCTATGGGGCGCGTGCGGCCATGGTCGACTTCGACGATCCGTCGGAGGTACTCGGGCTGCACGCGTCACTGGAGCAGGATCCGCCGGACGGCGTCCTCGAACTGGTCCCGGCCGCGCGGACCCTGCTCATCCGGTTCGACCCCGGCCGCACCCACCACGACCGGCTCGCCGAAGACGTCCTCCACCGGTCCACAGTGGACACGAAACCGCGCGAGGCCGCCGAGATCGTCGTGCCGGTGCACTACGACGGCCCGGACCTGGCCGACGTCGCGGCCGCCTCCGGCATGTCCGCGGAGGCCGTCGTGCGGCGGCACGAGGACGGGACCTACGTCTCGGCGTTCTGCGGTTTCGCCCCGGGTTTCGCCTATCTGACCGGGCTCGACCCCGCGCTGCACCTGCCGCGCCGGACGAGCCCGCGCACCCGGGTGCCCGCCGGCTCGGTCGCGATCGCGGGCGAGTACACGGCGGTGTACCCGAACGCCTCACCCGGCGGCTGGCACCTGATCGGGCGCACCACGCTGCCGGTGTGGGACGTCGAACGGCAGCCGCCGAACCTGCTGACACCGGGCACCAGGATCCGGTTCACTTCATGACCGCGAAGATCGAAGTGCTCCGGCCAGGCGTTTTCACCACCGTGCAGGATCTCGGGCGACCAGGGCTGGCCGCGATCGGCGTCGGCCGGTCCGGCGCCGCCGATCGCGGCTCGCTGCGACTGGCGAACCGGCTGGTCGGCAACCCCGAGAGCCACGCGGCCCTGGAATGCGTCCTGGGCGGCCTCGCCCTCCGGTTCTCGGCTCCGGCCACCGTCGCGGTCACCGGCGCGCCGTGCTCGATCACCGTCGGCACACGGGCTTTCGGCCCCGGCTCACCGATCCCGGTCGGCCCCGGCGAGGAACTCGTCCTCGGGATGGCTTCCCACGGTTTGCGTTGCTATGTCGCCGTGCGCGGCGGCGTCGACGTTCCCGCGGTGCTGGGCGCGCGGGCGACCGACACACTGGGCAAACTCGGCCCGCCCGCGCTCTCGGCCGGGATGACCTTGCCGGTGGGACAGCGGGTGTCGCCCCACCCCGGCGTGGATCTCGCTCCTCGCGCGCCCTTGCCGGACGTCCCGGTCCTACGAGTGACTCCGGGGCCTCGGCTTTCGTGGTTCGTTCCCGACGCACTGTCCACTTTGGTCTCCACGGGTTACGTCGCCACCGCCGACGTCGACCGGGTGGGTGTGCGACTGGACGGTCCCGTGCTGGCGCGGGACCGTGGTGGCGAACTGCCGCCCGAGGCCGCCGTGCCCGGAGCGTTGCAGGTACCTCCCTCGGGGCAGCCGATCCTGTTCCTGGCCGACCACCCGGTGACCGGGGGCTATCCGGTGATCGCGGTGGTGGAGGAAGCGGATTTGGATCTGGCCGCGCAGGTGCGGCCGGGGCAGCGGGTGCTCTTCCGCCTCTCGTGAGTGGTAAGGCAAACGACACGCACCCCGACCATTCAGCTCGCCAATGAGGCAAGCCGGAGGGGTAGTGAAGGCCTCCTTCCCTACCGTCAAGGTCAGGACCCCGGCAAAGTCGCATAAGCGCCGGTCGGTGCCAGGAGGCTTGAACGGACGATGTCCATAAAGGACACCAGATGGCAGGAGAATGTCCGTTTCATGCTTATACGCACGGTTCACGATTAGGGTCGTGAGTGGTAAAGAGGGTTCTAACGCTCTTTACCACTCACGACCCCTCGGAAAAACGACCAAATCGGGCACGATTATCTCGATAAGTGTCCTCTTTGGACAGCCAAGGCCACCATGACGAGCCCCTCCGTCGCCCAGTTGACCAGTGAATAGACGACTTTGCCGGAACCCTGGCCGAACATCCGATGATGGCGGTGGCGGAGGAATCGGATCTGGATCTGGCCGCGCAGGTGCGGCCGGGGTAGCGGGTGCGGTTCCGCCTCTCATGAGCGGTAAGGACGGTTCTGACCACGGGTGTCTTGGCTACCCACCGGCTTCCGGCTTACGGTCCGTGGAGGTGCTGGAGGTGTGTCGCGAAAGCCACTTTCGGGACATCAGATGTCGCGAAAGTGGCTTTCGCGACATGATCGCCAGGGGGGTACCGGGCCCGGCCACGGCCGACGTTGCGAAAGCCACTTTCGCAACCTTCAACGTTGCGAAAGTGGCTTTCGCAACCCCGAGCAAGGCCGGCCCCACTAACCGTCCTTACCACTCACGAGGCCCGAAACCCGCAAAGTGATGTTCAACCGCCCCACCAGACCCAGCGCCGGATCGGCCGTCCCCGGCAGCACCCGGGGCACCCCGTGGAAGGCCAGCCGCGACTCCCCGCCGAACACGAACAGATCCCCCGAGCGCAGATCCACATCCGTGTAGGGCCGCCCGCGATCGGTCGTGTTCCCGAACCGGAAGACGCAGGCGTCACCGAGACTCAACGACACCACGGGCTCCAGCGAAGCCTCGTCCTTGTCCTGATGCTGCCCCATTTTCGCGGCGGAGTCGTAGAAGTTCACCAGCGCGATGTCCGGCTCGTACGGCGTCGGGCCATAAGCGGCCGAAACCGCCTGTCGCCCCAAGTCCCCCAGCCACGAAGGAAAAGGAAGCACCGGAGAGCCGTCGTCGGTCACCTTCGCGTACCGGTACGGATGCCAGTGCCAGCCGAGACAGACCGTCCGCACCGACATGACGCCGCCGTTCGGCAGCCGCGTCCGCCGGTAACCGCGCCAGCCGCGGCAGGCTTCGACCAGGCGTCGTTGCCCGTCGAGGTCGAGCCAGTCCGGGACATGTACCGCGCCGGGCGCAACCTCGGTCCGCGGGCGAGGGATCAGCGCGTCCACACGTCGAGTCTGCCAGGGCGCGCGCCGATGATCCGGTGGCCCCGCACCATGACACCGGCAGTGGTGAACCAGCGCAGCACGCGACGGCCGAATCGTGGCCCCACCGGGGCATCCATGACTGTCACGGCCAAGCAAGCTGCCACAAAGCGGCCGCGGAAGCCACCTTTCGGACTACTCCGATCGGCCGGTTGACCGCAGTGCGTTCACCCGGTCACTGTGCGAATTCGACCACGGTCACCCCGGCCCGCGCGGGCACCGGATCGTTCATCTCCGCGAGCACCGCGGGGACGTCGTCGAGGCCGACCCGCTTGCCGATCATGCCTTCGAGGTCGATCCCGGCCGTCTCCACCACCCGCAGCATCTCGGGGTACTCGTGCGCCTGCAGGCCGTGGATGCCGACGATCTCCAGTTCCCCGCCGATCACCCGGTGCATCGGGATCGGCGCGATGCCCTGCGCGGGCGGCATCAGACCGGCCTGGACGTGCCGTCCGCGTTTGCGGAGGCTCCCGATCGAGGCGGCGCAGGTGGTCGGCGAGCCGAGGCAGTCGAGCGAGACGTGCGCGCCGCCGCCGGTCAGCTCCCGGACGCGCGCTGAGACCGCCTCGTGCCCCTCGAACGCCGAGGGATCGACGACCAAAGCGGCGCCCATCCGCGAAGCCAGCGCCCTGGCGTGCGGAGACGGGTCGACGGCGACGACGGACGCTCCGGCCGCGACGGCCAGCAGGATCGACGAGACGCCGACGCCACCGCAGCCGTAGACCGCGACCCACTGACCCGGCCGGACCCCGCCCTGGCGCAGCACGGCCCGGAACGCCGTCCCGAACCGGCAACCCAGCGCCGCCGCCTCGGCCGCGGACAGGGAGTCCGGGAGCGCGACGAGATTGACCTCGGCGTTTTCGATGGCCACGTACTCGGCGAACGAACCCCAGTGGGTCGCGCCCGGCTGGAACTCGCGGTCACAGATCTGCTGGTCACCGGCGGCGCACTGGGCACAGGTGCCGCACGCGCAGACGAACGGCACGGTCACCCGGTCGCCCGCCGACCAGCCCCGGACGCCCTCGCCGAGCGACGCGATCCGGCCGGCGAGTTCGTGCCCGGCGACGTGCGGCAGCTTCACCGACGTGTCATGCCCCTGCCAGGAGTGCCAGTCGCTGCGGCAAACCCCGGTCGCCTCGACGGCGATCACCACCCCGCCCGGCGGCGCGACCGGATCCGGCACCTCGCGTACCTCGGGCAGCACCCCGAACTCCTCGAAGACGACCGCCCGCACTCGCGCTCCCTAAGTGTCCCGGCCTCTCTGCATCACGAGGCCCTCGCCGGGCACCGTACATCGGGCCGCCCGCCCGCGCGGCGGCCCGAGAAGCCGCGACAGCGACTCCGGCGGCACCCCGAGGACCTCCTCGAGATTCTTGAGCACCAGCAGGGATTCCGGCCGCTCGGGACGGCAACGCCCCGACTGCCAATGGCTCAGTGTCGCGAGGCTGACCGAACACCCCCGTCCTCTCAGCCGGTACCGGATCCGATCGAGCCCGAGGCCCCTCGCCCTGATCGCCGCCCTGAGGGCGTCCGCGAACGGCCCCGTCTCCAAAAGCCGCCTGAGTTCACGTCCTTCCGCCACCCCCCGGTCGATGGTGTGTGTCCGCTGACCGGTCATCTTCATCGCCTTCGCACGCTCGCTAGCCACCCGGAAATGCGCAGCCTAGGCGGGGGGACACATGATCGGAAGGGCCTTAGATCACCTATCGGCGCGGCAGGCGGGTGACGTAATTATGCAGAGACGTAGGAAAATTCCCACCCCGGCGGATATCGGTCCACAATGGACACGATTCAGCGCAGGGCGACCGACAGGGCTTGCGCGATCTCCTTGCCGATCGCGTGTGTCGCCGCGTCGGGCGGCGAGCCGACCTTGACCACCATGGGGCCGCCGAACGGCTGGCGCTCGACGACCTCGATCCGTTCGCCGAGGCCGATCGAATGCTCGGTCAGGTAGCGCAGGAGTTCCGGATCGGTGTCCCAGACGCGGACGATCTCGCCGACCGCGCCCGGCGGGAGGTCGTCGAGGATGCGCATCGGCATCTCCTCGACGCTGCCGTCGGGGGCGGGGATGGGGTCGCCGTGCGGGTCGCGCATCGGGTTGCCGAGCTTCGCCGCGATCCGCTCGACGAGCCGGTCCGACACCGCGTGTTCGAGCGCGTCCGCCTCCGAGTGCACCTCGTCCCAGGTGTAGCCGAGTTCGGACACCAGGTAGGTCTCGATCAGCCGGTGGCGGCGGAGCACCGAGCGGGCCAGCAGCCTGCCCTCGGTGGTCAGCTCGATGCCGCGGTACGGGACGTGCGCGACCAGCCCCAGCTGGGACAGTTTGGTGACCATGCCGGACGCCGACGACGGGCTGACCTCCAGCCGTCCGGCCAGCGACGTGTTGGTGACGGCCTCGCCGCGCTCCACCAGCCCGTAGATCACCCGGACGTAGTCCTCCACGGACGACGACCTGCGACTTGCCCCTTCACCCATGACTGCGAGTTTACGGCTTGCCGCCCGGTCGCGGATCACCCAGCGTGCGGCCGCCAGCGGTACCGGATCCAGCCGGGGACGGGTTCGGCGCCGAGCTGGGCGTAGAACGCCTCGCCCTTCTCGTTGCCCTCCTGCATGTCCCATTCGACCCGGCCGGGGGTCCGCGCGCTCAGCTCTTCGAGCAGCTCCCGGCCGAGGCCGAAACGCCGGTGCTCAGGGCGCACGAAGAGGTCGTCGAGCCAGATCCCTGGCCGCGCCTCCCAGGTGGAGAAGTTCCAGCTGCAGAAGGCGAAGCCGGCGACCTTGCCCGGCTCACCCGGCGGGGTGGCGAGCAGCACCCATGCCTTCGGATCGGGCCCGAAGAGGAACCCGGCCATCTCCTGCCTGTCGAGCTTCAGATCGTGTTTGTCCTCGTAGACGGCGTGCTCCTCGATGAGCGCGCAGATCTCCTCGATGTCGTCCGCGACCGCGTCCCGCACCGGCATGGGTCTCAGCTCCGTTCGTAGACGATGTCGCCGCCGACCGCGGTGGCGACGACGTGGATCGAATCCAAAGTGGACTCGTCGGTCGGATCGGCCGAGAGGACGGCGAAGTCCGCGAGCTTGCCGACCTCCAGCGTGCCCAGGTCCTTCTCGGCGAAAGCGGCGTACGCGGATCCGTAGGTGTACGCGCGCAGGGCTTCGGCGGGGGTGAGCCGCTCATCGGGACCCAGCACGACCCCGGACGCGGTCTTCCGCCGCACCATGTCGGCCAGCGCGAGCAGCGGCGCGCCCTCGACGACCGGGCGGTCCGAGCTGGCGGGCAGCACGCATCCCGCGTCCAGCAGGCTCTTGAGCCGGTAGCACCACGGCTCGCGTTCGGGGCCGAGGGCGGCCCGCATCCCGTCGCCGATCTCGTTGACGAACCGGCCCTGCGGGGAGGCGATCAGCCCCAGCGACGCCAGCCTCTTCAGCTCCTCGGGCCGCAGCACCGCGCAGTGCTCGATGCGGTGCCGGTGGCCGGGACGCGGATCGGCCTTCAACGCGGCTTCGTAGGCGTCGAGGACGACGGTGATCGCGCGGTCGCCGATGGCGTGCGTCGCGATCTGCCAGCCGGCCTTGTGCGCGGCGGCGATCGTCCGCGCGATCTCGTCCTCGGGCACCTGGAAGTAGCCGACGTTGTCCGTTTCGCCGGCGAACGGCTCGTGCATCGCGCAGGTGCGGCCGATCAGCGAGCCGTCGGCGAACAGCTTCATCGCGCCGATCCGCAGCCATTCGTCGCCGAAGCCGGTACGCATCCCCAGGTCCAAGCCGTACAGCGCTGATGGCTCCTCGGCGGGAAAGCGTGCCTCGGAGCGAGCCCCCGCATCGAGGTCGTGGAGCACGCTCGCCGCGACCATCACCGTGCTCCGCACCCGCAGCACGCCGCGTTCGCGCGCCAGCTGGTACGCGGCGAGCTCGGCGGGGGTCTCCCCCACGAGACCCCCGCCGATCCCGGCCTCCTGGACACTCGTGATGCCCTCGGCCAGGTAGCGCTCGCTCGCCCGGTCCAGCCCGCGGACGACCCGCTCGACCGGCGTCGGATAGGTCAGCGGTCGCAGCATGAGCTGGGCCTGTTCCCGCAGCAGCCCGGTCGGCGAACCGTCCTCGTCGCGGACGACGTCACCGCCGACGGGCACGTCGCCCAGGTCCAGTCGCTCCAGCACCGCGGAGTTGACCACGGTCATATGCCCGGACGTGTGCTTGAGCCGCACGAGGTGCCCGGGGGCGGCCCGGTCGAGACCCTGCCTCGTCGGATGACCGCCGACGAGCTTGTTCTGGTCGTAGCCGCTGCCGATGATCCAGCCGCCCGGCGGGGTCTCGGCCGCGCGCCGTGCGACGGCGTCGTACACCTCGTCGACGCTGCGGCAATCCGAAAGGGCGACGTCGTCGAGCGCCATACCGAACCAGGCCATGTGGTTGTGCGCGTCGTGGAAGCCGGGTACCACCACCGAGCCGCCGAGATCCACTCGCCGCTTTGCGGAAAGCGCGGCCGCATCGTGGCCTAACGCCACAATCCGTCCGTTCAGCGCGGCAAGCGTTACGGATTCCCCCGTTCCGGTGAGGAATCGGGCGTTCTCGTAGACCGTGTCGACCCGCATGATTTCGACTCTATCGATCGATCGATCGGTCGTCTAGGCTCGGCGTCATGAGCACCGTGGACTACGCACTCGACGACGGAATCGCTGTGATCTGGCTGAACCGCCCCGAACGGCTGAACGCGGTGGTCGCCGAACTGGTCGACGACCTGCTGGAGGCGCTCGACGCGGCCGCCAAGTCGGACGCGCGCGCCGTCGTGCTCGCCGGTCGCGGACGCGCCTTCTGCGCCGGTCACGACCTCAAAGAGCCCACCCCAGAGGGTGATTCACGCCCGCGACTCGACCGGCTACAGGACGTGACACGGCGCCTTCGCGGCCTCCGCCAGCCGGTCATCGCCGCCGTCCACGGCTACGCGATCGGCGCGGGCGCGGAGTTCGCGATGGGCTGCGACCTGATCCTCGCCGCCGAAGACGCGGCGTTCGCCTTCCCCGAGGTCTCCCTGGGCCTGAGCGTCACGGGTGCGGCGTCGCGGTTGCTGCCCCTGCTGGTCGGCCCGCTGAAGGCCAAGGAACTCCTCCTGCTGGGCGAACGCGTGAGCGGCACCGAGGCCTACGAACTCGGCCTGGTCAACGCCGCCGTACCCGCCGACGACCTGATGGACACCGCGCTCGCGTGGGCGGCCAAGATCGCCTCCCACCCGGCCGCCGCGGCCACGATGGCCAAACGCGCCCTCGATTCCGGCATCGACAGCTCGCTCGAAGCCGCGCTCGAACTCGAAGTCAGCCACGCGCTGATCACCGAACACTCCGCCGAGGTCGCCGCTTCGTCCGAGGCATTCCGGAGCCGGTCATGACTTCGCTCGCCGGGATCGACACCCTCTCCGGCCTGACCACGAGGGCCGCCGCGCTCTGGCCGGACAAGACGGCGTGGATCTTCGACGCCACCGGGGAAAGCCTCACCTTCGCCGACGTCGACGCACGCAGCACTGAGTACGCCCGCGCACTGCTCGACCTCGGCGTGACACCGGGCGACCGGGTCGCGGTGATGCTGCGCAACCAGCCCGAATTCCCGTTGCTGTGGCTGGCCTTGGCCAAGATCGGCGGCGTGCTCGTCCCGGTCAATACCGGATACCGCGAGTTCGACGGCGCCCATGTACTGCGCCATTCCGGCGCCCGGTTCGCCGTCGCCGCCGAGGAGTTCCTGGAGCTGCTGAACAAGATCGCGCCGGAGACCTCGCTGGAACGGGTGCTCACGCCCGGCGAACTCACCGGCTCCGGAAGTGTCCCGAAGTTCGGGAGCGAAGGCGAACGCCCGGTCAACATCCAGTACACGTCGGGCACCACGGGCGCGCCCAAGGGCTGCGTGTTGCCGAACAGGTATTGGACGACACTGGCGATCAGCCTGGCCACCGACTTCCCGGCGGTCGGCGCGGACGACGTCATCCTGACCGCGCAACCGTTCCACTACATCGATCCACAGTGGAACGTGGCGCTGGGGCTCGCGGGCGGCGCGACCCTGGTGGTGCTCGACCGTTTCCACCCGTCGACGTTCTGGGAGAAGGTCCGCGAACACGGGGTCACCTGGTTCTATTGCCTCGGACTGATGCCCACCCTTCTGCTGCGCCAGCCGGAAAGCGAGCTCGACAAGGCACACCAGGTCCGCGCGATCTGCGCTTCGGCCATCCCGCGTGACCTGCACGCCGCGCTCGAAGCACGCTGGGGCGCACCGTGGTTCGAGGCCTTCGGCATGACCGAGACCGGCGGCGACATCCGGATGTACCCGGCGGATCACGAGGAGACCGTCGGCACCGGCTGCCTCGGCAGGCCGGCGCCCACCCGCGAGGTGATGATCGCGGACGCGGACGGGAAACCGCTGCCGCGCGGGGAAACCGGAGAGCTGCTGATCCGCGGGGTCGGTCTGATGCACGGCTACCACGACGACCCCGAAGCGACCAGGCGCGCTTTCGACGGCGGCTGGTTCCACACCGGCGACCTGGCCACAATGGACGACCAAGGCCGCGTGTACTACGTGGGCCGCACCAAGGACATGATCCGCCGCAGCGGGGAGAACATCTCCGCCGACGAGGTCGAGCGGGCGCTGCAGCTGCATCCCGCGGTCAAGCTCGCCGCCGTCATCGCGGTGCCGGACGACATCCGCGGCGAAGAGGTCAAGGCGTACCTCGTCCTCGACGAGAACGAGGGGCACCGGTGCGAACCGGCCGAGCTGGCGGAGTTCTGTTCGGCGAAGCTGGCCTACTTCAAGGTCCCCCGGTTCTGGACCATCGTCACGGAACTGCCGATGACACCGTCGGAACGGGTCGCGAAGGGCGAGCTCAAGAAGGCGGAAGACCTCCGCGCCGGTTCGTGGGACAGGACCACCGGAACATGGTTGTGACCACCCGTGAGCGGGTCCGGCAGGCGGCGGTGAAACTGTTCGCCGCCAAGGGGTTCCACGGCACCGGCATCCGGGATCTGGCCCAGGAGGCGGAGCTGTCGTCCGCCAGCCTGTACCACTACATGGGCACCAAAGAGGACCTGCTGGTCGCCATCATGAACGAGTCGCTGCGGCGCCTGCTCGACGCGGCCGAGCAGGCGACCGCCGGGCTCACCGATCCCGTGTCACGGCTCGGATCCCTGGTGGCGCTGCACGTGCTCGCGCACGCCATCCAGCCGGATGACACCCGGGTGGTCGACAACGAGGTCCACGCGCTCACCCCCGGCGCCAGGGCAGGAGTGGTGGGGCTGCGCGACGCCTACGAAAAGCTGTGGGCGGACGCCATCGAAGACGGTGTCGCGGCCGGCGTCTTCCACACCGATCAGCCGTCGGTCACCCGGCTCGCGCTGGTGGAGATGTGCAGCGGGGTCGCGCGCTGGTATTCGCCGAAGGGGCCGCTCACCCTGGATCAGCTGGCCGCCCATTACGCCGGATTGGCGCTCCGGGCGCTCGCCTGCGATCGGCAGCTGGACGTCACAGCGTTGCAAAACTGCCGTGAAGTGGTCTCAGGAGTGTGGCGAGTGCCCGTTTAGCGGCGACTTTAGGTCTGTACGCCTTGCTCAGACGGCTTCTCTGGGGGACGCTCGAAGGGTGACTGAGCAAACGATCCAACTCGAACTGGACGACTCGGGTCTCTCGCCGGCGTTGCCGGTGCCTTCGAACCCCCGTGATCAGGTGCAGGACGTCCCCTACCGCCCGGTGGGCTTCCGCGACGACGACCTGCCCACGGCGCTCGAACGGTGCGCGACATGGCTACGCCAGGCTCAGGAGTGGCTCGGGGAACCGGTCGATGTGCTGGCCGTCCATCTCGACTATGACGACCGCAAGGGTTCGCCCTACTACGACGTGAAACTGCTCTGCAACGAGGAGGACCTGGCCGGGGTCCCGATCGCGATGCGGAACCAGAAGGAAGAAGACTAGGGCCGACGCGATGAACGGGCCGTTCCTTGCGAAATCTGCGAGGAACGGCCCGTTCATCGCACGGGCGAGCGTCAGCCCAGCGTGCCGCCGACCTTGACGTGCCCCTTGAGCAGGTTGCGCGCGATGGTCCGGCGCTGGATCTCGTCGGTGCCCTCGTAGATCCGCAGCAGCCGCAGTTCGCGGTACCACCGCTCGACCGGCAGTTCCCGCGTGTAGCCCATTCCGCCGTGGATCTGCAGGACGCGGTCGACGATCTCGTTCGCCTTCACCCCGCCGTACAGCTTCGCCATCGACTGCGCGTGCCGCGAGTCCAGCTTCTGGTCGACCTGCCAGGCGGCGTGCAGCACCAGCCAGCGCAGCGCCTCCAGCTCGGTACCGGAATCCGCGATCATCCACTGGATGGCCTGGCGCTCGGCGATCTTCTGCCCGAACGTCTCCCGCGTGTTGGCGTGCTCGATGGCCATCGAGATCAGCCGCTCGCAGGAGCCGATGGCGCGGGCGGGCAGCAGGTAGCGGCCCGCCCCGATCCACTGCATGGCCAGGTCGAACCCGTGGCCGAGCTCGCCGAGGATCTGCGTCTCCGGCACGCGGACGTCCTCGAAGACCAGCGCCGCCGGACCCCATTCGCCCATGGTGTCGATGTATTCGGACTTCCAGCCCGCGTCACGGTCGACGAGGAAGCAGGTGACGCCGCCGTTCGCGCCCTTCTCCGGATCGGTGATCGCGAAGACCATCACGAAGTCGGCCTCGTTACCGCCGGTGATGAAGGTCTTCTCGCCGTTGATGACCCAGTCGGTGCCGTCCTTGCGGGCGGAGGTCCGGATGGCCTTGGCGTCCGAACCCGCACCGGGTTCGGTGATCGCGAAGCACGATTTGCGCTCGCCGGAGATCGTCGGGAGCAGGTAGCGCTCCTTCTGCTCGTCGTTGGCGTAGTACAGGATGTTGTCCGCGGCGCCGCCGAAGCGGAACGGCACGAAAGTGCGGCCGAGTTCGGCCTCCAGCAGCGCGGTCATCACCGCGGACAGGCCCATGCCGCCGTACTCCTCCGGCGTCTGCACACCCCAGAACCCGGACTCCTTGGCCTTCAGCTGCAGCTCGCGCAGCTCGTCGGCGGTCAGGCCGGGCTGACCGGCGCGTTCGCGGCGCAGCACCTCCTGCTCACGCGGCATGAGGTCGCGCTGGACGAACGTGCGGACCCAGTCGCGCACCTCGCGTTCCTCGACGCTCAGAGAGAAATCCATGGTCAGCCCGCTCCTGTTCGACAGTGACTAAGCGCTCGCTTAGCTCAGCGTACCGCTTCGGTTGTCGTTAGCCGAGGAGTTGTCATAAGTTTTCGCAACCTGTTCCCGTCTCGTCGAAGGGCACCCATGAGCACGGCAGCACCCGCGACGAAGCGGGATCGCACCCACTACCTGTACATAGCCGTCATCGTGGCGGTGGGGCTCGGCATCGCGGTCGGCATCCTGTTCCCGGCCCTCGGCAAGGAACTGAAGCCGCTCGGGACCGGGTTCGTGAACCTGATCAAGATGATGATCTCGCCGATCATCTTCTGCACGATCGCGCTCGGCGTCGGCTCGGTGGCGAAGGCCGCGAAGGTCGGCCGCGTCGGCGGGCTCGCGATCGGCTACTTCCTGATCATGTCGACGGTCGCGCTGGTCATCGGCCTGGTCGTGGGCAACCTCCTGCAGCCCGGCACCGGCCTGCACCTGACGCCCGAGATCGCCGAAAAGGGACAGGACCAGATCGCCAAGAGCGAGGGCACCGTCGAGTTCCTGCTCGGGATCATCCCGAAGACGCTGGTCTCGGCGTTCACCGAGGGCGAGGTGCTGCAGACGCTGCTGGTCGCGCTGCTCGCCGGGTTCGCGCTGCAGAAACTGGGCACCAAGGGCGAGCCGATCCGCCGCGGCATCGAGCACATCCAGCGGCTCGTGTTCCGGATCCTGGCGATGATCATGTGGGCGGCCCCGGTCGGCGCGTTCGGCGCGATCGCCGCCGTCGTCGGCGATACCGGCTGGAAGGCGCTGCAGAGCCTCGCGGTGATCATGCTCGGCTTCTACCTCACCTGCGGTTTGTTCGTGTTCGTGGTGCTCGGGCTGATCATCGGCGTGTTCGCCAGGGTCAACATCTTCAAGCTGCTGAAATACCTCGGCCGCGAGTTCCTGCTGATCCTGTCGACGTCGTCGTCCGAATCGGCGCTGCCGCGGCTGATCGCGAAGATGGAGCACGCCGGCGTCTCCAAACCGGTCGTCGGCATCACCGTGCCGACCGGGTACTCGTTCAACCTCGACGGCACCGCGATCTACCTGACGATGGCGTCCATCTTCATCGCGGACGCGCTCGACAAACCGCTGACCATCGGCGAGCAGATCTCGTTGCTGGTGTTCATGATCATCGCGTCGAAGGGCGCGGCCGGGGTCACCGGCGCGGGGCTCGCGACGCTGGCGGGCGGGCTGTCGTCGCACCGGCCGGAGCTGGTCGACGGCGTCGGGTTCATCGTCGGCATCGACCGGTTCATGTCCGAGGCCCGCGCGCTGACGAACTTCGCGGGCAACGCCGTCGCGACCGTGCTGATCGGCACCTGGACCAACGAGATCGACCGGGAGCAGCTCGACCGTACGCTGAACGGCGAATCACCGTTCGACGAAGCGACCCTGCTCGACGAAAACGCCAGTGAGGTGACGGCGGAATCGGGTAAGAAGGAGACGTGATCGAATGCGCGGTCCGCTGGTCGGAGCCCCTGCCCGCTGAACCCCGGTTCCTGGCCCTGCTCGACGAGCTGGAACAGGGCCGGTACGCGAACTACCGCCAGGACATCGACAAACGCCGGTTCCTGACCGGCCGGGTGCTGGCGAAGACCGTCGCCGCCGAGCGGCTGGGCCTGGCCGTCGAGGCCGTGAGCTTCGACGCGACCTGCGAAGACTGCGGCAAACCGCACGGGCGGCCCAAGGTCCCCGGCGCACCTCTGATGCTGTCGATCTCGCATTCCGGGGACCTCATCGGCGTCGCGGCCACCGCGGGGACCCCGGTCGGCCTCGACGTCGAGACGGCCACCAGACGGGCCGAGGACTCGCTCATGGAGTACGCGCTGACCCCGGCCGAGCTGGCCGCGATCTCCGGGCTCTCCGACGAGCAGCGCGCGACGGCGTTCTTCACCTACTGGACGCGCAAGGAAGCGGTCATGAAGGCCACCGGGAAGGGCCTCAAGATCCCGCTGCAGAGCATCACGTTCTCCGGCTACGACGAGCAGGCGAGGCTGGTCCGGTCGACCCACGAGGCCCTCGACCCGGACCGGACCCGGCTCGCGGACCTGAAGGCGACCGAGGGCTACCGGGCCGCGGTCGCGCTGATCACCTCGGACGACATCACGGTCACCGAAGACTTCGCACCCCTCTGACCGCGCTGTTCGCCGCCTGAACACGCGTGTTCGCCCTCCAATCACGCGAGATCGCCCTCCAAGCACGCGTGTTCGCCCTCCAATCACGCGAGATCGCCCTCCAAGCACGCGTGTTCGCCCTCCAATCACGCGAGATCGCCACCCAAACACGCGAGATCGCCGCTTAGTAACACCGGCGCGTGAAGGCCCCCTTCCCTCGGCTCAGCCGAGGAAACTCGACCTTCGCACCTTCCAAGTACGTGAAGGCCCCCTTCGCTGCGCCTAGCGCAGTGAAGGCCCCCTTTACGTACCGAGCACCCCTCTGACCTCCCGCGTTTCGTCCTCTAAATGCGGTACTTGCGTGTGCAAGGACCGCATTCAGAGGACGAAACGCGTCAGATCTCGAGGCCCATCGCGGCCAGCAGGGTGCGGAACTTCGCCGAGGTCTCGTCGAGTTCGGTCCGCGGGTCGGAGGCGGGCACGATGCCGCCACCGGCGTACAGCCGCATCGAGGTGTCGGCGACCTCCGCGCACCGGATCCCGACGGCCCACTCGCCGTTCCCCGCCGCGTCGACCCAGCCGACGGCACCCGCGTAGTACGCGCGGTCGAACGGCTCCAGCTCCCGGACCAGCGAACGCGCGGCATCGGTCGGCGTGCCGCAGATCGCGGGCGTCGGATGCAACGCGGCGGCGAGGTCGAGCGCGGTGACGTCCTCGTCGATCAGCTCGCCGGTGACCGTCGTCGACAGATGCCAGATGGCCGGCGTCGAGACCAGCTCGGGCCCGCGGACGTCGAGCGTGCGGCAGAACGGCCGCAGGATCTCGACGACGGACTCCACCACCACGGCGTGCTCGACGTGGTCCTTTTCGGACGCCAGCAACGCCTCACCGTTCGCCTTGTCGATCGCCGGGTCCGCCGACCGGGGCATCGACCCGGCATGCGGCCGGGACACGACGGCGCCGCCGGTGCGGGAGAGCAGGAGTTCGGGGGTGGCGCCGACCAGCGTGCGCCCGCCGGGCAACTGCGCGGCGTACGTGGTGTGCCGGGGGTTCCCGTTCGCCAGGTTCCGGACGACTTCGGCGACCGGGACGGCCTCGTCGAAGTCGAGATCGAGAGCGCGGGCCAGGACGACTTTGCGCAGGTCACGGTCGCTCAACGCCGCGACGGCCGCGCGGACGGCGGCCAGATGGGCCTCCGGCTCGGGCACGGAAGTGACCTTGACCGGCCGCGGAAGCGAGGTGCGCGGCGGAACGGCCGCGTGGTCGGACGACGCGCGGTGGACCGCGCGCGGGAGCACCAGATGCCCCGGTGTCGACGTGGTGTCACTGGTGTCGAAGGGCAGCACGCCGACCGCGATCGAAGCACCCGAGTCGGTGAACAGCCCGGGGAGCGCCCCGGACAGCCGCGACGGCTCGGTGTCGGTCGCGGTGGCCACGGCCCCGCTCGCGAGGAGCGCGTGCCGTGCCGTGGCCAGGAGGAAGTCGCCCCGCTCGTAGCGGGCGGCCAGGTCTGCCGGGGTCGCCGGTGCGGTACTGGTCGTCACCCCACCAGCGTCCCAGGCTCCGGCTGAGACCAGGGGAAAGTGTTGCCCGGGCAACAGCCTCTCAGGCAACACCTTCCCCCGGACAGCCCGTGACCTGCGGAAGCGTTACTTCAGCGCCTCGAGAAGGGCCTCGCGCTGCCGCTCGCCCAGGCCGGCGGCACGCCGGTCCGGGTCGATGCCTGCCTGCTCCAGCAGGGCGGCGACCTTGACCGCGCCCAGGCCGGGCACGGCCTTCAGCAGCTGCGTGACCTTCGTCTTGCCGATGGTCTTGTTCTCCTTGGCCTGCTTGAGCACCTTGTCGATGCTCTCCTTGCCGGACTTGATCGACGCAAGCAGCTCGGAGCGCGCTTTGCGAGCCTCAGCCGCCTTGGCGAGGGCATCGGCGCGCTGCTCCGGAGTCAACGTGGGCAGAGCCAACGTAGTAGTCCTTTCATCTCAGGTCTCCGCTTTCGCGGCCGACGGCCTTTAACCATGCTTGCGAGAGCAAGCGCTGGCCAGCCGTCTCTGTACCACGGCTCCAGTAAACGCCACCCGTTCCTCGGCCGTGAAACCGACACGCACTTATTACCCCTCGACCACGCCACGGGCAACCCGCCCCAGCCTGCGGAAACACGCCGTTCGAGCGGCGATTCACCGTCGTTCATCACCCTTATGAGCGATGTCACCACTTCGCACAGTCAGCCATTTTTCGTTTCATGGTAAGAAAAATACGAATTATTGATGATCTTGGCCCGAACCGGCGAACACCCGTTAGCGCGACACTGTGACCGAACGGTTGCCTGCGATGTTACTGACCGGTTCACCCCTCCCGGATTAGAGTCGGCGCAACCCCAGTTCACCGGAGAACGAGCACCACGGGAGTACGCGATGTTGAGCACGATGCAGGACGGGCAGCTGTCACTGGGCAGGCTGCTCCGCCACGGCACCACGGTGCACTCCGAGAGCGAAGTCATCACCTGGACCGGTTCAGAAGCCCGCCGCGAGACCTACGGCGAACTCGGCAGGCACGCCGCGAAGCTCGCGAACGCCCTCCGGAGCCTCGGCATCACCGGCGACCAGCGCGTCGGCACCTTCATGTGGAACAACGCCGAGCACATGGCCGCGTACCTGGCCATCCCGGCGATGGGCGCGGTGCTGCACACGCTGAACATCCGGCTGTTCCCCGAGCAGCTCGTCTTCGTCGCCAACCACGCCGAAGACCAGGTCGTCATCGTCGACGGCACGCTCGTCCCGCTGCTGGCCAAGCAGCTGCCCGAGCTGAAGACCGTGCGTCACGTCATCGTGGCCAACGGCGACGCCTCCACCCTCCCGGCGCCCGACGGCGTCCAGGTGCACGCCTACGACGAACTGCTCGCCGGTCAGCCGGACACCTTCGACTGGCCCGAGGTGGACGAGCGGTCGGCCGCCGCGATGTGTTACACGTCGGGCACCACGGGTGACCCGAAGGGCGTCGCGTACTCCCATCGGTCGATCTGGCTGCACTCGATGCAGGTCACGATGTCCGACAGCATGCGGCTGGCCCAGCACGACAAGGCCCTCGCGATCGTCCCGATGTTCCACGCGATGGCGTGGGGCATGCCGTACGCGGCCTTGATGGTCGGCGCCTCGCTGCTCATGCCGGACCGCTTCCTCCAGCCGGCGCCGATCGCCCAGATGCTCGCCGCGGAGAAGCCGACCTTCGCCGGCGCCGTCCCGACCATCTGGCAGGGCCTGCTCTCCCACCTCGACGCGAACCCGCAGGACATCTCGCATCTGCGTGAGGTCGTCGTCGGCGGATCGGCGGCGCCGCCGTCGCTGATGCACGCCTTCGAAGACCGCTACAACGTGCCGATCCTGCACGCCTGGGGCATGACCGAGACGTCGCCGCTGGGCAGCGTCGCGCGTCCGCCCGCCTCCGCGACCGGCGAGAAGGCGTGGGACTACCGCTACACCCAGGGCCGCTTCCCGGCGTCCGTCAGCGCCAGGCTGATCGGCGACGACGGCGAGGAACTGCCGTGGGACAACGAAAGCGTCGGCGAGCTCGAAGTGCAGGGCCCGTGGATCGCGGCGTCGTACTACGGCGGCAAGACCGGTGACGAGCCCGACCCGGAGAAGTTCCACGACGGCTGGCTGCGCACCGGCGACGTCGGCAAGATCAGCCCCGACGGCTACCTGACGCTCACCGACCGCGCGAAGGACGTGATCAAGTCCGGCGGCGAATGGATCTCGTCGGTCGACCTGGAGAACCAGGTGATGGCGCATCCTGCGGTGGCCGAGGCGGCCGTGGTCGGCATCCCCGACGAGAAGTGGGACGAGCGCCCGCTGGTCGCCGTCGTGCTCAAGGAGGGCCAGAGCGTCACGGCCGAAGAGCTGCGCGATTTCCTGTCCGACAAGGTCGCCAAGTGGCAGCTTCCGGAGAATTGGACCTTTGTGGACGAAGTCCCGAAGACCAGTGTCGGCAAGTTCGACAAGAAGCGGCTGAGGGCGTTCCACTCCGAAGGCAAACTCGACGTCAGTCAGCTCTAACGGGTTAATCTCCCGCGCGCCTGCGCTTCAGTGAAGGCCATCTTGAGGGACTCTGGTCCCTGGAGATGGCCTTCACGGCGTTCGGCGAAGGGTTTTGTTGGTGCGCAAGACAAACAGGCGGGCGTTCCTGGCACTGGCGGGGACGACGGTGCTCTCCGCCTGCGGGTCCAACACCGTCCAAACAGGAAACCCGCCACCCTCGACGGCCTACTCCGCCGGGGTGACCAGGCCGAAACCGAAACCGGTGGATCTCACGCAGTGGTACCACCCGTATCCCGAGGCGGGCGTCCAAGAAGCCGTCACGCGCTACGCGGCGGCGTACCAGAAGTCCAAGGTCGCGGTGCAGTGGAATCCCGACGACTACGAAACGAAACTCGATGCCGCACTGCGGGCTGGCCCGGTTCCGGACGTCTTCGAAGGCCAGGTCACCGTCGAGCGCGTCCGGCAGAACCTCCTCGTCCCGCTCGACGACGTCATCGGGCCCGTGCGCGGGGACTTCAATCCTTCGGTGCTCGCGGCGCAGACCGTCGACGGCAAGACTTACGGCATCCCGCAAGCGCTGGACACGCAAGTCCTCTTCTACCGCAAGAGTTTCCTGCAGGAGGCCGGGGTCCAGCCGCCCCAGACGCTGGACGAACTCGTCGACGCCGCGAAGAAGCTGTCCAAGGACGGCGTCAAAGGCCTGTTCGCCGGCAACGACGCGGGCGCGGCGGCGCTCGCCGGGCCGCTGCTGTGGTCGGCCGGGCTCGACTACGTCAAGGACGGGAAATCCGCCGGCTTCGACGATCCGCGCACCGCCACGGCGTTCGCGAAACTCCACGAGCTCAACGGTTCGCTGCTGCTGGGCGCCGCGACGGACTGGCCGGATCCGCTCCCGTTCATCGACGGGATCACCGCGATGCAGTGGACCTGGCTGTGGAACCTGCCGAAGATCCAGGACACCTTGAAAGACGACTTCGGTGTCCTGGCCTTCCCGCGGCTCGACGCGGCGGGCGCGCCTTCCGTGCCGGTCAGCGGACTGAGCGCGATGGTGCACGCCAAGAGCCTGAACCCCAACGCAGCCAAGGATTTCGTCAAATGGCTGTGGCTTGAGCGTGTCGACTTCCAGCAGGAGTTCGCCACCAAGTTCGGTTTCCATCTGCCCGCGCGGCTGAGCGTGCTCGACAAGGTCACCGCGGCGGGCGACGCCGCGAAGCTGGTCAAGGAGAACGGGCGCGCCGCCGGTCCACTGTGGACACCGGCGGCGAACACCGCGCTCGTCGACGCACTGGGCCGGATCGCCCGCGACGGCGCCGACCCGGCCACCGAGACGAAGGCCGCCGTCGAGGCCGTCAAAGCCGAACTGGGTCGCCTTTCCGCCTGAACGACCGCACGTAAGCGACGATCAGCACGATCGACAGGATCACCGCGCCACCGTCGGTGACCAGCGAAGGCAGTACGCCCGGCCAGCCGTGTTCGGCGATCGCCGCCCGGTGCACTTCGAACGGCACGACGAACACGCCGAAGGCTTGGGCGACGTTGAACGCGAGCACCGGCCAGAACAGCCAACGCCACCCGAACCACACCAGCAGGCCCAAGGCGTTGCCGATGATGAAGACGTTCCCCACCAGCCGCAACGCGCTCAGGTACGCGGGCGCGTCGGTGGTGTCGGCCCCCTTGAGCCGCATACTCGCCTCGATCAGATCCAGATCGATGATCACGTAGTTCTGCAGCGTCGTCCCGAGCACGAAGACGATCGAGCAGAGCACCGTGACCAGGCGGATCTTCGGTGTCCAGAGCATCACTTCCCCCGATCTCTATCAGCGATAGAGATAAATCTATCACTGATAGAGTCCACCGGGTGGCACGCAAAGGCTCACTCGACCTCGCCAAGATCACCGAGGCGGCCGTCGAACTGCTCGACGACGCCGGCCTCGCGGAGCTGACGACCCGGCGACTGGCGGCGAAGCTCGGCGTCAGCTCACCGACGCTGTACTGGCATGTGAAGGACAAGGCGGAGCTGCTGGATCTCGTCGCCGAGGCGATCTGCGCCGGCGCCTTCGAGATCGATGGATCGCTGCCGTGGCGCGATCAGCTCGCGAGCGGGCTCCGCCAGTTCCGCGCCATGCTGCTGCGTCACCGGGATTCGGCGGCGCTGCTGCGCGAGCGGCCGCCGACCGGTCCGCACCGGCTGGGCCATATCGAGACGACCGCGCGGATCCTGCTGGAGGCGGGTTTCTCTGAAGAGGACACCGCCGGGATTTCGCGCCTGCTCACGGCGCACGTACTCGCGTCGGTCGAGACGCTCCCCGCGCGGAAGCCGGACGAAGGGTTCCTCGCGCGACTTGAGGCCTATCCGCATGTGGGCAGGCTAGGGCCGGCGTTCGCGCGGCAGAGCGACGAAGAGCTGTTCGAGCTGGGTGTCGAGGTGATCCTCGACGGGCTCGCGGCGCGACTCTAGGTGGTCATGTCCGTGAAGGCGCGGCGTGAGCGAATGCGTGACTCGCGTGATCAGGGACGTAACTCGCGTGACTGGATGCCGTACTCGGGGTGTTCCGCCCCTGATCACGCGAGTTCCGCCTTCGATCACGTGAGTGCGGCGCCGCGTCACCCTGGCTGTCGTGAGTAGCCTCTCCAAGACAACGACCGTGTGGATTTTGGGGCGTTAGATGACCCGAAATCCACACAGTCCCGCGCGACCGGCCCGGTCGCGACAGACGCGCCCTCGGCTCTAGTCGCCGGACACACCCCAGATCGCCAACTCGACGGCGACGTCGTTCTCGTACAGCAACGCGCAGTTCGCGCTCCACCGAGGCCGCCGCTCGTACGGCAGCCGTCCGGCCTTGTCGAGCTCGTCGAAGTCCGCCACGGACGGCTCCTCCGTCCCGAACGCGGCGACAAGCTCGGCGTCGGTCAGGGGCCGGATCGTGCCGAAGTCGTCCTCACCCGTGGCGCTGATGAACTCGTGGACGTCGAGTACGGAATGGGTCCCGGACTCCTGGACGCTTTCCACCTCGTACAGCTCGTCGATCGAGTCCGGGCGGCCGAGTTCGTCCTCTTCCCAGAGGTAGTCGCCCTCCTCGAAGACGCGTGCCTTCATCGCGTCCAGCGCCGCTTCCGGGTCGCCGTCGAACCGGCCGCGGACGGACCAAGCCGAAGCACCCACCGGGCCACCTCCTCGCTCGTCGAGCGGCCAGCGTAACCAGCCCGCTTGGCTACTTGCGTATTCGGCCGAACGTGACAAATTTTCGCATTACCCTTTTCTGGCGTTCACCCCACGGCTAACGTCTTCCGGCATCGTCCTTCCGCGACACCCACCCGCGACGACTGGGGGCACCGCCATGTCCGTCATCTCCAGGCGCACCTTCACCGCGGCGGGCGCCGCCGGCGTCGGCCTGCTGCTGTGCACACCGACCGCCAACGCGCTCGACCGCGCGCTGGCGCGCACCGCGTCCCGCGCGGTCCGCACCGCGGGCACCACACTGGAAGCCGCGGCGGCCCCGCGGGCCGGCGGTCCCGGCTACACGCGGCTGACCGCGGGCCCCGGCTGGCCACTCGTGGTCCGCGGCGACCTCGCCGCGCCGAAATCCGGCCGCGACGACCGGCGCCGCGCGATGGCGTCCTTCGCGCAGTTCACCGACCTGCACTTCACCGACGCCGAAAGCCCCGCGCGGTTCGAGTACCTGCACCCGTTCGTCGGTTCGGCGCACCGGCCGCAGGAGACCCTCGGCCCGGTCGCCACGACGGCGCTGGTGGAGCGGGTGAACAGCCTGAAGACCGGCCCGTTCACCGGGCGGGCGATCGACTTCATGGTCACCACCGGCGACAACACCGACAACCACGAGCTGATCGAGCTCGAATGGTTCCTCAAGGTGCTCAACGGCGGCACGGTGAACCCGACCTCGGGCGATCCGAACGTGCACGAAGGCGTCCAGACGTCCGGGTCTTCGCACTACTGGAACCCGGGCAAGACGCTGGACGACGCGTACACGAAGAAGGGCTTCCCGCAGCTGCCCGGCCTGCTCGGCGCGGCGTCGAACACCTTCACCTCGCCCGGTCTCGACGTCCCGTGGTTCTGCACCTTCGGCAACCACGACGACAGCATCGTCGGCACGGTGCCGGATCTGCCGGGGATGGACGCCTGGTACACCGGCCGTTTCAAGGTGATCGGCAAGGACGAGACGACGTCGCGGAAGCTCGCCAAGGCGATCGGGTCCGGCTCGGGCGTGCCGATCACGGAGCTGTTCGGCGGCTCCGGCACGATCCGCGAAATCACCCCGGACGAGCGACGGCGGCCGTTCAGCACCGCGGAGTTCGTCCAGCACCACCTCGACTCCGCCAACACCGGTCCCGGCCCGGTGGGCCACGGGTTCAGCGGGAACAACGCCGACGGGCGGAACGTGTACTACACCTTCCGCATCGCGCCGGGGATCACCGGCATCAGCCTCGACACCACGACGATGGCCGGGCTGGCCGACGGATCGATCGGGCTCGGGCAGTTCACCTGGGTGGAGAACACGCTCAAGCGCAACAGCTCGACGTACTACGACTTCTTCGGGCGCAAGGTCACGCAGAACGTGACGGACGAGCTGTTCATCCTGTTCAGCCACCACACCAGCGACACCATGGGCAACGTGCTGCCGGACGCGCGGCATCCGCTGGAGCTGCGGCTCAACGGCGACACGTTCGTCTCGCTGCTGCACCGGTTCCCGAACGTGCTGGCGTGGGTCAACGGGCACACGCACCGCAACAAGATCACCCCGCACGCCGGCAAGACCGCGAAGCAGGGCTTCTGGGAGATCAACACCGCCTCGCATATCGACTTCCCGCAGCACGCGCGGATCATCGAGGTCGCCGACAACGCCGACGGCACGTTGTCGCTGTTCACGACGCTGATCGAGGCGGAAGCACCGTACGAGGCGTCGTACTCGGACACCTCGACGCAAGCGCTTGCGTCGCTGTACCGGGAGTTCTCGTACAACGACATCCACGCCTCACTGGGCGCGGTCGGCACCGCTCAAGACCAGAACACCGAACTCCTGCTGCCGCACCCGCTCGCCTGATTCCCGCGCGTTTCGTCCTCTGAATGCGGTAGTTGCACGCGCAAGGATCGCATTCAGAGGACGAAACGCTCTGCACGCTCGGCGGGGTGCTGCACGGCGGCACGCTGATGGCGCTCGCCGACGCCACGGGCGCGGTCTGCGCGTTCCTCAACCTGCCCGAGGGCGCACAGGGCACGACCACCGTCGAGTCGAAGACGAACTTCCTGCGCGCGGTCCGGTCCGGCCACGCCACGGCCACCGCGAAGCCGCTGCACGCGGGCCGCAAGCTCATCGTGGTGGAAACCGAAATCCACGACGACGAGGGCAGGCTGGTCGCGAAAGTGACACAGACCCAGGCCGTCTTGTAGGCAACTGTTTACATACCTCGCGCGACCGGCGAAAATCCCTTCCCTACTGGGTGGAATCGAGGGATGGAGCCGGGATGCGCATACGAGGGCTGGTCACGCTGCTGACGATCGCGACGATGACCGCGGTGACGGCACAGACGGCGGAAGCGGGGCCTCCTCGTCCGGACGACGAGTCGATCGACTACCACGAATGGTCCGGTCACGCCGGATTCCGCGACGGCAGGCTCGAAGGGCTCGGCCTCGACCACGGCGCCCTGCGCATCGACCGCCCGATCGGCACGATCGAGCACACCGAACCCGTGCTCGGCACCACGAAGACCTACGAATACGGCCAATGGACGTCGCGGAGCCACACGCAGGGCTTCGACGCCTCCCAGCTGGTCGCTTCGTGGAACGCGAAGACGCCGGCCAAGACCTGGATCAAGGTGGAGGCGAAGGGCCGCACCGCGTCGGGCGCCGAGACCTCCTGGTACGTCATGGGCCGCTGGGCCAGCGGGGACGCCGACATCAAACGCACCAGCGTCGACGGCCAGAGCGACGCCAACGCCGCGGTCGACGTCGACACGCTGGTCATGAAGGCGGGTGTCGCGCTCCGCTCGTACCAGCTGCGGGTCAGCCTGTACCGCGAGGCCGGTTCCCGCGCCACGCCGTCGGTGACGTCGGTCGGCGCGATGACGTCGCTGGTCCCGGACCGCTTCGAGGTCCAGGCGACCAAGCCGGGCCGCGCCACCGGGATCGAACTCAAGGTGCCCGCCTACGCGCAGAACCTCCACAAAGGACAGTTCCCGGAATACGGCGGCGGCGGCGAGAACTGGTGCAGCCCGACGTCCACCGAAATGGTCGCCGAGTACTGGGGCAAACGGCCCAAGCCCGAAGACATGAAGTGGATCCCGGAGGGTTACGTCGATCCGACCGTCGCGTACGCCGCCCGCTACACGTTCGACTACGCCTACGACGGAACCGGCAACTGGCCGTTCAACACCGCGTACGCCGCATCACTCGGACTGCGTGGGCACATCACCCGTTTGCACTCCTTGAACGAACTCGAGAAGTACATCGCGCGCGGCATCCCGGTGATCACGTCGCAGTCGTTCAAGGCCGAGGAACTCGACGGCGCGGGCTACGGCACCGCCGGGCACATCATGGTCGTCGTCGGCTTCACCAAGGACGGGGACGTGATCGCGAACGACCCGGCCGCGAGCAGCAACGACCGGGTCCGGAACGTCTACAAACGACACCAGTTCGAAACCATCTGGCAGCGCACCAAGCGGTACAACACGAATGGCGGCGTTTCCGGTGGTCCCGGCGGCATCGCTTACATCATCACGCCTGGGCACTGAATCAATTCCCCACCCGAGCGGATGTCGCGATCCGGGCCTTTCGCATGGCAGGCTACAGAGTCGACTACTCGGAGGTGGGTATGCCGTACGAGGTCCAGGGCGCCGTTTCCCGCGCCAAGGGTGAACCGGTCTCGCTGGAGCCCGTGACGGTGCCCGATCCCGGGCCCGGCGAGGCCGTCGTCTCGGTCAAGGCGTGCGGCGTCTGCCATACCGACCTGCACTACCGCGAGGGCGGGATCAACGACGAGTTCCCGTTCCTGCTCGGCCACGAGGCCGCCGGGTTCGTGGAGGCCGTCGGCGACGGCGTGACGGATCTCGAACCCGGCGACTACGTGATCCTGAACTGGCGCGCGGTCTGCGGCACCTGCCGTGCCTGCCGCCGGGGCAGGCCCTGGTACTGCTTCTCCACGTTCAACGCCGCCCAGCCGATGACACTGGCCGACGGCACCGCCCTGTCGCCCGCGCTCGGCGTCGGGGCGTTCCTCGAAAAGACGCTCGTCCACAGTGGACAGTGCACGAAGGTCGACCCCGCCGCCGAGCCAGCCGTAGCCGGGCTGCTCGGCTGCGGGGTGATGGCCGGTCTCGGCGCGGCGTTGAACACCGGCGCGGTGAGCCGCGGCGATTCCGTCGCGGTCATCGGCTGCGGCGGTGTCGGTGACGCCGCGATCGCGGGGGCGGACCTGGCGGGCGCGAAGACCATCGTCGCCGTCGACACCGACGACCGGAAACTGGCGTGGGCCAAGGACTTCGGCGCCACGCACACGCTGAACAGCAAGGGACTGAGCGAAGACCAGGTCGTCGAGGCGATCCGGGAGTTCACCGATTCGTTCGGCGCGGACGTCGTGATCGACGCGGTCGGCAGGCCCGAAACGTGGCGGCAGGCGTTCTACGGGCGCGATCTGGCGGGCACGGTGGTGCTCGTCGGCGTCCCGACCCCGGACATGCGGCTGGATCTGCCACTGATCGACTTCTTCTCGCGCGGCGGCTCGCTCAAATCGTCGTGGTACGGCGATTGCCTGCCTTCACGCGATTTCCCGATGCTGATCGACCTCTACCTCCAGGGCAGGCTCCCGCTCGACAAGTTCGTCACCGAGCGGATCGCCCTCGACGGCGTCGAGCAGGCCTTCGGGCGCATGCACGACGGAGACGTCCTCCGCAGCGTGGTGACGTGGTGAAACTCTTCACCGACGCCGATTTCCCGGCCGATCCGTATCCGGGAGCGCGGCCGGGGCATTCGTTCGTCCACTTCGACGGTGCCGGGCACAGTCTCGACACCGCGCCGGAGGGCTGGCGCGAACGTCAGGCCGTGCTCGCCTACGGCTCCAACGCGTGCCCGTCCAAGATCACCTGGCTGCGGGAGAACATGGGCCTGGAGGGCCCGGTCGTCGTCTGCCACGCGCGCTGCACCGACCTCGCCGCGGTCTGGGCGTCCGGGCTGCGGTTCCGTGACGGGCAGCGCCCCGCGACGCTGGCCGCCGCGCCGGGCGTCGTCGAGGAGCACGCCGTGTGGTTCGCGACGCCCGAACAGCTGGCCGTGCTCGACAAATGCGAGGGCAACGGCATGCGCTACAACCTGGTGCGGCTGACCGCCCCGGCCATCACGCTCGACGACGGAACCGTGCTCGACGACGTGGTGGCGTACGTCGGCGCCGCGGACATCCGCCTGCCGATCCTGGTGGACGGCAGGCATATCCGCGTCGCCGACCTCGAACAGCGCCGGGCCGCCGCGCTGGACGGGATCCCCGCCGAAACACACGGTCTGGACTGCACGCTGGTCGAGGCCGGGACGCTGATCAGACCAGCTTCCCTGGATTGAGGATCCCGCTCGGATCGACGGCCTTCTTCGCCGCTCGCAACACTTCGACGCCGATCTCGCCGATCTCCGCCGCCAGATGACGCGCGTGGTCGACGCCGACGGCGTGGTGATGCGAGATCGTGCCGATGCCGGTGATCGCCTCCGACGCGGCCGCCTTCGCCCGCTGCCATTGGGCGATCGGGTCGGCCTCGTCGCGTGGCGTGAGCACGGTGAAGTACAGCGACGCGCCCGTTTCGTAGGCGTGCGAAACGTGGCACATGATGATGGCGTTGCCGAGGGTCGCGGTGAGCGCGGCGCGGACGGCGTCCCGCAGGTCGCTCAGTTCCGCCCAGTACGCGGCGGTTTCCAGGGTTTCGACGCAGACACCGTTGTCCATCAAGGCGTCCCGCTGCCGAGGGCCGGAGAACCGGCCGCGTCGCCAGGATTCGCCGAGCGCGGCCCCGATCCGGACGGCGCCGAACTCCTTCAGCACGCCGACGGTCTCCTGCCGTCGCCGGGCGACCTCGCGTTTCGACGCGCCTTCCCAGCCGACGATCAGCAGGCACGGCGCGTGCACTCCCCGTGCCTTGAGATACCGGCGCAGCGCCTTGGTCTTCACACTGTCGTTGAGCGCGAGCGAAACCTCGCTCTCGTCCACATCGGACAGTCGCGTGACGTCCGCGAGCACGTGTCGCTGGGCGAGTTCGCGGACCGCGTCGGTGCCCTTCTCCCAGCCGTCGAGGACGAAACCCTCGTAGCGGCGGACTTCCGGCACCGGACGGACGCGGAGGGCGACCTCGGTGATCACGCCGAGCGCGCCTTCGCTGCCGACGGCGAGCTGCCGCAGGTCCGGTCCGGCGGCCGAAGCCGGCGCGACGCCGAGTTTCCATTCCCCGCGCGGGGTCGCGAGCCGGACGCCCTTGACCATGTCCTCGAACCGGCCGTAGCCCGACGAGGCCTGTCCGGCGGACCGGGTCGCGGCGAATCCGCCGATGGTGGCGCGTTCGTAGGACTGCGGCACGTGCCCGAGGGTGAAACCGTGCGCGGCGAGCAGCCGGTCGGCCTCCGGGCCGGTGACCCCCGCCTGCAGGACCGCGATCCGGGAAACGGGATCGACCGAGACCAGTTCGTCGAGCCGCGTGAGGTCGAGCGCGATCACCGAGGCCTTGTCACCGCGCAGTGCGGCGACCCCGCCGACCACCGACGTCCCGCCGCCGAACGGGACGACGCCGACGTCGTGCCGTGCGCAGATTTCCAGTACCGACTGGACTTCGGCGGGATTCTCCGGCAGGACGACAGCGTCCGGCACCGGAAAATCACCGAACCCCCGGCGCCGTATCAAGTCCAGATAGGACAGACCACTGGCCCGCGCGAGCCGTTCCCCCGGTGCCGTCAGGACGTGCTCGGCGCCGACGAGTTCTTCGAGGTCTCGCTTGGGCAGCCCGTCCAGCACCGGTTCGGGAACGGACAGCGCCGAATCGGGCGCGAAGGGCGCCGCGGAGCCCAACGGCCCGATACGCTGGACGAGCCACCTCAGGGCCTTGGCCGGAAGGTGGGCGGCGTCACCGGCCTCGGGCGTCCAGGATCGTCTTAACCGGTGGTCAATAAGCTCGGTCACGACTACAGTGTTACATATGGACGTAAAACGTCACTCACCTGCGGAAACAGGCGTTTCGGCGCTGGCGGACACCCGATCCCGCCAGGCCTCGACACGTGTGTCCGACGACGTTCTGCTCGACGCCGCGAAGAAGTGCGTGCTCGCCGTCGGCGTGCGGCGGACCACCCTCGCCGAGATCGCCCGGACCGCCAAGGTCAGCCGGATGACCGTCTACCGCCGGTTCCCGGATGTGCGCAGTGTGCTCGCGACCCTCATGACCCGCGAGTTCGGCGGCCTGCTGCAGGGCGCCGCGGAGCCCGAAGTCGAGCCCGCCCACTTCCGCGAGAAGCTCGTCCAGAGCTCTTCGGCCGCCGTCGCCGCGCTGTCTGGCGACCCGCTGTTCCGCACCCTGCTGGACCTCGATTCGGAACTGGTCCTGCCCTACATCGTCGAGCGGTTCGGGAAGACCCAGCGCTTCGCCGAAGGTGTGATCCTGCACCTGCTGAAGTCGGGCCACGAGGACGGCTCGATCCGCAAGGGTGATCTGGCCGCGCAGGCTCGCACCTTGCTGCTGCTCATCCAGTCCTTCGCGTTCTCGTACCGTCCCGCCATCGCGGACGTGGACGAGAAGGCGCTGATGACGGAGTTCGCCCACGTGCTCGACGCGGCGCTGCGCCCGTGACGCCGGGCTCGCTCAACGCTCTGCGGCGCGACCGGGAACTCACGGCGCTGGCCGGCGGCGAGCGGGTCGACCTGGTGGTGGTCGGCGGCGGTGTCACCGGCACCGGGATCGCGCTGGACGCGGCCGCGCGCGGGCTTTCGGTCGCCCTGATCGAGGCGTACGACCTGGCGTACGGGACGTCGCGCTGGTCGAGCAAGCTCGTCCACGGCGGGCTCCGGTATCTCGCCAAGGGCGATCTGGCGCTGGCACACGAAAGCGCCGTCGAACGCGGCATCCTGATGACCCGCACCGCCCCGCATCTCACCAGGGCCATCCCGCAGCTGTTCCCCATGTACCGCAAGACCTCTCGCGGTCAGCAGGCCTTCATCATGACCGGCCTCGTCGCGGGCGACGGCCTTCGCCGCGCGGCCGGGACCCCGGCGTCGGTACTCCCCCGGCCGAGGTCGATCCCGGCCGCGGAGGCGCTGGCGCTCGCGCCCGGCCTGTCCCCACAAGGACTGCGCGGGGCGCTGCTGGCCTACGACGGCGCGCTGACCGACGACGCGCGCCTGGTGGTGAGCCTCGCCCGCACGGCCGCGGCACGCGGCGCGAAGATCCTGACGAGGGTCGAGGCGCTCCGGCTCGACGCGGAATCGGTGCTGGCGCGGGACAGGCTCACCGGGCAGGAGATCGAGATCCACGCCCGGCAGGTGATCAACGCGACGGGTGTCTGGGCGGGCGAACTGGCGGAGTCGGTCCGGCTGCGGCCGTCTCGCGGCTCGCACCTCATCCTGGCCTCGGGGGCGGCGCGGATCGGCGCGACGTCGGTCAACGTGCCCGTCCCCGGCGAGAACAACCGCTTCGTCTTCCTGCTGCCGCAACCGGACGGACGGGTGTTCGTCGGGGTCACCGACGAACCGATCGACGGGCCGGTGCCGCGGGTGCCGACCGTGCCGGAGTCCGATGTGGACTTCCTGCTCGAAGTGGCCTCGACGGCATTCACCCGCCCGTTGACCCGCGCCGACGTGGCGGGCTCGTTCGCCGGTCTGCGACCGCTGGTCGAAGGCAGTGGCGGGCGCAGCGCGGATCTCTCCCGCAAGCACGCGGTGGTGACCGGAGCCGACGGCGTGCTCACCGTCGTCGGCGGGAAGTTGACGACGTACCGGAAGATGGCCGAAGACGCCGTCGATGCCGCGCTGAAGCGGTCCGGGCTCCTCGCCGGACCGTCGACGACGTCCCGGCTCCCGTTGCTCGGCGCGACACCGCGCGACCGTCTGTCCACTGTGGACGCGCCGCCTCGGCTCGTCGCGAAGTACGGCACCGAGGCGCCGCGGGTCGCAGCTCTCGGCGAGGTCGACCCGGAACTGGGGCTCCCCCTGTTCGACGGGACCGACATCAGCGCGGCGGAGGTCGTCTGGGCCGTGCGGCACGAGGGCGCCCTCGACGTCGAGGACGTCCTGGAACGCCGCACCCGGCTCGGCCTGGTCGCCCCCGACGCCACCGCCGCCCGCGCCCGCGTCCAGGAACTTGTCGACAAATCACTCGCCGGCCTCGCCTGACCCCTCACCGCATTTAGTCCTCTAAATGCGGTGAGTCATGCCCTCAGCTTGACGAGTCGTTGGGTTTTTGCAACAGTATGTTCCATGAGCCCGGTAAGACGCGGCAAAGAGCTGCCGATCTACAACCGGCTTCCCGTGCTCCGGGCCGAGCGTGGACTGAGCAGGGCCGCCCTCGCGACGGCCGTCGAGGTCAATCCGCAGACCATCGGCGCGCTCGAACGGGGAGACCACTACCCGAGCCTGGACCTGGCGTTCCGCATCTGCGCGGTGTTCGACCTCCCGGTCGAAGCCGTGTTCAGCCGCGAACCGTTCACGCCGCTGTCCACTCAGGTCTACCGGGAGGGGGGAACATGAGCGAGGAACGAGGCCGTCTCGCGGCGTACTGGGAGCGTCAGCAGGAACGATGGGAGGAGCTGGAACGCAAACGCGCCCTCCGGCTTCCGTCGTGGCGTACGAGGAAACGGCGGCGGACGCTGAGTGTGCTGGTGGTGACGGGCGATCTGATCCTGATCGCCGGTGCCGCCTTGTTCCACACCGGCCACACCCCCGCCTTCCTGGTGTGCTGGTTCGGCGGCTGCTTCATCGCGGGCGGGGCGCACTATCTGCTGCGGATCCTGACCGGCAAGATGAGCAACGGGTTCTCCAGCCGTCTCGACGAACGCGAGCGGGAATGGCGTCATCGTGTCACTTTCGTCAGCTATCAGGTGCTGGTCGCGCTGATGCTGATCGCGGTGTTCTACGGCCTGATCGTCGCCGGTACCGAAGACGGTGGCGCGCGCGGCGCGATGATGGCCTGCGCGCTGCTGGTCACCGGGACCACGCTCTCCGGCGTCATCCTCGGCTGGTCGCTGCCGGACGACGACCCCGAAGACTTCGAAGGGGTGAGCCCGGCATGACCACCACCCGGACGCGAGCGGATCGTCGCCGGCTCGCCGTCGCCGCCGTGATCGGCCATCTGGTCGTGATCGCCGGTGCCGCGCTGCTGCGCGAGCCGACCTTGTGGTTCGCCGTGGGCCTGATGGGACCGGGGCTGTGTCTCTGCGTCGGCACGGCGGCGGTGCTGCGCAAGGCCGTCGGCAGGCCGGGCTCCGCGGCGAAGGATCTCGACGAACGCGAACTGCTGCTGCGAAACCGCGCGCACTACGCTGCGTTCCAGGGAATCTGCGTGCTCATGCTGGTGGATCTCGGGTACGGGCTTTACGCGGCGGGGCAACCGGATTCCGGTTCGCTGCTGGCCGCGATGACAGCGGCGTTGTTCGTCTTCGGGACGTCGCTACCGGCGCTGTGGCTCGCGTGGCGGCTGCCGGACGACGACCCTGAAGACTTCGAGGGGGTGGCTCCGGCATGACCGGGGACAAGAAGCGGCACAAGATGTCCATCGGCGTGGTCGCCGTCGTGCTGGTGGCGGGTGGGGTCCTCGCCGGCGCGGGGAGGGCGGTCCTGGTCTACCGGGCCACCTCGGTGGTGAGCAACGTCAAGCTGGACGGGCTGATCGAACGGAACCGCACGGTTTCCGGCGTCCATCGGGGATTCGCGGCGCTGGTGCGGTATTTCGAAGAGGGGAAGTGGAAATGAGCGAGGGGAAGCTGGAGATCGACAAGGTCTCCAAACGCTACGGCGCGAAGGTGGCGCTGGACGAGGTGAGCTTCGAGGTCCAGCCCGGTGAGCTGTTCGGTTTCGTCGGCAGCAACGGCGCGGGCAAGACCACCACGATGCGGATCGTGCTCGGGGTGCTGGCGGCCGACTCCGGCCAGGTGCGCTTCGGCGGCGCCCCGATCACCCACGAGACCCGCACGCATATCGGGTACATGCCGGAGGAACGCGGGCTGTACCCGAAGATGAAGGTGCTGGAGCAGCTGGTCTATCTCGCCGAGCTGCACGGGATGTCGGCCAACGACGCCCACCGCAGCGCCGAGAACTGGATCGCCCGGCTCGGGCTGACCGAACGGCGCAAGGACGAGGTCCAGAAGCTGAGCCTCGGCAACCAGCAGCGCGTGCAGCTCGCCGCCGCGCTGGTGCACGATCCGAAGGTCCTCGTGCTGGACGAGCCGTTCTCCGGCCTCGACCCGCTGGCCGTGGACGTGATGAGCGGGGTGCTGCGGGAGAAGGCCGCGACCGGGGTGCCGGTGGTCTTTTCCAGTCACCAGCTGGATCTGGTCGAGCGGCTGTGCGACCGCGTCGGCATCATCCGAAGTGGACGGATGGTCGCCTCCGGCACCGTCGGGGAGCTGACCGCCGGCGCGGGCAACGGGCTCGTCGTCACCGCGCCCGGCGCCGTTCCCGGCTGGGCTTCGGCCGTCCCCGGGGTCCGGACGATCGAGCAGAACGGCCCGACGACGATCCTCGAACTCGAGACGGGTGCCGACGATCAGGCCGTGCTCGCCGCGGCGCTGGCCACCGGGCCGGTCACCGAATTCACCAAACGCAGGCGTTCGCTGACCGAGCTCTTCCGCGACGCGGTCGCCGAAAAGCCTGCGGCACAGGGAGTTTCCGCATGAACACCGTTTCCTCATGGCGCGCGGTCCGGCTCATCGCCACACGCGAGCTGAACACCCGGCTGCGCACCAGGTCCTTCGTGGTCGGCACCGCCGTCCTGCTGGTCATGCTGATGGGCTACGTCCTGCTGCAGTCGACGCTGATCAGCAACGAGGACAAGAGCAAGGTCGGTCTCACCGGCCAGACCGCCGGGATCGCGCAGCAGCTCAAGACCGCGGGCGAGGCGATCGGCGAGAAGATCGAGACCGTCACCGTCGCCGATCCGGCGCAGGGCCGCTCGCAGGTCGAGAACGGTGATCTCGACGCGTTGCTGTCCGGCAACGCCACCGAGCTGAAGGTGCTCGTCAAGTCCGAATTGGACACCAAACTGCGTGCGCTGCTGAACGGCGTTTCCCAGCAGGAGGTGTTGAACGGCATCCTGTCCGAAGCCCAGGAATCCCCTGAGCAGGTGATGCGCACGGTCCACCAGACGCAGGTCGAGGTCGACTCGATCAAACCGCCGGACCCCGAGAAATCGCAGCGGATGGTCATCGGGCTGATCGTGGCGGTGCTGCTGTACATGAGCATCGTGACCTACGGGACGCTGGTCGCGCAGGGCGTGGTCGAAGAGAAGTCCAGCCGGGTGGTGGAGATCCTGCTGTCCACGGTGCGGCCGTGGCATCTGTTGCTGGGCAAGGTGATCGGGCTCGGCCTGGTCGGGCTGACGCAGCTGGTGATCATCGGTGGCGCCGGGTTCATCGTCGCTTCGGCGACCGACGTGCTGACGCTGTCCGGCGTCGCGACGAGCGCCCTGCTGTGGGGTGTCGTGTGGTACCTGCTCGGGTTCCTGCTGTACGCCACCGTCTACGGCGCCATGGGTTCGCTGGTCTCCCGCCAGGAGGACACGCAGTCGGTGATCGGGCCGGTCAACATCGTGCTGATCCTCGGCTTCGTCGTCGGGTTCAACCTGCTGGCCCAGGCGCCGGAAGGCACGGCAACCAAGGTGCTTTCCCTGGTGCCGCTGCTTTCCCCGGTGCTGATGCCCGCGCGGATCGCGGCGGGCACCGTCGAGGTGTGGGAGATCGCGGCGTCGCTGGGCCTGACCGTGGGCGCCATCGCCCTGTTCACCTGGCTGGGCGCGCGGATCTACCAGAACAGCGTCCTGCGGGTCGGCAGCCGGATCAAGCTTTCGGAAGCCCTGCGCAGCTAACCTTTGATGGCGCCGTAACGCTCCAGAGCGACCTGGCGTTCGTGCGCGTGGTCGACCATCGGTGCCGGATAGTCCTCGACGTTCTCCGGTTTGTGCACGGCCTTGCCCTGCACGGACCGGAGTTCGGGGACGTAGCGCCGGACGTAGTCACCGGCGGGGTCGAACTTCTCCCCCTGCGTCGTCGGGTTGAAGATCCGGAAATAGGGCGCGGCGTCGGTGCCGCTGCCGGCGACCCACTGCCAGTTCAGCTGGTTCGACGCGAGATCGCCGTCGACCAGATGCTTCATGAAATGCCGCGCGCCGAGCCACCACGGCAGATGCAGATCCTTGACCAGGAAGCTCGCCACGATCATCCGGACGCGGTTGTGCATCCAGCCCTCGGCGAGCAGCTGACGCATCCCGGCGTCGACGATCGGGAACCCGGTGCGCCCCTCGCACCACCGCTGGAAGGCTTCGTCGTCGCTCTCGTGCTCCATGGCGTCGAACCGGGAATCGTAGTTCTTCCGCGCGGTTTCGGGGCGGTGCCACAGGACGTCGGCGTGGAACTCGCGCCAGGCGAACTCGCCACGCAGTGCCTTGGCTCCGGCGCCCTCGTTCCCCGCGAGGTCGGCCAGCAGGGTGCGCGGGTGCACACAACCCCAGCGCAGATATGGCGAAAGCCTTGTCGTACCGGGACGATCGGGACGGTCGCGATCCTCGTCGTAGGTTTCGAGGCCGTCGTCCAGGAACTCGCGCCAGCGCTCCAGCGCCGCCTTCTCGCCGGGCTCGGGCAACTCCATCCCTTTGAGCGATGGGGATTTCGGAAGCTTGACCGATCGCGGCGGCTCCACCCAGTCCACAATGGACTTCCCGGTGTCGGCGGGGCGCGGCCAGCCGTGACGCACCCACGCGCGGTAGAACGGGGTGAAGACGCGATAGGGGTCGCCATCGGGTTTGGTGATGCGGCCGGGTGTGATCGCGTACGACGAACCCGTCTCGACCCAGGCGATGTCGTGCTCCGCCAACGCCTTCTCGACCTCGTCGTCGCGGCGGCGACCGTACGGGCCAGTGTCGGTGCTGACGTGCACGGCAGCGGCGCCGAACTCGCACGCGGCCTTGACGACCTCCTTGACCGGGTCGCCCTTGACCAGCATCAGGCGTCCGCCGAGCTGGTCGTCCAGCGCCTTCAGGCAGCCGTGGAGGAACGCGACGCGCGGGGCGCCGGAGGGTTTGAGGAGCGCGTCGTCGAGGACGTACAGCGCGAGGACGTGCTTGCTGTGCTTCGAGGCCTCCAGCAGGGCGGCGTGGTCTCCGAGGCGGAGATCGCGGCGGAACCACAGGACTACCGGGGCTTCTCTGGTCACTCCGGCAACCCTAAGCGTGCTCTCGCGCCTCCGCACGCCCGGATGTCATGAAAGGGCCGTTCCTGACGAAAAACGTCAGGAACGGCCCTTTCATGACATTTGCGGGAGGGGGGGATCAGCGCTCCGAGATGGGCGCGTAGTCCCGCGACGCGTAGCCGGTGTAGATCTGCCGCGGGCGGCCGATCTTGGTGGCCGGGTCCTGGATCATCTCGCGCCAGTGCGCGATCCAGCCCGGCAGGCGGCCGAGCGCGAACAGCACGGTGAAGTACTTCGTCGGGAAGCCGAGCGCCCGGTAGATCAGGCCGGTGTAGAAGTCGACGTTCGGGTACAGCTTGCGCTCGATGAAGTAGTCGTCCGAGAGCGCGGTCTCTTCCAGCTTCTTCGCGATGTCGAGCAGCTGGTCGCCGCCCTTGAGCTTGGAGAGGATCTCGTCCGCGGTGTTCTTGATGATCTTCGCGCGCGGGTCGTAGTTCTTGTAGACCCGGTGCCCGAAGCCCATCAGGCGGACACCCTTTTCCTTGTTCTTCACGCGCTGGACGAAGTTCGCGACGTCGCCGCCCTCGGCCTGGATGCCCTCGAGCATGTCCAGGACCGCACTGTTGGCGCCACCGTGCAGCGGGCCGAACAGGGCGTTGATACCCGCCGAGATCGAGGCGAACAGGTTCGCCTCGGAGGAGCCGACGAGGCGCACGGTCGAGGTGGAGCAGTTCTGCTCGTGGTCGGCGTGCAGGATGAACAGCAGGTCGAGCGCCTTGGCGACGTCCGGGTCGACCTCGTAGGGCTCGGCCGGGAAGCCGAAGGTCATCCGCAGGAAGTTCTCGACCAGGCCGAGCGAGTTGTCCGGGTACAGCAGCGGCTGGCCGACGGACTTCTTGTACGCGTACGCGGCCAGGGTCGGGACCTTGGCCAGCAGGCGGATGGTGGACAGCTCGACGTTCGGTTCGTCGAACGGGTTGAGCGAGTCCTGGTAGAAGGTCGACAGCGCGGATACGGCGCTGGACAGCACCGGCATCGGGTGCGCGTCACGCGGGAAACCGCTGAAGAAGGCCTTCAGGTCTTCGTGCAGCAGGGTGTGGCGCTGGATCTTCTCGGTGAACTCCGACAGCTGCGTCTGGGTGGGAAGCTCGCCGTAGATGAGCAGGTACGAGACCTCGATGAAGGTCGACTTCTCGGCCAGCTGCTCGATCGGGTACCCGCGGTAGCGCAGGATGCCGGCGTCACCGTCGATGTAGGTGATGGCCGAGGACGCGGCGCCGGTGTTCACGAACCCCGGGTCGTGGGTGATGTACCCGGTCGTCGCCAGCAGCTTCCCCAGCTCGATCCCAGGCGCACCCTCCACCGGGTGGATCACCTTGAACTCGTGCTCGCCGTTGGGCAGGCGCAGCGTCGCGGTCTCGCCGGACTGCCCCGCAGCCGTCGTCGCGTCGGACATGTAAGTCCCTCTCACGTTCAGCACGGGCCGGCGGCGCCTGTAGGTTCCACAGGTACGCCCTCTTTCACGCGCGTGACCCACGGCCTCGCTGCACACCGCCCCGCTGGGGTATAAATTCCCCTCCACGCTAGTCGAGAATGGGGTCAACGCGCAGCGGGTGAGTTGCTCACAACAGCCCCTTTGGGACCAGGTTCACACGGCGGATGCCATATCTTCGGCCGTCGGCGGTTCCGCCCCGCTCCGCGAGACGGTGATCGACGCCGCTTTCGCCGCGAATTCGAGCGCCGTACGCCAGCCGTCGGCGTCGAGAGTGGACACGTCGCGCACGCCGTTCGAGTACAGCCACGCCAGGAGGGCGCCTTGCACGGTGTCACCGGCGCCGATCGTGTCGACGACGTCGACCCGGCGTGACGGGACCTGCGCGATTTCGCCCGCTCGTGTGATGACGGACAACCCCTGGGCGCCTCGGGTGAGCACGACGGCATCGACTCCGCAAGAGGTCCAGACCTTTGCCGCGTCGACCGGGTCGGCGCCTTCGGCGAGCCATTCCGTGTCGTCGTCGGAGATCTTGAGCAGGCGGACATGCGGCAGCCAGGACTTGAACCGCGCACGGTACGCGGCCGGATCCTCGATCAGCGCCGCACGGATGTTCGGATCGAGCACGGTCAGCACGCCGCGCGCGGATTCGCGGCGCAACAGCGTTTCGTAGGTGCTCGCGCCCGGCTCCAAGACCATGCCGAGGGTGCCGAGGGAGAGCGCCGTCACATCTTCGGGCAGCGGGCCGGGGTCGGCGACGAGCCGGTCCGCGGTGCCCTCGGTGTAGAAGGTGTACCGGGCGGAGCCCTTGTCGTCGAGCGCGACCACAGCGAGTGTCGTCGGCTCGTTTCCCCGCTGCAGCAACGCGGTGTCGACGCCGGAGGCGTGCAGCCGGTCCACCAGCGCGACCCCGAAACGGTCGTTCGAGACGCGCGAGAGGAAACCCGTCGGGACGCCGAGCCGTCCGGCGGCGAGCGCGACGTTGTAGGGACCACCACCCATCCGGGGCAGCAGCGCGCGCAACCCACCGTCCACAGTGGAATCCAACGGTTCACCAGGAACGAGGTCGACCAGCGCCTCTCCACCCACCACGATCACGGGCGCGATGCTAGCCGAGGCGGTGGTTCCGCCACCAGAATTGTCAGTTCAGGACATTTTTTGTCGCCAGCCCGCCAAGCAAAAGCTCCGACAACGCCGTGAACGCTTCGGCGTCGGTCACCCCGGTGCGCTGCCCGATCACGCCGGTCTGGATTCCCTCGATGATCAGCCCCGCCATTTCCGCGATCAGCCGCGCGTGCACCTCACGGAAAACGCCGTCGGTGACCCCGCGGTCGATGAACGACCGGATCCGGGCGGCCGCGGCGCGACTGTTGAGCTGATAGGCGTCGCGCGCCGGCGCGAATTCGGCGATGTCGGTCATGAAAGCGGCCGAGGCGCGATTCAGGTATTCGGAGATCCCGGCGAGATACTCGCCGAGGATCTTGCGGGCGTCGTCGATCCCGGCGATCCGCTCCTCCAGCAGCTCGGCGGCCCCCTTGAAAAAGTGGGTGACGACCTTCACCGCGAGCTGCTCCTTACTGGGAGCGAGCGCGTAGAGCGTCGACTTCGAGCAGCGGAGCCTCGCCGCCAGGTCGTCCAGCGTGAACTGGGAGAACCCCTCGGCGAGGAAGAGCGCTTCGAGTTCCGAGAGCAGTGCTCTCTGACGCGCGGTGGGCTGGCGGCGCGAGGTCATCGGATCACTATCCCCTACGCGAACGGTGTCCCCCCAGCGCCGTCTACTGTACGCTGAATCAGCCCACAGTACTGTTTTTAGTACCGTTCAGCTCGGAGGAGCCATGCCGGCGGACCGTCTGCTGCCCAGCACCGAGGCCCAGGACCTGATCGACCTGGCCAAGGAGATCGCGCGCGAGGAACTCGCCCCGATCGCGAGCAAGTACGAAGAGACCGCCCACTTCCCGCGCGAGCAGTTCCGGCTGCTCGGGCAGGCGGGTCTCCTCGGCCTGCCGTACGCGGAGCGGTGGGGCGGCGGCGAGCTGCCGTACGAGGTCTACCTGCAGGTTCTGGAGGAGATCGCCGCGGCGTGGATGTCGGTGGGCGTCGGGCTCTCCGTGCACACGATGTCCTGCTTCGCGCTGGCGCACCACGGCACCGACGAACAGCGTGACCGCTGGCTGCCCGCGATGCTCGAAGGCGGCCTGCTGGGCGCGTACGCGCTCTCGGAGACCCACGCCGGCTCCGACGCGGCCGCGTTGTCCACGCGCGCCCGGCTCGACGGCGACCAGTACGTCGTGAACGGCACGAAGGCGTGGATCACCCACGCGGGTGAGGCCGACTTCTACACGACGATGGTGCGCACCAGCGACGAGGGCGGGCAGGGCATCAGCTGCCTGCTCGTCGACGCGGCGACGCCGGGCCTCTCGGCCGCGCCGCCCGAACGGAAAATGGGCCTCACCGGGTCGACCACGGCACAGCTGATGTTCGAAGACGCCGCCGTCGACGCCGAACGCCGGATCGGCGAGGAGGGTCAGGGGCTGAAGATCGCGCTTTCGTCGCTCAGCTCCGGACGGCTGGGCATCGCCGCATGCGCCGTCGGGCTCGCGCAGGCCGCGCTGGACGAGGCGCTCGAGTACGCGAAGGGGCGCACGCAGTTCGGGCGGCCGATCATCGAGTTCCAGGGCCTGGAGTTCCTGCTGGCCGACATGGCCGCGACCGTCGAGACGTCCCGTGCGATGTACCTCGACGCGGCCCGCCGCCGCGACCGCGGGCTGCCGTTCCAGCGGCAGGCGTCCATCGCGAAACTCGTCGCGACCGACGGTGCGATGAAGGTGACGACCGACGCCGTGCAGGTCCTCGGCGGTGCCGGCTACACGAAGGACTTCCCGGTGGAGCGGTACATGCGGGAGGCGAAGGTGCCGCAGATCTTCGAGGGCACGAACCAGATCCAGCGCATGGTCATCGCGCGGGAACTGCGGAAAGGCTGACACTCCGCGCTGATACGATCACCGATGGTCACCCCTTGGCCGTGAGACACTGTGGATGACGTGAGGAGACGCTGTGACAGCCGTTCCCTATTCCACGACCGGGTCGCACGGTGAACCAGGGTGGGCCATCCCGGATCACCTGCTGTCGGTCGCGGAGTACGCGGCGCTCGGTGAGCCCGATTCCGGATTCACCGAGCTCGTGGAAGGCCGCCTCGTCATGTCACCGAGCCCCAAGAGGAGACACAACAAGGCGCTGTACGCCTTGGCCAGGCAGCTGGAGTCGCAGCTGCCCGACCACCTCGAATTCGTCCAGGACATCGACGTTGATCTGGGGTTGGTGCCGCCAGGCGAGCCAGGCTTCGCCAGGCGACCGGATCTGATCATCGCCCTTCGCGAGGCAGGCGAACGGATCGACGAAGAAGACACGATGTATCACGCGGACGACGTCGTCGTGGTGGTCGAGATCGTGTCGCCTGGCTCGAAACGCACCGACTACGTGACCAAACACGGCGAGTACGCCGACGCGGGGATCCCGCATTACTGGATCGTCGACCTCAGCGAACCGGTCTCGGTCGTCGCCTGCCATCAGGCGGGCGAACTCGGCTATCAGGACTCTCCGGCCATGACAGGCGAATTCAAGGCCCTCGAACCGTTTCCGGTGAAGCTGGACCTCGGCCGGCTGCTGTCGTGAGTGTTTCGGGTCGTTAGAACGACCCGAAACACTCACGAGCCTCCGTACCCCGGCGGGCCGAACTGCTGTGGCGGCGGACCGGGCTGCTGCGGCCATCCGTTCTGCGGCGGACATGGCTGCTGCCCCGGTGCGGGTTGCCACTGGGGCTGCTGAAAACCCTGCTGCCGCGGGAAACCCGGCTGCGCCTGCCACTGCACATCCTGCCGAGCCGCGGCGATGGCGCGGTCCTTGCGCCGTTTCCCGCGGATCAGCATCGTCGCCCCCAAGCCGGTCAGCGCGACACCGACCCCTGCCATCCAGAGACCGTGATTCCGGAACGTCTCGGCACGGGACTCGGCGGCGGCCTTCATCTCGGCGTAGGTGTCCTCGCCGGTGGTGCGACCGTTCTTCGTGGTCTCGCAGACGTCCCCGGGCGACATGATCCGGCCCCCGCATTTGATGAGATTCGGGTCCTCGCGCGAGAACAGCAAGGTGACGACCAGGAACCCGATTCCGACGACCAAGACGAAGACCCAGCGCTTCATGTGTTACACACCCTCCCCGATGTGTCACACATGAGAGCACAGGTGGAGCCGCCATGGCAAGACCAGGTCAGGCCTCGCGGTAACGCCGCTCTTCGGCGACGCCGACCCCGGTCTCCTCGTCGAAGTGGTAGACCTCGCGCCCGCGCACGAACACGCGCATCGCCCGGTTCATCACGTCCAGCGGGTCACCCGACCAGATGACCACGTCGGCGTCGAGGCCCGGCTTCAGCGAGCCGACCTGGTCGTCGAGGTCCAGCATCGCGGCCGGGTTGACGGTCAGCGCCTTGAGCGCGGTCTCCGGGTCGAGCCCGTCCTTCACCGACAGCGCCGCCTGGTACACCAGGAAGTTGATCGGCACGACCGGGTGGTCCGTGGTGATCGCGATCTTCACCCCCGCCCTGGCGAGGATGCCGGGCGCGCGCAGGGTGCGGTTGCGCAGCTCCACTTTGGACTTGGTGGTGAACAGCGGCCCGAGGATCACCGGCACCTCCCGCTCGGCGAGCAGGTCCGCGATCAGGTGGCCCTCGGTGCCGTGGTTGATCACCAGTTTGTAGCCGAACTCGTCGGCCAGCCGGATCGCGGTGACCATGTCGTCGGCGCGGTGGACGTGCTGGTCCCAGTACAGCTCCCCGTCGAGGACCTTGGCCAGCGTCTCCTTGGTGAGGTCGACGTCGAACGGCTTGCCCTCGCCGGCGGCGTGCTCGCGCTGGGCGGCGTAGTTGCGCGCGGCGGTGAAGGCGTCGCGGATGGTCGACGCGACGCCGAGCCTGGTCGACGGCGTCTGCTTCTTCTCGCCGTACACGCGCTTCGGGTTCTCGCCGAGCGCGCTCTTCACGCTGACACCCTCGGCGAAGATCATGTCGAGCACGGTCCGGCCCCAGGTCTTGACGCCGATCGTCTGCCCGCCGATGGGGTTCCCCGAGCCGGGTTTGATGACGACGCTGGTGACGCCTCCCGCGAGCGCGTCGTCGAAGCCGGGCTCGTACGGGTCGATCCCGTCGATCGCGCGGAACCGCGCGCCGTTGGGGTCGGTCATCTCGTTGGTGTCGTTCCCGGACCAGCCTTCGCCGTCTTCGTGCACGCCGAGGTGGGCGTGCGCGTCGATGAACCCGGGCAGCACCCAGCTGCCCGCGGCGTCGATCAGTTCGGCGTCGTCGGGGATGTCGACGTCGGCGGCCGTGCCGACCGCGGCGATCTTCCCGTTCTCGATGAGGACCGTGCCGCCGTCGATGGGATCACCGTCGACCGGGACGACGTAACCACCGACGATGGCCTTGACCTGTGCTTTGTCAGACATACTTTGACACGCTAACGAACTGGGCCGCCGGTCCGCACGCGGGGCTTTTCGAAATGGATCAGTTCGTAGTGCTTCTCGCGCGTGCGGTGCGTCTCGACGTAGCCGAGCTTCCGGTACATCCGCAGCGGCCCCGCGCTCCGTTCCCCGGTGAACAGGCGGAACACGGTCACCGAAGGCGGCGCCGCGTCCTCGGCGGCGAGCAGCAAAGAGCTGCCGAGCCCGTGTCCCTGCCTGTCCGGGGCGACGATGAGCCTGCCGACGAGACCGGCGCCGCCGTCCACGACGATCCGCACGCTCGCCACCAGCCGCCCGGATTCCCTGATGCCCCAGGTGGAACACGCGGGATCACCCAGAGCCGCTTCGGCCTGCTCCAAGGTCTCCGTCAGCGGCGGGAGGTCGAGGTTCTCGTGCGCCCTGGCCTCCGGGACGTACGCCGCGCGCTGCAGCGTGAGCACCTCGCCCGCGTCGGCGGGCCCCAGGCGGAGAAGCGACATCTCAGCGCACCCGGATTCCCCAGCTCCCGGTCCACGACGACGCGGGCTCCAGCTCGATCAGGTCGGTGCCGGTGTTGAGCGCGTCGGCGGGGCAGGTCATCGGCTCGATCGCCACCGCCCGGCCGCGGCCGACCAGGTCGTCCGGGGTGAAGACCTGTGCCCAGCGGAAATCCGGCCCGGCCCAGACCAGCAGCTCCCGGTCCTCGTGCGAGAGGACGTGATGGTGGTTGCCGTCCTCGGCGACGGTCAGCCCGCCGAACGCCGTGTCCAGGTCGACGCCTTCGAGCAGCTTGCCGGACCGGAAGTCGTACTCGGTCCCGTCGACGTCCTGCTCGTCGGCGTACGGCATCTGCTCGTCGCCGAGATACGGCCGGACCCGGCTCGCGGGGAGCGTCAGGGTCAGCTCGTCGGTGGGCACGTCGCCGATGCGGAAGTACGGGTGCGTGCCGAGTCCGACACCGATCGGGCTCTCGCCCTCGTTGCGGATCTCGTGCGTGACGACCAGCTCGCGCGGAGAGATCTCGTAGGTGATCGTCGCGCGCAGCGGCACCGGCCAGCCTTCCTGCGCCGGGACGTCGATGGCCAGGGTGATCGACGACTCCGCGTGTTCGAGGAGCTCCCACTCCTCGTGCCTGGTCAGGCCGTGGATCGCGTTGCCGCGCGCCTCTTCGGTGATCGGGAGCTGCTGCTTCTCGCCCTGGTAGTCCCACTGGCCGCCCTTGGTGCGGTTCGGCCAGGGCAGCAGTACCTGCCCGGCGCCCTTCGGCGGCTTCTCATCCTCGGCGAACGCCTCGACGTAGGGCACCCCGCCGACCTCGAACGCACGCAACCCGGCACCGATCTCGGTGATGACGGCTCGCGCGTTGCCGCGGGTGATCTCGAACTGCTCTCCGGTGGGATTGGCCATGCCGACGAGGTTACTGTGAGAACGCCACGCCCGGACGAAGGAGACCGCCGCGATGACCGTTCCCGGCTACCCCAGCACCGTCGGCCGTATTTTGGAACGGAGCGCGCGCCGCGTCCCGGGCCGGGTCGCCCTCACCTTCGCCGATCGCGTGTGGACGTACGCGGAGCTCGACCGCGCGGCGGGCCGGGTCGCGGCGAAGCTGCTCGATCGCGGGCTCGTCCACGGTGACCGGGTCGCGGCCTTCGGCAAGAATTCGGACGCGTATCTGTTGCTGTACCTCGGTTGCGCGCGGGCGGGCCTGGTGCACGTGCCGGTGAACTTCAACGCCCGCGGCGAGGAACTCGAGTACCTGCTCACGCAGTCCGAGCCCGCCGCCGCCTTCGTCGACCCCGCACTGGCAGAGCACGTCAACGTGGATCATGTGTCCACAGTGGACGTTCTGGAGTGGGCGCTGGACGAAGCCGTCGTGCCGCACGAGGAATCCGGGGTCTCGGACGACGACCTCGTCCAGCTGCTCTACACGTCCGGGACGACCTCGCGGCCGAAGGGCGCGATGCTCACCCATCGCGCACTGGTGCACGAGTACTCGTCCTGCATCGCCGCGCTCGACCTGAGCGACCGCGACGTGCCGCTGCACGCGTTGCCGCTGTACCACTCGGCGCAGATGCACGTGTTCCTCATGCCCGGGCTGGCCGTCGGCGCGACGAACCATCTCGTCGAGGGGCCCGATCTCGGCGACATCCTGGCGCGGATTCCCCGCCAGGGCATCACTTCCCTGTTCTTCCCGCCGACCGTCTGGGTGGGACTCGCGAACCATCCCGGTCTCGCGGACGCGGATCTGAGCTGCCTCACCAAGGCGTACTACGGCGCGTCGATCATGCCCGTCCCGGTGCTGAAGGCGCTCCGAGCCCGGCTGCCGGAAGTCGGGTTCTACAACTGCTTCGGGCAATCGGAGATCGGTCCACTCGCGACGGTCCTGCGGCCCGAAGAGCACGACGCACGACCGGATTCCGTCGGCCGCCCGATCCTTTTCGTCGAGACGCGCGTGGTGGACGCCGACATGAACGACCTCCCGCCGGGCGAACTCGGCGAGGTCGTCTACCGCTCTCCGCAGCTGTGCACCGGTTACTGGGGTAAGCCCGAGGAGTCGGTGGAGGCGTTCGCGGGCGGCTGGTTCCATTCCGGTGATCTGGTGCGGCAGGACGAAGAGGGCTATCTGTTCGTCGTCGACCGGATCAAGGACGTCGTCAACACCGGCGGCGTGCTCGTCGCGTCGCGCGAGGTGGAAGACGCGCTGTACGCGCATCCCGCCGTCGCCGAGGTCGCCGTCGTCGGCCTGCCGCACGAACGGTGGATCGAGGCGATCGCCGCGGTGGTCGTGGTGAAGGAACCCGTCGACGAAGCGGAACTGATCGAGTTCGCCAAGAAGTCGCTGGTGGCGCACAAAGTGCCGAAGTCGGTGCATTTCGTCGGCGAACTGCCGAAGAACGCGTCCGGGAAGCTGCTCAAACGCGAGCTGCGGCAACAGTTCGGCGGGTCAGCGTCGGCGATCGGCGTCTAGCGACTCGGCGTACGCGGCGAATTCGCAGGCCGCTTCGAGGCTGCCCGGACGGGGCGGATCGCCGGGGTCCCAGCCGAGTTCGCGATCTTGGAGCACCTGCGTGAGCAACGGGCGCCAGCGCGGATCGAGCCGCTCGCGCGCCCATTCGAGCGCGCCTCGTTTCGACTCGACCTCGGCCGTGCGCAATGTGTAGAGCACGCGGCAACAAGTCGACACGATGTAGCGCTGCGTCCAGGCGATGTCGAAGGGTGCCCAAGTCCGGACGCCGTCGACCAAGCCGTGAAGCTCCTCGCGCATCGCCGCGCGCATCGCGTCCGGCGGCGGCTCGTCGACCAGGCTCGCGATCGGCGGGCCGTCGAGCACGATGCCCTTGTGGCGCAAGATCCAGCGCGTGTGGAGGCTGTTGCAGTGGGTGTCCCAGATCAGGACGCGATGGCCGTGGTCGCAGTACAGCCACGGGGTGCCGAGCCCCTGGCTGGTCTTCAGTGACGCGATGTCCGCGTACGAGCCCTCGATTTCCTTGCACCAGAAGCCTTCTCCGGTGGGGAGTTCGTCATGGAGCACGCGGAGGCCGGCTTCGACCCGGCCGCTCGGCGGTTCGGTGGTCGCGATGATGAAGTCGCAGTCGCTGTGGAGGTCACCGGCGCCGAGCGCGAAGGAGCCCTGGACGTACGCGCCGACGTAGGTGTCGCCGAGGATCTCGCGGGCTGAAGCGACCAGGCCGGTGAGGACCTGGTCGAGTTCGGCGTAGGGCGTGTACACGGGCCGGACGCTACCCGGCCTTGTGAGCGGTGACCGTCCTGACCGGTCCGATCACGACCGACCGCGTGGATTTCTGGTCATCTAACGCCACAAAATCCACACAGTCGTCGGCACTGCCAGTGTTCCCATGCCTCATCCGCCGACCTCGCCCCAACGAGTGAGAAGTTGTTGTGCCGCAAGGACAGAACGCTCGTCCCCCGCGTCGAGGAGGTCCGCCGCGACAGCCGCCGGGATCGCAAGACCGTCTGTTCCCGGCGGGCGCAGAACGCCGGACAGGGCGGGAACACGAATCACCGCGTTGGGTTCCGCGCTGTCCAGGCGGAGCCGCCGTGACCGCGCGAGTTCGTCGAACCGCGCCCCCTCCACGTAGAACTCTTCATCGGCGCTGCCCGCCATCAGGTCGACGCCGTGGCGCCCTGCGGCTACGGGACCGCTGACGACGGCGTGCGGATCTTCCCGCAGCCGCGCGAGCGGTCCGGGCAGCATTCGCACACGGTGCACACGCGCGCGAGCGGAGAGCAGGCGTGGCCACTGGGCGGGCACGCGTTCCCGCGCGTAGCGCTTGAGCCTGACCCGTTCCGACGGCGAGATCCACGACGGCTGGTAGCCGCTCAACGACCACAGGAAACCCCACGCCATCCGGGCAGAGAGCGGCCGGCCGGCCGCGGGCTTCACCACACTCTTCCGATGCTCGACCGATCGGGCGTCGACCAGCAGTTCACGGCCTATCCGGACCGCGTCGAGCCTGCCGCCGTGCACGAGTTCACGGACACGCTCTCGCGAGATGTCCAGAGCTCGGGCCGCCTGCGCGACCGGGAGCAACTGGGCCGAGTCGACCATGTCCGCTCCCTTCGCTCGCCGACCGGTTCGCCACCAGTTTACACAAACGTTCGTAAACAAGAGGGTTTGTGTAAATCGAGATTTACTAGACCGGTCGTCATAGTTTGAGCTACAGTCGGCCGCATGGTCCGCCGCACCGACACCCGGCAGCGCATGCTCGACTCCGCCGCCGACCTCTTCCACCAGCAGGGTTACCACGCCACTGGGCTCAACCAGCTCGTCGCCGCCGTCGGCGCGCCCAAGGGCTCGCTCTACTTCCACTTCCCCGGCGGCAAGGAGCAGCTGGCCGCCGAGGCCATCCGCCAGTCCGCCGACCGGCTCTGCGACCAGCTGCGCACGATCGCCGCGAACGCGCCCGACATCGTCTCCGGCATCGAGAACGTGGTCGACGCGCTGGCGACCTCGTTGGAGGAGTCCGATTTCCAGCGCGGCTGCCCGCTCGCGACGGTCGCGCTCGACGCGTCGGGGGACAGCGAGGCGATCCGCCAGGCCTGCGCCGACGGCTACAAGTCCTGGCACACCGTCATCGCCGACGCACTGGACACCGACAAGGCGGACCACTTGGCGACGGTCGTCCTCGCCGCCATCGAGGGCGGCTTGCTGCTGGCCAAGACGTTGCACGACACCACACCACTGCGCGCGATCGCCCCTCATCTCCGCGCCACACTCGAACGGGAGCTCTCCTGATGCGTGTCCATCACCTGAACTGCGGAACCATGCGGCCGATCGGCGGCAAACTCGTCGACGGCAAGCCCGGGCTCTTCCGCCGCGCCGAGCTGATCTGTCACTGCCTTCTGCTGGAGACCGACAACGGGCTGGTGCTCATCGAAACCGGCGTCGGCACGCCCACCGTCTCCCGGCCGGTCGAATGGCTCGGCGCCGGTTTCGTCCGGCTGGTGCACCCCGACAGCGACGACGACCTCAGCGCCACCACCCAGATCCGCAAGCTCGGCTTCGACCCGGCCGACGTGCGCGACATCGTGCTCACCCACCTCGACCTCGACCACGCGGGCGGGCTCGTCGACTTCCCCCAGGCGCGGGTCCACGTCCACGCCCGCGAGCTCCAGGCGCTGGAGAAGCCGATCGACCGCAAGGAGGCGAGCCGCTACCGCAAGGTCCAGTTCGCCCACGGGCCGATCTGGCGCTCGTACCGTGCCGACGGCGAGCCGTGGTTCGGTTTCGACGCGGTCCGCGAACTCGAAGGCGTCCCGGACGTCCTGCTCATCCCCCTCGCCGGGCACACCCGCGGCCACGCCGGGATCGCGATCGACACGGGTGACGGCTGGCTCCTCAACGCGGGCGACGCCGTCTTCCACGGCGGCGAGCTGGAGCGAAAGCCGCACATCCCCGCCGCTTTGGGCTTCTTCGAGTCGTACATGCAGACGGAGAAGACGGCACGACTGGACAACCAGCGCCGGCTGCGCGAACTTGTCAGTAACAACGGTGCCGAAGTGACGGTCTTCGCCGCGCACGACGCCACCGCATTCGAACGGCTCAGCCAGAGGAGCAGGCTATGAAGGTGCACCACCTGAACTGCGGCACGATGCGCGCACCGGGAGGCAAGCTGCTCGACGGCCAGCCCGGGCTGCTGCGCCGCTCGGAGCTGGTGGCGCACTGCCTGCTCATCGAGACCGGCGACGGTCTCGTGCTGGTGGACACCGGTTTCGGCCGCAAGGGCGTCGCGAACCCCGGCGCCTGGCTCGGCACGCCGTTCACGATCATGGTCGGCGCGAAGCCGGTCGAGACGGAGACGGCGGCCCACCACGTCGAGGCACTCGGCCACAAGCTCGAAGACGTCCGGCACATCATCTGCACCCATCTCGACGTCGACCACGCGGGCGGGCTCGCGGACTTCCCGAACGCCGTCGTGCACGTCCGCACCGCGGAGCACGACGCGGCGACGGCGCCGTCCAACCAGAGCGAGAAGCTCCGCTTCCGCGCCAACCAGTTCGCCCACCGTCCACTGTGGAGCATGTACGACGAGGCCGGCGACGAGTGGTTCGGCTTCCAGGCCGTCCGCGAGCTGAAGGGCCTGCCGCCGGAGATCCTGCTGGTGCCGCTCGCGGGACACACCAAGGGCCACACCGGTGTCGCGGTCGACACCGGCGACGGCTGGCTGCTGCACGCGGGCGACGCGTATTTCTTCCACGGGCAGATGGATCCGGTGAAACCGCATTGCCCGCCGGGGATGACCGCGTTCCAGAACATGGTGCAGACGCTGCGCAAACCGCGGCTGGAGAACGTCGAGCGGCTGCGCGAGCTGAGCCGAGAACACGCCGACGACGTCACCGTGTTCTCGGCCCACAGCCCGGTGGAGTACCAGGCGCTCAGTCGCGGCTAGCCGACCGGCGGCTCGATGGGCCGCCGGTCTTCTTCACTGTGCGTGGCCCGCATGACGAGCCAGTTGATCCCCCACAGCAGGACACCGACGCCGAGCAGGATCGCGGCGACCTTGTAGTCGCGCGCGGGCCGTCCGGACAACGGCGTCACCAGGTAGACGCAGAAGAGCGCGGCCAGCACCGGGACGATCGTCGGCGCCCGGAAATGCTTGTGTGAAACCTTTTCCTTGCGCAGCACCAGCACCGCGACGTTGACGATGGCGAACACCGCCAGTAGCAGCAACGCCGTGGTGCCGCCGAGCACGCCGATGTCCACAAAGGACACCAGGGCGATCGCGATCAGGCTGGTGAACACGATCGCCACCCACGGGCTGCGGCGGAACGGGTGCACGGTGCCCAGCTGCTTCGGGATGATCCGCTGGTTCGCCATGCCGTAGAGCAGACGGCTGGCCATCAGCATGTTGATCAGCGCCGAGTTGATGACCGCGAAGAGACCGATCGCGGAGAACACCTCGCGCGGGAAGCCGGGCGCCCCGACGTCGAGCACCTTCAGCAGCGCGCTGCTCTTGGCCGCCGCCAGCTCGTCCGCGGGCACCAGCAGCGAAGAGGTCACCGAGACCATGATGTAGATGGTCGCGGCGATGACCATGCCCCACAGCATCGCCTTCGGGAAGATCCGGATCGGGTCCTTGCACTCCTCGGCCATGTTCACCGAGTCCTCGAAACCGACCATCGCGAAGAACGCCAACGACGTCGCCGAGGTGATCGCCACCAGCATCGTCTGGTTCTCGGTGTCGAACTCGACCAGCCGCGAGGCGTCCCCGTTGCCGTTCAGCACCGCCCACACGCCGACCCCGATGATGATCAGCAGCCCGCCGATCTCGATGCAGGTCAGCACCACGTTGGTCTTCACCGATTCGGAGACCCCGCGGAAGTTGATCAGCGCGAGGCCGATCACGAACAGGATCGCCACCAGCGGCATCGGCGCGGTGATGAACTCCTTGAGATACGTGTCCCCGAACGCCTTCGCCGCCGACGAGGCCGACGTGATCCCGGAGCACATCACCGCGAACGCCACCATGAAGGTGAGGAAGCGGATCTTGAACGCCTTGTGCGTGTAGAGCGCGGCCCCCGCCGCCTGCGGGTACTTCCCGACCAGTTCCAGGTAGCTGAACGCGGTCATGAACGCGACCACGAACGCGATCAGGAACGGCAACCAGAGCGCGCCGCCCACCCGGCCCGCCACCTGCCCGGTGAGCGCGTAGACGCCCGTCCCGATGATGTCCCCCACCACGAAGAACAGCAGGAGCTTGGAACCCATGACCCGTTTGAGGCTCGGCTGACCGGCCGGACCGGTCTGTTCTGTTGTCGTCGTGTCCGCCATGCGGCAAGAGTGTGCCGCATCACGTCTGTGGCCGACAGTCCGATTTGGTCAGTTCTTCGTCACGGGTTGACGAAGGCCGCTTCTGGGTAAATCGCTCAGTTGGCGTCGACCGCGGTCTTCACCAACGGGGTCATCATGTCCTGCGTCATCTTGGCCGGACCGGTGTAGTTGACCAGCACCGGGACGTTGTCCACGAGTTCGGCGGCCGCCAGCGTCGCGGTCTTGTTCTCGTCGGTGTAGTAGAGGGCGCCCTCGCCGACACCGGCGACGTCCTTCGCGTTCTGCTTCGCCTTCTTCAGCGCCGCGACCATCTCGGCGGGCTTGATCTTGTTGCCTTCGAAGCGGGTCACGGCGAGCGCGCCGATCTGCTTGCCGGCGGCCGAGTAGACGCAGCTCTTGGCCTTGCCCCCGTTGGCGGCGTTGTCCTGCACCGGGCCCGGCGCCGACGTCACGCCCTGGATGGAGACGGCCTTGCCGACGGCCTCGGCGGGCAGCAGCGCGCACGGCTCCTTCGCGCCGGCGCCACCGGTGGGGGCGGACGAGGAACTCGGCGCGGCCGAGGGCGAGGGGGCCTGGCTCGACGGCTTGGCCGCGTTGTCCGTCTTTTCGCCACCGGACGAGCAGGCGGAAAGGGTCGCGATGACAGCGGCGAACAGGATGATCGCCCGTGAAATACGCATGGGCCCGACGATAGACCGAACGGCTCAGTCCACCGGGGCCCGGTACCGCCAGAAGGACGGGATCAGCAGCGCCGCGCCGACGACCAGCACGATGACCAGCACCCCGCCGCCGGAGGCCGCGGCCGCCGTGCCGACACCGGCCGCGGCCCAGCCGTGGGTGAGGTCGGCGATCCGCGGGCCGCCCGCGACGACGACGGTGAACACACCCTGGAGCCGTCCGCGCATCTCGTCGGTGGTGGCGACCTGCAGGATCGACATCCGGTAGATCGCGCTGACCATGTCGGCCGCGCCGGCGAGCGCCATGAAGAACACCGCCAGCCACAGCGAGTTCGCGAGCCCGAAACCGGCGACCGCGGCGCCCCAGACGCAGACCGAGACGATCACGCCCGCGCCCTGGTTGCGGATCCTGGTCAGCCAGCCGGAGAAGAGGCCGATCAGCATCGCGCCCGCGGGGAGCGCGGCGTACAGCCAGCCCAGCGCCGGACCGCCGCCGGGCGGATCGCCGAAGGTGCGCTCCGCCATCTCCGGGATCAGCGCGCGCGGCATCCCCGCGACCATCGCGATGATGTCGACGAGGAAGGAGGCCAGCAGGATCTTCTGGGTGGCCAGGTATTTGAAACCGTCGATGATGTCGCGGATCCCGGCCCGGCGCGCGATCTCGCCGAGCGGCGGGATCGGGGGAAGCCGGTAGACCGCGACGAGGGTCAAGGTCAGTGCGAGGACGTCGATCAGGTAGAGCGTCGAGAGGCCGAGGATCGGGATCAGTGACCCGGCGAGCAGCGGGCCGAAGACCGCGCCGAAGGTGGCCATCGTGCTGCTCAGCGCGGTCGCTGGCGCGATCAGGTTGTCCGGGACCAGCCGGGCGACGACGGCGCTGCGGGTCGGCATGTTGACCGCGAAGAACGCCTGGTTGACCGCGAGCAGGCCCAGTACGAGCCAGACGGAGCCGACGTTCAGGAACGCTTGGAGCCAGAGGACCACCGAGGTGAGCGTGACCCCGACGTTGGTGACGAGGAGCAGCTTGCGGCGGTCGACGGCGTCCGCGATGGCGCCGCCCCAGAGCCCGAAGACGAGCAGCGGGATCAGGGCGACCAGGCCGGTCAGGCCGACGTACGCGGACGATCCGGTGAGGTCGAAGACCTGTTTGGGGACCGCGACGGCGGTGAGCTGGCTGCCGATCGCGGTGACCGCGGTGGAGAGCCAGAGGCGGCGGAACGCGGGGATCTTGAGCGGCCGGGTGTCGACGACGATCGAGCCGAACAGCTTGCGGACACCTTTGCGCTGCTCAACCCCCACGTCGTCACTCACAACCAGACAGCTTAGCCGCGCTAACTAACCATCCGCGCGCGATTTAGGTCACCCGGCGCCGCCGGGATCACCCTTCCCCTCGGCCAGCCGCGGCCTCGGTGACCCAACGGTCTCCCGGGAGCGCGCCAGCGCGACGGGGAGACTTCACCGCCGCGCGCCCTCTCTTGGGCCGAAGGCCCACGAAAACGCGATGAAGGGGCGCCTCTCCGCTCAACGTGACGTTGAAGCGGAACGACGCCCCTTCGGCGCGCTTTTCGTCAGCGCGCCGGCAAAAATCACGGCGCGACGCGCTCGATCTGCCAGCCGTCGTCGGTCCGCACGTAGCGGAGCCTGTCGTGCATGCGGTCCTCGCGGCCCTGCCAGAACTCGACGACGTCGGGCCGGATGCGCCACCCGCCCCAGTGCGGCGGGAACGGGATGTTCTCGACGTCGGCGAAGCGGCGCTCGATGCCGTGCAGCGCGGTCTCGAGGGCGCGGCGGCCGTCGACGACGCGAGACTGCGGCGAGGCCCAGGCCCCGAGCTGCGAACCCCGCGGGCGGGACGCCCAGTACTCGGCGGTCTCGGCGACGTTGACCTTCTCCACCTCGCCGCGCACGTGGACCTGCCGCTGCAGGGGGTACCACGGGAAGGTGACCGACGCGTAGCGCGTCGCGGTGAGGTCGTGGCTCTTGGTGGAGGTGTAGTTCGTGTAGAACACGACGCCACGCTCGTCGAGGCCCTTGCACAGGACGGTCCGGGAGGACGGCCTGCCCTCCGGGTCGGCCGTGGCGAGCACCATCGCGTTCGGTTCGGCGATCCCGGCGGAGACGGCCTGGTTCAGCCAGTCCTGCAGCTGATCGGTCCAGGTCTCCGCCAGCGCGGATTCGTCGAAGGCCGCGCCTTCGTAGGCCACCCGCATCCCGGGCAGGCGCACGACGGCGTCGCCGTTCCCGGCAGCGCCTTCCTTGATCTCCGGCATCATCCGCCAAACCTCCGTACCCGGTCGGGGCATCTGTGACTTCGGCTTTGCCGCCGACGGTATTGCCTCCGACGCGGCGGCGAAACCCACTGAACGGTGACACCCGCCACCCCTGCTGGATCATCTGTGTGTAGCCGCCGGACCGCAAGCCGTCACCTGCCCGTTACCTGGCCGAACCTGATCGATCAAGGTCGAACGTCGGTCCCGCGAAATCACGTCCGTCTCCGCAAACGGCGGAAATGCCCTGGACAGACCGGGTCCGCGCGGATCGGCGCGGAATTCTTTCCACTTTTGTTTCACCGGTATTTCGGCACTCCGCGAACAATTCTTCCGGATTTCACGAAGGCGCCCGCGTCGGCCGGAGCCAATTCTGTCGATTGACAGAAATTACCCCCGGAACATCTCCCCCGGATGTGTCAGCGAAGGCCGGCCCCGGGACGGCAATTCGCGTCCCGAAACCGGCCTTCGCTTCTGTCAGTTCGTGACAGTGAACTCCGCGCGGACGATCCAGCCCCAGCAGTCGTAAGCCGCCGTGTAGCGCCCCGGCACCGTCCCCACCGGACCGTCGCCGCGCAACGCGACACCGATGCCGCCGGTGCCGCCGTCGCCCACCACCCGCAAGGGGATCGGGGCCGCGAGACCGTCCGCGACGAGGGCCGTCGCGAGCTCGCCCGCACCGGACGGGCGCAGGCAGTAGATATCCGCCGTGACCGTCCCACCTGCGGCAACGGCGCTCGGGCTGATGACCAGACTGGACGGTCTGGTCGCGTTCGCCGGTCCCGCGCCGATCAAAGTGGACAAGATCGCCGCCCCCGCGACACCCAACGCGGCCGAACGAATTTTCATCCTCTGCTCCCTCCCGAAGGGCGGGCGGAGATTCACCCGCCACCCGATGGACGTACGACCTCCGGGACCGGGTTGTCCATCCACCGGGACTCCGCCCATTGGGGCGAACGGCCGGATTTAGCAGAATGTGACAGCGAATCGTGCAAGAGCCGACGATCACACTAGGTAGACCTTGCGCCACTCGATAGGATCGCCGCCGAGAGCAACGGGGTGATCACCTCTATCCAATACGTTCAGAGGTTTGGCTGGGACGGCCGGGTGTGCGGCCGAACCATCCGCCATTGCCGGCCGGGCTTCCCCGAGGGAGCTCGACACCGGTCGATCAGTCCTGCGCTCGAACAGCCGGAACTTTCCACGCCCGAGTTACTCCCCTTCCCCAGGAGTGCGTTGTGATTTCCCGTTCCCGCCGTCTGATGACGGCGTTGTTGTGCGCCCTTTCGCTGGCGGGCGTGACCGCCCTTTCGGCTTGTTCCGACAGCACGGCCGCCTCCGGCACCAAGGTCACGATCGGTTACAGCGCCTGGCCGGGGTGGTTCCCGTGGGCGGTCGCCCAGGAGAAGGGCCTCTTCGAGAAGAACGGCGTGAACGTCGACCTGAAGTGGTTCGACAGCTACACCGAGAGCATCAACGCCCTCTCCTCGGGCGCGATCGACGCCAACAGCCAGACCCTGAACGACACCCTCGCCTCGGTCAGCGGTGGCGCGAAGCTGTCGGTGGTGCTGGTCAACGACAACTCGACCGGCAACGACAAGATCATCGCCCGCCAGGGCATCACCGGCGTCGCCGACCTCAAGGGCAAGAAGATCGCCGTCGAGCAGGGCACCGTCGACCACTACCTGCTGCTGCTCGCGCTGCAGGAGGCGAAGCTGACCGAGAAGGACGTCGAAATCGTCCCGCTGCTGACCGACGCCGCCGCGGCCGCGTTCGTCGGCGAGCAGGTCGACGCCGTCGCCGCCTTCGCCCCCTTCACCTCGAAGGCGCTCGAGCGCCCCGGCAGCCGCGCGATCGCGACGTCGGCCGAGTTCCCCGGCGCCATCCCGGACCACCTGGTCGTCTCCGAGCAGATGTCGAAGGAGCGCAAGAAGGAGGTCCAGGCGCTGGTGAACACCTGGTTCGAGACGATCGACTGGATCAAGCAGAACCGCGAAGAGGCCGTGAAGATCATGGCGAAACGCGGCGCGGTGTCGATCGACGAGTACAAGTCCTACGACGCGGGCACCACGATCTTCACCAAGCAGCAGAACCTCGACGCGTTCACCCCCGGCGTCACCCCGGCCCACCTCAACTTCCAGGCGGGCAAGATCGCCGACTTCATCGTCTCCAACGGGCTCGCCCAGAGCCGCCCGAACTTCGACGGGCTGTTCGACGACCAGTACGTCAAGGCGGTGAAGTGAGCGCCACCGACGCGACGGGCCGGGCCGCTCAGCGGACGGACGCCGCTGACGAGGCCGAAGCGCGCCGTCTCGAAGACGAGCAGCGGCTCGCCGAGGCGCAGGAAGAGCGGCGCGGCGCGCGACCGGACTGGTCGCCGCTGCCCCGCCGGGCGGGCCTCAAGCCGAACGCCTCCCCACTGCTCTCACTCCGGACGCCGATCCCCGCCCGGTGGCGATGGACGCTGGCGGCGGCCTCGTTCGTCATCCCGTTGCTCATCTGGGTGACGCTGAACGCGCTGGGCACGATCAAGCCGATGTTCCTGCCGACGCCGGTCGCGGTGTTCGACGCGCTGGTGAAGATGATCGAGTCGGGTGAGCTGTTCAGCGACCTCTGGGCCACCACCCAGCGCGTGCTGCTCGGCTTCGGGCTCGCGATCCTCGTGTCGGTCCCGCTCGGCATCGTGATGGGGACGTTCGACGCGGGGCTGGCGCTGTTCGAGCCGGTCATCGCGATGCTGCGTTATCTGCCGGCGAGCGCGTTCATCCCGCTGCTGATGATCTGGCTCGGTCTCGGCGAACCGTCGAAGGTCGCGGTCCTGTTCCTCGGCACGGTCTTCTTCAACACGCTGATGATCGCCGACGCCGTCCGCGGGGTGCCGCGATCGCTGATCGACGTGTCCTACACGCTCGGCGCGCGGCGCGGCGAAGTGCTGCGGAAGGTGATCGTGCCGCACGCGCTGCCCGGCATGATCGACGCGACCCGCGTCAACGCGGCGGCCGCGTGGAACTTCGTGGTGGTCGCCGAACTGATCAACGCCACCGCCGGGCTCGGCCTGCGGATCATGCGGGCGCAGCGGTTCACCCAGACCGACCGGATCTTCGCGCTGCTGATCGTGATCGGCCTGCTCGGACTGGTCATCGACATCGCGCTGCGGCTCCTGCGATCCAGGGTCGGGAAGTGGGCGGCATGACGCTCCAACTGAAAGCGGTCGCCAAGGACTACACGGTCCGGGGCAAGACCACCCGCGCGCTCGACGGGATCGACCTCGACATCGCGCGCGGCGACTTCGTCTGCGTGGTGGGCGCGAGCGGATCCGGCAAGTCGACCCTGCTGTCGCTGATCGCCGGGCTGACCGAACCGACCGAGGGCCTGATCACCCTCGACGGCGACGCCGTGACCGGGCCCGGCCCGGATCGCGGGCTGGTGTTCCAGCACGGCGCGCTGTACCCGTGGCGCACGGTGGAGAGCAATGTCGCGTTCGGACTCGAACTGCTGAGCCTCGACAAGGCCGAGCGGGCGCGCCGGATCGACTGGTATCTCGACGAGACCGGGCTCGGTCACCTGCGGAAGTCGTTGCCCAAACAGCTTTCCGGCGGGCAGAAGCAACGGGTCGCGATCGCGCGGGCGCTGGTGTGCGAGCCCGACGTGCTGCTGCTGGACGAACCTTTCGGCGCGCTGGACGTCCAGACCAAAGAGGACATGCAGGTCCTGATCCGCCGGATCTGGACCGACACGCACACCACCGTGCTGATGGTGACCCACGACGTCGAGGAGGCCGTGTTCCTCGGCGGGCGCGTCGTGGTGCTGGCCTCGGATCCGGGCCGGGTGGCCGCGGACATCGTGGTCGACCTGCCCGCCGAACGCGACCTCGCGGTCAAACGCACGCCCGGGTTCGTCTCGTTGCGCGCGTCCATCGAAGACCTCGTCCGGGAACAGCACCGCGGACACCTCGGGCGGAGCCGGGGAGAAAGGTGACCATGAGGCACGGGAAGTCCCGGCCGGAACGCACGGCACGGTCCGGGTTGCTCGGCAGACTCGGCATCCGGGGCAAGCTCAACCTGCTCCTGATGCTGCCGCTGACCGCCGTGGTCCTGGTGTCGGTGCCTTACGTCGCCGGGGAGATCGACGACGCCCGGTCCGCCCGCACCACCGCCGACGTCGCGTCGCAGGCCCGCGCGCTCGGCACGCTCGCCTGGGAACTGCAGCGCGAGCGCCTGCTGACGGCGCACTACATCGCGTCCACGTCGGCGAGCAGTTCGGCGATGCTGAAGCAGCAGGGCGTGGTCGCGGAAACGGTGAACCAGGTGCGGTCGGGGCTGAGCGCCGACGCGCCGGAAGAACTCGCGGCGGCGCTGGTGCGCATCGGGTCGCTGAACGAGATCCGGGAGAACGCGCTCCGGCGCGGTGCCTCACTCGACAGCGTGGCGCGGACGTATCACGCGGTGATCGACGCGGTCATCAACGCGCTCCGGCTCGTGCCGCAGCAGACCAGTGACGCGGCGGGCACCCAGCAGCTGACGGCGCTCGACGCGCTGCTGCGCGCGAACGAGGAGAACTCGTTGCGCGGCATGGCGTTGATCATCGTGCTGGTCACCCCCGAATCGGGAGCGCCGGTGCTGGCCGACGCGAAGCAGCAGTCGTCGCTGTTCCTCGAACGGTTCGTGCAGCAGGCCGACGTCACCCAGGCCACGCAGGTCGTCGCGGTCGAGCAGGGTGAGACGGGCCGCCGGGTCGACGCGCTGGAGGCCAGGCTCTCCGACGCCAAGGGCCCGCAGGCCGTGCAGAACCTGCTGCCCGACATCCTCGGCGCCGTCGACGCCCAGTCGAACCAGCGGCGGATCACCCAGGACGCGGTCACCACCGGCATCACCGACGCGGCGACCGCGCGAGCGGACGCGGCGCAGAACCTGGCGTGGACGATCGGTGTCGGCGCCGGCGTGCTGTTCCTGCTGGTCGGCGGGCTCGCGATCGCGGTCAGCCGGTCGATCGCGGATCCGCTGCGGAAGCTGACCACGGCGGCGACGTCGGTCGCGGACCTCGCGAGCACCGAACTCGTCCGCGTCACCGACACCGAGCAGGCCGAAGAGCTCGCGCCGCGGCTGGCCACCATCGACGTGTCCTCGCAGGACGAACTCGGCAAGCTGGCCGAAGCGTTCAACCGGGTGCAGGCCACCGCGGCCGAACTGGTGGAACGGCAGGCCGTCACGCGGCGCAACGTCGGCCTCATGTTCGCCAACGTCGCGAAGCGCACGCAGAACCTGGTGGGCAGGCAGCTGGCACTGGTCGACGAACTGGAGCGCAACGAGCAGGACGTCGCCCTGCTGGCGAGCCTCTACCGGCTCGACCACCTCTCCACCCGTCTGCGCCGGAACGCCGACAATCTGCTCGTCGTCTCGGGAAACCGGGACGAGGCAAGGATTTCCGGCCCCATCGAACTCTCGACGGCGTTGCGTTCGGCGCTCGCGGAGATCGAGGACTACCAGCGGGTGCGGCTCGGCTCGATGGGCGACGTCCTGCTGTCGTCGCCGTTCGGCTCCGATCTGGTGCTGATCTTCGCCGAGCTGCTGGAGAACGCGACGTCGTTCTCCCCGCCGGAGTCCTTTGTGGACGTCGGCACGAAGATCCTGCCCGACGGCTCCTGCCTGATCGTGATCGTGGACCAGGGCATCGGCATGACCGCCGAACGGCTCGCCGAGGAGAACCGGCGGCTGGTCGAACGCGAGCGGCTCGAACTGGCGCCGACCAGTGTGCTCGGGCTGTTCGTGGTCGGACGGCTCGCGCGACGGCACGGGCTCAAGGTCGAGCTGACCGAGACCGAACCGGGCGCGGGGATCACCGCGCGGCTCACCGTCCCGCCGAATCTGCTGACCTACCGGCCGCCCGCGCCGAAATCCGTCCCGGCGCCGCCGGTGTGGCCGACGGCGGAACCCGGTGACGAGCCCGCACCGCCGTCGCTGCCCGAGCCGCGGCAGAAGACCGCTCCGAGCGAACCGCCGACGCTCGCGATCGCCGGGATGATCCCGCGCGACGGCAGGCAGCCCAAGGACTTCCGATGGTTCCGCAAGACCGACGGAGAGATCTTGGAACCACCGCCCCTGCCTACGCCGGTACCCGAGCCCGTGTACCAGGCCCCCGCGCCGACGCTCACCGCCGCCGACTCCGGTGAGACCCGCGGCGGGCTGCGGCGGCGGGTCAAGGGCGCGCAGCTTCCCGGTGCCCCCGAAGCGCCGGCGCGGCAGAAGTCCAGGCATGATCCAGAAGCCGCCAAGGCGGCCTTCGACGGGTTCGAGGCCGGACTCGCGAAGGCCACGGCACCACCAGCACCACCGGCCGCCGCCCCGGCGCCGATGCCGACCCCGACACCGGTGCCCGCCGCCTCCCGCGGTGGTCTCACCCGGCGGGTCCCCGGCGCGCAACTGGCGCCGGGACTGGCGAAAGGTCCGGCCGCGCGGCACCAGACCGCGCGGGCGGCACTGAACACCACCAAGCCCAAGGGCATGCGTGACCCCGAGGCCGAGCGTGCCGCGTTCGACGCCTTCAGTGACGGGTTGGAGAAAGCCGTCAACCCGGAGATGCAACAGAGAGAGAAGAGCAAGAGATGACGACCGGAGTCAGCGTCGAAGCCCGGAACTTCAACTGGTTGGTGACGCGCTTCGCGCAGAACACGGCGAGCGCGATGGGCGCGATCGCCGTCTCGGCCGACGGCCTGCTGATCGCGATGTCGTCCGAGCTGGAACGGGCCAACGCCGACCGGCTGGCCGCGATCTGCTCGGCGATGCTCGGCCTCGCGCACGGTGTCTCCGAGAGCCACCCGCTCGGTTCGCCCGACAAGATCATCATCGAGCTGGAGCAGGGCTACCTGCTGGTCTGCACGATCAGCATCGGCTGTTCGCTCGGCGTGCTCGCCACCAAGCAGGCCAGTCTCGGCACGATCGCCTACGAGATGGCGATGTTCGCCAACCGCGCCACCGAGGTGCTCACCCCCGCGCTGATCGAGGAACTCAAGAAGAGCGTCGGCAGCTGAACTGACGAGGGGACAAGGGAATGAGCGACGATCAGGTACCCCAGCCGCGAGGCGCCGAACAGGGCATCTCGCCGCTACGCCCGTATCTGCTCACCGCCGGCCGCGCGCAGCCGGTGGACGGCACGCTCGAAATCGAGGCTCAGGTGCTCACGAGCAGGCTCGGCGCGGCGTCGCACGCGCGGCTGACCTTCGAACGACGGGAGATCGTTTCCCTTTGCCGGGAAACGAAATCCGTCGCCGAAGTGGCGGCGATGCTCGGCCTGCACATCGGCGTGGCCAGGGTGCTCGTGGCGGATCTCGCCGCGCTCGGCTACGTCGTGCTCCGTCGCCCGGCGGGAGCCTTCACCCAGGACCTCGGCATGATCGAAAGGGTCATTCGTGGACTCGAAGCAATTCGCTGAACCGGCGTCGGCCAAACCGCCGACACCGGTCAAGATCGTCATCGCCGGCGGGTTCGGGGTCGGCAAGACGACCACCGTCGGCGCGATCTCCGAGATCAAACCGCTGACCACCGAGGCGGCCATGACCTCGGCGGGCGCGGCCGTCGACGGCTCCGGCGGGGAGGTGCCGTCGAAGACCACCACCACGGTGGCGCTGGACTTCGGCTGCATCACCATCGACGAAGAGGTGAAGCTGTACCTCTTCGGCACGCCGGGGCAGGACCGGTTCGGGTTCATGTGGCACGACCTCGTGCTGGGCGCGCTGGGCGCGCTCGTCATCGTCGACACCCGGCGGCTCGACGACTGCTACCCGGCCGTCGACTACTTCGAGAAGGCCGGATTGCCGTTCGTGGTCGGGGTGAACGTCTTCGACGGCTCGCTCAAACACGACCTCGAAGACGTGCGGTGGGCGCTCGCGGTGAGCGAGGACGTCCCGCTGATCACCTTCGACGCGCGGCAACGCCTTTCGGTGCGGGACGCGCTGCTCGCCGTGCTGCACAACACCTTCCGGCGCGCCTCGGCCGCCTCCTGACGCGTTTCGTCCTCTGAATGCGGTACTTGCACGCGCAAGGATCGCATTCAGAGGACGAAACGCCGGGGGTGGTCAGGCGGGCCGGGTGATCGCGGCGAGCATCAGGGCCCGGAGTTCGGCGGCGACGTCGGCGACCGGCAGCGGCGGGGTGTGCGCCTGCCACTCGCGCAGCAGACCGGTCGCCGCGCCGACGAGCGCGATCGCCGTCAGGTGGTAGTCGCGATCGGGCGCCACGCCGTGCTCGGCGGCGTGCCGGGCCTCGGCTTCGATGAACGCGGCCCACCGGTCGACCCATTCCTGGTGCTGCGCCTCCAAAGCGGCGCTGACCCCGACGGCCTCGACGTAGTTCAGCCGCGGCATCCGGGGATCCGAGGTGACCGTGCTGACGAAGACGTCCAGCAGCGTCCCGATCCGGGTGACCGCGTCGGCGTCCTCCAGCCGTTCCAGGGTGCCGGTGACCTGCTCCAGCGCGAGCGCGTTGATCCGCTCGTGCAGGGTGAGCAGCACCTTCTCCTTGCTCTCGAACTCCTCGTAGAAGTTCCGCGTGGAGACACCCGCGCGGGTGCACAACTCGGTGATCTTCGCCTGCTGGTAGCCCGTCGAGGTGAACAGGTCCAGGGCCGCCAGGAGCAGGCGTTCACGCCGTTCGGCGCGCCGTTGCTCGGGCGCGACCCCGCCATAGGTGCGGGCCACTCGACCTCCCCCGATTCGGTAACAGGGATTGCCAGATGCTAGCAACAGCGCCTACATTGCGAAAATCTCGATTACCAAACTGGAGGCAACGGTGCTTCGGACAGTTCTGGTCTCGGCCCTCGCAGCCACCCTGATCGGCGCGCCCGCCGCGCAAGCCGCGCCGAGCGCGCCCGGGGACCTGGTCGACTACAGACCGGTCGTCGCCACCGCCCCGGCGAAGGCCTGGAAACTCCACTACCGCTCCACGTCGGCGACGGGACAGCCGAACACGGTGTCGGGCATCCTGCTGGTCCCGCACACGCCGTGGACGAAGGGCGCGCGGCCGCTGGTCAGCTACGCCGTGGGCACCCATGGCCTCGGCGACCGCTGCGCGCCGTCGACCCGGCTGACGAACGGGTCCGAGAACGAAGTCCTCCTGATGAGCCAAGCACTTTCGCGCGGCTGGGCGGTCGTCGTGACCGACTACGAAGGCCTCGGCACCCCGGGCACGCACACCTACGCCGTCGGCCAGTCCGAAGGCCGGGCCGTCCTCGACGCCGCCCGCGCCGCTTCCCGGGTGCCCGAAGCGGGCCTGTCCAAGACCGGGCCGGTCGGCGTTTTCGGTTACTCGCAAGGAGGCCAGGCCGCGGCGTTCGCCGGCGAACTGCAGCCGTCCTACGCGCCCGACGTCAATCTGGTCGGTGTCGCGGAAGGCGGCGTCCCCGCGGACCTGAACGCGGTCCTGAAGTTCAACGACGGCGGTCCGGCGTTCGGGCTGGTGCTCGGCGCGGCCGTCGGTTACGCGACCGCGTATCCGGAACTGCCGTTCACCGGCGTGCTCAACGCGAAGGGCGAGAAGGCCGTCGCGAAGGTCAAGGAAGCGTGCACCGTCGAACTCGGCGCGGCGGCACCTTTCGCGCGGCTCAACGACTTCACGACCGTTCCGAACGTTTCGTCGGATCCGCGCTGGCAGGCCCGGCTCGGCGAGAACCTGGCGGGCAAGACCAAACCGGGCGCGCCGGTCTTCCTGTACCACGCGTCGCTGGACGAACTGATCCCGCTCGCGGTCGGCAAGGGCCTGCGCGACCGCTACCAGGCCCTCGGCGCCGACGTCACCTGGCAGGAATTCCCGCTGCTGGAACACATCGGCGGTGTCTCGGCGGGCGGGCCGGTCGCGATGACCTGGCTGGGCACGAAGTTCTGACGGGGAGTCGGTCCGTGAAGGCCTCCTTCACTACCCTCAGGGTAGGCAAGGGGGCCTTCACGGATTTTCGAACACCCGGAGCGCGGTCACGGCGTCCGGGGCCAAGGAAGTCGTGAGCGTCCCACCGGCGGCGAGCGGCGTACGCGACCACCACTCACCGGAAGCCTCGGGCACCACGGGACCACCGACGACCAGATCGGTCACCAGCACCCGTCGCCCGGCCAGATGCGCGAGACTGGCGTCCAAAGTGGAGTCACCGATCTCCAAAGTCTGCCGCAAGACCGGTACAGCACCCCGCGTCACCTGCTGCGTCGTCACCAGAGAGCCAGGCCGTTCACCCGCCCGCCCCAGGACCAGCACCTCTCGCGTGTGCAAGAAGGCGCCAGGCGCCAAAGCGGCCCGGAACACGGCGGTGTGCCGGGCGCGCGCGGTCACCACGGTCGGCTCCGGCAGGTACTCCAATGACCCACCATCGTCCACGGCGATGTCCACAAGGGACGAACTGCCTTCGCCGTGCAACCCGGGCAGCGCGATCGTCGCCGCCACCCCGGAAAGCCGCAGCGAAGCACCGGCACCGACCCGGATGGTCAGGTTGAGCTCATCGCCACCCAAAGGCGAGGTCGCCGAATTGACCAGATGCACCACCGCCGTCGCACCGGTGCCCCGCTTGGGAAGGAGCGTGAGCGGCGCCATCGAGCGCAGCTCACGCAGTACGGTCCGACCGCCCTCGAAGCAGGCGGTCAGCCGCGCGTGCGCCTTCACCCCGCGCGGACCGGGAGCAGCGAGCGGACCCAGTCCGCGACCGCCGGCGCGTTCGGAGTGTCCACAAGGGACTGGGTGATCACCGGCAGTTCGCCCCGCATCCGATGCGCGTCCGAGGTCATCACGTCCATGTCCGCCCCGACCAGATGCGCGATGTCGATCTTGTTGATCACCAGCAGATCCGCCGTCGTCACCCCCGGCCCGCCCTTGCGCGGCACCTTGTCACCACCGGCGACGTCGACCACGAACACCTGGCTGTCGGCGAGTCCCCGGCTGAACACGGCGGTGAGGTTGTCTCCGCCGCTCTCGATGATCACCAGATCCAGCCCGGGGAACCGCTCCTCCAGCCGTTCGACGGCGTCGAGGTTCGCGGTGATGTCGTCGCGGATGGCGGTGTGCGGGCACGCGCCGGTCTGCACGGCCTCAATCCGCTCCGGGTCGAGCACCCCGGCCTTGCGCAGGAAGTCGGCGTCCTCGGTGGTGTAGATGTCGTTGGTGACGACGGCGAGGTTCACCTCGTCGCCGAGCGCCCGGCACAGCGCCGCGGTGAGCGCGGTCTTCCCGCTCCCCACCGGCCCGCCGATCCCGATCCGGTACGCGCGCCCGGCGGTCGGCGCCTGCTCGTAGTGGTCGGGTTCCGCGGCGGTCGGGTCGAAGTTGACCGGGTGCACATGTCCGTGACCGTGACCATGCTCAGCTGGCAAAGAGACGCACCTCTTCCTGGTGATGCCGGGCGTGTGCCTCGGCGAACAGATCGAGCGCCGGTGACCCCGGCGCCGGGAGATCGGCCGGATCGTCGCCCGCGACGTCGGCGGCCCGCCGGGAAACCTCCCGGACCTCGTCCGCGAGGCGGGCCACGACGGCGTTGACGGCGAACGGGTCGAGACCGAGCAGCCGCACGGCCGCGCTCGCGGGACCGCTGATCGCGAGATAGGCCACCGCCATCGCGGCGTCGAAGGGCACTCCGACCAGCGCGCCGACGATCACCGGATGATGCGGCCGCGGGGTTTCCTTCAGCAGCTGGGAAAGCACCGGAGACGGCCAGGCCGCCTTTCCCGCCCGCGCCGTTCCCCGCCCTTGCGCGCGGGACGCCTCCCGCTGCGCGAGCGAAGGCGTTCTGGCGTCGAGTTCGAGGTCGAGCCTTCGCCAGTGTCCACTTCGGACTTTCCTTGCGGCCGCGTGCGCCGACGCGGCGGCGAACACCGCGGCCAGCGCACCCGCTGTACGCAAGCGCCCGGAGAGGAAACCCGGCAGATCGCGCTCGTGCGTGATCAGCTTCCGGGTGACGGCTTCTTCGAGTCCGCCGGAATGGACGTGCCCGCCTCCGGGGAACCTGGAATCGGCCAGGATGACCGCTGAAAGTTCCATCAGAACAGGAAATACCGTTGCGCCATGGGCAGTTCGGTCACCGGCCGCGGCTCGATCAGCTCACCGTCGACATGCACGGCGAAACTGTCCGGCTCCACCCGGATGTCCGGCGTCGCGTCGTTGAGCACCATGTCGGCCTTGCCCCGGGACCGGGTGTTCGCGACCGGCACGAGCTTCCGCGCGATGCCGAACCGCTCCGCCACCCCGTTTTCCAGCGCTTCCGGGGCCACGAAATGGAAGCTGCTCGCGGCGGCGACCGCCGGCGCCGCACCGAACATCGGCCGCGCGAGCACCGGCTGCGGCGTCGGGATGGACGCGTTCGCGTCGCCCATCGCCGCCCACGCCGGGAAACCGCCCTTGAGCACTACATGCGGCCGCACGCCGAAGAACTTCGGCTCCCACAGCACGAGATCGGCGAGTTTCCCGACCTCCACCGAGCCGATCTCGCGCTCCATACCGTGCGCGATCGCGGGGTTGATCGTGTATTTGGCGACATAGCGACGGGCCCGCAGGTTGTCGGCCGCGCCGTCGCCGGGAAGCGCGCCACGCCGTCGTTTCATGACGTGCGCGGTCTGCCAGGTCCGGATGATCACCTCGCCGATGCGGCCCATCGCCTGCGAGTCCGAGCTCATCATCGAGATCGCGCCGAGGTCGTGCAGGACGTCTTCCGCGGCGATGGTCGTCGGCCGGATCCGGCTTTCGGCGAACGCCAGGTCCTCGGGCACGGACGGGTTCAGGTGATGGCAGACGACGAGCATGTCGAGGTGTTCGTCGAGGGTGTTCGCGGTGTGCGGGCGCGTCGGGTTCGTCGACGACGGCAGGATGTTGGGCAGCCCGGCGACCTGGATGATGTCCGGCGCGTGCCCGCCGCCCGCGCCTTCGGTGTGGTACGCGTTGATCGACCGGCCGCCGATGGCGTCCACAGTGGACTCCAGGAAGCCCGCTTCGTTCAGCGTGTCGGTGTGGATCGCGACCTGGACACCGGATTCGCCCGCCACGGTCAGGCAGGCGTCGATCGCGGCCGGGGTGCTGCCCCAGTCCTCGTGCAGTTTGAACCCGCCCGCGCCGGCGGCGAGCTGTTCGCGCAGCGCCTCGTGCCGGACGGTGTTCCCCTTGCCCAGCAACAGGACGTTGACCGGCTGGCCGTCCATCGCCCGCAGCATCCGGCCGAGGTTCCACGCGCCGGGCGTGACGGTGGTGGCCTTGCTGCCCTCGACCGGCCCGGTCCCGCCGCCGACGAGCGTGGTGAGCCCGGACGCCAGCGCGGTGTCGGTCAGCTGCGGGCAGATGAAGTGGACGTGGCAGTCGATGCCGCCCGCGGTGAGGATCTTCCCGTTGCCGGACAGCACCTCCGTGGACGGTCCGACGACCAGCGCGGGGTCGACACCGTCCATCGTGTCCGGGTTGCCCGCCTTGCCGATGCCGACGATCCGGCCGTCGCGGACACCGACGTCCGCCTTGACGATCCCCCAGTGGTCCAGGATCACCGCGCCGGTGATGATCAGATCGGGCGCGCCTTCGGCCCGGGTCGCCATCCCCTGGCCCATGGATTCGCGGATCACCTTGCCGCCGCCGAACAGCACTTCGTCACCGCTGCCCGACGGCCCCATGCTGCGGTCTTCGGTGACTTCGATCAGCAGATCGGTGTCGGCGAGGCGGATCCGGTCGCCGGTGGTCGGGCCGAACAGTTCGGCGTAGCGCTCGCGATCGATCGACGGCATCAGGTCGCCTTCCGCAGTCCGGGCACCGAGCGATTCCCGGCCAGCGGGACGAGGTCGACTTCGCGTTCGACCCCCGGCTCGAAACGCACCGACGTTCCCGCGGGCACGTCGAGCCGATGTCCCCTGGCGGCTTCGCGATCGAATTCGAGCCCCGGATTGACCGCCGCGAAATGGTAGTGCGAACCGACCTGGACCGGCCGGTCGCCGACGTTCCGCACGAGCAACCGCACCCGCGGCCTGCCCGGGTTCAGCTCGACCGGCACGTCGCCGGTGACGATCTCTCCTGGTCGCACTCGCGGCCCTTTCTAGACGATCGGGTCGTGCACGGTGACGAGCTTCGTGCCGTCCGGGAAAGTGGCTTCGACCTGCACGGAATCGACCATCTCCGGCACTCCGTCCAGCACCTGCGCCCGGCCGAGCACCGACCGGCCGCTCGCGACGAGTTCGCTCACCGTCCGGCCGTCGCGAGCGCCTTCGAGGACGTGATCGGTGATCAGGGCGACCGCCTCGGGGTAGTTCAGCAGGACCCCGCGCTCCAGGCGTTTGCGAGCTACGTCCGCCGCGACGTGGATGAGCAGTTTGTCCCGCTCCTGGGGGCTCAGGTGCATGGGAAAGGTCTATCACCGGAAACGGCTCGCCGCCGGTTCTCGAAACACAGGATTTACCTCGGCGCCCGGTACACGCAAAGTGAACAGCGCCGTAACTCTTCGCGTACGAACGAGCTTTTCACTGAATCGTTCTCGTAATCGTGACCGAAAGCACCACATCTTTCGATTGCCCCAGGCCGCGACGTGGAGCAAAGTTTGTCCATCCGTGCGATGAGGCGCGCCTTCGCTGCGTGTATCCCGTCCACGCATGAACACAAAGCCGGGGAATGCGCATCGAAAGGTTTCACCACAGTGAGTACCTCCACGATCAGCACCAATCAGCCGTCCGAGCAGGTCGACGACGGTTTCCGACCGGGTCTCGAAGGCGTGGTCGCCTTCAAGACCGAAATCGCCGAGCCCGACCGTGACGGCGGCGCGCTGCGTTATCGCGGTGTCGACATCGAGGATCTCGCCGGCAAGGTGACCTTCGGTGACGTCTGGGGTCTTCTCGTCGACAGCCGCTTCGGCCATGGGCTACCGCCCGCCGAGCCGTTCCCGCTGCCGGTCCACACCGGCGACGTCCGCGTCGACGTCCAGGCCGCGCTGGCCATGCTCGCCCCCATCTGGGGCTACCGGCCGCTGCTGGACATCACCGACGACGAGGCGCGCGACCAGCTGGCCCGCGCCTCGGTGATGGCGCTTTCGTACGTCGCCCAGTCCGCTCGCGGCATCGGGCAGCCCGCCGTCCCCCAGACCCGGGTCGACGAGGCGAAGTCGATCACCGAACGCTTCATGGTCCGCTGGCGCGGCGAGCCCGACCCGGCCCACGTCAAGGCCATCGACGCCTACTGGGTCTCGGCCGCCGAGCACGGCCTCAACGCCTCGACCTTCACCGCCCGGGTCATCGCCTCGACCGGCGCCGACGTCGCCGCGGCGCTGTCCGGCGCGATCGGCGCCATGTCCGGCCCGCTGCACGGCGGCGCGCCGGCGCGGGTGCTGCCGATGATCGAAGAGGTCGAGAAGACCGGTGACGCGGTCGGCCTGGTCAAGGGCATCCTGGACCGCAAGGAACGGATGATGGGCTTCGGGCACCGCGTGTACCGCGCGGAGGACCCGCGGGCGCGCGTGCTGCGCCGGACCTGCCAGGAGCTCGGCGCTTCGCGCTACGAAGCGGCGGCGGAGCTGGAGCAGGTGGCGCTGAAGGAGCTGCGCGAGCGGCGTCCGGACCACCCGATCGAGACCAACGTCGAGTTCTGGGCGGCCGTGATCCTGGACTTCGCCCAGGTGCCGCCGCACATGATGCCCGCGATGTTCAGCTCGGCGCGTACCGCCGGCTGGGCCGCGCACATCCTGGAGCAGAAGAAGACCGGCCGCCTCGTGCGCCCGTCGGCCAAGTACGTCGGGCCGGAGCCGCGGAAGCCGGAAGACGTCGAAGGCTGGGACCTGGTCGCGAAGCAGTCCTGACGCGCGCTATGAAAGGTCCTTTCCTTGCAAATTTTGCAAGGAAAGGACCTTTCATAGCATCTGCGGGACCGAAGAATCATGCGCCGCGGTCGCCGACAGCATCGCCGTCAGCTGATCGACCAGCCACCCGTCGAGCGCCTCACGCGGCACGGAACGCTCCTGCAGCCAGCTCAGCAGTGCGCCCTCCACCACCGCCGTCCAGCACCGCAAGGTCAGCAGGAGCATAGGCGAGGGCTCCGACACTCCCAGCGCGCCGAGGATGAGCTCGACTGCGCGGTTGCGGACCTCGTCGATCGCCGCGTCCGTCTCGGACGTCGCGATCACCGAACCGCTGCGCAATAACGCGACATACCCCGCCCGGTAGTGGTCGGCGACGTCGATCAGCCCGCGGACGGCGGCCCGCAGCCGGGTTTCGGGCAGGCCTTCCTCGAGCCCGGCCAGGCCGTCGATGAGCCCTTCGGTGACCGTTTTCAGCGCCTCGACCTGCAGTTCCCGCAGATTCGGGAAGTACCGGTAGAACAGCGGCCGGGAGACCTCGGCGCGGGCGATGATGTCGTCGACCGTGACGAGTTCGGGCGCACGTGAGCCGAACAGGTCCAGCGCGGCGCGGATCAGGTCCTCGCGGCGCGCTTCCGGCGACATCCGGCGTGGGCGTCCGGTCACGGGGTGACGTCCAGTTTGGCCGCGGCTCGCAGCAGCCCGGGGGTGAGGCGGGAGAGGACGAGCGCGGCCTTGGCCTCCGGCGTCGACGGCTGGATGGCCTTGTCCTTCTCGACTGCGCGCAAGATGTCGCGGGCGACCTTCTCCGGGCCGAAGCCGCGTTTCGCGTACAGCTTGCTGCTCGACTTCTGGCGCCGCTTCTGCTCGATGTCGTCGACACCGACGAAACGGGTGGTGCTGGTGATGTTGGTGTTCACGATACCGGGGCAGATCGCGGTGACACCGATGTTCTCGGCGGCCAGCTCCGCCCGCAGGCAGACGCTCAAGGTCAGCACGGCGGATTTCGTGGTGGCGTACGCGGAAAGGATCTTCGACGGCAGGTACGCGGCGGCCGAGGCGACGTTGACGATCTGGCCGCCCTCGGCCCGTTCGCGCATCTGCTCGGCGAAGACGCGGCAGCCGTGGATGACACCCCACAGGTTCACGTCGATGAGGCGTTCCCAGTCCTTGACCGTCGTGTCGAGGAACGGGCCGGACAGGCCGATCCCCGCGTTGTTGACGACGATGTCCGGGACGCCGAACTCCTCCTTGACCCGCTGGGCGAACTTCTCGACCGCTTCGGCGTCGGAAGAGTCCACTGTGTACTCGCCGACGGTCGCGCCCTTGTCCCGCAGCAGTTTCGCGGTGTCGGCGGCGGCGGAGCCGTTGATGTCGGTGATGACGACGTCCGCGCCCTTGTCCGCGAACGCGAGCGCCGTCGCGCGGCCGATGCCGCTGCCGGCGCCGGTGATCACCACGAGTTTGTGCGCGAAGCCTTTCGTCCTGGCCTGTTTGAGCGCGCGGCTCTCCTCGCCGCCTTCGACGTGGTCGATCAATTCGGCGGTGGCGTCGGCGATCACCCGCGGCTTCTCGCGGACCACCCAGTGCGTGCCGACGATCCGGCGGATCCGGAGGTCCGGCGCCCAGCGTTCGATCTCGGTCTGCAGCGGCGTGGTGACGAACTTGTCCCCGGTGGGCGCGAGCACCTGCACCGGGATTTCGGCGGGCCGCGGCTTCGGCCGGGAAAGGCGCGTGAACATGTTGGCGCGGTACAGGTTGAGGCCGTACAGGCCGTCCGAAGTGGACGGTGCTCCGGCCGCCGGATCCATCCGGCCGATCAGCGCGCCCATCGCGCCGGTGCGCCAGAGCACCTGCGGGATCAGGGGGATCTGGAAGCCGAGGATGTACGTCGAATGCGCCCACTGGACGAGCGCGTTCTTGAGCCTTTTCGGGCTCGGGCGCAGCTGCGCGCGGAACCACGCTCCCGCGTGGTCGAGGCTCGGCCCGGAGATCGACGTGAACGACGCGAGCCGTCCGCGCAGCCTGTCGCCGGTGACCGAATGCCAGGTTTGGATGGAGCCCCAGTCGTGCGCGAGCAGGTGGACCTTACCCTCGGGCTGGACCTCGTCGACGATCGCGGCGAGGTCATCGGACAGCTGGTCCAATTTGTAGGACGCACGTCCCGAAGGCTTGTCCGAGCGGCCCGCGCCGCGGACGTCGTAGACGACCACCCGGTAGCGGCGTTCCAGCAGGGCGGCGATGCCGTCCCACATGGAGCCGTTGTCCGGGTAGCCGTGGACGAGCACCACCGTGGGCGCGTCGTCGACGCCGGTCACCCGGACCGAAAGGCGGACACCGTCGCTGGCCGTCACCCACTTGTGAGACATCCTGTCATGTTAGACAACTTGTCAATAAGGCCGCTTCTTGAGGAGTTGGCGGCCGAAGGTCCATACGGTGTCGATCACGAGAACGAAGGTCCAGATGCGGCCGAGGTTCAACAGCCAGTGACCACTGGAGTTCCAGTACCAGCCGGCTTCGTGCGCTTCGCCGAACAAGGCTTCGACGGGCCAGCTGTAACCGGCGACCGCCAGAGCCGCCTGCGCGACGACGTAGACCCCGGCGTGGATCGCCCAGTTGCGGAGCGGGTTCGCGCGCTTGTTCGCCTCCTCCGTCACCGATTCGGCCGCTTGTGGACTGTCCTCGATCGTGCGGGGTGCCCGCTTTTCCTTTTGTGACACCGTTTTTCGTGGTTCCACGGGAAACTCCGCAACTCCGACACGCCGTACGGCGCCACGAACCACGAACGATCCGAAGAGCAGAAGCCCCGCCGCGCCGAAGCAGGCGACACGCCATCCGGCGTCCGAACCGTAGAGCTGCCCCGCCACGAAGGTTCCGATCGTCGCTCCGAGTAGCGTCGCACTCTCGTAGATCCCCATCGCCCGGCCGAGGCTCAGCCCGGCCGCCTCGGCGACCACCGCCTGCTCGACCGGGATGGCCGCTGCGAACGCCGCCGCGGACAGGACCCACATGACCGCGAGCACCGGCGGGCTCGGCGCGAAGGACAGTCCGGCGGCGAAGATCGCGCTCGCCACCATCGCCAGCGCGAGCACCCGCGTCCGGCCGACCTTGCGGACGAAGCCGTGGAGGTAGTCCGGCAGCAGGCTGTAGACGATGAAGCCGGGAATGAAGACCGCCGCGATCTCGCCGAGCTGGAGCTGATGCCCGCGTTGCAGGTGCATGAGGAGCAACAGCGCGACGCCGGCCTCGGCCAATGCGGTCAACGCGACGAGCGCGAGCATCGGCCGCATCCTCTTGCCCAGTTGCAGCAGCCGCGGCGCGTCCACCTCGCTCACCTGCGCGGACTTCGCGTTCAGCAGGACCACCGCGGCCACCGCGCAGGCCGCGGCGCCGAGCCAGAACACACCCCGGTAGTCGATCCAGGCGATCGCGGTCAGCGCGACCACGAAGGCGATCCACGTGCCGCCACCCTCGGCCGCGAACAGCTTGCTGAACGCGCCGTCGTCAGCCTCGAGCCCCTCCCCGACCCGGGCCCGCAACGCGACCCAGAACAGCGCGCCACCCGCGCCACCGAGAACCGCGGCCAGGTAGGCGACCCCGATACCCGGCGTCACCGCGTAGACCACAAAGGACAGTCCATAGAGGACAGCGCCGACCGCGGCGATCCGGCCCCGGTCGAACCGATCGGCGAGCGAGCCCGCGATCGGCCGGACCACGAACGACACCAACGTCTCCAACGCGGTCAGCGCCCCGACCTCGGCGGCCGACGCGCCGAGCTGACTCCCCACCCACAGCGGCAGGAGGAAATCGAGCACCTCCGCCGGTCCTTTGGTCAGCGCGGCGGCGAGCTGGTTCTCCTCGGCGCGTTTCCTGTGTGCTACCTCGTCCACCCCAGTACCCCCTGTTCGGATACGACTGTATTCTAAAAAGCGGCGGCCAGGCAAGGCGGCGCCGGAGCGGAGTCGTTGGCGCATTCGGGCTGGACTGGGTGATGCGACACCGCACTCGTGTGCTCAGACATGGATCTCACGTGTTCGGAGGCGGATCTCGCGTGATTGGAGGCCGAACACGCGAGTGCGGCGTCCAAGCACGCGAGTTACGTTTCCAACCACGCGAATCACGTCTTGCGCCACCGCCACGGTGACGAACGGGCGATGTCACGTGAGCCCATGGGCGAAGGGGCCGTTCGCCGCGTCGGATGCGGCGAAGGGAGCCTTCACCCCACCACCGAACCCATCCGGCGCTCAGAGGGGAGGATGTGCCCGTGCCGAAGATCGTGGATCGCGCCGAACGCCGCCGGGAGATCGCCGGCGCCCTCCTGCGCATCGTCGCGCGCGAAGGCGTCGAGGCCGTCAGCGTGCGCTCGGTCGCCGTCGAGGCCGGGGTGTCCGCGGGCGCGGTGCAGAAGTATTTCTCCACCAAGGAAGACCTGTTTCGGTTCGCCCTCGACATGACGAGCGAGTTCCTGGAACAGCGCTGGAACACCCTCGACCAGTCCGGTGACCTGCTGGACCTGCTGCTGCGCCTGCTTTTCGAGGCGATGCCGCTCGACGAGCAGCGCCGCGCGGAGGTGATCGTCATCAACGCCTTCACCGCCCGCGCCGCCGTCCGGCCGTCCTGGGCCGAGTTCATCCGAACCGGCTACGACGAGCTCGCGGAGATCACGACGCAGTACATCTCGAAAGCTCAGTCCGAGGGCCACATCCGGGACGACCTCGCGGCGGGCGACCTGGCCGATGCCGTCCTCGCCCTGTCGGACGGCTTCGCGAACCGGATGCTCACCTCCGCCGACCCGGCCGCGCTCCTTCCGTCCCTCGAAACCGCCGTGCGCACGCTCCTGACTCCCCGCATTTAGTCCTCTGGATGCGGTAGTTGCACGCGCAAGGACCGCATCCAGAGGACTAAATGCGGGAGGCGATCGTGGCCTTGACCCGGCGCACCATCGCCCGCGGGTCGGCATAGAGCTCTTCCTTGGTGATGACGACGAACTCCCAGCCCTCGGCCTCGATCATCGCTCGCCGACGCGCGTCCAAACGCGGTTGCTCGCCTTCGAGATGCCAGGCCCCGTCGTACTCGACGGCGACCTTGGCCTCACGGATCGCGAGGTCGAGCCGTCCGAGGAACCGGGTGCCACGGTAGACCTCGACCTGGGGCTCCGCTTCGATCTCGTGAAGTCTCAGCCACACTCTGACCTCCGACTCCGGAATGGACTCCGCGCGCTCGTCCGAGAAGGCCAAAGCCTGACGAGCTCGGACGATCCCGTTGTCGTGCCGGTGTTCCAGGTACACCTTGAGCGCTTCGCCGTCGATGAAGCCGGCCCGGAGCAACGTGTCCAGCAAGCCGACGACACGGGGAAAGGACCGGCGAAGACGGGTCTCGGTCAAGATGTCCATGGTGATGCGCAACGGCGTCGCGATGAGGCCGTCCCGCCATGGCACGAAGTCCCGCCCGAGCAGCCTGGTCCGGCGGAAGTGTGTTCCTCGCAGGCTGTGAAAACCCCTCGCCTCAGGCACCACGAACTCGACCGGATCGTTCTCGAGCGAGAACGGGAACCCGCGGACCGTCGCGGCCGAGCACCCGGTCAGCACCGCACCGTCGGGTACGACGAGGATCGCGGCCTTGCACCGCAGCTCGTGATCCAGAGGTATGCCGATGGGGGCATAGACATCTTGGAAGAGCCGGTTGTACGGCCCCGAGCGGAGCTGGGAGCGGGTCAAGTCTCCTTCGCTGACGACACGGCTTCCGACGAAGGGGCCGAAGAACTCGGTCGTCGCGTAACTATTACTGGGCACGACCGAACGATGACATCCGCTCCCGGGCGAACCCCGGCTTCAAGATCATCTTCGCGCGAGTTGTCCACAACGCCCCCGCGCCTGTGGACGCCCCGCATTTAGTCCTCTGGATGCGGTAGTTGCACGCGCAAGGACCGCATCCAGAGGACTAAATGCGGGAGGGGGTGACGCCGGTGTCCATCGATCGGTTGACAGCCGGGTTCAGTCCAGCGGTCGTCCCGGGACAGCGGCCCGCTGAAGCACGATCGACGTATGAACAAAGCGGTGAAAGTGCGTGGCCTGCGCAAGGAGTACCCGGGCCACACGGCGGTCGGGGGGATCGACCTCGACATCGAGCAGGGCGAGGTGTTCGCGCTGCTCGGCCCCAACGGCGCGGGCAAGACGACGACGGTCGAGATCCTGGAGGGCCATCGCGAAAGGACCAAAGGCGAGGTCGAAGTCCTCGGCGAGGATCCCGGGACGGCGGGCCGCGCCTGGCGGGCCAGGCTCGGGATCGTGTTGCAGACGGCCAACGACGCCGCCGAGCTCACCGTCGCCGAGACCGTCCGGCACTTCGCCCGCTACTACCCGAACCCTCGTGACACCGACGAAGTGATCGAGAAGGTCGGCCTGACCGAGAAGGCAGGCGCCCGCGTCAAAAGCCTTTCCGGCGGGCAACGCCGTCGGGTTGACGTCGCGCTCGGGATCATCGGACGGCCCGAGCTGGTTTTCCTCGACGAGCCCACGACCGGGTTCGATCCGGCGGCCCGGCGCCAGTTCTGGGACCTGATCAAAAGTCTCGCTCGCGAGGGCACCACGATCCTGCTCACCACGCACTATCTGGACGAAGCCGAGGCGCTGGCAGACCGGGTCGCGGTCATCACCCGCGGCGCGATCGTCGCCGAGGGGACGCCGCAGACGCTCGGCGGCCGCGCCACCGCGGAGGCCACCGTCCGCTGGGCCGACGAGCACGGCGCCCACCTGGAACGCACCCATTTCCCGGCCAAGCTGATCCGCGAGCTCTCCGCCGACGGACGCGAGCCGTCGGAGCTGACCGTCCACCGTCCCACCCTCGAAGAGACCTATCTCGACCTGATCGGAGAAGCCCGATGAGCACGCTGACCCTCCCGGGCACCTTCTCGCTCGGACTCGTCCGCGGCGCCGCGGAGATCAAGCAGTTCTTCCGCCTGCGGGAGCAGGTGATCTTCACCTTCGCCTTCCCGTCCCTGCTGATGGTCCTGCTCGGCTCGATGCTGAACTCCTCGATGCCCGGCATGGCGATCACCACCGGCCAGGTGCTGGCCGCGGGCATGATCGGCTCCGGCATCGTCTCGACGTCGTTCAACAGCGTCGGTATCGGCCTGGCCGCCGACCGTGAAGCCGGTGCGCTGAAACGCCTTCGCGGTACGCCGATGCCCGCGGCGTCCTACTTCATCGGCAAGATCGTCCTGGTCGCCGCGACGAGTATCGCCCAGGTCGTGCTGATGTCGGTGGTCGGTGTCCTGCTGTTCGACCTCAGCCTGCCCACCGATCCGGTGAAACTGCTGACCGCCCTGTGGGTCTTCCTGCTCGGCGTCACCAGCTGCACCCTGCTGGGCATCGCGCTCGGCTCGGTGACCAAATCGGTCAGCGGCGCGGTCGCCGTGGCCAATCTGATCTACATCGCGTTGCAGTTCATCTCCGGGGTGTTCGTCACACCGATCACCAACCTGCCGAAGGTTATGGTCGACATCGCTTCGTTCTTCCCGGTGAAGTGGATCTGCCAGGGCTTCCGCTCGGTGTTCCTGCCGGCCGAGGCCGCGAGTCAGGAAATGGCGGGGACATGGGAACTTCCGATGGTGGCACTGGTGCTGACGGCGTGGTGCGTCGCGGGGCTGCTGCTGGCGAAGCTGACGTTCCGCTGGTCGAACGAAGGCAAGTGAACGCCTGGGAGCGGTTCTACTGGCTGTGGGAGGTCCTCTTCGGGATCACCTTCGCCGCGACGATCGCCCTGGTGGTCTTCGACGACGGGACGACCACGGACAAAACGGTCGCGATCCTGTGCTTGACCGGTATCGCCGTGGCGTACCTGGTCCGGGGCCGCCGGCTCATCAAGGGCCCGGATCACGAAGACACACCGTGGCTGCACACCGGGGTGGTGATGCTCTTCCTGGCGGGCGCCAACTTCGCCAGCACCACGTCGAGTTTCATCCTGTTCTTCGTGTGCCCGGTGCTCTACATGACGCTGTCGACGAAGACGGCGTCGGTCTTCACCACGATCGGGGTGCTGCTGGGACCGGCGTCGTCGATCGCGCGGGGCGGCTTCGACCAGCCGTCCCTGCGCATCCTGCTGCCGATGACGGCCATCCTGATCGTCTTCAGCATCCTCGCCGGCCGCTACACCAGCCAGATCATCGATCAGAGCAAGAGCAGGGCCGCGTTGATCGAGCAACTGCAAGCCAGCCAGGCGGAAGTCGCCCGCCTGTCGCGGGAGGCGGGGACGGCCGCCGAACGCGAGCGCATGGCCCGCGAGATCCACGACACGCTCGCGCAGGGCTTCACCAGCATCGTCACGCTCACCCAGGCCATCGAGTCCGAAATGGACACCGATCCGAAGGCGGCCCGCCGTCATCTGGAGCTCGCGGCACGGACGGCGCGGGAGAACCTGGCCGAGGCGCGGGCGATGGTCGCGGCGCAGGGGCCGTCGGCACTCGCCGCCGCCTCGCTGGAGGAAGCCTTGCGCCGTCAGGGGGAACGGCTGACCGAGGAGACCGGGATCGAGGCGTCGATCGAGGTCGACGGCCCGCTGCCCGCGCTCCCGATGTCCACGGAGGTCGTCCTTCTGCGCGCGGCGCAGGAGGCGCTGAGCAACATCCGCAAGCACTCCCGCGCCACCCACGTCTCGCTTCGGCTGTCCCTTGTGGACGGACGCGTCCGGCTCGGCGTCACGGACGACGGCATCGGATTCGACCCCGCCGCACCCACTTGCGGCTTCGGTCTGGCGGGGATGCGCACGCGTACCGATCAGGTCGGTGGCATCGTGACGCTGAAGAGCGAACCCGGTGCGGGGACGACACTGGAACTGGAGGTGCCCGCGTGATCACGATCATGCTGGTCGACGATCACCCCGTGGTGCGGGAAGGCCTGCGCGGCATGCTGGAGGCCGAGCCGGACCTGAGCGTCATCGGGGAAGCGGGCTCCGGCGACGAGGCCGTCGCGCTGAGCCGGGTCAAGCAGCCGGACGTGATCCTGATGGACCTGCGGATGCCCGGCCTCGACGGCGTCGGCGCGACGCGGAAGATCCTCGCCGACCGGCCGGGCCAGCGGGTCGTCGTGCTCACCACCTACGAGACGGACGCGGACATCCTGCGCGCGGTCGAAGCGGGAGCCTCCGGCTATCTGCTGAAGGACGCTTCGCGCGCGGAGCTCGCCGGTGCGATCCGTGCCGCGTCGCGCGGCGAGACGGTCTTGGCGCCTTCGGTCGCCGGGAAGCTGGTGAACCGGGTGCGCAACCCGACGGCGTCGCCCTTGTCGGCGCGCGAGATCGAGGTACTCCGGCTGGTGGCGCGGGGAAGCACGAACGCCGACATCGGCCGGACGCTCCACATCAGCGAGGCGACGGTCAAGACCCATCTGCTGCGCGTGTTCGGAAAACTGGACGTTTCGGACCGTACGGCCGCTGTGACCACCGCTATGCGACTGGGGCTGCTCGGGTAGGCAGAATGCGACCCATGCTTGCCACGACCGAAATGGCGCTGCTTCGCCGCCTCGCGCACGAGCAATCCTCGTGCCGCACCCCGTCCATCGTCGCCGCCGTCGTCCGCGACGGGGAAATCGCCTGGTCCGGAGGGCGCGGACGCGTCGACGGCGAGACACCGGGCGCCGACACGCAGTACCGGCTCGGGTCGATCACCAAGACACTCGTCGCGACGGCCGTCATGCGGCTGCGCGACGAAGGCAAGCTCGACCTGAACGACCCGCTGGAGCAGCACCTGCCCGGCACCTCGTTCGGCTCGGCCACCATCGCCCAGCTGCTGTCGCACACCTCGGGGCTGACCGCGGAATCGCCCGGCTCCTGGTGGGAGCGCACCGTGGGCGCGGACTGGGACGCGCTCGTCGAGAGCCTCAAGGACGGCGCGACGCGGCTGCGGCCGGGCAGCCGGTTCCACTACAGCAACGTCGGTTACGGCGTGCTCGGCGAGCTGGTCGCGCGGCACCGCGGGCAGTCGTGGCTCGACGTCGTCCGCGCCGAGATCCTCGGCCCGCTCGGCATGAACCGGACCTCGCCGCATCCGGAAGGCGCGCACGCGGACGGGTTCGCCGTGCATCCCTTCGCCGATCTCCTCATGCCGGAGCCGTCGCCGGACGCGGGCGCGATGGCCCCCGCCGGCCAGCTGTGGTCGACGGCCACCGACCTCGCCCGCTGGACGGCGTTCCTCGGCGGGCACACCGGCGGCGTCCTGAGCGAGCAGACCGTCGCGGAGATGCGCGAAATGGTCACCGTGGACGACGGCGACACCTGGACCACCGGATTCGGCCTCGGCGTCATGCTGGTCCGCACGGAGGGCAGGCGGCTGGCCGGGCACACCGGATCGATGCCGGGCTTCCTCGCCTGCTCGCTGGTCGACGCCAACGCCGGCATCGGCGCGCTGGTGCTGACGAACTCGACGGCGGGCGTCGGCATCACGCAGCTGTGCCTCGACCTGATGAACCTGACCGAACAGCACGAGCCGTCCATGCCCGCGGAATGGCAACCGTCCACTGTGGACCCGAAGTTGCTGGAGCTGACCGGGTTGTGGCATTGGGGTCCGACGCCGTACCACCTGCGGCTGCTCCCGGGCGGCCTGTTCTCCCTCGCGCCGACCGACGGACCGGGCCGCGCGTCACGGTTCGCGCCGGTGGGCGACGACACCTGGGTCGGTCTCGACGCCTACTACGCGGGCGAGACGCTGCGGGTCGGACGGGATTCGGCGGGCAAGCCGAACCACCTCGACCTCGCGACGTTCATCTTCTCGCGCACCCCGTTCGACCCGGCCGCGCCCATCCCGGGCGGCGTCGACCCCGAGGGCTGGCGCTAGCGGAAGCGGACGGCGGCGGTCGTGAACTCGCGGCCGCCGTCGGCGCACACCGGGACGTCGCCGTAGTGGGCGTCGCCGACGACCCACATCCGGCGCGGACCGCGCAGCGACTCGGCGAGTTCGTCAGGACAGTCCTCGATGACGAACTTCGCCGGGGCGCCTTCGAGCACCACCCACCCGCGCGTGGTCCCGGCGTCCGGATCCAGCGTGGCGGTGGCCAGCGTCCAAGGGCCGAACACGACGTCGAGGACACCTGCCCGGCGCCGGATCGTGAACCGCAGCGCCGCCCACCTTCGACGGAGCGGCAGGCCGGGAACGAAGACGAGCACCAGCGTCGCCACGAAACCGAGCGGTGCGCCGATCGCCGCCGTCTCGTCCCACTCGGCGAAGACCGCGTGGACGACGAAGACGAGGAAGTACAGGAACAGGAAACCCCATCGGGGTCTCCACGGTTCGGGCATCAGACCGCCGGGGTGTGCCCGACCGCCGCGCCGACGGCCGCGATGAACTTGCGGGCGATGCGCTTGCCCTCACCCCAGTCGACGAAGCCGAACTTCAGGCTCGTCTGGATCGCGAGCCCGGAGCCTTCGGTGGTCCGCTCGACCTTGACGGTGACCGTCTGGCCGTAGCTGAAGAGGCCCATGCTGGTGGAGAAGGTGACGTAGCCCGCGGCCGCGTCGTAGAAAGGGTTCTTCCCCTTGACCGCCGTGACCCCGTTCGGAAGGGCCTGCCACAACGCCTCGGGGGCCAGGGGGAATCGCTCGTGCACTGTCGCCATGAGGCGAGAAGCTACCCGGACGAGGGGCACCCGCGGGAGCGAGTTCTCCGATCCCACATACCGGACACGCGACACCGACTTTCAGCAGGGTCATCCCGACCTGAGAGACTGGGCACATGACCGACGCACCTGAGTTGACCCTCCCCGCGGACCTGAAGCCTGCCGATGGCCGCTTCGGCTGCGGACCGTCCAAGGTCCGTGACGAGCAGCTCGCCAACCTGGCGAAATCCGGTGCCACCTACCTCGGCACCTCGCACCGTCAGAAGCCGGTGAAGTCCCTCGTCGGCCGCGTGCGTGCGGGTCTGTCCGAATTGTTCTCGCTGCCCGAAGGCTACGAAGTGGTCCTCGGCAACGGCGGGACGACCGCATTCTGGGACGCCGCCGCGTTCGGACTCGTGCGGGAACGTGCGCAGCATTTCACCTACGGCGAGTTCTCCTCGAAGTTCGCCACGGTGACCAAGGGCGCCCCGTTCCTCGCCGACCCGATCGTCGTGAAGGCCGACCCGGGCAGCGCGCCCGAGATCGCCTACGAGGCCGGCGCCGACCTGGTCGGCTGGGCGCACAACGAGACCTCGACCGGTGTCGCGGTGCCGGTCCGCCGTCCCGAAGGCAGCGAAGGCGCCCTCGTCGCCATCGACGCCACCTCCGGTGCGGGCGGTCTGCCGGTCAAGGCCGAGGACTTCGACGTCTACTACTTCGCGCCCCAGAAGTCCTTCGCCTCCGACGGTGGCCTCTGGATCGCGCTGGCTTCGCCCGCCGCCGTCGAGCGCATCGGCGAGATCGGCGCGAGCGACCGCTGGATCCCCGAGTTCCTGTCGCTGACCACGGCGCTCGACAACTCCCGCAAGGACCAGACGTACAACACCCCGGCGGTGTCGACGCTGTTCCTGCTGGCCGATCAGATCGAGTGGATGAACTCCAACGGCGGTCTGGAGTGGACGACCTCGCGGACCCGCGACTCGTCGACCCGGCTGTACGAGTGGGCCGAGAAGACCAGCTACACCACGCCGTTCGTCAGCGACCCGTCGCTGCGCTCGCAGGTCGTCGGCACCATCGACTTCGCCGACGAGGTGGACGCCGCCGCGGTGGCGAAGGTGCTGCGCGCCAACGGGATCGTCGACACCGAGCCGTACCGGAAGCTGGGCCGCAACCAGCTGCGCGTCGGCCTGTTCCCGGCCATCGACCCGGACGACATCACGAAGCTGACCCAGAGCATCGAGTACGTCGTCGAGCGCCTGGGCTGAGCTAGCTAGCTGTCCGTGAAGGCCTCCTTGAGGGACCCAGAGTCCCTCAAGGAGGCCTTCACGGACTTGCGGAAGGCTGCGGCCAGGGCGAGCAGGACCAGGCCGTACAGGACGTAGGACTCCGTCGCCAGCCACCAGCCGAAGCTCCCGGCGGGCCGCGGCGCGAGCCACATCGGCGCGATCACGAACAACGCCACCGTCACCGCCGCGAGCGCGTACGAAAAGACCGAACGCGCCCAGATCAGCAGCACCAGGATCGGCACGCACCAGATCCAGTGGTGCGTCCACGAAACCGGTGACACCAGCAGCCCACCGACGGCACACACGGTCAGCGCGACCACCGGCTCCGCGACACGCACGATCACGAACGCGGTCAGCGCGACCACGGCGATCGAGGCCAGCACCCAGACGACGTCTTCCGCCGAACCGAAACCGAACCGCGCGAGCATCCCGCGCAGCGACTGGTTGCCGACGTAACCGCGATCGCCGATGCGGCTGGTGTCGAACAGGATGTCCGTCCAGAACCGCGCCGACGCGCCGGGCGCGGTCAGGAACATCAGCGCGCCCGCGCCGAGGAAACCGGCCACCACCCGGCCCGCGGAGCGGAAGTCCTTGCGGAACAAGAAGAACAGGATGAAGAAGGCAGGCGTCAGCTTGATCGCCGCGGCGACGCCGATCAGGAGGCCCTTCGTGCGGGCGCGGCCCGGCAGGAGGGCGTCGAGGACGACGAGCAGCATCAGCAGGGTGTTCACCTGGCCGAAGCCGAGCGTCGAGCGGACCGGCTCCATGATCCCGCCGACGGCCTGTGCCCCGATCGCCGCCAGGACGGCGATGGCGCGGCCCCGGACGGCGGAACGATCGGTGAGCGAACCGTTGAGCGTCGCGACGAAGAGATAGACGACGACCCCGCCCGCGATGATCGACGCGAGCCCGACCAGTCGCGTGGCCAGCGCGGTCGACAGGAGGGTGCCGGGCAGGAACACCGCCGCCGCGAACGGCGTGTAGGTGAAGGGCAGCCAGCCGCCGTGCGTCTGCACCCACGCGCCGTACGGGTCGCCCGAGTCGACGAGCAGCCGCGCGCCGCCGATGTAGACCTCGAGGTCCTGGCCGTCGAACACCTTGAGCGTGAACAGCACGCCGACCACGACGGCTTCGAGCGCGAGCAACGCCCCCGCGAGTTTCCGCCCCGACAATCCCACCAGCACCCGGCGAGATTACCCACCGTCGCCCCGCGTTCAGTCCTCTGGATGCGGTGAACCAGCGCATCCAGAGGACTAAATGCGAGCTAGGCGAGGGCCTGGGTCGGGGGCAGGCGTGCCGCGCGCATCGCCGGGTAGGCACCGGCGACGGCACCGACCAGTGCCGAGATCCCGACCCCGCCGAGCAGGGCGCCGACGGGCAGCACCGCGGGCCAGCCCTGGCTCAGCGCGTAGCCGGACGTCACCAGCACCCCGACCAGGACCCCGGCGATCCCGCCGAGCCCCGACAACAGCACCGACTCGGCCAGGAACTGGCCTCTCACCTGCCGTTTCGTCGCGCCGAGCGCCCGGCGGAGGCCGATCTCCCGCCGCCGTTCCAGCACCGAGATCACCATCGTGTTGGCCACCCCGACGCCGCCGACCAGCAACGCGACCCCGCCGAGCCCGAGGAACAGCGCGCTGTAGGTGTTCTCCGTCAGCTTCTGCGCCTCCAGCGCTTCCGACGGACGACGGACCTCGACCTCGTTCGGCGCCTCCGGGTTCATCGTCTGCGCGAGCACCGACCGCACGTTCTCGACCTGCGAATCCTTCGCCCGCACGTACACGGTCGTCGGGTGGCCCTCGAAGTCGAGGAGCCGCTTGGCCGCGTCCCAGCCGACCAGCACCGAACGCTCGATCTCGGGCGCCAGCGGCGTCGGCCCGAGGATCCCGCCCACGGTGAACCACTTCCCGTCGATGTACACCTGCGGCGGTTTCGCCGGGTCGATGTGGTCGATCCCGAGCCGCGCCGCCGCGACCGAACCCAGCACGACGACCGGATAGTCGCGAGTGGCGTCCCGGAGGAACTGCCCGTCGCGGACAGCACCGCCGATGACGTCGAGAAGATCCGGCGTCGCCGCGTAGACGCCGAGGCCGGATGTCTCGTCCTTGTCGACCTTGTCCGTGCGCCGCACGGACCCGCCGGTGGTCCCGGTCGCGGACGCCGCCGTCACCGGGGCGATCCGTTTCGCCATCGGCACCGCGCTGTCCGGCAGGGTCGCGTCGCCGCCGAACATCGTCTTGCCCGGCCCTGCCGTGAGCAGGTTGGTGCCCAGCGCGGCCAGCTGGTCTTGCAACGCCTTCGCGCCCGACGCCGGGATCGCGAGCACCGCCACCATCGCGGCGATCCCGATCCCGATGCCGAGCGCGGACAGCACCGCCCGCATCGGCCGCGTCCGCATCCCGTGCGCGCCGAGGTTCAGCACGTCACGCGGGCCGAGCCGGGCCGGATCCGGCGTCTTGTCGAGGACGGGCGCGCTCACACCAGCACCCCCGTCCCGGTGTCGAGCCGGATCCGCCCGTCCCGCAGTTCGATCCGCCGCGGGATGCCCGCCGCGATCTCCCGGTCGTGCGTGATGATCACGACCGTCGTCCCCTGCGAGCTCAACGTGGCCAGCAGGTTGAGGATCGCCGCGCCGTTGCCCGTGTCGAGGTTCCCGGTCGGCTCGTCGGCCAGCAGGATCGACGGCGAGTTGACGACCGCCCGCGCGATCGCCACCCGCTGCCGTTCCCCGCCGGAGAGCTCGTTCGGGAAATGCCCGGCCCGGTGCGCGAGCCCAACGCGGTCGAGCGCGGCCAGCGCCCGCTCGCGCCGTTTCCGCCGCGGCACCCCCGCGTACAGCAGTCCCGTCGCGACGTTGTCGACCGCGCTCACCCCCTCGCTGAGGAAGAACTGCTGGAACACGAACCCGATCCACCGCGACCGCAACGCCGAAAGCTTGCGGTCGGGCAGTTTCGCCACGTCGTGCCCGCGCAGTTCGATGACGCCACCGGTCGGCCGGTCGAGCGTGCCCATCAGCTGCAGCAGCGTCGACTTGCCGGAACCGGACGGGCCGAGGATGGCGACCATCTCCCTGTCCTCAATGGACAGTGTCACCTCGTGCAGGGCGCGCACGCCGCCGGGATAGGTGCGCGAGGCGTTGCGCACGGCCAGCACCGGGGTCATGACGTCGTCACCACCCGCATCCCGGCGGCGAGGCCGGCACCGGTGACTTCGACACGTCCGCCGGAGAACAAGCCGGTCTTCACCGCGATGAGACGACGCTTGCCGCCTTCGTCGACCTCGACGGCGTATCCGCCCTCGGCGAGCGCGAGCAGTGCCCCGACCGGGACCGCCAACACTCCACTGTGGACTTCCTTGGTGAACCGCACGGACACCGGTGTCGAATCGAGCGAGCCCGCCGCGGCCGGATCGTCCAGTTTGATCTTCACCTTGATCTTCGGCTTGCCGTCGTCCTGCCCGGTGCCGTCCTTGCCGTTCTCCGCGACCTTGCCGACGTCGGTGATCACGCCGGTCGTGGTCTTGCCGCCGGTGATGTCGACCCCGACCTTGTCCCCCGCCTTGGCGATGGCCTGTTTGGCGGCGTCGAGTTTGACCTCGACGAGACGCTCGGTGCCGGTGTACTTCAGCAGTTCGCCGCCGCCGGGGCCGCCGAGTTGCGCGGCGACCTGCGAAACCCGGATCTCACCCGGCGCAAGGACGACGTCGCCCTGCCCGAACGCGCCGGTCTGCTCCAAGCCCAGCGACTTCTGCCATTTCTTGATCGCGGCGGCGGTCGCGGAGGTGAACTTCTTGTCGGGCGTGCCGAAACCGCCGAAACCGAGCGCCTTCAGGTTCTCTTCCAGCTGCTTGACGTCCGGGCCGTCCACGGCCCCGTCGGCGAGGTCGCGGAAGAACGGCAGCGTGCCGTAGAACAACGGGACGGGTTTGGCGTCGACGCCGTACACGGCCTTGCCGCGGGTGAGCACCGCGCCCGCGTCCGGCAGGGAGGTGATCGTGCCCTGTTTCCGGCCGGCGAGGGAGCTTTCCTCGCCGTAGCCCAGTTTCCCGTTCGCTTCCTCTTCCTCCTGCAGGTCGGTCTTCTCGACCTTCGCGGTCTCGACCGGCGGCGGCGCCTGCCCGACCTGCTGGGCTTCGGAGGTGACCCTGGTCAGCACGACCACGGACATCGTCCCGGCCACGACGACGAGGACCGCCGCGATGATGAACCAGCGCGCCCGGCGCGACCGCCGTGCGCCGCCGGGTCCTTCGTGTTCGCTCATTTCGCCGGGGCCGCCCTCATGGTCATGCCGAGACCGCAGGCCTTCGCCGCTTCTTCGAACTTCTTGGGGTCGCCGCCGGCGTCCATCGCGATGGCCGCGCCCTTGCCGCCGGGCTCGGGGTCGGGGAAGTCGATGCCGTGCTCGCGCATGCACTTCGCTTCCTTGCGCATCTTGTCGAGCTCTTCGGGCGTGGGCGGCTTGATCTCGCCGCCGTTCGGCAGCAGCTTCTTGCACGCCTCGCTCGCGGCGTTCATCTTCTTCTCGTCCGGCATGTCGCGCGCGTCGAAGGTGACGGTGTCCTGCCCGTTGGCGCCGGGTTTGGGCTCCGGCATGTCGATCCCGTGCTCGCGCATGCATTTCCGGTAGTCGCGGATCTTGTCCTCGTCGGACACGTTGTCCGCCTGCTTCCCGTCGCCCGCGCCGGCGGCGGGCGGGGAAGAGATCGAGGCGACCTTGTCGCCGCCGTCCCCGCCACCACCGCAACCGGCCACGAGCGCGAAGACCGCTCCGGCGATCAGTACCGCCATGGGTCGTTTCCGCATCGCTGCTCCTTCGGTCGTCCTGGCGCCCCGATTTCTACGGAGACGGCGATTCCGGGGCGGTAAGCGATGTTGCTTATGCCGCGCTTACCGTCCCGATCAGCGGAACAGAGATCCGACCTTTCTGCCGTCTTTCCGGGTGAACTAGCTCCCTGATGGGCCTTTCGGAGGTTTACATCCGACCTCTGGCTTCCTAAAGTCCCCGACGTCCACACCTCAGCGAGGAGGAGTGCATGAATCGCCGCAAGCCACTCCGGGCCCTGGCGGCCCTCGTCATCGCGACCACCGCACTGGGCGTCGCGCCCGCCGCGGAAGCCGCGCCACTCCCGTCCGATCACGCCTACGACGACCCGTTCACCGCCGACCGGACGCGCTGGTGGCGCGACGACCGCTTCGGCCAGTTCATCCACTTCGGCGCGTACTCGCAGCTCCAGGGGAAGTACACCCGCCCTGATGGAAGCGTTTGCCAGGACGCCGAATGGATCCAGCGGAACTGCCAGATCCCGCGCGCCGAATACGAGCAGATCGCCGCGAAGTTCAACCCCGCCGGTTTCGACGCGAACGCCATCGCGCAGTCGGCGAAGGACGCCGGGCAGAAGTACGTGGTGATCACGTCGAAGCACCACGAGGGCTACGCGATGTGGCCGACGAAGGTCAACAAATTCAACCTCCGTGACCACTCGGCGTTCGACAAGAAGCGCGACATCCTCGCCGAACTGAAGCGCGCGACGGCCGCGCGCGACGTCAAACTCGGCTTCTACTACTCGATCTGGGATTGGCACGACCCGGATTTCCCGGACCCCGCGACGTTCCCGAAGTACAAGGAGCGGATGTACGCCCAGCTCAAGGAGCTCGTCGACAACTACCACCCGGCGGTCCTGTGGTTCGACGGCGAATGGAGCACCGACCGGCCCAACAACCCTTGGACGGAAAGGGACGGCGAGGAGCTGGAGGCTTACGTCCGCAGCCTCGATCCGTCCATTGTGGTCAACAACCGCGTCGGCAAACGGCGGGTGGTCGACGGCGACACCGGAACGCCCGAACAGGAAATCCCGGACAAGCCGGTCGACGGGCAGCTGTGGGAATCGTGCATGACCCTCAACGGCAGCTGGGGCTACACCGATTGGGACCACAACTGGAAGTCCTCGGCGGACCTCACCAGGAAACTGCTCTCGATCGCCGGCCGTAGCGGGAACTTCCTGCTCAACGTCGGCCCGGATCGCAACGGCCGGGTACCGCGGGAATCCATCGACAGGCTGAAGCAGATGGGCCAGTGGCTGCGAACGAACGGCCAATCCGCGGCCGTCTACGGGGCGGGCGCGCCAGGTCTGGTCGCGGAACCGGGCTGGGGCGTCGTCAGCCGTCGCGGCGACAAGCTTTACGCGTCGGTGTTCGATTGGCCCGCTTCGGGCGGTTCGCTGACGCTCGACACGTTGGCGCCTTTCCGCGTCCGCGACGCGCGGGTGCTCGGCAGCCGTCAGCGCGTGCGGGTCGAGCAGTCACCCGGCAGCGTGAAGCTCACACCGTCGGGCAGCCGGACGAACGACATCGCGACCGTCATCGAGCTGAGTGTCGACCCGCTGCCGCAGGCACCCGCCGGGCGCGGGACCGGACTGACCGCCGAATACTGGCCGAACGCGGACTTCACCGGGACGCCGACGGTGCGGCGGGTCGAGCCGGGCGTGAACCACAACTGGAAGTTCACCGGCTCACCGGACGCGAAGATCCCGGCGGAGACCTTCTCGTCGCGCTGGACCGGGCAGGTCACCGCGCGCGACACCGGGAAGTACACGTTCACCACGGTCTCGGACGACACCGTGCGGCTGTGGGTCGACGGGAAACTCCTGATCGACAACACCACACCCCACGGGCCGAGTGTCGACAAAGCGACTCTCGATCTGGTCGCCGGGCGGACGTACGCGATCCGGCTCGAACACACCGAACGCGGCGGGGAGGCGTCGATGAAGCTGCTGTGGTCCAGCCCGAACACTCCGCAGCAGGTGATCCCGGCCCGGCAGTTGCACCCGGTCGGCTGACGCGTGCTCGAAACCGGAACTCGCGACGCGAAGTGACGTTGCGAAAGCCACTTTCGCAACCTTGAACGTTGCGAAAGTGGCTTTCGCAACACGCGGACCACCCGGCCGGATGATCCACGCTTATCCCCCGCTTACCCCCTCCCGGGGCAGACTGACCAGGTGAGAGTGCTGGTGGTGGAAGACGAGCGGCTCCTGGCGGACACGATCGCCGAGGGCCTGCGACGGTTCTCCATGGCCGTCGACGTCTGCTACGACGGCGCGCAGGCCCTGGACCGGGTGGGAGTGCACGGTTACGACGTCGTCGTGCTCGACCGGGACCTCCCCGTCGTGCACGGCGACGAAGTCTGCGCCGCGGTGATCGGGACCGGCGGCGAGGCGCGGGTCCTCATGCTGACGGCCGCGGCCGACGTCAACGACCGGGTCGCCGGGCTGGGCCTCGGCGCCGACGACTACCTGACGAAACCGTTCGCGTTCGCCGAACTCGTCGCCAGGGTGCAGGCGCTCTCGCGGCGCGCACGGCCGGCGTTGCCGCCGGTGCTGGAACGCGGCGGCGTCGTCCTCGACCTGCCCCGGCACCAGGCGTCCCGCGACGGCCGGTTCCTTCCCTTGTCCCCCAAGGAATTCGCCGTCTTGGAGGTGCTCATGCGCGCCGAAGGGACCGTGGTCAGCGCGGAAGAACTGCTGGAGAAGGCGTGGGACGAACACGCCGACCCGTTCACGAACGCCGTCCGGGTGGCGATGATGACGTTGCGGCGCAAACTCGGCGAGCCGCCGCTGATCGAGACCGTGCCCGGCGCGGGTTACCGGTTCGGGTCGTGAAGCCGCTCCGGCTCTCCGTCCGCACCAAGCTGACGGCGCTCTACGGCGGCGCGTTCCTGATCGTCGGGCTCGCCCTGCTCATCGTCAACTACCTGCTGGTGAGCTCGACCCTGCCGGACACGGCCACTTTCGCGAACGGGGCGACTGCGGGGGCGCAGTTCGAGGTCGCCAGGGCGTATCCACTGGACACGACGACCATCCTCCCCGTCGAACGCGCCCAGGCCACACAACTGGTCGCGACGTCGATCACCGAATACCGCTCGGACGTCCTTTCGACCCTGCTTTGGCAATCACTGGTGGCGCTGGCGATCGCCGGCGGGCTCGCGGTGCTGCTCGGCTGGCTGATGGCGAGCCGCGTGCTGCGGCCGTTGCACGCGATCACTTCCACGGCAAGGAAACTCGAGGTCGAGAACCTCGACCGGCGCATCGACCTCGACGGCCCCGACGACGAACTCAAGGAACTCGCGGACACCTTCGACGGCATGCTCGACCGCCTCGCCGTGTCGTTCGACAGCCAGAAACGCTTCGTCGCCAACGCTTCCCACGAACTACGGACCCCGCTCGCGGTGCAGCGGACGCTGGTCGAGGTCGCGATGGCGGATCCCGACGCGACCCCCGAGGTCCGGAAACTCGGCGAACATCTGATCTACACCAACGAACGCAGCGAACGGATGATCGAAGGCCTGCTCGTGCTCGCCCGCAGTGACCGCGGCCTGGCCGCGCGAGCCCCCGTCCGGCTGGACGAGGTCGCGGCGACGGTGATCCGGTCGGCGTCGGCCATGGCCGAGGAGGCGGGGGTCACGGTGGAGTCGCAGCTGCGGCCGCGGACGGTGTCCGGCGATCCCGTGCTGCTGGAACGGCTGGTCACGAACCTCGTGCACAACGCCATCACCTACAACCGCCAGGGCGGCTGGATCCACGTCGACATCGGCGGCGATCCGGCGCTGGTGGTGCGCAACACCGGCCCGCAGGTGCCACTGGACGCCGTACCCGCCCTGTTCGAGCCGTTCCGCCGGCTTTCGGGCGACCGCACCGGCGACTCCCGCAACGCCGGGCTCGGCCTGTCGATCGTCCGGTCCATCGCGAAGGCGCACGGCGGGACCGCGGGCGCGGAACCAGGCGGCCGCGGCGGCGGACTGGTCGTCCGGGTGCGGCTGCCGTAGATTCCCCCGATCGTGACTGTGCGTGTCCGGCGCGTCACGCGGCAAGGCGGCCTTCGCTCCCGCAGAATTCCCCTTGCCGTCATGAACAAAATAGTGAGCAGGACACATGACATCGGCGCGCCTCACACGTCAAGGCGACGCGCCGTTTTAACGTGGACACCCACAAAGGTGAAGAATCGGGGAGGCGAGAATGCGAGCGCTACGGGTGGTCGGGCTGCACGAGGACGGTAAGTCCATCGTGTGTGAAGACCCGGCGAGCCGCACGCGCTTCCTGCTCCCCGCGGATGAGAGGCTGCGAGCGGCGGCGAGGGGTGACATCACCCGCCTCGGCCAGATCGAAATCGAGTTGGAGAGCCAAATGCGGCCACGCGAGATCCAGGCACGAATCCGGGCCGGTGAGTCCGTGGAGCAGGTCGCGAGCAGCGCCGGCGTCACCGTGCAGCGCGTCGAGCGGTTCGCGTACCCCGTCCTGCTCGAACGATCCCGCACCGCCGAACTGGCCCAGCGGGCGCATCCGGTCCGCGAGGACGGTCCCGACGTCCAGACCCTCGGCGAGGTCGTCGCGCACTCCTTCGGGCAGCGCGGTCACGACTACAGCCAGGCGACCTGGGACTCCTGGCGCGGCGACGACGGCAAGTGGGTCGTCGTGCTGAGCTGGAAGGCCGGCCGTTCGGACAACCGCGCGCACTGGGCGTTCGCCCCCGGCGCGCACGGCGGCACCGTGCAGGCCCTCGACGAGAACGCCGAAGTCCTGCTCAACCCCAACGCCTACCGTGCCCCGCGCACGGTACGGGCACTCGAGCCCGGCAGGGACGCGGTCGTCCAGCCGACCCTCGATTCGGTCCCGGACGAGCCGGTCGCGAAGGTGATCGACGCGCCGATAGCCGAGCCCGAAGAAGATGCCGAGCCACCACTTCCGGCTGACGAGCCGGAGGAAGTGGCCGAACCCGCTCCACGGGCGAAGGGGAAGAAGAACCACCCCATCGTTCCATCCTGGGAAGACGTCCTCTTGGGCGTCCGATCGCAACGAGGTTGAATCCGCACGTAGTGGCCCCTTCCGGTGGAGGGGCCATTACGTGCGTCCGGGGACCTGCGCGATCAGGGATTTCGGCGCCACGAGGCAATACGCGTCGGTGACGATCTGTCCGATCTCGGCCCAGTCGACGTCGGTGTCCAGCCGCACCCCGAGCCACCCCCGATGGCCGACATACGGCGGCCGGAAGAACCGCTCCGGCTCGGCGCCCACCAGTTCCTCCTGCGCCCCGGGCGGCGCCGGGCACCAGAAGGCGACCTTGTCGTCGTGATGACGGTCCGCGTACATGACGAACGTCTTCTTGCCGCGCACGAACCAGGTCGGCTCGCCGTGACTGAGCCGCTCGGAGGTTTCCGGCAGCGCGAGACAGAGCCGTCTGAGTGAATCGAGCGGATCTCCGGCCATGGATCTCAGTATCCTCGGGCCGGGGGGATTTCATGCAGGATTGGTACGTACGCACCGTCCGATTGCGTTTCCAGGTCTTCACCGGGACGCCGTACACACATGTCTCACCGATGGAATGGCGGATCGACCCGGAGGCACTCCGCGGCATCGCGCGGAGCCGCGGCTACCTGGAGATCGCGCCGATGTTCCAGGGCTGTCTGAGTTTCCAGTACGCGCCTCGGTACGTCCCGCCGGTTCCGGTCTTCGACGGTCCGGACCGGCCGGACAAGGATCGGGAACGCTGGCTGCTGAACCAGCTCACCGGCTCCGACCAGGTCTGGATCAGCCTCAAGCACGCGAACCTCTCCGCCCGGCGTGTCGCGGAGGTCGCCGAGACCGAAGGCCTGCGTGTCGCGGCGGATTTCGGCGACCCCGCCGACCGGGTGCTCCTGCTCAGCCGGGATCCGTCGCCGCCGAGGCTTCCCCTGCCCGCGCCCACGGGACCCAGGTTCCGCTATGCCTGGTTGAATCACATCGCCCCCGCCACCGTCATCGTCCTCCTCGGCGCGGCGGCGGTGATCACCGGAATTCCGTCGGGCTACGAAGCGCCGGTCACCAACCTCTTGTTCTTGGCGGCCTTCGCCGGCATGGTCCCGGCCGCGTTCACCACCAGCCTGTTCCCGCGCACCACCCGGGTCGGCTGGCTGGCCCGGGAATTCGACGGCAGCCCCGAGGTCGGATTCCCGATGCGGTCCTATCGAATTCCCGCCGACCTGGTCGTCCAGATCGCCGCCTATCACGGTTATGAGCTTTACGGGCAGTCGGCGACACAGGCGGGCGGGCCGGGTCTCAAGTTCCGCAAACGCTAGAAGACGACGATCAGCACGCCGATCCACGCGATCACGATCCCCGCGGCCGCGCCGAACGACGCCCACCGCACGATCGGCACCCGCCGCGCGAGCCACAGCGACGGCGTGATCCCGGCGGTCACGACGGCGGACGCGAGGAGCGCCAGCCAGCCGTTGGTCTCACGCGCGAGGGTGTTCGCCAGCGCCAGCATCGCCACGACGACCACGGCCGCGACGAACGCGGAAACCGTCAGCCCGGTCAGCCAGGGTGTCGGCTCCCCGGCCGGGTCCGGCGTGCCGAAGAGCCGCCGAGCGAGTTCGCTGCGGGGTGCGGGGGCGGGCGGGTCGATGACGACGCCGTCGCCGGAGACGGGGTCGACGAACCGCACCGACGTGCCCATCGTGGCGGCGACCCGCTGGGCGAGCTGGCGGCCCCGCTGGGAGACCACGGAAGCGGCTTCGGTGCCGGAGGAGCCGACGGCGGAGGCGACCCTGGCCCATTCGTGCAACGCCTGGGCGAGATCCGAACCGATCGCGAGTGAGTGCGGGTCCACCTCGCGCGCGCTTTCGCCGCCCGGCCCGGCCAGCACCGCGCGTCCCTCACGGATCCGCAATTCCATGGGTTCTCCTCGTGATCGCTCGGGTGCTCACGATAGCGGTGGACGCGTCTCGTAGAACGCGATCGCGCCCGCCGTGGCGACATTCAGCGAATCGACGCCTTCCGGCATCGGGATCCGCACCGCGACGTCGGCGGCGGCGATGGCCTCATCGGTCAGGCCGGGGCCCTCCGCACCCAGCATCAACGCGACCTTCCCCGGTGTCTGGTCCCGTAACTGGCGCAGCGAAACGGAATCCGCACGAGGAGTCAGGGCCGCGATGCGGAAACCGCGGTCCCGCAGCGATTCCAGGTCGCCGGGCCAAGACCCGAAGGTGGCGAACGGGACGCGCAGGACGTGCCCCATCGAGACGCGGACACTGCGCCGGTACAGCGGGTCCGAGCAGCCGGCGCCGAGCAGGATCCCGTCGACGCCGAGCGCGGCCGCGTTGCGGAACAGCGAACCGAGGTTCTCGTGGTCACCGACGCCTTCGAGGATCGCGAGCACCCGTGCGCCGTCGATGACCTCTTCCACCGACGGCGGCGGAACCGGCCGGTCGGCGACGGCCAGGATGCCGCGGTTCAGGTGGAACCCGACCACGTCGGCCATCGTCTCGGCCGAAGTCACGTAACCGGGGACATCGACCGCGTCCAGGGTTTCGCCCAATTCGTGGAATCGCCGCTGCACCCCGAGGAGGGAGCGGACCGGATAACGGGAGTTGAGCAGCCGCTCGACCACGACGGTGCCTTCGGCGATCACAAAGCCACGCCCACCCGGCCTATCGGGACGCCGATCGGCTGTGGACAAGTCGCGGAAATCGTCGAGCCGCGGGTCGTCACGGTCGTCGATGGTGATCAGTTCAGCCACCCGGAGAGTGTGTCATCCGCCCGCTGCGCGGCGTTTGCGTCCGAACGTCGACGGGTAGGTGGTACGAACGGACGTATTTTGCTGTCAGTTAACCCCTAGTGACAGAGAGCACCAGTTTGGCCGCTAGCCGGGCGACTGCGATGCGTGAAACCGTTGGGCCGCCTGGCAGTCCCGCCTGGATCCCGCGGAGCGTGGCCAATGAGGAGCTCGACGAACATGGGTAAGAATCTTTCGGCGGACCCCTCCGAGCCGCAGGACCGCGGCCGCTATCGCCGGAAGGTCCAGCGCTGCCTCGACACCTTGGCCCGCATGCTCACCGACGGAAGTTTTTCCTTCCCGCGCAAGAACATCGGGCTCGAGGTCGAGCTGAACCTCGTCGACGCGGAGATGCGCCCGTCGATGACGAACACGACGGTGCTCGAGGCGCTGAACGACCCGTCGTTCACCACCGAGCTCGGCCAGCACAACCTGGAGCTCAACGTGCCGCCGCGGCCGCTGGCCGGCGAATCCGCGCTGCAGCTGGAGGACGACCTCAACGCGTATCTGGGCGCCGCGTCGCGCAAGGCCGAGGAATCCGGCGCCTCGCTGGCGATGATCGGAATCCTCCCGACGCTGCGGCACGAGCACTTCGACCAGAAGTGGCTCACCAACAACGCCCGTTATTCGTTGCTCAATGACCGGATCTTCGCCGCTCGTGGCGAGCGCACGGTCCTCTCGATGGAGGGCGCGCCGCTGCCGGGAAGGCAGCCCGAGCGGCTGCGCAGCTACTCCGAATCGATCCTCCCCGAGGCCGCGTGCACCTCCGTCCAGCTGCATCTGCAGGTCGCGCCCGAGGAGTTCGCGGCGCATTGGAACGCGGCGCAGGCGCTGGCAGGCGTCCAGGTCGCCGTCGGCGCGAATTCGCCGTTCCTGCTCGGCAAGGCGCTCTGGCACGAGACCCGGATCCCGCTGTTCCTGCAGGCCACGGACACCCGGCCCGAAGAACTGAAGAACCAGGGCGTGCGGCCGAGGGTGTGGTTCGGCGAGCGGTGGATCACGTCGATCTTCGACCTGTTCGAGGAGAACGTCCGGTACTTCCCCGGTCTCCTGCCCGAGACCGACCGTGAGGATCCGATCGAGGCACTCGACTCGGGGCAGGCGCCGAAACTCACCGAGCTGCGGATGCACAACGGCACCGTCTGGCGCTGGAACCGGCCGGTGTACGACGTCGTCGACGGCCTGCCGCATCTCCGGGTGGAGAACCGGGTGCTGCCCGCCGGCCCGACCGTTGTCGACATGGTCGCGAACGCCGCCTTCTTCTACGGCGCGCAGCGGGCCCTCGCCGAGGCCGACCGTCCAGTGTGGACACAGATGTCGTTCCAGGCCGCCGAGGAGAACATGTACGCGGGCGCGCGCCGGGGTTTCGACGCGCAGCTGTACTGGCCGGGTATCGGCTGGATCCCGCCGGACGAGCTCGTGCTGCGGGTCCTGCTGCCGCTGGCGCACGAGGGACTGCGCCGGTCGGACGTTTCGGACGAGGCGAGAGAGCGCTATCTGGGCATCATCGAGCAGCGGTGTCTCACCAGGCGGACCGGCGCGGCGTGGCAGCGGGAGTACGTCCTGCGCGCGGAGGAGCGCGGCGCCGAACGGGAGACCGCGCTGAACCGGATGCTGGGCCGGTATCTGGAGCTGTCCGCCACGGAGACGCCGGTGCACACCTGGCCACTGGAGGCTTAGGGGGTGCCTCTCAAACCGAGGCTCGGCTGGGCCGTGAGGACACGCGCGCGCGTTTCTTTTCGGCCGGAGGCCTCGGATTTGCGGAGGTGGGCCGCTGTCACGGCCGGGTGAGTGACCAGCTGACGCCGCGGCCCGGCTACGGAAATCCGAAAGCGCGCTTTGAGACACCGGGTTTAGAGTTTCCTCCCAGGGAGGTGGCTCGTGCCCAAGATCATCGGCCGCTCGCTGGAGGAGCACCGGCGAGAGGTCCGCAGCAGGGTGTTCGAAGTCCTGCGCGGCCAGCTGTACGAGCGCGGGTTCGACGCGATCACGCTCGCGGGTGTCGCCGCTGAAGCGGGCCTCGGCCGGACGGCGATGTACAACCACTTCCCCGACAAGGAAAGCCTGCTGGTGGCCTTCGTCGAGGACGAGGCGACGCGGTACGTCGAACGGCTGACGGCGACCGTCGCGAAGGCCGACACCCCGGTCGAGAAGCTTTCGACGTTCGTCCGGCTCCAGCTGCGGGTGCTCGCCGAGTACCACCTGCCGCCGGGGACGGCGCTCGCGTCGGCGCTGGCACCCGCCGCGTACCGGCGGATCAGCGCGCACGCCGACCCGATCACCGGCCAGCTGCGGGAGATCCTCGCGGAGGGAGTGCCGGACGAGGATCCCGACCTCCTGATCCCGATGATCACCGCCGCGCTCGGCAGCCGTCAGGTGGTCGACGTGCCACCCGAACGGCTGGACGACGCGATCGAGGGAGCCGTGCGCTTCGTGCTCAGAGCGGTCGGGATGTCGGAAAACGGGTAAAATTAGGGTAGCCTAACCCGCAATCGTGCCTTACGCTCTTTCTGACAGCATGTCAGATCGATGCTTGGAGGCTCTGTCCATGCCGGTGACCACCGACGTCGAATCCGGGCCGTTCTCCGCGACCCTGCGCGCCTCCACCCTGCCCGCCCACGAGCGGGCCAACCACTCCGAGTACATGAACGCGCTGCTCGGCGGCGAGCTCACGCGCGACGGGTACACGCGGCTGGCGATCCAGTACTACTTCATCTACCAGGCGATCGAGCAGGCCGCCGACAAGCTGGCGAAAGACCCGGTGGCGGGCAAGTTCGTCTTCGAGGAGCTGCGGCGGCTACCCAGCCTCGAACGCGACCTCGAACACCTCGTCGGCCCGGACTGGCGCGAGACCGTCCGGCCGCTGCCCTCGACGGAGCGTTACGCGCGGCGCGTGGCCGAGGCGTCGGACTGGTCCGGCGGGTTCGTCGCCCACCACTACACGCGCTACCTCGGCGACATCGCCGGCGGTCAGGTCATCCGGCGGCTGCTGGAGCGCAAGTACGAGCTCACCGAGGCGGGTTCGCTGTTCTACCACTTCGACCAGCTGGGCAGCGCTCCGAAGTTCCGGGACAACTACCGCGAACAGCTGAACGCGGCTCCGTGGAGCGAGGACGAACGCGCGCGACTGATCGAGGAGGCCATCGTGGCCTTCGAGTGCAACATCGCGGTATTCGACGAGCTGGCGAGCGAACTGGACGAGTACCGGGCCGCCTGACCTGGTGCGTCCGGTCGCGGGGTAGGGCCGGCCCCACCCCGCGATCGGCGGTCCGCCGGATGCCCTCACCCCGGGGAAATCCCTAACTTTCCAGGTATGTTCCGAATCGCGGCCACCGCCGCCCTGCTGACCTTCGCGACGGTCCTGACCGCCCCCGCCGCCCAAGCCGCGACACCCGCCGGCGTCTTCGACGAAATCCTCCCGCGAAGCCTTGCCGAGCACCACATTCCCGGTGCCGCCGTGGTGGTCGTCGAGGGCGGGAAAACCGTTTTCTCGAAGGGTTACGGTGTGTCCTCAGTGGACACTCAGGCCAAGGTGGACCCCGAGCGCACCGGGTTCCTGATCAACTCCGTCGGCAAGTCGATCGCCGCGACGGCCGCGATGCAGCTCGTCGAACAGGGCAAGCTCGCACTGGACGCCGACATCAACACGTACCTGAAAGCGTTCAAGATCCCCGAAACCTTCCCCGGCCGCCCAGTCACCCTGTCCTCCCTGCTCACCCACACCGCGGGCTTCGAAGACCGCGTGTACCGGATGTTCACGCCACGGGAAGAGAAACTGCCGACGCTCGCGGAGCACCTCGCGGCCGAGATGCCTACCCGCGTCCGCCCGCCCGGCGAGGTCGCCCTGTACTCGAACTACGGCTACGCGCTGGCCGGGCATCTCGTGGAGCTCGCGTCAGGACAGTCCTATTCGGACTATGTACGGCAGCACATCTTCGAACCGTTGGGGATGAAGCACAGCAGCGTCGCCCAGCCCACGCCTGATGTCCCGCTGGCGACCGGCTATCGCTGGGACGGCTCCGCGCAGGTCGTCCCGCCCGCCAACTTCGGCCCCGAACCGCCCGCGGGCGACGGGAACGTCGCGACTCCCGCCGACATGGGCCGCTATCTGTCCGCGAACCTCGTCCCCGGCACGTTCAGCCGTCCCTTGCTCGACCAGCTGCACGGCGCGCGGTTCCGCAACGACCCGCGGCTGCCCGCGATGGGTTTCGGCTTCTCCGAGCGGTATCTGAACGGTCTGCGCCTGGTGGAGAAGACCGGTGATTCACCGGGGTTCTTCAGCGTGCTGGAACTCGTGCCGGAGAAGAACACCGGCGTGTACCTGGCGTTCAACGGCGGCGCGTTCTCCGGCGACGCCGCCGCGGTGACCGCCGAGGTGCTGAAAGCGTTCGTCGAACGGCTACAGCCCGCCACGCCCGTCCCCGCTCCCGTGAAGCTCGCGGGTGATGTCTCAAGGTTCGAGGGCAGCTACAACAACACCCGGCTGGACTACGACAGCTTCACAAAGGTCCGCGCGCTCGCGGGCGGTGTCACGGTGACTGCGGACGGCGACGGCGTGCTGACGACTTCCGGCCTCGGCGAGGGGACCCGGCGCTGGACGCAGACCGACCCGGGGCTGTTCACCGACGCCGCCGGTGAACGGATCGCGTTCCGCGAGTCCGGCGGGGAGGTCCTGCTCTTCGCGGGCGACGACCCGAACTCCTCCTACGAACGGGTGTCGTGGCTCGGCTCGTCGTCCACGCACCTGCTGATCCTCGGTGTGGCGCTGCTGCTCCTGCTGGGCGCGCTGGTGTGGTGGCCGATCCGCGCGCTCGTCCGGCGCGGCCGGGAGCGGAACCCGTCGGGAGCCCGGTTCGCGACCGTCGCCGCCTGGTCCGCGGCGCTGGCCGTCCTGCTGTTCACGACCGGTTTCGCCCTGCTCATGAGCGATCTGAGCGCCGCCGCCGTGGCGCTGACGTCCGGGCACTCGCCGTTGCTGAGCGTCACCTTGCTCCTGCCGAACGCTGTGCTGCTCCTGACCGGCGCGGCCGTCGTCTGCGCGGTGCTCGCCTGGGTCCGCGGCTGGTGGACCACGCCCGCCAGGATCACCTACACGGTGGTTTCCGTGGCCCTGGTCGCCTTCCTCGGCGTCATCGCCTCCTATCACCTGGTGGGACTGCCCTACCTGGCTTGATGACCGCCGTCACATCGCCTTGACCTCCAGCTAACTGGAGCTAGCAGGGTGGGTTTCAGGCGGTGGCCCCACCGGGTACAGCCGCTACGAACGGGTCGTTCCACCTGGGGAGAAACGCGGCGCCCCCGGTCGCCGCAAACGGGTGAAGACGACTAAGTTCGTCCTTGGAAACTTGTGTCGAAGACAGAAGGAGGGCCGATGGCCCGCTACGTGCTCCCCGATCTCGACTATGACTACAGCGCTCTGGCGCCGCACATCTCGGGCGAGATCAACGAGCTGCACCACAGCAAGCACCACGCGACCTACGTCAAGGGCGCGAACGACACGCTCGACAAGATCGCCGAGGCCCGCGAGGCCGGCAACTTCGGTGACATCGTCGGCCTGCAGACCACGCTGGCGTTCCACCTCGCCGGGCACGCCAACCACGTCGTGTGGTGGAAGATCCTCTCCCCGGAAGGCGGCGACAAGCCGACCGGCGAGCTGGCCTCCGCGATCGACGAGGCGTTCGGCTCCTTCGACAAGTTCAAGGCGCAGTTCACCGCGGTCGCCACCACGATCCAGGGCAACGGCTGGGCCGCGCTCTCCTGGGACCCGATCGGCAAGACGCTGATCACCCAGCAGCTGCGCGACCACCACAACAACCTGGTCCTCCCGACCACGCCGATCCTGCTGGTCGACGTCTGGGAGCACGCGTTCTACCTGGACTACAAGAACGTGAAGCCGGACTACGTCAAGGCGCTCTGGAACATCTTCAACTGGGCCGAGATCTCCAAGCGGTTCGACAACGCCGTCGCCGGTGGCAACGGCCTGCTGCTCGGCTGACTTCTCGCCACGAAACGGGGCTCTCCTTCGGAGGAGGGCCCCGTTCTTCGTTTCTTGACCTCCAGCGAAGTCGAGGTGTCAAGGTGGTCGTATGGACGTCGCCGCATACCTCGACCGGCTCGGGCTCGACCGCCCCGCCACCGCGGACGTCGCCGCGTTGCGGACGCTCCAGGAGCGCCATCTCGCGGTGGTGCCGTTCGAGAATCTGAGCATCCACCTCGGTGAACCGATAGTTCTGGACACCGAGTCGCTGTTCGACAAGATCGTGCGGCGGCGCCGCGGTGGCTTCTGTTACGAGCTGAACGGGCTCTTCGCCGCCTTGCTGGGAGAGCTCGGCTTCGACGTCACCCTGCAGGCCGCGAAGGTCTTCCGGGCGGACGGCACCGTCGGGCCCCCGTTCGACCACGCCGTCGTCCGTGTCGAGCTGGGGGAGCCGTGGCTGGCGGACGTCGGCTTCGGCCGGTTCAGCCGGTTCCCGCTGCGGCTGTCCGCCACCGAGGCGCAGGCCGACCCGGACGGCGAGTTCCTGGTGCTCGACGCGCCTCACGGCGACATCGACGTCCTCCAGGACGGCAAGCCCCAGTACCGGATCGAGCGGCGGCCGCGGGCACTGGACGAGTTCGTCCCGACGGCGTTCTGGCAGGCGACCTCGCCGGACTCGCATTTCACGCGGGGGCCGACCTGCTCGCTGCCGGCCGAACACGGCCGCGTCACCCTGGCGGGTGACAAGCTGATCGTCACCACCCACGGCGTCCGCACGGAGACCAGGCTTTCGGGTGACCAGGAGATCCTGGAGGCTTATCGGAAGGAGTTCAGGATCGAACTCGACCGGGTGCCTTGACCCGGGCGGCGCGGTCATCGACCATGAACCCTCCGGAATGAACGAAGCCCCGCCTCCGGGGGTGACCCGGTTGCGGGGCTTCGTCCGTTCCCGAACTGACTGCCGCTCCCACCACGAAGCGGACGTGTATGAGGTTAGCCTAACCTCATATTCCCCGGCAAGGGGTTCCGTCGAGAGACGCCGATCTCACCCTTATGAGTGACATGAGTCTTCTTAGCGGCAAGGCCGTGGTGATCACCGGCGCCGGACAGGGCCTCGGCAGGGCTTTCGCGCACGATGCGGCTTCGCAGGGCGCGGCGGTCGTGGTGAACGACGTCGAAGCGGGGATCGCGGACGAGGTCGCGCGGGAGATCCGCGGCCTGGGCGGCCGGGCCGTTTCCCATGAGGGTTCGGTCGCCGACGCCGAGCAGGCCGCCGGACTGATCGACCGGTGCGTCGCCGAATTCGGACGGCTCGACGGCCTGGTCAACAACGCCGGCGTCAACTACCGGGCCGAGCCGTGGGCGGCCGACCCGGCGCGGATGCGTGAAGTGGTCGAGGTCAACGTGCTCGGCCCGCTGTTCTGCGGGACCGCGGCGGCGAAGGTGCTGCGTGACCAGGGCGGCGGCGTGATCGTGAACGTCGGCTCCGGCTCGATGATCGGCCAGCGGCGCGCGGCCGCGTACTCGGCGTCGAAGGGCGCCGTCGCCTCCATGACCGCCTCGTGGGCGGTGGACCTGGCCGAACACGGCATCCGGGTCAACGCCGTCGCGCCGGTGGCCTGGACGCGGATGGCCTGGAACGATCCGAGTGTCGTCCAGACCCCGGAGCACACCCCGGAACGGGTGGCGCCGCTGGTGACGTACCTGCTCAGCGATCTGTCGGCGGGGATCACGGGGCAGATCCTCCGGTTCCGTGGCGACATCCTGTGCGTGCTGCGGCAGACCGCGATCAAGGACCCCGTGCTGGACCGGGACGGCTGGACCGTCGAAGACATCGCGGACGCGTTGGACGGCGAGCTGCGGGAGACGCTGGAACCGCCTCCGTCGGCGAGGTGGTCGTGAGTGGCGTTTCGGGTTCTAACCCATGCCACGCGGGATTCCGGAATGACTCGCGGGGATGACCCCGGCGCGTTGTGTCCACAACGGACATCTTGCGCGGACCGTGCGCCCGATTGACGTCATGATGTCCGGTTCCCGCGTGGGTCGTGAGTGCTAAAGAGGGTTAGAACGACCATCGCCACTCACGACCCTCGGGCAATACTACGCAAAATGCCCAAACCAGACGTTTTGATGTCGACTAGTGTCCTTTTTGGATAGTCCTGGGGCATGCTAGGCCTCGGTGGCAAGCCCTATGCACTTACTCGTCGAAAGTTCGTGAAGGAGTGCGGTACCACGTACTCACGAGGCCGGAGAACGGCGCCGGTGGTAATGCCACGTCACCGCCGCGAGCAGCGGTCCCCAAAGCACCAACGGCGCGTAGAGGACGACGACCAGCCAGTACGCCCAGGGCTCGCCCGCCATTTCACCGATGAAGGTCGTGTACACGAAGAAGCCTCCGTAGACCGTCGTGGCCACTGCGCCGAGCGAGGAGACGACCACCACCTTGCGGGCGGAAACGGGTTTGCCGCCGACGAACGGAAGCCATCTCGGCCAGGTCTCACCCCACGGCTGGATGAGACCGAGTGCCAGGAAGGCGACGGCTTCGGAGAACACGGCGAGGAACACGAGATAGAGCGAGCCCCAGCCGGGAGTGTTCAAGCTGTCCAATTCGGACTGAGCCAGCCCGAACGGGATCCCGACCGCGAGTCCCAGCCGCCAAAGGCCGGACGGGACGTTCACCAGTGCGACGGTGTGCGCCGACCACTTCGCCCATCCGGGCACTCCTGGAACGCTGCGAAACGCTGTGCTGTCCATAGCTTGAAGCCTCGTCGGAAGCGCTTCGCGGCGGTTCCCTCCGGTGGTGCTTCGGGCTCCCCCACGAGAGGGGAACGACATCATCTTCCTTGCGTACAAGCAACGGCATCACACTCGGCCGATGATCTTCTTGTCGGCCCCCACCGGAACAATGACCGGATGACCAGCCACGTGTTCGTCGACGAAAGCAAAGAGCGCGGCTACTTGGTGACAGCCGCCGCGCTGCTTTCGGGCGACCTCACGTCCGCCCGGCGCGCCATACGCGGTCTGGTGCTGCCAGGGCAACGGCGCCTGCATTTCACCCACGAGAACGATGGACGCCGGAAACGGATCCTGGACACCATCGCCGGGCTCGGGCCGACGGTGACGATCTACGACGCTTCCGCACATCATCGACGTCGTCAGCGCGAAGCCTGCCTCGACGCGCTGGTCGAGGACCTTTCGAGCGCCGGGACACGGATGCTGGTTCTGGAGAGCGACGAGTCGATAGTGGAGCTGGACCGGAAGACGCTCTATCGCTCTGTCCGACGACACGGGTGTCACGACACTCTCGAATACCGGCATCTACGTGCCTTCGAAGAACCCCTGCTGGCCGTGCCGGACGCCCTCGCTGGTGCTGGCAACGCGGCGGCCACTGGAAAACCCGGGTGCGGGAAATGGCGGAAGAGATCCGAACCTTATGAGGTCAGAATACGCGAAACCCGGCCCACCCACCGTCCGGAAGGCTGCCGGGTCCACTTCGCCGGTTTACTAACCAGCGCTGGTCGAAGTCTACCGCACCCCTCTCCGAACGCCCACCTCCGCGGATCCGCCCATCGGGTTGGCGTTTCGCCGGACACCGTGCGCCCGACGGACTAGCTTCACCCCCGTGGCCACCCCGAACGACTACCGCGCCATCGCGCGCAAGACCGACCGTCCGATGTGGATCTGGGCGGGCTGCGCGCTGGTCAGTGCGCTGCTGCTGTTCGGCGTCGGCATCGTCGTCGCGATCACCGTGCTGAACCGGGACGACGAGCCCGAAGCCGAGCTCCCCGCGACTTGGCCGTCCAGGTCCGGACAGGCGCTCCGCCCGGTCACGATGCCGACGGGCGAGATGGTGGCCGCGCTGACGGACGAAACCGCCGCGCAGGTGCTGTGCCAGGCGATCCCGGAGCAGCGCTGGGAGGAGATCCTCGGCGGCCGCACACTTCGCGAGGCCGGCCGGTCCTGCCACGCGGTCACCGCGCGGCTCGACGTCAGCGCGCAGATGGCGCCGGCGCTGCCGGACGACACGAGCCGCGGGCTACCCACGAGGACCACGGTCGCGGGCAAGCTCGCGGTCATCGCCACGAACGAGGACGGCACCAGCCTGAGCGTCGAACTCGTCGAAGTCGCGCCGCACAGCGGCGCCTCGCCGGTGCTGCACGTCTCGATCCGCGGCAGGACCGTGAAGAGCCCGGAAACCGACAAGAAGGCGAGGGCGCTCGCCGAAGCGCTGATCGCCGGTGCGATGCCGCCGGGACCGAAGCTGCCGAAAATCGGCGAGAACGGCGAGATCCCGCTCGAGAAGACCGAACCCGGCCCGATCAAGGACAAGCCGCTGCCGGTGATCTCGTGGCTGCTGTGCGGAGAACTCGGCCGCGCGCTCAGCGTGCCCATCGACACCGCGAAGCCGAACTTCTTCGCCTCGTGCGAGTTGAACGGCGTGACCGCGGACTACAGCGAGCTGTCCACCGCCGTCGCCCCGACCACGACGGTCGCCGGGCTGCCCACCCAAGTCGACGGACGAGGCGTCGTCGTGCAGCTCACCGACGATCCGGCCGGGCAGACGCTCAGGTTCAAGGGCACCGGCGACCTCGTGGCACTCGCCGAGAAGATGGTGCCGCCGCTGCTCGGCCGTTAGGCGCGGTAGTTCGACAAGAGGTCGCCGAGCAGCGTCTCGTACGCCGTCCGCTCGAAGCGGGCGCCGGTGAACCGGTACTCCTCCGGGTCGTCGAACGGCTCGTAGTCGGTCTGCCAGCCGAAGGCCCGCCACTCGACCACGTCGTCACCGAAGACGACCTCGACGCTGTAAGCGCCACAGCCGAGATCGCCACACAGCGGACACATCAGCAGCGCGACCCGGCCGTCGTCGAAATCGCCCGGCAGGCGGCCCAGGAGACGGCGAAGCGTCTCGACCGCGGCCCCGCGCCACCTGTCGTCGTCCAGGAACAACGGCGTCCGCTGCTCGGCGGGGACCATCGAACGCAACGCGACGCCGTCGATCGTCCAGTCGAGGAACCCGGTCCCCGACGGTTCGACGCCGAGCCGGTTCACACCCGTTCCCGCTTCAGCACGCGCAGTCCGTTCCCGAACCGCCGCACCGGCAGGCTCACCCCGCCACGCCGGATCAGGACGACGGCGCACACCACCGCGGCAAGCGCCGAGATAGCGCCACCGATGTAGAACGGCGAGCGGCCGCCGAAGGCGTCGGCCATCCAGCCGGTCATCGGGCCGCCGATGGGGTTGCCGCCGATCAGCACCAGCACGTACAGGCCCATCACCCGGCCGCGCATCTCCGGGCTGACCGCGGTCTGCACGAGCGCGTTCGCCGTGTTCAGGAAGGTGATCGTGGCGAAGCCGAGCGGGATCAGCGCGAGCCCGAAGGTCAGGTACGTCGGCATGAACGCGGTGATCACCTCGAACGCGCCGAGCAGGAACGCCGAGACCAGCAGCAGCCGCACCCGTGGGCCGCCGCGGCTGTTGCGACGGGCCGACATCAGCGCGCCGGTGAAGGTGCCGACGGCGACCAGCGTCGACAGCAGACCGTAGCCATCGGCGTTGGTGTGGAAGACGTTGGCGGCCACGATCGGCAGCGACGTGAAGTACGTGATGCCGAACGTGCTCACGAAGAACACCAGCACCATCACGGTCATCAGGTCACTGCGCCGCCGGACGTACCGCAGCCCCTCGACGAGCTGCCCCTTCTCGCGCGGGATGGCCGGGCCGCGGAAGAGCTTGTCCGGGTTCATCAGCACCAGCGCGGCGATGACGGCGCCCGTGCTCACCGCGTTCGCCATGAACAGCCAGCCGGTGCCGACCCAGGTGATCGCGAAACCCGCGATGGCCGGGCCGACGATCCGGGCCATGTTGAAGATCGACGAGTTGAGCGCGACGGCGTTGGTGACCTTGTCCCTGCCCACCATCTCGGCGACGAACGACTGCCGCGCGGGCACCTCCAGCGAGGCCGTCACACCGAGGGTGAAACAGAGGAGGTACACGTGCCAGAGCGCCGCGATCCCGCTCAGGTCGAGGGCTCCGAGGATCACCGCCTGCGTCAGCACGGCGATCTGGATACCGATCAGCAGCCGTCGTTTGTCGACGCGGTCGGCCAGCACACCCGCCCACAGCGAGAGGAACAGCGTCGGCGCGAACTGCAGCGCCACCGCGATGCCGAGCGCGATCGGGTCGTTGCCGCTGAGGGTGAACACCAGCCAGTCCTGCGCGATGCGCTGCATCCAGGTGCCGATGTTCGAGATGACCTGGCCGGTGAAGAAGAGCCGGTAGTTGCGGACCTTCAGCGAGGAGAACATGCTCCCGCGCGGCTTCTCGCGCGCGGGAGGTGGCGGTGGTGCGGGTTCCCGGGTAACGGTGGTCTTGGAAGGACACTGTGTTTCGCTACCCGTGGTCGTCACCGCTGTTAGTTCCCCGCCATCCTGTCGATGATCTCGGAGGCGCGAGAGAGCACTTCGCGTTCTTCGGCGCTCAACTCCGCCAATTGCTTGTCCAGCCAGATCTCCCGCGCGGTGATCTGCTCGATCACGTAGGCCCGGCCGCGATCGGACAGTTCGACGATGGCCTGGCGGCCGTCCGTCGGATGCGGCCTGCGCTCGACGTAACCCATCTCCTCGAGCGCGGCGATCACCCTCGTCATCGAAGGTGGCTGGACACCTTCCTTCGCGGCGAGCTGGCCAGGGGTCAGCGCACCGCATTTGTGCAACGTCGACAACGCGGACACCTGGGTCAGCGAGATGCCGTCACCGGCACGCTGGGCCCGTAGCCGTCGATTGAGCCGCACCACCGCGAGACGCAGGCGGCTCGCCAGTGAGCGCTCGTGCGTGTCTCCGGACATATAGTTAGCATACCTCACGATCGGATCATCGGCCCGTGAGATCGCCCACGGATGACATAACCGCTGGTCAGTTGAACGCGGCCTGGATCGGTCCGACCGCGAAATAGGCCACGAACATCGCGGCGATACCCCACATCAGCGGGTGCACGCCCTTGGCCTTGCCGGTGACCGCGCGGATGACGACGTAGCTGACGAAGCCGGCGCCGATGCCGTTGGCGATCGAATAGGTGAACGGCATGACCACGATCGTCAGGAACGCGGGGAGCGCGACGGTGAAGTCGGAGAAGTCGATCTCCTTGACCTGGCTCATCATCAGCGCGCCGACGACGACCAGCGCCGGAGCGGCCGCCTCGACCGGCACGACCTGATAGAGCGGGGTCAGGAACATGGCCGCGATGAACAGCACGCCGGTGACGACGTTCGCGAGCCCGGTCCTGGCGCCCTCGGCGATACCGGACGCGGATTCGACGAAGACGGTGTTCGAACTCGACGACGCGAAGCCGCCCGCCACCGCGGCGGTGCCGTCGACGAACAGCGCCTTGCCGACGTTCGGGAGCTTGCCGTCCGCCGGGAGCAGCCCGCCCTCCTTGGCCAGGCCGGTCATCGAGCCCATGGTGTCGAAAAAGTCCGCCAGCACCAGGGTGAACACCAGCAGCACGACGGTGATGATCGGCAGCCGCGTCCAGGCGCCGAAGGAGATGTCGCCGACCAGCGAGAGGTCCGGCAGGCCCAGGACCTGATCCGGCAGCGCCGGGTAGCCGAGGTTCCAGCCCAGCGGGTTCACGCCTTTGGAGGGGCCGACCTTGGTGATCGCCTCGACGACGATCGCCAGCACGGTCGACGCGAGCACACCGATCAGGATCGCACCCTTGACCCGCTTCGCCACCAGGATCCCGGTGACCAGCAGGCCGACGACGAACACCAGCGTCGGCCACGACGCGATCGAACCGTTGATGCCCAGCCCGACCGGCACGGTCGTCTTCGCGTCGTCCGGCACGCGGCGGACGAAACCGGCGTCGACCAGGCCGATCAGGCAGATGAACAGGCCGATGCCGACCGCGATCGCGGATTTCAGCGGCGGCGGCACGGCGTTGAACACCGCCGTCCGGATGCCGGCGAACACCAGCAGGACGATGACCAGGCCCTCGATCACCACCAGGCCCATCGCCTCCGGCCAGGTCATCTGGGAGGCGAAGGTGACCGCGATCAGGCTGTTGATGCCGAGTCCGGTGGCGATGGCGAACGGGTAGTTCGCGACCAGGCCCATGATGATCGTCAGCACGCCGGCGACCAGCGCGGTCACCGCGGCGACCTGCGGCACGGGGAGGATGTTGCCGAGGACGTCCTTGTGCGCGCCCGCGTCTTCGGCGGAGAAGCTGCCGATGATCAGCGGGTTCAGCACCACGATGTAGGCCATCGTGAAGAAGGTGACGATCCCGCCGCGGATCTCCCGCCCCGGTGTCGAGCCGCGCTCGCTGATCTTGAAGAACCGGTCCAGTGTGGACCGGGTGCGCTGCTCCGCCATCGCGTACCACCCTTCGCCCGTTGCCGGGTACCCTTCCCCACGTGGGCGAATCGATCAATTCCGGGGAAGTAAACGGTTCATTGCGGCCAACGCCGGAGCTGCCGAAGCGGCTGACCGACCTGACGCCGGTCGTGATCGTAGGTACCTCGCTCTGGGCGGTCGCGACCGTGGTCCTGTTCTTTGTGACCGACGGCATCTGGGTGCAGACGGCGTTCTCCGGCGTCGTGCTCGGCTTCATCGGTCTCGCGATCATCGCCTGGCAGCGCGCCGCCGCCCGCCGGGGCTCGAAGAGCGCCCAGCGCCTCTAAGGACCGCATTCAGAGGACGAAACGCGGTCAGTTCAGGAGGGCCGAGGGCGAGGGGTCGTCGAGTAGGGCCGTCAGGACGTGACGGTCGGCCCAGCGGTCCGTGGCCCAGGCGAAGGCCCGGCCGAGGCCTTCCGGGGTGTCGGCGGCGTGCAGCCTGCCGTCGGACCACCAGGCGACCTCGTGTTCCGCGTCCTCGAAGGTCACCGTCAGCGCCTCGTGCAGCAGCACGCCACCCTCGGGCAGTTCGACACCCAGCTGATCGGCGGCCAGCCGGAGCGCGGACAGCTCCGTCCACGGCACGTACTCGCCGTCTTCGGTGACCTTGGCGTCGAGACCGCTCGCCACCGGCAGGTCCAGCAGTTCCGCCAGCGCGGCGGCGCCGCTCGCCGAGACGACCATCCGCTCCGGCGGCAGCACGGCCGCGAACCACGGCACGTCGAGCACGACGGCGTCGCGAGCGTCGACGGCCGAGCCGTCCGCGGCGCGGACCCGGTCCGGCGCGGGAACGTCCACTGTGTACTCGGCGAGAGCCGCGTGCGCGCGGGAAGCGAGCCCGGGGCTCACCTTGCGCTCGGGATCCCCGAGCCGATCCAAGAGATCCTCGACGTCTTCGGCATCCGCGCCTAGCTCCGTCCGGACACCGGCGGCGAGCAGGATCTCCTTGCTCAGCCCCGAATCCGGGACGACGTCGTAGAGCCCGGCCAGCGCCGACGCTTCCGGCATCCGCCAGTCGAGCGGGGCGTGCCCGTCCAGCAACGCGTACCGCGCGAGCCACCAGCCGGTGTGCCCGCCGGGTTCGGTGAGCGCTCGCCAGGTCTCGGGACGCGCCGCGAGCAGGCGCAGCGCCTCCGGCCAGGCGTCGTCTCCGACGAGGTCGAGGTCGCGCACGGCGAGCACCCGTGACGGCGGCCGTTCCCGGGAGTCCCACCACTCGTGTTCCTCGGGTAGCCCGTGTTCGGGTTCGAGGGGTTCGTCGTCGGTGACGATCGCGAACGAATCGAGTACGCCGACCGCGACGAGCGTGGCCACCGGCCAGTCTTCGGCGAATTCCTCGTCCAGCACGGACAAAGCGCCGTCTTCTTCGAACACCTCGGGGTCGAAGATGTCGCCCAGCGGCGACGTCGGCAGCACGAGTTCGTCCGCGCGACGCCAGCCGTCCTCGCTCGGCAGGGCCAGCGCACCCGCCCAGTCGGGGGCTTCGTCGCCGACCTCGGCGATCAGGCGGAGCACCGCGCCCGCGAGCGCCATACCGTCCAAACCGGACCGGACGTCTTCGACGCTGCGTTCGACGGCCGCGCTCAGCGCGTCGGCTTCCAGCAGGTCGCTCGCCTCGGCGTGCTTGGCACCCAGGCGTTCCAGCAACGGATGCGCGGCGGCCGGATGCACCAGCCGCAGGCCGATGATGTCCACATCGGACAGGAGTTCGAGCAGTTCCGCCGAGCCTCCGACGAGCAGAGCGTCGCGGACGCCGGGCAAGGTACGGCCGTCGGACATCGGCACCGGCAACGCGCCGAGATCGTCCTTGGTGAGGTCGTGTGCTTCGAGCGCCGGGAGCAGCACGTCGTAGAGCGAACGCCACCACGAGGGCTCGCGCTGGGCCCCGGTCAGCAACTCGATGGCTTCGGCGGGCGAAAGCGTCCGCGCGCCGACCGCGCGAAGGTCCACACCGGACAGTGAAATCAGTCCGGGTACGAGATCGGCCAGCAGCGGCGCCAATCCCGGCACGTCCACCGAAAGGACACGCGCCTGACGCCCCGGCAGATCGTCACCCTCCTGCGCGGGAAGCCAAGGCGAGTCGGTGAGATTCTCCAGGATGGCCTCGCGCAGCGTTCCGTCCACAGTGGAACGCGGGAAGCCCGCTCCGGGCACGAGCGCCAGACGTTCCTTGCCCGGCAAGGAACAGACGAGATCGACGTACTCCCGCGCGGCGTTCTTCAACGCGGCGGTCAGCTCCGGACCCGGCAGCGCGCGGCGCCGGGACGGCTCGATCGGGAGCGTCGCGATCAGCCTGGCGGGCAGGGAAAGCTCGTCGTCCGTGGGGGTCGGCGCGTGCAGGACATCGTCGCCGAGCGGCCGGGGCGAACCGGATCCGTCGAGTGGGACGGCCCAGACGACCTCGCCGCGATGCACCTGCCAGTGCTCGGAACCGTCCGGCGACGCGAGCTCGACGACGCCGTCACCGAGATCGGAGCGGCGCCAGACACCACCTTCGACCTCGATGCTTTCCAGCCAGGGCAAGGTGAGCAGAAGATCGCCGATGTCGTTCTTCAGATCCGCCAGCAGGGCGGGTAGGTCGACGTCGTCGCGCAGCGGAAGGCGGACTTCGGTGGCGAAACCCTCGGGCACGGGAGGCTCGTCGTCGGCGACCGGCCACGGCAGCCGCAGCACGGGAACGTCGCCGGTGCGATCGGCTTCGGCCCGCGTGCGTTCCGCGGAGAACGCGACCCCACCGGTCACCGAAACGATCCTCGGCTCGGCGGAAACCGTGAGCACGGCGGCGAATCCGACGCCGAACCGGCCGACGGTCTCCTCCCCCTTGCCGGAAGCGCGAAGGGAGGCAAGGGATTCGACACCGCGTGCGTCCAGGGGCGCACCTGTGTTGGCGAACCTCAGCTCACCGTCCACAACGGACACTCGGAGCGTCCCGCGATCACCGGCGGCGAGGGCGGCATCGGCGGCGTTCTGCGCCAGCTCGACGAACAGCCGGTCACGATAGCCACCGACCCGCAGGTCGTTCTCGGTGTTCGTGTCCTCGGTGAAGCGCGTCGGCGAATCGGCCCACGCCCGCAGGACGGCGGCGCGGAGCCGCTCGGTGCCGAACGGGTCAGTGCTCACTGGCGCTTTCGGCCTCGACCTGCGCTTCGTCGGCGGTTTCCGCGACCGGCTCGGCGGCCTCGGGTTCGACCTCCGGCTGGACCTCGGCGGTCTCGGGCACCTCGGCGACCGGGGCCTCGGACTCGTCGACGACCGCAGCCTCCGCGGTCTCGGCCGGCTCGGGTTCCGTCGCCTCGGCCGGCGTCTCCGGAGCGGGCTCGAAGTCCATCAGCGAGTCGTCGTAGACCAGTTCCGCCACCGGCACCGACGAGGTCACCTCGACCTCGATCTCGGAGTGCGCGCCGCAGCCGTACTCGACGTCGACGACGTGGCCGTCCGCCGGGGAGATGTCGTTGGTGCACGCGCCGAAGGCCGCGCTGAGCGACCCGGCGAGCGGCACGAAGAACCCGCAGCTCCCGCAGACGTCCGGCGCGCTGCGCGCCATGTCCGACCGCGGGCCGAACTCGCCGCTGTGCCAGCGGGCGGCGGCGTCGAGCCTGCCGTGCCGGGACAGCACGTGGACCCGGCCGAGCCCGATCTCCTTGGCGACCGCCTCGACCGCGGGGTCGTCGGATTCCAGGTACGCCGGGGCGAGCCGCGGGTCGTCCTTCTCCACCGGGAAGATGTCGCCGACGCCGAGGTCGCCCGCCTGCACCCGGCGGTCCCACGGCACCCACGCCGGGGCGACGCGCGCATCCGGACCGGGGATCAGCACGACCTCGCTGACCGTGATCGGCTCGTCCTCACCGGCGAGCGCGACCGTCACCGACCAGCGCCAGCCTCGATACCCCGTCACGGTCGCCTCGAACAGGTGGCTCGCGGAGACCGCGTCCTCCCGGTCCACGCCGACGTGCGCGCCGACCTGTTCGGCACCGGCGTCCTCCAGCACCGCCGCGCGGGCCAGATCGACCGCCTCGGCGAGTTTGCGCTGGATGGAGCCGTCGTCCAGGGTCAACAGCAGGGTCATGCCCCCATTCTGCCGCACGCGATATCGCGGTCCGTGTCAGGCTGTCCGCGTGCGCACGCTGATGACCACCTCGCTCCTGCTGGCCGCCGTCCTCGGTGGCTGCGCCGCCGCGCCGGTGAGCGACGCCGCGCCGCCCGCGCCCGAGAAACTGAAGGTGCGGGTGCTCTCGACGTTGCCCCACGACCCGGGCGCCTTCACCCAGGGCCTCGAGTTCTCCGGCGAGACGCTGTACGAGGGCACCGGCCTGGTCGGGAAGTCGTCGATGCGGGCCGGGCCCGCGGGTGCGGCGCCGGCGGTCCGGCAGGAACTGCCCGGTCTGTTCGGCGAGGGCATCACCGTGCTCGGGGCGACCGCGTGGCAGATCACCTGGAAGGACGGCGTCGCGATCGAACGCGACGCCAAGACGCTGGCCGAGCTGAGGCGGGTGACCTACACCGGCGAGGGCTGGGGCCTTTGCCACCACGACGGGCGGCTGGTGATGAGCGACGGCTCGTCGAAGCTGACCTTCCGCGACCCGGTGTCCTTCGCGCCGACTGGCGGTGTCGATGTCGGCCGTGACCAGCTGAACGAGCTGGAATGCGTCGGCGACTCCGTGTACGCGAACGTCTGGCAGACCGACCGGATCCTGCGGATCGACGCCGCGACCGGGCGGGTCACCGGCGAGATCGACGCCGCCGGCCTGCTGGACGGGGCCGAGCGGGGCTCCGCGGACGTCCTCAACGGCATCGCGGCGGTGCCCGGGACCGACGAATTCGTGATCACCGGCAAGCTCTGGCCGAGGATGTTTCGGGTGAAGTTCGTCCCCATCCCCTAGAAAGCAGTGGTGAACGCGCGAAGCGGACCTCGCGTAAGGCAGGATTGAAGCGTGGGAATCTTCGGCTCGAACTCCGGACCCGACGGCACGCGTTCCGGCCGGCCGGGCAAGGAGCGCGGCCGCAAGAGCAAGCGGAAGTGGACGCCGGAGCCCGGCGCCGCCCAGGCACGCAGCTGGTCCGCACCGCCGCCGACCAGGGTCGATCAGCAGCCGGTGCCGCCCCCGCCGCCGCGCGCGGCCCGTCCCCACCCCCAGTACCAGCCGCATCCGGCCGGGCCGACCGCCGACGAGGCGCGCACCGGCGCGATCCCGATGGGACACCACCAGCCACCGCCGCCACCGAGGACGCCTCCTCGTGGCGCGCGGCCGTACCCGGATCCTTCGCAGCGTCAGACCGAACCCGTCCGGCGTCGTCCGGGCGGGTTCTACGACGAACACCCGCCGGGGAGCGGCGAGTACGAGCACTACGACACCGGCGGTTACGCGGGCGAGCCGCGTGAGGTGCCGGAACCGCCGCACGAGCATCCGACGACCGCGGTCCCGCCACGCGCCGGCTCTCTGCCGAAGATGCCGAAGAAGATCACGGTCACCCGGGTCGCGGCGATGCGCAGCCGTCAGCTCACCGGGCAGGCCGTCGGCGCGTTCCAGCGCGCGACGAAGGCGGACGGCGCCGACAAGTCGGGCCTCACTTCGCTGACGTACGCGGTGATGCTGAACTACGCCAGCGACGCCGCGATGGCGATCGCGCTGGCGAACACCTTGTTCTTCGCCGCCACCAGCGGGGAGAGCAAGGGCAAGGTCGCGCTCTACCTGCTCATCACCATCGCGCCGTTCGCGCTGGTCGCGCCGGTGATCGGCCCGGCGCTGGACAAGATCCAGCGCGGCAGGCGGCTGGCGATGTGCGTGTCCTCGGCGGGGCAGGCGCTGATGGCGATCGTGATGGCGCTGCACTTCGACGACTGGCTCCTGTACCCGGCGGCGCTGGGCATGATGGTGCTCTCGAAGTCGTTCACCGTGCTCAAGGCCGCGGTGACCCCACGGGTGCTGCCGCCCGAGATCACGCTGTCCAAGACCAACGCGCGGCTGACCGTGTTCGGCCTGGTCGCGGCCGGCGCCTTCGGCGCGCTCGCGAGCGGGGTCAACGCGATCTGGGGTTCGCAGGGCGCGTTGTGGTTCACCATGCTGATCTGCGTCGCCGCCGCGGTGCAGTCGATGCGCATCCCGTCCTGGGTCGAGAAGACCGAAGGCGAAGTGCCGGCGTCGCTGTCCGCGCATCCCGAGCGGCGGGTCAAGAAGCAGCGGCAGCCGATGGGGCGGCAGATCGTCGTCTCGTTGTGGGGCAACGGCACCGTCCGGGTGCTGACCGGATTCCTGATGATGTTCTCCGCGTTCGCGGTGAAGGCGCAGGCGGAAGGCAGCGGGCAGAGCCCGTTCGACCAGCTGCTGCTGCTCGGCGTCATCGGCGCCGCGGCGGGCGTGGGTGGTTTCCTCGGCAACGCGCTGGGTTCGCGGCTGCACTTCGGCAAACCGGATCAGGTGATCCTGGCCTGTGTCGGAGCCTGTCTCGGCATCGCGATCATCGCCACCGTGGCGGCCGGACTGGCGACGGCGGCGATCGTGGCGCTCGTCGGCGCGACCGCGAGCGCGCTGGCGAAGATCAGCCTCGACGCCGTCATCCAGGAAGACCTGCCGGAGGAGTCGCGCGCCTCGGCGTTCGGGCGGTCGGAGACCGTGCTGCAGATGTCCTGGTGCTTCGGCGGCGCCGTCGGCCTGCTGCTGCCGCCGACGTACTGGATCGGCTTCCTGGTGCTGTCGATCCTGCTGGCCGTCGGGTTCACGCAGACGTTCATGGTCCGGCGCGGGACCTCGCTGATCCCGGGTCTCGGCGGCGACCGGCCGCTGCGCCCGGAGCCGACCAGCGAAACGCCGGTCCCCTCGCAGCCCGGTGACTCCCGGTGGCGGCCGGGCTCGTAATCTTCACCGTATGCGGCGACTTCGTATTTTGGCCCTGCTCGCGGCGGGTGGTTTCGTGGTGGCCGGTTGCGCGGCCCCCGGCCCCGAAGAGGTGACCTTCTTCGCCGACGGCAAGACGGTGAACGTCGGCCCGCTGGCGTCGTGCGACATCAAGACCGCCCAGTGCACCACCAGGCCCGACGCCGCGGGCAAACTGCGGATCCGGCCGGGGAAACCGGTGCAGATCTCGGTGCCGAGCGCGATCGCGGAAACGCCGTGGAAGGTCACGGTGCAGTACGTGAACGGCCAGGGCGAGCCGCAGGAGCTCAAGCAGGACATCATCACGTCGCTGGACCGGTTCGCCTACACCGTGACGACGCCGCGGCCCGACGACCAGATCCTCGTCGTCGAGGTCGCGCAGGCTTCGGTGCTCAGCCGGACCGGACGACCGGAGGACGCCGAGGCGGTCACGACGGCCATCTGGTCGCTGCAGGTCGAGCCGCCGGCCGCCTGAGGGAGCAAGGGACCTTTGCTACCACGCGCGGCGTCCCTGAGCTGATCGCGCGTGAAGGCCCCCTTCCCTCGACTGAGCCGAGGGAAGGGGGCCTTCACGCGCGATGAGGGTGGGGAGCGCCGATCAGGGATCGAGGTCCCGCGCGACCGCGCGCATGATCTCGGCGATCTGCTTGGTGTTCTTGCGGTCCGGGTAGCGGTTGCGCCGCAGATCCGGCTGCACCTTGAGTTCGAGCAGCTTGATCATGTCCTCGATGAGCCCGTGCAGCTCCTCGGCGGGGCGGCGGCGCGCCTCGGCGACCGAGGGCGGCGGATCCAGCAGCCGGACGGAGAGCGCTTGCGGGCCGCGGCGGCCGTCGGCGACACCGAACTCGAGGCGCTGCCCGGCCTTGAGCCCTTCGACGCCCTGCGGCAGCGCGGCTTTGCGGATGTAGACGTCGGCGCCCCCATCCTGGGTGACGAAACCGAAACCCTTCTCCGCGTCGTACCACTTGACCTTGCCGGTCGGCACTTCCCTCACCAATCCTTTGCTGTCCCGCTCACAACGAACGCGCCCGGGGGCGTACCCAGGGCGCGCGTCCCATAAGCGTATCTCGCCACAGGCCCTGTGGAGAAGCGGATACCGGCGGATACCCTCTCCTTCATGGAGACCGCAGTAAAGGAGGCCGCTGTGGCCGTCCCCGAAAAGCCCGGCAAACCGATTCTCATGCGCGTCGGCATCGGCCTGTTCGCGCTGGGCATGATCGCCGTCACAGCGGTTTTCGTCATGTTCGCCGCCGGACTCGAGAACCTGCCGGTGTGGCTTTCCGCCGCGGCGGGCGTGATCACTCCGCTGGGGCTCGCCCTCGGCTTGATCGCCCTTATCCGCGAGGCTCGCCGAAAGAGCTGAGCCAGCCGGGGAACTCGGTCAGCGAGTCGAACACCACGTCGGCTCCTTCCGCGAGCAGCTCTTCCTTGGTGCACGGGCCCGTCGTGACGCCGATCGGGACCGCGCCCGCCGCCAGCGCGCCGCGGATGTCGCCGACGTGATCCCCGACGTAGACACGGGCGCCGTGCTCGGTGAGCGCGGCGGCCTTCTCCGTCGACCACAGTTCCCCGACCAGGACGTCGACCTCCAGGCCGAGCGCGTCCAGGTGGAGTTTCGCGTTGGGCGCGTATTTGCCGGTGACGACGACGGTGCGTCCGCCCGCCTCGCGGACGGCGTGCAGGGCTTCGGCCGCGCCGGGCATCGCGACCGTCACCGGCACGACCGTCTCCGGATACATCGCGCGGAACCGCGCCACCAGCTCCGGGATGCGCTCCTCCGGCGCGCCGAAACCCCGCAGGCTGGCGTCGAGGGGCGGGCCGAGGTTGGCCGCGAAGTATTCGCCGTCCAGCGGCAGGCCGGATTCCACGCCGAGCGCGTTCATCACCGCGACCATGCCCGGCCGCGGATCGATCAGTGTCATGTCGAGGTCGAACCCCACGGTGATGCCCACACGATCACGGTAGCCGCCGCCACCGACCGATTTACACCGGACGGACACCCGTCAACTTCTTTGACATGCGCGTGATCTGTGTCAAGCTGGAAGTGTGGGCGAGATCACGAGCTTCTCCGATCGGACCAAGGCCTCCCTGCGGGAGGCACTGCTCGACGCGGCCACCGAGCTGCTCACCGAACACGGCTACACGGCCCTGCGGATGGCGGACGTCGCCGCCCGCGCCGGCGTGAGCAGGCAGACCGTCTACAACGAGTTCGGCAACAAGGGCACGCTCGCCGAAGCCGTGGTCCTCCGGACGACTTCGGAGTTCCTGGAAGGCATCCGCGTGCGCGTCCAGGACGCGCTGGACCTGCGCGACGGGATCCGCGAGGCGGTCGTGTACACGATCGAGCACGCCCGTGAGAACCGGCTCGTCGCCACCACGCTGGGCACCGAAGCGGGCGAGGACCTCCTTCCCCTGCTCACCACCAAGGGCGAACCGATCCTGACCGCGGCCACCGAGGTCGCGGCCGGGCAGTACCGCGAGTTCGAGCCGTCGCTCTCCCCGGAATCCGCCACGTTGCTGGCGGAGACCGTCGTGCGGCTTTCCCTGTCCCATCTCGTCATGCCGACGCATTCGGCCGACGAGGCGGCGGCGGCGGTCGTCGCCGTGCTGGCACCCGCGATACGGGCGCTGACCACCGATTCGAAGGGGACATCATGACCGACACGCTCTCCGAACTGCGGACCGGTTTCTCCTCACTGCGCAAGGGCGGGCTGAACTGGGACTCGTTCCCGCTGCGGCTGTTCGTCAAGGGGAACAAGAAGTTCTGGAACCCGGCCGACATCGACTTCTCCCGTGAACGCGAAGGCTGGGAAAGCCTCAACCCGGAACAGCAGCGATCGACGACCTATCTGGTGGCACAGTTCATCGCGGGCGAAGAGGCGGTCACCGAAGACATCCAGCCGTTCATGCGGGCGATGTCCGCGACCGGCCGCTTCGGCGACGAGATGTACCTGACGCAGTTCTGTTTCGAGGAAGCCAAGCACACCGAGGTGTTCCGTCGTTGGATGGACTCCGTCGGGCTGACCGAGGACCTGCATCCGTACGTCGCGGAGAATCCCCACTACCGCAAGCTTTTCTACGAAGAGCTGCCGCAATCCCTGCGCGCGCTGGAAGACGATCCCAGTCCGCTCAACCAGATCCGCGCGAGCGTCACCTACAACCACGTCATCGAGGGCAGTCTCGCGCTGACCGGGTACTACTCGTGGCAGCTGATCTGCACACAGCACGACATCCTGCCGGGTATGCAGGAACTGGTGCGCCGCATCGGCGACGACGAACGCCGCCACATGGCGTGGGGCACCTTCACCTGCCGCCGTCACGTGGCCGCGGACGATTCGCTGTGGGACGCGGTGCAGCAGCGGATGGGCGAACTGCTCCCCCACGCGCTGGGCATGATCCAGTGGGTGCAGGACCAGTTCGAGGAAATCCCGTTCGACAACGACCCCGAGGAGATCATCCAGTACGCGGCGGACCGGGCGCAGCGGCGTCTCGGCGCGATCGAGTCCGCGCGCGGGATGCCGGTGGAGCAGATCGACCTCGACTACTCACCGGAGAACCTCGAAGAGACCTTCGGCGAAGAAGACGCGAAGGCGATCGCCGCGGCTGCGGCCAACTCCGCGGCCTGATGGCGCGTGAAGGCCCCCTTCCCTCGGCTCAGTCGAGGGAAGGGGGCCTTCACGCGCATTAGCCGGCGGGCCAGTACACGGCGTGAGTGCGACCGTTTTCGTTGTCGGACAAGCCGACGACCGTTCCGTTCGCCGCGATGTGGGTGGCGACGCTGTAGGAGCCGCCCGGCAACCCGCCGAGGACCGTCGGAGTGCCGTTCGCCGACCACTTCGTCGCGACGCTGTTCTCCAGGCCCACGACCGTGCCGAGCCGATCGATGTCGTAACCCAGTCCGCGCGCGGTCGAAAGTGTCGTGCGAGCACCCGCCCGGTTCCACTTGACCGGGCTCGTCGTGCCGAACACCAGATAGCCGCCGCCCGCCGCGACACCGGCGTTGTTCACCGCGCGCGCCCAGCCCGGGTCCCGTTCCGGCCAGTCGAGCCAGGTCATCCGCCCGTCACGTTCCCACCGCACGGGTTTCGTGGTGCCGTTCACCTCCGCGCTTCCGACGATCACGCCGAAGTCGTTCATGTCCTCCGGGGTGCTGTTCGGATTCCCGGGGGAAAGGTCGGTGATGGCGCCGTCGAAATTCCAGCGCACGGCGTGGTTGTTCCCCGCGGCGTCGGACGCCGTTCCGGCTACGGTCCTGCCGTCCGGGGTGATCCATTCCGCGTTCGCGTAGGCGCCGCCCGGCAAGCCGCCGAGGTCCACCACCTTGCCGTCGGGGTTCCACCGGACCGCGTGCATCGTCCCGTCCGCCGCGCGCCCGGCGCCGACGATCACGCCCCCGTCGGTGATCGCGTTCGCGGTCGCGTAATCCCCGCCGGGCAGGTACGGCAACGCGGTCACCGTTCCGTCGGACGCCCACTTGACCGCGGCCTGGTTCCAGTTCGCGTCCTTGTGTGCCCAGCCGACCGCGACCCCACCGCGGTTGACGTCCGTCGCCTTGCTCTGCTCGCCGCCGAGGCCGGGCAACGCGGAAATCCGGCCCAGCGCGTCCCATTTCGCCGCGTGGTACTTGATCTGGGTTTCCAGCGGTGTCGACGAACCGACCATGACGCCGTCGTCGTTGACCGCGTTGACCTCGCTGTACTGATCCCCCGGCAGCGTGCCCAGATCGATCGGCCCGGTGGCGGCGGCCGCCACGCCGGGCAGCATCAGCGGCAGCGCCGCCAGCGAGCCGGCCAGAGCGAGAACTCTTCTGCTTCGCTTGAGTGTCATGACTTTCTCCCCTTCGCGGCGGTTCGGGTCCGCCACGAAGGGAACACGCGACAACGGTGTGACAGGTTGCCTCGAAGTGTCATCTTGGACTGAAGGGGCCCTTCACCGCGTCCGATGCGGTGAAGGGCCCTTTCAGCTCCTTATGCTCAGAGTCCGATCGCGCCGAGGGTGCCGCTCAGGACGCCCTGGTCGTGTCCGCCATCGGTACTGGAGTGGGTCTCACTGGACCCGGCACCGTCCTGGCCCGCCCAGCCGCTGTGCTGCCGGTACTGGCTGTCGCCGTTCTCACCGGCGGTCGCGGAAGTGCTGCTGTGCGCGGCCCCGTCCGGCCCTGCGGCGGCCGAGTTCTCGTGGAACGAGCTCGATCCGCGATGGGTGTCGGACTGCACGCTGTGCGTCGCTGCGCCATCTGGCCCGGCCTGGACCTCGGTGCTGCCGTAGGTGTCCGCCGAGGCGATACCGGCGGCTCCGAGCGTCAGCGGCAACGCGAGGGCCGAAGCGACCAGAGTGCGGCGAATCGTACGCATGAGAATTCCCCGTTTCCTTACGGTTGTGGGATTTCTGTCCGGGACGCTGTCACCGTCCCGATCACAGACTGCCCACCCCGGCGAGCCCCCATTCACGCGAAAGCTGTGAACGATCACACCGCGCGGGAGGCCCATCCCACGCGGACAGGCCAGGAGAAGCCGCGGTCAGGCGTGCTTGGTCGCCGCCGCCTTCTCCAGCCCGAGGATGCTGATCGACTCCGCCCGCATCTCGACCTTGCGCACCTTGCCGGTCACCGTCATCGGGAACTCCTCGACGACATGCACGTAGCGCGGGATCTTGTAGCGCGCCAGCTTGCCCTCGCAGAACTCCCGCACCGCTTCGGCCGTCAGCGGCTCCGCGCCCTCGCGCATGCGGACCCAGGCCATGAGTTCCTCGCCGTACTTCTCGTCCGGGACGCCGATCACCTGCGCGTCGAGGATGTCGGGATGCGTGTAGAGGAATTCCTCGATCTCGCGCGGGTACAGGTTCTCGCCGCCGCGGATGACCATGTCCTTGATGCGGCCGGTGATGTTGACGTATCCGTCGGCGTCCATGATCGCGAGGTCGCCGGTGTGCATCCACCGCGCCGCGTCGATCGCCTCGGCCGTCTTGTCGGCCTGTTCCCAGTAACCCAGCATCACCGAGTAGCCGCGGGTGCAGAGTTCGCCCGGTTCGCCGCGCGGCACGGTCAGCCCCGTCTCCGGATCGACGACCTTGACCTCCAGATGCGGCCCGACCCGGCCGACCGTCGACACCCGGCGCTCCACCGAATCGTCCGCGCGGGTCTGCGTCGAAACCGGCGACGTCTCGGTCATGCCGTAGCAGATCGAGACCTCCGCCATGCCCATCCGGTCGATGACCTGCTTCATCACCTCGACCGGGCACGGTGAGCCGGCCATGATCCCGGTCCGCAGCGAGGACAGGTCGTGGGAAGCGAAGTCCGGGTCGGCCAGTTCGGCGATGAACATCGTCGGAACCCCGTACAGGGACGTGCATTTCTCGGCCGCGACGGCTTCGAGGGTGGCCTTCGGATCGAACGCGGGCGCCGGGATGACCATGCAGGCGCCGTGGCTCGTCGCCGCGAGATTGCCCATCACCATGCCGAAGCAGTGGTAGAAGGGCACGGGGATGCAGATCTTGTCGGCTTCGGTGTAGTTGCAGAGTTCGCCGACGAAGTAGCCGTTGTTGAGGATGTTGTGGTGGCTGAGGGTGGCGCCCTTGGGGAAGCCGGTGGTGCCGGACGTGTACTGGATGTTGATCGGGTCGTCCGCGGAGAGTTCGGCCTGCCGCTCCACCAGCGGCGCGCGGTCGGCCTTGCGCCCGATCTCCAGCATCGACGGCCACTCCGGGCTGTCGAGCAGCACGACGTGTTCCAGCGCCGGGCACTTCGGGCCCGCTTCGGCGATCATGCCCGCGTAATCCGAGGTCTTGAACGAGTTCGCGGCCACGATGAGCTTGATCCCGGCCTGGTTCAGCACGTATTCGAGCTCGTGCGAGCGGTACGCCGGGTTGATGTTGACCAGGATCGCGCCGATCTTCGCGGTGGCGTACTGGACGCAGGTCCACTCCCAGCGGTTCGGCGACCAGATGCCGACGCGGTCGCCCTTGGCGATCCCGAGGTCGAGCAGACCCAGCGCGAGCGCGTCCACTTCGGCCGCGAGTTCGGTGTACGTCCAGCGTTTCCCGGCCGCGCGGTCGACGAGCGCGTCCCGGTCGCCGAAGGCGGCGACGGTGCGATCGAAGTTGTCGCCGATGGTGTCCCCCAGCAGCGGGGTGTCCGAGATTCCCGATGCGTAGCTCGGTACTGCGGGGGCGTCGGGCATGGAGACTCCTGCGTTCGGCGGCATCGACGCGTCGAGTCTAGGAACGTGGCGTGACGGCGGCCACCTGCAAGTGGAGACCACCTCAGGGGAAACCCGGAGGCCGGGTCCGGCGGCGGCCGATATCGTCGAGGGCATGCGCCTCTACATCGTCGACGCCTTCACCTCCGAAGCCTTCGCCGGTAACTCCGCCGGCGTGGTGCTGCTGGACGCTCCGGGCGACGCGGGCTGGATGCAGTCCGTCGCCGCCGAGCTGAAGCACGCCGAGACGGCCTTCGTCGAGGTCGGTGGCGAAGGGCCGAAGTCGCTTCGCTGGTTCACGCCGGAGACCGAAGTCGACCTGTGCGGGCACGCGACGCTGGCGACCACGCACGTCCTCGGCGGCGAGCAGACCTTCACGACGAAAAGCGGCGAGTTGCGTTGCCGCGCCGAGGACGGCTGGGTGTCGATGGACTTCCCGTCGGATCCGCCCCGCGAGTCGGACGACGATCTGTCGTCGATCCTGCCGGGGCTGGAGTTCGAGTACGTCGGGCGCAGCAAGCACAACCTGTTCGCGGTGGTCGACGACGCTTCCGTGGTGCGCTCGCTCGCGCCGGACCTGGCCGCGCTGCGGGCGCACTGGACCGGACGGCTCATGGTCACCGCACCGGGTGACGTGGACGGGATCGACTTCGTCACCCGGTTCTTCGCGCCCGGCGTCGGCATCGACGAAGACCCGGTCACCGGCTCCGCGCACTGCGTCCTCGCGCCGTACTGGGCCGCCCGGCTCGGCCGCGACAAGCTCGTCGGCGAGCAGGCCTCGGCCCGCGGCGGCATCGTCCGGGTGAAACTCGAAGGCGACCGCGTCCTGCTTTCGGGGCAGGCGGTCACCGTGGCCAGCGGGGAGTTGCACGTCTGATGCGCCTGATCCTCAACGTCATCTGGCTCGTGCTGTGCGGCCTGTGGATGGCGCTCGGCTACATCGTCGCCGGCGTCATCTGCTGCATCCTGATCGTCACCATCCCGTTCGGACTGGCGTCGTTCCGGATCGCGGCGTACGCGCTCTGGCCGTTCGGCCGCACCGTGGTGGACCGGCGCGACTCCGGCGCCGCCTCGACGATCGGCAACGTCATCTGGTTCATCTTCGCCGGGCTCTGGCTCGCCATCGGCCATGTGCTGACCGGGGTGGCGCTGTGCATCACGATCATCGGGATCCCGCTGGGCGTGGCGAACTTCAAGATGATCCCGGTGTCGCTGATGCCGCTGGGCAAGGAGATCGTGGAACTCCCCTGAGGCTCAGTCCTCGGGCTCCCACGGCAGCGGGATGATCAGGCACGGACCGCCGACGAACAACCCGCCGTCGATCCCCAGCGCCTTCCCGCCCGCGTAGAGATACGGTCCCTCGATCTGCGCGGGGTGGATCCCCAGCTGGTCGGCGATGACGCTGTGCCCGTGCACGATCCGCTCGCCGCCGAGCCGGTCCATGAGCTGTTGCGCGACGTCGGCGCCCTCCGGGCCGCGGAAGGCGTACCGCGTGGTCATCCGCCGCCACACGTCCCACCAGGCTTCTATGTCGCTGCCTTCGAGGATCTCGCGGCCACGCGCGTTGATCCCGTCGATGTCCTCGCCCCAGCCGAGGTACTCGAGCGTGTCCGAATGCATCAGCAGGTGATCCGCGGCCAGCGTCAGCAGCGGGCGCGAGGTCAGCCACTCGATATGTTGCGGGGTGAGCCTGTCCTGGTCTTCGAGCAGCCCGCCGTTGATCTCCCAGCTGCGGGCGAAGCTGCGCGGCCCGAAGTCGGACGGCACCTCCGTGTCGCCGAAGTGGTACATCCCGAGCAGCAGGATCTCGTGGTTGCCCAGCAGCGTCCCGCAGTGCCCGCCCGCCGTGGCGGCCTGGCGTTCGAGCCGCATCACCAGGTCGATGACGCCGACGCCGTCGGGCCCCCGGTCGACGAAGTCGCCGAGGAACCACAGGGTCGCTTCGCCGCCGGCCCAGTCGTCGTCGGAGTCGAGCAGCCCCTTCTCCCGGAGCGCCTCGGCCAGCTCGTCCCGGTGTCCGTGCACGTCACCGACCACATAGGTCGGGGACGTGGGCTGATCGTCGTGCATCGTCTGACGATAAGCCCTCCGCATGCGACTCTGTCGCTCAGCCTTCGCCGAACGGGTCGGCGGTGCGCCCGACCAGATCGGCGATCGAGTCGATGATCTTGGTCGGCCGGTACGGGTAGTGCTCCGCGCTCTCCCGGGTGGAGATGCCGGTGAGCACCAGGATCGTCTGCAATCCGGCCTCGATTCCCGAGTGGACGTCGGTGTCCATCCGGTCGCCGATCATCAGCGTCGACTCGGAATGCGCGCCGAGCCGCCGCAGCGCGGAACGCATCATCAGCGGGTTCGGCTTGCCGACGTAGTACGGCGAGCGGCCGGTCGCCTTCTCGATCAGCGCGGCGACCGAACCGGTGGCGGGCATCGAGCCCTCCATGCTCGGGCCGGTGGCGTCCGGGTTGGTGGCGATGAACTTGGCGCCGCCTTCGATCAGCCTGATCGCGCGGGTTATCGCGCTGAAGCTGTACGTCCGCGTCTCGCCGAGGACGACGTAGTCCGGGTCGCGTTCGGTCAGCACGTAGCCGACCTCGTGCAGTGCCGTGGTGAGCCCGGCCTCGCCGATCACGAACGCCGAGCCGTTCGGCCGCTGCGACGCGAGGAACTTCGCGGTCGCCAGCGCGGAGGTCCAGATGGCCTCCTCGGGGATGTCGAGACCGGTCCGCTCGAGCCTCGCCCGCAGGTCGCGCGGGGTGTAGATCGAGTTGTTGGTCAGCACCAGGAAGCCGATGTCGTTGGCGCGCAGCTCCTTGAGGAACTCGTCCGCGCCGGGCACGAGATGCTCCTCCTGCACCAGCACGCCATCCATGTCGCTGAGGTAGGTCCAACGGCGCTCGTTCATACCTCTCACCCTAATGATCCGAGACGGCGTGAACAGCCACGGACGCCGCCTTGACCGAAAGATTGACCGGTGTGCCGGGTTCGAGCGCCAGTTCGGCGACCGCGGCCGGGGTGAGGTCGGCGGCGAGACCCGCCGCCCAATCGTCGCCGCGGGCCCGGACGCGGATCACCGGTCCGTGTGGTTCGAGCGCGTCGACGATTCCCTCGACGGTGTTGCGCGGGCTGCCCCGGTGCTCGCCGTCGCGCAGGTACACGGCGACGGCGCTGGGCGCGAAGACGGCGACAGCTGCTTCGCCCTCGACGACGTCCTCGGCCGGGATACCCGCCAACTGCCCGCCTGACGTGCGCAAACCGCCTTCGACGGCGACGCCGGGCACCAGGTTCAGCCCGGCGATCCGCGCGGTGAACGCCGTGCGCGGCGCGGAAAGGACCTTGCGGGTCTCGCCGCGTTCGACGATCCGGCCGCCGTCGAGGACGGCGACGTGATCGGCCAGCGCCAGCGCGTCGAGCGGGTCGTGCGTGACCAGGACGGTCGGCGGTCCGGAACGCAACACCCGGCGGAGCAGCCCCCGGATGGCGGGCGCCGCGTCGACGTCCAGCGCCGCGAAAGGCTCGTCGAGCAGCAGAAGTCCCGGTTCGGCGGCCAGCGCCCGCGCGATCGCGACCCGCTGCGCCTGCCCGCCGGAGAGCTGGGCGGGCCGTCGATCGGCGAGTTCGAGCGCGTCCACTTCGGTCAGCCACTCCCGCGCACGCCGCTTCGCCTCGGCGCGCCCGGCTCCGGTCGAGCGCGGCGCGAAGGCGACGTTGTCCAAAGCGGACAGATGAGGGAAGAGGAGGGCGTCCTGGGAGAGCAGGCCGATCCCGCGCGCGTGCGGCGGCAGGCCCGCCAGGCCGCGCCCGCCGAGCGTGATCCGTGCCCGGTCCGGCCGGAGCAGACCGGCGAGACAGCCGAGCACACTGGACTTGCCCGACCCGTTGGGACCGAGCAGCGCGAGCACTCCGCCGTCGGGGACCTCGAAGCCGACGTCCAAGGTGAATTCGCCGCGCCGGAGGGCGATCTCGGCCGAAAGGGTCACGACCGGACTCCTTCGAGCGCGCGCGGCCGGGCGAGCGCGATCACCGCGACGGCGACCAGGATGAGCAGCAAGGCGAGCGCCACGGCGCTGTCGACGTCGACCTCGGCCTGGGTGTAGACCTCCAGCGGCAGCGTCCTGGTCACCCCTTCGAGGCTTCCGGCGAAGGTGATCGTCGCGCCGAACTCGCCCAGCGCCCGCGCGAAGCTCAGCACGATGCCCGAGCCGAGTGCGGGCAGCAGCAGCGGCAGCGTGACCCGGCGGAACACCGTCCACGGCTTGGCGCCGAGTGTCGAAGCGACCCGTTCGTACCGGTCACCGGCGCCGCGGAGGGCACCTTCGAGACTGACGACCAGGAACGGCATCGCCACGAACGTCTGCGCGATGACCACCGCGGCCGTGGTGAACGGCACCTGCTCGCCGGTCAGCGTGGTCACCAGGACGCCGAGGAAACCCTTGCGGCCCAGCAGGTACAGCAGCGCCAGGCCGCCGACGACCGGCGGCAGGACCAGCGGTAGCAGCACCACCGCGCGCAGCACACGGACACCGCGCGCCCCCGAACGCGCGAGCACCACGGCGAGCGGGACGCCGAGCAGCACACAGGCCACAGTGGACAGTCCGGCGGTGAGCAGCGAGAGCTTGAGCGCGTTCAGCGACGACGTCGAGGTGATGAGGCTCGGGAAACGCGTCAGATCCGACCGCACCAGCAGGCCGACGACCGGCAGCACCACCAGCGCCAGCGCGCAGATCGCCGGCGGCCAGAGCACCCACGGCACCCCCGCGTTTAGTCCTCTGAATGCGGTCGTTGCGCGTGCACCTACCGCATCCAGAGGACGAAACGCGGGGTCACGGCGCGCCAAAACCGACCTTCGCCAATTCCTTCTTGCCCTCCTCGCTGAGGACGAAGTCCCTGAACTGCCTGGCGAGGTCGGCTTGCGGAGCGTCCTTCACCACCGCGATGGGGTAGCTGTTGATCGCGCCCGCGGCCTCGGGGAAGTCCACTTTGTCCACCTTCCCGGCCGCTGACGTCGCATCGGTGACGTAGACGAGCCCGGCATCGGCGTCACCCGACTGCACCTTCGCGAGTACCGACTTGACGTCCTGCTCCTCACTGGCCGGTTTGAGCGTGACCCCGGAGGACTGCTGGACCTTCTTCGCCGCCGACCCGCACGGCACCTGCGGAGCGCAGACGACCACGGTCAATCCGTCCTTCGCGAGGTCGGCGAGGCCCTTGATGCCTTTGGGGTTGCCCTTGCCGACCGCGATGGCGAGCCGGTTGGTGGCGAACACCGACGGCTGCCCGTCGAGCACCTCACCCTTCGCCGCCTTGTCCATATTGGCCTGATCGGCGGAGGCGAACACGTCCGCCTTGGCGCCCTGGGTCAGTTTCTGCACCAGCGCAGAGGAGCCCTCGAAGCTTAACTTCACGGTCACCCCGGAGTTCTGCGCCTCGAACCGCTTGCCCAGCGTCCCGAACGACTCGGTCAGCGACGCCGCCGCGAACACGGTCAGCGTCCTCGACTCGACCGTCGCGGTCACCGGCTGATCCGAACCACAGGCGGTCGCGGCCAGTGCCAGCGCGAGCAGGGCGGGGGCGAGTCTCCTCATCGGCTTCCTTCCGGGGTTTCGATCACGACGGTGGTCGCCTTGACGACGGCGACCGCGAGCACCCCCGGCCGCAGCCCGAGTTCGCGGACGGCTTCGGCGCTCATCAGGGAGACCACGCGATGCGGGCCGCACTGCAGCTCGACCTGTGCCATCACCTTGTCCGTGACGACCTCGGTGACGAGGCCGACGAAGCGGTTGCGCGCGGAGCGGCCGACGTTCGAGGGATCCTCGGGCTGTTCGGCCTGCGCCTTGGCGAACGCGGCGAGCTCGGCGCCGTCGACGACCTTGCGGCCCGCCGAGTCGTCGAACGCGGTGAGCTGGCCGGCGCGGACCCAGCGGCGGACGGTGTCGTCGCTGACGCCGAGCAGACGAGCGGCCTCAGACAACCGAAATTGCGGCATGCCTGGCAGATTACTTCCGCAGATACGGAAAAGCTATGCGGAACCGGTGAGTTCGTCGCGAAGGCCGTCGAGCACCGCGCTCTGGAATCGCTCCAGCACTTTCCGCTCGTCGGGAGAGAACTGTTCGAGCACCGACTTCATGTTCGTGTACGCGGATTCGAAGAGCGGCGCGTACCGCTCCATGGCACCGGGAACGACCTCTATCAGGACCTTCCGGCGGTCGGCGGTGTCCCGGACGCGGCGGGCGAGACCCGCCTTCTCGAGCCTGTCCATGACGCCGGTCACAGCGCCCGTCGACAGCCCGGTCAGCTCGGCGATCCTGCCCGCTGTCAACGGTCCCGGCGCCTGCCCGGCGAGTTCGAGCACCTTGTGGTCGGTGGCGGACAGGCCCATCCGCTCGGCGATACGCGCGTGCCGGAGAACGGTCAGCGTGCTGCTTTCCCTGCCGAGATGGGCGAACCGGGCCAATTCGTCCGCCGAGAGCGGATATTTCGCCATCCGGAAACCCTCCCGATTCGGTACCCGCCGAATTCTAGACAGTCGGTTTTCGCCCGCTTCGGGGTTAGTCTGGTGTCAATGACAGCAGTCGATCTCGGGTTTCCCCGTGTCCCCGGTACACGTGGTCGCCCCAGCGTGCCCAGGCCGGACAACCCCGCTCTGATCGACACCTTCGGCCGCGTGGCGACCGACCTGCGGGTGTCGCTCACCGACAAGTGCAATCTGCGCTGCACCTACTGCATGCCCGCCGAAGGGCTCGAATGGATGCCGAGCGCGGACGTGCTGACCGACGACGAACTCGTGCTCCTGTTGCGGATCGCCGTCGAACGGCTCGGGATCACCGACATCCGGCTCACCGGCGGCGAACCGCTGCTGCGCCAAGGGCTGGAGAAGATCGTCGAGCGGGTCGCGGCGCTCGAACCGCGACCGCGGCTTTCCATGACCACCAACGGGATCGGGCTCGCGAAGCGCGCGAAATCGCTCGCCGACGCCGGGCTGGACCGCATCAACGTCTCGCTGGACACCGTCGACCGCGCGCTGTTCGAGACGATCACGCGTCGCGACCGGCTTTCGCACGTGCTCGCCGGGATGGCCGCCGCACGCGAAGCCGGGCTGGACCCGGTGAAGGTCAACGCGGTGCTGATGCGCGGGCTGAACGAAGACCAGGCCGTGCCGCTGCTGAAGTTCTGCCTCGCCGAGGGGTACCACCTGCGGTTCATCGAGCAGATGCCGCTGGACGCGCAGCACGGCTGGAACCGCGGCGACATGATCACCGCCGAGGAGATCCTCGGCATGCTCGGCGAGGAGTTCTCGCTGTCGCCGTTCCCCGCGGCGCGAGGCGGGGCGCCCGCCGAACGCTGGCTGGTCGACGGCGGCCCTGGCGACGTCGGCGTGATCGCGTCGGTGACCCGGCCGTTCTGCGGCGCCTGCGAGCGGACCCGGCTGACCGCGGACGGCGCGGTGCGCTCGTGCCTGTTCAGCAACGACGAGACGGACCTGCGCGCCCTCGTGCGCGCGGGCGCGCGCGAAGAAGAGGTGGCGGACGCCTGGCGGGCGACCATGTGGGGCAAGCTCGCCGGACACGAGATCAACGAGGCCGGGTTCGCGCAGCCGATCCGGCCGATGAGCGCGATCGGCGGCTGACATGGTGACCATCGTGGTGCGGTACTTCGCTTCGGCCCGCGCGGCCGTCGGCCTCGACGAGGAGAAGGTGACGCTCCCGGACGGCGCCCGCGTCGCCGACGCCGTCGCCCGCCTTCGCGAACTCCACCCGGAGAAGCTGCCGAAGCTGCTCGACGCGGTCTCCTATCTACTGGACGGCGTCGCGGTGCGGGATCTCACGCGGCCGCTGACCGACGCGGCCGAACTGGACGTCCTGCCCCCGTTCGCCGGCGGCTGACCCGCCGCTGACCATCGCTGACCTGCGCGAACCTCGAAAGTGGTAGCAAAGGTCCCTTGCTCGCCGTCTCGAGTTCACCGTCCGGTCGCCGAAGCAGCCGAGGATGCGCCAGTGATCACTCCCCGCCGTATCCTCGCCGCGCTGCTCGCCGCGGTCGCCGCCACGAGCCTCGCGACCGCCCCGGCCTCCGCCCATGAACGCGGCGTCAGGCCGCTGCCGCAGGCGCACAGCCACAACGACTACGAGCACACCCGTCCGCTGCAGGACGCGCTCGATCAGGGCTTCACCAGCGTCGAGGCCGACATCTACCTGGTGGACGGGCAGCTGCTGGTCGCCCACGACCTCGCGGACACCCGTCCGGACCGCACGCTGGAGTCGCTCTACCTGGAGCCGCTGCGCAAGCGCGTGCTGGCCAACCACGGCGTCGGCGTCTATCGGCAGCGCGCGGAGTTCCAGCTGCTGATCGACGTCAAGGGCGACGCGAACAGCACCTACGCGGCGCTCGAGAAGCGGCTGCACGACCCGCGCTACTCCTTCCTCTTCTCTCTGTACGCGTTCGGTCACGTGAAGAAGCGGGCCGTCACCGCCGTGATCTCCGGCGGGCGACCCAAGGACGTGATGCTCGGGCAGAAGTTCCGGCTCGCCTTCTACGACGGCCGGATCAAGGACCAGAACGACCTCGGCATCGGCTCGGACCCCCGCGTCACCCCGCTGGTCTCGGACTCCTGGACGGGGCTGTTCACCTGGACCGGCGAAGGCCCCTTCCCCGCCGAGGAGCGGGCGAAACTGCACGACCTGGCCAAGCGGGCCCACGCGGCGGGTCAGCGCGTGCGCTTCTGGGCCACGCCGGACGCCGCCGGGCCCGGCCGTGACGCGTTGTGGAAAGAGCTGGTCGCCGCCGGGGTCGACCACCTGAATACGGATGACCTGCCAGGACTGGCGAACTTCTTGAGGTCTCGCTAAAGTGCGCGGCCCATTCGCGCGCGAAGGCGCACGAATGGGCCAGTCATCCCTTAATCCACGTGATGCAAGCCTCACGATCCGTGAATTATCTCGGTCAGGAAACGGCCAGATAACGGCCCGCTGACCTGCGCAAACAGCCGAATCGTTATGGGTTGCGTGCTGTTACTGTGATGTAGGTCACAGCTCGAATAATTTCCGTCCCGGCCGTTCGTTACGTACCGTCGCTTTTCGGTTGGCCCCGACCGACCACGCAACACCGGGAACCCGTAGCGCCGAGCCCTGTCCAACGGATTCCCGGACCCAACCCCGAGCGAAAGCATTTCCGGACAGGGACGAGGGGACCGAGCCGACGCGTCGTGCGTCAGGCGAAGTCAGCCGGCCCGCAACGGCCGGCCAAGACCCGCGGGTCTTCCCTCAGCACCGACTCGTAGGCGCAGGGAGCGAGATTTATTCACATGTCTTACCGAGGCAAGCACCGCAAGATGTCCGCCGCCACCCGTCACATCGCCCGCGTCGCCATTGCGGGTGTCGCGGTCGGCGCTCCCCTCGCAATCGCCGCGACCCCCGCGTCGGCGACCAACTGGGACGCCATCGCGCAGTGCGAGAGCAGCGGCAACTGGAGCACCAACACCGGTAACGGCTACTACGGTGGTCTGCAGTTCTCGCAGAGCACCTGGCGCGCCTACGGCGGCACCGGCAGCGCGCACAACGCGTCGCGTGAGCAGCAGATCGCCGTCGCCGAGCGGGTCCTCCAGGGCCAGGGCATCGGCGCGTGGCCGCACTGTGGCAAGAAGGGCGGCTCCGCCAGCCCCGCCAAGGCCAAGTCGAGCGCCCCGAAGGCCACCAAGAAGGTGACCCCGAAGAAGTCGACCGCGCCGGTCCAGAAGCAGCAGGCTCCGGCCCCGGCCGCGAACGTCGCCAACTCGAACCCGGCGGGTGACTACACCGTCGTGGCCGGCGACACGCTGTCGAAGATCGCTTCCAAGTTCAACGTCCAGGGCGGCTACCAGAAGCTGCAGGAGCTGAACAAGGACTACGTGTCGAACGCCGACTTCATCGTCGTCGGCCAGAAGCTCGCCACCAAGTGAGCTCTTGAGCACGAGTAAGTCGTGATGCCCGCGGGATTCCCCGCGCGGCCACGTCACGACTGACAAGGCCCCACCGCGCCATTCCCCCGGCGGTGGGGCTTTGTCGTGTCCGGGGTGGGTGTCGGTTCGGCCGGTGGAGGCTCGCCCCATTGCCAAGTCCGTGAAGGCCTCCTTGAGGGACTCTGGGCCCCTCAAGGAGGCCTTGACGGACTTGGAACACGGGCGCGGCGTGTGCGAAGGCGTGACTCGCGTGATCAGGGACGTAACTCGCGTGACTGGAGGCCGCACTCGCGTGTTCCGCTTTCGATCACGTGAGTGGGGGTGCCAAGTACTCCAGGTGCCCAAGGCCCCACCGCGCCATTCCCCCGGAGGTGGGGCTTTGTCGTGTCCGGGGCCGGTCGTGCCTCCAGATGTCATGAAAGGGCCGTTCAGGACGAAAAATGTCCTGAACGGCCCTTTCATGACACTTGGCGGGTCCGGGGCCGGCTCACCCCGCTACGGCGAGTTGACCCATTCGTCGCTGCCGTCGCTGAAGTGCTGGTGCTTCCACACCGGCAGCCGCGCTTTGACCTCGTCGACCAGCTCCGAGCAGGCGGCGAAGGCCTGGCCCCGGTGCTCGGCCGCCACGGCGCACGCCAGCGCGACGTCCCCGATGGCCAGCGCGCCCAGCCGGTGGCTGACGGCGACCGCCCGAACGCCTTCCCACTTCTCCGAGAGGTCCGTGACGACCTCCGCGAGCACGTCGGCGGCGCTGGGGTGCCCTTCGTACGCGAGCCGCTCCACCGACCGTCCGCCGTCGTGGTCCCGGACGACCCCGCCGAAGGTGACGACGGCGCCCGCGGCCGCGTCGTCCACCAGCCGGGCGTGTTCTTCGACCGAAAGCGGCTCGTCGACCACCGCGATCCGTGCGACCCGAACGCTCACTGCTGTGCCTCCCGTGGGTGGTCGCCGCCCGCCAGCTGGTCGACGGCGTGGTCGAGGATCCCGTCCAGTACGCCAAGGCCGTCCTTCACCCCGCCGCGTGAACCGGGCAGGTTCACCACGAGGGTCCGGCCCGCGACGCCCGCGACGCCGCGCGAGAGCACGGCGGTGGGCACCTTGGGCAGTCCGGCGGCGCGGATCGCGTCCGCGACGCCGGGGAGTTCGTAGTCGAGGACGGCGCGGGTGACGTCCGGGGTGCGGTCCGTCGGCGAGATGCCGGTGCCGCCGGTAGTCACGATCACCTGGACCCCGGCCGCGACGGCGTCCCGCAGGGCCTCGCCGACCGGTTCGCCGTCCTGGACGACGACCGGCGAGGGCACCTCCCAGCCCCGTGAAGCGAGCCAGTCCGCGATGACCGGGCCGGTCGTGTCCTCGTAGACGCCCTTCGCGGCACGGTTCGACGCCACGATCACCCTCGCGACCCGGTTCACGGCCGCTCCCAGGTCCCGGTCTTGCCGCCGTCCTTGCGGATCAGGCGGACGTCGTCGAGGGTCGCCGCCGGATCGACGGCCTTGATCATGTCGTGCAGCGTCAGCCCGGCGACGGCGACGGCGGTCAGCGCCTCCATCTCGACGCCGGTCCGGTCGTTCGTCTTCGCGGTCGCGGTGATGTGCACGGCGGTCTCGTCGAGGACGAACTCGACCTTCACCCCGGACAACGCGATCTGGTGGCAGAGCGGGATCAGCTCGGGCACCTTCTTCGCGCCCATGATGCCCGCGATCCGCGCGGTCGCGAGCGCGTCGCCCTTGGGGAGCCCGTCCGTCGCCAGCAGGCCGAGCACCTCGGCCGTGGTGTGCACGGTGCCGCCCGCCAGCGCGGTGCGGGCGGTGGGCGTCTTGCCGGAAACGTCGACCATACGGGCGGCGCCCGTATGGTCGACGTGGCTGAGTTCACTCACGCCCAGCAGGCTAGTCCTTAAAACATCCGCTGCTTCGAGCGAACCTCGCCGAGGGCCTTCTCCCGTTCCTGCCGCTGCTCCGGCGTCATCGACGCGAAGAGCCCGCCCCGGTCCGCGGCACAGGCCGTGTCGTGCGCGGGACGCTTGCCGTCCACGAGGAACCGGTTGACGGCGTTGTTGCCGCAGGCGTTCTCCGAGCTCAGCCAGACCCCGTGCCCGCCGTCGTCGACCGACACCATCCGCGCCCGGTCGCCCAGCGCGCGCCGCATCTCCTTGGCCCCGCTCAGCGGGGTCGCCGGGTCACGCAGGTTCTGCACGACCAGGATGTTCGACGGACCCCGGTCGCCGATCCGCACCTGCGGCTCGATCGGCTCGGACGGCCAGTAGGCGCACGCCCAGATGTTCGCCGCGGCGGCGCCGAACATCGGATACCGCACCCGGTCCTTCTCGACGTTGCGCTGGTAGACCGCGACCTTCTCCGGCCAGTTCACGTCGTTGCACACCACGTGCAGCTGCGCGGACAGCAGTTGCGCCACGTCGAGCTGCTGAGCCTGAGCGGTCTGCTTCACGACGCCTTCGGTGTCGAGCGCCTGCCACTGCTGGGCCAGCACCGGGAAGGAGCTGGTCGAATACAGCGAACCGAACGTGCCCGCCCGGAAGGCCGCGCCGTCCACTCCGGGGACCGCGCCGCCGTCGAGCTTGGCGACGAGTTCGTAGAACTTCGCCGTCACCTGCTGTGGAGTACGGCCGAGCCCGTAGCTCGCGTGCCGCGCCGCCGCCCACTTCGCGAAGTCCGGGAAGCGGTCCTGGAATCCCTCCGCCAGCCGGCGGGACCCGGTCGTGTCGAGTCCACCCGGACCGGTCGCGCTGTCGAGCACGATGCGATCGGTCTGCCGCGGGAACAGCGTCGAATACACGGCGCCCAGGTAGGTGCCGTACGAGACGCCGTAGTACGAGAGCTTCTCCTCGCCCAAGGCCTCCCGGATGCGGTCCATGTCGCGGGCGGTGTTGGCCGTGGTGATGTACGGCAGGTTCGCGGCCGTCTTCGAGTCGGCGCACTGCTTCGCGACGCCCTCGACGTACTTCGCGCGCTCCGCCACCGCCGCGGCGTCGCGCGCGTACAACGGGACGTTGCTGACCTGCTGCTCGGGCTTGAGATCGCAGGTGACCGGCGTGCTGCGGCCGATTCCGCGCGGATCGAAGCCGATGATGTCGTACGCGTCGAGCACGCTCGACGGCATGCCCGCCGACCGCAACCCCGCGGGCATGGTCAGCCCGGGGCCGCCGGGGCCACCCGGGTTGGTGAGCATGATGCCGCGCCGCTTCGCCGGTTTGGTGCTGGCGAGCTTGGAAATGGCGACGTCGATGGTCTTCCCGCCCGGGTTGCGGTAATCGAGCGGGACCTTCAGAGTGGCGCATTCCACGCCGGGCGCGGCCGCGTCCTCCGGACACGGCCCCCAGCTGACAGACGAAACCGCGGCGGACGCCGTGGCCGGTACGAGTACCGCCATGGTGACCGCCGCGGCCGTGAGTGTCCCGATCCTGCTCAGGACAGAGCGAGTCATCCCCAAACCCCCGTCATGATCGACTTCCTGGTCGGAGCCGAGCCTATGAGCGGGCCATCGGCGGAGTCGTCACCCTGAAGTCGGCCTCGAGGTCGGTCTCAGTGATGACGGCACCGCCGAATGGAGCAAGGGACCTTTGCTACCACGTCCTACGACTGAGCAGCCTTCGCTGCTTTCGCCGCCTTCTTGACGGCTTCGGCGACCGCGGGGGCGACGGCGTTGTCGAACACGCTCGGCACGATGAACGAGGCGTTCAGCTTGCCGTTGTCCACGACGTCCGCGATGGCGTCGGCGGCCGCGAGGAGCATCGAGTCGTCGATGTGGTGCGCCTGCGCGTCGAGCAGCCCGCGGAAGACGCCGGGGAACGCGAGCACGTTGTTGATCTGGTTCGGGAAGTCGCTGCGGCCGGTGGCGACCACGGCGGCGTGCTTCTGCGCCTCCAGGGGGTCGATCTCCGGGTCCGGGTTGGCCAGCGCGAACACGACGGCGTCGGACTTCATGGTCGCGACCTGCTCGGCACCGAACAGGTTCGGCGCGGAGACCCCGATGAACACGTCGGCGCCGACGAGCGCCTCGTGCAGCGTGCCCGCCTGCTGTTCCTTGTTCGTGTGACCGGCGATCCAGGTCAGGTTCTCGTCGAGGTTGCCGCGCGCGGAGTGCACGATGCCGTCGATGTCGGCGGCCACGATGTCGCCCGGGTTCTTGCGCAGCAGCAGGCGGATGATCGCCGAACCCGCCGCGCCGACGCCACTGACGACGATCTTGCAGTCTTCGATGTTCTTCCCGACCACGCGCAGGGCGTTGCGCAGCGCGGCGACCACGACGATCGCGGTGCCGTGCTGGTCGTCGTGGAAGACCGGGATGTCGAGCTGTTCACGCAGGCGCTTCTCGATCTCGAAGCAGCGCGGCGCGGCGATGTCCTCGAGGTTGATGCCCGCGTACACCGGCGCGAGCGCCTTCGCGATCATGATGATCTCTTCGGTGTCCTGAGTGTCCAGGCAGACCGGCCACGCGTCGACGTCGGCGAACTTCTTGAACAGCGCCGCCTTGCCCTCCATCACCGGCAGCGCGGCGGCCGGGCCGATGTTGCCGAGCCCCAGCACCGCGGAGCCGTCGGTGAGCACCGCGACGGTGTTGCGCTTGATGGTCAGGCGGCGCGCGTCCTCGGGGTTCGCCGCGATCGCCTGGCAGACGCGGGCGACACCCGGCGTGTACGCGCGGGAGAGGTCGTCACGGTTGCGGAGCGCGACCTTGGGGCTGACCTCGATCTTGCCGCCGAGGTGGATCAGGAACGTCCGGTCGGAGACCTTGCGCACGCGGACGCCCGGCAGCGAGTCCAGGGTCTGCGTGATGTCCTGCGCGTGGTTCTCCGACAGGGCGTTGGCGCTGATGTCGACGACGATCGAATCGGGGTGCGACTCGACGACGTCGAACGCGGTCAGCACGCCGCCGACCCGGCCGACGGCGGTGGTCAGATCACCCGCCGCGGTGGACGACGCGGGGGCCTCCACCCGGACGGTGATCGAATATCCGGGACCGGGAACCGGCATGGCACTACCCCCGCTGAGGAAAGCTCGAATAGGTCGCTCGAAAACCTACTCCCGTGACGACCGCCACGAACCCTCGCAGGGGTAACCCGTCGGTAGCTTTCTACCGGTTGATCTCGGTCTCGGGGTGCACGTACGGCACCGCGTCGAGGGGGAAGGTCACGTCGCCGAACGGGGACAAGGCGCCCTGCCGATCGGACGCGAGCTCGGTGACGGGGTGCTCCCCGTCCTCACCGGGCCACGTGGGGTCGATGCCCGCGCGCTTCTTGTTATCGCCCTTCGCCACAACGTCCTCCAGAGCATGGTCAAGCCGTTCTCGAGGGACAGTCTGCCCGAACGCGGCTGCCGGGCCACCACCCGCCCGGTATCCTGGTCTTCTATGCCCGCGCCATCCCTGGCGGACTGGCTGCGCCAGGAGTCCGACGACGCCCTCGCCGCGCTGCTGCGCACGCGTCGCGACCTGTCCACGCCGCCCCCGTCCGACACCATCGTGCTCGCCACCCGGGCAGGCACGCCGGGCTCCGTCGCGCGTGCCTGCGAAGACCTCGACACCTTCACCCTCGCCGTCCTCGACGCCCTGCTGCTGGCCGGAGCGGACACCGAGCCGGTCCCGGCCGCCGAGGTGGCGCGGCTCGCGGGCACGGAGATCGGCGAGGCGCTGACACTGCTGCGCAAGCGGGCCCTGGTCTGGGGCGAGGACGACGCGCTGCGCGTCCCGCCGTCGGCCCGCGACGCGCTCGGCCCCTTCCCCGCCGGGCTCGGGGCGTCGTCCCCCTCGCTCGCCGGAACGGATATCGAGGCCGCGCTCGCGGAGGTCGGCGAGGACGAACGCGCCCTGCTGACGACGCTGGCCGCCGGGCCGCCGATCGGCCGCACCCGCGACGCGTCGGCCGATGTCCCGCTGGAACGGGCGCAGAACCCCGTCCAGCGCCTGCTCGCCAGGGGACTGCTGCTGCGCCGAGACGATCAGACCGTCGAGCTGCCGCGTGAGATCGGGATCGCGCTGCGCGGCGGGGTGGTATTCGAGCAGGCGTCGCTGCGCGAACCGGAGCTCCCCGTCCATCCGCATCAGCAGTCCACTGTGGACACGACGGCGGCCGGCGAGGCGATGGAGTTCTTGCGCCAGACCGAAAACATGCTTCGCGCCTGGTCCGAGACGCCGCCACCGGTGCTGAAGTCCGGCGGGCTCGGGGTCCGTGAGCTGAAGAAGCTCGCGAAGGATCTCGACGTCGACGAAGCGCGGGTGACCCTGCTCGCGGAGATCGCGGTCGGCGCCGGTCTGGTGGCCGACAGCGAAGCGACCACGCCGGAATGGGTGCCGACGACGCTCACGGATTCGTGGCTCGCGTCGCCGACCGCGCAGCGCTGGATGACGGTCGCGCAGGCCTGGCTCGAACTGCCCCGGCTGCCCGGTCTCGCCGGCGGGCGGGACGCGAAGGACAAGCCGATCGCGCCGCTTTCGGAAGACCTGCGCCGTCCGCTGGCGCCCACTTCGCGGCGCCGGATCCTCCTCGCGCTGGCGGCGCTGCCCGAAGGCGCCGGCGTGAAGAGCACCGACGAACTGGTCGCCGCGCTCGCCTGGCGCGCGCCGCGGCGGGGCGGGCGGCTGCGGGACGAGACCGTGCGCTGGACGATGGCCGAGGGCGCCGCGCTCGGCCTGATCGGCCTCGGCGGGCTCACCACGGCGACCCGGGCGCTGCTGGCCGAGGATCGCCCGGGGGCGATCGAGGCGATGATCGACGCGCTGCCGCGTCCGGTGGACCACGTGCTGGTCCAGGCCGACCTGACCGTGGTCGCGCCGGGACCGTTGGAAGCCGAACTCGCGGCCGAGATGACCGCGGTCGCCGACATCGAATCGGCCGGGCACGCGACCGTCTACCGGATCACCGAGACGTCCGTGCGGCGCGCGCTCGACACCGGGCGGACCGCGGGCGAGCTGCACCAGCTGTTCACGTCGAAATCGGCGACGCCGGTGCCCCAATCGCTGAGTTACCTCATCGACGACGTCGCCCGGCGGCACGGACGGCTGCGCGGCGGGGCCGCCGAGTCGTTCCTGCGCTGCGACGACGCGTCGCTGCTCGCCGAGGTCATGGGCAGCCCCGTCGCGACGGAGTACGGCTTGCGGATGATCGCGCCGACCGTGCTCATCAGCGCGTACCCGCTCGCCGAAGTCCTCGACGCGCTTCGCGCCGCCGGGTTCGCTCCGGCCGCCGAAGGCCCCGACGGACGCGTCATGGACATCAGGCCGTCCGGACGTCGCCTGCCCGCGAAGGCGCGTGCCGCGCGTCGCGCGCCCGGAGAGCCTGCCGGGCTGACGGACGAACAGGTCGGCAAGATCGTCGCGCACGTCCGGGCAGGCGACGCCGCTTCGGCGCGCCGCCGGGGCGAGACGGTGCGCGCACCGCAGGGAGGCGGCGCCGGGGACACGTCCGCGACGCTGGCGTTGCTGTCCCAGGCGACCATCGAGCGCCGTGAGGTGTGGATCGGGTTCGTCGACTCACGCGGGACGGCGAGCCAGCGGGTGGTGCGGCCGCTGCGGGTCGGCGGCGGGGTCCTCGAAGGGACCGACAACGAGCGCTACCCGCTGCACCGGATCACGTCGGCCGCCCTCGTCGAGGACTGACCACCCCGCATTTAGTCCTCTAAATGCGGTCAGTCGGCCACACCGTGAAGCGATGTCCTGAAGGCCACCCTTGAGACATCCAACGTCCTGAAGGTGGCCTTCAGGACGGCCAGGGCACCGCGGCCGGGTCGGGAAAGCGCCACCCCGCATTTAGAGGACGAAATGCGGGAGGTCAGAGGGCGCGCAGGCCTTGCAGCACGCGTTCCATGAAAGCGCGCGAAGAGGAATCACCGAGGATCAGCTCCGTCTGGTGGATCAGCACCAGGCCGGCGTCCGCCATGTCGCCCACGAGCACCTTCACCACGCCCAGCGGCAGCCGCAGATGCGCGGCGATCTCCGCGATCGAGCGGGTGTCCAGGCAGAGGTCGCAGATCTGCCGGTGTTCCGGGGTCCGCACGCCGCGGTACCGGCGGCCGTCCTCACTGGTCGACACCAGCGCCTCCAGCGCCAGGTCGTGCGCGGTGCGGGTGCGCCCGCCGGTGCGGGTGTAGGGCCGCACCCGGGAGCCCGAAGCCGGCGGCAGGTAGACCGAAGCCGGGGCGACGTCAGAGGGCCGCGGAGGAGGCGACTGCCGGATCGGTGAGGGCATCGGAGGCGCCGGCTCGGGAGGCGGCGCGGGCGGGCGCCGAGGCATCACCGTGCTGATCGAGCTCAGCTCGAACCGGCTCGGCGAATCGAAGGCCTCGCGTTCGGTGCCCTGATAGAGGGAGTCCCAGCCGGCGGGGTCCGGTTCGGTGAATCCGCTGATCTTCATCGGTCACCCACGTACGCCGCCCTGCAGCTGCGCCCGCAGCTCGGGGGTGATCTGCTGGCCGACCCGCTCGACGAGCAGCGTCATCTCGTAGGCCACGGTGCCGATGTCGCAGGTCGGCGCGGCCAGCACGGCGAGTGACGAGCCGTCGGCGACCGACATGAGGAAGAGGTAGCCGCGTTCCATCTCGACGACGGTCTGGTTGACCCCGCCCGCGTCGAAGCAGCGGGCCGCGCCTGCGGTGAGACTGATCAGGCCGGAGGCGACCGCGGAGAGCTGTTCGGCCCGTTCCTGCGGCAGCCCGTCCGACGGCGCGAGGAGAAGCCCGTCCGCGGAGACCAGCACGGCGTGTGCCGCACCGGGAACCCGGCGCGCGAAATCCGTGATGAGCCAGCCGAACGAGCTCTGCTGCCCGGATGCCGTCACAAGTCCCTCCTCGCTGCGTCAAGACCACCTGGGCGGCGTGGTCCGGGCGTCTCCCGCCCACCAGCACCGATCCCGGTGCCGACGAGCCGAAAGACGCCTCCACCCAGCGTATTCGCCCCGTCGATCGTGTCGAGCCCGCCACCCGGCCGACCGCGTTAACCGAACGTAAACGTCCAGCCGCGCACCGCGTCGACACATCGTGAACCACGCATTCGTGGGTCACCCTGTGGTGGCCTGGCGCGACCAGGTGTGAACCGGCGTCCGCGCAGGTCACCGACGTTGCGACCACTCGATCGGGGGTCGTCGGCGCCGGATCGCGTGAAAGGGGTCGCCCCGCGTTCGATCCGACCGGTGACGCCACTCCCCGAAGCGGGTGAAGCCTGCCGAGTTCACTCCAACGGCCGCATCCGCTCCGGGCTTTTGTCCCTTTTACCCCGCGCGCAACGCCGAATCGTGTGCGATGGCGTGCTGCACGACCGAGATCAACACCTGCTTGGCGGACTCACGTTCCCGGGCGTCACAGGCCATGATCGGCACGGACGGTGAGATCGTCAGCGCGTGCCGGACGTCCTCGATCTGGTGGTGCAGCAGCCGGTCGAAGCAGTTGATCGCCACGACGTACGGCAGCTTCCGGTTCTCGAAGAAGTCGATCGACGGGAACGCGTCGGCGAGCCGCCGCGTGTCGACCAGCACGACGGCACCGATGGCGCCGACCGCGAGGTCGTCCCACATGAACCAGAACCGGTGCTGGCCCGGCGTACCGAACACGTACAGCACCAGGTCCGAGTCCAGCGAAATCCGGCCGAAGTCCATGGCCACGGTCGTCGTCGACTTGTTCGGGGTGGCCGAATTGTCGTCGACGCCGGTACTGGCCTCGGTCATCATGGCCTCGGTGGTCAGCGGATCGATCTCCGAAACCGCTCCGACCAGCGTGGTCTTCCCCGAGCCGAATCCGCCAGCGACCACGATCTTGGCCGACGAAGTCGGTCCGGTCACCTGCGGCGCATTCGCGTCGGAGTCAAATTCTCCGAAGCCCACTGAGCACCCTCTCCATGAACTCGATACTCGGCCGGTCACCCACGTTCTGGCTGGCGGTGTGCACCAGGACCAGACCGAGGCCGGCCACGTCTCCGATCAGCACCCGGACCACGCCGAGCGGCAGGCGCAACAGCGCCGCGACTTCGGCGACGGACCGGGTGTCCAGGCAAAGGTCGCAGATCGACCGGTGTTCGGGGACGCGTACCCGGTCGAGCACACGTCCCTGTTCGCTGGTCGAGATCAACGCCTCGATGGCAAGGTCGTACGTCGGCTTGGTCCGGCCCCGCGTGCGGAAATACGGCCGGACCAGGCCGGAGGATTCGACGTCGGTGGTGTACTGCTCGTCGACGAACTCGTTCTGCGCCTGCTGCGGCAGGGCCGCGGCGAGCGGGTCGGCGGCGGCCGCCGCCGCCCGGCGCTCCTCCTCCTTGTCGAAGGAGAACTTGGCGAACTCGCCCGAGTCGTAGAGCGGACCGCTGCCACCACCGAACAGCTCCGCCCCCGGCCCGCCGAGCAGGCGTTCCCGGTAGTCCGAGACGCTGAAGTCGGCGGGCCCCTGTCCCGCGTTCGAATCGGTCAGCCAGCGGGAGGCTTCGTCCGGGGCCACGGGGTCGTTGTCCGACCCCTGTGCCCTTCGCGATCGCCATTCGCGGTCGACCCGGTCCCGGAAGGACGTCCAGTCCTCCCGGCCGTCGTCTCGTTCCGACCACCCGCCGGAGAAGTCGTCACCGAGCCGGCCATCGCCCCTCAAGCGCCCGTCGTCCACGGCATTCTCCTCGGTTCCCGGTCGCTCAGCGGCGGACCGACGCGCCCTGCAGCTGCGCGCGCATCTCCGGTGTCAGCTGTTGCCCCACCCGTTCCACCAGCAGGGTCATCTCGTAGACGACCAAGCCGATGTCGCTCTCCGGCGACCCGAGGACCGCCAGGCAGGAACCGTCGGACACCGACATCAGGAAGAGGAAGCCGTTGGCCATCTCGACCACCGTCTGCGCGACCGTGCCGCCCTCGAACACCTTCGCCGCACCGCGCGCGAGGCTCGTGAGCCCCGACGCGACCGCCGCCAGCTGATCGGCCCTGTCCTTGGGAAGTCCCTTCGAGGATGCCAGCAGCAAACCGTCCGCCGACACCACCACGGCATGCGCCGCGCCCGGGACCCGGTGCACGAAATCCGTGATCAGCCAGGCAAAGCTGCTCGTGTGTCCTTTACCCTGCGCCTGGCCGCCAGGCTGCGCCGGACCACCCGGCTGCATCGCACCCGCCCGTGTCACTGTCACTCCTTACTGCTGTCATCGGCAGAGGTATCCCTGCCGGTCACCGGAACGCCGTTGTCATCCAGCGCATCGAGCGGGCGTTCCTTCAACGCGTGCCGTCCCGACGTGTAGCCCTTCTGGAAGCTTGCCATCCGACTCCGCGCCGCCGTCGCCGAGCGGGCGATCGCACCCGTTCCCGGCATTCCGGAGGTCTTGTCGGCGAACGAGTCTTCCTTCTTCGGCTCGTTCCCGCCGATCGAGCCGGGGACGAGGTACTGGTTCGGCACCCGTTTGGGCAGGCCCGCCGGGGTGATCTCGTCGTTCCGGTCTTCGTACAGGACCTGCGCCGCCTGCCAGCCGTCGTCCGACGCGCTGCGCCAGCCATTGTCCTGGAGCACCGTCTCCGGCGGAACACTCCGTGGGGTCCGAGTGGGCAATGCCTCTCCGGAAGTGTCCTCGGCCGCGGATTCCGCCGCTTCGGCGCCACCGTTGGGGGTCCGCACGGGCAGTTCGGACTCGACCGGCTCGGTGTACGTCGTCGGGGAGTCGCCCCCGGTCTCGTCACCTTCGCTGAACCAGCGCGAGAGCACCGACTGGTAGATCGGCAGCCGCCGGGTGGGGACGTCGTCGTCGAGCGCCGACTTGCCCGCGTCCGAGGACTCCGCGGGCTCCTCAGGCTTGTTCCGCGGCTCGACCGGCGTGTACTTCGGCTCCCGCTTCGGCAGCACCAGCGACGCGAACTGGGTCTCGGTGCCGCTGGAGGCGCCGTCGCCGTTCGCCGGCGAGATGTCTTCGGCCGTCGGCCACGCCGGGGCCTCTTCGGCGGGGGACGCGGGGCTGAGGAACGGCCCGGCCGCGTTCTTGCCCGCGACCAGGTCGTCGAGGCTGATCGGCTGGTCGAGCGGGACGAGCCCGCCCTGCGACGCGACCGGCTGCGGAGCGGCCGGCGGCTTCGACGGCGGCGGCGGGGTCATCTCCAGGCCGCGGTCGGAGGCGGGGATGTTCGGCAGCGAGGTCGACATCTCCGACACCGACGGCATGGAAGGCATCGACGTTTCCGAGCGGTTCGCCGGCGGCGGGGTGTTGCGCGCGCCGGGCCGCATCTGCGTGAGCAGCTCGGCGGGCACGACGACCCGCGCGATCACGCCGCCCTCGATGTCCTCGTTCTCCCGGAGCCGGACCTCGATGCCGTGGCGGCGCGCCAGGCGCGCGACCACGTACAGGCCCATCCGCCGGGTCACCGAGACGTCCAGGTCCGGCGGGTCGGCCAGCCGCTGGTTGACCTCGGCGAGCCGCTCCTCGGTCATGCCGACACCGTGGTCGGTGACCTGGATGGCGAGCGCCTTCTTGCGGGTGATCACCGCACGGACGGTCACCTTCGTCTCCGGCTCGGAGAAGTAGGTGGCGTTGTCCAGCAGTTCCGCGAGCACGTGCACGAGGTCGTGGATCGTCAGGCCCTGGACGGCGACCTCGGGGACGATCCCGATCTCGATCCGGGCGTACTGCTCGATCTCCGAGACCGCGGCGCCGATGACGTCGGCGGCGGGCACCGGCTTGGGCACCGACTTCGCGAGACCGGCGCCCGAGAGCACCAGGAGGCTTTCACCGTTGCGGCGCAGCCGCGTGGCGAGGTGGTCGAGCTCGAACAGGCTGGCCAAGTGGTCCGGGTCCTGCTCGTCGGCCTCGAGCCGGTCGATCACGCCCAGCTGGCGTTCCACCAGCCGCTGCGACCGGCGGGACAGGTTCACGAAGATGCCGTTGACGTTCTCGCGCAGGAGGGCCTGTTCGGCGGCCATCTTGACGGCCTGTTCGTGGACGACGTCGAACGACCGCGCCACTTCACCGATCTCGTCACGCGAAGTGACAGGCACCGGCTCGACCGACCGCTTCGAGGCGTTGACCGGGTCCGGGTCGTCGAGGATCGCTTGCACGGTTTCCGGCAGTCGTGTGTAGGCCACGTCGAGCGCCGTCTTCCGCAGCACCCGCAGCGGGCGCAGCATCAGGCGGGCGATGACGAGCATCAGGAACAGCGCCGCGAGCAGCGCCAGCAGCACGACCGCGCCGCCGATCCAGGCCGAGTTGATCGCGTCGGTGGCCAGGCCGTCGGCCTGTGCCCGCAGCTGGCCGAGCAGGTTGGTCTCGACCGCGCGCAGCTTGTCCAGCGCGACCCGGCTGTCGTTGCCGAGGGCGACGTTGTCGATCGCCGGCGGCTCGTTCTGCTGGTGCAGCGAGAACGCCATCGTGGTGATCCGGCGCCGGTCGTCGACCTCGGGACCGGAGAAGGTGTCCGAGTAGAGCTGCCGCTGTTCGGGGCTGGCGTTGTTGAGGAACGCCGCCGTCGAGGCGTCGCCGCTGGCGACCGCCGAACGCGCCTGGTCGAACAGGTCGCCGGGGAAACCGGAGCGGAAGGAGGCGATCAGCAGCGCCGCGTCACCGCGGGCGATGAACTCCTTGCTCTCACTGATGGCCTGCACGGTGACGCCGAGCCGGAGCACGTCGCGGTTCGCCACCGCGGTGGTCACCTCGCGGCCGAGCTGGACCAGCGAGTCGAGGATGCCGGAGTAGGCGATGAGGATCGGGGTGTCGCCCAGCAGCGAGGTGTTCATCGCGCCGCGCAGCGGGCGCAGGGCGTCGAGCCGCTGCAGACCACGCGAGTAGCGGTCCCTCGTGTCCTGATCGTCCGGGTTGATCTGGTTCGCCGAGGCACGCAGGTCGTCGATGGCGCGGTCGACCTTGGCGATCTGCGCGTCGAGACCGTTCTGGCGCGACGGGTCACCGGAGGCGATCTTGGCGACGGCGAGCGCGCGTTCGCTCTGCAGCTCGTGCACCACGAGGGTGATCTTGTCGGCGAACGCGACCTGGTCGGCCGTGTCCTGGAACCGGGCCGCTTCGCTGCTGTCGTCGATCACGCGGAGCGTGCCGAGCGCGAGCGCGGTCAGCGTCGGAATGATCAGGACGGCCGCGAGCTTCGATCGCAGACGCCAGTTACGCAGGCCCAGGAACGACCCGGCCTTCCCACCAGGACCGTCTCCGGTTTCCCGCGCAGGGGTCCCTCCCACCCCCGCGGTGTCTTCGTTCGGCACCGCCGCACCACCATCATCTTCATTCGGGCCGGGAAAGCCCATTTTGGACATGCCGTTCTGCTGCTGCCTGGGTCGGTTGTCGGAGACCACTACCCGCACGCTCCTGCCACCCGGCAGGGAGACGTTGGACGCGAGTGCTCACTCTGACGAATGAGGAAGTCGTCTTTGACGCAGTCTCTCAAGTGCACTTGGCCGAAATCCCGCCTGACGTCATTGGTCTATTCGGCCTAACCCGCCAGTGCGCGGGCGCGCACCAGTGAAGCACGGTCGTGTCCGACATCAGGATCGCGTTCGACACAGAGTGCCTTGCACCTCGGGAAAGGTCCAGAGCGTTCGGCCATCCAAGGCACTCTCTTTCACTACATCAGTGGTCCACACCTCACTACCGGTGCATGAGGGTAGCGAACGGGCGGCCCAGATGTAACCCTTCGGTCAAGACCTGCAAGTAAGCCCCGGACGGGTCTTGACCCGTTGACGCTCATTCGTCAACAACTCCCCGCCTCGAACACGCCCAGTTGTGTTCACTTCTGACAAACAACCTGTTCGGGTGATCGTTACCACTTGGGATCATGGGATGACCACCCATTGTGAGCACAGTGTGTGTTCTCTACAGTGGGCCCGTGACTCGACAAAGAGTCACTTCCGAATTCCACATCAGGCCACGTCATCACGTGTCCTCCCCCTCGATCAGGAGCACCACTTTGCTTGGCTCTGCAAGCTCGAAGAAGGCCTTGGGCATCAGCCGGGGTCGACGTGGAGCCCTCGCATTCGCGATGGCGGCCGTCGTCTCGGTATCGGTCAGCGGCTGCGGCCTGCTCGGCGGGGACGATTCGTCCTCCTCCGGCGGCTCGGGGAGCCTCGAGAAGTCGAAGATCAAGATCGCCGTGATGTCGACCATCGACCTGGCCCCGCTGCGCCTCGCCCAGGACGGCGGCTACTTCAAGAACGAGGGCCTCGACGTCGAGGCTGTGGAAGCCGCGACCGGTCAGGTCTCGCTGACCAAGCTGATCGGCGGCGAGGTCGACATCGCGTACGCGAGCTACACGCCGTTCTTCATCGCGATGAGCAAGGGCACCGCCGACATCAAGCTGGTCGCGGACGCTTCTTCCGCGGGCCCGAAGAGCACGATGCTGGTCACGCTGCCGACGTCGACGGTGAAGAGCGTCAGCGACCTGGCGGGCAAGAAGATCGGCATCACCGCGCCGAACACCGTGTCCGACACGCTGTCCAAGTCGGTCATGAAGGACCACGGCGTCGACGCCAGCAAGGTCCAGTGGGTGCCGATCCCGCTGCCGAACATCGGGACCGCGCTCAAGAACGGCGACATCGACGCCGGCTTCCTGACCGAGCCGTTCATCACCCAGACCGCGAAGCAGGCGGGCACCGTCCCGGTCGTGGACACCGCCACCGGCGCCACCCAGGACTTCCCCACCGCGGGCTACGGCTCGCTCGGCAAGTTCGTGTCGGAGAACCCGAAGACCGTGGCCGCCTTCCAGCGCGCCATGCAGAAGGCCACCCGGGACGCGGCGGACCGCTCCAAGATCGAGCCGCTGCTGGTCAAGTACGCCAAGATCGACCAGGACACCGCCGCGCTGACCACGCTGCTGACGTTCCAGTCCACCCTGGACCCCCGCCGTATCCAGCGGGTCCCGGACCTGCTCCTGCAGATGGGCGCGATCCAGACCAAGATCGACGTCGGCCCGATGATCGCGGCGCAGGCCACCAGCTGACGACGCGGCATTACATCTAATAGTCACATTTCTCGGAAATTGATCACTGAAAGTAATGATGTCCAAGCGGGTGATCAGGTGATCGGGCGAATGGCCTAAAATGATCACCCGCTCACGACACCCATTGTGAGCAGGTGGGCAAATCTCTAAGGTGACCGCGTGCCTGGCGGAATGAAGCCACGACACGGATGAAAAAACCCAACGGTGATTCATTGTTTCCGAGGAGCTGGCTTTGTTTCGAAACGCCATGAGCAGGAGCGGTGTACGTAGAGGACGGGGTGCCATCGGCGTCGCCCTGAGCGCGCTCATGCTGGCCACCTTGGGCGCCTGTGGCGCACTCGGCGGCGAGGACACGTCCAAGGCGTCGGGTGGCGAAGGCGGCCTTGAGAAGCCGAAGATCAAGGTGGCCCTGCTGCCCGTCGTCGACCTCGCGCCGCTGCGGCTGGCGCAGGAGGGCGGCTACTTCAAGGCCGAAGGTCTCGAGGTCGAAGCGGTCGACGCGCCCAGCGGCCAGCAGGCGATGACCAAGATGATCGGTGGCGAGGTCGACATCGCCTTCTCCACCTACATGCCGTTCTTCGTGGCGAAGAGCAAGGGCGCGGCCGACATCCGCCTCGTCGCCGACGCGGTTTCGGCCAGCCCCAAGAGCAACGCGGTCGTCACCGTGCCGACCTCGTCGGTCAAGACGATCAACGACCTCGCGGGCAAGAAGATCGCGATCACCGACAAGAACACCGCCTCCCACCTGCTCACCGTCTCGGTGATGAAGGACCACGGCGTCGACACCAGCAAGGTCCAGTGGGTGCCGATGGCGCTGCCGAACATCGCCGCGGCGCTCTCGTCGGGCCAGGTCGACGCGGGCTACCTGCCCGAGCCGTTCCTGACCCAGGCCTCGAAGGTCGTCGGCGCGACCCCGGTCGTCGACATCTCGACCGGCGCCACCCAGGACTTCCCCCTGGCGGGCTTCGGCGCGCTCGGGTCCTTCGTGGACAAGAACCCCAAGACGCTGGCCGCGTTCCAGCGCGCACTGGGCAAGGCCGTGCGCGACTCGGCCGACCGCTCCAAGATCGAACCCCTCATCGTCAAGTACGCCAAGGTCGACGCTGAAACCGCTTCACTGCTCACGCTGCCGACGTTCGGGTCCACTCTGGACGCCCGTCGCCTGCAGCGGGTACCGGATCTGCTGCTGCAGACCGGAGTGATCGGGGCCAAGCTCGACGCCGCTCCGATGCTCGCCCCTCAAGCTGGATAAAGGTAAAGGTGCCACGACTTCTCCGTGCCCTTGCCGGTCTGGCCGGTTTCTTCCTCGTCTGGGAAGTGATCGTCCAGGCCGGCCTGGTCCGTAAAGAGTTCCTCCCCCCGCCGTCCGTCGTCCTCGTGACGATCGTCGAACAGTTCGGCGAGACCCAGTTCGTCCGGGACCTGATCGCCACGTTCCTCGCGTGGGCGATCGCCCTGCTGATCGCGGTCGCCATCGCGGTGCCCGCCGGCCTGCTGCTCGGCAGCATCCCCGGCCTGCGCACGGCGACCGCGGTGGTCATCGAGTTCCTGCGGCCGATCCCCGCGGTCGCGCTGATCCCGCTGGTGCTCCTGCTGATCGGCGGCGGGCCCGAGGCGAAGATCACGCTGGCCGTGTACGCGTCGTTGTGGCCCATCATGTTCAACACGATCTACGCGCTCGGCGAGATCGACCCCGTGCTGCTGGAGACCGCGAAGGCCTGCGGTACGAGCAAGTTCCGGACGCTGACGTCGGTGGCGCTGCCGCATACCGCGCCGTTCGTGTTCACCGGGGTGCGGCTGTCCGCCAACATCGCGCTGATCGCGGTGGTCAGTACCGAGTTCCTCGCCGGGGCCAAACTCGGCATCGGCAACTTCATCATGCAGGCCAGCACCGGCTCCACCAGGTTCGACCTCGTGCTCGCCGGCACCGTGGTGGTCGGCGCGCTCGGCTTCCTCATCAACGGCGGGCTCGAGATGATCGGCAGGCGGGCGTTCCGCTGGAGCACGGTCGACCGGGAGGCGGTCTCGTGACGACCCTCACGCTGACCAGCCGCGTCGGCAGGCGAGTGGGCCGGGGTATCGGCATCCTCGTCCGCAACTGGCTGCTCTTCTTCGCCCTGATCGGGATCTGGGAGCTCGCGACCCGGCTCGCGGAAAGCCCGTTCTTCCCGCCGCCGAGCGAGATCCTGAGCGCTTCGGTGAAACTGTGGTTCACCGGCCCGGCCTCGCAGCTGTTCCTGACCGACACGGTGTTCGACAACGTGCTCCCCAGCCTCGGCCGGACACTCGGCGGGTGGCTGCTGGCCGGCGCGTTCGGTGTCGCACTGGGTGTCCTTTTGGGACGGTCCAAGACGGGGATGGACTACGTCGGCCCGCTTTTCGCGTTCTTCCGTTCGGTCCCGCCGCCCGCGCTGATCCCCGTGTTCATCGTCCTTTTCGGACTCGGACCCGGGATGCAGACCGGGTCGATCATCTTCGGCGCGATCTGGCCGGTGCTGCTCAACACCGTGGACGGCGTCCGGTCGGTGGACCAGGTGAAGATCGACACCGCGAAGTCGTTCCGGACCCCGCGGTCGTACTGGGTGCGCTCGATCGTGCTCCCCGCCGCCGGGCCGAAGATCTTCGCCGGCCTGCGGCTGAGCCTGTCCATCTCCCTGCTGCTGATGGTGATCTCGGAACTGGTCGGTTCCTACAACGGCATCGGCCGGTCCCTGATGGACGCCCAGCAGGCGTTCGACTTCCCGCTCATGTGGTCGTGGCTGGTCCTGCTCGGACTGCTCGGCTTCGGGTTCAACGCGGCCTTCCTCGCGGTGGAGCAGAGAGTGCTTCGCTGGCAGCCCACCCGCAACGGCCGTATCTAGCTCGGCTGGACAGCGGAGCAGAGGGATGCAGAGCAAATCAGGTTCGAAGCCGCCCCGGCCGCAGGCCCCGCTATCGCGGTGGCGGGGCGCCGGACCGCGCAACTCGACAAGCGTCACGAACGAGCGCCCTGCCGACGTCGATTGCGGTCGCGGCTTCGCCTCAAGGACACGAAGGGTCAGCAAGATGTCAACCATGCTCGAAGTCTCCGGGCTGAACCACCGGTACGGCGCGGGAGAAAAGGCGCACGTCGCGGTCAACGACCTGTCGTTCACCGTCGAAGCGGGACAGCTCGCGAGCATCGTCGGCCCGTCGGGCTGCGGCAAGTCCACGCTCCTGCGCTGCATCGCCGGGCTGATCAAGCCGACGTCCGGCCGCGTCAGCCTGCACGGCGACGACGTCTCCGGCGTGCCGGAGGACCTGGCAGTCGTGTTCCAGGACTACAGCCGCTCGCTGTTCCCGTGGCTCTCGGTCGCGAAGAACGTCGAGTTCCCCTTGCGGTGGCGCAACTTGAGCCGCTCCGAACGCCGGACGCGGGCACAGGAGGCGCTGGAGTCGGTCGGCCTGTCCGGGGTCGGTTCGAAGTTCCCGTGGCAGCTCTCGGGCGGTATGCAGCAGCGTGTGTCGATCGCGCGGGCGCTGGCCAGCCGTCCCGCCCTGCTGCTGATGGACGAGCCGTTCGCGTCGGTCGACGCGCAGACGCGGTTCGAACTCGAAGACCTGACGCGGCGCGTGCAGCGCGAGAACGGGAGCACGGTCCTCGTCGTCACGCACGACATCGACGAGAGCGTCTACCTGTCGGACCGCGTGCTGGTGCTGTCGAAGTCGCCCGCGAAGATCGTCGCGGACCTGCCGGTCGGGCTGCCCGCGGAGCGGGACCAGATCACCACGCGCGAATCGGCCGAGTTCGTGACGCTGCGCGGAGAGGTCGCGCGGCTGCTGCACGGTGGCGCCCCGGAAGCGGCCGCCGCCGCTTCGGACGCGGCCGAGTACGAGCTGGCGCAGCAGGAAGCGGCTGCCGACGCCGCCGAGGCCGAGGCCGAGGCGCGCGCGAAGAGCTGAAGCCTTCTTGATCGTCCATAAGGGACTCTTCCAGGGCGACAGCGCCTGGTTTGGGCGATTTGCACGGCCTGCCCGGCGGGTCGTGAGTGGCAATGAGGGTTAGAACGACCCTTACCACTCACGACCCGATCGAAAACCGTACACACGGGCATTAAATGGACCCGGTTACGTCCTTTTTGGACACTTGGGCCGCGATCGGCCAAGACGACGAGTCCGGACCGGGCTGCGAAGGCCGCCACTCCTGCGGCTGCCATGTCGCGAAAGCCACTTTCGGGACGTCAGATGTCCTGAAAGTGGCTTTCGCGACACCCTCAGTACAGCGTGCGCGGGTTCGCGTCGATGCGGACGTGCACCAGATGCGGCCGCTCGTCCGGCAGCGCCGCTTCCAGCGTCGGCTTGAGGTCTTCGGCCTTCTCGACGACCGACGTCCGCAGCCCCAGGCTCTTCGCCAGCGCGGGGAAATCGATGCCACCGAGGTCGACGCCCGGCACCTTCTCGCCGCCCGCGGCCTCGCCGAGGATGCGCACGGCGGCGTACTGCGAGTTGTCGAAGATCACGAACGTCACCGGCAGATTGTGCTGCGCCGCCGTCCACAGTGCCTGGACGCAGTACATGCTCGACCCGTCGCCGAGGATCGCCACGACCTTGCGGTCCGGGCGGGCCAGCGCGGCGCCGACGGCGGCCGGGAGACCGTAGCCGAGGGTGCCGCTGGCGACGGTGAGGAAACCGGTGTCGGTGGACTTGATCGGCAGGTGGTCGTGCAATTCGTTGCGGTGGCTCGGCGTCTCCTCGACGACGATCGCGTCGTCCGGCAGGACTTCCGAGATCACCGAGTAGGCGAAGCCGGGCGTGATCGGCGTGACCGCGGCGGGCTTTTCCAGCCGGGTGCGGGGTTTCGGCGCTTCCCGCGGCGCGGCGCGGTCCAGCAGCGCGCGGATGGTGAGCTTCGGCGTCGCGCGGATGCCGGTGCCTTCCGCGGCCCTGGCGAGGATCTGCTCGTCGTCGCTGACCAGGAACAGCGGCGGCAGCGCGGTTTCCGACTCGCCGCGGTACACGTGGTAGGTGAACGCCGGGGCGCCGATGACGACCACGAGGTCGTGGTCCGCCAGCGCGCTCGCGAGCGCTTTCCGTTCCGGCTGAAGGAATCCGAAGAACTGCGGGTGGTCCTCGGGGAAGGAGCAGCGCGCCCCCATCGGCGGCGCCCAGACCCCGGCGCCGACCTTCTCGGCCAGCTCGACGACGTCCGGCACGGCGCCTTCACCGTCGATACCGGGGCCGACCACGATCGCCGGGCACTCGGCGGCGTCCAAGGCCGTCACCAGTTCGTCCAAAGCGGACGGATCGGGCGCGAAACCGCGGATCTGCGGCCGGGACACGATCGGCTTCGTGGTCTCGACGTCCCAGTCGTCCACCGGCACCGAAACGAACACCGGACCCATGGGCGCCTGCGTCGCGATGTGATACGCCCGCGCCAGCGCCGCCGGGACGTCCTCGGCCCTGGCGGGCTCGCAGCTCCACTTCACGTACGGCTTGGGGAAGTTCGCCGCCTCGACGGCGCCGAGGAAGGGGTCGTCCGGCAGGAGCGACCTGGTCTGCTGGCCGGCGAGGATGATCAGCGGGGCGTTGTTGCGGTAGGCGGTGAAGATATGCCCGAGCGCGTGCCCGACCCCGCCCGCGGAGTGCAGGTTCACCAGCGCCGCCCGCCTGCTCGCGCGGGCGTACCCGTCGGCCATCGCGACGACGGACGCCTCGTGGAGCGCGAGCACGTAGGTGAAGTCGTCGGGCCACTCCGTGAGGAAGGCGATCTCGGTCGTCCCGGGATTGCCGAAAACGGTGGTCAGGCCCAGATCGCGCAGCAGTTCCCTGGTCGCGTCACGTACGGTGCGGGTAGCCATGGCCACACGCTATCTGGTCGGCACCCGATAGTTGAAGATGCAACCTCGTATCACCGTATGTGGTCTGGACCTGACCCCCTGCGTACGTCCGGCAACCCCCGCATTTCGTCCTCTGAATGCGGTAGTCGCACGCGCAAGGAATCCGGTGCGTACGGCCTGCTCCTTGATGCGATGCGGTGCAGCAAGCCAGCCGGCGCAATGTCCGTGAAGGCCTCCTTACCTACCTTGAGGGTAAGGAAGGAGGCCTTCACGGCATGCGGAAGCGGTGTGGCACGGGCGGAGCCGCGCCCCTGGGAGCCCCCCGCATTTCGTCCTCTGAATGCGGTAGTCGCACGCGCAAGGAACGCCCGGCCTACTCCTTGACCAGCGCGGCCCATTCGCGCACGGCGGCGACGTCCACATCGGACTCCCAGCCACCCGGCCGCACCGCGCTGCCGACGTGGAAAGCGCCGACGCCGCCCGCCCGCAGCAGGTGCACCTGCTGCGCCCGCAGGCCACCGCCGACGAGCAGTCGCGGCCCGTCCTCCCGCCGGGCGAGCCGCTGCAGGACCGAAAGCCCGTGCGCCACACCGTGCGGATGCCCGGCCGCGAGCACCGTGTCGCAGCCGAGCGCGGTCAGCCGGTCGTAGGCGCGCAACGGGTCCCGCGCGCGGTCGATGGCGCGGTGGAAGGTCCACGGCAGCCCGTCGAGCTCCTTGACCAGCGTCTCGCAGGCCTCGACGTCGATTTCGCTTTCCAGGTCCAGGAAACCGAAGACGAACTCCCGCGCGCCCGCGTCGATCAGGCGCCCGGCGTCCGCGCGAAGCCCGTCGAGGTCACCGGCGGCGAAGGATATGTTGTCGCGCAGCATGACCCGCACCGGGAGATCGGTGGCGGCGAGTACGTCGCGCAGCGTCTCGACCGACGGGGTGAGTCCGTCGCTGGCCATGTCGCTGACCAGTTCGAGGCGATCGGCCCCGCCCTCCTGTGCGCGCTCCGCGTCCACCGCGGTCAGCGCGATCACTTCCAGCAGGCCGGTTTTCGGGCTCATGGACCATCCAATTCGCTCATACCGAGGGGTTGTCGTCACCCCTGGCGTGGCGACCGCGCCGGAAACCGCCTTGCAGGCTGGTCATCCGTTCGCGGACCGCTTCGGGGGAAAGTGAGAGTATCGGCCTCTCCCCCCGCGGTTTCTCCGGCCTGTCGTCCTGCGTCCGAGCCTCGGGGACGACGGCGGGCAGCACCGGCCAGGTCTCCTCGGCCCCGTCCTCCTGCTCCAGTTCGGCGGGCGTCGGCCAAGCGGGCTCGGGCTCGGGCTCCGGCGCCTTTCCCTTGGGCTCCAGCGGCTTCAACGTCGGCTCGGTCGGCTCGTCCGGATCTTGCGCGGGCTCCTCGGGCACGGCGTTCTTCACCGGTTCGAAGGACGGCAGCGAGGGCGGGCCGGGTTCGGCGGGCGAAGGCCCTTCGCGCGGGCCTCCGTGGTCGAACCACTGCGAAAGCACGCTCTGGTACTTGGGCATCCGCTCGGTCGGCGAGTCCAGTTCGAGATGGTTGACGGCGTCGTCGTCCGAAGACGGCCACTCCGGCGGGGTCTCGCGCTCGACGACCGGCGCACGCCGCAGCGGCCCGGGATCCAGCACGGGCGCGAACCGCGATTCGTCCGCGCTCTCCTGGGGTTCCGGCAGCGGCGGCACTTCCAGCGGCGGTTCGGGTTCCGGCTCCGGCACGACGACGGTGACGGGCGGGGGCTCCGGCAGCGGCGCGGGGCGGGGAGCTTCGACGATGAGTTCGGCGGGTACGACGACCACCGCGGTGATGCCGCCGCCGTCGGCGGACCGCAGGCGGACGTCGATGTGGTGCCGGACGGCCAGCGTCGCGACCACGAACAGGCCCATCCGCCGGGAGACCTCAACGTCGACCTCCGGCGGGTTCGCCAGCCGCGTGTTGGTCCGGTCGATCTCCGCCTGCGGCATGCCCGCGCCGTGGTCGGTGATCTCGATCTGCCATTCGCCGCGGTCGGTCTCGTGCCCCTCGACCTGCACCATCGTGCTCTGGTCGGAATAGCGGGTCGCGTTCTCCAGCAGCTCGGACACCACGTGCACGAGGTCGTTGACGGCCTCGCCGCGCACCGCGATCCGCGGCGCCGCACCGAGTTCGATCCGCTGGTAGTGCTCGACCTCCGACAGCGCGGCGCCGATGATCTCGTCGGCGACCACGGCGCCGCCGTCTTCACGGACGACGTCGGTTCCGGAGAGCACCAGCAGGTTCTCGCTGTTGCGGCGCATCCGGGTGGCGAGGTGATCGAGTTCGAAGAGGCCGGCGAGGGTGTCGGGATCCTGTTCGTCGGCCTCCATACGGTCCAAAACGGACAGTTGCCGCTCGACGAGATCCTGGCTCCGCTGCGACAGGTTCACGAACATCGCGTTGATGTTCTCCCGCAGCATGGCCTGTTCGCCCGCGAGCCGGACGGCCTCGCCGTGCACCGCGTCGAACGCGCGCGCCACCTGGCCGAGTTCCTCGCGGCTGAACACCGGGACCGGCGCGACGGCCAGCCGACGCCGCAGGTTCTCCGGCTGCGGTTCGGGATCGCTCAGCAGGCCTTCGACGGCCGCCGGGAGCTGGTGCTCGGCGACCTGGAGCGCGCTGCGGCGCAGGATCCGCAACGGCCGCAGCAGTGAACGCGCGATGATCACCGAGAGCACGCCGGCGACGATGAGCACGGCGAGCACGATGCCGCCGTCCCAGATCGCGGACGTCCTCGCGCGCGCCGCGAGGGCGTCGGTGCGTTCCTGGAGCTGGACGAGCAGCGCCTGCTGCACCTGATGGGCCAGATTGACCGTGTACGTGGCCGAGGTGTCCCACTGGTTCGGGTCCAGCCCGCCGAGCCCCTGATCGTTCTCGGCGCGGATGAGCGCCGATTCCACCATGTCGTTGCCGATGTCGACGATCAGGCCGATGACCGTGTCGTCGTACATGCGCTGCTGTTCGGGCGTCGCGAAGGTGCGGTAGTCGCTGCGGGCGGCGGCGAGTTCGGCCTCCGCACCGAGCAGCGCGCGGGTCCGGTCCCGGTTGAGGCCGCCCTGCGCGAGCGCGGCCGCCATGATCGCGCGTTTGACCGACATCTGATCCTTGACCCGCGCGAGCGCGTTGCCCGCGAGCCGGAGCTTGCCCAGATCCGGGTCGGAGACGTCGGCGGCGGTGGCGTCGCTGATGTCGAGCAGGCCGGAGATGAGCTCGCTGTAGGACCGCAGCACCGCGTCGGCGGGAAAAGCCGAGTGTTCCGCGGAAAAGCGGAGCCCGGTCAGCACGCGCAGGCGATCGCTGGTCTGCTGCAGGCTCGTCGCGGCCTTGTCGCCGAGCCTGCTCTTGCTCTCGCCGAGCGTGCGGTCGAACGTGCCGATGGCTTCGTCGGCCCGGTTGCGCTGTTCGGTCAATTCGGAAAGATCGCCCTTGCGATCGCCCGCGACGAACCGGACGGTGAGGTCGCGTTCGCGCTGAAGCTGATGCACCGCTTCGGCGACGGTGCTGTCGACCCGGCCGCGGGTGGCGAATTCGGCCAGCTGCCGCGCGTCCCGCAGATCGGAGTTGACCCGGAGCCCGACGAGCGCGACCACCGCGAGCGCGGGAATCAGGAGTACCACGAAGAGTTTGGTACGCAGGTGCCAGTTCCGCAGCCGCCAGCGGCCGCCGACACGGGGATGCCGTTCCGCCGCGTCGCCCCCACGGGGACGCTTGTCGCGACGGGCCACCTGGTTTCCTTTTCCCACCACGGGACCCTTTCCCATGGCTGACATCGGGGACGAGAGCCCGAACCTACTGTAGAGTAACAAGGTTCGAGAACGATCGAAAGCCGCGCCATCCGGCGTCTCCCGCAGGCGATCGTATGGGGCACGGACCATACGATCCAGAAGGAGGAGCACATTCTCTCGGTAGGTGAGCGGTGACGAAGATGCGTGTCTTGGCGATTCCGCTGGTAGCGGCTCTGCTGGCGACCGCCGGTTGCGGAGTGTTTTCCGGTGGTGACGCAAGCACCGACGCGCCACTCGAACGGACGGAACTGCGGATCGGCGTCGGAAGCCCCATCGACACGGCGCCCTTGCGGGTCGCCGTCGCCGCCGGGAAGTTCACCGCGGCCGGCCTTTCCGTGACCCTCGTCGAGGTTCCCGGCGACCAGGCGATCGGCAAACTCTCCGCCGGCGAGGTCGACCTCGCGTTCGCCAGCGACGTGTCGATCTTCCGCGCCGCCGCGGCGGGGACGGCGTTGCAGTTGCAGGGCGAGGCCTACACCGCCGGCCGCAACACCATGGCGCTCGTCACACTCCCCGGCTCCGACTACACCGAACCGACGCTCAAGAAGTCACCGAAGATCGCGGTGAACATGCTCGACGACGTCGGCGTGCTGGCGGCCAGGTCGGTGCTGGGGACCGCGGGCGTCGACGTGAACCGGATCCAGTTCAAGCAGAACCCGTTCGACCGGATGCCGCAGGCGTTGCAGGCGGGCGAGGTCGACGCCGCGTGGATGGTCGAGCCGTACATCACCAGGGCCGAGAAGGAGCTCGGGGCGAGCATCCTCGCCGACGGCGCCCGCGGCGCGACCCTGGACTTCCCGATGTCGTCCTACGTTTCGATGGGAGCTTTCGCCCAGGCCAACGCCCGCACGCTCGCGGTGTTCCGGAAAGTGCTCAGCGAGGCGCAGGTGCGCGCGGCCGACCCCGCCGTCGTCCGCGACGCGCTGCCGTCGTTCTCCGACATCGACCGGACGACGGCTTCGCTGATCTCGCTCGGGACGTACCCGGTCTCCCTCAACGGCATCCGGCTGCAGCGCGTCGCCGATCTGATGCACAACTCGGGCAGTCTCGGCGCCCGGCTCGACGTGCAGTCGATGGTGGCGCGCCCCTAGATGTTCTCCCCGGTCGGCCTGAGGCACACGGTGCGCTCGGGCGGCCCGGTGTAGTGCAGGGCGGTGTCCTCCGACGAACAGGCGGTCTCCGACGATCCCCGCGTGACGACCGCCCGGGCCTCCGCGCTGATGTCGGTGCAGCGGACCTTCGCGATCCGCGTCTCGTGCACGACGTCGCGCAGGCAATCCCCGGTCTCGACGTTCAGCGCGAGACAGAGCGTCTTCTTGGCCGTGCGGCTGGACGAAGACCCGTAGAGCTCGAACTGGATGTAGTCCGCGTCGCGGCAGTCGGACGAACCCGTCCTCACCTCGTCGACGCGGAAGGTCGCGCGGTTCGAACTGCAATTGGCCGTCGTGTAGCTCTGGTTGCCGCCCGCCTCGTCGGTCAGGTACAGGCACTTGCCCGCCTCCACCGTGGCGAAACTGCTCGACCGCGAGATCCCCCAGGCGGCCAGGCTCCCCAGGCCCAGCGCGAGGACCACACCCAGCACGATCGAGACCCTGGCCAGCACGCTCAGGGGCGCCGGTCTGGGGAACGGCGTCGGCGGTGCCGCCTCCGGCATCGAGGGCAGGGGCGCGGGCGCGTTGAACGGGTCGTACTCGGGCGTCCCGCCGGTCGGTGTAGTCGTCAAGGTCCCCTCCAGTCACCTTGCGTACATCCTTCCACCAGCGGTGCCGCGACGGGAGCCGGTGTGGCCGGAACGTATAAAGGAGGATGTGACCGATGGCCCGCTGATCGTCCAATCCGACAAGACCGTGCTCCTCGAGGTCGACAACAGCCAGGCCGACGACGCGCGGATCGCCATCGCGCCGTTCGCCGAACTGGAACGCGCGCCCGAGCACGTCCACACCTACCGGATCACGCCGCTCGCGTTGTGGAACGCCCGCGCGGCGGGTCACGACGCCGAACAGGTCGTCGACGCGCTGACCACGTACTCGCGGTTCCCCGTGCCGCAGCCGCTGCTCATCGACATCGTGGACACGATGGGCCGCTTCGGGCGGCTGCAGATCGCCAACCACCCGGCGCACGGCCTGGTCATGTCGACCATCGACCGCGCGGTGCTGGAGGAGATCCTCCGGCACAAGAAGATCAGCCCGATGCTGGGCGCGCGTATCGACGAGGACACCGTCGTCGTCCACCCGTCCGAACGCGGACGGCTCAAGCAGGCGCTGCTGAAGGTCGGCTGGCCCGCGGAAGACCTCGCCGGTTACGTCGACGGCGAAGCGCATCCGATCGACCTGGCCGAGGACGACTGGGAGCTGCGCGACTACCAGCGCAAGGCCGCCGAGGCGTTCTGGGCGGGTGGATCCGGCGTCGTCGTGCTGCCGTGCGGCGCGGGCAAGACCCTGGTCGGCGCCGCGGCCATGGCGCACGCGAGGGCGACCACGCTGATCCTGGTGACGAACACCGTCGCCGGACGGCAGTGGAAGCGGGAGCTGGTCGCGCGGACCTCGCTCACCGAGGAGGAGATCGGCGAATACTCCGGGGAGAAGAAGGAGATCCGGCCCGTCACCATCGCGACGTATCAGGTCGTCACGCGCAAGACCAAGGGCGAGTACAAGCATCTGGACCTGTTCGATTCGCGGGACTGGGGCCTGGTGGTCTACGACGAGGTCCACCTGCTGCCCGCGCCCGTCTTCCGGATGACCGCGGACCTGCAGTCGCGGCGACGGCTCGGGCTCACCGCGACCCTCGTGCGCGAGGACGGGCGCGAAGGCGACGTGTTCTCCCTGATCGGCCCGAAGCGCTACGACGTCCCGTGGCGCGACATCGAGGCGCAGGGCTGGATCGCGCCGGCCGAGTGCACCGAGGTCCGCGTGACGCTGACGGACGCCGAGCGGCTCGCGTACGCGACGGCCGAGGCCGAGGAGCGGTACAAGCTGGCGGCGACCGCGGACACCAAGACCAAGGTGATCAAATCGCTGGTCGACCGGCATCCCGGCGAGCCGACGCTGGTCATCGGGGCCTACCTCGACCAGCTGGAAATGATCGGCGACGAACTCGACGCGCCGGTGATCCAGGGCGCGACGCGGAACAAGGAACGCGAGGAACTGTTCGACGCGTTCCGACGCGGCGAGATCAGGACACTGGTCGTTTCGAAGGTCGCGAACTTCTCGATCGACCTGCCGGAGGCGTCGGTCGCGATCCAGATCTCCGGGACGTTCGGCTCGCGGCAGGAGGAGGCGCAGCGGCTCGGACGGCTGCTGCGGCCCAAGGGCGACGGACGGCAGGCGCATTTCTACTCGGTCGTCTCGCGGGACACCGTCGACACGGAGTACGCGGCGCACCGGCAGCGGTTCCTGGCGGAACAGGGGTACGCGTACCGGATCGTGGACGCGGACGACCTGCTGCGCCCGATGTAGGGCTTCGCTTCGGCTCGCGGTGGTCGTGCTGTCCTGAAGGCCTCCCTTGAGACGTTCATCGTCCCGAAGTAGGCCTTCACGGCATCCGGCCACCCGCCGGCCTGCGGCAAGAGAGCAAGGGACCTTTGCTACCACTTGCGGCTCCGTCCCAGCAGTAAGTCCGTGAAGGCCTCCTTCCCTACCCTGAAAGTAGTGAAGGAGGCCTTCACGGCATTCCGGGCTGCCCGAGCACAACAAGTCCATTGTGGACACCCGTGGTGCACGTGTGACTCCAGCGACGCCTGAGGCGACCACCCCGAGATCCCGCAAACGGGGTATCGAAAACTGTCGGTGCTTCGAACTAGTGTTCGGTAGAGTTGACCGAACACCAGTTCGAGGGGAAGCCGATGACCATCGCACCGTTCCGACCGGGTACACCACCAGTCCAGACCCTGCCGCCCGGCCGGTGGCACGGCCGGATCTGGGTTTCCGACCTGCCGCTGGCCAGGCCGGAGCGCTACACCGGCTGCGTCGCCGAGTTCGACCGGTCCGGGCTGTGGCCGGTGCTGATCCCGCACGACCAGCGTTTCGCGGCCAACGGCGAGGACTGGATCGACGACCGCGGCAGGCTCGCCCCCGCCGACCACCGGATCGACTCGGTGGATCCGGCCGAGGTGCTGGCCCGCTGGTGGGACACGTCGTGCTGCGACGGAGCCTGCCTGCGCCCGTTCGGCGCGAAGTTCCCCGGCCTCGCCCGCCGTCCGTCGCGCCGGGCGGATCCGCTGGCCGAGGCGGGCAACACCGGGTCGATCCTGGCCGCGCGCGGGCAGCACCGGCTGGCATTGGTGCAGACCGAGCGGCCCGCCGACATCCCGGCGATCCTCGGCTGGACGGGCATGATCAAGGCGACCGACCAGGTCCACGAGCTGTCCGCCGTCCTGCGCAGCTGGGAAGACCGCTTCGGCGCGACGCTCACGGTGCTGGGCTTCGATTCGATGGAGCTGTCGGTGGCCGCGCCGCCGCGGACCCAGGGCCGCGCGCTCACGGTCGCCGCCGAGCACCGCTCGTTCTGCCTGCCGTCGTTCGCCGGTCAGCCGGGCAATCTGCGCGAGTTCGCGGCCGGCCTGGTGCAGACCCGCCGGTGGCGGTTCTCGTGGGCGTGAGTGGTCGTTTATCCCGAGGAGAGAGGGGGAATCAGGGCGACACGGGAAGGCGGTGATCGACGTCGCGGAGCTGAGGATCGGCACTTCGGGCTGGCGCTATCCACCGTGGCGCGGGGACTTCTACCCCCGCGGCCTGGTGCAGCGGCGCGAGCTGGAATACCTGTCGTCCCGGATGAACTCGGCCGAGATCAACGGCTCGTTCTACTCGCTGCAGCGTCCCGAGCGGTACCGCGCGTGGGTCGAGCAGACCCCGGACGACTTCGTCTTCGCCGTCAAAGGCGGCCGCTTCATCACGCATCTGAAGCAACTGCGCGACGTCGAGACACCGCTGGCGAACTTCTTCGCCTCCGGTGTGCTGGCGCTCGGCCGGAAATTGGGGCCGATCCTCTGGCAGCTGCCGCCGCGGCTGGCGTTCGACGCCGAGCGCGTCGAAGCGTTCTTCAAGCTGCTGCCGCGCACCAGCCATGCCGCCGCCGAGCTCGCGAAACGACATGACGACAAGCTGAAGGCCGAACCGCATACCGATCCGAGCCCTCGCCGGAAGCTCCGGCACGCCGTCGAAGTACGGCATCCGAGCTTCGCCGAGCCCGAAAGCCTGGACCTGTTCCGGAAACACGGCATCGCGCTCGTGGTCGCCGACACCGCGGGCAAATTCCCGTACATCGACGAGATGACGAGCGAAGAGTTCGCGTACGTCCGCCTGCACGGCGACGAGGAGCTGTACGTCAGCGGTTACAGCGACAAGGCCCTCGAAAAGTGGGCACGGAAGATCAAGGGCTGGGGCCGCGACACGTACGTCTACTTCGACAACGACGTCAAGGTCGAGGCGCCGAAGAACGCGATCGCCCTCGCGGAACTCCTGGCTTGACCCTCGCAAGCTGCACAGTCAGCGCGCAGTGAGCGGTGTCCTGTTCACTGGCTCGTGAGGTCACGGGCGTACTCGCGTGCTGGTTCTGGGGGTCGGCACGCCGGGCGCCCGTGCCTCACTCAGCCTTCACGGTTTCGCCCACGAGCGAGGCGAGCTTGGTGCGGACGTCCTCGGCGTCGGGATGCGCGAGTTCGGTCAGCACCCGCACCGAACGCAGCCAGCATTCACGCGCCGACGAGGGATCACCGAGCCGCAGATGGATTCCGCCGAGCTGGGCCAGCACGTCGGCCGCCTCGTAGAGCTCGCCGTGCGCGAAGAACATCTCGACGGCGCGCCGCATGCAGGCGATGCCCTCGTCGCCGCGGCCGAGCCCGACCAGCGCGGTTCCCTTGGTGTGCAGGGTGAAGCGGGCTTCGTCGGGCAGTGCGTGCGCCTCCAGCGCCAATGCCTGGTCGGCGAAGTCGAGTGCCTGCTCGAAGCGGCCGGCCTGGGCGCAGATGTCGCCGAGCGCCTGCAGCGCGCTGGCCTCCATGCCGGCGCCGACGTTGCTCTCGCGGATGAGCCGCAACGCGCGCGTGCCGTAGTCCCACCCCGTGTCGGGATCCTGGCTGGCCAGCGTGAGGTTGTAGAGGGCACGCGCCTCGCCTTGCCGGTCTCCGACCTGCCGCTGCAGTTCGACGACCTGCTCCAGGTAGGCGATGCTGTCCCCGTATTGGCGGGCGACCCCGCAGGCCACGCCGAGCCCGCTGAGGATGGCGGCCTCGCCGGACCGGTCCCCGAGATCGCGGGCGGCACGAAGCGCGACGCCGAACACCGAACGCCAGTCATCCAGTCGCGCCCGCACGATGAAGTACGACTGCAGCAGCCACGCCAGCTGCCAGCATTCCCGGTATCGCCGCTCCCGGTACGCGATGTTCACCGCGGCGATGAGGTTCCCGGCCTCCTCGTCGAACCAGTCGAGAGCCTGTTCGTAGTGCCCGAACTTCAGCCCGGCGCCGTCGAACCGCTCCGGCTGGACGAGCCGGTAATGCCGTTCCGAGCGCAGAAGCCTCGACGCGTTCAGCGCGGAGGCGAGCGACGCGTGGAGCAGTCTGTCCAGCACGGCCGTCCGCGCCTCGGACCCGTCGAGCTCCGCCGAAAGTTCGGCCGCGTACGCGCGGATCAGGTCGTGGAACTGGTACCGGCCCGGTTTGGACCGCGCGATCAGATGCGCGGAAGCGAGTTTCGCCAGATCCTCGTGTGCTTCCGCGATGTCGACGCCGGCCACCGCCGCGGCGGTGGGCACGCTGAAGTCGCCGCCGGTCGGCAGGCCGAGCAGCCGCAGCATCCGCGCGGCCCGCTGGTCGAGCGCCCGGTACGAGTACGAGAAGACGGCCCGGATGTTCGTCTCGTCGCCGTCGGCGAGGTCGAACGAACCCAGCCTGTCCTGTTCGGCTTCCAGCAGCCGGACGAACTCGCCCAGCGCGAGGTTCGGGAACTGCGCCGCCCGCACCGCGAGGATCCGGATGGCCAGCGGCAGCCCACCGCAGTACCGGATGAACCGTTCGGTGGCCTCGGGATCCTCGGCGACCCGGTCCAGCCCGATCGTCGACGCGAGGAGCGCGATCGCGTCCTCGTCCGGCAGCTCTTCCAGCGCGACGCGCCGGGCGCTGTGGGTCGCGACGAGCGCTTGGAGCTGCCATCGGCTGGTCACCAGCACCAGGCAGCCGGGGCCGGGCAGCAGCGGCCGGATCTGCTCGGTGCTCGCCGCGTTGTCGAGCAGGATCAGCATCCGGCGGCCCGCGCTGTATGTGCGCCAGGTGGCCGCGCGTCCGTCGACGTCGGCGGGGATCCGGTCGGCGGGGACGCCGACGGAGACCAGCATGGTTTCGAGCGCGGCGGCGGCTTCGACCGGCTCGCCGGGACCGTAACCGCGCAGGTTGAGGTACACCTGCCCGCCGGGGAAACGGTCTCCGACCTCATGGGCGAAGTGGACGGCGAGTGTCGTCTTGCCGATACCGCCCATTCCCTCGATCGAGGCGATGGACGTCGACCGCTCGGTGTCCAGCGCCTCCGGGACGAGCCCGTGCAACGCCTTGAGATCGCGTTGGCGGCCGGAGAACACCCGTAGATCGGCGGGGAGCTGGCGAGGGATCAGCGGCTCTGCGCCGAGCCGGTACCGCGTCAGTTCGGAGTCCAATGTGGTCTCGACGGACTCCTCGCCGGTCAGGATCGCCTGGTGCGCCCGCTGCAGCGACGCACCGGGGTCCAAGCCGAGCTCTTCGGCCAGCACCGCGCCGATCCGGCGGTAGACGTTCAGCGCCTCGGCCTGCCTGCCGGAGCGGTAGAGCGCGATCATCAGCTGTTCGTGCAGCCGTTCCCGCAGCGGGTTCTCACGGCACAGTCTGATCAGCTCGGGCACGACGACGTTGTGCTCGCCGAGCGCGATGAGCGCGTCGGCCCATTGCTCGCACACGCGTAACCGCTCTTCGCCCAGCTGGTCGGCTTCGTCGCGAAGCAGCGCTTCGGAGTGGACGTTCTGTAGCGCCGGGCCCCGCCATTCGGCCAAGGCGGAGGCGAACCGGCCCGCGGCTCCGCGCAGGTCGCCGTCCCGTGCGGCCTCCGCGCCTGCCGCGGCATGGGCACGGAAACGGGCGAGGTCGAGCAGGTTTTCGTCGAGTTCGAGCAGGTAACCGCCCCGTTCGGTGCGGATGGTGACCTCGTCGCCGAGCGCGCGGCGGACCCGCAGGACGTAGGTCTGCAGCGCCCCCTTGGACCGCCGTTGGTCGTCCGGCCACAGCCAGCGCCCCAGTTCACCGACCGGCACCACCGTGTTCGCGCGCAGCAACAGGCCCGCCAGCACGATGAGCGGTCTGCTGCCGCCCAAGGGCACCGGCAGCCCGTCCGCCGTGACCTCGGTGGGCCCCAGCACGCGAAAGTCGAGTGCCACGTCGCTCATTCTGTCCGGAACCGACGAAATCGGCACGCGATTCCCGCGGTGGCATGATCGGTGCCGATGGACGTCTACGCTATCCCCCTGCGCACACGGTTCCGAGGCATCACGGTCCGCGAAGGACTGCTGGTCCGCGGCGAGGCGGGCTGGGGCGAGTTCTGCCCGTTCTCCGACTACTCCGACGCCGAGAGCGCGCCGTGGCTCGCGTCCGCGCTGGAGGCGAGCGAACGCGGCTGGCCGTCGCCGGTGCGGGACAGCGTCGAGGTGAACGCGACCGTGCCGGTGGTGTCTCCGGAGCAGGCGTACGAACTCGTTTCCGCTTCGGGCTGCCGCACGGCGAAGGTGAAGGTCGCCGACCCGCGGGTGAGCCTCGCCGAGGACTGCGCCCGGGTGGAGGCGGTGCGGGCCGCACTGGGCCCGCGGGGTGCCGTCCGCGTCGACGCGAACATGGCCTGGGACGTGGACACCGCGGTCAAGGCCATCGGTGAGCTGGACCGCGCGGCCGGCGGGCTCGAGTACGCCGAGCAGCCCTGCCCGTCGATCGACGAACTGGCCGCCGTCCGGCGCCGGGTCGGGGTGCGGATCGCCGCGGACGAATCGATCCGCCGGGCCGAGGATCCGCTGAAGGTGGCCGTCGCGGGGGCGGCCGACGTAGCCGTGCTGAAGGTCGCGCCGCTGGGCGGGGTGCGGCGCGCGCTGGAGGTCGCCGAAGCGTGCGGCCTGCCGTGCGTGGTGTCTTCCGCCGTCGAGACGAGCGTCGGGCTCGCCGCGGGGCTGGCGCTCGCGGGCGCACTGCCCACTTTGGACTTCGCGTGCGGACTGGGCACGATGTCGTTGCTGACCGGAGACGTCTGCGGCGATTCACTGTCCCCTGTGGACGGTCGGCTGCCGGTGCCGCTTCAGGCTCCAGCTCCCGATCTGTTCGCCGCCCACGCCGCCGCTGCGGACGTCCAGGCGGCCTGGGAAGCCCGCTTCACCCGCGTCCGCGCCCACCTCCGGATGTCATGAAAGGGTCGTTCAGGACAAAAGATGTCCTGAACGACCCTTTCATGACACTTCAGAAATCAGGTGCAGTGCTCGAAAGGCGATTCGTAGCTGGCGGATCCCGCCGAGCCGCCCCACCGGACGCATTTCGCGCCGGCGGCCGCGCTCACCGGACCCGCGTAGTACTCGAAGCTGCCGGAGTCGGTCTTCCTGGCCGAACCCTGCACTTCGAGGAAGGCCGAGACCGCGCTACCCGTGCCGACCGAGGTGGACTTGATGGTGGTGACGCAGTTGTTCTTGTTCGTGGCGTTGTACAGCAGGTACGCCGTCGCGGCGCTGCCGACCGCCTGCGAGTCGATCACCTTGTAGCCGTCGCCGCACACCTCGACGGCGTCGTACGGGTTGGGGTTCCCGTTGCCGCTGCAGGTGTTCTTGGAGGTCACGTTGGCGTTGGGGTAGCCGAACTTCACGCCGTTGAAGTACGCGGGCTTGATGTTGCTCGGCCACGACGAGTCGTTGGTGCGGACTTCGTAGTGCAGGTGCGGGCTGATGTTGTTGCCCGGCTTGGAGGTGTTGCCGACCTCGCCGATCTTCTGCCCCTGCGCGACCTGCGCGTTGAGCGCGACCGAACGGACCTTCAGATGCGCGTAGTAGGTCGACCATCCCCCACCGTGGTCGATCTTCACCAGGTTGCCGAACCCGTTCGCGGAACCCTGGTGCGCCGAGATGACGACCTTGCCCGCCGCGGCCGCGACCACGGTGTCGCCCAGATCCGCCCCCGCGGAGCTGCCCCGGTTGAAGTCGATCTCGTAGGCCCGGTGCGCGCTGCTGTTGTCGTTGTCGCCGTTCCACACCTGGTTGCAGGGGAACGGAAGCTGGAAGTTGGGACGCGGCCCGACGGCGGCTTCGGCCGACGTCGCGGTGATCGCCAGCCCGGCCATGCCCAGCAAGGCGGTGGCGGCCGCCGTGAGCACTCGTCTGAATCTCATCGGATGTCCTTTCTCGGCGTTTCGCGAGAAGCGTCCCGAAAGGGCGTACAAGCGAGATACAAACGACCACGAGCCCTCCTGGCCGAGGGGACCAGGAGGACTCGTGCCGCCTCCGCACCGGGACCGTCCGCGTCTTCCCCGTCCCGGTGCGGGTGTCTCAGCCGACCCGCTCGATGGTGGCGCGGCGGATCAGGAACTTGCCCGGTTCGCGGACCTGTTCGAAGGCCGCGTTGTTCAGCAGCGCGCAACTGCCGGAGACGCCGGTGACCTCGACGGTCGTGGACTTGTCGTTGTCCAGGTTCGTCACCTTCAGCTTGGTCCCCGCCGGGAACTCGCTGCTGGACGCCGCGGGGGCGCCGCCCTCGCCGGACAGTGTCACCGTGGAGCCCGGGCAGACGACCTCGCCGTCACCGGCGGCCGCTTCCTCCCGCGGGGCAGCTTCTTCCTTCGGAGCCGCCTCGTCCTCGGCCGCCATGGCGTCGTCCGCGGCCTGCTTCCCGCTGTCGGCCTGTACTTCTTCGGTGCACCCGGCGGCTTCGCGACGCTGCTGGATGAGGTCGACGACGGCCTGCCTGTTCGCGATCCGCGCCTCGGACAAGGCGTCCGGCTGCGCCTTTTGGCCCGCGATGAAGGTGAGGTTGTTGCGGAGAGCGGTGTCGAGTCCCTGGCAGCTTTCCGCGGCCTGTCCGTCCGGAGTGCTGATCGCGAACATCGCCGCGGCGATGGCGGCCACCCCGAGCACGGACGCGATGCCGATCGTCGCGCGTTTGCGGTGTTTCCCGGCGCTGTTCATCATCGGTGTCTTCCTCCGGTCTGGTTTCCTCCTCACCCACATCCAGGGATACGGCCGGATAACGAAAGTGGTTCAAACCGATTTCAGCCCAGCCAGGGCTTCGCGATACGCGCGTACGTACCGTCGTTCAGCGCGAGATGCAGCCACTGGTCGGTCCACTCCTTGAACACGACGTCGCGCGGCAGGAGGTACGCCTTCTCCGAGAAGGTGAACGGCTCGTCGGGATGCACCGCGCACAAACGCGGGTTTCGCTTCGCCTGCCAACGGGTCTCGGTGGCGTCGGTGATCATCAGGTCGGCGCGGCCCGCCAGGATCTCGGCGAAGATGGTGTTGTTGTCCGGATGCCGCACGATGGTCGCGCGCTTCAGGTTGGCATCGGCGAACTGTTCGTTGGTACCCCCCGGATTCACGATCGCCCGCACGCCCGGCTGGTCGATCTGCTCCAGGGTCTGGAACCGTTTCTCGTTCTCGCACAAGGTGATCGGCGTCTTGCCGTCGCGAAGATAGGGAACGGTGTAGAAACCCTTCTTCGCGCGGTCCAAGGTCACCGAAACCCCGCCCATCGCCAGATCGCATTTCCGCCCGACGTCGTCGGCGATCGCCTTCCAAGTGGTCTGGACCAGCTGGAGCCGGACGCCGAGCCGCCGGGCGAGGTCGCCCGCGAGGTCGATGTCGATCCCGCTCCACGCACCGGTGGCGTCCCGATAGGTGAACGGGCGATAGTCCCCCGTCGAACACACGCGGATCTCGCCGCGTGCTTGAACGACGTCCAGCCTGCTTTGCGCGCCATGGCCTTCGGGCGCGGCACTGGCCGTGCCGATTCCCAGCACGGTCAGCACCGCGACCCCGAACGTGAGCGCTTTCGCCTTGATCGTCATCAAGGCATCTTCCACGCCCTGAGGTAAGCGCGCACCAGCCAAGCGTCGGCCCACTCGGCGTCCGGCTCCTCCGGCAGCGGCGACGCGCCGCGCACCAGCTCGTCGAGACGGTGCTCCAGCGACTCGGCCGCTTCCAGCGCTTCTTCGCGGGTTTTCTTGCCCTGCCTCAGATCGCGGAGCCAGCCGAGCCACGGTTCGGGGACCGGCAACGTGATCCGGCCGGTCTCCAGCAGCTCCACGCCCTGCACGCCGAGCCGCACCATGTGCATGGCGAACTTCGTGTCGAAGCCGTACTTCTCGATCAGCTCCGGCCTGCCCGACACGAGACGATCCGGTGCGCCTGCTCGCGCAGTTCCGCGCCGAGTTCGTCGATCACCACGATCTCGGACTCGGGTACGAACAACGGCAGGAGGACGGTCGGATTCCCGTTGAGCACGAGCCGCATCCACTCGCGCAGCGAGTAGACGATCAGGTCGAGGTCGCCGGGGCCGGATCGGGCGCCTTCGGGTTGCGTGCGGAAGATGTACTGCTCGAATCGCTTCAGGCCGATCACGTGGTCCGGCGGCTCGACGCAGATGCCGAGCTTGTCGCGGACGGGGGCGCCGGGCATCCGGTTTCCGGCCCCTCAGGGTCGGATTCCAGGGTCGGGTCGGGGCCGTTCCCCGATGTGCCGGGGGTCGTTCCGAAGCGAACATGGAGCCATGACGAACAGCGTGTACACCCCCCAGGCCACCAAGAAGCTCTACCGCAGCCGCACCGACAAGATGCTCGCGGGCGTCGCCGGCGGCTGGGCCGCCTACCTCGGCGTGGACGCCGCGATCCTGCGCATCGCCCTCGTGGCGGGCGTCTTCTTCACCGCCGGATTCGCGATCCCGCTCTACGCCGCCGCTTGGCTCCTGACTCCGGAACAGCCGGGCGAATCCTGAGCGGGGCGGACGCCGTGCGCAGGGGGCGCGGCGTCCGCCGGATCGCGTTTAGCCCGCTAACCGCGATCCACCTGGGGACCAGGGGGATGGAGAAGGGCCCGGACATGGGGATGTCCGGGCCCTTTCCGGTTTTCGGCCGCGGGATGGCGCGTCCGCCGTTACACTTCCCCTGACTTTGTCACAGGGAGTGGGAAGCGGGGGCCTCCATGGCCGGGTATCTGAGCCTCAGCGAGTACAAGCGGATGCTCGAAGGCGCGCTGGACGACTTTTGGCAGGCGCTCACCAAACGCTGGATGGAAGACGCCGTCGACGCCATGACGCACCTCTCGCCCGCCGTTCCGTGCGCCGCGGAACCCTGGGCGTGGCAGTGGCCCGCCGAATCCTACGGCCATCTCTCGGGCGCCGACGATTTCTGCGGCTACCTGACCTGGGTCATGGACGGGATGCACGGCCACTACAAGGACGTCCACTGCGACGGCTGGAACCCGCAGACCCAGAAGTACGTCGAGTGCCACGTCGAACGGAACCTCGCACAGATCGAGCGGCTGGCCTGGAACCGGCGGCAGGAGGTCGCCAAATTCGTTCCGCAGCTGGAGGGGCCCGACCTCGCGAAGCTGGAGGCCGCCCACAACACGTTCCTCAACGTCGCGGGCAACCTCGGCTTCCAGGACAAGAACGGCCGGGTGACCGAGCTGCTCGGTCAGGGCGCCGTCGTCCGGAACGTCGAATGGCTGGACGGCGCGACCAGCGCCGCCGAGCCCTGGTTCATCGAGTGGACCGGGCTCGCCGCCCAGCAGTTCAGGGAAGGGTTCTTCGCCTCGATCGCGCCGACCATGGCGAACCAGTCGCTCATCCTCGCCAGCTTGTCCACGCTGTACTCCACCCGCGCCGCGACGATCCAGGCGACCCGGCTCAACATCGTCAAACGGCTCAACTGGGCCACCAAGAAACTGGACGAGAAGGTCACCCTCAAGGTCTTCACCGCGGACTCGATCCTGGAGAAGGTCGACCAGGCGAAAACGCTCCACGGGATCGCGACCACTCTGCTGTCCGCGGGAGCGAAACTCAGCAAGGTCGTGAAGACCGTCGATGAGGCGGGAGGGAAGGTCCTCGGCCCGGCCGGTGCCGTTCTCGACCTGGCCGTTTTCGCCGGCGGGATCATCAAGGGCCTCACCGTCGAGCAGGACGCCATGTCCCTCCAGGACATCCTGCAGAAGCTCACCACGTCGATCCAGGACGAGCACAACGCCTTGTCCGGCCTCGAATCCGACTTCGGCGCGAACGTGCTGACCCTGCAGAAGGCGATCGCGGGGGTGCACAGCTACAACCTCGAACTCTACGACCTCACCGCGAACAAGCTGCCGAACCAGACCGACCGCGCGAAGTACCACGGGGTCCAGGTCCAGGTCTACTTCGTGCTGCGGTTGGCGCAGACCTGCTTCGAAGCGGCCGAAGCCTATTCGGCGCAACTACGGATCCTCTCCGAGGCCGACAGCGCCGACCGGCACCTCGCGGGCCGCGACGAGCAGACGTGCACGGGCGACGACACGACATTGGAGATCCGGGACGCCGTCGAGCAGTTCATGAGGACGAGCTGCGCGCGATTCCTTCTCGCCGGTGAGCAGCTCAGGAATGCGGCCGAGGCCTACGCGCGAACGGACGGCGAGCTGTCGGACGACCTCAAGAAGATGTTCGCCAACTGGGAAAACGCCAACAAGGACCGCGGGAAGATCGATCCCAATCCCGAGACGGTCGAACGGGAGAACCCCGCCACGGAGGCCGGCGGGACCGGCCTCGAGCCGAGGAAGCCTTCGGAGCCGAACTCCACCGATCCATACGAGGAGGACCGCCGGAAACAAGGTGGGAAGTACGCGGTGGACGGGCAGCGGTAGGGACCGCACCTACAGCCACCAGGTGAATGTCCGCTTGATGCCTATCTGCACGAATCTGACCGGGGGTCGTGAGTGGTAATGGTCGTTCTAACCCTCCTTATCACTCACGACCCGGCGCGGAACGCCCGAATCGGGCGCGCATGACTCGCGCGATCGGATGCAACAAGGTGGGCAAAGGAAAAGCCCGGACGCGCGAGGCGCGTCCGGGCTTTCCGGTGGTGCTACAGGCTCGAACTCAGAAGTCCATGCCGCCCATGCCACCGGACGGGTCGGCGGGAGCGGCCGAGGCCTTCTCCGGCTTGTCCGCCACGACGGCTTCGGTGGTCAGGAACAGCGCCGCGATGGAAGCGGCGTTCTGCAGCGCGGAGCGGGTGACCTTCGTCGGGTCCGGCACGCCGGCCGCGAGCAGGTCCTCGTACTCGCCCGTGGCGGCGTTGAGGCCGTGGCCCTGCGGGAGGGACTTGACCTTCTCCGCCACGACGCCGCCTTCGAGGCCGGCGTTGATCGCGATCTGCTTGAGCGGCGCCTCGACGGCGACCTTGACGATGTTGGCACCAGTGGCCTCGTCGCCCTCGAGCTTCAGACCGGCGAAGGCGGCCTCGGCGGCCTGGATGAGAGCGACGCCACCACCGGCGACGATGCCCTCTTCGACGGCGGCCTTGGCGTTGCGCACCGCGTCCTCGATGCGGTGCTTGCGCTCCTTCAGCTCGACCTCGGTGGCGGCACCGGCCTTGATGACGGCCACGCCGCCGGCCAGCTTCGCCAGACGCTCCTGGAGCTTCTCGCGGTCGTAGTCCGAGTCCGAGTTGTCGATCTCGGCGCGGATCTGGTTGACGCGACCCTGGATCTGGTCGGCGTCGCCCGCACCCTCGACGATGGTGGTCTCGTCCTTGGTGATGACGGCCTTGCGCGCCTTGCCCAGCAGGGAAAGGTCCGCGTTCTCCAGCTTGAGGCCGACGTCCTCGGAGATGACCTGGCCACCGGTCAGGATCGCGATGTCCTGCAGGATCGCCTTGCGGCGGTCACCGAAGCCCGGGGCCTTGACGGCGACGGACTTGAAGGTGCCACGCATCTTGTTGACGATGAGGGTGGCCAGGGCCTCGCCCTCGACGTCCTCGGCGATGATCAGCAGCGGCTTGCCGGACTGGATGACCTTCTCCAGCAGCGGCAGGACGTCCTTGACGGTGGAGATCTTGGAGCCGAAGAGCAGGACGTACGGGTCCTCGAGCTCGGCTTCCTGACGCTCCGGGTCGGTCACGAAGTAACCGGAGATGTAGCCCTTGTCGAAGCGCATACCCTCGGTGAGCTCGAGCTCGAGGCCGAAGGTGTTGCTCTCCTCGACGGTGACGACGCCTTCCTTGCCGACCTTGTCCAGCGCCTCGGCGATGAGCTCGCCGATGGTGCGGTCCGCGGCGGAGATCGACGCGGTGGCGGCGATCTGCTCCTTGGTCTCGATCTGGACGGCGGCCTTGTGCAGCTGCTCGGTGATGGCCTCGACGGCCGCCTCGATGCCGCGCTTCAGGCTGATGGGGTCGGCCCCGGCGGCGACGTTGCGCAGACCCTCGCGGACGAGAGCCTGGGCGAGCACGGTGGCGGTGGTGGTGCCGTCACCCGCGACGTCGTCGGTCTTCTTGGCAACTTCCTTGACGAGCTCGGCCCCGATCTTCTCCCACGGGTCCTCGAGCTCGATCTCCTTGGCGATGGAGACACCGTCGTTGGTGATCGTCGGCGCGCCCCACTTCTTTTCGAGCACGACGTTCCGGCCCCGCGGGCCGAGGGTCACCTTGACGGCTTCGGCGAGGGTGTTCAAGCCGCGCTCAAGACCGCGGCGGGCGTCCTCGTCGAACGCGATCAGTTTGGCCATTGCGGTGTGGTCCTCCGGTATTGGGCGCCGCCGCACGCCTACTACAGCGCGGCGGCAGGACTCTTCCTCGGCCAGGCTCGGTGCCCGCGACGGACGACCCACCCGATCAAGGGTGCGGCCTCACCGTCCCGACCTTCAGGCGAACGGTCGGTGACCGCTCCGCCTGGCACTCGACGGCGTCGAGTGCCAATGTCGTGTTTAGCACTCTCCAGGGGAGAGTGCAAGAACCGCAGGTCAGCGCGGTGGTATTCAGCTGCTCGGCTTGATGGAGATCGACGACGGCGGCGGCTTCAACGACGAGCCGGGACCCTGCGTTTGGGAGCCGCCGGGGCCGACCGGGATGTTCGGCGCGGTGGTCTGCGGGCCGTTCCCGCCGCTCGAATCACTGAAGACGAAGATCGCGGCGACGATCGCGCCCGCGACCACGAGGGCGCCGACGACGATCCAGATCCACTTGGCGCCGCCGCCCTTCTTGGGCTGCTGCTGGAAACCGCCCTGCTGCTGCGGTGGCGGGCCGTAACCGGGGGGCGGGCCCTGCTGGAACCCACCCTGTTGCTGGAAACCGCCCTGCTGCTGCGGCGGGCCGTAACCAGGGGGCGGGCCCTGCTGGAAGCCACCCTGTTGCTGGAAGCCACCCTGCTGCGGCGGCGGGCCGTAACCGGGCGGCGGGCCCTGCTGCGGGGGACCCTGCGGTCCCGGTCCCTGCTGGCCGTAGCCGGGCTGCTGTCCTCCGTACGGGTGCACGGGGCCCCCCTCTCCCTGTGGCGGCGTGTTCTGCCGTGGCGCCTGCTGCGGTACCGCCTGCTGGACGGTCGCGGCCGCCGCCTGCCCGGGCGCGCCGGGAGGCTCGTTCGAAGTCGCGAGCGGACCGAGCGCGCGCCTGGCGGCCGCGATCATCTCAACACAGTTGGGGTAGCGATCGGCGGGATTCTTCGCCATTCCCTTCCGGACGACCTCGTCGATCCCGGCGGGCAGGCCGACGATCCGCGAGATGGCCGGGGGCTCGCCGTTCAGGTGCCCCTTGATGACCGTCTGCACGTCGCCCTTGAAGGGCGGGCTGCCGGTCAGGCAGGCGTAGAGGACACAGGTGAGCGCGTACTGGTCGGTGCGGCCGTCGAGCGGCTCGCCGCGCAGGTGCTCGGGCGCCGCGTACGTGGGCGAGCCGAGGAAGTCGCCGCCGCGGGTCCGGTGCCCGGTGGCGCCGCGGCGGGTCAGGCCGAAGTCGGCGACGTAGACGTGCTCGCGCGAGGTCTCCTTGCTGGTGACCAGGACGTTCGCCGGTTTGACGTCGAGGTGCACGAGACCCCGGTTGTGCAGGGTGTCGAGCGCGTCGGCGACCTGGTCGAGCATGTTCAGCGCGCGGGCGGGCGCGATCGGGCCACCGGAGATCAGCCCGGCGAGGTCGCCGCCGTCGACCATCCGCATGGCGATGTAGAGCATGCCTTCGAGCTCGCCGAAGTCGTACAAGGGCACGACGTTGGCATGGTCGATCGCGGACGTGTTCCGCGCCTCGTCGACGAAGCGTTCGCGGAATTCGGCGTCGGCCCCGAGGTGATCACCGATGACCTTCAGTGCCACCTTGCGCCCGAGCCGCACGTCCGTGGCCTTGTAGGTCACGCTCATGCCGCCCTTGCCGAGCACGCCGTCGATGCGGTAGTTGCCCAGCCGACGACCCGTCAGGTCCCCCGACTCATCGCCTGTCACGCAGCGAAGCCTAACGCGCCAGTTCCGGGCGCCGCCGGGGGTCGCCCGAAGTCTCCTTAAGAGACCTTGCGTACGTCCGCGGCCTGACTCCGCCCGTCGCGGCCGGACTGGACTTCGAATTCCACGCGGTCACCCTCGTCGAGCGTCCGGAATCCGTCGGCCTGAATGGCCGAGTAGTGGACGAAGACGTCGGGCCCTTCGGTGGATTCGATGAATCCGTAGCCCTTTTCCGAGTTGAACCACTTGACGGTGCCGACTGCCACGGCGCACTCCCTCAGCACAGGATCCGTCGGCCTTCTCTGCCCCGGCCGGCGGTTTCGAGTGCAGTTCACGCTACCCGAATTACCGGCTTCGGCAATGCTCAATTCGTCCCAAGGTCATCCGCGAGAAAGCCGCCTATTGCGCGCTTGCACGAGGACGCGTCCTGGTCCCGCGAAGTCCAGCGCGAGCCCTTCGCCGGTGCGCACCGACTGCGGGCCGGACTGGTCGACCGCGCGGAGACGGCACTGCACGGTGTCCGGATAGGCCAGCAGGAAGTCCGGCCGCACGGTGACGAGTTCGCCAGCGGTGAGTTCGAAGGCGTCGACCGGCCCCTGCGCGGCCAGCACGAGCGGGCCGGTTCCGCTGTAGTGCTCCAGGAAACCGGAATCGGCGCCGAAGAGCTTCTGCAGCGGTGCCCAGCCGGGGTCGTGCCGGACGGTCGCCGGCCGGGCGAGGATCGCGTCCCGGCTCACGCACCAGCCCCCGCCGCCGGTGAACTCCAGCGGGTAGACGTCTCCGGCGGCCAGCGGCGCGAAGTCGATCCAGCCGCCGCCCTCCGGTGCGTTGAACACCGACGGGGCGGCCTTGCCCGCCCGCGAGCCACCGCGGGACGGGACGGTTTCGGTGATGCCGAAACTGCTGGCCAGCATGGTGTCCCCGGCGGCCTGGACGGCCTCGCCGGGGGACAGCAGCACGCGTGCGACCCCGAAGTTCGGGGTGTGCCTCGTCTGGACCCGCATGCGGTCAGCGGGAGGGGACCTGGGCGATCACCCAGGCGGACAGCGCCGACGGGTTGCGGGTCTGGGTGAGCAGCTGGCCCGGACCGGCGAAGTCGAAGACGAGGCCTTCACCGCTCTTCATCGACTGGATGACGCCGGTGGCGACCTTGCGGATCTGGTACTGCACGGTGTCGGCGAACGCGACGACGTGCCCGGTGTCGATGGTGATCACCTCGCCCTGCTGCAGGGTCACCGTCTCCAGCGCGCCGTAGCAGGCCACGACGAGCGGGCCCTGTCCCGTCGCGTGCGTGAGGAAGCCGCCCTCGCCGCCGACGAGGTTCTTGAGCCCGCCCCATTTGGTCTCGGTCTGCACGCCGTGGGAGGACGCGAGCCACGAACCGCGCGTGACGCACCAGCCGGTGCGGCCGTCGAGGTTGATGATCTGCATGTCGCCCGGCAGGTTCGCGGCGACGTCGACCCAGCCGCCGTTCTGCGGTGCGGTGTAGGTGGAGATGAAGAAGGACTCGCCGGAGAGGAAGGCGCGGCCGAGGCCCTTCATGATGCCGCCCTGCGCCTGGGACTGGACCTGCACGCCGTAACTCGTCGCCATCATCGCGCCCGACTCGACCTGCGCCGGCTCGCCCGGGGCGAGGATGAGCCTCGCCACCGCGAACGATGGCTGGTGACGGATCTGAACCTGCATGTCTTCTTCTCCCCGGATGGTCGTTGTGACGCGCAGAGTCTTGCATGCGGGGCCCGAGGCGGGAGGATGGTCCGGTGATCTCCGTCGACGCCCACCGTGAGACCGTCACCGGCCTGCTCGGAAACGCCCCCGTCATCCGCCTTCCGCTCGCCTCCGCCGCCGGGCTCGTGCTCGCCGAGGACGTCCGCGCGGGGGTTTCGCTGCCGCCGTTCGACAATTCCGCGATGGACGGTTACGCCGTCCGCGCCGAGGACGTCGCGGAGGTGCCCGTGACGCTGCCGGTCGCCGAGGACATCCCCGCGGGGCGGGTCGACAGCACGAAACTGGAGCCGGGCACCGCGCACCGGATCATGACCGGCGCCCCGTTGCCGCCCGGTGCCGACGCGGTGGTGATGGTGGAGCACACGGACGGCGGTGTGACGGACGTCCGGATTCTCAGGACGGCTGTCCTGGGCGCGCACATCCGGCGCCGGGGCGAAGACGTCGTCGAGGGCACGGTGGCGCTTTCCGCGGGAACGGTGCTGGGCCCGGCGCAACTGGGTCTCGCGGCGGCCGTCGGGCTCGCCGAGGTTCCGGTGTACCGGCCGTTGAAGGTGCTCGTGGTGTCCACCGGGACCGAACTCGTCGACGCGCCGGAACCCTTGCGGCACGGGCAGATCTACGAGTCGAACAGCATCATGCTGGCGTCCGCGATCCGCGCGCTCGGCTGTGAGGCCGAGGTCGTGCGCAGTGTGGTCGACGACGTGGACGAGTTCCGCTCGGTGATCGAGCCGCGGCTGGCGGAGGCCGATCTGCTGGTGACCTCGGGCGGCGTGAGCGCGGGGGCGTACGAAGTCGTCAAGGACGCGCTGACCGGACAGGGCGTGGAGTTCCGGAAGGTCGCGATGCAGCCGGGCGGGCCGCAGGGCTGCGGCCACTGGAACGGCGTGCCGGTGGTGACGCTGCCGGGCAATCCGGTGAGCGTGCTCGTGTCGTTCGAAGCCTTCTTGCGGCCGGCGTTGCTCGCGGCGATGGGGCACGCGGGGGTCGACCGGCAGCGGGTGCGGGCCCGGCTCACCGAGGCGATGACCTCCCCCGCCGGACGGCGTCAGTTCCGGCGGGGCTTCTACACGCATTCCGAAGGTGAGGTCACCGGGATCGTCGGCCCGCGCGGCGGGCCGGGCTCGCATCTGCTGGCGTCGTTCACGCAGGCGAACTGCCTGATCGTGCTGCCGGAGGACGTGGACTCGGCCGAGCAGGGCGACGAGGTGGACGTCCTCCTGCTCTGACCTGCGTTTCGCGGGCTAAACGCGATCCGTCGGGAAGTCGCGGCACCGGCCGACCGGGGTGAACAGCAGGACGAAGACGGCGACGACCTCGAGTCCGGCCATCAGCCCCAGCGTCTGCCGCACGCCGGCCGTTTCGCCGAGGATCCCGCCGAGCAGGCCGCCGAGCGCGACCGCGCCGAAGCTGAGCACGGACGAACTCGCGGTGACCCGGCCGAACATCCCGGCCGGGACGTAGCGCTGCCTGAAGGTGGCGTTGAGGACGTTCGAGCCGACGACGCCCGCGCTGACCGAGAATCCGGCGGCGACGAAGAAGGCGAGCCCCCAGCCGCCGTTCGCCAGCGGGCCGAGCAGCATCATCAGCGCCCCGAAGGCCTCGCAGAGCACGAAGGCGCGCGCGGTGCCGATCCGGGCGGCGAGTTTGCCCGACAGCGCGGCGCCGAAAACGCCGCCCGCGCCGACGAGCGCGAGCACGAGCCCCGCGGTGCCTTCCCCCACGCCGAGATCGCGGACGAGGAACACCACCTCGATCGACTGGTAGCCCATGAGCGCGACGTTCGAGATCGCGCCGAAGACCGCCAGGACAAGCAAATACGGGTCGTGGACGACGAAAACGAGGCCGTCGCGGATCTCGTCACGCAGCCGTGAACGCGTCTTCGCCGGGCGCTCGGGCTCCCGATGCCGGATGGATCGCAGGCACAGCACGGAAATCCCGAAGCTGACGGCGTCGGCGAACACCCCGGCGACGGCGCCGAACCAGTGCGCCAAGAGCCCGGCGAGCCCCGGTCCGCCGATCTGCGCGGCGGATTCGCTGCCCTGCAGCTTTTCGTTGGCCTCCTGGAGTTGTCCCTTGTCGACCAGCGACGGCAAGTACGCGCGATACGCGACGTTGAAGAACACCTTCGCGACGCCGCCCGCCAAGGCGACGACGATCAGCTGGGTCATCGTGAGCAGGCCGGACCACGCCGCGACCGGGACGCTGAGGAAGACGAGCATGGAAATGCCGTTGCACACCAGCATGACCGGGCGTTTCGGCCGTCTGTCGACCCAGGCGCCGGCGGGCAGGCCGATCAGCAGCCACGGCAGCCAGGCGGCCGCGGTCAGCAGCCCGACCGCGAACGTGCTCGCCTGAAGGGTGACCACCGCGACGAGCGGCAGCGCGACGACGGCGATGGAACTGCCGAGCACGCTGGTCGTCTCGCCGGTCCACAGCAGCCGGAAATCCCTGGAGCGCAGCAATCCGCCGCGTTCGCGGGTGGTCACGGTCGGGCCGGGACGACTCGGGTGGAGATGAAGACGGGGCGGCGTTCCTGGCCGTCGTCCGGGATCTCGCGGCCGCTGTAGGACTTGATCAGCTCGTGGACCTTCTGTTCGAGCTCGGCCAGTTCGGCGACCGACATCTTCGCCCAGCTGTCGGTGGCGAAGGCGGCACGATGCCATTCCTCCGGATAGCTGTCGCGTTCGGCGAACCATTGGCGGGCCATGGACACCTGGCGTTCGAGGGCGAGGGATTCGGCTGCGGCCGCGACCGGGTCGTCGGGGAAGTCCGAAGGCGACCAGGACACCGCGTAGCTCACGCGGCGCCACCAGCGCTCGCGGCGGTCGCGGGCGAGTTCCGGCGCCTCCTCGACGAGATCGCTGGCGGCCAGCACCTTCAGGTGGTGGCTGACGTTCCCGACCGCCTGCCCGGTCCGTTCGGCGAGCACGGAAGCCGTGCACGGACCGTCGAGGCGGAGGACGTCGAGCAGGCGGCGCCGCAGCGGATGCGACATCGCGGCGAGCACCTTCGAATCGTGGACTTCATGGACTTCGCGATCGGCCATAACGCACAACAGTAGTTGCACAAGAGTCCTTGTACAAGTTCCCTTGTGCGCTACTCCATCCGGGTCGGTAACCTCGATGGCATGGGTTTCTTCTCGTGGATCGTGTTCGGCGCCATCGCCGGCTGGCTGGCCAATGTCGTGGTCGGCGGCCCGGACCGGCGCGGCGGCTGCCTGTTCAGCATCCTGATCGGCGTGCTGGGCGCGGCCCTCGGCGGTTTCATCTACCGGCTCGCCACCGGGACCGAACGGACCTTCGAGTTCGACTTCCCCAGCTTCGGCGTCGCGATCCTCGGTTCGATCGTGCTGCTCGCCCTGCTGCGGCTGGTGCGCGGCTCCGGGCGGAGCGACTCGTATCGGCGGTGATCAACGGAGTAACCGTTGGTAACGGTTTTCTCGCGACCGGTGATCACCGGCGCGCGGGGCACTAGAGTGGGATGTTCGCTCAGTTCCAGTGGCCGCGTCCGGGTGCATGTGCCGTCGGGGGGCATATGCATCCGGACGCGCGTGCCTCGGCGATGACGGAGGCGGCGCGGACGGGGTCGACGAGCGGTGGCATCGGCGCCGCCGAAATGTCCTTCTTCCAGGCGCGGAACAGCTCGGCGAGTCGCTCGCCTGCGGGGTCCGGACTGGCGGGCATTCGAGGGTCCTCAAGGTCTGCTATCGGCGTCAATTACCTAGAGTTATCGCGTATTTCGACCTTCCGTTACCGGGATGTGGTCCCTCCCACCCGGCGCGGGGAAACCCTTCCGGGGGAGGCCACGGCCCGGCTCCGGACAGGGCGGTAGCGTGGTGGCTCTTCCTGTCCCGACCCCCGACAAGAACTGCGGTGAACCCGACCAATGAGCGGCAACCGGCCGGAAGCCACTGGTAATCCCCTCGCGCACGCCGTGAAGCTGGCCCGCGAGACCGTTCCGCCGATGCACCCGGCCGGCAGGCCGTTCGTGTTCGGCGGTCTCGCCGCGACGCTGGTGCTGCGGAGGTTCTCCAAGCGCCTCGGTGTCGTCGGCGCGCTCGCGACGGCCGCGACGGCCGCGTTCTTCCGTGAGCCCAAGCGGGTTCCGCCCGCTCAGTCCGGCCTCGCGGTCGCGTCGGCGGACGGCCTGGTCTCGCTGATCGAAGAGGCCGTGCCGCCGCCCGAGCTGGGGCTGCCCGCCGAGCCGCGGATGCGGGTGAGCGTGTTCCTGTCGGTGTTCGACGTGCACGTCCAGCGGATCCCGGCGTCGGGGGTGATCGAGCGGGTCGCGTACCGGCCCGGGAAGTTCCTGTCGGCCGACCTGGACAAGGCGAGCGACGACAACGAGCGCAACTCCGTGCTCATGCGCACCGAAGACGGTCACGAGCTCGTCGTGGTGCAGATCGCCGGGCTGGTGGCCCGGCGCATCCTCTGTGAGATCCGCGAGGGTGACAAGGTCGGCGTCGGCGCGACGTACGGCATCATCCGCTTCGGCTCGCGAGTCGACCTGTACCTGCCGCCGGGCAGCAAGGTTCTCGTCTCGAAGGGCCAGCGCACGATCGGCGGCGAGACGCCGATCGCCGAGCTGCCCACGGCGCCGCACCCGGAAGGCTGATCCATGGTCCGCGTGACCACTCCCGGCGTGCGGCTGCTGCCGAACGCCATCACGGTGCTCGCCCTGTGCGCCGGTCTGTCGTCGGTGCAGTTCGCGCTGATCGGCAACTATCCGATGGCGATCGCGTCGATCGGGATCGCCGCGGTGCTCGACAGTCTCGACGGCCGGATCGCGCGACTGCTGGACGCGACGTCGAAGATGGGCCAGGAGCTCGACTCGCTGTCCGACGGCATCTCGTTCGGTGTCGCGCCCGCGCTGGTGCTGTACGTGTGGCACGCGGAGGGCGAGCGGATCGGCTGGGTGGCGTCACTGATCTTCGCGGTCTGCATGATCCTGCGGCTGGCGCGGTTCAACACGCTGATCGAGGACACCGAGCAGCCGCCGTACGCGGGCGAGTTCTTCGTCGGCGTGCCCGCGCCCGCCGGTGGTCTGCTGGCGATGTTGCCGCTGATCCTGGAGCTGCAGTTCGGGCAGGGCTGGTGGTCGCATCAGTACGTGGTGTGGGTGTGGACGATCGCCGTCGCCGCGCTGCTGATCAGCCGGATCCCGACGCTTTCGCTGAAGACGGTGAAGGCGCCGCCCAAGGCGATCGCGCCGCTGCTGGTCGGGGTGGGCCTGCTGGCCGCCGCGATCATCCAGTTCCCGTTGGTGGCGCTGGCGATCGCGCTGATTCTGTACCTGGCGCACATCCCGTACTCGGTGTACCGGCACCGTTGGCTGGCGAAGCATCCGGAGGCGTGGATGGCGCCGCCGCGGGAACGGCGCGCGATCCGGCGTTCTTCGAGCCGCCGCCGTCTCGGCCTGCGGCCGCCGCTGCGGCGCGTGGTGGCCGGCGCCGCTCAGCGCGTGCGGCTGCAGCGCGGCGAACAGCACGTCGCGCGCGCTCCGCGCACCATCCCGACCGACAAGGACCGGGACAGCCGGGGCCCGCGGCGCCGCTCATGGCGCCGGATCGGCCTGCGGAAACGCTGACTCACCCGGCCTGACCGCCCACTCCCAGCCCCCCGCCCGTCCCTGGGGGACGGCCCCGCGCCCAGCGTACCGGGGGTGTCGGACGGGACCGGGGGAAACGGGGGTCGGGGGCGGGAGTTGTCCACAAGCGGGTGGGGCTGTGGACAACTTGGGGATCGCTGGAGCTGAAGTGTCAGGAAAGGGTCGTTCAGGACGAAAAGTGTCCTGAACGGCCCTTTCCTGACATCCGGCCCCGGACCAGCCGAGCCGGAGCTCACCCCACCGAAGCGCGCAGACCGCCGATCACCAGGTCCAGCTGGGCCTCGAAGTCCTGCAGGCAGTCGCCGTCCAGAAGCGACGGCAGCGCCCGGTGCAGCGAAGGCAGCCCGTCTGCGGTCACCGAACGCTGGAACCACGCCACCACCGGCTCGGCCCGCTCCAGATCCGACGGATCCGGGACGCCGGAAAGCCCCACCGTCTCGGTGAGCACGGCCCCGAACACCAGCCCGATCAGCGACCGGTAGCCCCGCGCGGCGCCGCGTTCGTCGAGTCCGGCGTCCAGCAGCGCGGAGAACATCGCGTCGATGAACTTCAGGGCGCCCGCCGAACGCGGATTCGCCGCGTCGGTCGCGAGCGCCCGCACCACCACCGGATGCCGCGAAAAAGCCGTGTAGAGGCCATGCGTCAGCGCCCGCAGCCGTTCGTCCCACGGCCCGGGTTCGGGCAGCGGCACACTCTCGAAGACCCGCGCGGTCAGCCCGTCGAGCAGATCGCCTTTGTTCGCGACGTGGTTGTAGAGCGACATCGCCTCCACGCCGACGTCGGCGGCCAGCTTCCGCATCGACAGTCCGGCCAGTCCCTGCTCGCCCGCCAGCCGCAACGCGGCGTCGAGCACCTTCTCCCTGCTCAGCGCCATGTGTCCCAGTTTACCGGCACCCCCTTACGCCGTAAGTACTTACATCGTATGCTTACGCTGTAAGTAACCTGGAGGGATGCCATGGACACCGAAACCCTGCTCACCACCACCCGCTCGGTCCGCCGCAAACTCGACCTCGACCGGCCGGTCGAGGAAGGACTGCTCGAAGACTGCGTTCGCGTCGCGCAGCAGGCGCCCGCCGCGGGGATGCTGCTCGACGCCCAGCGCTGGGTCATCGTCCGCGACCCGGATCTCCGCGCGGAGATCGCGGAGATCGTCCGCGCCGAGGCGATCCCGACCATGGCGAAGTACGGCCACCTGGCGAGCGAGGCCGTCATGCGGTCGGCCCGCCACCTCGTCGACAACCTCGGCCGCGTCCCGGCCCTCGCGATCCCGTGCATGATCGGCCGCCCGCCGGAGGATCCCGTGCTCCAGAACGGGTACTACGGCTCGGTGTACCCGTCGATCTGGAGCTTCCAGCTCGCGCTGCGGTCGAAGGGACTCGGCAGTTCGATGTGCGCGTACCACCTGCCCGCGCGCGAGGCCGAAGTCGCGAAACTGCTCGAAATCCCCGAAGACGTCGCGCAGATCAGCCTGCTCGCCGTCGCCCACACGACCCAGCGCGACTTCTCCCCGGCCGCCCGGCGACCCGCCGGGGAGATCCTGTCCTTCGACCGCTGGGCACGGTCCGCGTAGATAGGGTGGCGGGGTGAGCGCACCCCAGATCACGCTGACCGTCCGGCACACCCCGTCCGCACTGGACTCCCGCCGCGGCGTCGTCCGGCTGCACCCCGAAGTCCTCGACGCGCTCGGCCTGATGGCCTGGGACGCCGTCCGCGTCACCGGCGCCCGGGTCAGCTCCGCGCTGGCCGCCCCGTCGGACGCCGAGGGGATCCCGGGCGTGATCCTCCTCGACGACGTCACGATGTCGAACCTCGGCGTGACCGAAGGCTCGGAAGTGGTCGTCGCGCCCGCGGAGGTGTCGGCCGCGAAAACGGTCACCGTGGCGGGCTCGCGTATCGCGAGCGTGTCGCTCTCCCCGCACACCCTGCGGCTCGCCCTGATCGGCAAGGTGCTGACCGTCGGCGACGCCGTTTCCCTGCTCCCCCAGGATCTCGCGCCCGCGCCGGGCTCCGACGTCTCCGCGGTCCGCGGCCAGCTTTCCCGCGCGATCGGCATGACGTGGACGAACGAGCTGCTCACCGTCACCGCCACCGAGCCATCGGGACCGGTCGCCGTCGGACCGTCCACTGTGGTCAGCTGGCGTGACGGCGCCCGCACCGGCGAGGCCACCCCCGCCGCCGCGCCCGCCCGCGCCGGGACGACGCTGGTACGCAGCACCCCCGCCACCCCGCACGAGGATTTCATCGACGCGGAGATCGTCGAAGACGAGCGGATCGACGAGGTCGCCGAGGAAACCGTGCCGCCGCTTTCGGATCTCGCCGGCTCCGAGGCGGCCGCCCGCAAACTCGCCGAGTGGTTCGACCTGGCCTTCCACCGCCCGGAGCTGCTGGCGAAACTCGGGACGTCGGCGCACCTCGGGGTCCTGCTGTCCGGGCCGGAGGGCGTCGGGAAGGCGACGCTCGTCCGCGCCGTGGCGCAGGCCGAGAAGGTGCGGGTGGTGTCGCTCGCGGCGCCGAACATCGCCGTCCTCGACCCGAACGTCGCCGCCGCGCGACTGCGTGAAGCGATCGAGCAGGCCACCCGCGACGAAGACCCCGCCGTCCTGCTGATCACCGACATCGACGCGCTGCTGCCCGCGTCCCAGCCGCCGCCGCTCGCGACGGTCGTCCTCGACGACCTGCGCAAGGCCTTGCGTACCAAGGGTTTCGCCGTCGTCGCCACCACCGGCCGCGCCGAGTCCACCGACCCGAGGCTGCGCGCCGCCGACCTCCTCGACCGAGAACTCGGCCTCCCGCTCCCGGACGCGAAGACCCGCACCGAACTGCTGCGCGTACTCCTGCGCGACGCCCCACTGGAGCCCGGCGTCGACGTCGGCCCGATCGCCGAGCGCACCCCCGGTTTCGTGGCCGCGGACCTCATCGCGCTCCGCCGTGACGCCGCCCTCCGCGCCGCGCTGCGTCAGCGTGAGGCCGACGAGCCACGGATCTCCCAGCAGGACCTGCTCGACGCGCTCACCACGGTCCGCCCCATCTCGATGTCCACTTCGGACAACCTGGCCACCGGCGGGCTGACGCTGGACGACGTCGGCAACATGACCGACGTCAAGCAGTCGCTCACCGAGGCGGTGCTGTGGCCGCTGCGCTACCCGGATTCGTTCGCGCGCCTCGGCGTCGATCCGCCGCGCGGCGTGCTCCTGTACGGGCCGCCCGGCGGCGGCAAGACGTTCCTGGTCCGCGCGCTCGCCGGCACCGGCGCGCTGAACGTGTTCGCGGTCAAGGGCGCCGAACTGATGGACAAATGGGTCGGCGAGTCCGAGCGCGCGGTGCGGGAACTGTTCCGCCGTGCCGCCGAGGCCGCGCCGTCGCTGATCTTCCTCGACGAGATCGACGCGCTCGCCCCGCGCCGCGGCCAGTCGTCGGATTCCGGCGTGTCGGACCGCGTCGTCGCGGCCCTGCTGACCGAATTGGACGGTGTCGAGCCGATGCGCGAGGTCGTCGTCCTCGGCGCGACGAACCGGCCTGAACTGGTCGACCCGGCCCTGCTGCGGCCGGGACGGCTGGAGCGCCGCGTCTACGTCCCGCCGCCGGACGCGCACGCCCGTGAGGCGATCTTGGCCGCCAGCGCCAAGAACACACCGCTGGCGTCCGATGTGGACCTCGCGGCGTATGCGGCCACTTTGGACGGTTACTCGGCGGCGGACTGCGCGGCGCTGATCCGCGAGGCCGCGCTGACCGCGATGCGGGAGTCATTGGAGGCCAAGGAGGTCACCGCCGCGCATCTGACGAAGGCGGCCGAGACGGTCCGGCCGTCGCTCGACCCGGCCCAGCTCGCGGCGCTGGAGGCGTACGCGCGGACCCAGGTCTGAGCATGTGAAAAGGGCCCGCTTCCTCGCGAGGAAGCGGGCCCTTTCCCGTCGTGGCTAGGAGCCGTCTTTGTCGTTGGTCTTGTAGTCCTTGGTGAGGATGACGATCACGCCGGGACCGATGTTCTCGATCTCCTTGAACCGGGGCTCGGCGCGGAACCCGAACTCCAGCGCCAGCGCCTTCGCGGCCGCTTCCTCGTCGGTGCCCGGGCGGTAGTAGGCCACCGTCTCGGGGAGCCTGCCCGGGTAGCCCTTGACCTCGGAGACGTTCCAGCCGGAGGCGCGGAAATCCTTCGCGGCCTGCTCGGCGAGGCCCTGGATCGTGCTGTTGTTGTAGACGCGCACCGTCACCCACTTGTGCGACGCCTGCTGGTCGCCACCGGGCCGGCCCGGCTGACCGGTCTGCCCCGGCTGGCTCGCCGGCGGCGCGGAACTCGCGGGCGCGCTCGACGGCGGCACCGCCGACGACGACGCGGGCGGCGTGCTGGCCGAAGGCGAGCCCGGCGCCGGTGACGAAGGCTGCGGCGCGCCGTCCGAAGACGTGGGCGTGGTGCCGGGCGGTGTCGCGGTGTCGGAGTCACCGCCGCCGCTGGTCAGGGTGATCCCGCCGATCACGGCGGCGATCACGGCGACACCGACCAAGGCCAGTCCGGCGGCCTTCATCGGCCGGGACAGGCCCGAAAACAGACTCATGAGAGATCGATCCCCAGTCGCCGGGCCGCGCGATTGCGCTGCCGGGCCGCTCGCGTCTTTCGCAGGCGCTTCACCAGCATCGGGTCGGCCTGCATGGCTTCGGTCTTCTCGAGCAGCCGGTTCAGCAGCTGGTAGTAGCGCGTCGACGACATCGAGAAGCGTTCGCGGATGGCCTGTTCCTTCGCGCCGGCGTACTTCCACCACTGACGTTCGAACGCGAGCATGTCGAGCTCGCGCTCGCTGAGGCCGTTCACGGTCTCCGACGGGGACGGCTGGTCGGGCTCAGCCATCGACTCCGCGGCGTCCATCCGACTCCTCGCAATCAGGTCAGTGCTCGGCGGGCGTGAAACCACAGGCTTGTCATTCCGCGGCGCCATTAGACCACGGATGCGGCGCCCGGCCTCGGTATCGGCGTCGGCGCGTCACGGGTAAGGGTCTACCAGAAGGGTCCGACTAAACTGCGCGCGTGACCGTCCATCCCATCGTGATCGCCGGCGAGCCCGTGCTGCACAACCCGACTCGGGAGATCACCGAGTTCGACGACAAGCTGCGCACCCTCGTCGACGACATGTTCGAGACCATGTACGCCGCCGAAGGGGTGGGCCTCGCGGCCAACCAGATCGGCCTCGACCTGCGCGTGTTCGTCTACGACTGCCCCGACGACGAGGGCACGCGCCACAAGGGCGTCGTGGTGAACCCGAAGCTCGAGACGTCGGAGATCCCGGAGACGATGCCCGATCCGGACGACGACTGGGAAGGCTGCCTGTCGGCTCCCGGCGAGTCGTACCCGACCGGGCGCGCTTCGTGGGCGAAGGTCACCGGCTTCGACGTCGAGGGCAATCCGATCGAGGTCGAAGGAACCGGCTACCTCGCGCGCTGCCTGCAGCACGAGACCGATCACCTGGACGGCTTCATCTACCTCGACCGGCTGGTCGGGCGGCACGCCCGCGCGGCGAAGAAGATGCTGAAGTCGAACAAATGGGGCGTTCCGGGCAACTCGTGGCTGCCCGAGGCCCAGCCCTCCGACGACTGACCCTCTCAGCGCATGTCATGAAAGGGTCGTTCAGGACGAAAAATGTCCTGAACGACCCTTTCATGACATTTACGTGAGGGTCAGCACCCCAGGAAGTGGCACCGCACGACCCGCGGCTGCTCGATCACCTTTCCGGCCTCCACCGACCACGCGAGCCGGAGGTACTGGGCGTGCGTCCAGGCCAGCGGCGTCGCGGACGCGGTCGGCGTGCCCGCCGGGAAGCCCGGCCGCCCCGAAGGCGCGTTCTCGTCCCAGACCTGCTCCGGCATCGTGTCCCCGGAGCTGCTGACGCGCCCGAGGTCGCGAAGCCGCTTCGCGGCCGTACCCCGGTCACCGGCGGCGAGGTCGTACTCGCCACGTTCACCCGCGAGCAGCGGCCACAGTCGCCCGAAGGTGGTCCGGCTCTCGGCCGGGAACGTGTAGTCCCACGGCGATCCGTCGGCCTTCTCGCCGTATCCGTCCTTCGTGTAGCGGTGCCAGAACTGCCCCGTCGGGGTGGTGAACGCGATGTCGGCGTCGGTGACCTTGACGCTGTTCGTGATCACCGGATCGTCGGCGCGGTAGATGCCCAGCCTCACCAGTTCGAGGAATCCGGCGTCGGTCACCGCACGCTGGTCCATGGTCACGCTGGAATTGCCCAGGTTGTACTTCGTGCCGTTGTTCGCGTCGCCGTCCTTGGTCAGCCGGACGAAGTACGGGTCCTTCGACAGCGGGCCGTTCGTGGTCACCGTCCACCGGGCGAGTTTCGCCTTGAAGGTGTCGGCAGTCGCGAGGTAGCGCGCCGCGTCGGCGTCGGCACCGTTGGCCTTGGCGAGATCGGCCGCGCAGACCAGCCCGGCGATCACCGCGGCGATCGTCGAAGGCGAATAGCCGTCCTGCTCCTCCCAGCGTTCCTGCTGGCTGTACGGCGACGCGTGCCCGTTGTCCGCCTTGTAGGACAACAGGAACTCCGCCGCCTTGCGCACACCGCGCCAGGTCTTCGCGTCGGTGCGGCCGAGTTGCTGCGCGAGCACGATCGGCAGCGCGGTCTCGTCGAGCTGGATGGACGTCCAGTACGGCGTGCCGTCGACGTGACTGTTCTGCGGCAGATGCCCGTCCGGCAGCTGCTGCGTGCCGAACATGTAGTCGACCGACCGGTTCGCGGCGTCGCGATCGCCGGCGGCGAGCAGCCCGGTCGCGATCTGGTAGAGGTCACGCGGCCAGACCAGGTGGTACGTGCCCGACGGCGACCATTCGGGGTCGTTGTTCCCGAACCGCCACGGCATGCTCGGCGACGCGATGAGCGCCCCCTGGTGGATCTTGTCCTCGCTCGCCGCGAGCATGAGCACGGACGCCTGGTAGAGATCGCGCTCCCGCTTGGTCTTCAGCGAGGACGGCGCGTCCTTCACCTGAGGGAGGTACTGCTTCCACCCCCGGTCGTACGCGCGGGCGGCGTCGGCGAATCCGCGCCGCAGAGAGGCTTTCGCGTTGGCGAGCGCGTCGGAGTCCTTCGCGCCCATGCCCAGCGAAAGCGTGAAGTCACGTGAGCGGACACCGTCGGCGGAGGTCTGCCCGGTGATCAGCACGTTGCCCTTGGCCGCGGTCGCGTAATCCTTGAGGCTGAAGGATTTCGTCAGCTGCGTGATGCCGTCGGAGGAGCCCGAGTACCCCACGGAAGTCCGCGAGAACGCCGGTTCCGCCGCCAGCGCGGCCGCCGTCTTCGCATCCGAAGCGACCGCGCTCGCACCCTGTGAGCGCGCGGAGTCGTCGGATCCTTCGTTGGTGAGATCGGGATCCGCGACCGCGTACACCTGGTACGGGCGGCCGGTCAGCGAAACGAAGTCGACGTCGATCAGCACACTCGCGCGCGCCGGGTCGGTGACGTAGGTCTTGCGGAGTTTCCAGCGGCGCTGGTCGTCGGTGACGGTCTGTTCGTAGGTGAGTCCGCCGGTGCGGCGCACCTGCTGGGCCTTGGCCGAGGAATCGACGGTCGCGAAGCTCGTCCCGTCGGTCACGACGAGATCCAGCGACCGCACGCCCGGCGTCGACAGATCCGGGTAGTAGACCTCGGACATCCGGCCGCCTTGCAGGGTGAACCAGACGTTGCTCGCCCGTTCGCGGGCGGTGCCGAAGCCGGTCTTGTCGGCCGGGAGCCAGCTCGGATGAGCGCCTGGCGCTCCTGGCGCCTCACCGCCCTGTGCCGCTGCCACCGCCGGGACCAGCCCCGCGAGCAACACGCCTGCCAGTGCCGGGAGCACGAGTTTCCGCATATCCACCCCAGACTTCTGTAACGGTGCAGAACCTCCGGGATTCTGTCGTGAATCCCCGGCGCGCACAGGACCCGAACCGGTGAACCGTCAACGCTGTCGACAAGTCGTCACCCGAGGGCGGGTTGATTGATCCGGCCCCGGCGTGGCATGGTCGGGGCACAACCAAACAACCGCGGGAGCTCGCGCCATGGCGGGCTGAGAGGGCGGCTGGAGTCTTTCTAGAGGACCCGGCGCCGCCGACCGCATGAACCTGACCGGGTAATGCCGGCGTAGGGAGTGAACGTCGTTGACGACGCTTGAGAATGCCCAGGGCATCAAGCCGACCGTGACCACCGGTCCGATCACCGGTTCCCGGAAGGTCTATCACCAGACGGAATCCGGGCTCCGGGTCCCCGCGAGGCGGATCGATCTTTCGAACGGCGAGCATTTCGACGTTTACGACACCTCCGGCCCGTACACCGACGACGACGCGCAGATCGACGTCCACAGTGGACTTCACCGGCTGCGCGCCGGATGGGCCGACGGTCGTGAGCACAACACCCAGCTCGGCTGGGCGAAACAGGGCGTCATCACCCGCGAGATGGAGTACGTCGCGGCACGCGAGCGCTGCTCGCCGGAATTCGTGCGGGACGAGGTCGCGCGCGGTCGCGCGGTGATCCCCGCCAACCGCAAGCACCCGGAGACCGAGCCGATGATCATCGGCAAGAACTTCCTGGTGAAGATCAACGCCAACATGGGCAACTCGGCCGTCTGGTCCTCCGTGGAGGAAGAGGTCGACAAGATGGTGTGGGCCACCCGTTGGGGCGCCGACACGATCATGGACCTCTCCACCGGCAAGCGGATCCACGAGACGCGCGAGTGGATCATCCGCAACTCGCCGGTCCCGGTCGGCACCGTGCCGATCTACCAGGCGCTGGAAAAGGTCAACGGGGAGCCGGAAAAACTGTCGTGGGAGGTCTACCGCGACACGATCATCGAGCAGTGCGAACAGGGCGTCGACTACGTCACCGTGCACGCGGGCGTACTGCTCCGCTACATCCCGCTGACCGCGCGCCGGGTCACCGGCATCGTCTCGCGCGGCGGCTCGATCATGGCGGCGTGGTGCCTCGCGCACCACAAGGAATCGTTCCTGTACACCAATTTCGCCGAGCTCTGCGAGATCCTGCGCGAGTACGACGTCACCTTCTCCCTCGGTGACGGCCTGCGGCCGGGCTCGATCGCCGACGCGAACGACCGCGCGCAGTTCGCCGAACTGGAGACGCTGGGCGAGCTCACGCACATCGCCCGCGACCACGACGTCCAGGTGATGATCGAGGGCCCCGGCCACGTGCCGATGCACAAGATCAAGGAGAACGTCGAACTCGAGGAGAAGCTGACCGGCGAGGCGCCGTTCTACACGCTCGGCCCGCTCGCGACCGACATCGCGCCGGCGTACGACCACATCACCTCGGCCATCGGCGCGGCGCAGATCGGCTGGTACGGCACGGCGATGCTCTGCTACGTCACGCCGAAGGAGCACCTCGGCCTGCCGAACCGCGACGACGTGAAGACCGGCGTCATCACTTACAAGATCGCCGCGCACGCCGCCGACCTCGCCAAGGGCCACCAGTACGCGCAGGAGTGGGACGACGAGCTGTCCAAGGCCCGCTTCGAATTCCGCTGGAACGACCAGTTCAACCTGTCGCTGGACCCGGACACCGCGCGTTCGTACCACGACGAGACGCTGCCCGCGGAACCGGCGAAGACGGCGCACTTCTGCTCGATGTGCGGGCCGAAGTTCTGCTCGATGCGCATCACGCAGGACGTCCGCAAGTACGCCGAGGAACACGGACTGTCCACTGTGGAGGCCATCGAGGCCGGCATGGAGGAGAAGTCGAACGAATTCGCCGAGCAGGGCAACAAGGTGTACTTGCCGGTGGTCAATCAGTGACAGCCACACCCAGGACCGCCCTCACCATCGCCGGATCGGATTCCGGTGGTGGTGCGGGCATCCAGGCCGATCTGCGCACGTTCTTCGCCAACGGCGTGCACGGGATGGTCGCGCTCACCGCGGTCACCGTGCAGAACTCGTTGGGCGTGCAGGGTTTCAGCGAGATCCCGGTCGACGTCGTCACCGGACAGATCAAGGCCGTCGCCACGGACATGGGCGTCGACGCGGCGAAGACCGGGATGCTCGCGACGGCCGAGATCATCAACGCCGTCGCGAAGACGCTCGACGAGGTCCACATCGGACGCTCGACGGGTACGCCGTTCGTCGTGGACCCCGTCGCCGCTTCGATGACGGGGCACGCGTTGCTGCGCGAGGAGGCGCTGGAGGCGATCCGCACCGAGCTCTTCCCGCGCGCCACGCTGATCACGCCGAACCTGGACGAGGTGCGGCTGCTGACCGGCGTCGAAGTCACCGGGCCCGCGACCCAGCGGGAGGCGGCGGAAGCGTTGCTGGAATTCGGTTCCGAATGGGTACTGGTGAAGGGCGGTCATCTCGACGCCGCCCAGGACTGCGTGGACCTGTTGTCCGACGGTGCATCCTGGGTCGAGCTGAGCGGTCCGCGGTTCGACACCCGGAACACCCACGGCGGCGGGGACACGATGGCTTCGGCGATCACGTCCTCGCTGGCGAAGGGGGCCGATGTCCCGACCGCCGTCGCCGAGGGGAAACGGTTCATCGAGCGGTGCGTGGCGGAGTCGTATCCGCTGGGGGCTGGGGTCGGCCCTGTTTCACCCTTCTGGACGCTGAAGTAGGAGTGCGGAAATGTCATGAAAGGGCCGTTCAGGACGAAAGATGTCCTGAACGGCCCTTTCATGACATCCGTTAGCGAGTGGTGAGGCGAGGAGCGTCCACCGCCCAGTACCAGTCGTTCCCCGCCGCGTAGAGCCGCCAGGTCAGCTTCACCGAACGCGCCCCCGCGGGCACCTTCACCGAAGCCGACGTCGGCACCGAAAGCACGTCGCCACCCTTGTTCGCCGTCCCGGACTCCGGCCCGTAGGCCAGCACGTTCTGCTCGGGACCACCGTCGAACGACGCCGTCAGCGCGCCCCGCTGCGTCCCCTCCTGCCGGTAGTGCGAAACGAATGCGACGTCCACAGTGGACTTTCCGGAGACGTCGAGCGAAGGCGACACCAGGGAAGAGTCGAAGGTTCCACGCGACGAGGGCGAACCCTTGTCATCCCATTCGTCCGGATCCGCGACCGCGAACACGCCCCGCGCTCGGGCGTTCGCCTCACGCTGCTGTCCGGGAGCGGTCCGGGTCCAGAAGTCGTCGGTCGTGAAGGCCCAGCCCTGCCATTCCGTCACACCGGCGGGCATTCCGGACGCGTCGCGCACGCTCCAGCCGCCGGGTGCGTCGTGCGTCCAGCCGAGCACTCCGGCCGGGACACCGGTTTCGTCCTGCCGGGGCTTCAGAACGGCGGTGTCGAAGACGTCCGAAGGCGCGGCGCCGAGCGGGTAGCCGTCGTAGCCCGCCGGAGCCGCGATGCCCAGATGCCGCAGCACCGTCGGCGCGATGTCGACGATCTTCGGTGCCACGGCGGGGGTTCCGGCCGGAACCGCACCGCCCGCGGCGATCACGAAGGTCATCCGCTCCTCGGGGCTGTCGCCGCCGTGTCCGCCGGAGGCCGTGTGGCCGTGGTCGGCGGAGATCATGATCAGCCAGTCCTCGTCCGCGCGGGCCGGCCGGGCGTCGACGGCGGCGAGCAGACGTCCGATCAACGCGTCGTCGGTGCGCAGACTGGCTTCGTACTGCGAGGAGTCCGCGCCGTGCTCGTGGCCGGCGATGTCCGTCTGTCCGAAGTAGACGAACGACGCGTCGGCCTTGCCCTGCTTGAGATGCTTCTCCGCGTCGACGGCCACCTGCTCGTCGGTCTTCTCGTAGCCCGCGCTGTCACCGTTCAAGACGAACTTGCGGTCCTGGCCGGTGCGCAGGATCCGGTCGCCGATCGGCGTCCAGTCGACCGCCGCGTAGGTGTCGAGCGCCGGGTTCGCGGTTTCGGCGCGCGCGAGCCAGCTCGGATGCGAGGCGAGATCGTCGCCGGTGAAGGAGTTGTCCTTCACCTTGTGTTTGTCCGGCCAGACGCCGGTGAGGATCGTGGACCAGCCGGGGCCGCTGACCGTCGGCGCCATCCCGCTGCCGTACAACGAACTGCGCGAGGAGTACCCGCGGTTCGCCAGCGCGTGGACGTTCGGGGTGTCGGCGGCCATCAGCTTGTCGAACCGGGCGCCGTCCAGGCCGATGACCAGCACCTTGGGCGTTTTGGCCGCGGCGACGGCGACACCGGACGTCAGCCCGGCGACGGCCACCAAGACCGCGAGGAGGGAAAGCGTTCTGCGCACGAAAGCCTCCGGTAACTCGTTCGAACCAATTGTTCGTCAAGTTAGTGCGCCGAACCGACTTCCCGATGAAGTCCGCGTGCCTTCGCCGAGGACTTCAGCCGACGGAAGCTCGTCCTGACCGTCTGAGATCGTGCGTGGAAAATGGACCCATGAGCGAGAACCCGAGCCCGCCGTCGGCGCTGACCATCGCGGGGTCCGACTCCGGCGGCGCCGCCGGCCTGCAGGCCGACCTGCGCACGTTCCTCACCTGCGGGGTGCACGGTCTGGTCGCGGTCACCGCCGTGACCGTCCAGAACACCCTCGGCGTGCACGACCGCACCGACATCCCGGCGCGTATCGTCGCCGGGCAGATCGAGGCGGTCGCGGCCGACATGGGCGTCAACGCGGCCAAGACCGGCATGCTCGCCTCGGCGGAGATCATCCACGCCGTCGCCGCGGCCTGCGACAAGGCCGAGATCGGCCGCGACAGCAAGGTGCCGTTCGTGGTCGACCCGGTCGCGGCGTCGATGCACGGGCATCCGCTGTTCGACGAGGCCGGGCTGGTGGCGCTGCGCGACGAGCTCTTGCCGCGCGCGACCGTCCTCACGCCGAACCTCGACGAGGTCCGCCTGCTGACCGGGATGACCGTGACCACCCGCGAGCAGATGCACCAGGCGGCCGTCGTCCTGCACCGGCTCGGGCCGAAGTACGTGCTCGTGAAGAGCGGGCACCTCGTCTCCGACCCGGAATGCGTCGACGTGCTCTTCGACGGCTCCACGTTCGTCGAGCTGCCGGGTGAGCGGTACGCCACGCAGCACACGCACGGCGCCGGGGACACGATGGCGTCGGCGCTGACGGCCGGTCTCGCGAAGGGGATGTCCGTCGTCGAGGCCGCCCGCTACGGCAAGTGGTTCGTCTCACACGCGGTCGAAAACGCCTACCCGATGGGCGCGAAGGTCGGTCCGGTTTCGGCGTTTTGGCGGCTTGCGCCGGAGCACTGAGCACACGGACGGTTACCATCTGCGCCGTGACGGGACGCGAAACGGTGGCCAAGGTCGTCGAAGACCGCCGCTTCCAGAACTTCATCATCGCGGTGATCGTCTTCAACGCCGTCACCCTCGGCCTGGAGACCTCGACCAGGATGGTCGCCGAGTACGGGTCGCTGCTGCACACGGTCGACTACGTCGCGCTCGGGATCTTCGTCCTCGAGCTCGGCGCGAAGCTCTACGCCTACCGCGCGAAGTTCTTCCGCGACCCGTGGAACATCTTCGACCTGCTCGTCGTCGGCATCGCCGTAATCCCCACCACCGGCCCGTTCGCGGTGCTGCGGGCGTTGCGGGTCCTGCGGGTGCTGCGGCTGATCTCGGTCGTGCCGTCGATGCGGAAGGTCGTCACCGGCCTGCTCGCGTCGATCCCCGGGATGGCATCGATCGCCGCACTCCTCGCGCTGATCATCTTCGTCGCGGGCGTGATGGCGACGAAACTGTTCGGCGCGATCTCACCGGAGAACTTCGGCGACCTCGGCACTTCGCTGTTCACGCTCTTCCAGGTGATGACGGGCGAGGCGTGGCCGGACATCGCGAAGGAGATCATGAAGGAAGCACCCATGGCCTGGGTGTTCTTCGTGGTCTACATCCTCGTGTCCAGCTTCGCGGTGCTGAACCTCTTCATCGCCGTGGTGGTCAGCGGGATGGAGGACGAGCTTCGCCAGGACATCCGCGAGGAAGAGGCGAAGCAGGCCGAAACCCAGGCTCAGGCGAACAAGGAGATCCTCGACGAGCTTCGCGCTCTTCGCGCCGAAGTCAGCGCTCTTCGTCGGCAATAAGCGCTTCGAGCGCCGGGAGAGCCGCCGCCAAGGCCGCCTGGTGCTCCGGAGTCAGCCGTTCGAGGCGTTTGCCGAGTTCGTTCACCCGCGTCGACCGGACGCCGGAAACCAGCCTCTCGCCCTCTTCGGTGGCCTCCGCGAGCCAGGCGCGCCTGTCGATCGGGTCCGATTCACGGCTGACGTAGCCCGCTTCGACCAGCGAAGCGACGATCCTCGACATGGTGGCCGCGGCGACGCCTTCCTTCGCCGCGAGATCCCCCAGACGGAGCTGCCCGTGGTGCACGAGCGTCGCGAGCGCGGAGATCGCACCGTGGCCTGGTCCGGGCACGCCGGCCTGCCGCAGTGACCGGGACAGCCTGCCCACCGCCAGGAACAACCTGCCCGAAACGTCCTGGACCGTTGACGTGGTCACCACTGGCTCCTCTGGGTACACGGCGGCGGGTGCGCCTCCGGAAAGTGCCGTCAACCATACGGGCTCCGGGGGCGTACTCGCGGTCAAGGCCGTGAACCGTACAAAAGGGTTATCGAGGAGGGCTGGAGGCGTGCGCCCAGAACCGCTGCGGGATCCGGCCCGCGCCGGCGGCCAGCCGCCCGGCGGTGACGGCGGCCCGCATCGCCGATGCCATCCGTTCCGGATCCGCGGCCCTGGTCACGGCGGTGGAGAGCAGGACGGCGTCGCAGCCGAGCTCCATCGCCAGCGTCGCGTCGGAAGCCGTGCCGATCCCGGCGTCGAGGATCACCGGGACCCCGGCACGCGACACGATCAGCTCGATGTTGTGGGGGTTCCGGATGCCGAGACCGGTGCCGATGGGCGCACCGAGGGGCATCACCGCCGCACAGCCCGCCTCCTCCAGCCGCAGGGCCAGCACCGGGTCGTCGTTGGTGTACGCGAGCACGGTGAAACCGTCCGCGGCGAGCTGTTCGGCCGCGTCGAGGGTCTCGAACGGGTCGGGCAGCAGCGTGCGGTCGTCGGCGTGGACCTCCAGCTTGATGAGGTCGGTTTCGAGCGCTTCACGGGCGAGCTGCGCGGTGAGGACCGCTTCGGCGGCCGTGCGGCAGCCGGCGGTGTTCGGCAGCAGGCGGATGCCGAGCCGCCGAAGCAGTTCGAGGACCCCGGAGCCGCCTTCGGCGTCGGCCTTGCGCATCGCGACGGTGGTCAGTTCCGTCCCGGACGCCACCAGCGCGCGTTCCAGCACGGCGAGGTTGCCCGCGCCGCCGGTGCCGATGATCAGCCGCGACGAGAGTTTGTGCTCGCCGATGACGAGTTCGTCACCGTTCATGTCAGCCTCCTTGCACAGCGGTGAGGATGTCGACGCTGGCGCCCTTGCGCACCACCGATTCCGGCCAGTCGCCCCGCCGGACGACCACGCCGTCCACCGCGACCGCGACCCCCCGCGTCGCCGTGCCCAGCGCCTCCAGCACACCCTCGACGGTGGTCCCGTCGGGAAATTCGCGCCACTGGCCGTTGACCTGGATCTCCATCACACCCGCTCCTCGCTTCGCCGCGACGGCGTGGCCGCCGCGACCTCGTCCGGCAACGGCCTTCCCTCTAGCCAGGCGACCGCGGCGTCCGCGGTGACCGGGGCCATCAGGAGACCGTTGCGATGGTGACCTGTCGCGGCGAAGACACCTTCGCCCAGCTCACCGATGAAAGGCATCGTGTCGACGCTCGCCGCGCGAAGCCCGGCAGCCGTCTCGACGACTTCGTATTCGGTCAGGCCCGGAAAGACGCGCTCCGCGCCTTCGAGCAGCTCACGCACGCCCCGGACGGTGACGGTCTCGTCGAAACCGGCCTCGTACTGGGTCGCGCCGAGTACGAGCTGCCCGTCGTCGCGCGGGACGAGGTAGATCGGGCGGCCCTCGACCATCGCGCGGACGGTCCGCTTCGGCGGCGGCAGGCAGCCCCGTCGCGGCCGCAGGCGCAGGATCTCGCCCTTCAGCGGGCGGACCACGCCGTCGAGCGCGGGGTGCAGGCGTCCGGTCCAGGCGCCCGCGGCGAGGACGACGTCGCCTTCGAGGTCTTCGAGCCCGGCGACCGTCTCGTGGCGGAACTCCACGCCGTGCGCGTCGCACGCGTGTTTGAGCGCGCGCAGCAGCTTTCTGTTGTCCACGGCGAGATCCCCGGGTACCAGGAGTCCACTTCGGACTGTTCCGGCGAGACCGGGCTCGGCGCGGCGGGCTTCGCGCCCGGTCAGCTGCCCGACCTCGCGGCCGAGTTCGGTGAGGTACGCGGCGAGCATTTCGAGGTTGCCCGCGTCGGCGCTGTCCAGCGCGACGACGAGTGTGCCGTGCGGGGAAAGGCCCGGATCGACACCCTCTTCGGCCAGGTCACGGGCGAAATCCGGCCAGCGGCGCAGCGACGCCTCGCCGAGGGTGAGCACGTCCTCCTCGCCGGGCCAGGCCTCGGTGACCGGGGCGAGCATGCCGCCCGCGAGCCACGATGCGCCACGTCCCGGATCCGGGTCGTACAGGGTGACGCGACGACCGCGCGCGGACGCACGCCAAGCGACCGCGAGGCCGATGACCCCGCCGCCGACAACCGAAAGTTCCTTCATCTGCGATCACGCTCCCTGCGCCGGCATGACCCGGATCAGGTTCCACGGTCGGAGCGGTCTCGGCTCCCTCTCAGCCCGTCCTCGGGCTCCCGTGCGGACCACCACACCGTAGCGCGCGAGTACCGTCGCCGCCATGCCCACCCTGTCTGGTTCGCCGATCCGCGCCCGGCTCGCGGACGCCCGCCTGTACCTCTGCACCGACGCCCGCCGCGGTCGCGGCGATCTCGCCGAATTCGCCGACGCGGCGCTGGCCGGCGGGGTCGACATCATCCAGCTGCGGGACAAGACCGGCGGTGCCCCGATCGAGGCGAAACACGAGATCGCCGCCCTCGAGGTGCTGGCCGAGGCGTGCGAAAAGCACGACAAGCTGCTGGCGGTGAACGATCGCGCGGACGTCGCGCTCGCCGTCGGCGCGCACGTGCTGCACCTGGGTCAGGACGACATCCCGGTGTCGCTGGCGCGCCGCGTGCTGGGGGACGACGTGGTGATCGGCCGGTCCACCCATTCGGCCGAACAGGCCGCGGCCGCCGCCGGGGAGCCCGGCGTCGACTACTTCTGCACCGGCCCGTGCTGGCCGACGCCGACGAAACCGGGCCGGTCCGCGCCCGGACTCGACCTGGTGCGCTCGACGGCCGCGTCCGGGACGACGCGGCCGTGGTTCGCGATCGGCGGGATCGACACCGAGCGCCTGCCCGAGGTGCTGGCCGCGGGCGCGTCGCGGATCGTCGTCGTCCGGGCGATCACCGAGGCCGAAGACCCCGAAGCGGCCGCTCGCACGCTTCGCTCCGCCCTCCCCTGACCACCCCTCCCATGCATTTAGTCCTCTGGATGCGGTAGTCGGCGATACGAACTACCGCATTCAGAGGACGAAATGCGGGGAGGATGAGGGGTCAGGGCACGGGGGTGTTCGAGGCGGGCGGGGCCGACGGCGTCGTCGAAGGTGCCTGGGAGGTCGAAGGCGTGGTGGACGGCGCTGTCGGCGTCGTCGGGGGCGCCTGCGTAGTGGTGGGTGCCGTCGAAGGCGGCGGAGTGTTCGTCGCCGTCGTCTCGGGCCGGTCGTCCTTCGTCTCCGAAGGGGACGTCGCGGGCGGGGCGTCGTGCTTGTCCTGCGGCTCCTGGGCCTGCCCGCCGCCGATGATCTTCCCTATGGTCGTCCCGGTGCCGCCGCCGAAGGTCTTCCCGGTCGCGCCCTCGAAGCCGGTGATCGCGACGAGCGCCACCGCGAACGCCACCACGCTGACCCCGGCGATCACCGCCCAGCGTGGTTTGAACTTCCGGCCCGTGGGTTCCTCTTCGTCCTCGGACGGTTTCAACCGGACGGTCTCTTCTTCGCCCGGGTCGAGCACCCGGCGCCGCCCCGGCACGGTCAGCACCACTCGCGCCTTCAGCGCCGCGTCCTTCGTCCGCTGAAGCGAACGCAGGTACAGCTCGCCGCCGAGTGTCGTGATCACACTCGCCAGCCCGGCACCCGCGACCGTTCCGGCCACGCCGAGCGTGGAACCCAGCAGTGCCGCGGTGATCGCGGCCATCGCCGCCGCCGTCACCTGGATGATCCGGCCCTGCTTTTCCGTCTTTTCGGTCTTCTCCGTGCTCTCCTTGGTCATGATCCCGTTCTGCTGCTAGTCGGTCCTCACCCGTCCTAACGAATAAGGCGCGCGGGATGCTCCCTTCGTTGTCCGCACGTGAGGAGCGCCACGCTGTCTGTCCAAAAAGGACTGTCCACGGTTCACAACTCCTTGACATAATCGGACGTATGGATCTGGTATCGATCGAGGAAATCCGCGACGCGGCGAGCCGTGTCAAAGGCGTCGCGGTGCGCACACCCCTGCTGGCACAAGGGTGGGCGCCGTTGTGGCTCAAACCGGAAAGCCTTCAGCCGATCGGCGCTTTCAAGGTGCGCGGGGCCTACAACGCGATCGCCGCGCTGACCGAAGATCAGCGTTCCCGCGGCGTCGTCGCGTTTTCCAGTGGCAACCACGCGCAAGCGGTCGCCTACTCGGCGAAGCGATTCGGGATTCCCGCGGTGATCCTCATTCCGGACGTCGCCCCGCGCGCCAAGGTCGAGGCCACCAAGGCGCTCGGCGCCGAAGTCATCGAGGTCCCGATCGACGCCCAGGAGTCCTCCGCGCTCGCCGTCGCCGAGGAACGGGGGCTCACCATGATCCCGCCGTTCGACCACCGTGACGTCATCGCCGGGCAGGGCACCGTCGGCCTGGAGATCGCCGAAGACCTGCCGGACGCCGGCGTCGTCCTCGTCCCGCTGAGCGGCGGCGGGCTGGCCTCGGGCGTCGGCACGGCGATCAAGGCGCTGCTGCCGGACGCGAAGGTCATCGGCGTCGAGCCGGAGCTGGCCGCCGACACCGCCGAGGGCCTGCGCGCGGGCAGGCGGATCGAGTGGCCGATGGACCTGCGGGCGCGGACCAGCGCCGACGGCCTGCGCGCCCAGCCGTCGGACCTGACCTTCGCGCATCTCCAGTCGGTGCTCGACGACGTCATCACCGTTTCGGAGGAGGAGATCCGGGACGCCGTCCGGACGCTGGCGCACCGCGCGCGGCTGGTCGCCGAGCCGAGCGGGGCCACCGCGACCGCCGCGTTCCTCTCCCACCGCGAAGCGCTGCCGCCGGGCAAGGTCGTTTCGGTCGTTTCGGGCGGCAACCTGGACCCCGCGACCCTGGCCGACCTACTGGCGTAACTCGCGTGATTGGCGCCGTATCTCGCGTGATTGGGGACGTAACTCATGAGTTACGCCCCCAATCACGTGAGTTACGCCTTCGATCACGCGTGATGCGCGGGGCGGACGTGCGTCGGGGGCGAGTCGACCCCGCAATGGAGACATTCGCCCGGATGCGGTGACTCGTCGATGTCCTCGCCCGAAGGGGTGTCGAGGACACCGTTGTGGATGCCGAGCGCGATCAGCCCGCCGCCGATCGCCAGCGCCGCGCACACCAGCAACGCCGTCCGCCAGCCCGCGGTCAGCGCGACCGGATCGGTGTACGCGGCGCCGGAAAGCCCGGCGACGGCGGGCAGGACGGCGATCGCGAGCAGACCGCCGGACCGGGCGATGGCGTTGTTGACCCCGGAGGCGACGCCGGCGTACCGGTCCGGCGCGGCGGCGAGCACCGTCGCGGTCACCGGCGCGACGACCGTCGCCAGCCCGGCGCCGAACACGACGACGGCGGGCAGCACCGACCCCAGGTACGAAGATCCCGGCCCGACCCGCATCAGCAGGAGCATGCCCACGCCGACCAGGATCGGGCCGACGACCAGTTGCGTACGCGGCCCGATCTTCTGCGCGAGCGCGCCCGACCGGCCGGAGAACAGCAACATGATGACGGTGATCGGCAGCCCGGCGAGCCCGGCCGCGGTCGGCGAATAGCCCAGCGACACCTGGAGCTGCATGACCATCAGCATCATCACGCCGCCGAGCGCCGCGTAGACGACGAAGGTCAGCGCGTTGGCGAGGCTGAACGTCCGGTCGCGGAACAGTTTCGGCGGCACGAGCGGATCGGCGGAGCGGTGCTGGATCACCAGGAACGCCGCCAGCCCGGCGACGCCGAGCACGATCGCCACCAGGACGACGACGTCACCGATACCGCGCCCGGGCGCCTCCACGAGCGCGCCGGTGAGACCTGCGAGACCGATCGCGCCGACGGCGGCGGCGAGGAAGTCGGGATGTCCGGTCGCCTCCTCGTCGCGGGACTCGGGCACGTAGCGCCGGGCGAGCAGGACGCAGACGGCGGCCAGCGGCAGGTTGATCAGGAACGCCAGCCGCCACGACCACACCTGCACGAGGACGCCGCCGAGCAGCGGGCCGATCGCCGCCGCGATACCGCCGAGCCCGGACCAGGCGCCGATCGCGCGGGCCCGGTCGTCATGGGCGAAGGACGCTTGGAGGATCGCGAGGGAGCCGGGCGTGAGCAAAGCTCCCCCGATCCCTTGGAGGATCCGGGTCGCGACGAGCATCTCGGTCGTCGTCGCGGCGGCGCACAGCCCGGAGGCGACGCCGAACCAGACGACGCCGACGAGGAACATGCGACGGCGGCCGTAGCGGTCCCCGAGTGATCCGGCGACGAGGATCAGCGCGGCGAGCGCGAGGAGGTAGCCGTCGAGGATCCATTGAAGGCCCGCGACGGACGCTTCGAGTTCTTCGCCGATCCTCGGGAGCGCGACGTTGATGATCGTCCCGTCGAGCATCGCCATACCCGAGCCGACGATGGTCGTGGCGAGTACGCCGCGCGCCACCGGCGTCCCCCATCGGATTCCCGCCGCCGTGTCAGTCATGGGACGACTGAATCACGACGATCGGTGACCCGGCCACCGGGAAATCGGCGTGAATTCCGGGAAAGCGATCTTTCCCGGAATTACCTGACTCGTCAGGGAAGCAGCGTGGTGACGAATTTGTAACGGTCACCCCGGTAGATCGCCCTGGCGAACTCGACCGGTTTTCCGTCGGTGGCGAAGGAATGCCTCGAAAGGAGCAACATCGGCATTCCGACGTCGGCGCCGAGCATCTCCGCCTCGTGAGGTCCGGCGAGGGCGGTCTCGATCGTTTCCTCGGCCCTTTCGAGCTCGACGCCGTAGTGCTCCCTCAACACGGCGTACAGGGAGCCACCTGCGGAAACGTGTTTGCGCAAACCGCGGAACCGGCCGAGTGGGAGATGCGTGGTCTCCAGCGCCATCGGCTGCGAATCGGCGAGCCGGAGACGGCGAAGGCGAAGGATCTTCGCGCCCACCCGGATTCCGAGCAGTTTCGCCAGATCCGCTTCGACGGGCAGTTCGTCGATCTCCAGGAGCTTGGAGGAAGGCTTGAGGCCCTGCTTGCGCATGTCCTCGGTGTAGGACGACAACTGCAGGCGCTGCGCGAGTTTCGGTTCGGCGGCGAAGGTGCCCTTGCCCTGCACGCGGTGGAGCCTGCCCTCGGCGGTGAGGTCGGCGAGCGCCTGCCGGACCGTGGTGCGCGAAACGGTGAATTCCCCCGCCAGTGCCCGTTCCGTCGGAATCGGCGAGCCCGGGGGCAACGCGTCGAGAAGATCGAGCAGATGCTGTTTCAGCGCCCAGTACTTGGGTTCGCGCTGTCCGCGCATCCCTGCCGTAGCGCCCGCCTCACTCGCGGTGGTTGTCTCCAACATGACCGACTCCCTAAGCCTTCCCACTCGAACGCGCACCGTCCCCGCTAGGAAACGTACCCTTCTCCACAAACGTCCATTCGGGCTAGCATTGGTCTAGACCTACTCGGGGGACGAAGTACGTCCCGGTGGAAGGGAACGAGATGACCGAACAGCGCCCCGGCGAGCACATGGCCGCGGAGATCTCCCAGCAACCCGCCATTCTGGCAGGAATCGTGGAGCGACAGGCCGAAATCGCCGAGGTGGCCGAAGCCATCTCCAAGCGCCCGCCCAGGTTCGCACTGCTCGCCGCCCGGGGCTCCAGCGACCACGCCGCCCTGTATGCGAAGTACCTGATCGAAGTACTCCTCGGTCTCCCCTGCGGTCTCGTTTCGCCCTCCACCGCGACTTTGTACGGCGCCCGTCCCGATCTGCGGGACGTTCTCTTCATCACAGTAAGCCAAAGCGGTGGTTCTCCGGATCTCATCGAGGTCACCGAAACCGCGCGTCGCCAGGGAGCGCTGACCGTCTCGGTCACCAACACCCCGGAATCGCCGCTGCGCGCCGCCGCCGAACTCGGTGTCGACATCGGCGCGGGGCTGGAAAAGGCCGTGGCCGCCACCAAGACCTACTCGGCCACCTTGCTGTCGCTTTACCTTCTGATCGACGCGGTCCGCGGCGGCAAGGGCGAAGACGCGGAGAAGCTGGGCGAGCTCGCGCAGCAGACCCTCGACGGCTCCGTCGAAGGCGTGCAGCGCGCGGTGGACCGCTACCGCTTCGTCGACCGGGTGCTCACCACCGGCCGCGGCTACTCCTACGCCTCGGCGCTGGAAGGTTCCTTGAAGCTGGCGGAAACCAGCTACCTCGCCGCCCGCGCGTACAGCGGCGCGGACCTGTTGCACGGTCCGGTCGCCGCGGTCGACGGCGAGACCGCCGTGCTGGCCGTGACGAGCCAGGGCCACGGTGTGGGCGCGATGCAGGAGGTCCTCGAGGCCGTCGGCAAACGCGGCGCGGACGTGCTCGCGGTCGGTTCCGCTTCGGCCGACGTCCCCGCGGCGCTGCGGATCGGCGTCGCGCCGTCCGCCGAAGAGGTCGCCCCGATCCTGGAGATCCTGCCCATCCAGCGGATCGCGCTCGGCCTTTCGCTGGCGCGCGGCGGTGACCCGGACAGCCCCCGCGGGCTGCTCAAGGTGACCAAGACCCGGTGAGTCACGTAATCGGTGTGGACGCCGGAGGCACCTCGACGCGAGCGATCGTCGTCGACGCCTCCGGCGCCGTCCTCGGCACCGGGCGCGCGGGCGGGGCGAACCCCAACTCCCATCCCCCGCACACGGCCGCGTCGCGGATCGCGAGCGCGATCACCGGCGCGCTGGGCGGACTCGACCCGGCCGCGACGGCGGCGTGCGTCGTCGGCATGGCGGGCGTCAGCAAACTGAGCGATCCGTCGATCGCGGAGATCTTCGAAGCCGCTTGGAAGGACGCGGGGATCGGTCCGGTGCGGACGGTCCCCGACCCGGAGGTCGCCTACGCGTCGGCGACCTCTTCGCCCGACGGTTCGGTCCTCGTCGCGGGAACCGGGTCGATCGCCGGCCGGATCCGCGGCAGGCGCATGGTATCCACCGTCGGCGGCTACGGCTGGTTGCTCGGTGACGAAGGTTCGGCGTACTGGCTCGGCCGTGAAGCCGTTCGTTCCACTTTGGATGTTCTCGGCCGCGGCGGCGAACCCGGTCCGCTCGCGCGCGCCGTGCTCACCGAAGCGCTCGGACCGTCCGCAGTGGACCCGGGGAGCGACCGGACCCCGCTCTGGCGCGCGCTCATCACGAGCGCCAACGCCGAAGCGCCGATCCGGCTCGCCAGGTTCGCCCCGTTCGTCAGCGAGGCCTACCGCGAAGGCGACCCGGCGGCGGACGAGATCACCACCCGCGCGGCCGCCCTGCTGGTGACGAACGTCATGACCGCGCGGGATCCCGGCGAGACAACGCCGATCGTCTTGGTGGGCGGCGTGCTGTCCCCGGACGGCCCGGTCGGCGCGAAGGTCCGCGCCGAACTCGCCGGTCTCGAAGTCCTGACCAGCACCGATGGGGTACTCGGTGCCGCATGGCTCGCCGCCGTCGACGCCTATGGGGAAGGGGCGCCGCGGCCGGCACCCCGGTGAAAAAACACCCGAAACAAGCCCGAAAAGACCAAACCATCGACTCCGGGGCCGAACTCCGGGTACCGTAGGACCCGGCCCCCGGACCCTCCCCCCTCGCCGGGGGCCGCCTTATGTCCTGGGCAGCCCACCGGGCTCGGAATCCGAGGGATCCCCGTTCTCCTCCACCACCCGCAGACCGGGATGGTCCGGCGGCAGCGCGCGGTACAGCACCCAGCCGCTGACGGCGACCGTCACCGCGACCAGCGGCCAGGACAGCACCGTCCGCGCGATGCCGAGCGCGACCACCTGCCCGCTCCACCACAGCGAGCCGTACACGGCCACCCGCAGCGTGTACTGGAGGAAGACCCACACCCAGCTCGCCCGTGAATACGCGCGCAGCAGCGTGGGATCACGGCGCCAGCGGGTCTTCTGCCCGATGACGAGCCCGACCACGACGCCGAGCAACGGCCACCGGACCACGATGCTGGCCGCCCACAGCAGCGCGCTGGCCACATTGGACAGCAGCTGGATGAGGAAGAAGTCTTCGGCGCGGCCGGTGTGCAGCGCGATCAGCGCGGCGGCGATCACCGCGGCGAGGCTCACCACGACCGCGCGGGCCTTGTCGCCCCGCGCGACCCGGTACCCGCCGAGCAGCACCGCCACCCCGATGGCCACGCCGGAGCCCCAGGCGATCGACTGGCCGGCGATCAGCCAGCCCAGGACGAAGGCCGCGGGCGGGATGCTCGCGTCGATGGCGCCACGCCGCCCGCCGAGGATCTGGGCGAGCGACTCGCGCGGGGGTCGTGAGGTCACCCTTACAGCCTGCCGGATCTCTGAGCCCGAACACCCGGGCGGGGAGACGTTCGCCACACACCCTGTCCGGTTTACGCCCACTTGAGGGGAATCTCCGCAGCCCAGGAGTGTACATCCCGGTAATGGAGATGCATGGACGTCCGACAAAATAAGAGACTGTGTCAACGGGCTGAACCACGGGTTTCGGCAAGGCGGGATTGCAGGGGCGCTCTCAGCTGTTAGTTGTGGTGTACAAGTACCAACCGGGGGCACACGGACGGAAGGGGACCCAACGTGTACGGATTCGACAGCTATGTGGCGATAGGTGACAGCTTCACCGAAGGACTCAACGACGACTTGCCCGACGGCACCTTCCGGGGCTGGGCGGACAGGCTGGCGGAGATCCTCGCCGAAGGCAGGCCCGACTTCCAGTACGCGAACCTCGCCCTCCGCGGCAAGATGCTCGACGAGATCCTCGAAGAGCAGCTGCCCATCGCCCTCGAGGTGAAGCCCGACCTGGTCACCCTGTGCGCGGGCGGCAACGACATCATCGTGCCCGGCGCGGACGTGGACGCCGTCGCCGCGCGGCTGGAGGCGGGGGTCGCCAAGCTGCGCGAGGCCGGGATCCCGGTGCTCATCTTCAACGGGCCGGACACCAAGTACCTGTCCGTGATGCACGTCCTGCGGGGGAAGGTCGGCATCTACAACGCGCATCTGTGGGCGATCGCCGACCGGCACGGCGCCAAGATGGTCGACATGTGGGCGATGGCCCCGCTGCACGACCGCCGCGCCTGGAGCGACGACCGGCTGCACTTCACCCCCGAGGCCCACCGGCGGATCGCGCTGCGCGCGGCCGAGGTCCTCGGCGTCCCGGTCGCCGACGACTGGCGCGAGCCGTGGCCGGCGTCCGAGCAGCCGAGTACCTGGATCACGTCGCGCCGTTCGGATCTCGAATGGACGAAGGCGCATCTGCTGCCGTGGATCCGGCGTCAGCTCAAGGGCGAGTCCATGGGCGACGGCCTGTCCCCGAAGCGCCCCGCGCTCGCGCCGCTGCTCCCGCTGGAGCAGATCGAGTCGGGGACCGTCGCCCTGCCCGCCAAGGATCTGCGGGAGATCCACCACCACGCGAGCTGAAGGGGACTATCCCCTCATCTGGCGCAGCGAAGGGGCCCTTCACCACATCTGATGCGGTGAAGGGCCCCTTCGGCTCACATCACCCGAACGGGTCATGTCCTGTTCGTCCGATGCACCTACGCCGAGTGCGGCTTACAGTCCCTTTATGCCCGGTACACGCTGGAGCCGCTTGCTGCCTACAGCGCTGCTGGTCACGCTCGCCTTGACGGCGATCACCGTCTGGTCGGCCTCGGACGACATCGAGGCCGAGCTGGCCGCGCGCGCGAAGGCCGCGCTCGCCGACGTCGGCGTCTCCGGCGGGCAAGTGAGCTTCTCCGGCCGCGACGCGAGCCTCTCCGGGTTCCCTCCGGACAAGGCCGCGCAGGCCATCGACGCCATCCAGCGGATCGACGGGGTCCGGACGGTCGAGATCTCCGGTGACACCGCACCGCCCGCGGGCCCGGTGACGACCAGCGGCGAGCCGCCTGCCCCGAGCACTCCGCCGAGCCCTTCGCCCAGCCCCACGCCGACCTCGGCCAAGCCGACGGACAAGGCCGGGTTCCAGGCCGAGATCGACCGCCTGCTCGCGGCCACGCCGATCACCTTCGAACCGGACACCACCGACCTCACCCCGGACGGCGAACGCGGCGCGCTGGAGATCGCGAAACTGCTCACGGACGCGCCACGCGACCTGAAGTTCCGGATCACCGGATCGGTCGCGACCGGTTCGGACCGGAAGCTCGCGCTGAACCGGGCGCTCACGGTGGAGCGGCTGCTGGAGCGCAACGGGGTCAAACGCGACCAGGTGTACTCCCCCCAGCGCAAGAACTCCGACGGCGCGAGCGGCGAGGGCCGCCGCGTCGACATCACGGCGGAACAGAGGTGATGGCCTGATGCTCTGGCTCTTCGGGCAGATCTGGCTCTGGCTGCTCATCTCGTTCGCCCTCGGCTGCGGTGTCACCTGGCTGCTGATGCGCGGCGAACGACGTGAGCGGCCTGCCACGGAACCGGTGGCCCACGAGCCGGCGCGGGGATTCCCGGTCGAGCACGAACCGGATCCCGAACCCGTGCCCGAACTGCTTTCCACCGAACGGACGCAGTTCCTCCCGCCCGCGCGGATCCAGGACGACGACGAGCCGTACGACCAGGAGGCGGAAGGCCACCGCGAGGGTCAGCTGATCCCGGAACCGGTGCGGGCCTACCACCCGGAGCGGCCGGAACCGGCCGCCCGCAACGGCGAGGGCGCGCACGAACCCGAACCGGTCTGGCCGAGCGACGAGGACTGGCCGCCCGCCAGGCAGGCGCCCGAGCACCGGCCGGGGCAGGGCGGCTGACACTCGCCTGGTAAATTCGGCTACGCACTGTGAGCGGGACGCCGGGTACGTTTCTTCGATCGGGAGCTCCGGCACACGAAGGAGGCTCCGATTGGCGCTCCCCTATTGGACGCCGCACAACCTGCTGCCTCCTGGCCGCCATCCCGCCGATCTGGCCGATGTCTACGAGCGGCTGGTCTTCGACGCGCCACACCAGAACGACCGTGAAATCCTGTTCAGCGCGCTGAACAGTTACCTGGGCGTCGCCCGGCGGATCATGCCGACCGGCCGCGCGTGGATCGGCGGCGATCTGACCGCCAGGACCCCGCATCCGCCGCTCGGGCTCGACGTGGTGCTGATCCCGGACGAATGGGGCGCGCTCAAACGGCTCGACGACGCGGGCCGCTCGGCGCTGTACGGGCTGCTGACGTTGCGCGGGGTCATCGTCGGCCAGCCCGCGATGTATCTCGACCAGGTCCAGCCCGTCGGCGGCATGCTCGACGGTTTCCTCTGCCGCCCCGGCGACGAGGAGATCTGGGAAGAAGTGTGGGCATCGGGTGGCAGGGGAATTCCGGAAGTGATCTGGTGAGGAACGAATTCCGGCGTATCGCCGACGAGATCCCCGGCGGCACCTGGCTCGACGACCTCGCCCGAGCGTCGGCGATGGCCGCGTACGCGAAGTTCGAGCGGACGTCGCGCTCGCCGCTGCTCCGCGTGTCCGTGATCGGCGAATCGCATCTGGACGCGTACACCTTTTCCGACATCAGCCGCGCGTTGCAGGACGCGACGGCGAAGATCGGGCACATCATCCGCAATCCGTCGGGCGAGGTGACCTTCGTCCAGCCCGCGGACCGGGAAAAGGCCCCGCTGATCCAGCGCGGCCAGGCGGGCAACGCGATCTTCTTCGGCTTCCCCGAACCGGCGCTCGACGACGCGCTGATCCACGACGGGATCGAGTCGCTGTCCGAACGCGCGGTGAAGGAACTGTGCGATTTCCTGCCCGCCAACGGCTCCGACGACGGCGCGCTGGACGCGGTGCTGCTGCAGCGCGACACCGTCCGCAACGCGGTCAGCGACATCGTCAACGCGGTCAGCAAACACGCCGGGATCGGGATGGCGCTCACCCCGACGTCCGGCGACGAACTGACCCGCAGCATGACCACCGAGCAGGCGAGGATCCTGTCCGGGAGCCTGCGCGAGTCACGCGAGGCCGTCGGCTACGAAACGGTCAGCGGCAGGCTCGACGGGGTCCGCACCCGGCGCCGGATCTTCTATCTCGAACGCGAATCGGGCGGCACGATCCAGGGCGCGGTGGCGCCGGATCTGCTCGACGAGATCAAGGAGAACCTGGACCGGCCGGTGACCGCGCGGTTGCGCGTCGTGCGCACCACGACCATCGACGGCCGCCGCGGCCGCCCGGTGCACGAACTGCTGGAGATCACCCCGGAAGTCAGCCTGTTCGATCAGTGATCGGGTTTCCGACATTCGGCGATGCCACAATTCTCGTCAGAAAATGTCGATGACCGCTTGATCATCGTTGAATGATGACTTTTTCCGGCAGGTAACAATTTCGGCCATTGCCCCGAACGATGGGTTAACGTCTTCGGACGGAAGCCTCCGAAAGGGCACGTATGCCGACCGATCCACCTCTCCCGCACCCACCCGCCACCCGCTACGGCCCGGGGTTCGCCGCGCACGGAACACGGCACCGCAAACCCAAGAACGGCCTGGTCATCGCAGGTTTCCTGGTCGGCTTGGCAGCGCTCGGGGTCGCCTTCGTCCCGGTCGCCGGGATCGCCGCCTGGCCGCTCGCCGTGATCGGAATGATTCTTTCCGTGATCGGTTTGACCAAAATCAAGAAGGGCGAAGCGGACAAGAAGGGAATGGGGATCGCGGGGCTCGCGCTTTCCATCGCGGGTCTGCTGGCCGCCGGCGGGTTACTGGTCTACACCAGTTTCTTCGCCACCGGCGAGTCCGGCTTGCACGTCCCGGCCGTCGCCGGGGACAAGAACACCGTCGAGTTCATCGTCAGCGCCTCGGGCGGCGCGACCATCCGGTTCGGCTCGCTCAACGACCAGCGGACCGAGACGACCCCCGCCAGCACCGACGAATGGCGCGGCACGGCGTCCTTCAACTCGGGCGACTACCTGCTCACCGTCACCGCGGACACCCGGAACTCGTCGGTCAGCAACCAGATCGCCTGCACCATCCTGGTCAACGGCCAGAAGGTCGCGGAGAACAAGGGGCAGACCATCGCCCTGTGCACCGCCGGCACCCGCTGACCCCACACGTTTCGTCCTCTGAATGCGGTCCTTGCGTGTGCAAGTACCGCATTCAGAGGACGAAACGCGGTGGTGCCGCCTGGCGGCCGGCCGGTATCGCCCCCACCTCCACCGGCCGGACCGCCACGAGCCGCTCCTGGCGGCTCTTCAGACGGGCCCGCGAAGGGCCCGCCCGAGCGCCGATCCCTACCGCATGCCCCTCCCCTAGGGCTCGATCGACGCTGAACCGGACCCTACGCGCGTGTGCGGCGAGGCCACTAAGAATCCGCTAAGGATCACTCACGGACTTTCGCCGAGGTCGGTGAGTTCCGCACGGACCATTCCCGCGAGCTTCGGATTGACGTCCGCGAGGATCTTCAGCGCGAGCGCGAACTGTTCGCGGGCACCGTCCACATCCGACCCGGCCCGCAGCACCCTGCCCAAGGTCAGCCGCAGTACGCCCTCCTGGAGGACGAACCGCCTGCTGATCGTCAGGTCCACGGCCTCCCAGACGTACCGTTCGGCCGCGGCGAGTTCGCCGATCCGCATGCTCAATTCGGCCAGGTTGTTCAGCGAGACGACGACGTAGCTGTCGTCGCCGAGGGTCCGGTCGATCTCCAGCGAGGCGATCTGGTGCCCGATCGCCTCGATGAACCGCCCCGCCCGCTTTTCGGCCTCGGCGCAGTTGTTGAGCGCCTGCCCGCGCAGTTCGAGGTCGCCGGTCCGCTCGGTCTCCTCGACCGCCCGCCGCAACGTCCCGATGGCCTCGTCGTACCGGCCGAGCAGCGTCAGCGCGGAACCGAGGTGGATGTTCGCCGAGACCATCAGCCGGTCGTCGCCGATCGCGCTCGCGAGTTCCAGCGCGCGTTCGGCGTCGGCGAGACAGCCCTGCGGCAGCTCGAAGGTGAGCGCGATGGCGCACCGGGAGATCAGCATCCAGCACTGGCCGAGGACGTCGCCGGACCGTTCGGCGGCCCCCAGCCCGATCCCGACCAGCCGCGTCCATTCGTCCAGCAACGGGTACACCGCACGATAGGTGTGCGCGACCCGGGCCAGCCGCCACACGTCGTCGTGCCGTCCGGCGGCACGGGCGGCTTCGAGGACTTCGAGCAGGTTCTCCCATTCCGCGGTGAACCAGTCCTGCGCCTCGTCGAAGGAACCGATCGGCGGCGTCTGCGCGTCGGTCAGCACAGCGGTGAAATCGAGGGGGTCGACGATCCGCAGCATCTTGCGGCGGGCCCGGTCGGCGACGGCCTGATAGAACCGCACCGACCGCGACAGGACGTCCTCCCGGTCGGCCTCGTCGAGTTCGTTCTCCGCCAGTTCGCGCAGGAACAGCCGGACGAGATCGTGCGGGACGAAGGAATCGCGGCCGGTTTCGGCGAGCAGGTTGTGCGCGGCGAGCACCCGCAGATGCCGCCGCGCCTCGGCGACGGTGATCCCGCCGATCGCGGCCGTCAGATGCGAACCGGCCGAAACGCATTGGACGACGCCGAGCCGCAGGAACGTGTTCGCGACCTCGGCGGGCAGACCGCGGAACGAGACGTCGAACGCCGCGCGGACGCCGTCGTCCGGACCTTCGACGTCGAGCGCGGCCAACCTGGTCCGCTCGTTGCCGAGCTCGTCGACGAGATCCTGCGCGGACCACTGCGCGCTGGCGGCGAGCCGGGCTCCCGCGATCCGCAGCGCCAGCGGGAGATAGCCGCACAGCCGGGCGAGAGCGTGGTTGAGGTCGTAGCCGGCGGGCCCGGCGAGTTCCTCGATCAACCGGACGGCGTCACCGGGCGCGAGCGTGCCGAGCACCCGCAGTTTGGCGGCATTGGACACGGCGAGCCCGTCGAGGCGGGAGCGGCTGGTCACCAGCGTCATCGACCGCGAACCGGGCGGCAGCAACGGCCGGACCTGGTCGGCGGAGCGGGCGTTGTCGAGGATCACCAGCATCCGCCGGCCGGCGATCATCGACCGGTAGAGGGCGACGCGTTCGTGGACCTGCTCCGGGACGCCCTCGGCAGGGACGCCGAGCCCGAGCAGGAACTGAGTGAGCAGCTCGGCGGGCTCCAGCGGCGGATGGTGCGGATCGAACCCGCGCAGCGCGGCGAAAAGGATGCCGTCGGGGAAGCGGCGGGCCGCGCGATGCGCCCACCACACCACCAGGCTGCTCTTGCCGATCCCGGCGGTGCCGGTGACCACGCCGACCGCGGTCTCGCCCGCTTCGGCCCGCTCGGCGAGTCCGTCGAGCCAGGCCAGATCCGCCTCGCGCCCGGCGAGGTTCGGCACCGCGGGCGGCAGCTGCTGGACGGGCCCCGCCTCGGGCTTCGGCTCGGCGACGACCTTGACCGGCAGATCGTCGTTGAGGACGCGTTCGTGCAGCCAGCGCAGGTCCGCGCCGGGTTCGACCCCGAGGGTGCGCAGGGTCGCCCGGGACACCGTGCGATAGAGCTCGAGCGCGTCGCCGCGGCGTCCGGCGTGGTAGAGCGCGCGCATCAGCTGACCGGCCGTGCGCTCGGCGAGCGGATTCGCCCGGACCAGCGGGCTCAGCTCGACGATCAGTTCCGCGTGCCTGCCGAGTTCGAGATCCGCGTCGACCCTGGCGCCGTGGACGGCGAGCCGCAGATCCTCCAGCTCGGGGGCGCGAACCGAACTCGGCACGCCGGCCAGCGCGGGCCCTTGCCAAAGGGCGAGGGCCTCGGCGAGCAGTTCGGACGCCTTCTCCGGTTCTTCCGTCGAAGCCCGCTCCAGCAGGGACCGGGCGCGGTGGACGTCGATCCGGTCCGGCTCGACGGTGAGCTGGTAGCCAGGCGGCGTGGTGCGGATCTGGGCGCCGTCCGGGTGATCACCCTGGATGCCCCGGAGCACGCGGCGCAGATGCGAGACGTTGCCGTGGACGATCGTGCGGGCGGTGGCGGGCGGATCGTGGCCCCACAGCGCGTCGATGATCTCGTCGAGCGCGACGACCTTGTTGACCTTCAGCGCCAGCAGCGCGAGCAGCCCGCGGACACCGGGGCCGCCGACGGGGACGGGCCGATCGCCGTCGAGGAGGCGTACGGGACCGAGGAGCTGGAAGCGGGCAGGGGAACCGCTTTCGGCCATGACAAGCCCCCCTCCCTCCGATCTCTCCCCTTACCGGAGTAGCCAACCTACCGCGCGAAGAGCCCGCCAACCAGAACGCGGCTGGTCGTGAAGGCCTCCTTCCCTACTTTGAGGGTAGGGAAGGAGGCCTTCACGGACGCTCGATACGGACAAATGCCCCACGGGGCTTCTGTCCACTATGGACTTCCGGGGAGGCTGCGCTCAGCACCAGGGGCTCGCCTGAAGTACGTGAAGGCCCCCTTCCTGTACCTAGGCGCAAGGAAGGGGGCCTTCATGTACCTGGCAGGCGCGTGCTGTGGCTGCTGGTGCCGGTGGGGCGTGCGTGGCGGCCCGCAAGTCCGTGAATGCCTCCTTGAGGGACCCAGAGTCCCTCAAGGAGGCCTTCACGGACCGGACCCGTGCCACTCAACGACACGAAAAAGGCTCCGTGCCATCAGTCCCGATCTGATGGCACGGAGCCGGGGGATGTCCGACTTGGGCCGCCTGGGGGCGCGACCCACATCGGACATCGGCGTCCACGTCCGTCCGGGTGGGCTCACCCCGAGCGAAGAACCCGTTCGGTCGTCGACAACACCTACGTGAGCGAGCCCACTGGCCCGCTCACGTGGCGACAACGTAACAGGGCGCACACCGACGGCTACAAGCGCCCCGTCATGGCCTTCGCGACCTGCGGTTTCGTCAAACGGGTCAACGCGTCAGCGGTGTCGAGTCGCGGCCGGCGATGAAGGCCGGACGCGGTTCGATCGCGGCGTACGGCTTCTGCAGCGCGTTCTCGACGCTGTTGAACACGACGAAGATGTTCGACCTCGGGTACGGCGTGATGTTGTTCGAGGAACCGTGCATCACGTTCGAATCGAACCAGAGCGCGGAACCGGCCTGCCCGGTGAACTGGTCGATCCCGTATTCGGCGGCGAGCGAGGTGATGTCCTCCTCGCTCGGGACGCCGACCCGCTGCTCTTTCAGCGAACTCTTGTAGTTGTCCTCCGGGGTTTCCCCGGCGCACTGCACGAAGGTCCGCTGCGAGCCCGGCATCACCATCAGCCCGCCGTTGAACGGGTAGTTGTCGGTGAGCGCGATGGAGCAGCTGACCGCGCGGGGCACGGGCATGCCGTCCTCCGCGTGCCAGGTCTCGAAGTCCGAGTGCCAGTAGAACCCGGTGCCCTTGAAGCCGGGCATGTAGTTCACGCGGCTCTGGTGGATGTACACCTCGGAGCCGAGGATCTGCCGCGCCCGGTCGAGCACGCGCGGGTCGCGGACGAGTTCCGCGATCAGCTCGCTGGTCTCGTGGACGTCGAAGATGGAGCGGACCTCACCGGTCTTGGCTTCGGTGATGACGCGCTCGTCGTCGCGGTGGTCCCCCGACGACATCCTGACGAGTTCCTGCCAGTACGTCTGGACTTCGCCAGGCGACAACAACTGGTCGACGACGGTGTAACCACGCGTTTCGTGGTTGGCGAGCGTGGCCGCGTCCAAGGGGCCGTCGGCCTCGGTGCCCCAGACGGTGGGGTGCGTCCTGGGCAGGTGTTCGGGCTTACCCGTGATGCGGGTCGGGTAACTGTCGTCGACTCGGGTGTCGGTCAGCGTCAATGCAGTCGCCTCCTCGAGCGTTTCCTAGGGTTCGGTGACGAGCGGGTACACGCCGTTTTCGTCGTGGACCTCACGGCCGGTGATGGGCGGGTTGAACACGCAGACGCACTTGATCTCGGTCTTGGGCCGGACCTGGTGCTTGTCGTGGTCGTTGAGCAGGTACAACGTGCCCGGCTTCAGCTGGAAGACCTCGCCGGTCGCGGTGTTTTCGAGCTCGCCTTCACCGGAGGTGATGAACACCGCTTCGATGTGGTTGGCGTACCAGAAGTCGTTGACCGTCCCGGCGTACAACGTGGTCTCGTGCACCGAGAAACCGACGCCCTCCTTGGCCAGCACGATGCGCTTGCTGCGCCAGTTCGGGGTCTTGATGTCGGCGTCGGTGTCGGTGACCTCGTCGAGTGTTCTGACAAGCAACGGAAAACTCCTTCTCGTTCTTGGTTGAGGGCGGTCGGTTCGGGTCAGTTGAGGACGGAGGCCACAGCCTCGTCGATGATCGACAGGCCCTTCGTGAGCTCGTCGTCCGTCAGCGTGAGCGGCGGGAGGACCTTCATGACCTCTCCGTCCGGCCCGGAGGTCTCCATCAGCAGCCCGCGCTCGAACGCGGCGGCGCAGACCTTGCCCGCGAGGTCGCCGTTGGCGAACTCGATGCCCCGGGCGAGGCCGCGGCCCTTCGCGAACAGGTTCGCGTCCGGGTACGCCTCGACGATGCCCTGGAAGGCGGCGGCGATGCGCTCGCCCTTCGCCTTCGTCGACTTCTCCAGCTCGTCGTCGCTCCAGTAGACGCGCAGCGCCTCGGTCGCGGTGACGAACGCCGGGCTGATGCCGCGGAAGGTGCCGTTGTGCTCACCCGGCTCCCAGACGTCGAGGTCCGGGCGGATCAGCGTCAGCGCCATCGGGATGCCGTAGCCGCCGATGGACTTCGAGAGGCACACGATGTCGGGTTTGATACCCGCGTCCTCGAAGCTGAAGAACGGGCCGGTGCGGCCGCAGCCCATCTGGACGTCGTCGAGGATCAGCAGGATGCCGTGCTTCTTGCACAGGTCGTCCAGCGCCTTGAGCCACTCGATACGGGCGGCGTTGATGCCGCCCTCGCCCTGCACGCCTTCGACGATCACGGCGGCGGGCTCGTTCAGGCCGCTGCCGGAGTCTTCGAGCAGCTTCTCGAAGTAGAGGAAGTCCGGGATCGAGCCGTCGAAGTAGTTGTCGTACGGCATCGGGGTGGCGTGCACCAGCGGGACACCCGCGCCGCCGCGCTTCATCGAGTTGCCGGTCACCGAGAGGGCGCCCAGCGTCATCCCGTGGAAGGCGTTGGTGAAGTTGATGACCGATTCCTTGCCGGTCACCTTGCGGGCGAGCTTCAGCGCGGCCTCGACGGCGTTCGCGCCACCGGGGCCGGGGAACACGACCTTGTAGTCGAGATCGCGCGGCCGGAGGATCTTCTCCTGGAGCGTCTGGAGGAAGTCCCGCTTCGCCACGGTGAACATGTCGAGCGCGTGCGTCACGCCATCACGGGCGATGTAGTCGATCAGCGCCCGCTTCAGCGCCGGGTTGTTGTGCCCGTAGTTGAGCGCGCCGGCGCCCGCGAAGAAGTCGAGATAGGCCTTGCCGTCTTCGTCGTACAGGTAGCTCCCCTGGGCCCGGTCGAACACCACGGGCCAGCCACGGCTGTAACTGCGTACTTCGGATTCGAGTTCCTCGAAAATGCTCATCACGTTTTCTTTCTCCCTGAGATCCCCGGATTTACGTTCTATTGACTGCTGAGCGGACCGATTCGGTACAGGTCCTCCCGCTCATGCGTTCCTTCCTCGGCCGGGAAATCCGTCGCGGAGAACAGATCCTGGCGTTCCACGGTGGTGTCCCACCGCTTGGCGAACGAGGCGAACAACCGGATCGAAGCCTCGTTGTCCGGCGTGATCGTGGTTTCGAGGTACCGCACGCCCTGCGCGGTCAGACGGCTGAACAGCTCGTCGAGCAGGGCTCCGGCCAGGCCTTTTCCCCGCTGGGACGCGTCGACCGCGACCTGCCACACGAAGCCGGTGTCCTGCTTGCGGTATCCGATCACGAAGCCGACCGGGACGCCGTCGACTTTCGCGACGACCGAGGTGTCGGCGAAATCGTGGCACCACAGCAAATAGGCGTAAGGCGTGTTGAGATCGAGCTTCTTCGAATCGCGGGCGATTCTCCAGAGCGCGGCACCGTCTGCCTTGGTCGGAGTTTCGATCAAGTGCTTTCCGGACATGTCCAAGAAACGTACCGGAGGATTCGGGCGCGGTCAGATCAGCGCGGCAGCGGCAACGCGGCTACCTGCAACAACCTCGAAACACACGTGATAAAGGTAACTGTAACGTTTGAAGCGCAGCACGTGTGGGTAAGGCCGCTTCGGTGCGGTCTCACTGCACGTGACGATACCAACCGTTACCACTTCGTCGCACGGTCAGGGCGCGATTCGGCACCTGATTCCGCTATTCACGACGCCGCTTTCGCCCGGCGATCGCACCGATCGGCGTCCAGATGGCGGGCAGGACGAGCAGCAGGCAGACGACCAGCCACCACACCGGTGCCTCGCCGCGCCGCCAGCCCGCGACGACGTCGCCGAGCCAGCCGAAGAGCGGGTCGCGCACCGGTGGCAGGAACGCGGCGAACAGCAGGGCCGCCACCACCAGCACGCCGAGCACCGTGAGCACCATCCGCCACGTCTTGCGCAACGTCATCAGGCTGACCACCAGGAACACGACGGCGCCCGCGGCGACCGGCACGCCGACCCACTGCAGGACCGGGCCGCCCTGTCCACCGAGGACGAAACCCGCCAGCACGGTGATCAGCGCGGCGAGCACGTTCCATGGCGACGGCAGGGTGGCCGCGCCCCGCGTGATCCACCACGCGCTGCGCCCGGCGGCCTTGGCGAAGGTCGCGGCGGGCTGGACCGATTTCGGCACCCGCGTCGCCCCCGCGGCCGCGTTGAGCCCCGCCGCGCCCGCCTTGACCAACGTCTTCGTCAGGAGCATCGTCCCGCGTTCGTGCTCGAACCGTTCGCCGGAGACCTGGCACGCCTGGAACGCGCGCTGCGTCTGCTCGTCGGTTTCCGGCTCGTTCTCGATCAGCCGCCTGAACCGTTCCGACGGTTTTCCGTTGCCCTTGGCCGTTTTCGCGTCGTGTCCGCAGTGGAGGCCGACGCACGGCAGTTCCTCGCGCGCGATCTCCAGCTGCCGCACCCTGGCGAGCACCATCGCCGTCACCGGCATGCTGATCGGCAGGACGGCTTCCCCTTCGACATCGGCGAGTTCGCCGTCGAGACCGAGGAAAGCCAGTTCCCCGGCCAATTGCGCGCGCAGGGCGTCCGCTTCCTCTTGCGACAGCCCGTCTTCCGTGCCCGGCTGTCGCCAGCCGATCGCCTTGAAGGTGTCCCGCACCTGGGTCCGGAACGCCTCGCGCCCGACGACGTCGCGCAGCAGCCGCAGGCGTTTCGGGTCGAGCAGGCACTGCACCAGCCAGCCCGCGCCGTCGACGCGGCCCCACATCCAGTCGTTCGCGCGCCAGGACGCCTTGTAGAACGCGCCGAAGTAGTCGGCCTGCATCCCGGTGAGCTTGTCCCAGGATCGGCGGCGCTTCATGTCCATCAGCGTCCGCGAATCCGCGCTCACCTGGACGAGATCGACCCGCTGGTCGACCGACGGCGGCTGCGCGAGCAGTCCCCGCGTCGCGATGTGCAGGCGCACCAGCCGCGAGGTGACGATGGGATCTCCAGCACTCGTGTCGTCCGACGTGAGCCCCGTCCAGGCGAGCAGCGTGCTGACCGCGTCGGCGGCTTCGGTATCGGGTTTCGCCTGTGCCAGCGGCAAAAGGATCGGCGTCGCCTGCCGGAGCGCGGCGACGACGAGCGGCCACGCCTCCTTCAGCGTGTCCGACCGGCCGAGCTTGGCCCATTCCTTGGCGAGGCCTTCGATCCAGGCGGCCAGCGTGACCTCGGCCGACGGCGGGCCCTGTTCGGTGACCCAGCCCGCGAGCCGTTTCCCCCGCGCGGCCTTGTGCCGCGCTTCGTGCAGCAGCACCCGGCAACGGTTGAGCTGCACCGCCTGCTCCGGCGACGGATCGAGCCGGAAGCCGGCGTTCACCAGCTGGAGACCGGTGGCGACGGAATCGTCGAGCGCGGTGGTGCGGAAGGCGACCAGATCCGTGAACTCGCAGGTGTCCTTCGGCGGCTCGGTGGGCAGGCCGTCCCGCAATCCGGCCGCCGCGGCCGCGCGCAGCTGCGCCGCCGTACCGGACGCCCACTGACGACCTTGATCCTCCACATCGGACAGTGAGAGCCTGCGGGTCGCCTCGCGGACCAGCGCGGTGGCGTCCTCCTGCACCCGCCGGTCGCGGTAGTCGTTCATCAGCCGCTGGTCGACCAGCGTGTCCGGGCCGCCGCGAACCCCCATCGCGGCCAGGGAGACCCTGGTCCCCCTGGTGCGGACGACGGCGTCGTTGTGCCTGGTCAGATCTTCCAGTTCGGCGCTGATCGTCTGGCTCAGCACGGTGCCGACGACCTTGCTCATGGCGCTGCCCAGCAGCGGCGGGCGTTCGGGATCGACCGCGACCCGCTCGGCCTCGCGTTCGGCCGTCGGCACCACGTACAGCAGCAGCCGCCGGACGTCCGAATGCGACTGCCGTTCGAAGATCTCCCGCAACGCCGGCCGCAGCGGTTTGTTGAGCAGGACACCTCCGTCGGTGAGCCAATGCGACCGGGTGACGTCGGTGTACTTCGTCATGTCCGGATGCAGCGGGCCGGTCTTCTCGCCGATCGGCATCCTGGACAGCTCGAACGCGCCGGGGAACGACGCGGTGGAGCGCGCCGCGAGCGCGAGCGGCCCGACCACGTCGTCCGTCCACAAAGGAGCGTCGAAGCGGAACAGCAGCCGATGTTCGGTGTCCCGCACCAGGTTTCCGAGCGCGTCGTCGAACCGGGTCGTCTCGCCGTCGATCATCGTGCCGGTGAGCAGCACGGTGATGTCGGGACAGTCGGGTTTCACCGTCGCCTTGTCGGTGATCCGGTGCAACGCGTCCTTGAGATCCCCGAGCAGCACCTTGTCGCCGTCGAGCAGCGAACGCGGTTCCTTCTCGCCGGGATCGCGGATCAGGTTGTCGAGCGATCCCGTGCTGATCCACGTGTCACGCAGCACCTGTGGGCTCGACCGGAACGCCTCGGCCAGCCCGAGGCACGCCGCGTTGATGCCGCCCGCGCTCGTGCCGGTGAGCACGTCGAGCGAGACGGTGGCGTTGAGCAAGTCGAGCAGGGCCCGGTACGGGCTCTTCGATTCCGGTGTTCTCGATGCCTGCAACAGATGCGAGGTCTCGGTGGCGACCCCGCCCATCCAGACCGCGAGACTCGCCCCGCCCACCATGGTCATCGCCAGCCGGATCTCCTGCGGCCACGGGCTCCCCGCGTCGGCCATGTGCGCCCTCCCCAAGGCTTTGCTGCAGGGGGCACTCTAGACCGGACGGCGGACCCGGTGTACCGCCGATGGGGCAGCCATCCGCGCATTTCGTCCTCTGAACGCGATCCTTGCGCAGGCGAACTACCGCATTCAAGGACGAAATGCGGGAAGTGTCAGGCGGCGAAGTGCTCCAGGAGGAGGACTTGGGCCTCACCGACGGCGAAGCCCAGGACGGCGCCGGTCGCGATCAGGATCCATTCGTCCTGCTGGAAGGCCGGCCGCAGCAGGCCTTCGAATTCGCGCGGCGACAGCTCCTTCATCTTCGTCACCAGCACGTTCCGGATGTCCATCGCGTCGGTCGCGTAATCCTCGATGTACCGCATGGTCTCCGGCAGCTTGTCCATGATCTTCTCGGCGATGTTCAGCTTCATGTCCTGATACCGCCTGCTGCCGACGGCGAACACCACCAGCGGTTTCCCGACGCCGACGCGGCGCCCGAGCTGTTCGTCGAGCTGACGCTGGATGAGCCCGAGCACCCGGTCCGACAGCGGCCCGTGCAGCACGGCCTCGATCACGTTGTGCGGGGTGATGATCTCCTTCGCGATCAGCGCGCCGTACGCCTCCGCGACCTCACCGCGCCGCTTCAGGAACAGCCCCTGCCAGCGCACGCCGAAGTACCGGCGTTCCTCGATCGGGTAGAAGATCATCCGCAGCGCCAGCCAGTCGGTGAACCAGCCGGTGAAAAGCCCGAACAGCGGCATGATCAGCGGGAACTTGAACAGCACCCACGCGATCATCTGGATGACGCCGATGAGCCCGCCGAAGAAGATGCCGGAGCGGGCGATGAACTTGAACTCCTTGTCGCCCGCTTCCTGGAAGATCCGGTTCAGCAGCCGTTTGTCCTTGACCAGTGCGGTGACCACCATGCCCTTGAGGTCGAACACACTGTCCACATCGGACTTGATGAGCTCCAGCACGGCCGCGACCATCCGCGGCGTCTCGGCCTGGACGCGCTGGATCACCAGCCGCTGCATCCCCACCGGCAGCGATTCCCACAGTCCCGGCTGGTAGTGGGCGGCGACGTCGCGCACGATGTCCTCGACGGCCGCCTGGAGCGGTTTTTCGATCTCCTTGGCGATTCTCTGCGGATCGAGCCGGGCGACGACCTCCGCCGGTTTGATCAGCTGCTCGGTCATCGTGTCGCAGGCGATGCTCGCCATCCGCGCGGCGCGTTTGGGCACGATGCCCTGCCAGCCGAGGAAGGGTTTGATCCCGATGAACTCGACCGGCTGGAACATCATCCGGATCGCGACGAGTTTGGTGGTGTAGCCGATCAGGGCGGCGACGATCGGGATGGAGACGTAGATCGGCCAGTGCTCGCCGAAATCGGCGAGGATCCCGTCGAGGAACGCACCCATGCCGGGGTCAACCGGCGCTCGGGTCGCAGGCCTGCCAGAACTGGGCGCCGAGCCGGGAGATATGGACCGTGCGTTTGACGAACTTGGCCCGCTTCACCGATTTCTCCGCCTCACGGACGGTCTCGTCGGTCAGCAGGATCTCGTACTGCGTCTCCAGCGCGGGCACCTCTTCGTCCAGCTCGACCAGGCCGAGCCCGATCAGCCTGGTGAGGTAGCCGGGCACCTGGTCCGGCAGCGACACCCCGGCCGCCTTGCCGACGGTGGAGGCGTTGCGCAGCACGAACCGCCCGGCGGCGCCGAGGCTCGTGCGCTCGGCGACGTCGACGGCGGGGAACGGCGAGCCATCGGAGAGCGCGGAAAGGATGCGGGCCTCGTCCGGCGTGAGCTGCCGCAGGATGATCGCGTAGAGGTATTCGCGCGCCCGCTCGCGGCCGAAGCCGATCGAGTGGTTGAGCAGTTCGGCCATCGCCGCGCGGAGCGGTTCGAGCTGGGCACGGGTGTGCACGAGGGTGATGGTGGCCTCGACCGGCCGGGAGCCGTTGGTGTCGGGCCGGTTCATCGCGGACGCGGCGGTGAGCGCGGCGTGGTACGGGTCGTCGACCTCGTCGAGACGGCGGCGCAGCTCCGAGAGCAGCTGCCGCTCACCTTGTTTGACGATCTGTTCGGCGATCTCGACACCGGGGAGCTTGCGGGTGAACTCGAAGCCCGTGCGGGCGGCCCAGCCCGCCAGCTGTCCCGCGCGTTTGGCGAAAGCGGCCAGGTCTTCACCGGCGGGTCGGTCGTTGCTCACGGGCACTCCCCTCACGTTCGCGCTGATGCTACCTGCGAGTAGGCCGAATGGCCGAAATTGTGATCGACGAGGGTGTTTGGATGGTCACCATGAGCTTCACGCGCTGGGGTCCGCCGATCGACGTCCTCCCGTTGTTCGCGCGGGAGGAGCAGGCCTTGCTGGACGTGCTGACCGGATTGGACGCGGACCAATGGGCCGCGCCGACGGTGTGCACGGGCTGGACGGTGCACGACCTCGCGGCCCACATCCTGGGCGACAAACTCGGCAGGCTGTCCCGCGACCGCGACGACTACCGGACGACGGCGCCTCGCGAGGGCGAACGGTTCGGCGACTTCATCGACCGGATCAACGACGAATGGGTGGTCGCGTGCCGGCGGCTGTCCCCCGAAGTGCTCTTCGCGATGCTGGTGGACAGCACCTCGCAGATCGCCGAGATGTTCGGCCGCGCCGATCTCGACGCCGTCGGCGATCCGGTGAGCTGGGCCGGGGACGAGCCCGCGCCGGTGTGGCTCGACGTCGCCCGTGAGTACACCGAGTTCTGGGTGCACCAGCAGCAGATCCGCGAGGCCGTCGGCGCGCGGCCGCTGGACGATCCGGACTTCCGCGGGCCGGTGATCGACACCTTCATGCGGGCGTTGCCGCACACCCTGCGTGACATCGACGCCCGCGTCGGCCGGCAAGTCGCCTACACCGTCACCGGCCAGGGCGGCGGGAAGTGGACGGCACGGCGGACCGCGGACGGCTGGGAACTCGACCGCGTCGCGCCGACGTCACGGGCGCCGCTGGCCTCGGTGACGACGGACGCGGACACCTTCTGGCGGCTGTGCACCCGGAACCCGGCGGACCGCGCCCGCGTCACCGCCGAGGGCGACGAAAACGTTTGCGCCGCCGTGCTCGGGATGACGTCGATCATCACATCAGCGTCTGTGGGTGAACCCGCGTCCGCGATCGACGTCGGCAGGGCGTGACCTGGTCTTGCAGGTCCCGAAGGTGGTTAAGGCGCCCTGCCACCGCGATAGCGGGGCCTACGGCCGGGGCGGGTTCACACGCTCGGTCATTTTCAGGTCCCACCTTCAGCTCCGCCATCACATCAGGTAGCGGCTCACCTTCTCCGGCCGGATGAGGAGCCGCACGAGGTCGAGGGTCTGGATCCCGGCGAGCTCGCCCGCGTGGGCCGGGTCTTCGAGGTCCCAGTAGCGCTCGGCGAGCCTGGCGGCCAGGTCGTGCGCCCCGTCGGGTTCCACCGTGGCGGGGCCGGAGACGGAGACCCAGCGCTCGCGCTCGCCCACCGGCGCGGCCACGATGATCGACGCCCGAGGGTCGTCCTTCAGGCGTCGCACCTTGGGCGACTCACGGGGCGTGAACAGCTGGATGGCGCTGTCGGCGGTGGCCTCGAACCACACGGGCCGGACCGGGCCGCCTGCCACGGTCAGGAATCCGTGCAGCGGGCGGCGGAGGAATTCGAGGTCGTCGGAGGTCAGCATGAGCTCGATTCAATCCGGCCGGCTCGGACGTGCCCATAGGTGAAAGGCCGGATCACCTGTCCATTCGTCTAATCTCGGCCGCGTGGACGTGTTCAGTGACCTGATCCGCGGCGTGCGGTCCCACGGTTCGTTGTTCGGCAGCACGACGCTGTCCCCGCCCTGGGCACTGCACTTCGTCGACGGCGCGCCGCTGACCCTGTGCGCCGTGCTCACCGGGGCGGGTTGGATCGTGCCGGAGGAGGGTCCGCCCGAGCCGCTACGCGCGGGCGAGTCGGTCATCGTGCGCGGACCCGCGACGTTCACCTTCGTCGACGAAGTCGGCACTTCGGCCGAGCCGCTCGCGTGCGGCGAGCACTGCGCGACGCCCGAACAGGGCGGGACCCGGCACCGGCTCGGCTGGGTCGACGACCCCGGCGGCGAGACGACCTTGATCGTCGGCGCGTACCCGGTGCGCGGCGAGATCGGCCGCCCGCTGCTGGACGCGCTGCCCGTCGTGCTGCGGGTGGACGCCGGGGGCGCGGGCGACCCGGTCCTGGAACACCTCGCCGCGGAGGTCGCCATCGACGCGCCGGGTCAGCAGGTCGTCCTCGACCGGCTGCTGGACTGGATGCTGGTCTGTTCCCTGCGCGAGTGGTTCGACCGGCCGGGCGGTGAGCCTCCGGCGTGGTGGGCGGCCCAGCGGGATCCGGTGGTGGGTGACGCGCTGCGCCTCCTGCACGCGGAGCCGGCGGCGCCGTGGACGGTCGGTTCGCTGGCCGCCCGGGCCGGGGTCTCGCGGTCGACGCTGGCCAAACGGTTCGCCGAGCTGGTCGGCGAACCGCCGTTGACCTACCTCACCCGCTGGCGGATGACGCTCGCGGCGGATCTGCTGACCGGCAAGGCGTCCGCGACCATCTCGGACGTCGCGCGCACCGTCGGCTACTCCGACGCCTTCGGGTTCAGCGCGGCGTTCAAACGCGTGCGGGGCGTCAACCCCAGCGAGTTCCGGGCCGGCGTCGCTCAGCGCAGTTGATGCCGGGACTTCTTGGCCTGCTTGCGCAACTGCAGGATCCGGGCGCCGCCGACGAGCGCGACCAGCGCGCCGCCGGCGATCACCGAGAACAGCATCGCGACCGCCAGCGGCATGCTGCCGGACATGCCGAGGAAGTGGACGGTGGCCGTGTCCTGGTTCTGCAGGATGAACACGAGCAGGAACACCAGCACGATCAGCGCCACGATGACGGCGATCCAGGTGCCGCTCACCCTGGTCCGTTTGAGTTTCGGGCCGGCCTCGAACTTTCCGCTGTGTCGTGCGCCGCCCGCGGTCTCGGGCGGGCGGACGGGAACCTCGGCGGCGCCTTCCTCCGGCTGCGTCATGCAGGACAGTGTCCGCCGAAGCGGGCTGGATCGCGCTCTCAAGCGTCCGAACGGGTGACCTCGTCCGCCGCGCGCAGCACGCGCAAGGTGTTCTTCCCGGCCAGCTTCGCGCAGTCTTCTTCGCTCCAGCCGCGTTCCAGCAGCGCGGCGAACAGCACCGGATACTTGGAAACGTCTTCGAGGCCTTCGGGCAACGTCGCGACTCCGTCGTAGTCACCGCCGAGTCCGATGTGGTCGACACCGGCCACTTCACGCGCGTGCTCGATATGCGCGACGACGTCGTCGATACCCGCCTTCGGCTTCTCCGGCCCGCCTCGTTCCGCGGTGAACTTCGTGCGCTGGTCGATGTCGCGGTAGTCCTTGCCCGCGGCTTCCATGTCCAGGCGCAGCCGGTCGTCCCACTCTGCGACCTTCGGCGAGATGAAGCCCGGCACGAACGTCACCATCGCGACGCCGTCCTTGGCCGCCAGCGTTTCCAGCACGTCGTCGGGGATGTTGCGGGGGTGATCGTTGACCGCGGTGCAGGAGGAGTGGCTGAAGATCACCGGCGCGGAGCTGACCTCCAGCGCGGCGCGCATGGTGCTCGGCGCGACGTGCGAGAGGTCGACGAGCATGCCGATCTCGTTCATCTCGCGGACGACGTCGCGGCCGAATTCGGTGAGCCCGCCGTGTTCGGGTTCGTCGGTGCCGGAGTCGGCCCAGGTGGTGTTGTAGTTGTGCGTCAGCGTCATGTAGCGGACGCCGAGACGGCGCAGGATCCTCAGCACGCCAAGGGATTCGGCGATGCTGTGGCCGCCCTCGGCACCCAGCAGCGAAGCGATCTTGCCGTCGCGGAAGGCGGCCTCGGCCTGGTCGGCGGTGTCCACGAGGGCCAGGCGATCGGGGTATCGCTCGGCCATCTGGTGCACGATCTCGATCTGTTCGAGGACCGCCGTCACCGCGCTGTGCCCCTCGAACTGGCAAGGCACGTAGACGGACCAGAACTGCATCCCGAGCCTGCCCTCGGCGAGCTTCGGGAAGTCGGTGTGGAGATGCGGCTGACGGACCGTGAGATCCGTGCCCGCCACGGCCTCGACCGGATCCGGCCCGGTCGTGACCCGCAGTTCCCATGGCAGATCGTTGTGCCCGTCCGCGAGGAGGACCCTGTCGAGCAGGGCCTGGGCGCGGACGAGGTCCCCGTTAGTCATCGGACGATTTTACGTTCGCGTGCTTTGCTCTCCCCGTTACGGGTTGAGCCACCCGGCGGCCGCTACCAAACCGTTGCCGGTGACCTGGTGCCCGCCGGGATGCCGGTGGGCGACCACGTCCGCGCCGCGTTCGCGCAGGTCACGGACGAGTGTCTCGGCCGAACCCAGCGGCGCCATCGGATCGTGCTCGCCGTTCGACAGGAAGACCCTGGTACCGGACAGGTCTTCGCGTGGCGGCTCCGGAAGCGGTGACATCGCCGCGAACAGCGCGGACTCGCGGACGGCGTCCGGACGGAGCAGGGTCACCGCGGCGGCGATGTTGGCGCCGTTGGAGAACCCGATGGCCACGAGCCGCCGGTCACCGAGGCCGTATTCCTCGCGCGAGGCGAGGACGAAATCGGCCAGCTGGTTCGCGCGGAAGACGACGTCCTCGTGGTCGAAGACGCCCTCGGCCAGCCGCCGGAACCAGCGCGCCGCACCGTGTTCCGACACCGGCCCGGCCGGCGCGAGCAGCGCCGACGCCGGGCTCAGCTGCCGGGCGAGCGGCACGAGGTCGTCCGGCCCGCCGCCGGTGCCGTGCAGGAGCAGCAGCACCGGCTCGTCGGCCGCGCCCTCGACGTACTTGTGCTCCAAGGTGCTCATCGCGGGTTGTTCTCGCTCGGAAGGTCCAGCTTCGGCAGCATGGCCTCGATGTCCTCGCGCTTGGGTTCCAGCCACGGCGGGAGTTTCAGCGCGCGGCCGAGTTCGAGCAGCGGCTCGTCGATCGCGAAACCGGGTTCGTCGGTCGCGACCTCGAGCAGGGTGCCGCCCGGCTCGCGGAAGTAGATCGAGCGGAAGTACTGACGGTCCAAAATGGACGTGACGTTCACGCCGTCGTCGATGAGCTCGTCGCGCCAGGCGGCCTGGGTCTCTTCGTCCGGCGCGCGCCAGGCGACGTGGTGCACGGTGCCCGCCGCCACCAGCCCGCGCGGGGCGTCGGGGGTCACGAGGACGTCGACGAGCGCGCCGGGGCCGCCCTCGCCGGCGGAGAACCGGAGGCGATTGCCGTCCTGGTGCTCGAAGGACAGGCCGAGGCCGTCGGTCAGCATCCCGGCGGTCGCGTCCTCTTTGGACACCGACAGCGTGACGGAGTGCAGGCCGCGGATCGCGTGTTCGGCGGGGACGAGCTTCGTGTCCCACGGGTCACGCGGGTCGCCCTGCGGATGCGCGACGAGCGCGAGCTTCAGGCCGTCCGGATCGGCGAAGGTGAGCGTCTCCTCGCCGTCGGAGTTCCGGATCTGGCTCGTCTCGACATCGCTCGCGGCGAGGTGCTGCTTCCACCAGCCGAGCGAGGCCTCCGGCACGGAGAACGACGTCGTGGTCGCCTGGCCGGTGCCGTGACGGCCCTTCGGCGCGTCCTTCCACGGGAAGAACGTCATCAGCGAGCCGGGTTTGCCGGACCCGTCGCCGTAGTAGAGGTGGTAGGTGCCGGGGTCGTCGAAGTTGACGGTGGTCTTCACCAGCCGCAGGCCGAGGGCCCGGGTGTAGAAGTCCGCGTTGCGCTGGGGGTCGCCACCGATGGCGGTGACGTGGTGCAGGCCCGAAGTCTTGATCGACATGGTGCCCTCCTCTGGAGCCGGTGGAATCACGCTAGCCCGATAACCTCTCGCGCGCAAGATATATTCCTGGAAGAGTTCTTGGTGTACTCTCGCCCGCGTGACAACCGAGGAACCGCAAGACGACGAAGTGGTCACGTGGTGGGGCCTGGTGATCGAGGGCTACCTGGCCACGCAGAACAAGCTGATGGGCGAGATCGCCGAACGGTTCGGCCTGGCGCCGGCGTCGTTCGACATCCTGCTGCGGCTCGTGCGCTCTCCCGAGCACCGGATGCCGATGACGCGGCTGGCCGTCGAGGCGGCGCTGTCCAGCGGCGGGTTCACCAAGGTCGCGGACCGGCTGGTCGCCGCGGACCTCATCTGCCGGGTGCCGAGCCCGGACGACCGCCGGGTCACGTTCGCGGCGCTCACCGAGCACGGTCTCGACGTCGCGGAGAAGGCGCGGGAGGCGTGTGCGGAGATCCTGCGGCGCATCGTCCTGACTCCGCTCGGTGACGACGCGCACGCGCTCGCCGAAGCCATGCGCACCCTGCGTACCGTCAACGGCTCCTGACTCCCCGCGTTTCGTCCTCTGGATGCGGTACTTGCGTGTGCAAGGACCGCATTCAGAGGACTAAATGCGGCGGGGCGGGGGCCTGGACCTCGTACATGTCCCGCACCAGTTCCCGGATGACGTTGCGCCGGATCTTCCCGGTCGCCGTCTTCGGCAGTTCGCCCAGTTCGACGATGCCCCGCGGCCGTTTGAACGACGCCAGGCCCGCCCGGCAGAACTCGATCAGCTCGTCCGGGTCGAGCCGGTGCCCCGGCACGCCGACCACGCACGCGACCGGTTTCTCGATGCCGTCGGCGTCGAAGGCGGCGACCACCGCGACCTCGGCGACCGCCGGATGTTGCCGCAGCCGGTCCTCGACCTCGGTGGGCGAAACCCAGATCCCACCCGGTTTCAGCATGTCGTTGAAGCGGCCCAGACAGGTGTAGCTGCCATCGGCGTTGCGCACGAAACTGTCGCCCGTCCGCAGCCATTCGCCCTGGAAGACCTGCTTCGTCGTCTCGTAACGGGCCCAATACCCGGTCGCGATCGACGGCCCGGCGACGAACAGCTCACCGGGCTGCCCGTCCGGCACCGGTTCGCCGTTTTCGTCGCGCAGCGCGATCTCGTAACCCGGCACCGGCGTCCCGGTACTGCCGGGCCGGACCTGACGCGGCCGGTTGGACAGGAAGATGTGCAACGCCTCGGTCGAGCCGATCCCGTCGAGGATCTCGACGCCGAACCGGTCGCGAAACCGTTCGTACAGCACGGCGGGCAGCGGTTCGCCCGCCGAAACCGCTTGGCGCACCGAGGCGAACGTGTCGTCGGGGATGTCGCTGGCGAGCAGCGCCGCGTAGAACGTCGGGACGGCGAAGAACAACGTCGGCCGCTCCGCACGCGCCCTGGCGGCGATCAGTCCCGGGGTCGGCCTCGCCGGTTCGAGCAGTGCCGTCCCGCCGGCCGCGAGCGGGAAGAACGCCGAATTCCCCAAGCCGTAGGCGAAGAACAGCTTCGGGACGGAGAGGAACCGGTCGTTCGGCCCGATGTCCAGCACGCCGCGCGCGTACGTCTCGCAGACCGCGCGGATACCCGCGTGCCGGTGCATCGCGCCCTTCGGCTTGCCCGTCGTCCCCGAGGTGTACAGCCAGAGCGCGGGCGAGTCCTCCCAGGTCGGCGCCGGTTCGAAACCGACGTCGTCCACTGTGGACAGATCGCCCCACTGGTGCGTGCGGATCCCGGACGGCAGATCGGCCGCCTTCGCCCGGTCCAGCACGACGTCGGTGACCTCCGGCGCCAGCCCCAGCGCGACCGTCGCCTGCGACGCGAACTCGCCCGAGACGCACAGGACCCTGGCCCGCGAATCGGCGAGCATCTTGCCGAGGTCCAGCCCGGTGACCATGGTGGACACCGGTACCGCGACCGCTCCGGCCAGCATCGCGCCGAGGATGCCGGTGAGCAGTTCGACGTCGTCGGCCATGCAGAACAGGACCCGCTCCTCCGGGCGGACGCCGATCGCCTTCAGCCCTGCCGCGACCCGCCGGGTTTCGGCCGCCAACCCCGCGTACGTGAGACTTCGCCTCGGGGAAACGACCGCGTCCTTCGCGCCCCGCCCTTCCGCCAGATGCCGGTCGAGCAGGTAGCTCGCCGCGTTGAACCCGGTAGCAGCAGCGGTCACGGGCGCACCTCAATCGCTCAGCTCAGGTAAACGTATTCGTAGTCGAACGGTTTCCCATTGATGCCCTGGCGTGGCGGCGCCACCCAGCTCGCGATCTTTCCTCGCTCGTACACCGGGTGCATCAGCGATCGGACGAAAGTCAGGTCTTCGGGAGTGGGCAGCCACTTGCGTTTGCCGGCCAGCCACGTCCGCTCGTCGACAACGGTGCCGTCGGGCGTCACATGGTGGCCGGAGTTTATGCCGACTTCGCGATTGAATCCAGGGTGCGGGAGGACGAATCGGAAGTCGACGCCCGCCTCGTCCAGGATCTTGTTCCAGCGGTTGACCCCGGTCTGGCAGTCGGCGCGGTACTCCTCCCGCAGGTCGAGGTTCAGCAGCAGGATGGCCGCGTGTTCCTCGCTCTCCCAGGTGCCGTCGGCTTTCGGCCGCGACAGCGATCCGGCGGCGTCGGTGAGCTTGTGGTCGTCCTTGCGGCGGGGCTCCTGCCAGCGGCCTTTCAGCCCGGCGGTGTAGTAGTTCGCCGCGTTGGTCGAGGTCTCCCCGCCGAAGAGGTCGAGCGAGACGGTGTAGTGGAAGTTGAGGTAACGCTGGATGACGTCCAGCGGGATGCCCCCGTACCCGCCGATGTCGAAGGTGTCGTGTTCGCGGATCAGTTCGGCACTGCGGGTGACCACCCGGTCGACCCCCGTGGTGCCGACGAACATGTGGTGCGCCTCTTCCTTGAGCATGAATTCACAAGTGCGGGAAAGCGGGTCGAAGCCGCTTTCCTTGAGGGTGCCGAGCTGATATTTGCCATCACGATCGGTGAAATAGGTGAACATGTAGAACGCGAGCCAATCCGCGGTCTCCTCATTGAAGGCGCCGAGGATCCGCGGGGCGTCCGGACTTCCGGAATTCCGGAGCAGCAATCCTTCCGCCTCGTCCCGGCCTTCGCGACCGAAGTAGGCGTGCAGCAGGTACACCATCGCCCACAGATGGCGGCCTTCTTCGACATTGACCTGGAAAAGATTCCGCAGGTCGTAGAGGCTCGGCGCGGTGAGGCCCAGGAGTTTCTGCTGCTCGACCGAAGCGGGTTCGGTGTCGCCCTGGATGACGATGAGCCGCTGCAGGTCGGCGCGGTATTCGCCGGGAACCTGCTGCCAGGCCGGCTCGCCCTTGTGCTCGCCGAAACCGATGACGCGGTCGGGGTCCGGCTCCGCGAGGAAGATCCCCCACCGGTAGTCGGGCACGTTGACGTGGTCGAAATGCGCCCAGCCGTCCCGGCCGACACTCACCGCGGTGCGCAGGTAGACCCCCTGCGTCCGCAGGGTCGGGCCCATTTCGCCCCACCAGTCCAGGAACTTCGGCTGCCAACCTTCCAGCGCCCGCTGAAGGCGGCGATCACCGGAGAGGTCGACGTTGTTGGGGATCTTGGCGTCGTAATCGATCTTGGTGGGCATGGGCTGTTCAAACCCGCTTCCTGTCGAAGACGGCCTTCTGACCAGTACCGTAGCGACGCAACGCGCCCTCGGGACCGGATGCGTTCGGACGAGTGAAGATCCAGTTCTGCCACGCGGCGAGCCTGCCGAAGATCTTGCTTTCCAGGGTTTCGGGACCCACGAACCGGTGATTGGCCTCCATTCCGGTCAACGCGTCGGGGCTGAGCGAAGCCCGCCCTTCCAACGCGATCCGGATCTCGTCCTCCCAGTCGAGGTCGTCCGGGGCGTCGGTGACGAGGCCGAGGTCGTTCACTTCCGCCGGGCTCAGCGCCTTGCCGCGCACCTCCGCGAGCCTCGTGACGTGGTCCGGGTCCCCGAAGAAGCGGGATTCGAGGCGGGTCAAGCCGTTGCCCATCGGGAAGCGGCCGAAGTTGGCTTCGGACAACGTGATCGCCGCTCGTTCTTCACTGTCTTCGTCGTCGATCGGCGGACCGTCCAAGATGTACTGCCGGTCGGCGGCGAGCGCGAGTTCCAGCAGGAGCCCGGCGTAGCAGCTACCCGGCTCGACGAGGGCGATCAGGCTACGGCTGGTGACGTCCAGCCGCTTCAGCGTCCGCTTGAAGTAGTGGACGATTTCGTTGCTCAGACAGTCTTTCGCGTCGAACACGGCGCGTTCGCGTTCGAGGACCTTCGCCTGATCGCCTTCCGTGCGGAGCACCCACGTGCCGAGTTCGGGTTCGTTGGTGCGGAGCCGGAGGATCGCGTCGTCCAGCTCGCGCGTGACGTCCAACAGCCAGCCGTCGTCGTCCTCCGGCCCTTTGACGGTGATCGTCGCTTCGGTCGCGGTACGGGCGATGTCGACATAACGATGCTTGAGCGGCTTCAGCTCGACACCTTCGCCGTCGAGCCGCTCGCTCGTCCGCGCGAACTCCTTCGCCCTGGCCAGCACGGCTTCGCGGAATCCCTGCCGGGGCACGAGTTCGTCGACGAGCCGCCAGTCGACGGCGGTCCGCCCTTTCACTCCGTCGGGGCGTGTGGCGAAGACGTCGGCGAGATCCCGCCGTACGCCGCGTTTGTCGACCACCCGGGTGAGCCCGCCAGTTCCGGGGAGGACGCCGAGAAGCGGTACCTCCGGCAGCGCGACGGTCGAGGAGTTGTCGTCGACCAGGAGGATCTTTTCGCAGGCGAGAGCGATCTCGTAGCCGCCGCCGGCGCAGGTGCCGTTGACCGCCGCGACGTAGAGCTGGCCCGAATACGCGGCGGCGTCCTCCATGGCGTTGCGGGTCTCATTGGTGAATTTGCAGAAGTTCACCTTCCACTCGTGCGACGACGACGCCAGCATGCGGATGTTCGCGCCGGCGCAGAAGACGTTGTCCTTCGCGCTGGTCACGATGACCACGCGGACCTCGGGATGTTCGAACCGCAGCCGCTGCGTGGCGTCGTACAACTCGATGTCCACGCCGAGGTCGTACGAGTTGAGCTTGAGCTCGTAACCCGGGACGAGGCCGCCGTCGGGGTCGACATCGAGTTCGAGCCACGCGACGTCGCCGTCGGTGGTCAGTTTCCAGTGCCGGTAGCCGCTGGGATGACGTTCGAACGTCACCGATGTGGTCCGCGTCACCCTTCAGATTGTCTACATTGCACTGATCAGCGTCAATGTTATGTAGAAAGTTGGTCACGGAGCAGGTCGTGGAAACGCACCCAGTCGGCGCCCTTGCGGATGACCGAGGAAAGCGCGCCGACCAGGAGATACACGTCCGCGACCGTGCAGTCCGACCGAAGACGGCCGGCAGCCTGGTCGTGGGCGATGATCTCGGCGACCACCGTTTCGAGGCGCTCGCGAGCAGAACCGCGCGGCTCGCTCCCGGGCCGCCCGCGGGCCGAATCGATGGCGGCGGTGAGGCCGCGATCGCCCGCCAGCACCTCGCCGACGTACCGGAAATAGCGCTCCAGACCGGAATCCTCACCGAAACAGTGCGCCCGGGCGTACTGCTCGATCTCCGCGAACCGGTGCTCCGCCGCCGCCTCGACCAGCGCCTGGCGATCCGGGAAGTGCCGGTACACGGTCCCCACGCCGACCCCGGCCGCGCGGGCGATCTCCGGCATCTGCACGTCGTCCCCGCGTTCGGCGAACAACGCGCGCGCGGCGTCGACCACCTTCGCCCGGTTGCGTTCCGCGTCCGCTCGCGGCTTGATTGACAACCCGCCTCCTTCGCGTTTAAGTGGAAACGGAGTCCGTTTCCGATTGAAGGGCAGCATAGCATGTCGAAGGACCGTTTTCTCCTGCTCAAGCCTGGTCAAGCCCGCCCCGGCCGGGTTCCGCTGCCGCCCTCGTTCAGCGTGAAGGCGATGACCGAAGACACCGAAACGAGGTTCTCGCTGCTCGAGGTCACCCTCGCCATGGACATCCCGCGGCACGTGCACCACGAAGCCGACGAATGCATTTACGTCCTCGAAGGCGAACTCGGGATCGACTTCGACGACGAGACCCACATCGCGACGAAGGGCACTTTCGTCCTGCTGCCGCGCGGCGTCCCGCATGCCTTGCGCCGCGTCTCCGAGCCGCCGCGGGTTCTGCAGATCTCGTCCCCCGGCGGCTGGGAGCACTACCTGGAGGACCTGTTCGAGGCGGGACCGGCGGTCTTCACCCAAGGCGCGATCGACCCGGCGAAGATCAACCGGGTCGCCGCGCCCCACCGCATCACGTATGGGAGCTGACCACCGCGGGAACGCGGTTGAGTTTCGTCGCCGCCCAGGTCACGAAGACCCACAACGCGAGCGCCGAGGCGGTATCGGTGTAGATGGTGGCGAACCAGAAGGCCGGGATCTGCGGCACGGCGACCAGGAAATGCCCGAGGCTCGCGAGGCCGGAGAGCGAGTAGACCATCAGGAACGCGAGCGCCCGCCAGTAGCGTCCGCGCAGGTAGTCGCGGTAGCCGGCGAGACCGAACGCGGCGAAGACGACGTACGCGACGGCGACCAAGGTGGCGGCGACCGCCACCGGGATCCCCTCGATCTGCGGATAGTCGGCAGCCCTGATCACGTTGTGCGCGTAGTGCAACGTGGTGGTCAGCAGGGTGAAGGCCAGGATCAGGCGTAGCGCGGTGAGGCCGCCGGTTCGAAGAGCTTCCATGTTCGCCCCCTTGCGATTTGATAGATCGCTCTAGCGAGAGCGTAGCCCAAGGCGGGGTGTGTGGAAATAGGGACGTTGAGTGTCTCTATTTCCACACACCCTGTACTCCGGTAGCGATGCTGACTGGCTGGCTGTGAGGAGTCGGCGGGCAAGTACATGAAGGCGACCAAGGTGCCGACGCCGAGCACCTCTTCGGCTCTCGGAAATGTCGGTGGGTGCGCGTAGAGAAGGAGGAGTGCCCGAAACGACCGTGCCCCTGATCGGGGTCGAGAACCTCAAGATGCCCGAGTGGGCCGCGGTCGACGAGACCGTGGCCCAAGCGGGGATGGTCAAGGCCATCCGCACGCTCCCCTCCGCCGTGGCGATCGTGCTGCGGCTGGCCTGGCGGACATCGCCGCGGCTGACCCTGCTCGCCGGCGTCGTCCATCTGCTTTCCGGCTGTGTCACGGCGTTCGGCCTGCTGGCGACGGCGAACGTGTTCATCGCGTTGCTGGAGAGCGGGCCGACGCCGGAACGCGTCCTGCAATCGCTGCCCGCGCTGGTGGTCGTCGTCGGCACGTACGCCTTGCGCGCGTTGCTCGACACCGCGGTGGCCGCGGTCGAGGGCGCGCTCCGGCCGCGGGTGGTGACGTCGGCGGGTGACGAGGTCACCGCGGCGATGGTCCGGGTGCGGCTGCTGGCCTTCGAGGACGCCGATTTCCGGGAGCTGGCCAGGCAGGGCGCGCGATACGGGGTCCGGTCGATCGAGATGAGCCTGCGCTGGCTCGCGGATCTGACGTCGGCGCTGATCTCGCTGGTCGCCGCGCTGGTGGCAGCGGGTCTGCTCAACCCGTGGCTCGCGCCGGTGCTGCTGCTCGCCGCGGTCGCCGACGGCTGGGCGGCGGCGAAGGTCGCGCGCCTGAACTACCGGCATTATCTCGACACCGTCGGCCGCAACATCCGGAAGGGGATCGTCGAGGAGGTCGCCACGTGGCGCCAGTTCGCCCTCGAACGGCACGCCCTCACCCTCCAGGAGCCGCTGCTCCAGGAGTACCGGCGGATCACGGAAAGCCTGATGCGCGAAGAGGTCCGGCTCGCGCATCGCAGCAACATGGTCCGGCTGACCGGCCGCGCGGCGGCCGGGGTGGGCACCGCGATCGCGTATCTGGTGCTCGGTCTCCTGCTCCACAGCGGGCAGATGGAACTCGCCCTCGCCGGGACGGCCGCGCTCGCCATGCGGACGGCGTCGAACTCGCTGTCCATCACGATGCACGCGGTGAACTCCTTGTACGAGGAGTCCTTCTACATCGCGTTCTTCCACCGGCTGCTCGTGGAATCCGCGAAACGCGGCCCGGTGAAGGGCGGGGTCGCCGCTCCTGAAGACCCCGAGGAGATCCGGCTGGAGAACGTCGGGTTCACCTATCCCGGCCAGGAAACCCCGGCTCTGCGCGACGTTTCCTTGACCATCCGGCGCGGTGAGGTGATCGCCCTCGTCGGGGAGAACGGGTCGGGCAAGACCACGCTGGGCAAATTGCTCACCGGGCTCTATCCGCCCTCGGAAGGAAAGGTGTACTGGGACGACGTCGATCTCGCGGGCGCCGATCACGAGTCGGTGCACGCGAACATCGCGGTGATCGCCCAGGATCCCGCCGAATGGCCGATGACCGCGGAGCACAACGTGACCGTCGGCAGGCTCGGCCGCGAGGACCCGGACCGCGTCGCCTGGCAGGACGCGATCACCTCTTCCGGCGCCGACGAGGTGATCGAATCCTTGCCCGCCAAGGAGAAGACGGTGCTGTCCAAGAAGTTCGACGACGGGCAGGACCTCTCGGGCGGGCAATGGCAGCGGATGGGCATCGCCCGGGGGATCTACCGGGACGCCGCCGTCCTGGTCGCCGACGAGCCGACGGCCGCGCTCGACGCGAAGGCCGAGGCCCGGGTCTTCGCCGGGCTGCGGCACGCGAGCAGGCGCACGACGATCCTGGTGACCCACCGGCTGGCCAACATCCGCTCCGCGGACCGGATCCTGGTGCTGGAGAAGGGGCGGCTGATCGAGCAGGGCACGCACGCCGAACTCATCGAGGAAGGAGGGCTCTACCACGAACTTTACGAAATCCAGGCTCGCGCGTACCGCGGTGAGTAGGCACACTGTCGTGATGCCGGAGAAGATCGCCGAAGTGAACGGCATCCAGCTGTGCCACGAGACGTTCGGCTCGCCGGACGGCAGACCGCTGCTGATGATCATGGGCCTGGCCTCCCAGATGATCTGGTGGGACGACGAACTCTGCGAGAACCTCGCGGCCGAGGGGTTCTTCGTCATCCGCTACGACAACCGGGACGCCGGCCGGTCCAGCCGGATGACCGGCCGGGTGAACCTGCCGCTCGCCTACGCCCTGCGCACGGCGCCGTACTCCTTGGCGGACATGGCGGGCGACGCCGCCGGGCTGCTGACCGAGCTCGGCGTCGCGAGCGCGCACGTCGTGGGCGCGTCGATGGGCGGGATGGTCGCGCAGACCCTGGCCATCGAGTATCCGTCGCGGGTCCGGTCGCTGACGTCGATCATGTCGACCACCGGCAACCGGTTCGTCGGGCGGCCGAGCGCCAAGGCGATGGCGATGCTGCTTTCGGCGCCCCCGCGCGGCCGCGAGGAGTACGTCGAGCAACTGGTGCGCACGTTCCGCGTGATCGGTTCGCCCGGTTATCCCTTCGACGAGGCCCGGATGCGGGAGCGCGCGGAGCGGTCGTTCGATCGCGGCGTCAACCCTGGCGGGACGGCGCGGCAGCTGGCGGCGATCGTTTCGAGCCGGGATCGCTTCCGCGCGTTGCGGAAGGTCGACGTGCCCGCGCTCGTCGTGCACGGTTCGAAGGATCCGCTCGTGCACGTTTCCGGCGGCCGGGCGACGGCCCGCGCGCTGCGGGAGTCCGAAGTGGACATCGTCCCGGGCATGGGGCACGACCTGCCGCGCGCGATCTGGCCCCGGCTGACGCGCGGTCTGCTCCGGACGGCCGACCGCGCCGACGTCAAGACCCGGCGAGCGTGATCGAGCCCAGGTTCGAGAAATGCGCCGCCACCCGTGAACCCGGGCGCACGTCGACCGCGTCGGTCATCCCGCCGGTGAACACGAGCCAGCCCGGCTCCAGCGCGCGCCCGCGCGCACCGAGGGCGTTGGCCGCCAGCGCCAGCGCCTCCGCCGGATGCCCCAGTACCGCCGCCCCGGTGGCGGTGTCGACGATCGCGCCGTCGACCTCCAGCAGGGCCACCTCCAGCGACAGATCCAGCGATGCGGGCTGTGCGCCCACCGGCCCGAGCGTGACGTACGCGGAAGAACCGTTGTCCGCCACGACGTCCGGCAGCTCGAAGCGATAGTCGCGGTAGCGGCTGTCGATGATCTCGACACCGCCGTGGACCCGGTCCACCGCCGCCATCGCGGTCGCCGCGGTCACGCCAGGCCCCGAAAGACGTTGTCCCAGAACGAAAACCAGCTCCGGCTCGGCACGCGGATGGAGCAGGGACGGCACGGGCACCCCGGCGGGGAGCACCATCGCGTCGGTCAGCCACGCGAGCAACGGCGAGTCGATGCCCATGCGTTGCTGTTTCGCGCGCGAGGTCAGGCCGAGCTTGACGCCGATCAGCGTCTCGCCGCGCTCCAGCCTGAGCCGGAGCGCCTCGTCCTGGATCGCGTACGCGGTGTCGATGTCCAGCTCCGGCCACGTGTCGGTCAGCGGCTCGCGTTCTTCCCCGGACAGCAGCGCTTCCGCCGCCTCCCGCACCTCGAGGCTCACGGCCGTTCCTCCCCGGAGAACTTCGCGGTGACACTGCCGAGTCCCGCCATCGTCGCGACGACGGTGTCGCCCGGATTCACCGGGATCGCCCGCGTCATCGAACCCGGCAGCACGACGTGCCCCGGTTCGAGCGCGACACCGAGCGGCCCGACCGTGTTCGCGAGCCATACCAGCGCGTTCACCGGCGAACCGAGCACCGCGCCACCGGCGCCGGTCGCCGCGATCTCCCCGTTCTGGTGCAGGACGCAGCCCACCAGCCGCAGGTCGATGTCGCCGATCGCGGTCGGCCTGCTGCCGAGGACGACACCGCCCGAAGACGCGTTGTCCGCGATGGTGTCGACGATGCTGATCTTCCAGTCCCGGATCCGGGAATCGACGATCTCCAGCGCCGGGACGACGAAGTCCACCGCCCGCAGCGCGTCCGCCACCGTGACCCCGGGGCCGCGCAGCCGCGAACCGAGCACGAACGCGATCTCCGGTTCGATCTTCGGCTGCAGGAAGCCGCCGATCGGGATCGGCTGGTGTTCGAGATGGAACATCGAAGCGGTCAGATGGCCGTAGTCGGGCTGGTCGACGCCCATCTGCCGCTGCATGGCGGCGGAAGCGAGGCCGACCTTGTGCCCGCGCACGCCGTCGCCGCGCTCGGCCCAATGGCGGACGAGCCGCTGCTGGACGCGGTACGCGTCCTCCAGCGTCGCGGCGGGATAGGTCTCGATGAGGGGCGCGATCGGCTTGCCGGTCTCGTACGCGCTGAGCAGCGCGGCCGCGGCCTCCTGCAGCGTGCTGGCGTCCATGGGCTCCTTCCGACCAGTCGGACTCTGCCCCGTCACCCCGGACCGCACAAGACGGCCGTTCCACTGGCCGGTACGACGAGATTAGGCCGAAAGGGTCTCGCACGACCCCGATCATCACCTAGCCTGCTCCCATGTCCGATTGGGCGCTCTCCAGGGCGAAGGCCAGGATCGACCGCCGCGAGGAGCTCGACGAGCTCACCGCGCGTATCCGCTACGAGGTGCGGGTGCACCTCAACGAGCCCACCGCGCACAATGCCTACGACGAGCTGACCGACATCTTCGCCATCGGGCACGCGGAGTGTTCGGCGCTGCTCAAGCACCGCCGGGTCCTGCCGTTGTGGGAGCGGCTGCTGCTCCAGCGCTACACCCGGCGCCTCTACGGCAAGGCCGTCTCGGCCACCGTCGGCGATCTCCCCGCCGACGCGGGGCCGGCGCCCGCGGCCGCGTTCGGCCCGGAGATCGCGTCACTGACCCCGGATTCCGGCGACACCGGCGCGAAGTTCGACCTGCAGGGCCGCGGTCTGGTCAACGTCTTCCGGATCGCCGCCGGGCGGCACGGCGAGATCTGGCCGGACCGCCACGACGTCGCGACGACGTCCGCACGCAGTGTCCTCACCTGTTCCGCGGTCTTCCTGCGGCGCCGCGTGTGGCACGTCGTCTGGCCGGTGTACCGGGTGCGCGGGCTGCGGCTCTGGAAGCTCTAGGAGGGGGTCGTGAGTGACAAAGAGGGTTAGAACGACATTTGCCACTCACGACCCTCGACAGGATCACCCATTTCGACATTAATCGGACATGCCGTCGCCGAGACGTGTCCACAGTGGACGCTTGAGGCGTAGCGGGCTTCGGTTAACCTGCCGCAACCGCCGCCACTGGCGATCAAGGGCCGTCCAAGGTCAACGCAAGCCACAGGACAGGCGACCTTCAGGAATTCGCGGCCGCCCGCCGTGGTTGTACGGGATATGACCGATCGCGCCACCGAGATCCTCGCCGGATCGAAGACGATCGCCGTCGTGGGACTGAGCCGCGATCCGGCCAAGTCCTCGCACGGGGTCGCCGCCGTACTGCAGGCACACGGGTTCCGGATCATCCCGGTCCACCCGTCGGCCGACGAACTGCTGGGCGAGAAGGTCTACCGCTCGCTCACCGACATCCCGGAACCCGTCGACCTGGTCGACGTCTTCCGCCCGTCCGCCGACACCCCGCCGATCGCCGAACAGGCCGTCGCGATCGGCGCGAAGGCGCTTTGGCTGCAGCAGGGCATCGTCTCCGCCGAGTCCCGCCGGATCGCCGAAGAAGGCGGTCTGGACTACGTCGAAGACCGCTGCACGGCGGTCGTCCGAGCGATCGGAAACCTCTCGGTGCGTTAGAAACGGACTCCACCCCGGACCCTCGCCGCGATTTTCCGGCGAGGGTTCTTTCATGTCCGTGAACAGAAAAATGACCCCTGAAGTCATACGCCGAATCGGACCGCCGAACGGATTGGTCCAAACCGGTGATCTTGACGGGAAGCCCGAGAGCTGGGAAAACTTGTCCGGTCGCCAGTTTGTTAAGAAACCTTCCCAAGGGTCCGGTGAACTGTTAACGTCCGAATCCGCTTAGCGGAAACAGGTGCCGATGATCGGCACCCCGGTCCTACGGAGGGCGAAGTGGGCACACCACGCGGGCTGGATTCCAGTGGCACACTCGAGCGCGGTCTCGCGGTTCTCGAGCACGTCGGCCAGAACCAGGAGATTTCCACCAACGCGATCGCCAGGCAACTGGGTCTCTCGCGGAGTGCCGCCTACCGCATCGTAGGCACCCTCAAGAATCTCGAATACCTCGAAGCCGATCGCGCCACCGGCCGTGTGCGGCTCGGTACCCGGCTGGTCGAACTCGGCGCCCGCGCGATGGCGGCGACCGACCTCCACCGCTGCGCGCCGCGCTACCTCGCCTCGCTCGCCGAGCGGAGCGGCGAGACCACGTATCTCGCCGTCCCGGACAACGACACGATGGTCTACGTCGCCACCGAACGCAGTGCCAACGCCGTCACGCTGGCCTGCCGCCTCGGCACCCGCCGTCCGCAGCACGCGACGTCGCTGGGCAAGGCTTGGCTGGCGGCGCTGCCCGAACAGGACCGTGTCGAGCGCATCCGCCGGATGAAACTCGACAGTCTCACGCTCAAGACGATCAACGATCCCGTCCGGCTGCTCGACGATCTCGCCAGGACGAGCCGTCGCGGCTGGGCGGTGGACGACGTCGAGAACGAACCGGACGTCGGTTGTGTGGCCGCCGCCGTCCGCGACCACACCGGACGGCCGATCGCCGCGATCAGCGTCGCGGGCCCCGCCGGCCGTGTGCTCCGTCGCACCGACGAACTCGGCGCGACGGTGGCCGGGACCGCCGCCGCGCTGTCGCTCCGCCTGGGTTACGTGCGCGCGCAAAGGGCCTGAGGTGGGCTGGCTCCAGGACTACCAGCCGGCGGGCGGGCTGTGGCTGTCCGCCGCGCTGGCGGCGCTGCCGATCATCGTGCTGCTGGTGACGCTGGGAGTCCTGCGCCGCTCGGCGCAGCTCTCGGCCGGGCTCGCGCTGATCACCGCGCTGCTGGTCGCGGTGCTGCTGTACCGCATGCCCGCCGGGCTCGCCCTCGATTCCGCCGCCATGGGGCTGGTCTTCGGGGTGTGGTCGGTGGCCTGGATCGCGTTCCACGCCGTGTACTTCCACAACGTCACCGTCGCGACCGGACGATTCGACGACATCAAGGCGGTCCTCGCCGGGTTCAGTGAGGACCGCCGCCTCCAGGCACTGCTGATCGCGTTCGGTTTCAGCGCGCTGCTGGAAGGGATCGCGGGCGGCGGCTCGCCGATCGCGATCACCGCGGCGATGATGGCCGCGCTCGGTTTCCCGCCGGTGAAGGCGGTCGTGCTGGCGTTGCTGGCGAACACCGCGCCGGTCGCGTTCGGCGGTCTCGGCAATCCGTTGATCGTGCTGGGCAGGCTGACCGCGCCGATCCTCGACCTGAAACAGGAGCAGGCGACGGAACTGTTCTCGTCGATGGTCGGGCGCCAGCTCCCGTTGCTGGCGTTGATCGTCCCCGGTTTCCTGATCGTGGTCCTCGCGGGCTGGAAGCGGATGATCGAGGTCTGGCCCGCCGTGCTGACGGCCGGGCTGTCGTTCGCCGTCATGCAGTTCGTCACCTCGAACTTCATCAGCCCGAGCCTCGTCGACGTCGTCGCCGCGCTCGCCGCGATGGCGTCGCTGTGGATCCTGACGCGGTTCTGGCAGCCTTCGGCGGTTTGGCGTTTCGACGGCGAAGAACCGGTGAAGGCCAGTCTCGGCGCGGCGAAGGCCGGACGCGGCGCGCTGTACGCGTGGGCGCCGTACATCATCCTGATCGCGGCGATCTTCCTTTCCCGGATCGGCACGATCTTCAAGAACCTGCCCGAATGGCTGGACCTGACGAAGCTGCTGCACAAAGCCGACTGGATGTTCGCGTGGCCGGGGCTGCACAAGGAGGTCGTCCAGCACCCGCCGATCACGCCCAAGGACACGCCGTACGCGGCGACGCTGACCGTCGACTTCCTTTATTCGCCCGGAACGGTGGCCCTGATCGCGGCGATCGTGGCGGGGTTCGCGATGGGCGCGAAACCGCGGCTGCTGCTGGCGACCTACCGCCGGACACTGCACCAGATGCGGTGGGCGCTGGCGACGATCTTCATGATCCTCGCGATCGCGTTCGTCATGAACTACTCGGGTGCGACGCAGACCCTCGGCCTCGCGCTCGCGACCACCGGGGTGCTGTTCCCGTTGTTCTCCGCCTACATCGGCTGGCTGGGTGTCTTCCTCACCGGCTCGGACGCGTCGACGAACAGTCTCTTCGGGCCGATGCAGGTGATTTCGGCGCAGCAACTGCACGTCGACCCGATCCTCGCCGGCGCCACCAACACCTCCGGCGGCGTGATGGGCAAGATGATCTCGCCGCAGAACCTGTCCATCGGTGCCACCGCGATCGGCCGGTCCGGTGAGGAAGGCGCGCTGCTGTGGCAGACGTTCCTGTGGTCGGTGGTGCTGACCGCCGTGGTCGGGGTGATCTCGTTGCTGCAGGCGACGGTGCTGCGGTTCATGATCCCGTCGTGAACGTGAATTCGATAATGTCCACAATGGTCATCCGATCTTAACCGGCCATTGGGCTGGATGGATGAACACCGGATCCGTTCACCGGAATGCGAACTACCGTTGTCCTCATGCCCATGACGCTGATCAAAGGTACGTTCCAGCTTGTCGGAGCCTCACCGGACGGCGATTCGGTGCGGTTCTATCCCGAAGACCCGCAGGCGACCAAGAAGGCGGGCCTGAAGGTCCGGCTCAATTCGCGGGGCGGGATGCAGTTGCGGCTCGACGCGATCGACGCGCTCGAAACGCATTACCAGGCCAGGGGAACCGGCGGGATGTGGCACCAGCCCGCGGAATTCGCCGACGCCGCCGCGGCGAACCTGCTGAAGTGCCTCGGCTTCAAAACCGTCGAACGCGACGAGCGGGGAACGGTCACTTCGTCGACGCCGATCAAGGTAGCCGGTCACATACTGACGCGATTCGCCGACAAATACGGACGAGCCGTGGCGTTCGCCTTTCCCGGGCAGCGGCCGGGCCGGTCGGCGGACCTTTCCAAGGTCCATCTCGACGTCAAAACGCTGAAGAACTCCGCGAACTACCGGCAGGTCGCGGACGGTCTCGTCTATCCGACGTTCTATTCACTGCTTTATCCCGATCTCCGTGACGCCTTGGCCGAAGCCGCGGTCAAAGCCCGCCAGAACGGGCTCGGGCTGTGGCCGCAGGACGTCACGAACTCCGGGTTCAAGCTCGCGTCGCGGCGGCAACTCGCCGACGAACTGGTGATCCTGCCGAAACTGTTCCGCCGGCTCGTCGACTACCTCGCGCTCGACGAAAGCGGCGGGGTCTCGCTGACCGGCTTCTCCGACTTCCTCGATTCGCGCAACGATCGCCTGTTCACCGTCCCGGACGGGCACGCGACGGAATTCGAGACCTTGGTGAGCGTGAAGCGGCAGACCGTGAGCCTCACGATCGAGCCCGAGCGGATCGTCTTCATCGAGGCCTGACCCACTCGTGTGGGCAAAAAGACCGTACCTCCCTCCCCCGCGGCCGTGCTCATCTGAAAGGTGGGAGAGGGAGCCGATGGAAGGACACGGTTCGCGACGGCCGGAGGAGGCCGACGGGCGGATGGAGCCGACTTCGAAACTCGTCGACGCCGTCCGCGTCCTGGTCGTGCGTTACTGCCGGGCGCGGATCGGTCGTCGTTCGGGCACCTACGACATCGCCGACGCGGTCGCCAAGGACAGCTGCCGCGAAATCGTCGCCGGGACGGCCGGTGCGCGCGCCCTGCTCGCGTTCGCCTACGACGTCACGCACGGTCTGGTCGACGACTTCCACCGGACCGCCGCCGAACTGCCGAATCCGCTTTCGGGGCTGCCGGGGCAGCAGCGCGAGATCATGGTGCTGCGGTCGCTCGTCGGGCTTTCCGCCGACGACACCGCGCTCGCGCTCGGCTGCTCCGTCCAGGCGGTCCGGCTGGGCCAGCACCGGGCGCTGACCGCGCTTCGCCCCGCCCGCGCCTGACGGCGTTTCGTCCTCTGAATGCGGTGGTTCGCACCACGAACCACCGCATTCAGAGGACTAATCGCGAGGGGTGCATTCGGCCGCGCGGTTCAGGAGCAGGGTGCGCTCCCGGTCGTTCCCGGTCATCTCCGCCGCGCGCTCGAACTCGGCGCGGGCCTCGTCGAGGCGGCCGAGTTTCGACAGGAAGTCGCCGCGCACGCTCGGCAGCAGGTGGTACGCCTTGAGCGCGGGCTCCGACGTCAGCTTGTCGACGATCTCCAGCCCCGCCTCCGGCCCGACGGCCATCGACAACGCCACCGCGCGGTTCAGTTCGATCACCGGCGACGGGTTCAGCTTCCCGAGCCCTTCGTACAGGACGGCGATCCGCGCCCAGTCGGTCTCCTCGCCCGTCCGCGCCCGCGCGTGGCAGGCGGCGATGGCGGCCTGCGCCGCGTAGACGCCGAAAGCGCCGCCCGTGAGCGACTCGGAGAGCTCCAGCGCGGAGAGGCCGCGGCCGATCAGGATCCGGTTCCATTTCGTGCGGTCCTGGTCCATCAGCAACACGGGTTCGCCGTTCGGCCCGACGCGGGCGGCGGACCGTGAAGCCTGGATCTCCATCAGCGCGACGAGCCCGTGCACCTCGGGTTCCTTCGGCATCAGCCCGGCGAGGATCCGCCCGAGCCGCAGCGCCTCCTCGCACAGCGCGGGCCGCATCCAGTCCTCGCCCGCCGTCGCCGAATAGCCCTCGTTGAAGATCAGGTAGATGACTTCGAGCACCGAAGAAAGACGCGCGACCCTGTCCGCCCCCTCGGGCACCTCGAACGGCACCTTGGCGTCGCCGAGCGTCTTCTTCGCCCGCACGATCCGCTGCGCGATGGCGGTCTCCTTGGCCAGGAACGCCCGCGCGATCTCGTGCGTCTGCAGCCCGCCGATCATCTTCAGCGTCAGCGCCACCCGCGCCTCGGTCGAAAGCACCGGATGGCAGGCGGTGAACACCAGCCGCAGCAGATCGTCCTCGATATGGTCGTCGAGGCCCGCGGTGAAGTCGGGTTCCTCCTCGTACTCCTGCTCGCGGCCGATCTCGCCGAGCTTCTTCTCGTACCGCTCGTTGCGCCGGAAGGTGTCGACGGCCCGGCGTTTGGCCGTGGTCATGAGCCAGGCGCCCGGATTCCTCGGGACGCCCGACTCAGGCCACTGTTCGAGCGCGGCGACCAGCGCGTCCTGCGCCAGCTCCTCCGCGAGGCCGACGTCGCGCGTCATCCGCGCGAGGCCGGCGATGAGGCGGGCCGATTCGATCCGCCACACCGCGTCGATCGCCGAACGGGAGTCTGTCGTTGCCGTCACGCCGACCAATCAACATCGTCGGCGCGACGACCGCAACCATTAGTTGGTCTCTGCCTGCTGCCGCAGCTTCTGCTCGTGCTCGACGATCTCCGGGGTCGCGTTGTCGAAGTCCTCCATCTCCGCGATCCGGCGGATCTCGATCTCGCCCTCGCGGAACGGCGCGCGCTTCATCCATTCGATAACCTCGGCGCGGTCCTTGACCTGCAGGATCCAGAAACCCGCGATGAGTTCCTTGCTCTCGGCGAACGGCCCGTCGACGACGCGCGCCTCGGTGTCGCCGGAGTACTGGAGGCGGAAGCCCTCGGAGCTGGGCAGCAGGCCTTCACCCGCGAGCATGACGCCGGCCTTCACCAGCTCCTCGTTGAACTTCCCCATCTCCTGCAGTTCCTCGGCGCTCGGCTGGGCGCCGGCCACGTCGGTCTTCTCGTCGCTCTTGACAATCACCATGAACCGCATCGAAGTCTCCGTTCCCGGCGGGGCTCGTCCCTGCCACATCTACGCGTCGATCGGGCACCCCGGGTTTCGACACGGTCCCCGAACTTTTTTCCGCGGATATTCGAGCAGCCGGAAAACCGCAGGTCAACCACCCATGCGAGAATCTTCGACCGTGTCCGCACTCCCCGAAACCCTCCGCTCCGCCCTCGACGAAGAGCTGGGCAAGTACCCGCAGAACAGGCTGACGCAGTCCGTCGAGCGGCTCAGCACGCGCTACCGCGAGAACGCCCCCGCGAGCGCGCCCATCCTCTCGTCCGAAGCGGACGTCGCGGCGTACGCGGGCTACCGGATGCCGGCCACGTACGCGGCCGTACACGCCGTCCTCGCCGAAGCCGCCCTTCGCGCCCCTGGGTTCGCTCCGCGCACGCAGATCGACATCGGCGGCGGAACCGGCGCCGCGATCTGGGCGGCGGCCGACGTGTGGCCGTCACTGGAGGAGAGCACCGTCGTCGAACAGGTCCCCGGCGCGATCGCGCTGGGGCGGCGGCTCGCGGAGAACGCCGGGGACAAGGCCGTCCGGGGCTCGACCTGGCGACGCGGCCTGATCGACCCGGCGGCGCCCGCGCCCGAGGCCGATCTGGTGACCCTCTCCTATGTCCTCGGTGAGCTGCCCGAAGCGCGCCGGGCCGACACCGTCCGCTGGCTCTCGGCGAAGGCCTCGATGCTGGTGCTGATCGAGCCCGGCACCCCCGCGGGTTACGAGCGGATCGTCGCGGCGCGGGATCAGCTCGTCGGGCTCGGGCTCTCCCTGGTCGCGCCCTGTCCGCACGAGCGCGAGTGCCCGATCCCGCGCGGCAAGGACTGGTGTCATTTCTCCGCGCGCCTCCCGCGCACCGGCCTGCACCGTCAGCTCAAGTCCGGGACGCTGGGCTTCGAGGACGAGAAGTTCTCCTACGTCGTCGCGTCCCGCACGGCGCCGGAACGGGCCGACGCCCGCGTCCTGCGGCATCCGGCCAAACGCAAGGGCATGGTCAGCCTGTCCCTGTGCGCCGAGTCCGGGCTCACCGAGAAGATCGTCACCAAACGGCACGGCCCGGCCTACCGCGCGGCCCGCGACGCGGAATGGGGCGACGCCTGGCCCGATCACTCCACAGTGGACTGACGGCGCCGCGGCGGATTGCCGATGGCGGTGAGCAGCGCGCCGAGCGCCGGATTGTCGTTGCCGCGCCGCCACATCAGGTCGAGTTCCACCGGACGGCCCTCGACCCCGTCCACCGGACGGAGCACGACACCTTCGAAGCGCAGCGTGCCCGCCGCGGCAGGCACCAGCGCGACGCCGAGTTCCGCCTTCACCAGCGCGAGCACCGTATGCACCTGGCAGGGGTATTGCGTGTACTCCGGCGACACCCGGGCGGCGCGGAACACCGCCACGAGCAGATCGTGGAAGTACCGGCCTTCCGACGGCGAATACATGATGAACGGTTCGCCGTCGAAATCACGGACGCCGGGATTCTTCTTGCGCCGCGCCAAAGGATGCGCCGACGGCAGCGCGGCCAGCAGCGGTTCCCGCCACAGCGGCAGGGTCACGATGTCGGCGCCCGCGACCGGTGGCCGGATCATGCCGAGGTCGATCCCGCCCGCCAGCAACTCCTCCACCTGCACCGCCGTCACCATCTCCCGGAGCACGAGATCGACACCGGGCACCTCGGCGTTCGCCGCGGCGATGACGCGTTCGAGATACGAATACGCCGCCGTGGCGGTGAAACCGAGTGTCACGACGCCGACCTCACCCTTCTTCACGCGGCGGACGTACAACGTCGCCTCGTGCGAGGAACGCAGGATCTTCCTTGCCTCGGCGAGGAAAACCCGTCCGGCGGGGGTCAGCCGGACGGTGCGGTGCGTACGGTCGAAAAGCTCGGCCCCGAGTTCCCGCTCCAGCAGCTGGATCCGCCTGCTCAACGGCGGCTGCGTCATCGAGAGCCGCTCCGCCGCCCGGCCGTAGTGCAGTTCCTCGGCCACCGCGACGAAACTCACCAGCTGCTCCAGGGAGAACACCCATCCAGTCTAGGAATCGGCCTGGGGCGGACAAGCGCCGAACCGGTATCGCTCAGCGCGGGATTTCCACCGTGCGGTCGATGATCCCGGTCGCCACGGCGAGGATCTTGCGCACGAGCGCCGCCGCCTGGCCGTTCGCCGAAGGAAGCCCCCGCGAGTTCGCGATAGCAGTCGACGACTTCTTCGGCACCAATGCGGTAGCCCGAAGAGCTGAACGGCGGGTGCGGACGGCCGTCAATGGTCCGTTCAGCCGGTTCCGGCTCCCCGGACCGCGCCTAGGCTGGAAACCGAGACCGCTTGTCCTGGCCCTCGGCAACGGTGCTCGCCGGCGAGCTCTGGAGGGGCCATGTGCGTTCGCATTCTCGAAACCCGCGCCAAACGGGAGAATCCGTTGGTCCGGTTGTTGATCCGTATTCAGCTCAAGGCGTCCTGGCGCTGAGCGCAGGCCCGCAGCCTGCTGATCGCGCGGTGTTTCGTCACCCGCACCCGTGACGACGTCGTACCGAGTGCCGCGGCGGTCTCGTTCGACGTCAGCTCGCCGATCACCCGCATCCCCAGCACCTCACGGTGGGCGACGGGCAGCATCCGCATCAGCCTGCCGAGCCGCACCCCGAGGTCGGTCCGCAGCGCGCGCTGCTCCGGTTCGTCCGCCGGTCCGGCCGGGCGTTCGGGGAGTTCGCCGGTCAGCACCTGCTTGCTCCGCGCCGCCTTCCGGAAGACGTCGGCGACCTTGTTCGCCGCGATGGCGCGCAGGAGGAACAGGAAGGAACCGCCGCGTACGCCGTATCCGGGGACGGCGACCAACACCGCGAGGCAGATCTCCTGAGCGACGTCGGCCGGTTCGAGGTAGGTCAGCTCATGGCCGCCGAGGCGGGTCTCGGTGTACTGCCGTGCCCATGCCGCGACGGCGGACATGAGGTCGTCCATACCGTGCGGCTCGCCGTCCGCCGCGGCCTTGGCGAGGCCGTCCCAGGAGGCGGCGGAAATCCACGTCTCGCCGCCGCCGGTTCTTCGCATCGGAAATTCGTCGCTCATGTCCCGCTCCCCACGGATGAGAAAACCCGGCCGCCGGGGTCCAGGACGGAACCCGGACAACGGTAGTCGAGGAATCCGGCCACCTCAATCGACGAAGGATGCGCGACGAATTGTCCGCCTGGGCGGAAAACCGGACAGATTCCCACCAGTGGTCTGGACATGTCGGTGTACCGCGACGTAACTTCCCGTGCTGAGACCCCTCGCCAAGGTCACGCCCAGGCCGGGAACGCGCCCCCGGCCGACATCCGCAAGCACCGCCGCGGCGCGTCCACGCTCCGCGGCGGGATTCCGCCGAGGAGTGAACTGTGCGCATCCGCAAGAAGGTCCGGCGCGTTTTGACCGCGTTGGCGGTCGCCCTCCCCCTGGTCACCGGCGTTTCGGCGCTTTCGGCGCCCACCGCGGCCGCCGCGGGCCCCGATCCGCTGCCGCTGACCGTGACGAACAATTCGAACCGCTCAGACGCGGTCCACCTCTACGTGCTCGGCACGAACCTCAATACCGGGAAACTCGGCTACGTCAACGCCGCCGGCGCCTTCACCGCGTGGCCGCCGGGCGCGAACCCGCCGAGCCCCGCGCCGGACGTCTCGATCGCGGGCCCCGGCAACGGCGGCTCGACCACGCTGCGGATCCCGCGCATGCTCTCGGGCCGGGTCTACATGTCGTTCGGGCAGAAGATCAAGTTCTTCCTCACCCCGGACGGCCTGGTGCAGCCCGCGCCGTGGGCCGACGGCGACCCGAACCGCGACATCCTGTTCGACTGGAGCGAATTCACCTACGACAACGGCGGGCTGTTCATCAACAGCTCGCAGGTCGACATGTTCAGCGTGCCGCACGCCGTCGGGCTGACCAACGGGGCGGGCGCGAGCAAGGAAGCCGGCCGTTTGAAGCCCGGTGGCCGCGAGAACGTCTTCAACGCCGTCCAGGGCCAGTCCGGCTTCTCGAACCTGGTGTACAACCGGCTGCGGGTCCTCGCGCCGGGCAAGGGGCTCGACACCGGCAAGTTCGCCGGCAACTACCTCGACGGCTACGTCACGAGCGCCTGGAACACCTACAAGTCGACGCCGCTCACCGTCGTCCCGTTCGAGGCCGAACCCGGTAAGAAGTTCACCGGCCGGACCGGCGGGGACGACGTCCTGCGCTTCACCGACACCTCGGGCGCCGAAGTGGCGTCGTTCAGCAAGCCGAGCACCCGCGACGTCTTCAACTGCGACGGACGGCTGCACGCGCCGAACGACCAGGTCGTCGGCCCGATCGCGCGGACCCTGTGCGCGGCGCTGCACCGCTCGACGCTCGGCTCGCTGCACACCCAGCCGACGTATGACGCGGGCCAGTTCTACAAGCAGCCCGTGACCGACCACTACTCGCGGATCGTGCACGAGCAGATGGTCGACGGGAAGGCGTACGGCTTCGCCTTCGACGACGTCGGGCACTTCGAGTCGCTGGTGCACGACGGGGATCCGCGGACAGCGCGGATCACGCTGACCGCGTTCTAGCCGATCAACGCGCCCCGCTCCCGATCCGCCAAGCCGACATGCCGATCCCGCTCGGCACGAGCGAGAACACCGGCGGCTCGGGAGCGTGGACGCGCGCCAGCTCCTCCGGCGTGTACCGCACGCACTTCCGGTGCCATTCCAGGATTCCCGCCATCCAGTCCTTCAGGTGGTCCGCGTACCCGGTGACCGCCGCGCGGACGTCGTCGCCGAGCCCGAGGTCGTCGCACATCCGCGGCAGATCCTCACCGGCGAGCTGCTCGAACTGCGTCATCCGCGCGTTCATCAGCCGGGCCGCGATGTCGCGGGCCTCGATCCGGTCGACGTCCAGGAACCGCTCGGCGACGTACACGAGGTTGTGCGTCTCGCCCTCGTATTCGATCTCCTTCTGGTACGAGAACAGGTCGTTGGAGAACGCCGCGTAGTCCTGCGCCGCCGTGTCGAGTTCGAACAGCACCCGGTTCCCGAAGAGCTCGGCGGGCACGACGTCGCCGAGTTCGAGGAGCGCGAGGCTCTTGGTCAGGTCGGAGCCGAACGTCCGACGGCGCATCTCCACGTAGTCGACCGGGTCGGGGACGCGGTTCTGCGCCTGGTTCCCGACCTCCCAGGCCCAGCTCGCGGTCATGCTCTCGACCGCCTGCCGGAACCCCGCGCGTGTGCGCGGGGACAGCGGTCCCGCGGTGCGGCCCCACAGGTCCGCGAGGCCGACCTCTATCGGGTTCGACGGCTTCGGCACCGGCTCGCCTTCGAGCGGCATGAACAGGGAAAGCCGGTCGCTGCACAGTTTCGCGGCGACCGCGTCTCGTTTCGCCCCGAAGACCAGCGGGAAGTAGTCGTCGCCGAACGTGCCCCAGGTGAGCCAGTCGGACGACAGCTTCAGCCCGTCGAGGTCCGTGTCCGGGTCGATCATCGCGGCGCAATACGCGAGGTCGATCCCGCGGAACCGGCGCTCGTCCCAGATCCCGCCGTCGAGCATCCCCATCTCCCGCGCCCAGCCGGGCGCGTATTCGCGGGCGGCGGCGAGGTGGGGGCTGGTGCGCACGGGATACGGCATGCGGAATTCCGGCAACGGCAGGTGCCCGGTCTTCGCGAACGGCGGCGGCGCCTGCTGGCGTATCCGCTGAACGAGGCCCGGCCCGTTCGCGGCCGCGCCCTCGTTCATGTACCGGCTCGACCGGGTGTGCCATTCGTGACCGCCGGATTGCCAGTCCTGCATGCCTTTGACGTACAGGCCGACCGCGATCTGCTCGGGCAGTGAGACATCGCGCTCGGCGAGCAACGCGGGCACCTCGACGAGCGCGGTGTTCTCGAACTGCTGCAATCGCGAGGTCAGCAGGTCGTTGGTGAGTTCGGCGGCTTCCTGCGTCGGGCAGTCGAGGAACTTCTCGAAGACGAGGACGGCGTTGGAGTTCTCGCCCTCCTCGCGCACTTCGCGTTGGTAGGAAAAGAGATCGTTGCGAAGGTGGACGGCGTCGGCGAACGTGTCACGCAGCACCTCCATCGGCCTGGTCGCCGCGATCCGGTCCGGTACCTCGGCACCGACGGCGAACTCGATGAGGTTCGCCGACCACGGCGCCCCGCCGACACGACGGCGCATCTGGACGTATTCGATGGGGTTCGCGATGCGGCCGCGGTCGATGTTGTCCAGTTCCCAGAGCGATTCGACCATCAGATTGTGCGTGCTGGTGACGAAACGCCGTCGCCAGGCCTCGGACATCGAAGGAATGGTGCGTGCCCAAAGGTTTTCGAGCCCGGCTTCGGCGGGATTCCCCGGTTCCGGCGACCTTTCTCCCGGCCCGGTCATGAACAGTTCCAAGCGGTCCAAATAGGCCTTGGCGCCCTCGGTGTTCCGGGTGTACTTGAATTGCGCGAGGAAATCGTCGTCGAAGAAGAACACCCACACGTACCAGTCCGTGACCAGATCGAGGGACGGCCCGTCACAGTCCGGATGGGTGTGCGCGCAGAGCAGCGCGTAATCCATTTTCGCCAGCGCCTGCTCGTTCCAGACGACGTCACCGGACGGCGACGGCGAATCGAGCATCCCCATTTCCCTGGCCCAGGACATACTGTGCGCCCGTGCCGCTTCGAGGTGCGGATTCATCCTGGCCGGATGCGGCAGGTAGAACTCGGGCAAGGTGAAAGCCTGCATCTGCGACTGCCTCCCGGGCCGGGGTCGGATCCGTTCCGACGTTTCCAGCCCGCCGCCGCGCCGGGCAACCGTCCACCCGAGCGATTCGGTGCGCCATGGAGTGAATCAGTCCCAGAGTGACTCGGGATCGACATACGGCGCGAGCAATCCGGTCAATATCTCGTCACCGTTCCCGTTCAACGCGTCCTCGGCGATCCGACGGGCGACACCGACGAGGAAATCGGCGGCCTGCACCCGCGGATCGGTCCGGGAATCCACGAATTTCACCCCGGCCAATCCCGGACTCGCCTCGATCCGGGCGAGCCGGTCCCCTTTGAGCGACGGTTGTTCGTCGTGGACGAGGAAGACCGGCTCCCCACCCGCGCTCCAGTACTCGATGGCGCGGAGGATCGCGGGCACCAGCGGATCGAGGATCTTGGCGTCACGCGCCCGGCCGACCTTCGCCCTCAATTCCGCGCTGTCCCCGGCCATCGCGAAGAACGACCCCGCCGCCGGATCGCGACGGTTCCTGGTCCGCAGCACGTCGTTGAACGCGGCGAGGAGCTCGTCGTCAGGCCGGATTTCCGGGCCGGCGAGCGCCCGGAGTTCGTTCGCCAGCAGCCGTTTCTTGTCCACGAGGTACACCTGCGCACGCCCGTGGACCGGGCCGCGCGGACCGAGGAACCATTCGAGCACCCGCCGGTGCTTCGTGCGGAGGAGGTGGTTCGCCTTGTACTCGACCGCCGGCGAGCGGATCCTTCGCCGCAGCTCGACCAGGCAGGCCGTGGCCTCTTCGAGGCTCAGCCGGACCCCCGCGTGCGCGAACACGCCGGTCCGGCCGCCGATCAGTTTCTCGCCCTCGGACCCGGACTCGTCGCAGGCGATCTCCAGGGGCACGCTGCGCATCGTGCCCGATCGCGAGGGCCGGGTCGACCGGGTTACGCGGGTTCTGGCAGCGGCTCGCCGGTCTCCAGCAGCGATTTGAGGCTCGACAGGATCGACGGCCAGCCGCCCTTGACCATCTCCAGCGCGGTGCTGCCCTGGTCGAAACCGTCGTGCACCACGGTCAGCTTCACCATGTCGCCGACGGGTTCGAGATCGAACGTCACCTTCGACCGCGACTCGGCCTGGAGCTTCGCCGACACGTCGTCGTCGAGCCCGACCGACTTGGCGAACTCCGGCGTGAAGGTGTGCCAGGTGTAGGACAGCCGCCGGTACGGGTCGGACTCGAGGACGACCTGTTCGGGATCCTCCAGCTTCACACCGAGCTGCTCCCAGGCCATCGTCGAGCCGGCCTTCCAGTCCGAGGTGAACTCGCAACCCCAGTACTGCTTGGTGAAGACCGGATCGGTGAGCGCCCGCCAAAGCCGCTCCGGCGTCGTCCTGATGTAGCTGGTGTACACGAATTCGTCGGTGCTCATGGGTTCCTGCTCCAATGCCTTCTTGAGGTCGGCGAGCGCTTCGACCCGGCCCTGGTGGTACCGGTCGATCCAGCGCTCGGCGATCGCGTTGATCGGCTCCGCGTTCACGTAGTGCAACTTCTCGCGGCCACGCCACACCGTGGTCACCAGATTCGCCGCTTCCAGCACGGCCAGATGCTTGCTGACCGACTGCCGCGCCATGTCCAGCCCCGCGCACAGCTCGCGCAAGGTCTGCCCGTTGCGGGCGTTCAGGTCGTCGAGCAACCGCCGCCTGCTCGCGTCGGCCAGCGCCTTGAAGACCTCGTCCATGCCGCTCTCCCTGATATGCAGCCTCGCGGCTGCCTTTACAGGTTAGGCAGCCGTACGGCTGCATGTCAAGGCGCTCGCCAGGTCCGTGGGTTCGGCGGGCAAGTGCGCCCGCGAACGCCCCGTCACGTTTCCCCCGACTCCCTCGTCCAGGTGGCGACACGTCCACTCGAAGGAGTTCCCATGCCGACCCCGTTGCGCGTCGCGATCGCCGTGCAGACCCTGGCCGTCTTCCTCACCCCGATCTCCGCCGGTCTCCTGCTGACCGTGCCGAGTGGCCACACCCTGCACAGCGCCACGGCCTACACGCTGTTCAGCGTCTCGATGCTTCACGTGCTCATCGCGATCCTCGTGTGGCGACCGGGTGGCGGCTCCGCCAAGCCGATCCTGCCCGTGGCCGTATTCCTGGGCCTCACGCTGGTGCAGGTGTTCCTCGGGATCGCGCACGTGACGGCGGTCCACGTCCCACTCGGCGTCGCGCTGTTCGGCTTCAGCCTCGTACAGCTGAGCCGGATCCGGCCCCTGCCACGGGAAGCGGCGGCGCCTTGATGACCGCGGTGGAAGCCTGCCGATCCATGCGTCCCTCCACCCGAGATACTTGAACGCGCAACCAAATGCGAGTACTAGTGGCACCAAGGCCGATACGGCCCGTCCATACCTCAGGGGAGTATCGATGCGTCTTGGGTTCAGCCTTCCGGTGTTCGGCAAGGCGGCGGCCACACCAGGTGGGATCGCGCGGTACGCGCGTACGGCGGAGCAGGCCGGGGCGGCCAGTCTCTGGGTCGGCGACCGGTTGCTGTCGCCGGTGAACCCGGAGGTGGCCTACCCGGGCTACGACACCATGCCCGAGGAGTTCTGGACCGCCCAGGATCCGTTCACCGCACTGGCCGTCGCGGCCGCGGTGACCGAAACCGCGATCCTCGGGTCCAGCACCATCAACGCGACGCAGTACCAGCCCGCCAACTTCGCCCGGCTGCTGACCAGCATCGACGTGGCCAGCAACGGCAGGCTGCTCCCCGGCCTGGGCATCGGCTGGTCACCCGACGAATACGCGGCCGTCGGCGTTCCGATGGCAGAACGTGGCAAGCGGCTGGACGACCTACTCGATCTCCTCGACACCTGGTGGACCAAGGACACCGTGTCACACAACGGCATCGGCTACACGATTCCGGAGACCCACGTCCACCTGAAACCGGTACGCAAGCCGCCCGTACACCTGGCCGGGTTCGGCGAGAGGGCACTGCGCCGGGTCGCCGAGCGGGCGGACGGCTGGCTGCCGGTCTGGACGGTGCCCGAAACCATCCCCGCCGACATGCTCACCGCCACCCTGGCCAAGATCCGAGCCGACGCCGAACAAGCCGGTCGCGACCCGCGGACACTGGGCGTGGCGCTGCGAGTGAATGCCGCCCCGGACACGAAGCCGGAACTCATCGCCGAGTCGGTGACGAAGATCGTCGCGACCCTTGCGCCGGACCACACCTTCGTCGACCTCACCTACCTGACCAGCAGCGTGGAAGAACACATCGACCTCACCGGCCGCCTGCTGGAACTGACCGCCCGAGGCTGAAAGCGGAGCCCATAAGGGCCATGAACAGACCCCGCGAAACGCGAGGCATCAGCATGTCGATCTGGAGCCGCCAAGGGGGCTCGAACCCCTGACCTTCTGTTTACAAGACAGATGCTCTACCAGCTGAGCTATAGCGGCCTTGCCCAGGACAGCCTGGGCAAGGCAAGTATATCGGCGCCCGTTCAGCGCTCCGCAGGGCGCACCCGCGGGTCCCCGGCCACCGTCCGGAAGGCGTGCGCGAACGTCACGGCGGTCGCCGGATCCCGGCGATCGGCGACGTAGTACCAGTTCATCCGGACGGCGTCCGGGGTCACTTCGAGGACGGCCGGACCGTGCGAGTCGAGTTCCACGAAGCGCACGTGCGGGTTCAGCGCGCGGATCGCGGCTTCGACCTTCAGCGAGCCGGTCCGCGGCGGGACGCCGAGTTGCTCGTCGATGTTGTCCGAGGTGACCGAAGGGCAGACGAACTCGACGGCGACGCTCGTTCCGTCTCGGGGCACGTCGTTCGCCCACGACGAGTGGACGTCGCCGGTCAGGAACACCGTGTTGCCCCGGCCTTGCGCGGCGATGGTGTCGAGGACGCGGCGGCGGTCGGCGGTGTAGCCGTCCCATTGGTCGGTGTTGACCGTGGTCGGCTGGCCGTCGAGCAGGTCGCCGAGCGCGAGCCGTTCGCGTGTGGGCAGCGCGGGGATCTTGATCGGCGTGACCATCACCGAGTTCCCGATCAGGTTCCAGGACGCGGTCCCGCGCGCGAGGCCGTCCAGGAACCACTGCCGCTGATCAGCGCCGAGGATGGTGTCCTCCGCCGAGACCGGGCCGGGTTGCCGCGTCCGGTACGTCCGCAGGTCCAGCATGGTCAGGTCGGCCAGCGTCCCGAACTTCAGCCGCCGGTACAGCCGGTCGCCGCGATGCCGCACCGGCATCCATTCGAAGTACGCCTGGTGCGCGGCCCGCATCCGGTCCGCCCAGTCGCCCTCGGTCGCCGGGTCGTGTGACGGCGATCCGCCGGACCACGCGTTGTCGGCGGCCTCGTGGTCGTCCCAGGTCGCGATCATCGGATGCCGGGCGTGGAGCCGCCGCAGGTGCTCGTCGGTCTTGTACATCGCGTGACGTTGCCGGTAGTCCGCCAGGGTGATCAACTCGTTGGGCGGTACCGAAGGCCGGAGATCACCCGCAGGGTTGGGATTCCCTTCGTAGAGGTAGTCACCCAGGTGAATGAAGGCGTCCAGGTCGTCGCGGCCGGCCAGATAGCCGTAGGGGGCGAAGTGACCGACAGCCCAGTTCGCACACGAGACCACGCCGAAGCGCAGGCTTTCGACGTCCTCGTCGCGCGGAGGCGCCGTGCGGGTCCGGCCGGTCTGCGAGACCTTCCCCTGAGACGCGAACCGGTACCAGTACCCGGTCGACGCGCACAGTCCGCCGGCCGTCACCTTCACCGTGTGGTCGCGTTCCGGGCCGGTCCGAAGGTGACCGCGAGCGACGACGCGCGTGAAGCCGGCGTCCTCGGCCACCTCCCACCGGACGTCCACCGCCGCCCCTTTCCCGGATCCCGGAACCGCCTCGGGCGAAGGGGTGACGCGGGTCCAGAGAAGGACCGAATCGGGCATCGGGTCACCCGAGGCGACCCCGTGCGCGAAAACCGGGGCTTCCGCCCCGCTAGATGCACCCGAAAGGGTGAACGTCGCCGCGGTCCCGGCAGCGGTGACACCGGCCGCGCGAAGAACGGAACGCCTGCTCACGGAGGACGCCATGACATGCAGTGTGCCGTAAACCGGCGACGTCGCGATGATCTTCCTCCGACGTGGCGGACGCCACTTCGGGTTTCCTGCAACGGTCGAGGCACCGGCCCCGATGCTCCTCGGGAAAGTCCCTCGAACCAGAGTGAGGAGGTGGATCGATCATGAAGATCAACGAGCACACCAAGGGAGCCCAGCGCGGCGAACGCGGTGCCGAAAAGAACCAGGACGAAACACCCGAACGTGGCGAATGGCTGCTGGAAGCGCCGCGCCAGCGTGACGGAGAGCGATCGATCCCCCAGACTCGCTCGCACCGGCCGAATCTGCTGCGCCGCCGCGCCTGGCAGATCCTCGAAGCGCCGACGGCGGAGCAGCCCGCCGTCGACGTCGACGAGGCGATGGGCCCGCAGCCGCCGGACGACACGACGGTCAACTTCGTCCTGGACCTCGTCCTGCGCATCGGCGAGGTCCAGATGTCGAGCGGCGCCGGCGCCTCCGACGTCACCGCGACGATCATCGCGCTGACCTCCGCGCTCGGCCTCCCGCACTGCGAGGTCGACGTGATCTTCACGTCGATCACGGTGACCTGCCACCGCGGCACCGACATGGCCCCGGTCACGGCGCTGCGCGTGGTCCGCTCGCGCAGCCTCGACTACACGCGGCTCACCCAGACCGAGACCCTGGTCCGCCGCATCGTCCGCGGCAACATCGGCGCCGAAGAGGCCCAGCAGGAACTGCAGCGCATCACGACCGCGCCGCACCCGTACCCCCGCTGGGTGGCCACGGCCGCCTGGGGCGGGCTGGCCGCGTTCATCACCCTGATCCTCGGCGGCAGCATCGACGTGGCGCTGGTCGCGCTGGTGATCAGCGCGGTCATCGACCGGCTCGGCCGGTTCTTGAACCGCTTCGCGCTGCCGTTCTTCTTCCAGCAGGTGATCGGCGGCCTGGTCGCGACGCTGTCCGCGATGGCGATAGTCAGCAGCAACCTGCTCACCACGGACAAACCCACGCTGGTCGTCGCGGCGGCCGTCACCGTGCTGCTGTCCGGGCTCTCCACGGTCTCCGCCGTGCAGGACGCCATCACCGGCTACTACGTCACGGCGGCCGGGCGTACGACCGAGACCGCGCTGATGAGCGCCGGGCTGATCGCGGGTGTGGTGCTCGCACTGAAGATCGCGGTCCTGCTCGGCCTGCCGCTGACGCCGCTGCCCGAGGTCGTTTCCTCGACCCCGCAGCAGTTGCCGATCATCGTCATCGGCAGCGTCGGCGCGTCGGCCTGCTTCGCGCTCGCCTCGTATTCGACCCTGCGCGCGATGATCGTCGCGGGCGCGGCCGGGGCGATCGGCGGCGCCGTGTACGGCGCGCTGATGCTGACCGACTTCCAGGCCGTCAGCTCCTCCGCGGTCGCCGCGACGCTGGTCGGGTTCTGCGGCGGCGTGCTCGCCAGGCGCCTGAAGGTGACGCCGCTCGTGGTGGCTGTGTCCGGCATCACGCCCCTCCTCCCCGGTCTCTCCACCTATCGTGGTCTATACCAATTGGGCGTCGAGCCCGGCGGGAACATCTCGACGCTGATGACCGCGGTCGCGATCGGGCTTGCCCTGGCAGCGGGTGTGGTACTCGGCGAATACCTGGCGCAACCGGTGCGCACGGGGCTCGGCAGGCTGGAACGCAAATTCGCCGGGCCGCGGATGGCGGGTCCGCTGGAACCCGCCGAACGACGCTTGGAGTGATCGCTCGGCGACGGGCCGCGGCCTCCTCGCGCGATAGGGTTTCCGCTTAGGGCAGCGACCCGCGATTCGAGGGAGCGGCTGGTGGACGAAGTGATTGCCGAGACGAGCAGAACGGCCTCCGCGGATTTCGTGGTGGTGGCGAACCGGCTCCCGGTGGACCTCGAACGGACCGCCGACGGGAGCAGGCGCTGGACGGCGAGCCCGGGCGGGCTGGTGTCCGCGCTCGAACCGTTCCTGCGGTCACGCAAGGGAGCCTGGGTCGGGTGGCCGGGTGTGCCCGACGTCGACGTCGAGGAGTTCGACGACGACGGCCTGGTGCTGCACCCGGTCTCCCTGACGTCGGACGACGTCCGCGACTACTACGAGGGCTTCTCCAACGCGACGCTCTGGCCGCTGTACCACGACGTGGTGGCGCGGCCGGTGTTCGACCGGAGCTGGTGGGAGTCCTACGTCCGGGTGAACCGGCGCTTCGCCGAGGCGAGCGCGAAGGTCGCCGCCGAGGGCGCGACCGTGTGGATCCAGGACTACCAGCTGCAGCTGGTCCCGGCGATGCTCCGCGAGCTGCGGCCCGATCTCCGGATCGGGTTCTTCCTGCACATCCCGTTCCCCCCGGTCGAGTTGTTCATGCAGATGCCGTGGCGGACCGAGATCGTCCGCGGCCTGGTCGGGGCCGACCTCGTCGGATTCCACCGGCCGGGTGGCGCGCAGAACTTCCTCTGGCTGGCGCGGCAGCTGGCCGGGCTCGAATCCAGCCGCGGCGCGGTCGGTATCCGCACCCGCCCCGGCCTGATGCAGGTCGGCGACCGCACGGTGCGGGTCGGCGCGTTCCCGATCTCCATCGACGCCATCGGCCTCGACAAACTCGCCAAGACCAAGGGCGTCGCCGAACGCGCCGCCCAGCTGCGCCGTGACCTGGGCAACCCGAAGAAGGTCCTGCTCGGCGTCGACCGGCTCGACTACACCAAGGGCATCGACCTGCGGCTGCAGGCGCTGCACGAGTTGCTGCACGAAGGCCGCGTCCGTCCGGAGGACGTGACGTTCGTCCAGCTGGCCACGCCGAGCCGCGAACGCGTCGAGCACTACCAGCGGATGCGCGGCGACATCGAGCAGATGGTCGGACGGATCAACGGCGAATTCGCGCGCGTGGGTCACCCGGTCGTGCATTATCTGCATCAGTCCGTGAACCGGACGGAACTGGCCGCGTTCTTCTCCGCGGCCGACGTCATGGTGGTCACTCCCCTGCGTGACGGGATGAACCTCGTCTGCAAGGAGTACGTCGCCTGCCGCCACGACCTGGGCGGTTCGCTCGTGCTTTCGGAGTTCGCCGGCGCCGCGGCCGAGCTGACCAGTGCGCTCCTGGTCAACCCGCATGATCTGGACGGGGTGAAGAACGCCTTGGAGACTGCCATTACGCTCGACCCCGCAGAGGGACGCCGCCGTATGCGCGCCATGCGTCGACAGGTCCTCACGCATGACGTCGACCGCTGGGCGCGCTCGTTCCTCCAAGCGCTCGGTGCCGAACCGGCCGACTGATCCCCCTACCCCGCATAGTTCCCGAGGAGAAATCGTTGACCGCCGAGGCACTGCCCGCCGAGCTGCGGCGTGCGATCGTTCAGGTCGCGCGCACCCCGCGGCTGCTGGTCGCCTGCGACTACGACGGCACGCTGGCTCCGATCACGGCCAACCCGGACGAAGCCCGTCCCCTGCCCGAATCGGTAGGTGCGCTCAGGTCGCTGGCCGGCCTGCACGAGACGACCACCGCGGTCATCTCCGGCCGCGCGTTGCGTGATCTCGCCACTCTTTCCCGCCTTCCGGCCGAGGTGAACCTGGTCGGCAGCCACGGATCCGAGTTCGACATCGGCTTCATCCACGCCCTCGACGACAAGGCCCGCGAACTCCACAGACGGCTCGAGGCCGAGCTGGAGAACCTGGTGCTCGACGTGCCGGGCGTCTCGCTCGAGGTCAAACCCGCGAGCATCGCGGTGCACGTCCGCCGCGCCGAGCACGAGGCCGGCAGGCGAGTCCTCCGCGATGTCCACAATGGACCTTCGAAATGGGAGGGCGTGTCCACGACCGACGGCAAGGAGGTCGTCGAGCTCGCGGTCGTCCAGACGGACAAGGGCCGCGCGCTGGACACCCTGCGCCACCAGGTCGGCGCGACGGCGGCGGTCTTCCTCGGCGACGACGTCACCGACGAGAAGGCGTTCGCCCGGATCTCCGGCCCGGACCTCGGTGTGAAGGTCGGCGACGGCGAAAGCCTGGCCCAGTACCGGGTTCCGGACACGGTCGACGTCGCGATGGCGCTCGCGTTCCTGCTCGAAGAGCGGCGCAACTGGCTCTACGGCGAGCAGGCCCCGCCGATCGAGCGGCTTTCCCTGCTGGCCAACGAACGTTCGGTCGCGCTGGTCACGCCGGACGCCCGGCTGACCTGGCTGTGCCACCCCGGCCCCGACGCGCCCGCGATCTTCGCGGACCTGCTCGGCGGTGCCGGCGCGGGCCACTTCTCGATCAAGCCGCACCGCAACGGCCTGCCGCTCGGGCAGCGCTACCTGCCGAACACGATGACCGTCGAGACCCGCTGGTCGCGACTGCTCGTCACCGACTACCTGGAGCCGGAGAGCCCCGCGCACCGCACGGATCTCGTCCGGGTGATCTCGGGTGAGACGGCGGCGGAGATCGTGTTCGCGCCGCGGCCCGAATTCGGCGGTGTGCCGGTGAAGCTGGTCGCCGAGGGCGACGGGATCCTGGTGCAGGGCACCTCGGAACCGTTCGCGCTGCGCTCGCCCGGCGTGGAGTGGGAGATCACCTCCGACGGCATGAACGACACCGCGACGGCGCTGGTCACTCCCTCGCCGGAGAACCCGGTGGTGCTCGAACTCCGTTGCGGCACTTCGGATCTCAGCGAGCACGAACTGTCCGAAGTGGAGCGACGGACGCGCGCGGGTGACTACTGGAGCACGTGGGCGCGGACGCTCAAACTGCCCAGCGTCCAGACCGACCTCGTCGGCCGCTCGGCGCTCACCCTGCGCGGGCTGGTGAACACCGACACCGGCGGCGTGCTCGCGGCGGCGACGTCCTCGCTGCCGGAGGAGATCGGCGGCGTCCGCAACTGGGACTACCGCTACTGCTGGATCCGCGACGCGGCCATGACCGTGCGCGAACTGGTCCACCTCGGCTCGACCGAAGAGGCCGAAGGCTACCTCCGGTGGCTGCACGGCGTTCTGTCCACTTTGGCCGGTCCGGAACGGCTACACCCGCTGTATACCTTGGCGGGCAGCGTGATCGGCGCCGAAGCGGTCATCGAATCGCTGCCCGGATACGCCGGTTCGCGGCCGGTCCGCGTCGGCAACCTGGCGAACCACCAGGTTCAGCTGGACGTGTTCGGCCCGGTCGTCGAACTCGTGCAGACGCTGGCGGAGGCGCGCGGGGAACTGCGCGACGAGGACTGGCAGATGGTGCGCGCGATGGCCGAGGCCGTCACACGGCGCTGGAACGAGCCGGACCACGGCATCTGGGAGGAGCGGCACGTGCCGCGCCACCGGGTGTACTCGCGGGTGATGTGCTGGGTGACCATCGACCGGGCGGTCAAACTCGGCGAGGTCTACGGCCGTGAGGTGCCGGGCGCGTGGCCTTCGCTGCGTGACGAGATCGCCGCGGACGTGCTGGAGAAGGGCTGGAACGAAGAGGTCCAGGCCTTCACCACCGCCTACGACGGAACGGACCTCGACGCCGCTTCGCTGTTCGTCGGGCTGACCGGGCTGATCGATCCGGCCGACCCGCGTTTCCAGTCCACGGTGACGGCGATCGAGGCGGAACTGCGCAGCGGGTCGACCGTGTACCGGTACCGCCGCGACGACGGTCTTCCCGGTGGCGAGGGCGGTTTCCACATCTGCGCGGCCTGGCTCATCGAGGCGTACCTGCTCACCGGGCGGCGCACCGAGGCCGAGGAACTGTTCACGCAGATCGTCGACGCGGCGGGCCCGACCGGCCTGCTGCCCGAGCAGTTCGACCCGATCGCGGAGCGTTCGCTGGGCAACCACCCGCAGGCGTACTCGCACATCGGGCTGATCCGCTGCGCGAACCTGCTTTCCCAGTAGGTCGCTTCACGTGTCAGGAAAGGGTCGTTCAGGACGTTTTTCGTCCTGAACGACCCTTTCCTGACATCCGGCTGCCGCTCAACCCCCGGCGACCGACGGAATGATCTGGACTTCCTTCGCCTCCGCGAGCGAAGTCTTGGCCCCATCGAGACGACGGCATTCCTCACCGTCCACATAGAAGTTCACATAGCGCCGCAGCGCACCCGTCTCGTCGCGCAACCGCCGTTCCAGCGCGGGAAAACCGTCGCCGAGCGAGTCCAGGACCGCGTCGAGCGTGGGCGCGTCGACGTCGAGCGTCCCCGCTCCGCCCGCGAGCGGCCGCAGCATCGCGGGCAGCAGGACCCGGACCATCTAGACCACCTGGGCCCGGACGCAGAGCACGTCCGGCAGATGCGCGGCCACCTGATGCCAGGTGTCGCCCCCGTCGGGGCTGGCCCACACTTCACCGGATCGCGTGCCGAAGTAGATCCCGTCCCGCGCGTCGACGCACATGCCGTCCCGGAGCACACCGGCGTAGAAACCCTTGTCCGGCAAGCCGTTTCCGAGTCCCGTCCAGGTCTCGCCCGCGTCCTCGCTGCGGTAGACGCGGCAGCGGCCCTCCGGCGGGAACCGGAGCACGTCGGCCACCAAGGGGAAGTTGTAGACGGTGTCCGGCTCGGTCGGATGGACGACCATGGCGAATCCGAAGTCGTTCGGCAGGCCGCCGGCGATGGACTTCCACGTCTTCGCGTCGTCGTCGCTGCGGTAGACACCGCCGTGGTTCTGCAGGAAGAACCGTTCGGGCCGCGCCGGATGCATCGCGACCTTGTGCACGCACTGCCCGAATTCGGGTTCCTCGTCGGGGAGGAATCCCGCGCTGATCCCGCGGTTCGACGCCGTCCAGCTCTTGCCGCCGTCCTCGGTCCGGTAGACGCCGCCCGTCGACATGGCGACGGTGATCCGCCGGGAATCCGTGGGATGCGGCAGGATCGTGTGGATCATCTGGCCGCCGCCACCGGGTGTCCAGTGTGGACGGTGCTCGTGATCCCACAGCCCGCGCACGAGTTCGAAGGTCTCGCCGCCGTCCTCGGACCGGAACAGCGCGGACGGCTCGACACCGGCGTAGACGACGTCCCCGGCGAGCACGATCTGCCAGATGCCTTCGAGCGCGGTCTCCGTGTCGGCGGGGAAGGCGACCGGGGCGTGATCGGGTTCGGACCAGGTCTCGCCGAAGTCCTCCGACGTCGCGATCGTCGGTCCGAAGTGCTCGTTGACCGCGGCCGCGTAGACCTTGCCGGGGGTCAGCGCGACCGCGCGCACCGCCTCCATCGGGAACTTCGGCTCGGAGAGTTCCCAGTTCTCGCGATCCTCGCTCCGGGCGAGGAACAAGCCCTTCCTGGTACCGATCCCCAGCTGGAACTCCACGACGCCGTCCTCCTCGCTCCGGTTATGTGACCCAGGTCACCGTACTACCGCGAGCGGGGAAATGGAGGCGTCGCGCCGGCTGCTGTCCAAGGGGTCGTGGCCTTCGCCTTCTCGGGAGAACGAGGGTCACAGACGAGCAGCCGGCGCGACGGGCTTTCGGGGGCGGTCAGGTACCGCTGATCAGGCGCAGGGCGAGATCGGGGCTGAACTGACCGGCTTCGACGTTCGGCGCGATCCCGCATTTGCCGTCGGAGTCGCCGGGCACCTTGACCCAGAGCAGCATCTCGGCGCCGCCGCCGGTCTGCGAGGTCGCCCCGAGCTTGCGCCCGGCCGGGTTGCACCACTCGGAGCCCAGCGGGCCGTTGCCGTTGCGGCTCGTGTCGATCACGAACGGCTTGGTGTAGCCGTACTTGCTCGACAGCGCCGCGCTGACACTTCGGCCGTAGTTCGCCGAGTCGGTGGTGGTCTTGTAGTTCGACACGTTGATCGCGAGACCGCGGATCGACTTCACCCCGACGGCGTTGAGCCGGTCGGCCATGGTCGCGGCCGGGATCCAGGTCGAGTTGCCGCCGTCCATGTACGCCCAGGTGTTCGGGGCCTTCGCGGCGAACTGCTCCGCGGCGTACTTGAGGAGATCGAGGCGGGTCTGGCGCTCACCGGTGGGCAGGCAGTCGAGCTGCGCGAGCGCGTCCGGCTCGATGACGACGACCGCGGGCTTGCCGCCGATGCCGTCGGCGAAGTTCGAGATCCAGGTCCGGTAGGCGTCCGGGCTGCCCGCGCCGCCGCCGGAGTGACCGCCGCAGTCACGGCCGGGGATGTTGTACGCGACCAGGATCGGCAGCTTGTCCGCGACGTCGGCGGCGTAGGTGTAGCCGTCGACCGCGGTCTTGATGTTCCCACTCCAGTTGCCGAACCAGCGCGCGCCCGCCTTGGTGGAGATGGCGGCCTTGATCTTGTCGGCGGTGCTGCCCGGGTGATCCCTGACCCAGACCGCGGGATTGGAGTTCGGGTCGACATAGAAGCCGTTGGTCTTCTCGAGCGGGTTGCCGTCGGCGGCCATGGCCGGCGAGGCGACCAGGGCCAGCAACGAGGCTGCCAGCAGACCGAGCGTCTTGATGCGCATGTTCCCCAGCTTCGGGCTCTTCCGTACAAGATTCGTACAACCCACGCGTTTCGTCCTCTGAATGCGATCCTTGCGCACGCAAGTAACGCATTCAGAGGACGAAACGCGGGAGGGCGTGGGTCAGGCCGAGTAGCCCTTCGGCGGGATCAGGGTCGCGAGCTGGTTGAAGGTGAGCCAGTAGATCTGGTTGCCGCCGAAGTTGGCCGGGTCGGCGATCTTCACCGTCATGTTGTCGCTGTTGTAGCCGATGATCGTGAAGTAGTGGTAGATCGTGTAGTTCGGGTAGCCCGGCGGGTGGTTGTTCGCCGGGGCGACGATGTTCGCGACGATCGCGTAGCCCTTGTCGACGTCCAGCACGATGTCGCGCCACAGCAGGTCGCGCTGCGCCTGGGTCGGCGGGTCGTTCGGCATCTCCTTGGTCTCGTACCAGCCACCGGCGACGTGGTTGTTGAGGACGCGGGTGACCTGCCCGATCCAGTCGGTGCCGTTGGTGGTGGTCGGCAGTTCGTTCGCGAGCTGCTGCTGGCTCGGCGGATTGCCGTTCTTGGCCGAAATGGCGATGCGGGTGGCGGCCGGGCCGCACCAGTACCCGGTCTCCTGGATCTGGTACTGGATGTTGAGTTCGGCGGCCGCCCTGACCCCTTCGACCTTGGCCGGCGGCGCCATCGACTCCACATCGACGACTGTCTTACCTTGAGCGACGGCCACCGCCGGAGCGGTGATCAAGGCGGACGCCGCGAGCGCGGCGACGACCACGGTCCTGAGTCGACGCATGGTAATCCTTCCCCAGTTTCACTTTTGAATGGTGAATAGTGAACATGATCGCCGGTCCCGGGGCTTTTGTCTGCGGCTTCACCTGCGCTTTCCCCGGTCGGCCCACGACGAAAGTAGGATCGGATGAACGCTTCGAGCGCCATCGGGCAATAGCGATCGTGCAGGTGATGAAAGACGATCACGAGCAGGCCGGCTCGCGCGGACCGGACAGACCCGATCTCGGTGGCCCCGATCCCGCACCCGTCTTCGGCATGCTCTTCGACGCCCACGCGGCCCCGCTGCAGCGTTATCTCGCGCGCCGCGTCGGCACGGAGACCGCGCACGACCTCGTCGCCGAGACGTTCCTCGTGGCGCTCCGGCGACGCGAGACGTACCGCCCGGAGGCCGGGACGGCGCGGGCGTGGCTCTACGGCATCGCGACGAACCTGCTGCGGCATCATGTCCGCACCGAGACGAGGGCCCTCAACGCGACGGCCCGGCTCGCGGCCGCCGGACAGGCGGTCTCGGCCGGACATGACGGCCGTGTCGCCGAGCGGGTCGACGCGCAGTCCCGCGCGGCCCAGCTGGCGGGCGCGCTGGCCGAACTGAGCGTCGCGGACCGCGACACCCTGCTGCTGGTGTCGTGGGCGGGCCTCGATCCCGGCGAGGTCGCCGAGGCGCTGGGGATTCCCGCCGGGACGGTGAGATCGCGGCTGCACCGGATCAGGAGATGGCTGCGCGCCAACGCACCGGAGTCCACAAAGGACGGATCGAGCAGGAACGAGGAGGGCGAAAGTGCACGGCGATAGCGTCAGGAAGGTGTGGTCGGAGGCCGAACTCGACGAGGCGCTGGCCTGCCTCCACGCCGAACCGGAAACCCGGCGGGACGAACTGTCCCGCGCCAAGGCGGCACTTCTGCGCGCCGCCGGCGAGGTCGAGGACGAACTGCTCCCGAGGCTCGCGCCCCCGCCGAGGAAACGGCCCGGCGCTTGGCGATGGATCGCCGCCGCCGCGGCCGCGGCCCTGGTGTCGGGCGGAGGGATCGTGGCGACGAACGCCTTCACCGACGGCGACGGCCCGGCCCCCGCGGACCATTCGGTCGTCGGCCCGAACGAAGAAGCGCTCAAATCCCTCCACGGCGACGACTTCCCGCTTCGCGACGATCAGTACCGGCTCGTCACGGAGTCCACCTGGACCACTCGTGTCACCAAGTCCGGGCTGGTCTACCAGACCCACGAGATCCTCGAACGCTGGCTGCCGGTCCCGGGCTGGAAGTCGTTCAAGACCCGGTTCACCGGGACCGGTGAGATCCGCTGGGTCAAGGGCGACTACCAGACGGCGATGAGGAACGGCGAAGCACTGCCGGGCCCGTCGTCCTCGGTCAGCGTGAACGAGGTGCCGCCGCCCACCACCACCACCACGACGTCGCCGGCACCTCCGATCCTCCCGCCCCAGGACCGGCTCCCTTCGGAGAGCGGCTGGACGCAACCCTCCCCGGACTTCCTCGCGGAACTGCCCATCGACCCCGGCAAGATGGCCGAGCGGCTCCGCCACGACGGCACAACCGACCCTCCCGCTTCGGACGGCCGCCCCGCGGAACAGCCGAACTCGCCGCCCGAGATGTTCGAAATGGCGTTCAACGTGCTGCGCTCGTCCCAGGGCTTCGGCGCGCAACGGGTGGCTCTGTGCAAAGCGCTCGCGAGGATGCCCGGCATCGTCCTGGAGACCGTGACCACTCCTGACGGTCGCTCCGCGTTGTCGTTCTCGGTCACGATGCCGGACCGGACACGCACGTTCATCGTCGACCGGGCGACGGCGGCCGTCGTCGGGAGCCGCGCCGTCCGGGCGAACGACAAACGGGAGGGCTGGCCGGGGCTGACCCTGTTCGACACGACGATCTCGGTGGTGATCACCGACGACGACGGCCCCTAACGAGCGTGCTTCGCGGCGTTGAGCGCGCTTCCGACGTCGGCCACCTCCAGCACCCGGATACCCGGCGGGATCTTGCCGGAATCCGGCGGCACCAGCGCGTACGTGAAGCCGAGCCGGGCGGCCTCCGCGAGCCGCCGCCCGACGCTCGGCACCCGCCGGACCTCACCCGAGAGCCCGACCTCGCCCATCGCGACGAGTTTGGGCGAGAGCGGCGTGTCCCTCGCCGACGACATCAGCGCCAGCACGACCGCGAGATCGATACCCGGCTCGGTGATCTTCATGCCGCCGACCGTCGCGACGTAGACGTCCTTGTCGCCGACCTTGATGCCCGCCCGTTTCTCCACCACGGCCAGCACCATCGCGACACGGGCCGAATCGAGGCCGCTCACCGCGCGCCGGGGCTGCGGTGACTGGGTCGCCGACACCAGCGCCTGCACCTCGCCCAGCAGCGGCCGCTTGCCCTCCATGGTCACCGTGACCGCGGTGCCCGCGACCGGCTCCGCGGTGTGGCTGAGGAACAGCCCCGACGGGTCGGGCACGCCGACGATGCCCTCCTCGACCAGTTCGAAGCAGCCGATCTCGTCGGCGGCACCGAAGCGGTTCTTGATACCGCGCAGCATCCGCAGCGTCGAATGCTTGTCGCCCTCGAACTGCAGGACGACGTCCACCAGATGCTCCAGCACCCGCGGCCCGGCGACCGAGCCGTCCTTCGTCACGTGGCCGACCAGCACGATCGGCAGCCCGCGTTCCTTGGCCAGCGCGACCAGCCCGGAGGTGACCGCGCGGACCTGGGTGACCCCGCCCGGCGCGCCCTCCACCTGCGGGGAGGCCATGGTCTGGACCGAGTCGACGATCAGCACGCCCGGCTTGACCGCGTCGACGTGGCCGAGGATCGCGGAGAGATCGCTCTCGGCCGCGAGGAACATCTCGTCGTGGACGTTGCCGGTGCGCTCGGCGCGCAGCCGCACCTGCCCCGCCGACTCCTCGCCCGTGACGTACAGCGCGCGGCCCGCGGTGGCCGCCCACTGGTAGGCGACCTCCAGCAGGAGGGTCGACTTGCCGACACCGGGCTCCCCGGCGAGCAGGATGACCGCGCCCGGCACGAACCCTCCGCCGAGCACCCTGTCCAGCTCGGAGACGCCGGTGGGCTTCGCGCGCGCCGTCTCGACGTCGACCTCGCCGATCGGACGCGCGGGCGCACTGGGCGCGCCCGCCGCGACCCTGGCTATCGCGGGGCGGGCGTCGCCGCGCTCCTCGAGCGTTCCCCACGCCTGACATTCGGGGCAGCGCCCGACCCATTTCGGCGCCTCGTACCCGCACTCACCGCAGCGGTAGGTGCTGCCTTTCTTGACCACTCCGCGAGGCTAGCGGCCACCACCGACAAACCCGGGGAGCGACAAGTACATGAAGGCCCCCTTCCTGTACCTAGGCGCAAGGAAGGGGGCCTTCATGTACTTACGAGGGAGCTAGTGCCCGCCGCCTTCGGCCTTGGGCTTCTCCGGCGCGGGCGCCCGGCTGCCCGGGTGTGACGGCGCCGCGACCGGCAGGTCGACGGTGATCGAGCCGGAGTTCTTGAAGACGAAGGTGACCTTGATGGTCTGGCCCGCCCACACCGGCTGCTTCAGCCCCTGCAGGACGATCGTGGCCTTGCCCACCTGGTCCGGCGCGTTGGTCTGCTCCGGGCCCGCGGACGGCGTGACCGTCCCGGCGACGCTCGACGACGGGGCGCCGGAAGACGAGGGCGTACCCGACGAGGACGAGGGCGCGCCCGAGGACGAAGCCGGCGCGGAGGACGCCGGGGCGCTCGTCGGCGCCACCTCCTTGGTCGACTCGACCGCGTCGGACGGGCCGATCACGAGCGCGTGGCTCGCCACGACGACCTTGGCTCCGGTGATCTTGGCGTCACCGGTGGCGGCTTCGGAGGAGACCGAGACGAGCTCGTCGTCCAGCTTGCCCTGGTTCACGATGGTCAGCGTCAGCGGCGCGGCGGCACCGGCCGGGTACGCCTGCCCCTCGGTCGGGAACTGGAGCGCGGCGTTCCGCAGCACCAGGTCCTTCGCCTGCGCGTACGTCCCGTTGACCGCGGGCTGCTGCGAGTCGGTCTGGGTGATCTGACCAGCACCGCAGCCGGCGAGCACGAGCGCGGCGCCGAGCGCCAGCACACCTGCGCCGAACACGCGACGATTCTGCAGCCTCACGTCGGAGTCCTTCCATCTCACGGCCTCTTCACCGCGAAGACTAGCCGGGCGCCTTCACGGGCCAAGAACCCGGTGCGTGTTGGCACCCCACCAATGCGGTGACGTGCCCAAGATCAACCGTCCACAAAGGATTTGGAAATCGTTCGCTTCTCACCAGCGTGAGCATGGGCGAATTGGGTTTGTCAACCCCCGGGCGGACCACCGTCAGGCCGCTGACCTGCGACGACGATCGCGGGCCACTAGGTGGGCCTCGTCGGCACGTGCTAAGATGAATTCAGCGAAAGGGGCAGAGGACACATGGTTTTCAAGGTCGGAGAGACCGTCGTCTACCCGCACCACGGTGCCGCACTCATCGAAGCCATCGAGACCCGCGTGATCAAGGGCGAGGAGAAGAAGTACCTCGTCCTCAAAGTCGCGCAAGGGGATCTTACGGTTCGCGTGCCCGCAGACAACGCCGAGATCGTCGGCGTTCGTGATGTCGTCGGGCAAGAAGGACTGGACAAGGTTTTCGACGTTCTGCGTGCTCCGCACACCGAGGAGCCCACCAACTGGTCTCGTCGGTACAAGGCCAACCTCGAGAAGCTCGCCTCCGGCGATGTGAACAAGGTGGCCGAAGTGGTGCGCGACCTCTGGCGGCGAGAGAAGGACCGCGGACTTTCAGCCGGCGAGAAGCGCATGCTGGCGAAGGCGCGGCAAATTCTGGTCAGCGAGCTGGCGCTCGCGGAGGGCACCGACGAGGACAAGGCTGAAGTCCTCCTCGACGAAGTTCTGGAAACCGCGGCAGTCTGAACCGGCGGGTGTCCCACGCCAGGTGAGGCTGCGAGGGATACCTCTACGATCGCGCACATATGAGCACCGTCCATATGAGCACAATCGTGTTCGTCACTGTCGTTCGACACCATGCCTCCGACGCGGAGCTCGCTCTCGCGCCGGTCAATGGTGAAGCGCTACTCACGCACACTGTGCGGGGGCTGCTCGCTCTGCCGGATCTTGATCTGGTGTTCGTAGCGGCCCCCGAGCGGTGTGCTGATTTGTTTTCGGCCGCTTTGAGCGGCTTCGAGGAGCGTTGCCGGATAGTACCCGGCTCGTCGCTCAAGCATGCTTTCGACACCGTCGAAAAAGAGATCACCGGGAATCCGGTCTTCCTCGTGCACGACGCCCTGCGCGCCTTCACTCCCCCGGACACGGTCCGTGCCGTCGTGGACGCGGTCCGTGCGGGATCTCCCTTCGTGATTCCCGTACTGCCGATGGCGGACACCGTGAAGGTGACTGATGCGGCGAAAGTGATTACAGGGACCGAAGACCGCGCGTTTCTGCGCACGGCGCAAACCCCGCTCGGCTTCACTCGTGAGACTTTTCTCTCGTATGCCGGCAAGCCGTCTCTCGACGGCGCGCACACCGTCGCCGGACACCCGGATGCGATGCGCGTCACCAACTCGTTCGAACTGAAGCTGGCCGAAGCGATCGCTCGGGCTGGGAAAGAGGAAGTGCTGTGAGGATCGGGAACGGCGTCGACGTACACCCCGTCGAGGCGGGCCGTGAATGCTGGATCGCCGGGCTCCTCTGGCCCGGCATCGACGGTTGCGCCGGCCATTCCGACGGCGACGTCGCCGCGCACGCGCTGTGCGACGCGCTGCTGTCCGCGGCCGGGCTCGGCGATCTCGGCGCGGTGTTCGGCACCGGCGATCCGCGCTGGGCCGGCAAGCACGGCGTCGAATTCCTCGCGGAGGCGCGGCGTCTGGTCGAGGCGGGCGGTTGGACCGTCGGAAACGCGACCGTCCAGATCGTGGGCAACGCGCCGCGCGTCGGGAAACGCCGCGAAGAGGCGCAGAAGGTGCTGAGCGAGGCCGTCGGCGGGCCGGTGAGCGTGTCCGGGACGACGACCGACGGGCTCGGCCTGACCGGACGCGGCGAGGGCATCGCGGCGTTCGCGACGGCGTTGCTGCTGCCCTCGCAGGAATAGCCGCGGCCGGAAGCCGGTTCGGGCTGTCATGGCAGTCACACTTCCCGAACCGGTCCGTGCACTGGTGGACGGCAAGAACTTCGCGACCGTGGCCACGCTGGACGCCGACGGCGGCCCGCAGACCTCGGTCGTCTGGGTGGGCCTCGACGACGGCGATCTGGTCTTCAGCGCCACCGAAGACCGGCTGAAGGTGCGAAACCTGCGCCGCGATCCGCGCGCGAGCGTGTCGATCACCGACGCGGAGAACCCGTACCGGCACACGCAGCTGCGCGGCACGGTCACGATCACCCCGGATCCCGGGAAGGCGTTGCCGAAGACGCTCAGCCACAAGTACCTCGGCCAGGACCCGCCGCCGGAGGGCGATGACGTCGAGCGGGTGATCGTCCGCCTGCGCGTCGAACGGATCGCCGGGAACGTCCGGTGATTAGGCTCTCCGGCATGGGTGTGACCTTCAACGACGCGACCAAGAAACTCCTCGACGGCAACAACTTCCCGGTGCTGGCGACCATCAACGCCGACGGCTCCGCGCAGACGTCCGTGCTGTGGGCGAAGCGGGACGGAGACACGGTGATCTTCGCGACCGTCCGCGGCCGTCTCAAGGAGCGGAACATGGCCAGGGACCCGCGGGTGTCCGTCTCGGTCTTCGACCAGGAGAACCCGTACAACTACGTCGAGATCCGCGGGACCGTGGAGATGACCGACGAGGGCGGGCGCGAGCTGATCAACGAGCTGTCGCACAAGTACCTCGGCAAGGACTACCCGGACGAGCCGGCGGAGGTCGTCCGCGTACTGGTCCGGATCACGCCCACCAAGATCACCGGCAACGCCGCCTGACACGCGCCATGAAGGTCCTTTCCTTGCAAATTTTGCAAGGAAAGGACCTTTCATCTCACACGCGAGGGGCGGCAGGAACCCCACGATCGTGGCTAATGTGGACCTCGTGACCTTTCGCGCTGTGTTGTTCGACTTCTCCGGCACGGTCTTCCGGCTCGAACAGGACGAGACCTGGCTCGCCGACCTCACCGGCCACGATGGCGAGAGCTTGGACATCGAGGCCCAGACCGAACTGATGCGCCGGATGACCGCGCCGGTCGGCCAGGTCGTCGATCTCGACGAAGAGCACCTGTACGCCTGGAACCACCGCGACCGCGACCCGGTGCTGCACCGGAAGGTGTACCTCGAGGTCCTCAAGCAGTCCGGGGTGCCGCACGCCGACCAGGCCCTCGCGCTCTACACCCGGCTGATCGATCCCACCCAGTGGACGCCGTACCCGGACACCGAGGCCGTCCTCAAGGGCGTTTCGGGCAAGGGCGTGAAACTCGGGGTGCTGAGCAACATCGCCTTCGACATCCGGCCCGCGTTCGGCCGCCGGGGCTGGGACGCCTACGTCGACGAGTTCATCCTGTCGTTCGAGGTCGGAGCGGTGAAACCGGAGCCGGAGATCTTCCGCGCGGCCGTCGAGCGGCTCGGCGTCGACCCGGCGGAAACGCTCATGGTCGGCGACAGCGAGGAAGCGGACGGCGCCGCGCGCGACATCGGCTGCGCGTTCGCGCTGGTAGAGCCGCTGCCGACGACCGAGCGGCCGGACGCCCTGCTCAGCGCCCTGCGCACCCATAACGTGCTGTAATACGGTCACTGCGACACCGCTCACGCCGACCCCGTACCCTTTTAGGGTGGCACTACACCTCTATGACACGGCGACCCGAAGCGTGCGGGAGTTCCATCCCGCCCGTAGTGGAACGGCGTCCATGTACGTGTGTGGTGCCACCGTGCAGGGCATCCCGCATATCGGCCACATCCGCGGCGCGCTGAATTACGACGTCCTGCGTCGCTGGCTCGTCCACAGTGGACTCGACGTGCTGATGGTCCGCAACGTCACCGACATCGACGACAAGATCCTCAACAAGGCCACGGAGGCGGGTCGCCCCTGGTGGGAGTGGGCGGCGACGCACGAGCGCGCGTTCGAGTCGGCCTACGAGACGCTGGGCTGCTTGCCGCCCTCGATCGCCCCTCGGGCGACCGGGCACGTCACGCAGATGGTCGAGCTCATGCAGCGGCTGATCGACGGCGGGCACGCCTACGCCGCGGACGGCAACGTGTACTTCTCGGTGAAGGCGTTCGACGGCTACGGCGAGCTCTCCGGCCAGAAGCTCGACGAGGTCCAGCAGGGCGAGGACAAGCGTGGCGGCGAGGCCAAGCGCGACCCGCGCGACTTCACGCTGTGGAAGAGCGCCAAGCCGGGCGAACCGTCGTGGCCGACGCCGTGGGGTTCCGGCCGCCCTGGCTGGCACCTCGAATGCTCGGCGATGGCGACGACGTATCTCGGCGCCGAGTTCGACATCCACGGCGGCGGCGTCGACCTGGTGTTCCCGCACCACGAGAACGAACGCGCCCAGTCGAACGCCGCGGGTGATCCGTTCGCGCGGTTCTGGCTGCACAACGCCTGGGTGACCATGGCCGGCGAGAAAATGGCCAAGTCGCTGGGCAACACGGTCTCGATCCCGGAGATGCTGCGCGAGTACCGGGCACCCGAACTGCGGTATTACCTGGTCCAGCCGCATTACCGGTCGACGATCGAGTACTCCCCGGGCGCGCTCACCGAGGCCGCGCAGGGCTACCGGCGGATCGAGCAGTTCCTCCGCCGGACCGCGAGCAGCGCCGGCGCCGTGCACCTCGGCGAGATCCAGGCCGGATTCGCCGCCGCCCTCGACGACGACCTGGCCACCCCGCAGGCGTTCGCCGTGCTGCACAACACGGTCCGGGACGGTAACGCGGCCCTCGACGCGGCCGACAATTCCAAGGCACTCGAAATCGCCGCCTCCGTGCGCGCGATGACCGACGTGCTCGGCCTCGACCCGCTCTCCGCGCGCTGGTCCGAGGCGGGCGGCAATGAGACGCCCACCCGGCAGGCACTGTCCGATCTCGTGGAAGGGCTGCTGACCGAACGGCAGCAGGCCCGCGCCGACAAGGACTTCGCCCGTGCGGACGCCGCGCGTGACCGCCTCCAGCAGGCGGGCATCGTGGTGGAGGACACGCCCAACGGTCCACAGTGGACCGTCAAGGACGTCTGACTCTTACTCGGTTTCTAGCTCAAGGATTCTCACTGATGGCAGGCAACTCCCGGCGCCAGGGCGCTATTCGCAAGCCCGGCACGAAGAAGGGTCAGGTCGTCGGCTCCGGCGGCCAGCGCCGGAAGGGCCTCGAAGGCAAGGGCCCGACCCCCAAGGCCGAGGACCGGCCCGGCCACAAGGCGTACCGGATGGCCAACGCGCGTGACCGCAAGGACCAGGCGCGGCAGAAGAAGGCCGACAAGCCGGAACTGATCGCCGGGCGCAACCCGGTGGTCGAGGCGCTGCGTGCCGACGTGCCCGCGACCGCGCTGTACGTGGCGATCAACATCGAGATCGACGACCGCGTCAACGAGGCCGTCCGGCTCGCCGGCGACAAGGGCATCTCGATCCTGGAGATCCCGCGCGAGGAACTGGACCGCAAGACCAACCGGGCCATGCACCAGGGCCTCGGCCTGCAGGTCCCGCCGTTCGTCTACGCCGACCCGCGTGACCTGATGGCCGTCGCGAAGGACTCCGGGCAGACCCCGCTGTTCGTCGCGCTCGACGGTGTCACCGACCCGCGCAACCTCGGCGCCGTGATCCGCTCGGCCGCCGCGTTCGGCGCGCAGGGTGTCCTCCTGCCGGAGCGGCGCAGCGCGGGCATGACCGCGGTCGCGTGGCGGACCTCCGCCGGCACCGCGGCCAAGCTGCCGATCGCCGTCGCGACCAACCTGACCCGTCAGCTGAAGGCGTGGAAGGACGAAGGCCTGATGGTCGTCGGCCTCGACGCGGACGGCTCGGTCGACATCGACGAACTGGACCTCGCGGCGGATCCGCTGGTCATCGTGCTCGGCTCCGAGGGCCGCGGACTGTCCCGGCTCGTGCGCGAGACCTGTGACGCGACCGTCTCGATCCCGATGGCGGCCGGCGTCGAATCGCTCAACGCGTCGGTCGCGGCCGGCGTGCTGCTGGCCGAGGTGGCGCGCCGCCGACGGCTCGCGGGACGTGTCTGACCCCGCACTTCGGCACACGGTGCGGGGCGCGCAGGCTAAGGTCACCAGCGGATAACGCGTAAAACCGCCTGGGGGACCCCGCACCGATGTCGTTCATTTCACCGCTGTTCCTGTGGTACTTCATGCCGGCGGTCCTGCTCGCCGTGCTGGTGTGCCCGCGCGGCTGGCGGAACGGCATCGTCGCGGTCGGCAGCCTGATCTTCTACGCCACCGGCGCCGGGCCGTACACGCTCGTGCTGCTCGGCTGCATGGTCGTCAACTTCCTCGCCGGGCCCGCGCTGGAGCCGAACGCGTGGGATCTGCAGAACAAACGGCGTAAACGGCTGCTGCTCGGCGTCATCGGCCTCAACGTCGGCATGCTGCTGATCTGGAAGTACGCGGGGTTCGCGACCCAGCAGATCGCGGCCGTGACGCATTGGTTCGGCGGCGGCTTCCCGGTGGCCGACCTGGTCATCCCGATCGGCATCTCGTTCTACACGTTCCACCACATCTCCTACGTGGTGGACATCTACCGCGGCGAACGCCGCGCGCTGCGCGACCCGGTGTCGTTCGCCGCGTACATCGCGATGTTCCCGCAGCTGGTGGCCGGGCCGATCGTGCGGTACCGCGAGATCGCCGACCAGCTGCCGCAGCAGCGGTCGCACCGCCTCGACGACATCGCCGCCGGTTTCCCGAGGTTCGCGCTGGGGCTGTGCAAGAAGACGATCATCGCGGACTCGCTCAGCCCGATGGTGGACGCCTGCTTCAACACGCCACCGGACCAGATGACCTTCGCGATCGCCTGGCTCGGCGCGATCGGGTACACGCTGCAGCTGTTCTTCGACTTCTCCGGGTACTCCGACATGGCGATCGGGCTCGGCCGCATGCTCGGCTTCCGGCTGCCGGAGAACTTCGCGAGACCGTACTCGTCGGTGACCATCACCGAATTCTGGCGACGCTGGCACATGTCGTTGTCCCGCTGGTTCCGCGACTACGTCTACATCCCGCTGGGCGGCAACCGCACCGGCGCCGGGCACACGTACCGGAACCTGTGCATCGTGTTCGTGCTGACCGGGTTCTGGCACGGCGCGCAGTGGACGTTCCTGATCTGGGGCATCTACCACGGCGCGCTGCTGATCGTGGAACGCGCTTTCGGCTACGACGTCACCCCGAAGTCCCAGGCCGCCCGCATCGGCCGCCGCGCGCTGACGCTGGTGCTCGTCGTCTTCGGCTGGGTGTTCTTCCGCGCGAAGGACCTGCCGCACGCGCTCGGCATGATCGGGCACATGGTGCTGCCGGACTTCACCGGGCTCACCGACGTCGTCGAGAGCGCCGTGACCAATCAGCGGCTGCTCATCCTGTTGTGCGCGCTGGCGATCGTGTTCCTGCCCGCCCATCCGGTGACGGGACCGCTGCTGGAATCGTCGCGGAGCCGCCCGGCCACGGCGCTGCGGATCGGCGTGATGACCGTCGGCCTGGTGTACGCGGCCATCCTGATCGCGACCGGGACGTTCAGCCCGTTCCTCTACTACCAGTTCTGACGGAGCCGAAATGACCAACCTGGCAGCCCAGCCCGGAGTGATCCCGTACGTGGACAACCACGACGGTCCTCGCCGCCTGCTCACGGTCGACATGCGTCCCTTTCCCAGTATGAGGCTGACTTACGTACCGTTCGCGAGCATCGACGGCAGGCAGTACGTGGTCTCGTGGGGGTCGGTCATGTTCGAGATCCCCGCCGACCGGAACGTGCACGTCAGCGTCCACATGCAGACCAACTACGGGGCCGGGTCCAGTGCGACACCGTTCGCCTCGATCGTCTTGGCGCCGCATCACGAGCCGGTCCGGCTGGCCACCCAGCTCACCAGCCAGGGCGGTTCGATCCTCCCGGTCGGCTAGCTCGGCCTCATGATCGACGGCTGGAAGCGGGATCGCATCGGTTCGGCGCTGCGCGGCGGGAATCCGACCGTGCTTCGGCGCCTGGACGCGGGTTTCGCGGTGATCGGCGATACGCAATTCCTCCCGGGCTATTGCGTCCTGCTCACCGATTCCCCGGTGTCGGCAAGCTGAGCGATCTACCGCGGCCACGGCGGCTGAAGTTCCTGTCGGATATGGAGATGCTCGGGGAAGCCGTCGAAAACGTCTGCGCGCGAAGGGATCCGGGCTTCCGCCGGGCCTCAGCACGACTCGCTGCGTACCGAGCTGGCCGACGAGCTCGACAGGCTGCGGGCCGCGTCGAGCACCAGCTGAGCGAACTCCTTGCCCCGCACCATCGGCAGGTAGTGCCCCGCCTTCGGGACGTTGACCAGCCTGCCGTCTGCGCACGCGTCGAGAAAGCGGCGTTCATGGCGCCTGAAGTGGTCGCGTGAGCCGTTGACGAGCCAGGTGGGCCCCGGATAGGCCGCCAGGTCCCCGAGCACGTCGAAGCCCGCGAAGGCCTCGGCGACGTCCGGGATGACCTCGGTCGCGATGCCGCCGCCGATCACCGCTTCGGCGAGTTTCGGCGGAAGGGCGCTTCGGAACTGCCATCGGCCCAGCCGTTCACCCTGGTCCGGCAGCCGCATCAGCAGGCGGTGCGCCAAGCGGAACGGGGTCTCCAGTGCCTTGCCGGGCAGGAAGGTCGAGCCCGCGACGACGAGACCCGCCACGCGCTCCGGATACTCTGCCGCCGCTGCGATCGCGACGTAGCCACCGAGCGAGTGCCCGACCACCAGCGCGGGCTCGTCGATCGCTTCGGCGACCGCGTCCGCTGCCGCGGCCAAGGTGAACCGCTCACCTCTCCGGGTGCCGTGGCCGGGGAGATCGACCGCTTTCGCGGGATGTCCGAGCAGTCGGAGTTGCTCGGACCAGGCGGCACCGCTGAGCCGGATGCCGTGGACGAAGACGACGGGGACCATGGACTGCCTCCTGATTGCAACGCACCGTTGCGTTGCAAAGTACGTCCGATCGTCGCACAACGCAACGGTGCGTTGTATTCTCCGCCGGTGAGCACTCGGAACGGCCCTCGCAAGGCGGAGGCGATCTTCGCCGCGACTCTCGAACTCCTGGCGGAGCACGGCTACGACAAGCTCGCCATCGAGGCCGTCGCCGCCCGGTCCGGCGTCAACAAGACGACGCTGTACCGCTGGTGGCCGTCGAAGGACGCGCTTTTGGCCGCCGCACTGCGCGATTCGGGCCTGTTCGCCGTCGACGTCCCGGACACCGGCGGCCTGCGCGGCGATCTTCTCGCCGTGGCAACGCAAATCCATCGTTTGCTGACTTCGGAGCACACCGCGCCGGTCGTCACCGCGACCCTGACCGCGGGCCCCCGGCGCCCGGAACTCGGTGACGTGGCGAGGAGTTTCTTCGCCGACCGCATGGCGCGCGAGGAGCCGATCTTCGAACGCGCCATCGCCAGAGGCGAACTGCGCGCCGGCGTCGATCCCGTCCTGGTGATGGATCTGCTGGCGGGGGCGATCTGGTTCCGCTCGCTGCTGCGCGGCGGCGAAACCGGTCCGAAATTCCTCGAAGAAGTCGTCGACACAGTACTGGGCGGTGCCGCGTGAAAATCACACTGAAGATCGAATCCGAACGGCTCGAAGATTATCTGGCCGCCGACGCGATCGTCGATCACGATCATCCGCTGATCCGCGAAACGGCTGACAGCCTGTCACCGACCGGCGGCACCGAAGTCGACGTGATTCGTTCGATGTTTCACTTCGTACGCGACGAGATCGCCCATACGGTGGACGCCGCAGATTCCCGCGTCACCCTTATGGCCTCCGAGGTTTTGCGCGAGCGGGTCGGACTTTGCTACGCGAAGGCCCATCTGCTGGCCGCTTTGCTTCGCAGTCAAGGCATCCCGGCCGGGTTCTGTTATCAGCGGATCGGCGTGCTGCACGGGCTCAACGCCGTGTACCTCAGTGGTCCGGACCGGTGGATCCGGCTGGACCCGAGGGGCAACAAGAACGGCGCGGACGCGCACTTTCCTTTCATACGAGCGAGTCAGCCGGAAGAAGAACGGCTCGCCTGGACGCTGGACCCGGCGAAGGGCGAGATCGACTTCCCCACCGTGTACACCGCACCGTCTTCGGCCGTCGTCGAAATCTTGTCGTCCGCGAAGCCCGGTCCGGCGTGGTACGAAGGAATCCTTCCGCACGCTCCGTGAGTGGTTTTTCCGTGATCCGGCGAAACCTCCGATGCGAAACCGGCATCGCCGAGCGTCACATTCGTTGTTGGTCCCTTTCCCCCGATTTTCTTATTTCGACATTGTCACGATGCGCGTAGAGTAACTCCCCGCACTCGAACAGATACGCACTGCGTTCGTCCGTTCGGGTGCTGATCAAGGAGGTGACCCTCGTGCCCGCGGAAGCCGACCGGCTCCGCCGTACCCCGTTGCAAGAGATCTTCTGGACCAGGACGAGTCTTCTGCTCACCGTACTGGTCGTCGTCGCGGGCCTCAGCCTGTGGATCTCCAGCATGATGGATCCCGGCGCCGGCAAGACACTGCTCACCTCACTGGGCACCGGCACCCTGATCTCCGCGGTGGTCGGCTTCGGCCAGACCCTGATCACCGCCACCGCGTCACAACGCGCGATGGTGACCCCGGTGATCGAGGAAAGCCGACGAGCGCTGGAAGCGCTCAGCGCCGAATACCGTTCGCTCAACAAGGAATTCTTCCCCACCCACGTCTTCGAAGCGACCACCGATCCGGATCCGTTGTTCAACCGGGTCATGACCGAAGACCTCGACGTGGCCAGGCACTACTTCTTCCGCGGGTTCTCCGGCAGGCACGCCGCGGCCCGATTGTTGTTGTCCCGCACCGAAAGGGAGCTCCGCGTGGTCATCGCCGACCCACGCGACGAGGGTTCGATCGGTGGCAGGGCGCGGTATCTCCTGCGCAGCGAAGAAGCGGGCATGGACTACGAGACGATCCGGTCGCGGCTCAACGACGAGATCAGCATCGGCCTGGTCGGGCTGTTCCTGGCCCGCAGCCGGTGCTCACTGGTGGACATCACCGTCGTCGCCGACCCGCCCTTGGACCGGCTCGAAGTGTTCGACGAGAGCGTTTGGGTGACCTTGTACAGCGACATCCGCGGCGCGACCACGTTGTATCCGCGAACGCTGCGGTTCAGCGAAGGATCCTTCCTGTACAACAAGGAACGCTCCGAGTTCCTGCGCGTGTCCCAGTCGCGGTCGGGACGGCACTTCCGCATCTCCACCACGACGACGCGGGCGGATTTCCTCGCCCTGTACGAAAAGATCACCGGCTCTCCCCTGTCCGAAGAGAACTTCCTCGAACTGGAAGGGAAATTCCATTCCTTCCGGAAGGAGTTCACCACACTCGCCGAGTTGAACCCCTGACCTCTCGGCGTCGCAGAGCACTAGATTTGAGGAGCTGAAGTTGCTCACTCGCTTGTCCCCCCTCACCCAGCTCTCCGCGCTGCTCCGGACCACGGACCTGCCGCTGGCGCAGCACTGGCAGATCGTCGACGGGATCTTCCGCGACTGGACGTCTAGACCAGAGTTGCGCGACGACCTCCGGCGGCATCTGGATTCGCTGAGCCCGGACGAGGCGAGCGCGGTACTCGAGCGATCCAGGGAGACCACCACCCATTTCGCCTGGTGCCTGCTCGATTGTCCGACAGATCCTTTTTCGGTCTGGCTCCACGAGTACAAGGCGCCGGAGGACTGGCGCGAGGGGTACGCCGATTCCGTGCACAATCACAGATATCACTTCTGCACCACGATCCTCCGTGGCAACTACGTCCACGAACGTTATTCGACCCTGCGCGACCAGCTTTCCGGATTGATCACATCGGTTCGGTTACGACGTAGCACGCTGTGTCAGACCGGGTCGGTAGGCGTCATGTACGCGGACGAGTTCCATCGGATTCCCGAGGCCACCGAAGGGACTATGACGTTTTTGGTGAAATCACGCCCCGTGAGCGAGTTCAGTCTTTCCTTTGACCCGAAGACCGGGACAGGGCACCGTCACGTTCCGGTTGAGGTCCGATTGGGGGATCTCGCCGGCCGCATCTAACTACACACCGCCGTCGAAGGCGCATACCATTACTCCACCCGTCTCCTGAACGGGATCGGAGAGGTGTATGCGCGCGCGAAAGAGCACGATTCCTTCCCACACCATTGACGCCGTCGAGCAGCACGTCCGGAGACTGTGCTGGCGTTATGCGGACAAACTGCAGTTCCACGGCTGGCACCACGTGAGTTTCGTCCGGGCGAAGGCCGCGGGGTTCGCCGACCACAACGGCGCGGATCGCACCGTCGTCGAAGTGGCGGCGCTGGTGCACGATGTGAACTACATCGTGCTCCGGAACTCCCCCGCGGCCGCCGGACGAGACCTCCGGATGGACATCCTGCGGGAATGCGGGGTCGAGGAGAACGTGGGCCGATGGATCGACGAGATCATCGACGAAGCCGAAATGGCCACCAGAGGCCGCCACATCTCGCTCGAAGCTCAGGCGTTGAGCGACGCCGACACGCTGTTCAAGGCGCTGCCGGTGACGCCCGTCGTCCTCGCCCACCGCTATCTGCGGGAGAACGGGTTGAGCCTCCGCGAACTGGCGCACAAGATCGTCGGGGAACAACGCGACGTCCACGACAGCGGCTATTACTTCTACAACCCGAAAGCGGCGGAGAACTACTCCCGCTGGGCGTTGGCGAATCTCCAGTTGTGGCAGTGCATCAAGGAAGCCGTCGACGATCCTACGGTCGTCGAACTGCTCGACGCGGTGCACGCCGTGGACGCCACGGACTTCGAAGTCGAGCCCGCGGCGTCCTAGGACGTCAGTGAACGTGCCGGCGCCTCCGCCAGTACGCGAAGCAGACTGCTCCCAGCAAGGGGCCCCACAGCAGGAGCGGCACGTAGGTGAGTTCGAAGAACGCGAGTTGCCAGCCGTGCATGGCATTCGCGGGGTAGTCGGCCGGGAGCGGGTCGCCTTGGATGGTGAGCCCGGACATCCCGGTGACGAAGGCGGTGGTCCACAGGACGGTCAGGATCGTGGCGCCGAGGGCGGCGGGCAGGATCGCGGCGAGGGGCCGCACTCGGCGTCCGCCCAGCCACGGGATCCAGCGAGGGACGACCTCGCCCCAGGAGGCGATCAGTCCGATGGCGGTGAACGCCAGCAGTTCCGAGACGACGGACAGGCCGACGATGTACACCGGCCCCGGCAACCATGACGGGAGCTGGCCCGAGCCGTGCGTGGCGTCGTCGCCGATGTGGAAGACGACGGTCATGATCCGCCACAGGCCGGAGGGCAGCACGACGAAGGGAATGGCGTAGGCGGCGATCCGGGCCCACCGGGGGACTCCCGGCACCGGGGCGTGCGCGTTGTGCCAGGCGGCGCGCAGTCGCCCGGGCGCGGTGGGGTGGTGGACAGTCATGCGTGCTCCTCGGACCATCGGATGCCGATCACTTGATCGGCATCCCACGATCACAGCCGCCGCTGCCCGTCGGCCTCCCTCGCCGGTTTGAACCCCGTCCGTCGCTTGGGGGAAGGTGTGGCCTAGCGCTGGCCGTAGCCGCGAAGTTTCTCCACGACGTGCTCGATCTCGTCGGGCGGGAGCAGGTTCGGCGTTCCGGCCGCGCGGGCCGTCAGCCATACCTGGCAGACCCACTCGAGCTGTTGCGCGCGGCTGTACGCCGAGCCGAGGCTGTCGCCGAAGGTGGTGGTGCCGTGGTTCGCCAGCAGACAGCCCCGGCGGCCGTCCAGCGCCTCCAGCATGGCTTTGGCGAGTTCCTCGGTGCCGTACGTGGCATAGGCGGCGACGCGGGCTGTCGGACCGATCGCGGCGAGCATGTAGTGGATCGGCGGCACCTCGGTCACGAGGGTGGAGACCGCCGTGGCGTGCACGGAATGCGTGTGCACCACCGCGGAGATCGGCTTGCCGTCCGGATCCGCCGCCTGCCGGTACACCGTGAGGTGCATCGGGAGTTCGCTGGTCGGTTTGAGCGTGCCTTCGACGATTTCGCCGTCCAGGCCGACCACCGGGATGTCTTCCGGCCGCAGCCCGGCGTAGTCGACCCCGGTCGGGGTCACCGCGACCAGCTCGCCCTGCCTCGCGGAGACGTTGCCGGAGGTGCCGACCACGAGCCCGTCCGCGGTCATCCGGCGGGCGAACTCGCAGACCGCCAGGCGTTCTTTGGCCAGGATCACCGTCACAACCTCCAAAGTCCGCGGGCCGCGGCCAGTGAGGCCTGATAGTCGGCATAGCCCTGCTCGTAGAACCCTACGTTCTCGGGCCGGACCTCGACGACGCGCGCGCTCTCCGCCCAGAGTTCCCGGTCGACCGGCTCGCCGAGGGCGTCCGCCGCGACGATCACCGCGCCTCGCGCGCCCACCCCGGGATCGCCGGGGATCACGATGGGCCGTCCGAGAACGTCGGCGAAGATCCGGGTCCATTCGAGCGACCGGACCCCGCCGCCGCACGCGTACAACGTGCCGGTGAGCCCGGCCGCATCGAAGCATTGCCTTGCCGCGTAAGCGATCGACTCGCACAGCGCCCGGACGATGTCCCCACGCTCGCTCTCCAGGCTCAGCCCGGAGAACTGGGCCCTCGCCGAAGCGTCGACGAACGGCGCCCGCTCACCGGATGCGGAGAGGAACGGAAGCGCGCGGACCCCGCCCGCACCGGGCTCGCTCGTGTCGAGCAGCGAGCCGATCTCCTCGACCTCGATTCCGAACAGGCGGCACATCCAGTCGATCCCCGCCGTGCCGACCATCGCCGGCATCGCCCGCAGGAACTCGCCTTCTTCCGGCGTGCAGAGGAACATCCCGGCGGGCTCGCCTTCCGGATCGAACTCCGCCGAGTCCGTCAGGACCTGGCAGGCGAGGGTGGTGCCGGCGGTGAGAATGCCGTCGCCCGGCCGTCGTACACCGGCACCGATGGCACTCGCGGGCAGGTCGAACGGCCCCGCGGTGACGGGCAGCCCGACCGGAAGTCCGAGCAGCCCGGCACCGCGTTCGTCCAAGCGGAACACGGTCTTCGGCGCCGCCGGCTCCGCGAACAGGTTCCGGCGGTGGGAGAGACCGACGGCCGCGATGGCGGCTTCGTCGTACCGCCGGGTGGCCGGGTCGAGGAACGGCAGCGAAGCATCCGACGCGTCGACCGTGATCTCGCCGGTCAGCCGCTGGAGTACCGCGTCGACGCAGTAACCCGCGACCACCGCCCTGTCCAGCGACTCCGGTTCATGAGTGTCCAAAAAGGACATGATGGCCGCGGCGCAACCGGGGAACATTCCCGACGCGGTACGGCGGAACACTTCCCTGGTCACTCCGCCCGCCTGCCACTGGGCGAGCAACGAGTTCGCCCGGCCGTCGAGCCAGGAGATCGCCGGGCGCACGGCCTCGCCGGATTCGTCGCGCAGCCACAGCCCGTCGCCCTGACCGGTGAGGGCCAGTGCGGTGACCGGACCGTCGAGCCCGGCGGCGACCTCGCGCACCACCGTCGCCACGGTGCCCAGCACCTGATCGAGATCCTGTTCGACCAGCCCGCCCGGCAGGTGGTGCACCTCGGACGTGGTGCACGCGCTCGCCACGGACATCCCGGCCTTGTCGAAGACGACCGCCTTGGTCAGTGACGTGCCGATGTCGACGCCGATGATCATGGCCGCAGGACCTCGGGGTTCGCCAGATTCGCGAGCGCCTCCCCGCGCGCGTACCGGCCGACTTCGGCGGCGACGATGCTCGCCGCCCGCTCCGCCGTCTGCCTGCTGGCCCCGGCGAGGTGCGGGGTCGCGATCACGTTCGGCGCGTCGCGCAACGCCCAGTCCGCGGGCGGGGGCTCGACGTCGTACACGTCGAGCGCGAGCGCGCCGAGCCGTCCCGAGCGCAGGGCTTCCGGCAGCGGGGAGTAGTCTAGCAAGCCGCCGCGCGCGGTGTTGACCAGCACGGCGCCTTCCGGCAGCAGCGCGAGCTTGGCGGCGTCGATCAGATGCCGGGTCTCCTCGGTGAGCCGGGCGTGCAGGCTCACCACGAAACTGCGGCGCAGCAGGTCGTCCAGTTCGACGAGCTCCGCGCCGTCGGCGCTGATCCGGGCCGGATCGGCGAACGGATCCGAGACCAGCACCTTCGCGCCGAACGCGACGAGCACCTTGGCCACCCGCGCACCGATCGCGCCGTACCCGACCAGGCCGACGGTGGTCCCGTCGAGTTCGAGACCGGTCTGGTCGTAGGCGTAGTAGTCACCGCGCCAGGTGCCGCCCAGCAGTTCGGCCGAGGACGTCGAGATCCGGCGCATCGCGGCCAAGATCATCCCCACCGCGAATTCGGCGGCGGCACCGGCGTTACGGCCGGGTGCGTACGTCACCGCGACACCCGCTTCGGTGGCCGCCGCGAGATCGACGTTGACCGGGCCACCCCGGCATACGGACACGAGTTTGAGCCCCGGCGCGGCCGCGAACACCTGCTTGGTGAAGGGCGCCATCTGGGTCACCGCGACCTCGGCTCCCGCCAATGCCTCGATCACCTGCTCCTCGGTGCCGCTGGCCTCGTGGACGTTCGCGACCGGACCGAACGGCTCCACCGGCCACGGCAGGGTCAGTTCCGAGAATTCGTGCCCGGCGCCGATCTCGGCACGGACGGCGTCGGCCAGCAGGCCGGTGCCGACGAAATGGTCTCCCGCAGCGAGTATCCGCAACTCTGCGTCCTCTCTCCGTGCCCGTGTCGGGCCGCGTTCAGTGAGCTTGCTCGTATTCGGTGATGTGCGCGACCTTGCTCGCGCTGGCCGAGGCCGGGTCGAAACGATGGCCGACCCATTCGGCGACGATCTTCTTCGCCAGCTCCGGACCGATCGCCCGGGCACCGAAGGTGATCACCTGGCAGTCGTTCGATTTGACCGAACGCTCGGCGGAGTACGAGTCGTGCGCGACCGTGGCCCGGACACCGGGGACCTTGTTCGCCGAGATCGCCATGCCGATCCCGGTCCCGCAGACCAGGACTCCGCGATCCGCCTCGCCCCGTGCGATCGTCTCCGCCGCCGCCAGGCCGAGCAGTGGGTACGCCTTGTCGTCGGACCCGTCGGCCACGCCGAGGTCGGTGACCTCGTCCACCCGGTCGTCGGCGAGGAGCAGGTCACGCAACTGGTCCTTGAGTGCCACCCCGGCGTTGTCCGCCGCCACCACGATCCGCATTCAGTCTTCCTTTCCGAGAGCCTGGCCGACCGCGGTGACGAGCAGCGCGAACGAAGTGGCCCCGGGATCGGGGTGCCCTTCGCTCCGCCGCGCCAACCGCGCCGCCCGGCCTTTGACGGGCAGCAGGTCCGCCGTGGCCTCGGCCGCGCTCACCGCGACCTGGGCCGCCTTCTGCCAGGCCTGCGGGACGTCGGCGCCCGCCTCGGCCTGTTCGCGCAACGCCAGCCGGAACGGCTCGATGGCGTCGAGCATGGTCTTCTCGCCAGGTTCGGCCTTGCCCAGTTCGACGAACGCCTTCACGGCGCCGTCCACCGCGCTCGCGAGCGTTTCCGTGGTGACTTCTTCGGCCGCCAGGCCACGCAGTCCCGCGCCGGTCTCGGCGAGCAGGACGCCGTACAGCGCGCCGGACGCACCGCCCGCCGCGTCGGCGAACGCCGTCCCGGCGGCCAGGAGCGCGGTGGACAGCGAGTCTCCGTCGCGCCGAGCGGCGGACACCGCGGCCCGCATACCCCTGGTCATCCCCAGCCCGTGGTCACCGTCGGCCGCGACCGCGTCCAACCGGCCGAGCTCGGCCTCGTTGGCCTCGATGTCGCGCAGGGCCGCGGTCAACGCGCGATCCACGATGCCCTGGCCCGGCTCGACCTCCGCCAGCAGAGCGTCCACTGTGGACTCCAGCGGTACCTGCGCCAACGCGGCACCGGTGCTCCGATAGCCGGGGGTGTCGCAGGGGGCCGCGTAGAGCTCGGCGAGTTCGTCGTCGAGCACCAGGATCGACAGCGAGACACCCGCCATGTCGAGCGAAGTGACGAACTCGCCGACCTCGGTGTGCGACGGGCTGAGCCCCGCCGCGGCGAGCCGCTCGTGCACCCGGGTGTAGGTCGCGAACATCTCCTCGTATTTGGTGCGGCCCAGCCCGTTCAGCAGGACCACCACGCGTCCGTCGCCGGTGGGCAGTTCCGGGAGGAGACCGTCGACCAATTCGTCGGCCAGCTCCCGTGCGCTCAGCCTGCCGACCGTGCGGACGCCGGGCTCGCCGTGGATGCCGAGGCCCAGCTCCATCTCGCTCTCGCCGACGGTGAACAGCGGAGCGGACGCGCCGGGCAGCGTGCACCCGCCGAACGCCACGCCGAAGGTCCGGGTGTTCGCGTTCGCCTTCTCCGCCACCGCGTGCACGGCGGCCAGATCGTCACCGCGTTCGGCGGCGGCGCCCGCGATCTTGAAGACCAGGAAGTCGCCCGCGACACCGCGACGCCTTTCCGGCGCGTCGGCGGGGCCGCTGGCGATGTCGTCGGTGACCAGGATCGTCCGGCTCTCGATGCCCTCGGCGGCCAGCCTGCGCGCCGCCAGTCCGAAATGCAGCACGTCGCCCTGGTAGTTGCCGTAGCCGAAGAGCACGCCGGCTCCGCTCTCCGCGGCCCGCGCGGTGCGATAGACCTGCTCGGCGCTCGGGCTGGTGAACACGTCGCCCACGACGGCTCCGTCGGCCAGACCGGGACCGACCAGCCCGGCGAACGCCGGATAGTGCCCGCAGCCGCCGCCGATCACCACCGCGACCTTGGGTTCGGTTTCTTCCCGGCGCAGCACGCCATAGGCGCCGGGAACCTTGCGCACCGAACGCCCGTAGGCCATGACGAACCCGTCCAGCCAATCGCGTTTGAACGTCTCCGCGGCGCCCAGGACCGTCATCGCCCGCTCGCTTCCGCGAATTCACCGGACAGGTACGCGAGCAGCTTGCGGCGGACGTCGTCGTTGTTCTCCGCGACCTCGGCGGCCAGCGCCAGCGCGTCCGGCTTCGGCGGGTACACCGGATTCGGCAACGCGATCACGGTGAGCCCGGCCGCGGCGGCGGCACGGATGCCGTTGCTGGAGTCTTCGACGCCAAGGCATTCCTCACCGGACCGGCCGAGCCTGGCCGCGGCTTCGAGATAGACGTCCGGGCTCGGTTTGCCCCTGGCGACCTCGGCGCTGGAGACGGTCGCGGCGAACTCGCCGGTGAGCCCGTGTTTGGAGAGCACCGCGTCGATCACCCGGCGGGCGGCCGACGACGCCAGCGCGACCGGCACCTTCGCGCTCACCTCGCGGACCATCTCCCCGGCGCCCGGCAGGAGGGGCGCCTCGCCCGCCTCGATCGCGGCGATCATGCCGTCCACGACGGCACGCTCGACCTCGGCCGCGCTTTCCGGGGTGCCGGACCGCTTCGCGAGATACGCGGCCCATTCGGGCGCGCTCATCCCCTGCACGGACGCGGTGTCCTCGGCGGTCCATTCGGTGCGGTGCCGGGCGGCGTACGCCACCCAGTTCTCCTCCCAAAGGTGTTCACTGTCGACGAGGACACCGTCCAGGTCGAACACCACCGCGGCGAGTGCCATCCGGCATCTCCTTTCACATCGATGCTGTTAAGTTAACATCGATATTGTGATCTAGGCAAGCTCCGAGGAGGGATTACGTGGTCGCACGGTTGTTATTGGCACGGCACGGCCAGACGGAATGGCATGCCGAGAACCGGTACGCGGGCAGCAGCGACGTCGCGCTGACCGAGGAAGGGTTACGGCAGGCGGACGAGCTCGCCGGGTTCGCCGCCGAGGCCAAGCCGTCCGCCGTGTTCTGCTCGCCGCAGAGCCGGGCACGGCGCACCGCGGAGCCGTCCGCCAAGGCGTTGGACCTGCCTTTACGGGTGGTCGAGGAACTGCACGAAGTCCACTTCGGACTGATGGAAGGGCGCACCAGGGCTGAGCTGGCGGAGACGGATCCCGCTGCGGTGGCGAGGTTTCTCGCCGATCCCGTGAGCGGCGCGTTCCCCGGTTCGGAGCCGCCCGCGGACGCGGCGGCCCGCGGCGCCGCCGCCTTGCGTGGGATCGCCGCCGAGGTTCCGGGCGAGACCGTGCTGGTCGTCGCGCACAACACCTTGATCAGGCTGACGTTGTGCGCGCTGCTCGGCATCCCGCTCGAGAACTACCGCACCGTGTTCCCGCGGCTGGACAACGCGGCCGTCACGGAGATAGAGATCGGCGGCACGCGCACCGGCCTGCTGCGCCTCAATCAACCCGCCCGCACGCGATACTGGACGACATGAGCGATGAGAAGACGGCCGGTGCGAGCGCGCACTCTCGTAACACGCGTCAGCAGCTGATCACCGAACACGTCTTCACAGCCGGCTCCGCGAGCATCGCCGACCTGGTGGAACTCACCGGCGTCAGCACCATGACAGTGCACCGCGACGTCGACGAACTGGCGCGGCGCGGCCTGCTCCGCAAGTACCGGGGCGGCGTGTCGGCCATGCCGTCGACGGTGTTCGAAAGCAACGCCGACTACCGGATGAACGTGCATTCGGAAGAGAAGATGGCCATCGCCGCGCACGCGCTCGCGCGCGTCGAGCCGGGGATGTCGATCCTGCTCGACGACTCGACGAGCGCGCTCGCGCTGGCGAAGATGCTGCACCGCGTCACCCCGCTGACCGTCGCGACGAACTACCTCGGCGCCATCGAACTACTCAAAGGCGTTCCCGACCTGCGGCTCATCTGTATCGGCGGCGACTACTCCGCGACCCACGACTCGTTCCTCGGCATGCAGAGCCTGGAGGCGATCGAGCGGATCAACGTCGACGCGACCTTCGTTTCGACCTCGGCGATGAACACGCGGATGACGTTCCACCAGGAACCGGAGATCGTGATGCTGAAGCGCGCGATGCTGGCCAGCGCCCGGACGAAGGTGCTGCTGATGGACCACAGCAAGACCGAACGCGCGGCGCTGCACCGGCTGGCGCCGTTGAGCGACTTCGACGTGCTGATCGTCGACGACGGAGTGGAAGAGCACCTGGTCGAGGAGATGCGGAGCCAGGTGGAAGTGGACCTCGCGGAACTCTGAGACACACGCGACCTGAAGTACGTGAAGGCCCCCTTCACTGCGTCCAGCGCAGCGAAGGGGGCCTTCACGTACTCGGGACACCCGGGCGCGCGAGGCTAACACGAAAATCCACCGATGTAACATCTTGAAAGTTAAGTTAACACGATCCATGATACGCTGAACACGACGTCATGGAGGCGTGCATGAACCAGGTAACACCGCCGTTATCGCGATCCGGGAGCGGGTTCGCCCGCGTACTGAACCGTTGGGGCCTGCCCGCCCCGCTGTTCCTCGGCTACGCCGGGCTGCTGCTGTTCATGATCGGCGACGGGGTCGAGTCGGGCTTCATCGCGCCGTTCATGGCGGACAACGGCGCGGGCACCGAGATCAAGGCTTCGTACGTGATCACCGTGTACGGCGTCGCCGTGATGCTGGCGTCGTGGTTGTCGGGCGCGCTGTCGGATCTGTGGGGCCCGCGTCGCGTGATGATGATCGGCCTGGCCATCTGGCTGGTGTTCGACGTGCTGTTCCTCGCGGTCGCGGTGTCGGGCGAGAACTACCCGTTGATGCTGGTGTTCTACGGTCTGCGCGGGTTCGGCTATCCGATGTTCGCGTTCGGTTTCCTGGTCTGGATCACCGCGGTGGCGCCGGTCGCCAGGCTCGGCGCGGCGGTGGGCTGGTTCTACTTCGCCTTCACCGGCGGGCTTCCGACGCTGGGCGCGTTGGTCGCGAGCTTCACGAACCCGGTGCTGGGCCAGTACGGGACGCTGTGGGTGTCGGTGGCGCTGCTCGCGCTCGGCGGATTGCTCGCGATCTTCGGTGTCCGGCAACGGACCGGGTACACCCGGCTCGCGCCGCCGGACGTGAAACCGGTGCAGAGCCTGGTTTCCAGCGTGTCGATCGCGTGGAAGAAGCCCCGCGTCGGCGTCGGGATGCTCGTCCGCGTCATCAACACCGCGCCCGAATTCGGGATGCTGGTGTTCTTCCCCACGATCTTCATCGAGGAGATCGGGTTCGGGGAGAGCCGCTGGCTCCTCCTGGTCTCGGTCATCTACGGCACGAACATCTTCTTCAACCTGATCTTCGGCGTGCTGAGCGACCGGATCGGCTGGCGCACCACGATCTTCTGGTTCGGCGCGATCGGCTGCGCCGTCTCGATCCTGTTGCTCTACTTCGTCCCGATCGCCATGGGCGCCGAGTACTACTGGCTCGCGCTGCTCGTCGGCGCGCTGTACGGCGCCACGCTCGCCGGGTTCGTGCCGATCTCGGCGCTGCTCCCCTCGCTCGCCCCGGAGAACAAGGGCGGCGCGATGGCCCTGCTGAACCTGGGCGCGGGCGCGGCGGCGTTCGTCGGGCCGGCGATCGTCAGCGTGTTCCTCGGCCCGCTGGGCGCGGCCGGTGTGGTGATCGTCTTCGCCGCGCTGTATCTGGTCGCGGCGGTCATGGTGCGTTACCTGAAGCTGCCCGATGAGACGGCGAAGGCGATCGAAGAGGACAAGAGTCTGCAAGAAGTCGGAGAGAAGGTCGTCACCACGTGAACCAACCCGTCACGATCGGCATCGACGTCGCCACCGCGGGGGTCCGAGCCCTCGCGGTGCGCGGCGGCACCGTCCTCGCTTCGGCCGCCGGGCCGCTGCCCGCGCCGGTCCGCGACGGCCGCGGACACAGCGAGCAGGACGCCCGGTCCTGGTGGCCGGCGGTGAAGACGGTGCTGGCGAAGGTCACCGGCGAGCTGCCGGGCAGGGGCGGCGAGGTCGCCGCGGTGGCCATCGCCGCGACGTCGGGGACGATCGTCGGGGTCGACGCGTCCGGTGCGCCGGTCACCCCCGCGCTGATGTACGACGACAGGCGCGGGGCGGAGCTCAACCGCGAGGCCACCGCGCTCGGCGCGGATCGCTGGCGGCGGCTCGGTTTCGGCGTGTCCGCCACGGCCGCGCTCGGCCGGATCGCCTGGCTGGCCGGGCACGTCCCCGACGTCGCCGGGATCCGCCACACCCCCGATCTGATCGCCGCGGAGCTCACCGGCGGGCCGGTGGCGGCCGACTGGTCGCATGCCTTGAAGAGCGGTTACGACCCGCTCGCCCTCGAATGGCCCGCCGAGGTCTTCGAGGCACTGGGGGTGCCGGCGAGCCTGCTCCCCTCGGTGGTCGCGCCGGCCACCGTGCTGGGCGAGGTGGCCCGTCCGGTCGCCGGACTCCCGGCCGGCTGCCCGGTCGTGGCCGGGATGACCGACGGTTGCGCGGGCCAGCTCGCGGCCGGCGCGGTCGCTCCCGGGAGCTTCGTCGGGATCCTCGGCACGACGTACGTGCTCAAGGGAGTCACCGAAGAACTGGTGCCGGATCCGACGGGGGCGATGTACAGCCACCGTCATCCGGACGGCTGGTGGCTGCCCGGTGGCGCGTCGAACACCGGCGGCGAGGCCGTCGCCGGGCAGGATCGCCTTTCCGAACTCGACGCGGCCGCGGCCGAGCTGGGTCCGGCGAAGGTGGTCGCGTATCCGTTGCGGCGCAAGGGCGAACGCTTCCCGTTCGCCAGCCCGGACGCGGAGGGCTTCGTGTCGGGCGAGGCCGACGAGGTGGAGCTGCACCGGGCCAGGCTGGAGGGGGTCGCCTTCCTCGAACGGCTGGCGTTGGACCACCTGCGCCGCCTCGGTGTCACGGTCACCGATCCGCTGCTGGCGGCGGGCGGCGGCAGCAGAAGTCCTTTGTGGACACGGATCAGGGCGACCGTCAGCGGCCTCGGCCTGCGGGTGTCACCCCAGGCGGAAACGGGCTACGGCGCCGCGCTGCTCGCCGCGGCGGGAGTCCTGCCGGGCGGGCTGACCGAGGCATCCGAGGGGCTCGGCGAGGGAACGCTGGTGGAGCCCGACGAGCGCGAAAGTGCCGCGCTCGCCGAGTCGTACCAGCGATTCTGCGCCGAGCTGCACACCAGGGGCTGGATCGACGACGAGCTGTTCGCCGTCGTCCGGCGTTAAAAGATCAGGAAGGGCGTGGGCCGTTGGATTTGGTGGGAGCGGGCTTCGGCGCGGCCTCCGGTTTGGGTGCCTCGGCGGCATCGGGGGCGGGAGCCAGCAGCCGGATGGCCTCCTGGACGGCGACGTCCGTGGCGGAGAGCCGATCGGCGACCTTCGACCGGAGTTCGAGCGCGAGCTTCCGGGCCTGCTGGGCTTCGGCCTGCTGAGTCTTCGCGTCGGTGAGCGCCTCCGCGACCTGCTCCTGCTTCGCGGCGATGTCCTCCGCCGAAGACTTCTCCGACTTGGCGATCTTCTCCGCGGAGATCCGCTCGGCCTCGGCACGTTTGGCCGCCGACACCCGATCGGCTTCCGCGATCTTGTCCGCGGACGCCTTCTCGGCCTCCGCGCGGCGAGCCGCCGAAGCCTCCTCGGCCTTCTTGTCCGCGGCGGCGCGAGCCCGGACGCTCTCCATGTCCAGTTCCTTGCGCTTCTGTGCCGCCTCGGAGTTCAGCCGCTCGATCTCCGCCTTGGCGTCGGCGAGCAGCTTTTCCCGCTCGGCCTGCGCGTCCTTGGCCGCCTTCTCGATCGCGCGCTGCGTCTCGTGGGCGTACTTGTCCGCTTCGGCCCGGGTCGACTTGGCGTCGGCTTCCGCGGCGGCCTTGAGGTCGGCGATCTCCTCCTCGGCGAGCTGCATCATCATGCGGACGCGTTCGGCCATCGCGCCGGCGCCGGACGGGCTCGAACTCATCCGCACGAGGGCGGCCTTGGTCTCGTCCAGTTCCTTCTGGGCGTGGCCGAGCGCCTTGGTGAGTTCACCGGCGGTCGCCACGGCCTCGTCGCGGCTGCGTGACGTCTGCTTGAGTTCGGTCGCCAGTTCGGCGAGGCGCTCGTCGACCTGACGCTTGTCGTAACCGCGGACTGAGCCCGCGAACGGGGACGATTTCGCTGAGGGCGCCTGAGGCGCCGTCTTCTCAGGAGCGACCATGGCGGCCACCTTAATGAGCTGGCACCCGTCGGGCAGTACCGCCAAACGGCTGCACTCGGCGTACGGCGGACCGATCACATGGCATCCTGCATTGTTGACAGGTCGTAAGCAGCGGAGGCCCGGTTGGACATCTCGGCGATCCTCGAAGACATCCGCGAGCACTGGCACGTCTACGCCACGATGCCCTTCATCGCCGCGCTCATCGGGTACATCACGAAACGCGTCGCCATCGAGATGATGTTCCGGCCGCTGGAGTTCGTCGGGATCAAACCGTTCCTCGGCTGGCAGGGGGTCATCCCGGCCAACTCGCGCCGGATGGCGACCACCGCCGTCGACCTGCTGACCAAGAACCTCGTCGATCCGCAGGAGATCTTCTCCCGGCTCGATCCCGAGGAAATGGTCAAGGAACTCGAAGAGCCGCTTCTCAAGGCCGTCGAAGACGTCACCCGCGAGGTGATGGAGCAGTATCAGCCCAGACTGTGGGAACTGCTGCCGACCCGGGCGCAGCGCATGCTGGTCGATCAGGTCCGCGCGCAGGCGCCGAAGGTCGTCGCGCGGCTGATGCGCGAGGTGTCGACGAATATCGACGAGGTCCTCGACGTCAACGAGATGCTGATCAACTCGATGGTCCGCGACAAATCGCTGACCTGCCGCCTGATCAAGGAGGTCGCGACCCCGGAGCTGCGCTTCATCGCCCGGTCCGGCATCTGGTTCGGGTTCGTCATCGGCCTGATCCAGTTCGTCGCGTGGGCGCTGACGAAACAACCGCTGATCATGCCGATCTTCGGTTTCGTCACCGGGTTCGTCACCGACTGGCTGGCGCTGAAGATGATCTTCTACCCGCGCGAGCCTCGCCGGTTCCTGTTCTTCAGCTGGCAGGGCATGTTCCAGAAACGCCGCCAGGCGGTGGCCAAGGACTACGGCGCGCTGATCGCCGACGAGGTCCTCACCGTGCGGAACGTGATGGAGGCCGTGCTCACCGGGCCCAAATCGGACAAGCTGTTCGCGATGATCACCCGCGAGGTACAGCGGACGATCGACGCGCAGGCGAGCATCGCGAAACCGTTGGTGGCGCTGACCGTCGGCGGGGTCCAGTACCAGGAGATGAAGAAGGCCGCGGCGGAAAAGGCGATCGCCTATCTCCCCGAAACGGTGAAACACGTGGAGAGCTACGCCACTGACGCGCTCGACGTCCGCAACACCATCGTCACGAAGATGCAGCAGCTGACCCCGCTCGAGTTCGAGGGGATCCTCCGTCCCGCCTTCCAGCAGGACGAATGGAAGCTGATCGCGGTCGGCGCGGTGATCGGCGGGCTCGTGGGTGAACTTCAGGTCCTGTTACTGCTCCATTGAGGACCGGCGGCTAGGTTGCCCTTCAAGCAAGACGCGGGAGGGGCTCGGAAGTGGACGCCGTCATCGCCGATCTCGGCGAGCACTGGCCGGTGTACGTCAGCATGCCGTTCATCGCCGCGCTGATCGGTTACGTCACCAAACGCGTCGCCATCGAGATGATGTTCAAACCGGTGGAATTCGTCGGCGTCAAACCGTTCCTCGGCTGGCAAGGGGTACTGCCGGCGAACGCGGAGCGGATGGCGGCCACCGCCACCGAGATGCTGACGAACAACCTCGTCGACCCGAAGGAGATCTTCGCCAGACTCGACCCGGCCCAGGTGGCGAAGGAGATCGAGCAACCGCTCCTGCGGATCGTCGAGGACGTCACCCGCGAGGTGATGGAGCAGTACCAGCCCAGACTCTGGGAAGTACTGCCGAACACCGCCCAGCAACTGCTGCTCAAACGCGTGCAGGCGGAGGCGCCGCGTGCGATCACGAAGATCATGGGCGAGATCTCGGAGAACATCGAGGACGTCCTCGACCTCAAGCACATGGTCGTGACGAACCTGGTGCGCGACAAGGCCTTGCTGAACCGGCTGATCCGCGACATCTCGCGGCCGGAGATGCGGTTCATCGCGCGGTCGGGGATCGTGTTCGGGTTCTCCCTCGGCTGTGTGCAGCTGCTGGTGTGGGCGCTGACGAAGTCGCCGATCGTGCTGCCGCTGTTCGGTATCGGCATCGGCTGGTTCACGGACTGGATCGCGCTGAAGATGATCTTCCTGCCGCGCGAGCCGAAACGGTTCTTCGGCTTCTACACCTGGCAAGGCGTGTTCCAGAAGCGCAAGGACCAGGTCTCCGCCGACTACGGCGACATGATCGCGCGCGAGATCATCACCATCCCGAACCTGCTCGAAGCCGTGCTGAGCGGGCCGAAATCGGACAAGCTGTTCTCGATGATCACCCGCGAGGTGCAGCGGACCATCGACGCGCAGGCGAGTGTCGTGAAGCCGTTCGTCGCGATGGCCGTCGGGAGCAGGCGGTTCCAGGAGATGAAGCAGACGGCGGCCGCGAAGGCCGCGGCGCGGATCCCGGAGACGATCCGCCACGCCGAAAGCTACGCGGTCAACGCGCTCGACGTCCGGAACACCATTGTGGACAGAATGCGGCGGCTGAACCCGCTCGAGTTCGAGCAGCTGCTGCGCCCGGCGTTCCGGCAGGACGAGTGGAAACTGATCGCCGTCGGCGCGGTGATCGGCGGCCTTGTCGGTGAACTTCAGGTGCTTCTACTGCTTCACTGAAGGCCAACCGATACGGTTTCCCCCTTCCCTGAGCGAAGCGAGGAGGTCGTGTGGACGCCGTCCTGGACGACCTCGCCCGGCACTGGTGGCTGTACGCCGCGATCCCGTTCGTCGCCGCGCTGATCGGCTACGTCACGAAACGCGTCGCCATCGAGATGATGTTCAAACCGCTCGAGTTCGTCGGGATCAAACCCTTCCTCGGCTGGCAGGGCGTGGTGCCCAAACACGGCGGGCGGATGGCCGCCGTCGCGACCGAGCTGCTGACGTCGAATCTGCTGGACGTCAAGGAGGTCTTCCGCCGGATCGATCCGGCGATCATCACGCGCGAGATCGAGCAACCGCTGCTGCGGGCCGTGGACGAGGTCGCCCGCGAAGTGCTCGAAAAGCACCATCCCAGGCTCTGGGAGGTCATGCCGACGATGGCGCAGGAGCTGCTGATCAAGCAGGTCCAGGCGTCGACGCCGCGGCTGGTGCGCGAGTTCATGGAAGAGATGACCGAGAACCTCGACGAGGTGCTCGACTTCCAGCACATGACCGTGCAGCGGCTCACCAGGGACAAGAAGCTGCTCGTCCGGCTGATCCGCGAGACGTCGCGGCCGGAGATGGCGTTCATCGCGCGCACCGGGATCTACTTCGGCTTCGGGCTCGGCATCGTGCAGGCGTTCGTCTGGGCGCTGACGAAGGAACCGTGGGTGCTGCCGATCTTCGGTGGCAGCATCGGGCTGTTCACCGACTGGCTGGCGATCAAGCTGATCTTCGTGCCGCGTGAGCCGGTGCGGGTCGGGCGGGTGATCCTGCAGGGCAAGTTCCAGCGGCGGCGGGCCGAGGTCGCGCACCAGTACGGCGAGATGATCGCGAACGAGATCCTCACCGTGCCGAACCTGCTCGACGCCGTCCTGCGCGGGCCGCGATCGGATCGGCTGTACGCGCTGGTCGAGCGGCTGGTGGCGCAGGCCGTCGACGAGCAGGCGAGTGTCGCGAAACCGATGGTCGTGATGGCCGTCGGCGGGCAGCGGCTGCAGGAGATCAAGCAGGCGGCGGCGCGGAAGGCGCTGGAGCGGCTGCCGCCGACGATCCGGTACGCCGAGGGTTACCTGACCGAGGCGATGGACGTCGCGAAGATCGTCGAACGGCGGATGCTGGGGCTGACGCCGCTGGAGTTCGAGGGGTTACTGAGGCCCGCGTTCCGGCAGGACGAGTGGAAGCTGATCGCGGTGGGTGGGCTCATCGGCTTCCTGGTCGGTGAGCTGCAGGTCCTGCTGATGCTGCACTGACCTGCGTTTCGCGGGCTAAACGCGATTTGGGTGCCCGGGGCCGCTGACCTGCGTTTCGCGGGCTAATCGCGATCCCGGGTCTCCAGCCAGGCGCACCTGCGTTTCGCGGGCTAAACGCGATCCGGGGCGCGGAAGTGAGGCGTTCTCACGTGCGCGAGACACGGGGTGATTACGGTGGAGGGGTGGCGTCCGAACCCCAGCAGCTGCCAGCCGTCCACGAGGCGTGGCTTCCGCGCGAGCACGCGTTGCACCGTCCCCGCCACGGTGGCAGGCAGCTGACCGCACTGATCAGCGCGCTTCTGTTCTTCACCACCCCCGCGCTGCTGTGGGTGTTCGGCGTCCGGCCGGGCGAGATCGAGAACCACAAGCTCGCGAGCTTCCCCGGGCTGGACCGGGGCTGGGGTTTCTTCACCGACATGCCGACCTGGGCGATCGACCAGCTGTCGTTCCGGCCGGGCGCGATCGCCGCCGCCGACGCGATCAGCCGCGGCGTCTTCGGCGAGGGCGCCCCGCTCGACCAGCCGCCACCGCAGCAGCAGGCGGGCCCGATCCCCGCGCCGCCGGCACCGTCGCCGTCCAAGACCGCGCCCACCCAGGGGCCGACGCCGAACGCCGCGTCCGGTTACCGCCGTGTCGTGCAGGGCCGCGACGGCTGGCTGTACTACGGCTACGACGCCGACGCGAAATGCGATCCGTCCCGTCCGCTGCCCGAGACCATCGCCAAGATCAACGAGTTGCGGCGCGCGGTCGAGCAGTCCGGGAGGCGGTTCGAACTCGTCGTCGCGCCGGACAAGTCGACGATGGTGCCGCAGTTCCTGCCGGACACGTACCCGGGCAAGGACTGCTCGCGGTCGGCCGAGGCGTCCACCTGGCACCGGATGCTCAAGGACGCGCGCGCGATCGACCTGCGGCCCGAACTCCGCGCGTCCGAGGGCCGCGTGCAGCATCCGATCTACCCGCCGAACGACACCCACTGGGCCGACGAGGGCGCCCTGGTGATGACGCGCGCCATCGCGAACGCGATCAAACCGGGGGTCACGCAGACCTGGGTCAGCGTTCCCGTCGGCCAGTACGACACCGTCGCCGATCTGCCGCCGCTGATCAGCAAGCAGGGCACGAAGACGAACACGCTGTACAGCCTCCGCCCGGACGGCGTCGTCGAGCGCGCGGGCGAGCCGAACGGCGACATCGACCGGCCCGTCTACCGTACGGCGAGCCCCTTGATCGGGACCGTGGACGACAAGATCCTGATCTACGGCGACTCGTTCACGAAGGCGTCTTCGCGGTATCTCTCGGGCGCGTTCACGAACCTGACGATGCTGGCGCACTTCACGCAGAAGACGTCGCAGGCCGAGGCCGTCGACGCTTTCGTGAACGCGAACGTCGTGGTCGTCGAGGCCGTGGAGCGCAGTGTGGCCGGTGGTCAGCTCGCCTTCATCGACCCGAATTTCCTCGAACCGCTGAAGAAGGCGCTCGCCGAGAACCCGATCCGCTAGCGCAAGGCAGGCCGCGCGGTCGCCGTCGGCTCGATGCGGACCCGCGACGTACGTCCGCGCAGCCACGCGATGAGACGGCAGACCAGGTAGATCACGAACGAGATCGTCGTGACGAACGCGCTCACCGGCTTCCCTGGTGCGAGCGAGAGGATGATCCCGCCGAGCGCGGCGATCTCCGCGAACACGATCGACAGCACGGTCGCCTTCCACGGGCTCGCCGTGACCCGCGCGGCCGCCGCGGCCGGGGTCACCATCAGCGAGACGACCAGCAGCGCGCCGACGATCTGCACGCCGAGCGCGCTCGAGATGCCGACCAGCACCGCGAAGATCAGCGACAGCAGCCGCACCGGCACGCCGCGCGCCGTCGCGACCGCCGGGTCGACCGTGGCGAACAGCAGCGGCCGGTAGATCACCGCGAGCACCACCAGTACGAAGACCGACGCGCCGACGAGCAGGTTCAGGTTGGTCGAGTCGATGGTGATGATCTGCCCGACGAGGATGCCGAACTTGTTGGCGCTGCGGCCTTCGTAGAACGACAGCAGCAGGACGCCCATGCCGAGGCCGAAGGCGAGGATCACGCCGATCACGGAGTCGCGTTCGGACTCGCGGCCGCCGAGGATCCCGATCAGCAGGGCGGCGATGACCGCGCCCGCGAGGCCGCCGAGTTCGACGCCGACACCCAGCAGCAGCGCGCCCGCCGCGCCGGTGAAGGCCAGTTCGGCGGTGCCGTGCACGGCGAACGACATCCGCCGCATGACCACCAGCGGGCCGAGCACGCCGGCCACCAGGCCGAGGACGGCGGCCGCGAGCAAAGCCGTCTGCACGAAGTCGAGGCCGAGGAGTTCGCCGGTCAGGGCGAAGTCGAACATCTTGTCCACGGCGTTTATCCGAGAACCCGCGACCGCGATCGCGTCGCCAGGGCGCGAGTTCGCGTCATCGAGCGCGTTGATTCACCAAGACGCCCTGCCGCCCCGATCGCGGGGCCTCCGGCCAGGGCGGGTTCTGCGTGTGGTCCAGGCCGCACGAATGACCTCACTTCGTCTACCACTTCCGCTACGAAACCTGTTCGTCGATGTGGTGGGGTTCGTCCTCGCACAACGCGCTCTGCGCCCCGGCGACGTGGATCTGCCCGCCGACCTTGAGCACCTCGATCCGCGTCCCGTACAGCTCGGACAGCGTCTCCGAGTTCATCACCTCGTCCGGTTTGCCGACCCGGAACTGGCCGTTCACCAGATAGAGCACCCGGTCCACATAGGACAGGATCGGGTTGATCTCGTGGGTGACGAACAGGACGGCGGTGTCCGCCGAACGCCGCCGCTCGTCGATCAGCTCGCTGACCGCGCGCTGGTGCGCGAGGTCGAGGGAGAGCAGCGGCTCGTCGCACAGCAGGACTTCGGGGTCGCCGACCAGCGATTGCGCGACGCGGAGCCGCTGCTGCTCGCCGCCGGAAAGCCGCCCGACCGGCTGCTTCGCGTACGCCTGGGCGCCGACGGACTCGATCGCCTTCGCCACCAGCTGACGCCGCTTCGAAATCCCGAAGAGCCCGGTGCCCCACCGGTGCCCGTCCAGGCCGAGGCCGACCAGGTCCACCCCGCGCATCGTCAGGCCCTCGTCGAGGGCGCGCTGCTGCGGGATGTAACCGATCCGCCGGTTGGTCCCGCCGGGGCGCCGCCCCGCGATCTCGACCGTGCCCTCGGGCAGCCCCTGCTGGCCGAGCAGCACCTTGAGCAGGCTGCTCTTCCCGGAGCCGTTGGGCCCGAGGATCGCGAGGAACTCGCCGGGTTCGACGTCGAGGTCGAGCCCGGACCAGAGGGTCCTGGTGCCGAACGCGAGGCTCGCCCCGCGGACACGGACCGCGGGGCGGGCTTCGGCGGGTACGGAGGTCACTACTTCAGTGCTCCGGCCAGCGCGTCCACTTCCTTGGTCATCCATGCAATGTAGTCGGTCACACCCTGCGGGAGCGTTTCGGTGACGTCGACGACCGCGATACCGGCGTTCTTGGCGTCGCCGACGACCTGCTGGGTGACCGGGGTGGTGGTCTGCGCGTTGTTGATCAGGGCCTTGACCTGCTTGCCGGAGATCAGCTGCTTGACCTCGTTGAGCGCGGCGGCGGGCACGTCCTGCTCCGCTTCCACGGCCTCGGCGAAGGCGGGCGGGGTCGCGTCGGTGACCTTCGCGCTGTCGAGCAGGTAGTGCGCGACGGGCTCGGTCGCGACGACCTTGGCGTTCGAGGCGCCCAGGCCTGAGACCTTCTTCAGCAGCTCCTGGGTCTTGCCCTTGAACGCGGTCGCGTTGGCGGTGAAGGCGTCCTTCGAGGCGGGCTGGATCTCGCCGAGCTTCGCGGCGACCTGGTCGGCGATCTTCTCGACGCCGGGGAGGCTGTACCAGACGTGCTCGTTCTCGTTGCCGGTCGCGGCGATGTCGACGGCGACCAGCTTCTGCGCGCCGGTGGCCTGGTCGGCGAGCTTCGAGAAGAACTCGTCGTAGCCGCCGCCGTTGGACAGCGTCAGCTTCGCGTTCTTCGCGGCGATGGCGTCGCTCGCGGTGGTCTCGTAGGAGTGCGGGTCGGCCGAGGGGTCGTGGATGATCGAGGTGACCTCGACCTTGTCGCCGCCGACGGCGGTCACGACGCTGCCCCAGACGTCGGTCGAGGCGACGACCTTGATCTTCTCGCCACCCGGGTTCGCGGCGGACGCGTTCGGCGAACCGGAGCCCGTCGACGCCTTGTCGCTCGACGCGCAAGCCGTCGCGCCGAGCGCGAGGACGGCCAGGGCCGACACGGCCGCGAAAACACTCTTAGTACGGCGGGAATTCATTTACTGCACTCCTGCGGATGCCCAGGCCAGGTGTCACCGATGCCGGGTAATGGAAACCGTTGTCAGATTCAACTGTACCCCATCCGGATGACGGTGCCCCCCGTCCAGGCGCGAGCTGTACCCAGGGTCACTCTGAATCGAGACCTGCCACACGTCGGGTGATGCTTCTGCAAAACGTTCTGAACCGTTACGGTTTGCGGATGGGCCGTCCTATCCGCACCAGGAGGCAGGCGACACTGGCGTCGTTGGCCGCAGAGCTCGGTGTGTCGAGGACCACCGTCTCCAACGCCTACAACCGACCCGACCAGCTGTCCCCTGAGCTGCGCCGCCGCGTCCTCGAGACCGCGCGCCGACTCGGCTACCCGGGCCCGGACCCGGTGGCCCGTTCACTGCGGACGCGCAAAGCCGGCGCTGTGGGTCTTTTGCTCACCGAAAACCTCTCCTACGCCTTCCGCGACCCCGCCGCCGTCGGCGTGCTCGAAGGGCTCGCGCTGGCCTGTGAGGACGCGGGCGTCGGCCTGCACCTCGTCCCGGCGAGCCCGGGGCGCGAGGACGTCGCGGCCGTGCACCGCGCCGGCGTCGACGGTTTCGTCGTCTACTCGGTGCCCGACGACGATCCGCATCTGGGCGCCGTGCTGGAGCGCCCGGTGCCGACGGTGATCGTCGACCAGCCGCGCGTGGACGGTGTCGACCGGGTCGGCCCGGACGACGCGGCCGCGGTCACCGCCATGGCCGAGCACCTCATCTCGCTGGGCCACCGGCAGATCGGCGTGCTGTGCATGCGGCTGGCCCGCGAGCGCAACGACGATTTCGTCTCCATCCAGCGGCAGAGCGCCGCCCACTTCCACGTCCAGCGGATCCGGCTGGAGGCGCTGGCCGCCGCGTTCTCCGCGGCCGGGGTCGACTGGGCGACCGTGCCGGTGGTCGAACGCTTCGACCACACCGTGGACGACGGCGCGTCGGCCGCACGCCAGCTTCTGGACGCGTACCCGCAGGTCACGGCCGTGATCTGCACCTCGGACATCCTCGCCCTCGGCGCGCTGGCCGAGGCGGAGCGCCGCGGGCTGCGGGTGCCGCAGGATCTGACGGTCACCGGATTCGACGGCATCACCGAGGCCGAGCGTTCCGGGCTCACCACGGTCCACCAGCCGGTGCTCGAAAAGGGCAAGGCGGCGGGCAAGCTGCTGCTCAGCTCCGCCGACCGGGTCGGGCCCAAGGTGATCACGCTGCAGACGGAACTCCGGGTCGGGCGCACGTCCGCGCCGCCGCGGACGGCCGAAGAACGCTGGTTCGGGCCGTGATCTGCGCCCGCACGCGTTGCCGTCGCCCCGCGCGTCGGTTCCAATGAACACGTGACCTCAATCGACGTACTGCTCAAGCGAAACCAGGAACTGGGTGATGTCACTCCTGGTGACCGCTCGTCGCCGAGGCCATCGCTCCACGTGACGATCCTGACCTGCATGGACGCCCGTATCCGGGTGTTCGAGATCTTCGGCCTGATCCAGGGTGAAGCACACATCCTGCGCAACGCGGGCGGCGTCGTCACCGACGACATGATCCGCTCGCTCGCGCTCAGCCAGCGGAAGCTCGGCACGCGCGAGGTGCTGATCGTGCAGCACACCGACTGCGGCCTGTCCATGGTCACCGAGGACGACTTCAAGGACGAACTCGAAGCCGCCAGCGGGCTGCGCCCGACGTGGTCGGTCGAGGCGTTCCGGGTGGTCGAGGACAGTGTGCGCCGGTCGGTGCAGCGGGTCCGGCGCAGTGACTTCCTGGCGCATACGGACAACGTGCGCGGCTTCGTCTACGACGTCAAAACGGGCCGCCTCAGCGAGGTCGAGTAAGGGTTTTAAGCTGACACAGTGGGCGTCGACGCGGATGTGCTGACCGACTGGTTCGACGAAGTGGGGCGCGACCTGCCCTGGCGCGAGCCGGAATGCTCCGCCTGGGGCGTGCTCGTCAGCGAGATCATGTTGCAGCAGACCCCGGTCGCGCGCGTCCAGCCGATCTGGCTCGAATGGATGGCGCGCTGGCCGGTGCCGTCGGCGCTGGCGGCGTCGTCGCAGGGCGAGGTCGTGCGTGCCTGGGGCAAACTCGGCTACCCGCGGCGCGCGCTGCGGCTGCACGCCGCGGCGGCCGTCATCGCCGCCGAACACGGCGACGTCGTTCCGTCCGATGTGGACATTCTGCTCGCGTTGCCGGGGATCGGCGCGTACACCGCCCGCGCGGTCGCGGCCTTCGCCTACGGCAAGCGGGCGCCGGTGGTGGACACGAACGTCCGGCGCGTGGTCGCCAGGGCGGTGCACGGCGCGGGTGACGCCGGGCCGCCGTCGAACACCCGCGACATGGCCGACGTCGAGGCGCTGCTCCCGCCGGAGGACGCGCCCGCCGCGAAACTCTCCGCGGCGCTGATGGAACTCGGCGCGCTCGTCTGCACCGCGCGCTCGCCGCGCTGCGCGGACTGCCCGATCTACGAAGACTGCGCGTGGCAGCGCGCGGGCAAACCCGCTTACGCCGGGCCCGCGAAGCAGGTCCAGAAGTTCGCCGGCACCGACCGTCAGGTGCGCGGTCTGCTGCTCGACGTCCTGCGCGGCAGCGAGGGACCGGTCGAGAAGGCGCGGCTCGATCTCGTGTGGGACGAATCCGGGCAGCGTGACCGGTGCCTCGACTCCCTGCTCGTCGACGGCCTCCTCGAACAGACCCGGGACGGTCTGTTCGCGCTCCCTGGCGAACACTAACGCATTACGACAAAAGTTGGTCAATGGTTGTCATCGGCGCGATGGCGGGTTAGTTTTCCGGCCAACGCGCATGATGGGAGTTACGCCCGTGGCCGACTTCGACCGACGTACCGCGCTCAAGGGCGGCCTGACGGTAAGCGCCGTCGGGCTACTGGGGACAGCGACGACTTCCGCCGCCGACGCGGCTTCCGGGGTGGCGGAACCCAAGATTTACGACACGACGGCCTGGAACGCCCGCCCACCGGCCGGGGCGATCGAGGTGCAGAACCACAAACCGACGTACATCGTCGTGCACCACACGGTCGATCCGGGGAACGTCACCGACTACACGCTCGAACACGCCTTCTGGGCGTCGCGTTCGATCCAGAACTTCCACATGGACACCCGTGGCTGGATCGACACCGGCCAGCAGTTCACGAACAGCCGCGGCGGGCACATCACCGAAGGGCGGCACCGCAGCCTGGAGATCCTGCGCGGCGGGACCCGGCACGTGCTGGGCGCGAACGTGGGCAACAACAACAGCACCTGCATCGGCATCGAGAACGAGGGCCTCTACAGCAAAGAGGACGTCACACCCGCGCTCTGGGACTCGCTGGTGAAGCTGGTCGCGTACATCGCTTCGCAGTACGGGATCTCGCCGGAGTTCATCAAGGGACATCGGGATTTCAACTCGACCGAATGCCCGGGAACGGTGCTGTACAACCGGCTTCCCGAGCTGCGCACGGAGGTCGGCAAGCTGCTGGGCACCGCGTCGCCCAAGGTGGACCTGCCGGAGTGGCCGCTGCTCAAACCCGGCGACTCCGGGCCTCGGGTGCGGACGGCGCAGGAACTCCTGCGGGCACGCGGTTTCGCCGTCCCGGTCGACGGCCTGTTCGGACAGTCCACAAAGGACGCTGTTGCCGCGGTGGCGGCCCGGCACGGACTGGAGCGCGATGCCTGCGGTGCGACTGCGGCCACCGACGAGACCGGGTTCCTCGGCTCCGACGTCTGGCCGCTCATCGTCGGCTCCGGCACCGATCTACGGGCGCTGAAGGCACGACTCGCCGGCTGAACAGCAGCGGCGCGAGGATCAGCACGGCCGCGCACCACGGGAGCGACGACGTTCCCAGCGGCAGCAGCAGCCCGCCGACGAGGGCTCCCCCGGCGACGGCGCCGTTCCAGGCCGCGATCGTGAGCGACTGGGCGGCGTCGGCCGTGGGGCCCGCGAGCAAGGCGGTGACGGCCTGGAACGCGGTCGGCGCGCCGCCGAATCCCAGGCCCCACAAGCCCGCTGCGGCCAGCACGAGTCCGTGGACGCCGTCGCTGATCCCCAGCAGGAGGATGGCGGCGGCGGTCACGGCGGAGCAGGACACGAGCACCGCGCGCGGACGGCTGTCGAGCGCGGAGCCGACCGCGACCAGCCCGCCCACCGTGGCGCAGCCGAACACCAGCAGCGCCGCGCCCGGCATCGGTGCCGAGTCGAGCCCGGCGAGCACCGGCCCGATGTAGGTGTACGCCACGTTGTGCCCCAACGAGAACAGCGCCACCGTCGCCAGTACGGGACGCATCCCCGGCAGCCGGGACGCGGCCAGCGGCCGGGTGGGCCGCGACGCTTCCGAGGGCACGGTGGGGACCACGGCGGAAACCCAGGCCAGTAGCGGCACCGAGATCAGTGCCATCGCGGCGAACGCCCAGCGCCAGTCGGCGAATTCGCCGAGCGCGGTACCCGCGGGCACGCCCAGCGCGAAGCCGATCGGCGTGCCGGACATCGCGACGGCCAGCGCGCGTCCGGTGAGTCCCGCCGGGGCGAGCCGCATCGCGTAGCCCGCGACGAGCGACCACATCACCCCGGTCAGCGCACCGGAAACCACCCGTGTCGCCAGGATCAGCGGATACGACGAGGACACGGCGATCACCAGATTCGTCGCCAGGAAGCCGAAGATCAGCGCGAGGAGCAAGCGCTTGCGCGGCACCCGGAGGGTCGCGCCCGTGAGCGGGATGGCGGTGAGCGCGGTCGTGATCGCGTAGACCGTCACCAGCTGCCCGGTGGCCGACGGCGAGACGCCCAGGTCCTCGGACATGCCCAGCAGCAGACCGGCGGGGAGCACTTCGGTGAGGCAGCCGAGGAACACCGTGGTCGTCAGCGCGAGCAGCGCCGGGAGGGGCAGCATGCTCCGACGATCTCTTCCGCCGGGTGACGCGGATAGTCCCTGGCGGGTATGCCGCGCGGTTATCGGCCGGGATAACCCGGCGGCATGACCGGCTGGCAGTGCCGCGCGCCGCGCGGGCGTACGCACGATGACCGGGCATCCTCCCCGTTAGAGAGAAGGCTCGTTCATGACCGTGCGGATTCGGTGGCAGGAGCCACTGTGCACCGCGTTGCTCGCCACCACCATGCTCGGCGCCTGCCCGGCTTCGGCGGTGGCCAAGCCGGCCCCCGGCAGCGACGGGTACGTGCACGTCTCACCCGACGGCACCGTCCTCGGACCCGATCCTTACTACCCGAAGGACGGCAACGGCGGTTACGACGTCGACCAGTACTCACTCGCGTTGGACTACGCGCCGTACTCGATGTTCTTGAGTGGCAAGGCGACCATCACCGCGACCGCGACGCAGGATTTGGACCGGTTCGACCTCGATCTGCGTGGTCTCACCGTCCGGTCGGTCACCGTCGACGGCGTGGCCGCGACGTTCCGCCGGGAGGGTGAACACGAGCTGGTGATCACGCCGCGGACCCCGTTGGCGAATGGTGCGCGGTTCACCGTGGTGGTCGGGTACGACGGGCGTCCGGAACCGATCGCCACGGCGCGGGGACGGGTCGGCTGGCTGGCCACGTACGGCGATTCCGCCGTCGCCACCGGACAGCCGCGTTCGGCGATGACCTGGTTCCCGGTCAACGGCACCGAAGTCGACAAGGCGACCCTGCGCGTCTCCGTCACCGTCCTGGACGAATTCTCCGTGCTGGGCAACGGTTTCCAAGTCTCCGACGTGCCCGCCGGCGTCGGGCGGCACACCGTCACCTGGTCGGAGGAGACCGCCCTCGCGCCGAGCACGGCGATGCTCGGCATCGGCCGCTGGGAGGTCGAGAGGATCACCCTTCCCGGTGGGCGGACCGCGATCAACGCCTACCACCCGTGCGCCGTGGACAAGCGGAAGATCGGCGGGCGGCTGCCCGAGGTGCTGGAATTCCTCACCGGGAAGTTCGGCGATTACCCGCAGTCGGCGGCGGGCGGGCTGTTCCTCGACCGCTCCCTCGGCTACACGCACGGCGCCCAGACCAGGCCGGTCTACGGCCGCGCCGCCACGATCGCCGATCTGGTGTACGCGAGCGCGTACCAATGGTGGGGAGCCGGGGTGAGCGGCAAGATGTGGCGCGACACGCTGATGCCCGAGTCCATCGCGCGGTACGCGGTGTGGCTGTGGGACGAGAAGAACGGCGTCGATCCGGATCGCCGTTACCGTGAGATGGTGGCGAAGGTGCGCGACGACGCGGCTTTCTGGGCTCCGAAGCTCACCGATCCGGGTAAGGGCACCGAATTCGCGCCCACGACCAAAGCGGTGCTGATGGTGCACGCGCTGCGCCGTCTCGTCGGCGACGACGCGTTCTTCCAGATCCTGGCCGGTTTTCCGGTGATCAACCCGCAGGGGAACCAGAACTGGCACGACTTCGAGCTCTACGTCTCCGCGATGACGCAACGCGATCTCGGCGAGTTCAATCACGCATGGCTGGACGGTACGGTGCGGCCGCCGGACTCGCTGCTCTTTCCCGGGAGCTGAACGACCTCGTGAGTGGTGAGGCCGGTTGCGACCGGGCCCGGTACCCCCTGGCGATCATGTCGCGAAAGCCACTTTCGGGACGTCTGATGTCCCGAAAGTGGCTTTCGCGACACACCTCCGGTGGTTCTCTTGAGGGTCGTGCTCGCGGGCGGGTCGGTGGTGGGGCGAAGGCTCCCTTCGCCGCGTCTAATCCGGTGAAGGGAGCCTTCACCCCGGTCACCCACTCGCGCCGACCGTCCCACCGCCAGCGCCCGTGTCGCGAAAGCCACTTTCGCGACACGTTCGACAGGCGGAAGAGCGCGGTGACTCTTGATGTCTCTTGTGGACGGTAGGCCGCGCACAACACGCCAGCTTGTCCTCACCACTCACGAGGCCTGGCCAGGTATTCCGCATAAACGGGCGCCGTCCGCGCCTCCGCCCAGTAAGCGTCGACCACCGCGGAGAGCAGTTCTTCCCGCCGCCCCGCCACGAACGTCTCCTTGTTCCAAGCGAGAACATGCCTGCGCGGCAACACATCCCCGCGCAGCGGCCGTGTCACGACGCCGTGGTCGCCCGGATCGCAGATCGGCTGGGACAGCCCGATCGCGCCCGCCTTGACCACCAGCAGCGCCACCTGCTGCGAAGTCACCTGATGGGTGAACGACGGCGTGAAGCCGTGCCGCGCGCAGGTGTCGGCGAAGTACTTGGTGAACGTGGCCGCCGACGAGTCGGACACCATCACCCACGATTCGTCCCGCAGGTCGCACAGGTCGACGACCTTCTCCCGCGCCAACGGATGGAAGGCCGGCAGCAGGACGAAGGTCGGCTCGGTGACCACCACTGCGGTGTCCACGTTCGCGGGGATTTCGAGCTCGTAGCCCGGATAGTCCTTGACCAGCGCCAATTCCGCGCGCCGCTGGGCCAGCAGCGGCAACAGCCGCTCGGGATGGTCGTCGTGCACGACCTGAACCTCGGAGACCTCCGGCCACAACCGGGTCACCAGCGACGGCAGACACGCCACCAGCGCGCTGGCCACCGCGGCCACCCGGACCACGGCGGGCGGGCCGCTGGGGCAGACGCGCTGCTCGATGTCTTCGAGCAGTTTGTCCAGCTGTGGCAGCAAAGCGGCGGTGCGGCGCAACAGCAGCTCCCCCATCGGAGTCGGTGTCACGCCGCCTTCGCTCCGGTCGAACAGCTGGTACCCCAGCATGTTCTCCAGCCGTTTGAGTTGCGCGGAAACCGCGGGCTGGGTGACGCCCAGCGCGATCGCGGCACGGGAAAGACTGCCCGTGTCCGCGATCGCCCGGATCACCCGCAGGTGGTGGACATCCAGCTGTACGACGTCGAACTCCTTTGTCACGAACGGGTTTTCGACCCGCCGGAAGAAGTCGTGGCCGCGGGAACCGCCGCGGCCGTGGTCCGTCTGCCGAGAAGAACATACAGCAGAAAAGCCGCGAAAACGGAGTTCACCGTGGGGATTCCCCACGGCAGCCAGATCCCCACCGCCGCACCGGCCGCCCAGCAGATCAGCGCGGCGGGAACCCAGGACGGGCAGGTGGGCGGCAGGTCCCCCGACGCGCGGGTGGCGTCCAGCTCCGGTTTCCAGCGCCGGACCACGTAGTACTCGGCGATCACCACGCCCGCCACCGGCGGCGTGAGCACGCCGACCCAGGTCAGGAAGGTGGTGAAGTGATCGAGGATGCCGATCGCGGAGAGCACCGTGCCGAGGCCGCCGAGCAGCAGGGTCGCGGTGGTGCGGTCCAGCCGCCGGGACAGCAGTACCTGCACGGCGTTCACCAGCCCGAGCGAGGACGAGTAAAGATTCCAGTCATTGATCTTCAGGATCGCGGTGACCAGGATCAGCGTGCCGAGCACCCCGGACGACGAGGTGATGATCCCGACCACGTCGGCGCTTTTCGCCGCGTGCGCGAGCAGCACCCCGATCAGGCCGATCAGGTACTGGCCGAGGGTGACGCTGACCAGCGTCTGCTTCACCACGTCGGAGGCGGTCCGGTTGAACCGGGTCATGTCCGGCGTCATGATCGCGCCCATGATGAAGGCGCCCGCCACCAGCGTGGTGCCCTGTGCCAGCGACATCGACGGCCCCGGCGGCGGCCCGGCCATCAGCGCGGGCAGCGAATGGTCGCCGAGCGCCGAGATGATCGAAAACCCCGCCAGCGCCAGGAAAGCGGGCACCGTCAGATACGCCGTCCAGGCCATCGCGTGGAAGCCGAACACGACGATCGCGGTGACCAGCGCGCCGCCCGCGAGCGCCCACACCCACACCGGCGGGCCGCCCATCAGCGCGTGCAGACCGTGGGCGAAGACGTCGTTCTGCACCCCGAACCAGCCGGCCAGGCTCACCGTCATCAGGAGCCCGACCAGCGACGATCCGCCGGTGCCGAACCCGGTCCAGCGCGCGAGCACCGACGTCGAAAGTCCTTCCCGCGTGCCGGCGACCCCCATCAGGATGGTGATGATCTCCAGCAGCACGGAGCCGATCGTGATGGCGAGTACCGCGTCCCAGAACGTCATCCCGAAGCCCAGTACCGCGCCGAGCAGGAACTGATGGAACGAGGAAACCTGCCCGAACCGTTGCAGCGCGACGGAAAACCAGGAGTAGCGGCGTTCGGCGGGCACCCGGCGCAAGGAGAAGTCGTCGTGTTCCACGCTCACTCCACCCGTTCCGGGACAGCTTGTTCGAGGACGACGAAACCCTGGCCCGGCAAAGGCCGCCATGAGAGTTCGCCGCGGTAGAGCCGTTCGAGGAAGCCGACCCGCTGGTGATAGGCGAACACGGAGCTTTCGACGCCGGCCACGGCGACGGTGCCGACGAACATCGGCAACTCGGCGAGGAAGTACCGGACGGCGCTGCGCAGCTGGTCACGGGTGGGGTGTTCGCCTTCCGGCAGGCGCCGGTCCAGCACCCAGCCCGTGGCGCCGAGGCACTGCTCGGCGAACTCCGGATCGGTGGCGAACCGTTGGTGTGCCTCGGAAAGCAGGCCGAGATACGCGCTGTCGGCCTCCAGCGCCGCGGCGTCCAATATCAAGGTGTGCGGATCCGCGGGGCAGACCTGCTGAAGCGCGCGGACGATCTTGTTGCGCGTGTAATTTCCCTGCCGCTGCGCCTTTTGCGCGGCGCGGACCGGGTCGTAACCGAGTGCTTCGAGCGTGAACGCGGACGGGCCGTCCGGGACGAAGAAATGGAATCCCCGGAAGGCCGACATCGCCCAGCGGGCGAGATCGGCGATACGTTCCACCGTGAAATGGCTGTTGAACGGGCTGACGCCGAGACAAACGTGCTCGGCCCGCGCCAGCGGATCGGCGCAATGCTCCGTGAGTGGCAGTGGTCGCGGCAAGACGGCTCCTGATTCGCGTGATCTGCGGGGCGTCGACCGAACGTAGCCACGGCACTCCTGCGCGGGTATTGCCGGATAATGTTGTCACCGGGTTATGAGAAATCGGCTGTCTCTACTTTCGGGGGTGCCGGGCGCGAACCGGTCGCGGTATACGAAGTCATGGAGATTCAGGTTCGGCATCTTCGCGTGATCTGTGAGATCGCCGCCGCCGGCAGTCTCAATCGTGCCGCGGCCGGGCTGGGACTCGGACAACCCGCGCTCAGCCACCAGTTGCGCCGGATCGAGCGGATGGTCGGCGGCCCGCTGTTCCACCGCGACCAGCACGGGGTGCGGCCCACCGAACTCGGCGCCCTGATCCTGCGGCGGGCGCGGGCGATCGTGCTCACCTTCGACGAACTGGAGCACGACTTCCACCGGCAGGAACCCGAGACGGGCCAATCGATCCGGATCGGCTGGAACGACAGCGCCATCACGGGTTCGCTGCTCGGCGGCCTGCGCGATCTGCGTCCGGGCGAACCGTTCCGCACGCGCGCCGACACTTCGCGCACGCGGCTGCTGGCGCAGGTCGCGAACCGGGGCATCGACCTGGCGCTGATCATGATCTGCGGCCGTCGCGGTCTCCCCGTCCCACCGGAAGTGCGGACGCTGACGCTGGTCGAGGAGCCGTCTTTCGTCGCCATTCCCGCGGAACATCCGCTCGCCGGCGAAGAGGAGATCGAGCTCGCCGAACTCGCCGGGGAGGACTGGATCGTGTCGAGCGGCGGCGACGGCTGCCGGGTGGTGTTCCGCGAAATGTGTCTCGCGCACGGTTTCGATCCGCGGATCACCCACGACGTCGACATCGACACCGCACGGGAAGACCTGGTCAGCGGCGGGTACGGGGTCGGGCTGGTCCAGCCGACCCGGCCACCGGCGGACGGGCTGGCCATCCGGCCGCTGGCGGGCGCGCCGATGTGCGTTCGGCATGTGCTGGCGTGGCGGGAAGACGGGCCGTGCGCGCACGGGGTCCCGGAACTCGCCACCGAGGCGAGGGCGGGCTATTGGCGGCTCGCCGAACGGACGGCGTCGTACCGCTCCTGGTTGCACCGCCACGGAAGAGTGGCCGCCGGATAACCCCTCGGCATGCCGAGGCGGCACTAGAGCGGGTCCCGCGAGGCGGCCGACGATGTGCATCGTCAATCACGGTCGCCGAAAGAAGGGGCACCATGCTGCCGTTGATCACCCGTACGGAACTGCTTTCCCGGATGGAGTCCGGTTCGGTGGTCGTGGTCGACACGATGCCGGTCGCCTATTTCGACAAGGAACATCTGCCGGAAGCACGCAACATTCCGGGTTTCCCGTACGAACGGGCCGCCGAATTCACCGACCGGCTGGCACCCGTGGTGCTTCCGGACAAGGCCGCCGCGATCGTCGTCTATTGCGCGAACACGCCGTGCCGCAACAGTGAATTCGTCGGACGGCGGCTGCTGGAGCTCGGATACACGAACGTCCGCAAGTACCGCGAAGGCATCGAAGACTGGGTCGCGAACGATCTTCCGACCTGGTCTTCGTCCTGAAAGGAGATCGTCTTGTCCAAGGTCAAACGATTCGTCTGCGTGCTGGCCGGTGCCCTGGCACTCGTCACCGGATTCGGCGGCGGAGTGGCTTCGGCCGCACCGAAAGCCGAGAACGTGATGACGGTGACCTCGGCCAACTACGCCGAGGTCATGAACATCTCGAAGCAGAAGCTGGTCATCATGGACTTCGGCGCGACCTGGTGCCCGCCGTGCCGCCAGATGAAACCGGTGATCGAGCGGCTCGCCGGTGAATACGGCGGGCGGTTCCTGCTGGGCGAGGTCGACGTCGACCAGAGCCGTGACCTGTCCACCCGGTACAACATCCGCTACCTCCCGACGCTGGTCGGCGTCCGCAACGCCGCCGAACTGCCGTCGTCGCGGAACATCGGTTACCCGGGCGAAGCGCGGTTGCGCGCCTGGATCGACGCTCAGCTCGCGAAGGGCTGACCGATGACGTCGGAGAGAAACGCTTCGACGGCACCGAGGTAGGTCTCCGGCGCTTCGTCGTGCACCACGTGCCCGGCGCCTTGGACGACGATGTGCCGTCCGAGGCCGCCGGGTACGCGGGCGGCCAGTTCGGCCTGCTGGCCGTGCGGCATCGCGGTGCGTTCGCCCTCGATCGCGAGCAGCGGACACTTGACGCGTTCGACGAACTCCCAGAAATCACGCCGTCCCCACTCGGCCGCGATTTCGTACAGGTCCGTGAGTGACGCGATCAGGTGATAGCCGTCTTCGCGTTCCTCGACGCATTCGATGAAGTAGTCGCCGGTGTCGCCGAAGAACTCGCGCACGTGGGCCAGCGACCGGAACGGGACCGGCCACGACTCGAAGTACCCGCGCCAGGTGTCCACGGTCCGGCCGCGCTGATCCGGCGCGAAGTCCTCGCAGACCACGGCGCGGACGAGTTCGGGATGCCGGGCCGCGGTGACCCACGCGTGCAGGCCGCCCATCGAGTGTCCGATCAGGATCGCCGGTTCGCCGAAGGTCCGCAGCACCTCCGCGACGTCGTCGGCGAACCGTTCGGTGCGCCAGGGCCCGCCGCGCGGCCCGCGTCCGTGGCCGCGCGCGTCGAGGCCGTGGACACGCCCGTACGGTTCGAGCCTTCGCGCGACCCGCCACCACGTCGTCGCCCTGCCCATCAGTCCGTGCAGCAGGACGATCGGCGGCCCGTCACCGCCGAAAGTGACCAACCCGTCGCGCTGAATCACCACTAAGCTCCCCTCCATGCGCAGCCGTGTCCCCGCCGCCGGTCTGGTCCTGGGGGTCGTCTGCGCCCTGATTATCGGCTGCAGTGCCGATCCTCCTCCGGCCACGCCCCCTCCTCCGCCGCCGATGAACCCGGCTCCGGGCGCTTCGGGCGCGGGCGACCCGTACTACCCGATGGACGGAAACGGCGGCTACGACGCGACCGAATACCAGGTCGGGATCACTTACGACCCCGCGAAAGGGCGTCTCGACGGCGACACCACGGTGATCGCGAAAGCGACCCAAGACCTCAATCGGTACAACTTGGACTTACGCGGCTTGACGGTCCAATCCGTTGAAGTGGACGGGAAACCGGCGAAGTTCGCGCGCGAGGGCGAATTCGAACTGGTGGTGACGCCCGCCGAGCCGATCCGGAACGGGACCTCCTTCCGCACGAAGGTCCTCTACGGCGGCGACCCGTCCGCGACGCCCAAGGCGGGCGGCAGCGAGAACGGCTGGCAGAAGTCGAAGGACGGCGGCGCGTTCATCGTCGGCGAGCCGCATTCGGCGTCGTTCTGGTATCCCGTCAACGAAACCCCGCGCGACAAGGCGATGTTCACCCTCAACGCCCGCGTGCCGGACGGCTGGACCGTCATCTCGAACGGACGCGAGATCCAGAAGACCGCGGCGAACGGCTGGACGACGACGTCCTGGCAGGAACGCACCCCCGTGGCGGCGTACCTGACCACGGTGGCGATCGACAAGTTCACCGTCGACCGGATGGCGCTGCCGGACGGGACGCCGGTGGTCAACGCGTACGCGCCGGGCGCCGAGGACCGGCGCGACACGGGCAGGCGGCTGCCGGAGATCATCGGCTTCCTGAGCTCGAAGTTCGGGCCGTATCCGGTCGACGCGGCGGGCGGCATCTATCTCGACGAGGACATCCACTTCTCGCTGGAGACCCAGACCAGGCCGACCTACGCGAAATGGGCCGACCTGATCACCGTGGTGCACGAAACCGCACACCAGTGGTTCGGCGATTCGGTGACGCTGGATTCGTGGTCGGACATCTGCCTCAACGAATGCCTGGCGTCGTACGCGCAATGGCTGTGGCAGGAATCGCGGGACAACGAGGACCTGGACGTCCGTTATCGCGCCGCGCTGGAGATCATGCGGGGCAGTGCCGATTTCTGGAAGCCGAAGCTGGTCGGCATGGGGGCCGGGCAGGAATTCCGCGGCGTCTACGACAAAGGGATCCTGGCCGTCCACGCACTGCGGCGGAAGATCGGCGAAGGCGCTTTCGCGCGGCTGCTGAAGGAATGGCCGGCGGCGCACCGGAACGCCAACGCGAGCTGGGCGGATTTCGAGGCGTTCACGATCAAGCTTTCGGAGCAGGACCTGCGGCCGTTCTTCGACGCGTGGTTCCACGGGACGACGATCCCGCCGGACGCCGAACTCCTCCCAGGCACCCTGCGCGGCTGACCCCACGCCCGCCCCGCATTTAGTCCTCTAAATGCGGTCTTGCGGGGCACTCAGCCACGCATTTAGTCCTCTGAATGCGGGCGGGGGTAGTCCGGCAGGTCGATGCCGTTCACGACGTCCCGCATCTTCCGCGAGGCCAGGGCGGCGAACGGCTTCAGCCGCATGACCCGCATCGCCAGGTACCGCATCCGCAACCCCGTCCGCGACTTCGCGAAGATCGACTCCGCGTTCTCCCGCCCCAGCTCCTGGGTCTTCTCGACGAACTCGCGCATGACGGCTTCGTAGCGCTTCAGCCCGGTGTCGAGACCGGCGGCGAGTTCCCCGGCGAGCACGTACGCGCCGACGAACGCCAGGCTCGTGCCCTGCCCGGACAGCGGCGAAGGGCAGAAAGCGGCGTCGCCCAGCAGCCCGACACGGCCGCGCGACCAGGAGTCCATGACCACCTGGGCGCACGAGTCGAAGTAGAAGTCGGGCGCCTCGTCCATCCGGTCCAGTAGCCAGGGCGCTTCCCACTCCATCCCGGCGGCGAACCGGCGGACCAGCGCCTTCTGCGCTTCGACATCGCGGTGGTCGTAGTCGATTTCCGGCGACGCGAACCCGAAGTACGCCATCGCCTCGTCGCCGTCGCGGACGCCGCGGATCCCGGCGGCCCGGCCGACGTCGTCGTAGCCGACGGCCCAGTTCCGCAGGCCGAGCCGGTTCGGCACGGTGAAGAACGCCAGGTAGGAGCCCAGATGCCGGACGAACCGGGACTCCTCGCCGAAGGCCAGCGCCCGCACGCCCGAATGCAGCCCGTCCGCCCCGATGACCAGGTCGAACGTCGCCCTCGAACCACTCGCGAAGGTGACGTCGACGCCGTCGGCCCGCTCGTCCAGCGCGGTGATCCGGTCCCCGAAGACGTACTCCGTCCGCTCCTGGGTCGCTTCGTAGAGCACTTCGGTCAGGTCGCCGCGGAGGATCTCGATCTCCGCGACGACACCGTCGCCGTCGAAGTCGTCGGCGCGGATGGTGGCCTTCGTGCGGTTCTTCCGGTCGACGAGCGTCTCGCCCTTCGTGTCCGTGCAGGCCGCGCGGATGCGTTCGTCGAGCCCCATCCGGCGGGCGACCTCCTTGGCCGTTCCGCGCAGGTCGACGGCCTGGCCGCCGGGGCGCAACGACGGCGCGCGCTCCACGACGGTCACCTGGAAGCCGTACCGGGTCAGCCAGAAGGCCAAGGCCGGTCCGGCGACGCTCGCTCCGGAGATGAGGATCTTGGTGTCAGCCATCGTCTGGAAGGTCCCACGCATCACATCGCGGCGCAAAACGATTTCGTCGTAGGCTGGCGGCATGGCTGTCGTGAAGATCAACGCGATCGAGGTACCCGAAGGCGCAGGCCCCGAGCTGGAGAAGCGGTTTGCCGCCCGACTGCACGCCGTCGACAACCAGCCCGGTTTCCTCGGCTTCGAGCTGCTCCGCCCGGTCTCCGGCGAGTCGCGCTACTTCGTCTACACCAAGTGGGAGTCCGAAGAGGCGTACCAGGCGTGGGCGTCCGGCCCGGCGCGTGAGGCGCACGCGGGCGAGCGCGCGAAGCCGGTCTCCACGGGTGCGAACCTGCTGGAATTCGAGGTCGTCCAGGCTTCGAAGCCGGGTGAGTGAACTCGAACGAGCCGCGGAACTGATCGACGGCGCCGGCGCGCTGCTCGTCTGCGCCGGTGCCGGGATGGGCGTCGACTCCGGCCTGCCCGATTTCCGGGGCGATGAGGGGTTCTGGAAGGCGTATCCGCCGTACGAGCGGCTGGGCATCAGCTTCGTCGAGCTCGCCGACCCACGACATTTCGCCGAGGATCCCGAGCTGGCCTGGGGTTTCTACGGCCACCGGCTCGCGCTGTACCGCGCCACCGTCCCGCACGACGGGTTCCGTCTCCTGTCGTCCTGGGGAGCGCGCAAACCGGGCGGCACCCGCGCGTTCACGTCCAATGTGGACGGACAGTTCCAGAAGGCCGGTTATCCGCAGGTCGCCGAGGCGCACGGCTCCATCCATCACCTGCAGTGCCTCGAAAGATGCACCAAGGAGATCTGGTCCGCGGACGACGTCGAGGTCCCGATCGACGAAGACACCATGCGCGCGCGGACCCCGCTGCCGTCCTGCCCGCGCTGCGGCGGTCTCGCCCGGCCCAACATCCTGATGTTCGGCGACTACGACTGGCTCGGGCAGCGCAGCCAGGCCCAGCTCGACGAGCTGAACGCGTGGCGCCGCGCGTATCGCGACCTCGTGGTGGTGGAACTCGGCGCCGGACAGGCCGTGCCGACGGTGCGGCGGTACTCGGAGCTGGCCAGCGCCGCGACCGGCGCCCTGGTGCGGATCAACCCGCGTGAACCCGGGATCCGGCACGGCCGCGGGGTCTCCCTCGCGACCAACGGCCTGGAAACCCTCCAAGCGCTGGACGCCCTGCTCAGCTAGGCCGCACCCACAGGGCGCGGTCGCCCTTCAGCACCACACGCCCGTCGTCGAGGGTCATCGCGGCGATGAGCCGTCCGGCCGGGCAGCCGAGCTCACCCCGCTGCCAGCCGCCCTGCCCGACCCACACCACCGAGCACGACCGATTCGACGTCTTGCCCCGGTTCCACTCGACACGGTCCCCGAACAGCACGGGCTCACCCGCCTTGCCGACGGTCCCGCCGAGGATCCGGCCATCGCCGAGCGGAGCGAGTTCCCAGGCGCCGGGCTCGCCGGTCAGGACCAGCGCACCGGCCGCGGAACCTCCGGCCAGCAGCCATTTCCCGCCCGCCCGGAGCGCGGTGGAGAACCAGACGTCGCTCGCCCGCACGAGCACCTGCGAGACCGTCCAGGTGGCGCCCGCGTCACCGGATGCCCAGACCCGGACGTCCCCGCCGAGGGCCGCGGTCACGAGCACCCGGTCGCCGTCGGCGGCGATCGCAGTCGGAGCCCAGTGACCCGGTCTGTCCTGCGGCAACACGATCTCCCGAGTGCCTCCGTCCCCGGACACCCACGCGATCGGGTCCGACCGGCCTTCCCCGGGGAACTCCCGGAAGCCGACGCCGATCACGGTCCGGCCCGCGCGGGTCAGCGCCACCCCGGTCCGGTCGGGCCCCGGCCGGAACAGCCGCTGGATCTCGGCGACCGGATCCTGGACACCGAAGGCGTTCGCCTCGCCGGGCCGGGCGGCGAAGCCCAGCGCGCTCTTCGCCTCACCCGGCGGCGACTGCCCCGGGACACAGGCCGCGAGCAGCGACAGCGCGAGCACTCCCCAGAGCTTCCTCATGGGCGGGAAGCCTGCCAGCGGAAGGTCACTTTCCGGGCAGGACGATTTCCGCGTAGACGGCGTCGTGATCGCTGCCGGGCGTCTCCAGCACCTTGAAGTCCGCGATGGCCGTCCGTTTGTCCGCCAGCACGTGGTCGATGGCCACCGGCGGTGCGATCCCGTTCGTCCAGGTCCCTTCCAACGCCTTCCCCAGTTCGTCGGCGGCGTCCACGTATCCCCTGGTCAGCAGTTCGCGGAAGAGCGCGTGGTCGAGGCTCGCGTTGAAGTCGCCCGCCAGGATCCGGATGTCGTGCTCGGCGTCGGCGTACGGCAGGTCCTTGGCCTCGGCGACCCACTCGTACCGGTCCCACATCGGTGCCGACGGATGGACCGCGACGACCTCGACGCGGACGCCCTCCCCGAGATCCACGCTCGCGCTGGGCTGCTTGTGATCCGAGTCGCCGCTCAGTTTCAGCGGCGTGAGCGGGTACTTCGACACCAGCCCGGAGCCGAACGCCCACTCGGCCGGATGCAGCACGTGGTACGGCAGGACCTGGAACAGCCCGGCCCGGTCGAGCGCGGTGATCGCCTCGGGGGTCAGCTCGGTCAGGCTCAGGACGTCGACCTGGTGTTCCTTCACGTAGCCGACGATCCTGGCGGGATCCGCCTGGCCGCCGAGCATGTTCGACGCCAGCACGCGGACGTGCTTCCCGTCGAGCGCCTTCTGCTCGTTCGCGAAGGCGCGCGGCAGGACCATGGACGCGAGTGTGCAGGTCAGCACCAGTGCGACGACCGCGGTCCACCAGCGGCGCAGCACCAGCGCGAGAACGCCCAGCACGAGCGTCGCGATCCCGGCGTACGGGGTCAGCGCGAGCGCGGCGATCGTGTACGTGTTGCCGTCGTAGCCGACCAGCCGCAGCCCGGTCAGCACCGCGAACGGCACGACCGCCGCGATGAGGAGCCCACTGACCAGCTTCCGTCCGGTGCCGGGACGGGCCGCCGGGCGAACCGGACGTTCTTCGATCACCATGCCGTCGAGTATGCCGATCGGGCGCGCCGGGGCGGCGGTCTCCACAACACCTTCACAACCTCCTCACACGGCGTCTACCAGCGCTTATCAGTTCCTGACAGCCGCTGCCAGCGCGCTGTGCGCGGTCTGCCAGGCCCGGGGTGCACCTTTGTCCGCGGGGCGAGATCCACAGGAGGAAAGCGATGACTCACGCGATCAGGGCCGAGGGCCTGGTCAAACACTATGGGGAGACGAAGGCGCTCGACGGGGTCGATCTGGAGGTCCCGGCGGGCAAGGTGGTCGGGGTGCTGGGGCCGAACGGCGCGGGGAAGACGACCGCCGTGCGGATCCTGGCCACCTTGATCCGGCCGGACCGCGGCCACGCGAGCGTCTTCGGGTACGACGTCGTCAAGAACCCGATGGCGGTCCGGAGCATGATCGGGCTGACCGGGCAGTACGCGTCGGTCGACGAGGACCTTTCCGGTACGGAGAACCTCGTCCTGATCGGCAGGCTGCTGGAGTTCTCGAGGGCGGACGCGAAGAAGCGCGCGGCCGAGCTGCTGGAGCGGTTCGAGCTGACCGACGCCGCCGGCCGCGCGATCAAGACCTACTCGGGCGGCATGCGGCGGCGGCTCGACCTCGCCGCGAGCCTGGTCGGCCGTCCCAAGGTGCTGTACCTGGACGAGCCGACCACCGGGCTCGACCCGCACGCCCGCAACGAGGTCTGGGCCGTGGTCCGGACGCTGGTCGCCGACGGCACGACGGTGCTGCTCACCACGCAGTACCTGGAGGAGGCCGACCAGCTGGCCGACACGATCACCGTGTTCGACCACGGGCACGTCGTGGCGAACGGGCGGGCCGACGAGCTCAAGCGGCGGACCGGCGGCCAGACGCTGCAGGTGCGGCCGTCCGCGCTCGCCGACCTGGACGCCGTCGAGCGCATCCTGGCCGGGCTCACCGGGGTCCGGCCGAACCGGGACGACGACACCGGGCTGCTCACCGCACCCGTCGCCGATCCCGTCCTGCTGTCCACTCTGGTCCGCAAGCTGGACGAAGCCGGGATCACCGCGGACGAGCTGGCGCTGCGGCTGCCCAGCCTCGACGAGGTGTTCCTCGCGCTGACCGGCAAGAAGACCGACGAGTCCACAAAGGACGCTACTCCGGAAGGGAGCCTGGTATGACGACCATCGCCGCGCCCGCACCACGGCGCGTTTCACTGTCGAGCAGCACGCGGCACGGGCTTTCCCTCGCCTGGCGCGGAGTGCTGAAGATCCGCAAGAACCCGGAGCAGCTGGCCGACGTCACGCTCGCGCCGATCATCTTCCTGGTCATGTTCGTCTACCTGTTCGGTGGCGCGATCATGGGCAGCACCGAGAGCTACCTCCAGATGATCGTGCCCGGCATCATGGTGTTCAACATCCTGCAGGCCAGCATGACCGTCGGCGTCCAGCTGAACACCGACGTCACCAAGGGCGTGTTCGACCGGTTCCGCGCGATGCCGATCGCCCGGTCCGCGCCGCTGATCGGCGCCGTGCTGGCCGACATCGTGCGGTACCTGGTGTGCCTGGTCGTGCTGATGGTGGTGGCGACGATCATGGGCTACCGGATCCAGACCGGACCCGCCGAGTTCGCGCTGGCGATCCTGCTCGTCATCGCGTTCGCGCTGTCGTTCTGCTGGGCTTCGGTCTTCGTCGGGATGCTGGTGAAGAGTCCTGGAGCGGTGCAGGGCCTGATGTTCGTGGTGCTGATGCCGCTGACCTTCGGCAGCAACGTGTTCGTGGGGACGAGCACGATGCCCGGCTGGCTGAAGGCCTGGGCCGACATCAGCCCGGTGACCCAGATGTCCGACGTCCTGCGCGGGCTGATGAACGGCGGGCCGATCGCCGGACCGCTGACCGGGGCGCTGATCTGGATGGCGGCCGCGCTCGCGGTCTTCTTTCCGCTCGCCACTTGGGCTTACCGGAAGCGCGTCTGACGGGGGTCAGGGGGAAACGCGCGTGAAGGGCTCCTCGCCACTGCCGGGCGAGGGGCCCTTCTTCACGCTCCCACTTCCTGGAGGATCCAGGACATCAGGTCGGGGCGGGAAAGCCCGGCATCCTGTGTGAGCAAGGCTTCGTAGCGCTCTTCGCCGAATCGCTCGCGAAGTTCGCCGATCAGCTCCCGGATGGCGGGCTCGCCGAGATCCAGCCTGCCGCGCAGCAGTTTCGCCGCGCCGAGCAGCCGGACGGCGGTCTCGGGGTCGCCCTGCCGGAACCGGATCAGGCCGCCGACCTCGACGATCCGCCCGAGGTCGGCGATGTCGCCGCGTTCCGCGGTGGACTTCACGACGACCGCGGCACCGCGCTCCGCCGCGGCCAGATCCCCGGCGGCCAGCCCGATCTCGGTGTCGATGTACCCGCCGAACTCCTCGCCGAACATGCCCGGCGCCGCGACCGAGGTCATCTTCTCCCGGAATCGGACGGCGGCCTCGCGCGCCTCGTCCACGCGTCCGGCGCGGCAGAGCAGATCGGCCTTGCCCACCAGCACCATCACCGCGAGCTGGGCGTTGCCCGTTTCGTTCGCGTAGCGCTCGGCCTCGATCATCTCGCGCGTCGCCGTGTCCAGGTCGCCCGCCCGCGCGTACTCCGTCGCGAGCCGCCAGCGCTGCTGGATCACGTCGTCCTGCGAACCCAGTTCGAGCGCGAGGGCGAGCCCTCGGCGGTACAGCGCGAGCGCGGCTTCGTGATCACCGGACATCGAGATGTCGCTCGCCTTCATGCCCAGCGCCATCGCGGTGCCCCACCGGTCGCCCAGTGCCAGGAACCCTTCGTAGGCCCGGTCCCTGGCCTGTTCGGCGCCGTCGGGATCACCGTCGTCGGTGAGGACGAAGCTGTGCGCCCACGACCCCGCCGCCCTCGACCAGGGATCCTCGCTCGCCAGCGCCCGTTGCACCTCGCGGTGCGCGAGCTTCTTGTCCTGCGAGAAGAAGGCCAGCATGGGCAGGCCGATGGCCAGCCCGGCGAACCGGTTGTACGCGCCGGTCCGCACGCATTCGTCGATGAGCGAGCGCACGGCTTCCGGGTCGCCGACGCCGGGCACCATCGTGGTGATCTCGCGCATCGCCCGGAACGCGGCCGCGAAATCGTCCTCCAGGCGGTCGCCGAAAGTGAGCACTTCGGCGACGAAGGACTCCACCCGGTCGCTGTCGCCCTTGATCAGCCAGTACCAGAACGTGCTGCCGAACAGGCGCATCGCCATCTCGACGTCGTCGGCGTCGATGGCCTGGCGGAGCGCGGTCACGATGTTGCCGTGCTCCTCGTCGTACCGGGAGATGGCGACGAGCTGGTCCGCCGTCCGCAGCATCGGCTCCAGCCGCTCGGCGAGCTGGGCGTAGTAGCGGTGATAGGCCTTCCTCAGCCGTTCCCGCTCTTCGGCCTCGTCGAGACGTTCCGCCGCGTAGGCCCGGATGGTCTCCAGCATGCGGTAGCGCGGCTCGCCGTGCTCACCTGCGATCGCGTCCACAATGGACTTCTCGACGAGCGAGCCGAGGACGTACAGGACGTCCTCGGCGGGCAGGTCTTCGTCGGCGCAGACGCTTTCGACCGCTTCGACCTCGGCACCGCCCCCGAACACCGAAAGCCGTCTGGCGAGCACGCGTTCGGCGTCGTCGAGCAGGTCCCAGCTCCACTCGACCACGGCACGCAGCGTGCGCTGTCTCGGCAGCGCCGTCCGGCTGCCGGAGGTCAGCAGGCGGAACCGGTCGTCGAGACGCTGCGAGATCTGCGCGACGGTCATCGACCGCAGCCGCGCCGCGGCCAGTTCCAGCGCCAGCGGCATCCCGTCCAGCCTGCGGCAGATCTGCGCGACGTCGTCCACTGTGGACTCGTCGAGCCGGAAGTCCGGGCGCACGGCCACCGCCCGGTCGACGAACAGGCGGATCGCGCCCGCCTCCGCCGCTTGGGAGACGGTCGGCGTGCCTTCCGGAACGGACAGCGGACCGAGCGGGCACAACGTCTCGCCGTCGATGGCCAGCGCCTCCCGGCTCGTCGCGAGGACGCGCAAGGTCGGCACCCGCCGCAGCAGGGTGTTCGTCAGCTCCGCCGCCGCGTCGACCAGATGCTCGCAGTTGTCCAGCACCAGCACCGATTCACCGGCGCCGAGCGTCTCCACGACCCTGGCCAGCGCGTCCGCCGGGCGGCGCATCGGATCGCCTGCGTGCGTGAGGCCGAGATCCCACAGCTCCAGCGCCGCGAAGACCGCGCCGGGCAGGTCGCCGGGGTCGCGGACGCCGGCGAGCGGCACGAACCAGACGCGTCCGCGCGCGTGCGCCGGATGCCGCGTCGCGACCTCCGTGGCCAGCCGCGTCTTCCCGGCGCCACCTGGCCCGACGAGCGTCACCAGCCGCGCGCCGGCGAGGAGTTCGGCGATCAGCTTCAGCTCGTCGTCACGGCCGACGAAACTGGTCAGCCGGACCGGCAGATGATCGGCGGGCGCGGGTGGCGGGCCGAGTTCGCCGCGCAGCGCCGCGAGATGGATCTCCTGGAGTTCGGCCGAGGGGTCGACACCGAGCTGGTCGGCCAGCGCCGCCCGGACCTCCTCGTAGACCGCGAGGGCGTCGGACTGGCGATCGGCCGCGCACAGCGCCCGGATCCACAGCCCGGCGAGCCGTTCGCGCAGCGGATGCCGTGCGGCGGCCTCCTTGAGATCCGCCAGCACCCGGTCATGCCCGCCGAGCCGGATCTCCGCTTCGAAGCGGTCTTCGGTGGCTTCGAGGCGTAGATCCTCCAGGCGGGTCGCCGGTGCCTGCGCGAAAGGAGCTTCGAGGACGTCGGACAGTGCTTGACCACGCCAAAGCCCGAGCGCCTCGGCGAGGATCGCGGCCGCACCGGCGTCCCGGCCCGCCGCGAGTTCCGCGCGTCCCTCCGCGGCCAGCCGCTCGAAGCGGCACACGTCTACGTCCTCGCGGGCGACGTCCAGCCGGTAACCGCCGGGGCCCGAGTCGAGGGCGACGTCTTCGGCGCGCAGGACCTTGCGCAGCCGCGAGACCAGGGATTGCAGCGCGTTCGCCGCGTCGGCGGGCGGCTCCGCGCCCCAAAGACCGTCGACGAGGGACGTCGCCGGGACGGCGCGGCCGGGCTCCAGCGCGAGCCTGGCCAAGAGCATGCGGAGGCGGGCACCGCCGATGTCGACCGGGGTGCCGTCACCGGCCTCCGCTCCGACCGGGCCCAGCAGCGTCACACGCACGGACCCCAGCTTTCCAGAAGCCGCAAACGCATACCCCGACCAGGCTGTGTCTCTCAGAGCGCGCTGTCGGACTTCCGGACCTCGATCAGGCGACGGAAGTGGGGATTATCCGGGCACGAAGGAGCTTTCCGGGCGGTCGGCCGAGGTCACGGCGCTACGTTCGAGGCCAAGTCACAGCCGATCGACTGGGAGCGTGAATGAGGTACCGGAGTGCGGCCGTCATCGCCGCCGTTCTGGCCGCGAGTGTCCTCGGCGGCGGGACCGCCCTCGCCGACACCGGGAAACCCGGCGCCGACGGCGCGGGCGACAGCTACTACCCGCAGGACGGCAACGGCGGCTACGACGTCGGCGACTACAACCTGAAAATCGGCTACGAGCCCGCCACCAAACAGCTCACCGGCCTGCAGACGATCACCGGACGGACCACGCAGGCGCTGAGCTCGTTCAACCTCGACCTGCACGGGCTGACCGTCGACTCGGTCAAGGTCAACGGGCGGAAGGCGGCCTTCACCCGCACCGGCGACCACGAACTCGTGATCACCCCGGCGCGTTCGCTGCGGAACCACGAGCGGTTCACCGCCGAAATCGCCTATCACGGTGTCCCGCAGCCGATCGAGGATCCGTCGCTGGGCGAGAACGGCTGGCAGTACGCGAAATCCGGCGGCGCGTTCGTCGCGGGCGAGCCGAAATCCGCGACCACCTGGTACCCGGTCAACGACACCCCGCGTGACAAGGCGACCTTCCACCTCGCCGTCACCGTGCCCTCGGAATGGGGCGTCATCTCGAACGGCGGCGAGCGCGGGCACTTCGCCGACGGGCCGAAGACCACCTACGTCTGGGCCGAAGAGACCCCGGCCGTGCCGTACATGACGACGGTCGCGATCGACAAATGGGAGTTCGAGCGGACGAAGCTGTCCGACGGCACCCCGGTCGTCAACGCCTACGCCCCCGGCACCCCCGCGTCGACCAAGCAGGCCGAGGCGCGGCTGCCGGAGATCATCGACTTCCTGGCGTCGAAGTTCGGGCGCTACCCGGTGGACGCGGCGGGCGGCATCTTCCTCGCCGAGCCGATCGGGTTCTCGCTGGAGACGCTGAGCAGGCCGATCTACTCGGGCGCGGCGGGCAACATCCCGACGATCGTGCACGAGAACGCCCACCAGTGGTGGGGCGACTCGGTCGCCGTCGACAAATGGAAGGACGTCTGCCTCAACGAATGCTTCGCGTCGTACGCGGAATGGCTGTGGTCCGAGGCGAAGTCGGGCCAGGACCTCAAGGCGCGTTACCTGAACGCCGTGCAGAAGGCGACGGATCGTTTCTGGGCCGGGAAGCTGTACGACATGGGGCCCGGCAACGAGTTCACCTACGTGTACTCGAAGGGCCCGGTGGCGTTGCACGCGTTGAAGAACTACATCGGCGCGGCACCGTTCGACCGCATCCTCAAGACGTGGCCCGCCATCCACCGCGACGGCAACGCGAGCCTGCCGGAGTTCCAGAAGTTCACCGAGCGCGTCGCGCACAAGAACCTCCAGGGCTTCTTCGACGCGTGGTTCTACGGCAACACCAAACCGGCGCCCGAGTACCTGTACCCAGGGGACCTCAAGCCCGCCTCCTGACCTGCGTCACACGTTAGGGTGAGGGCATGACGTCTGTGCTCCTCACCGGTTTCGAACCGTTCGGCGGTGAGCGGGTGAATCCGTCGTGGCAGGCGGTTTCCCTGCTCACCGGCCGTCGGCACGACACCGTGGCCGTCGAACTGCCGTGCGTCTTCTCGCGTTCGCTGGTCACCTTGCGCGACGCGATCGACGAGTACCGCCCGGAGCTGGTGATCTGCGTCGGACAGGCGGGCGGCCGCCCCGACGTCACCCCGGAGCGGGTCGCGATCAACCTGATCGACGCCCGCATCCCGGACAACGCGGGCTCGCAGCCCGTCGACGTCCCGGTGATCCCCGGCGGGCCCAACGCGTACTTCACCACCCTGCCGGTGAAGGCCTGTGTCACGGGGATCAAGGACGCGGGGTTGCCGGCGTCGGTCTCGCACACCGCCGGGACGTACGTGTGCAACCAGGTCTTCTACGGCCTGATGCACTTGCTGGACAACGACTTTCCCGGGGTACGCGGCGGTTTCGTGCACGTGCCGTACACCCCGGAGCAGGCCGCGCGGACCACCGCGCCGAGCCTGGCCGTGCACCGTGCCGCCGAGGCGCTGGAGATCATCGTCGACACCGCGCTTTCGGTGACCGAAGACCTTTCTACGCCCGCAGGCACCCTGCACTGATCAAGGTTTGAGCTGTGCGGTGAAGAACTCGACCATCTCCGCGGTCGTCCGCGCGGTGCCGTCGCTGCGGGTCGAAACGAGCATCGCGCTCAACGGTGCGTCTTCGGTCCCGAAGAGCACGATGCCGCTTCGCGCGCCTACGCCCGCCATGTAGCGCCCTCGGAGGCCGTCTGCCGCCCAGGTGCCCTCCGCGGGCTTGCCCTTGGTCATCCGCTGCCGGACGCCGTCCTCCAGGCCGGTCATCGCGACGCCCTGGTAGTAGTTGATCGCGTTCGACCCTTTGGCGTCCTTGAACACGCAGGTGACCGCCGACGCCGCGCCCACCGTGGCGGCCGCGTCCGGCGCGTCCCGGCACTCGTCCCGCTGCGGGATGACGGCGGCGATCCGGCGGAGACAGTCCGTGAACCCCTGCGCGTCCTTCGTCCCGGGCTGATCGCAGCTCACCGGTTTCGCGGGGGCCGGTCCGGCGACCGGTTCGTCCTCGCCGCCGGTGAGCAGGACGATCGTCGTCACGATCGCCGCGAGGGCGAGCGCGACGACGCCGTAGGTCGTGGGCTTCTGCCAGTTCCGGCCGGGCGGTGGCGTGGGCGGCGTCCAGCGCGGCGGCTGCGGACGCCGCACAGGCGGGGGCTGTTGCTGCACCGGCTGCTGGACGGGCTGTGGCCGCACCGGCGCGAAAGCGGGCACGGTCAGCTGGGAATCCTCGCCACCGGTGGGCACGTGATGCAGCCCGAACGCGACCGCCGTCTCCGGCTGGTCCTGCGTGGTCGGCGCGATCCGGAGCTGGTTCGCCAGCAGGCTCGCCAGCAACGGCATCCGGCTCGGCCCGCCGACGAGGTAGACGCCGCCGAGCCGGTCCGGGGTCAGCCCGGCGCGATGGATCGTGGTGGCCAGGAGTTCGCCGCTGCGCAGGAAACTCGGCCGGACGAGCGCTTCGAGCTCCATCCGCGTCACCCGCACGTCGCCGAAGGGCTCCGGCATCGGGATCTCGGTCTGCTGATGGCGGGACAGGCTTTCCTTGGCGTCACGGACATCCTGCAGCAACGACCGCCGCGTCCGGCGGTCGCTGACCGACTGCGGGCGCAGGATCCGTTGCCAGTGCGCGGGATCGGAATGCGACACCTCGCGGCCGATGTGCACCAGCAGCGCCTGGTCGATGTCGAGACTGCCGAGATCGGGCAGCCCGTCCTCGGCGAGCACGGCGAACCCCTGCGCGCTCACGCCGACGACGGCGCAGTCGAAGGTGCCCGCCCCGAGGTCGTACACCGCGATCGGACCGGGCGGGCGCCTGCCGTTGTCGAGCGAGGCATAGTGCGCGGCAGCCGCGACCGGCTCGGGAATCAGCACCGTGGTGGGAAATCCGGCCTTGAGGGCGGCGTCGCGGAGGATCTGCTTGCGATCCGGGCCCCAGCCCGCGGGATGCGAAATGCGCACCTGCGCGGGCATCCGCTGCAGGAGCAGCTCCGCCTCTTCGCCGACCCGGCGCAGGACCGCGGCGAACGCGTCGGCGATGGGGAGCGAGAGGTCACCGAGCTGGAGAGCGCCCTCGTCGATGCGCCGCTTCGGATTCGCCTCGAACCGGCTCGGATCCAGCCGGGCCCGGCGTTCGGCGTCCCGGCCGACGAAGACCGTGCCGTCCTTGTCGGCGTAGATCGCGGACGACATCGTCACCGACCCGTCGATCTCGACGACCTGCGTCCCCTTGCCGTGGATCGAAAGCACCCCCACCGTGCTGGAGGTACCGAAATCGATCGCCAGAACGTCCACCTGACCCCCTCCCGGACCCGAGGGCATCGTCTCACGCGAAGATCGGGAGACCGGGGCGGGTTCAGACGGCGGTGGAAATGGTGACGTCGTGATCGTCGAAATCGGCGACCACGCGCATCCGGCCGCCCAAGGCGCCGATGTACCTGCGGAGCGTGTCCAATTCCATCTGGCTCGGATCACCCTGCTCGAGCTGGCTGATCCGCGGCTGGCTGACGCCCATCCGCTTGGCGACCTCGGCCTGGCTCAGTCCGACGTCCTCACGCAGTCGCGACAGCCGGAAGCCGAGAACGTACGCCTGAGTGGCTTCCCGCGCCTCGGCTCGCGCGGCTTCGACGTCGCGGCCGGCGTCACGGTCCGCGGCGAGCTTTTCGGCCTTGACCTCTTTCCAGGACCGACCCATTTCAGCCTTCCTCCATCGCGTCGAGATGGTGCCGGTATCGCTCCTCCGCGATCGGGATGTTGATGTCGTACCACCGTTTCCAGTTTCCGGCCTTGTCACCGGCCACCAGGAGTACGGCCCTGCGCACCGGATCGAAGACGAACAAGATCCTGATCTCGGTATGCCCGGCCGACGCCGGGCGTAACTCTTTCAAGTTGTGTCTTCGCGATCCGCTGATCCGGTCGACCAGCGGCCGCCCGAGCCGTGGGCCTTCACGAGCCAGCATGTCGATCGCCTCTTCGACCCGGTCGGCCGTACGCGGTTCTTCCCGACACAGCGCCGCGAACCAGCGATCCACTTCCTCGTGAAGTTCGATCTCCCACTGCATCAGCCGACCATAATGTAGACCTTATATCGGTCGAGGCTCGAAGACCAGAGTTCCCACGAAGGTGCGCTTCCGCCTCGGGGCCTTCCGCAACCGCAAGGACCGCACGCGAGTTCCGCCTCCAATCACGTGAGTCCCGCGCCCAATCACGCGTGTCGTCCGCCCAATCACGCGTGTCGTCCATCCACACACGAATGGCGTCCGTACGGAAACACGTGACTCGCGTGATGGAACACGGAACTCGCGTGATTGGACGGCGAACTCGCGTGATTGAAGACGACACACCCCGAAACGCGGAAGTGCCCGCCGCGGCGAACCGCGACGGGCACTTCCGGAGCAGAGAGGCCTTACTCGCCCTCGGCTTCACCGTTCTCTTCGGTCGAGCCGGCACCGATGCTCACCGGCGGGGCGTCCGGGACCGACGAGGGACGGGCTTCGCCACGGAAGACGAAGTGCGCCTTGTCGTCCTTCTCGCCCTCTTCGTCGTTCCAGCCTTCGACGTCGACCAGGATGATCTGGCCGGGCTGGACCTCGCCGAACAGGATCTTCTCCGACAGCTGGTCCTCGATCTCGCGCTGGATCGTGCGACGCAGCGGCCGCGCGCCCAGCACCGGGTCGAAGCCGCGCTTGGCGAGCAGCGACTTGGCCTTGGGCGTGAGCTCCAGCTCCATGTCCTTGGCCTTGAGCTGCGTCTCGACCCGGGCGATCATCAGATCGACCATCTCGATGATCTGTTCCTTGGTCAGCTGGTGGAAGACGATGATGTCGTCGATCCGGTTCAGGAACTCCGGCCGGAAATGCTTCTTCATCTCCTCGTTGACCTTTTGCTTCATCTTCTCGTACCGGTTGGTGCTGTCACCGCCGGACGAGAACCCGAGCGAAACGGACTTGGAGATGTCCGAGGTACCCAGGTTCGAGGTGAAGATGAGCACGGTGTTCTTGAAGTCGACCGTACGACCCTGACCGTCGGTGAGACGGCCGTCTTCGAGGACCTGCAGGAGCGTGTTGTAGATCTCCTGGTGGGCCTTCTCGATCTCGTCGAACAGCACCACCGAGAACGGCTTGCGCCGCACCTTCTCGGTCAGCTGGCCGCCCTCTTCGTAGCCGACGTAGCCCGGAGGGGCACCGAAGAGCCGCGAAGCGGTGTAGCGGTCGTGGAACTCACCCATGTCGATCTGGATGAGCGCGTCGTCCTCGCCGAACAGGAACGCCGCGAGCGCCTTGGACAGCTCGGTCTTACCGACACCGGACGGGCCGGCGAAGATGAACGAGCCGGAGGGGCGCTTCGGGTCCTTCAGGCCGGCACGGGTGCGGCGGATCGCCTGGGAGACGGCCTTGACCGCGTCCTCCTGGCCGATGATCCGCTTGTGCAGCTCCTCCTCCATGCGGAGCAGACGCGTGGTCTCCTCCTCGGTGAGCTTGAACACCGGGATACCGGTCCAGTTGGCGAGGACCTCGGCGATCTGCTCCTCGTCGACCTCGGCGACGACGTCGAGGTCGCCGTCCTTCCACTGCTTCTCCCGCTCGCCCTTCTGGCCAAGGAGGGTCTTCTCCTCGTCGCGGAGGCGGGCGGCGCGCTCGAAGTCCTGCGCGTCTATCGCGGACTCCTTGTCCCGGCGCACGTCGGCGATCTTCTCGTCGAACTCGCGCAGGTCCGGCGGCGCGGTCATGCGGCGGATGCGCATCCGGGCGCCGGCCTCGTCGATCAGGTCGATCGCCTTGTCCGGCAGGAAGCGGTCGTTGATGTAGCGGTCCGCGAGGGTGGCCGCCTGCACCAGCGCGCCGTCGGTGATCGAGACGCGGTGGTGCGCCTCGTACCGGTCACGCAGACCCTTCAGGATCTCGATCGTGTGCTCGAGCGACGGCTCGCCGACCTGGATCGGCTGGAAACGGCGCTCCAGCGCGGCGTCCTTCTCGATGTACTTGCGGTACTCCTCGAGCGTGGTCGCGCCGATCGTCTGCAGCTCGCCACGGGCCAGCATCGGCTTCAGGATCGACGCGGCGTCGATCGCGCCCTCGGCGGCACCCGCGCCGACGAGCGTGTGCAGCTCGTCGATGAACAGGATGATGTCGCCGCGGGTCTTGATCTCCTTGAGCACCTTCTTCAGGCGCTCTTCGAAGTCACCGCGGTACCGGGAACCGGCGACCAGGGAGCCGAGGTCGAGGGTGTAGAGCTGCTTGTCCTTCAGCGTCTCCGGGACCTCGCCCTTGACGATGTTCTGCGCGAGCCCTTCGACGACGGCGGTCTTGCCGACGCCGGGCTCGCCGATGAGGACCGGGTTGTTCTTGGTGCGCCGCGACAGCACCTGCATGACCCGCTCGATCTCTTTGCCCCGGCCGATGACCGGGTCGAGCTTGCCTTCGCGGGCCTGCACGGTCAGGTTGCGGCCGAACTGGTCGAGCACCAGCGACGACGACGGGGTGCCTTCACCGCGTCCGGAGCCGGTCTCGGTCGACTCCTTGCCACCCTGGTAGCCCGACAGCAGCTGCAGGACCTGCTGACGCACCCGGTTGAGGTCCGCGCCGAGCTTGACGAGCACCTGTGCGGCGACGCCTTCACCCTCGCGGATCAGCCCGAGCAGGATGTGCTCGGTGCCGATGTAGTTGTGGCCGAGCTGCAGCGCTTCGCGCAGCGACAGCTCAAGCACCTTCTTGGCCCGCGGGGTGAAGGGGATGTGCCCGCTCGGGGCCTGCTGCCCCTGGCCGATGATCTCCTCGACCTGCTGGCGGACGCCCTCCAGCGCGATGCCCAGCGATTCCAGCGCCTTGGCGGCGACACCTTCACCCTCGTGGATCAGACCCAGGAGGATGTGCTCGGTGCCGATGTAGTTGTGGTTGAGCATCCTGGCCTCTTCTTGGGCCAGGACGACCACCCGCCTCGCGCGGTCGGTGAACCTCTCAAACATGTGCACTCCCTCGACTGCTGCGACGGCGGCCCGTTTCCATCGTGCTTTCACCGCGATGGATTCAGCACCGTGAGACCACTCTAGTAGCCATGCGGTCGCGCTGGCGTACCACTACGGCTGATTGCGGCCCGTTCGCGCCCCGGCCGTTCTCCGGCCGTGCGCTCTTTCATCTTCCGGTTGCCCTGCACCTTTACGTCAAGCCCAACGTGCGAACACGCGTCCGGATTCCGCCGGACGAGGGTTGTCCGCTGAGCGCGAACACGGGCTCCGCCCAGTGGATGGACACCCGTCCGGAGTAGTCACGGACGGTATGTAAGGTTAGGCGTACCTAATGATGGGAGGCCGGTGTGTCGTATCCCCGCACGCTCGCGTCGCGCGAGGACGGGCTCCGCACCTCCCTGTCGAGGATGCCCGAAGACGCCCGGCTCCGCGCGGACGTGCCGGAGGACGAGCCGGGCTGGGTCCGCTGCGGCGACCTGCTCCGCGAACCGGCCCGTCTCCTGCGCTGGCGGGAGCGGCTCACCGGCTGGCTCGCCGAGACGTATCGGGAAGCCCCTGTGATCCCCGAGCGGACCCCGGCGAGCTGGATCCTGTCCTGGTACCTGCACGTCCCGGCCCTGGCCGGCGCGATGCTGCTCCATCACGAACGGCGCGTCCCGTCGCTGGCGCCGTCCGCGCTGGCGTTCCGGATCGGCGCCGACCGGCCCCACCCGGACTCGGTGGCCGTCCTCGGCGACGGCTTCCACTGCCTGCCGACCGACGCGGGCTCGGCGCATCCGAGGGCCGTCGTGGTCCCGGACGAGCGGGCGCTCGCGGCCGTCCTGCGGGGCCGGTACGTCGCTCACGCGAGCCGGTTCATCGACGTCTACGGGCCGCTGACGAGGCTCGGCCGGCGCCAGTTGTGGGCCGCCGCCACGGACGCGCTCGACAACGCGCTGTGGTCGGCGGGGCGGCTGGGCGGGACTCCGGAGGCCGAGGGGGCCGGGGTCGCGGACGCCGCCCTGGTCCTCGAAACGCGGTTCCCGCCGCTGACGTCCGCGTCGAAGCTGACCCTGACCTCGGGAGCCGACGGACGCCGCGAGTGGACGCGAAACCGCGAAGGCTGCTGTTACAACTATCTGCTTCCCGCGGAATCGGAATGCGGCGGTTGCCCGCGGGTCCGTTAAGGGAGCCAGCCGGGGTTTCGGCCCGTCGCGCCCAAAGCGCGTTCGAACGTCGTCGCGCCTTCCTCGACGGGCACTTCTTCCCCGTACACCTTCATCGCCCGGGCCTGTTCGCCCATCGCCGCGGCGGACGCCAAGACGGCTTCGGCCGCTTCGGGTGCGACGTCGAGTGAGCGGCCGGTCGCCTTCGCCAGGTCCCAGCCGTGGAAGACGAACTCGCCGAGCACCATGTCGCCGACGAACGAGGACGGCATTTCCGCCGTGCCGAGCGCCGTGGTGCCCTGCCACGCTTCGGGTGTCCCGAAGACGTCCACGAGCCGCGCGGTCTGTTTCTCGATGGCGCTGAGCCATTCGCCGTCGGCGAGGCCCGCTTCGGCCTCACCGACGGACACCTCGGGCGGTGCCGTCTTGCGCCCGGCGGCTTCGAGCCAGGGACCCCAGTAGAGAAGGTGGTTCAGCAACGCGCGGACGTCGTACTCGGCACACGGCGTGGGGGCGGAGAGGTCGGTTTCGCCGATCCCGCGCAGGATTCCGGTGAACTCCGCGGCGGCGGGGGCGATCAGGGCGGCGTGTTCGGACATGAGGCCATGAGTTCACGAGGACCCGTGTGCTGTCTTGAAGAAACGCGACAAGGTTAGGTTGATCCGGTGAGCGGGCACCGGATCCCGGCGGGGATCGTCAACGCGCGGGCGGCGAAGTTCAGCCTCGTCCGCCATCCGCCCTCGCCGGAACTGCGCCCGTACGTCGACCATCACTGGGTGCTGCGCTGGGATCTGCGCGGCAGGCCGGGCGAGGAACAGGTGGTTTTGCCCAATCTGGCGGTGAACGTCACGTTCTTCCGCCTCGCGGCCGGCGCGTTCGGGCCGGCGAAACGGCCTTTCCGCTACCTCGTCGAGGGCACGGACCACGGTATCGGCGTTCGATTCCGTCCTGGGGCATTCCGGGCATTCCTCGGTGGTCCGGTCTCGATGATCTCCGGCGGTTCCGTTCCGCTCACCGATCTCTTCCCCGGCGACGGCGGAGTGACGGAATCGGTACGGAATGCGACGGACGACTTCGAAATGGTCCGTGTCGCGGAGGAACTGCTCCTCGCGAAACGCCCCGTGCTCACCGCCGCGGCCGCGACGGCCATCGAAGCGGTGGAAACAATCGCGGCTGAGCCGTCCATTACCCGGGTCGCCGAGCTGTCAAGCCGGACGGGCCTGTCTCAACGAAGCCTGCAACGCCTGTTCGCCGAACATGTCGGTACCGCCCCCAAATGGGCGATTCAGGTATACCGATTGAACGAAGCGGCGGCACGGATCGCGGCCGAGGAACGGCCGGACTACGCGGAACTGGCGTTCACGCTGGGCTATAGCGACCAAGCGCACTTCACCCGGGATTTCCGCTCCGTGACCGGATGGGCGCCCACCGAGTACGCCCGCTTGAACCGTGTACAAGAACAAGAAAGCCGCCGGGAAAAGTTTCCCGGCGGCCGTCAGGTCTGAAAGACCTCAGTTCTTCTTGTGGTAGGCCTCCACGACCTCGGACGGGATACGCCCACGGTCGGAAACCTGGAAGCCGTTCTTGCGGGCCCAGGCGCGAATGGCCTGGTTCTGCTCGCGGTCCACGGTCGCGGGACGGGCGGCGGCCTTCACGCCGGCGACCGGACGAATGGCGGTGCGCTTACGGCCACCCGCGCGACGGGCGTGCTCCACATACTGGGCCAGCGCGTCACGAAGCTCTTCCGCGTTTTCCGCGGAAAGGTCGATCTGGTAGCTCACACCGTCCAAACCGAACTCGACGGTCTCTTCCGCCTCAGTGCCGTCGAGGTCGTCGACGAGCGAGACGAGCACCTTCTGTGCCATCTGTTTCCTCCTGCTGGGGGCTTACACGAATGATCTGGTACGGGGCATGCCCCGGACAGAAGACTTTGTCTAGCGACATTAATACCCGCTACCGACTCATAACGCAAATCTTGTTTACGAGAACGATCGAGGTATCTGTCACGCGGACGGGTTATTCGGGTCGGACGAGCGGGAACAGGATGGTCTCCCGGATACCAAGGCCGGTCAGCGCCATCAGCAACCGGTCGATCCCCATTCCGACACCACCGCTCGGCGGCATTCCGTACTCCAGCGCGCGGAGGAAATCCTCATCCAGGTTCATGGCCTCACTATCACCCTGCGCACCCAGCCGAGCCTGTTCCACCAGACGCTGACGCTCCACCACGGGATCGACCAGCTCGGAGTATCCGGTGGCCAGTTCGAATCCGCGCACGTACAGATCCCACTTCTCCGCGACCCCCGGCTTGCTGCGATGTTGCCTGGTCAGCGGGGATGTCTCGACCGGAAAATCACGGACAAAAGTGGGTTCGTGGAGATGATCGCCGACGAGATGTTCCCAAAGTTCTTCGACGAGTTTGCCGTGACCTAACTTCGGGTCGAGCTCCAGCTCTCGCGCTTCGGCATAGGAACGCAGCTTGTCCGCCGATGTCTCGGGAGTGACCTCTTCCGACAACGCCTCGGACAACGACTCGTACATTCCGAGCGTGGTCCACTCGCCGGACAGGTCGTACTCCGAACCGTCGGCGAGAGTGACCACCTGAGTACCGAGAACGTTCTGTGCCGCCTCCTGGATGAGCTGCCGCGTCATCACCGCGTTGGAGTCATAGGTCGCATACGCTTCGTAGTACTCGAGCATGGCGAACTCCGGCGAGTGCGAGGAGTCGCTGCCCTCGTTCCGGAAGTTCCGGTTGATCTCGAAGACCTTCTCGATACCGCCGACCACGCAACGCTTGAGGTACAGCTCCGGCGCGATCCTCAGGTACAGATCGAGGTCGAAGGCATTCGAATGCGTGACGAATGGCCGCGCCGCGGCGCCGCCGTGCAGCGTTTGCAGCATCGGGGTCTCGACCTCGAGGAATCCCCGGCCGTGAAACGAGTCACGCAGGGAACGCAGCACACCGGCGCGGGTACGGACCACGTCCCGCGCCTTGGGACGCACGATCAGATCGACATAACGCTGCCGGATCCGCGTTTCCTCGGCCAGGTCTTTGTGCGCCACGGGCAACGGGCGCAATGCTTTCGACGTGATGCGCCAGGAGTCGGCCATCACGGAAAGCTCACCGCGCTTGGAGGTGATGACCTCACCGGAGACGAATACGTGATCACCGAGATCGACATCGGACTTCCACGCCGCGAGCGCGTCCTCGCCCACCTTCGCGAGGCTGAGCATCGCCTGCAACTCGGTGCCGTCGCCTTCACGAAGACTCGCGAAACACAGTTTGCCGGTATTGCGCATGAACATGACCCGGCCGGTGATACCGACGATGTCGCCGGTGGCGGTGTCGACAGGAAGACCGGAATGCTTCGCGCGCACTTCGGCCAGCGAGTGCGTCCGGGGCACCTCGACCGGATACGGATCGATACCCTCCGCGATTATCCGGTCGCGCTTGTCCCGGCGCACCCGCATCTGTTCCGGCAGGTCTTCGTCGGGGCTCACGCCCTCGGATGCGGGGATTTCAGTCATGGCGCACAGCGTACGAACCCGCCGGTTCCCTACGCCAACCGGATTACCTTTTCCGGGTCCGGACCGGCCGGTTTTCTCTCCATTAACCTTGAGCGCGTGAACTCATCCACTCCCGGCATCGAACCCGAACTGCACGCACGCCGCGCCGCCTCGTTCGGCGCGAAGGCCGCCGACTATGCCGCGCATCGGCCGGACTACCCGGAAAAGGCACTGGCCTGGGGGCTGGCCGGCGCGGCGGGAGCCCCGGAGCGGGTCCTGGACCTGGCGGCCGGGACCGGCAAGGTCAGCGAAGGACTGCTGGCGCTGGGCGTCACGGTGACCGCCGTCGAGCCGGACGAGAAGATGCTCGCCGAGCTCACCAGGACACTTCCCGCCGTGACCCCGCTCATCGGGACCGCCGAGGAGATCCCGCTGCCGGACGGAGCCGTGGACGCCGTGGTGGTGGGCCAGGCCGTCCACTGGTTCGATCTCGACCGGGCCTATCCGGAGATGGCCAGGGTGCTGAGGCCGGGCGGAGTCGTTGCGGCGCTGTGGAACCACGACGACGAGTCGGCGGGCTGGCTGGCGGAGTTGAACGCCCTGATCAAGACGTCGATGAGCAGGCGCTGGCTGAGCGACTACGAATCGCTGCCGCGACACGAAGCCTTCGAGCCGTTCGAGAAGAAGACGTTCGGTCACAAACAACCCAGGACGGCGGAAACCCTCGTGGCCACCCTCGCGACCCATTCGCACATCCTGGTGGCCCCGGCGGAGGAACGCGAAGCCAAACTTCGCACGGCGCGGGAATTCCTCGACCGGAATCCGGAAACCGCGTCCGGGGAATTCGATCTGCCGATCACCACCACCGTCTTCCGGGCGCGTAAGCGATGACCGACTGGAAGGCGGCGTTCACGACGACGTTCGGCGCCCCCGCGTCGGCGGTGTCCGCGCGGATCTGGGCCGAGGTCTACGGCGACGAGTACCCCGCCGAGCTGGACACCTACAGCTTCGTGACCCGGACCGACCTGCGCCGCATCGCGTCCGAAGCGCAGCTGGAGCCGGGTGGGCGGCTCGCCGACATCGGCTGCGGGCGCGGCGGTCCCGGGCTTTGGGTCGCCGCGCGCACGTACGCGACGCTCACCGGCATCGACATCGCGGCGACGGCACTGGCGTCGGCACGGCGTCGAGCCGAAGCGATGGACGTCGAGGCGACCGATTTCCGGATCGGCGACTTCCAGGACACCGGGCTGGAGGACGCGTCGTTCGACGCGGTGATGAGCGTCGACGCGCTGTTGTTCGCGCCCGACAAGCGGCGCGCCTGCGAGGAGTTCGCACGGATCCTCGCGCCGGGCGGGCGGCTGCTCGTCACGACCTGGGACTTCGACGGGCAGCCGGTGAACCGGCCGCCCCAGGTCGCCGACCACCGGCCGCTGCTGGAAGCCGCCGGCTTCGACGTCCTCGCCTACGAGGAGACGCCGGACTGGCGGGCGCGGCAGCGGCGGACCATGGAGCTTTCGCTCGAACGCTTGGAGGAGCTGGCGGCGGAATCGGGCGACGATCCTTCGCGGCTCCGAGCGAGCCTCGAACAGACGCTCCGGAACCAGGACCTGATGACGCGGCGGGTGCTGATGATCGCCTCCCGCCGCCGCATTTAGTCCTCTGAATGCGGTAGTTGCCCGCGCAAGGACCGCATTCAGAGGACTAAACGCGGTGGTTGCGCTCGTAGACCAGCCGGAGGCCCAGGAGGGTCAGATCCGGCGCGTGCTCGGTGATCGTCTCGGACTCGCCGAGCACCAGGGGCGCGAGGCCGCCGGTCGCGATCACCGCGACCGGATCCGCCCCGCCCGGTGAGAGCTCGCGCTTGATCCGCTTCACCAGGCCGTCGACCTGGCCGGCGAAACCGTAGAGGATGCCGGATTGCAGGCATTCCACGGTGTTCTTCCCGATCACCGACCGCGGCGGCACCAGCTCCACCTTCCGCAGCGCCGCGGCGCGCGCGGCCAGCGCGTCGACCGAGATCTCGATCCCGGGCGCGAACGCGCCGCCGAGGAACTCGCCCTTGGCGGAGATGGCGTCCACATTGGTCGAAGTCCCGAAATCCACCACCACACAGGCGGTGGACGGGTGCAGGTGATGCGCGGCCAGGGTGTTCACCAGCCGGTCCGCGCCCACCTCCTTGGGGTTGTCGACCAAAAGCGGCACGCCGGTGCGCACTCCCGGCTCGATGACGATCTTCGGCACCCTGGCGTAGTACCGCGAAAGCATGACGCGCAGCTCCCGCAGCACGGCGGGAACCGTGGACAGCGCGCTGATCCCGGTGACCGCGTCCGCGTGCGAGCCGAGGAGCCCGCGCATGGTGAGCGCGAGTTCGTCGGCGGTCATCCGCGCGTCGGTGCGCATCCGCCAGTCACCGGCCAGGTCGTTTCCCGAGTACAGCCCGAGAACGATGTTGGTGTTGCCGACGTCGATCGTGAGCAGCAAGGACTCAGCTTTCGGCGTGCAGCAGCGCGTCGAGACGGCGGGCGTCGGCGGTTTCGGCGACCGGGAAGGTCATCGTGTCGTCGTCGGCCAGGGTCACGGTGCCGCTCAACAGGCCGGAGCCCTCCGGCGCGTGCCCGGGGTTGGCGCCCTTCTCGACGATCCGGTTGTCCGCGTCGACGAAGACGACCCGCGGCCGGAACGCGGCCGCCTCGGCGTTCTCCATCTGCGCGTACGAAATCAGGATCACCAGATCGCCCGGGTGCACCAGATGCGCCGCGGCGCCGTTGATGCCGAGCACCCCGCTGCCGCGTTCGCCCGCGATCACGTAGGTCTCGAGCCGCGCGCCGTTGGTGACGTCCACAATGGACACCTGTTCGCCCGGCAGCAGATCCGCCGCGTCCATCAGGTCCTCGTCGACGGTCACCGATCCGACGTAGTGGAGATCGGCCTGGGTGACCGTCGCCCTATGGATCTTCGATTTCAGCATCGTGCGGTACATCGTGGACTCTCCCTATTCCCCTGCGTCCGGCGCGTGTTCCGGATGGTCCACGGCCGCGCCGAGCACCACCGGGACGTTGTCGATCAGCCGGGTACTCCCCACCCTGGCCGCGATCAGCAGACGCGCCTCACCGTCGACGGGCGCGGGCCCGAGGTCGGTTCCCCTCAATTCCAGATAATCGACCTCGACCGCGGGTCGCGCGGCGAGGGTCTGCCTGGCGGTCGCCAGCACGGCTTCCGCGCCGTCGCGTCCGACGAAGGCACCCGCGGTGAGCGCCGCCGACAACACGATCGCGTCCTCGCGCTGTTCCGGAGTCAGGTAGACGTTGCGCGAGGACAACGCCAGCCCGTCGCGCTCCCGGACCGTCGGCACCCCGATGACGCGGGTGTCGAAGTTCAGGTCGCGCACCATCTTCTTGATCAGCACCAGCTGCTGGTAGTCCTTCTCCCCGAAGAAGGCGTAATCCGGCCGCACGATGTTGAACAGTTTCGCCACCACAGTGAGCACGCCGGCGAAATGCCCCGGCCGCACCGCGCCTTCCAGCTCGTCGCCGAGCGGGCCGGGGTGCACCGTGACGGTGGCCCCTTCGGGATACAGATCCGACGCCTTGGGCAGGAAGCCCAGCTCGACTCCGTCCTCCTTCAGCACTTCGAGGTCCTTGTCCAGCGGACGCGGGTACGCCTCGAAGTCCTCGCCCTCCCCGAATTGCAGGGGGTTCACGAAGATCGACGTCGCGACGACCGTGTTCGGCAGCCGCTTCGCCCGGCGGATCAGCTCGCGGTGCCCCGCGTGCAGCGCGCCCATGGTGGGCACCAGCGCGACCTTGCGGCCGACGCCGTGCAGCGCACGCGTCACCTGGCTGACCTGCTCCGGCGGCTGGAAGGTGTGCAGCGTGCCTCGGGCGAATTTCGGTGTGGTCACTGGTTTTGCTGCCCTTCGGCGGGGTCACTGAGGAGTTCGGTGAGCTCGGCGGCGGCCGAGGCGTCCAAGAGCCCGGCGGCGTCGCCGCGCGCCAGCGTGCGCTTGGCCAGCGCGCGATAGCTCGGTGCGATGTCGGGGCCACGTTCGGCCAGCACCGCGAGATGCTTGCGCACGGTGCCGAGATCACCACGGGCCACCGGCCCGGTCAGTGCGCGGTCCCCGTGTCGCAGAACATTATCCAACGCCGCCGACAACAACGGAGCCACCAGGCGTTCGGGCTGGGCGATTCCCGCCTCCCGCAACAGTTCCGCGCAGTCGGCGACCAGCGCCATCAGGTGGTTCGCACCGTGTGCCAACGCCGCGTGATAGAGCGCTCGCGCTTCGTCGGGGACCCGGACGGGCTCCGCGCCCATCTCCACGGTCAACGCCTCGCCGACGTTCCACGCCGCCTCGTCACCCTCCGCCGCCGTGACGCCGAAACTGCAGGCGGCGAGCCTGTCGAGGTCTTCGGGACGGCCGGTGAAGGTCATCACGGGGTGCAGCGCCAGCGGCAGCGCGCCCGCCTCGGCGGCGGGCGCGAGGACGTCGATGCCGTGCGACCCGGAGGTGTGCACCACGATCTGTCCCGGGCGCAGCGAACCGGTGGCGACGAAACCACGCACCATCCCGGCGAGCGCGTCGTCCGGCAGGGCCAGCAGGACCAGATCGGCCCGGCGGGCGACCTCGTCGGGCGGCAGGAGCGGCACGTCGGGGAGCAGTTGCTCCGCCCGGCGCACCGAAGCGTGGGAAAGGCCCGAAGCGGCGACGACCGTGTGCCCGGCCCTGGTGAGCGCCGCGCCCACGACACTGCCGACGCGACCTGCGGAGACAACGCCCACGGCCAGGCGAGCGGGCCTCATCATGGCGTGCGCCAATGGACGCTCATGGTCGAAAACTCCTCAACTCGTTCCAGTCCCGCTCTGCGGTCGCGGGTACCAGACGACGGCGCGAGGGTAACCCTCCGCCCCGGGTCTGACCCGGCGCTCGTGACCAGCTTCACCTGACCGTGGTCACCCGCGCGGCGCGCCGTCGGCGAGCCGGACGGCCTCGGCCCGTGACGTCTTGAGCACCTGCAACAGTTCACTCTGCCGCTGTTTCGCCTCGTCGGTGAGCTTCGGGCCGCGCCGCAGGAACGCGAGCTCGGTCACGCTGGCCTGGTAGCGGCCGACGGCCTTCGCCGCCTCCCGCCCCGACTGCTTCCGGGCCTGTTTGCGCCACGACCGCCGTCCGGAGAGGCTGGCCAGCAGCGAGACCTCCGACGGGGCGATCCAGCGGGCGTCGACCATCATCGGCAGGGCCGCGGCGACGATCCGCTGCTCGCGGCGCCGCTGCATGACCACCACGGAGAAGACGCCGATGAACAGCGGCACCATGATCAGGAAGTAGACGTTCAGGAAGGTCTTGGCGCCACCGAGCAGCGCCGCGCCGTTCCACAGCGCGTGCAGCAGGACGGCGACGAGGTAGCCGCCGATCGGCGCCAGGATCCGCAGCGAGCGGACCTTGCTGCTCGCGGCGACCCCGAGGCCGATCCCGGTCATCACGGCGAACAGCGGATGCGTGAACGGCGAGAGCACGCCACGCAGGAAGAACGCCGCGAGCACACCGGCGCTCGTGCCGTCGCCGAAGCCGTGCTCGGCGAACGCGCGGCCGAAGTAATAGATGTTCTCGGTGAAGGCGAAGCCCGCCGCGGTGAACCCGGCGTAGACGATGCCGTCCACGACTCCGTCGAACTCGCTCGGACGGCGCCACCACAGCAGCAGGATGAAAACGGCCTTCGCGGCCTCCTCGACCAGCGGCGCGGAGACCAGTCCGCTGATCTTGCTCCCGACGCCCGTACCGAGCAGCAGGTCACCGACGGCCTCGGCGCCGCTGTTGAGCAGCAACGCGATGATCGTCGCGACGCAGGCGCCCCAGACGAAGGCCAGCAGCAGGAGCTTCGGCGGTTCCGGCTCCCAGCGGTCCACCCACAGGAACGCGGTGACCACCACGGCGACCGGGACCAGCGCCGCGAGCACACCGATCCCCACCGCGAGCGGGCCCACCTTTTCGGTCACCGTGCCGAAGACGAACAACCCGCACAGCGCGACGGCGATCAACCCGAGCACCGGCAGCAGCACGGTGATCGACCGAGACCGGCGGGGCCGGTCGAGACCGGGCGCCGGGGAGGAAGGCTCGCTCACAGCGGGTCACCCTACCGTCGGTACGCGCTCAGTCCTCCGCACGCCGCCTGCGCCGCGGAGTGGATTCGTTCGCGCCGTTGGCGGCGAGCAGGTCCATCACCGATCGGCCGGAGGCGTGCGAGCCCGCGTCCGAGGTCTCCGGACGGCTGTGCGACGAGCCGTTGCGGGACGGCGTCTCGTCGTCCGGCTTCGCCCGCCTGCCGCCGTGACGGCCGCCGGTGGACTCGGTGCTCTGCCAAGCCGGGGGCTCCCCGTCCGGGCGACGGCGACGGCCGCCGCCGGTGGGCTCCGGGACGTTCGGGGCCGGGGTGATCGAGACCGAGGAGTCCTCGGCGGCCCGGCGACGGCGTCCGCCGCCACCGTTCTGCGCCAGCCGGATCTCTTCGGGCAGGGTCGGGTTGACCGCGGGCGGTTCCTCCGCGGCCGGGGATCCGTGCCGCGACGGCGCCTCGGCCGCCGGACGGCGCACCGGTTCGGGCTCCGGCTGCCGCACGGGCTCGGCCCGGCGAGGCGGCTCGGACACGGCCGGGATCGACGGCGGAGTCGGCGGCTCCGGGTCGCGACGCGGTTCCGGCCTCGGCTCGGGGCGCGGTTCCGGACGCGGCTCGGGACGCGACTGCGCGGCCGCGGGCTGGGGCTTGGCAGGCGGCGTGGGCCGCAGCCGGTCCTGGAAGTCGTCCTTCCTGGGGAACGCGGCGCTCAGATCGGAGACCGGGCGCTCCTGCGTCCACGACGGCTTCCACTCGCCGGTGGCCTCCATCGGCTCCGGCGTGGCGGGCTTGTTCGCCGGCGGCGGCGTGCCACCGGCCGGACGCTGCCGCTCGACGGGTTTCATCCCGGGGCGCGTCAGGCCGAGCTCGCGGTTCGGCCGGGGACGGTCCGGCTCGACCTTCTTCACCGGCTTCGCCTGCGTTGGGGGCTTCACCGGCGGCGTCTGCTTCCGGGTCTGCTCCTCGGGCCGCGTCGCGGGAGGACGCTGCACGGTGCCGGCGTCGAGCCGCTGCTGCAGCGAAGACTGCTGCGGGCGGCGGGGCGGTTCGTTGCGCGGGGGCTCCGGCCGCTGGGGCTGCCGGGCGATGGTCGGCATCGACGGCTGCGAGACCTCGGCGCGCGACACCCCCGGCATCGACGGACGGGACACCTCGGCCGGTGTCACCGGCGGCGGGGTCTTGCGCGGGGCGTCGACCCTCGGCATCGGCCGGGAGACCTCGGCGGGCGACATCCCGGGGTTCGACATCTCGAGCCGCTCGCGGCGAGCGGCTTCGGCGGCGAGCGCCTCGGCCGCCTTCGAGGCACGGGCGTCCGCCTTGCGCATACTGCGGCGGGTCGACTCGTCGACCGGCTTCGGCCGCTGGACCTGATTGCTCTGCCCGTACCCGTTGGTGCCGTTGACCTGGCCGTTCGCCGGTTTGCGGCGGGCGGCGGGCGGCGTGCCCGCCCGCGCGGAAGCGGGTTCGAGGACGCGGTCGATCATCTCGGTCGGGCGCTCGCGCTCGCGTTCACGCTCGTCGACGTCGATCGTGGTGCTCTTGGCCGCCATGAGCTGGGGTTTGCCGTTGCCGTTCTCGGCCCCCGCGCTCATCAGCTGCTTGTTGTCGAGGGATCGCATCCGGGTGGCCTGCGCGGTGAGCGCGACGCGTTCGAGGAGCACCTCGCCGCCGAAGAGCGACTGGAGGCTTTCGCGCAGGGCGCTCACCTCGGCTCTGAGCGCTTCGAGCTCTTCGTGGGAACGGCTCTCGGCGGCCTGCCGGGTCTCCGCCTCGATCTCCAGCTCGAACTCGCGGCGGGCGGCGATCTCGCGTTCCAGCTCCAGCTCGTAGACGGCCTGTGCCTCGGCGACGGCGTCCTCGCTCTGCGACACGTGCTTGCGGTAGCGGACCGCGAGGAACGCACCGATCAAGGCGGCCCACAGCGCCGCGACGATGCCCAAACGCAAGTAGCGGAGGTCGTCGGAAAGCACCAATGCGAGAGTCGCGCCGACGGCGAGAACCAAGCCGACGACAAGCCACGGCCTACCCGCAAGGCGGCCGCGCGAGTCGTCACCCACCCCGGTCATGCCCAACACCGTACCTTCTAGTAATCCGAACGAGACCTAGTCGGTACTTCGAGCGGTGGCTCTCGAGCGTTAACCGGTCGGCTCGGGATCGCGCTCCCGATCGCCGCCCTCGGGGGTCCGGCAGCAGTGTTCGAGCCACAAAGCCGCAGCTACCAGCGCCGCCGAGCTGACGATCCCGACCGTCGCCGAGCGGAGATCACCGCTCGCCGCGAGGAGTTCGTCACGTCGCGGAAAAAGATACGCGAAAGCCGCCAGCCACACCCCCGTCATGGCGGATCCGGCGAGAGACGAGGCCTTCGCGAGCGCCACCGATCGGGCGACCGAGATCGCGGAGAGCACGCGGTTGCTCTTGATCCGCGCACGGATGATGAAGGCGAGCACGACCTCGCAGAGCGCGAGGACGAGCAGCGTGATTCCGGCGAAGAGCGGAAGCGCGGGGATGGATCCGTAAGCGACCTGGAAGAGCAGATAGGCCAGGACCAATCCCAGGAGGCCGGCCACCGCCAGCTCGCGTGGCCGGGTGAAGTGCATGGTCCAACGCTACCTGGCAGGCTTGACTCTCCACCAACTGGAGAGTCGACGATGAAGCACATGGGCACCGCAGCGGTTTTCACCATCGGGGAGCTGGCCAAACGGACCGGCCTGCCGGTGAAGACCATCCGCTTCTACTCCGACGAAGGGCTCCTGCCCCCGACCGACCGCACCGATTCGGGCTACCGCCTCTACGACGCCACCGCGATGGCGCGCCTGGAGCTGGTCCGGACGCTGCGGGAACTCGGGCTGGGCCTCGCGGACGTGGAGCGGGCGCTGACCAGGGAAGCGACCATCGGGGACCTCGCGGTCCAGCACGTCGCCGCCCTGGACGAGCAGATCCGGCGGCTGGAACTGCGCCGCGCGGTCCTGCGAGCGGTGGCCAAACGGGACTCACCACTGGAGGAGGTCGAACTGATGAACAAACTCGCGTCGATGTCGGACGAAGACCGCAAACGTTTGCTCGACGAGTTCTGGGCGGACATGGTCGAAGGGCTCGAGCTGGATCCGGAGTTCTACGAGCGGATGGTCTCGGCGAAACCGGAGCTGCCCGACGACCCGACGCCCGAGCAGCTGGAGGCGTGGATCGAGTTCGCCGAACTCGTGCAGGACGAGGAGTTCCGCGCGTCCATCCGCCGGATGAGCGAGTGGCACTCGCAGCTCCGGAAAGAGGACGGGGCGGACTTCGGTGCGAAGCAGCAGGAGCTGTGGACGGCGTGGAGCGCGAAGGCGACCGAAGCGCTCGAAGCCGGCCTCGCTCCGGCCTCGCCCGAAGGCCGGGAACTGGCGGAGACGATCTTCACGCAGTCTTCGCGCAACGGCCGTGACCCGCGCGACCCGGCCTGGCGGAAGCGGCTGACCGCCGGGATGGCGATCAGCATGGATCCGCGGGCCGAGCGGTACTGGCTGTTGCTGGGGAAGATGAACGGCTGGCCGTCCTTCCCGTCGCAGATGCGGCAGGCCGAGTGGATCGTCGCCGCCCTGCGCTCCGCGCTGGACTAACGCGCGTTTAGTCCTCTAAATGCGCTGGCTACCACCCGCGTTTAGTCCTCTGGATGCGGTGGTTGGCGATGCGAACTACCGCATTCAGAGGACGAAATGCGTGAGGCGGACGGAGTCGCGGTCCGAGGCGGGGCGGGCGGCGAGGAGGTCGGCGACGGGACCGTGGCCGGGGAGCACCGCGTCGGGCTCGATCTCCAGCCAGGGGATCAGCACGCTCGCGCGCTCCGGCGTGCCGGGATGCGGCAGCACCAACTGGGGGTCGTCGGAGCGCACCCCGTCCACGGTCACTATGTCGACATCCAGCGTGCGCGGACCCCACCGGAGTTCGCGCACGCGCTCCGCCGCCTGCTCGGCGGCCTGTCCGGTGCGCAGCCAATCCCAGTGATCGCGCGCCGGGTCGTCGACCAGGACGACGGCGTTGAGGAAGTCCGGCTGGTCCTCGACGCCCCAAGCCTTGGTCTCGTACACCGACGACACCGCGACGACCGCGGGCCGGACCGCGTCGACGGCGGACCGGAGGTACGCGAGCCGGTCACCCAGATTGGAACCGAGCGAGAGCAGCGCGCGGCTCATCGCTCCCGCCGCACCGTGACGGCGACGTCGTCGAAGTTCAGCGGGATCGGCGCGGACGGCTTGTGCACCGTCACCTCGACGGCGGTCAGCCGCTCGTCGCGCAGCACCTCGTCGGCGATCTTCCCGGCGACGCTCTCGATGAGGTCGTACGGCTCGCCCGCCACGATCCCGGCGGCGAGCTCCGCGAGTTCGCCGTAGTGCAGCGTCTTGGTCAGGTCGTCGGACGCGGCGGCCGGGCCGAGGTCCAGCCACACCACGATGTCGACGACGAACTCCTGCCCGTCCCGCTTCTCGTGGTCGAAGACCCCGTGCCTGCCGAAGACCCTCAATCCGGTCAACGTGATCCGGTCAGACAACAGGACTCCCCTTCCGCCAAGCCGCCGCGACGGTCACGGCGTCGATACTCGCGCCGACCTCGTGCACCCGCACACCCCAGGCCCCGGCCGCCGCGGCGAGCGCGGACACGGCCGCGGTCGCGTTCTCGCGACCGTCCGGCGGGGCGGGCTTTCCGTCCTTTCCGGACAACAGGCGCCCGAGGAACCGTTTGCGCGACGCGCCGACGAGGACCGGGAAACCCAGTGACAGAAAGGAATCCAGACCGTTCAACAACGCCCAGTCGTGTTCGGCGTTCTTCGCGAAACCCAGCCCAGGGTCGAGCACGATCGCGCCGCGGTCGACACCCGCGGCGAGTGCTTCGTCCACTCGGGACAGCAGCTCGGCGCGCACGTCCGCGACGACGTCCTCATAGGACGCCAGCGCGTTCATGTCCTTGCTGTGCCCGCGCCAGTGCATCAGCACATACGGGACGCCGGTCTCGGCGGCGACCTTCGCCATGTTCGGATCGGCCAGCCCACCGGAGACGTCGTTGATCACGGAAGCGCCCGCCTCGACCGCGGCGAGAGCGACCTCGGCGCGGGTGGTGTCCACGGACATCGCGACGCCGTCGGCGGCGAGCGTGCGGATCACCGGCATGATCCGGGAAATCTCGGTCTCGGCGTCCACCCTGGACGCTCCCGGCCGCGTCGACTCCCCGCCGACGTCGATCAGATCCGCGCCGCGCGCCCACATCTCGTGCGCGTGCTCCAGTGCCTGCTCGACGCCGAGATAGCGGCCACCGTCCGAAAAGGAATCCGGGGTGACGTTCAGGATGCCCATCACCGCACACCGGCCGGGCCGAGGCAGGGCGGTCATCGACGGCCCTTGATCAGGTCCAGCGCCTCCGCCCGCGAGGACGCCGAAGACTGCAGCAGCCCGCGTACGGCGGACGTCGTCGTCCTGGCGCCGGGTTTGCGGATACCGCGCATGGCCATGCAGAGATGCTCGGCCTCGACCACGACGATCGCGCCGCGGGGTTCGAGTTTGCGCATGAGCGCGTCGGCGACCTGGGAGGTGAGCCGCTCCTGGACCTGCGGGCGCTTGGCGTAGAGGTCGACGAGACGGGCCAGTTTGGACAGGCCGGTGACCTTGCCGTGGCCGTTCGGGATGTAGCCGACGTGGGCGACACCGTGGAATGGGACCAAATGATGTTCACAGGTGCTGAACATCGGGATGTCCGTCACGAGCACGAGTTCTTCGTGGGCCTCGTCGAACGTGCGGTCCAGGACGTGGTCCGGTTCGGTGTAGAGACCGGCGAACATTTCCCGGTAAGCGCGAGCGACCCGGGCCGGGGTCTCCAAGAGACCGTCCCGGTCCGGGTCCTCACCACAGGCGAGCAGGAGTTCGCGTACGGCTTTCTCGGCCCGATCCTGGTCGAAGACCGGGCGGTCGCCGTTATCGCTTGGTGTCGTCCTGTCCGTCGTCACGCCGTTGCTGTCCTTCGTCCTGCTGACCGCCGGGCTGGTCAGCGAACCAGCCGTCGCGCGGGCGGTCTTCGGCGGGACGCCAGGGCTGGTTCGGCTGGCCGCCCGGCTGGGTCGCCGGGGTCCATCCGGGAGGAGCCCCGTAGTTCGGCGGGCCGCCTACGGGCCCACCCTGGTAACCGCCTGCCGGTCCGCCCGGCTGCTGCCCACCATATGCCTGGGGCCAGTGACCGGTGCCGTTCGGCCCGCCGTTGGGACGACCGCCGTTGGGGTAGGCGCCCGGCGGCGGAGGGGCGTACGGGTTGGCGTTCGGGTCCGGGGGCGGGGCCGGCTGCGTGTACGGCGGGCCGCCGGGAAGGTCGCCGCCGCCCTGCGCGGTGCCGACCGGGGTCGGCGCCGGCTGCAGCACCGGCTGTTCCTTCTTCTCCTCCGGCGGGGGCCACGGCTCGCCGCGCTCCATGGCCAGCTCGCCAGGGGTCTTGATCGGCGGCTTGTCGGACGGCTTCCGGTCGCCGAACTCGTTGAAGATGGTGATGTGCGGGCGTTTCTCGACGGTCGCGAAGATCCGCTCGAGGTCCTTGCGGGTCAGCGTCTCCTTCTCGAGGAGCTCGATGACCAGCTCGTCCAGCACGTCGCGGTAGGTGCTCAGCACGTGCCACGCCTCGGTGTGCGCGGTCTCGATGAGCTTGCGCACCTCCTCGTCGATCTCGTGCGCGACCTCCAGCGAGTAGTCCGCCTGGCGGCCCGCCGAGCGGCCGAGGAACGGGTCGCCCTGTTCCTGGCCGTACTTGACCGCGCCGAGCCGGGCGCTCATGCCGTATTCGGTGACCATCGCGCGGGCGATCTTCGTCGCCTGCTCGATGTCGGAGGAGGCACCGGTGGTGGGCTCGTGGAAGACGAGTTCCTCCGCCGTCCGGCCGCCCATCGCGAAGACCAGGCGCCCGATCATCTCCGAACGGGTCATCAACTCCTTGTCGTCCTCCGGGACGAGCAGGGCGTGCCCGCCGGTGCGCCCACGCGGCAGGATCGTCAGCTTGTAGACCGGCTCGATGTCCGGCATCGCCCACGCGGCGAGCGCGTGCCCGCCCTCGTGGTAGGCCGTGATCTTCTTCTCCTTCTCGGAGATGATCCGGCTCTTGCGGGCGGGCCCGCCGACGACGCGGTCGACGGACTCCTCAAGCGCGGCGTCGGTGATCACGTGCCCGTTCTGGCGGGCGGTGAGCAGGGCGGCCTCGTTGAGCACGTTCGCCAGGTCGGCGCCGGACATGCCGACGGTCCGCTTGGCGAGGCTGCTCAGGTCGGTGCCCTGCGCGATCGGCTTGCCCTTGGCGTGCACCTCGAGGATCGCCTTGCGGCCGCGCATGTCCGGTGCGGACACCGGGATCTGGCGGTCGAAGCGGCCGGGGCGCAGGAGCGCCGGGTCGAGGATGTCGGGACGGTTGGTCGCGGCGATCAGGATGATGCCGCCGCGCGCGTCGAAGCCGTCCATCTCGACGAGGAGCTGGTTCAGCGTCTGCTCGCGTTCGTCGTGGCCGCCGCCGAGGCCGGCGCCGCGCTGGCGGCCGACCGCGTCGATCTCGTCGACGAAGATGATGCAGGGCGCGTTCTGCTTGGCCTGCTCGAACAGGTCGCGGACGCGCGAGGCGCCGACACCGACGAACATCTCGACGAAGTCGGAACCGGAGATCGTGTAGAACGGCACGCCCGCCTCGCCGGCGACGGCGCGCGCGAGCAGCGTCTTACCGGTACCGGGCGGCCCGTAGAGCAGCACGCCCTTGGGGATCTTCGCGCCGAGCGCCTGGTAGCGCGCCGGGTTCTGCAGGAAGTCCTTGATCTCGTACAGCTCTTCGACGGCCTCGTCGGCGCCCGCGACGTCCCCGAAGGTCGTCTTGGGCATGTCCTTGTTGAGCTGTTTGGCCTTCGACTTGCCGAAGTTGAGGACGCGGTTCCCGCCGCCCTGCGCGTTGTTCATCATCCACATCAGCAGGCCCAGTACCAGCGCCAGCGGGATGGCGAAGATCAGGATCTGGGTGAGGACGTTCTGCTGGGTGACCTTGGTGGTGAACTTGACCGGGTTGTCACCGCTCTTGAGGCCGATGAGCTGGCCGTAGATGGTGCCCGCGACGTTCGCCGGGTACTGCGCGATGATCTGGTCGACCTGCTGGCCGTCGACCTCGATCTTCTTGTTCAGCAGCAGCTTGATCTGCTGCTCCTTGTCCTCTTGCGAGGCTTCCTTGACGTTGTTCGCGGTGATCTGCTGGTTCGCGATCGAGATCGGCACCTGGGTGTAGCCACGATCACTGTCGAAGATCGTGTTGTATGCGAGAAACGCCAGTACCGCCGCGAGAATCCAGAGCACTGGGTTCCTGAGCACGCTCTTCCGGTTCATACGACTCGGCCCTGGTGGCCTCGACCCTTCCTGGTTGGGCGGCTCCTGTGATACCCGCCATCACGATCTTGACGACCCATGGTGCTCCGACACCCGCCCCTCAGGATACCGCCCGCCTGGACGGATGAGGGTGGTGAGCCTCTCGGACGTAAACGGCGGACGCCTCGCGAGGGTTCCCGGAGCGGGCTCTCACCGTGTGTCGACCGCCACACCGGCGGCCATTTCACCCAGTCTCATGCGGAGTGTCTTGACGTCCGCGGGTGAGACGGTGACCCATTCGCGGCCGTCCGGACCGGCCTGTGACGTGCTGAGATAGCGGCCGCTGGCGGTGTCGAACCAGCCGAGGACGCGGGACCGCTGCTTGGCGCCGACATGGGACCGGCTGTTCGCTGCGAGCTGACCGCCGCGGAGCCTCGGCTGGCCGGTGAGCTTGCCGAACGCCTCGCGCGGGTCCGCGGTGATGCGTTCGCTGAGCGAGACGCGCGGCTTGTCCTTGCGGCGGGACTTCGCCGCTTCGGGCTCTTCGGACTGCTTCGTCGCGTTGATGGCGGCGCGGATCGGCTCGGTGCGGCGGGCGTCGTCGATCGGCAGCGTGATGGACGCCTCCGAACCGCGCTGCCCCGGGGGCAGCAGGTCGACGACCGCGGTCGGGAGCCCGTCGGCGGGTGCCTCACGCAGCCAGATCCCGGACTGGTCCTGGATCGCGATCACCGCGTCGCGGCCGTCGGTGGCGCCGAGCACGGCGATCGTCGGGGCCTGGAAATCGGGGATGTGCAGCGCGTCGATGGTCAGCGAACCGCGGGCGAGGAGGTACAGCCAGTCCTCGATCCTGCGGTCCAGCCGGCCCCGGCCGTCGCGGATGCCGCGGGCCTGGAGTTCGTTGTCGACGCGCTGGCGCAGCGCCCGCCGTTCGAGCTCGGTCGCGCCGTGCGACCGGACGCGCAGCGGGTACGGCAGGTCGCCGAGCTCGGCGGACTCCCAGAGGAAGTCGAACGCCATTGGCGTGAAATGTTCCTGGTGCATTGCTCCGTGCCCTCCCGGCACCTCGGCTTCTGGGCCTCGGGACGCCCAGCGGGTTCACGATAGCGAAGGGGTACGACAGTCGTCGTCCGGATGCGCTAAGTGCCCGGGTCGCCAAATGTCAGGAAAGGGTCGTTCAGGACGAAAAATGTCAGGAACGACCCTTTCATGACATTTCGAAGAGGGGTCAGCGCGCGAGAGAAGCGTCGGAAGCGATCTTCCCCAGCATCTCCGTGAGCCGGTGCCGCAACGTCGCCGGATCCGCGGGCGCGACGGTGATCCAGTCCCGGCCGTCGGCACCGCGGGTGGCCTGGGTGAAGTACCGGCCGGACTGCGTGTCGAACCAGCTCAGCACCGAAGACCGGCTCCGCGTGCCGTGTTTGCTGCGCGCGTTCGCGCCGAACTGGCCACCGCGAAGCCGCGGCTGGGCCTGGAGCCTCGACAGGGCCTTGCGGTCCTCGTCGGACGTCGCCGTGCCGTCGATCTGCGGCTGACGGCGCTGGAGGAAGTCCGCCCCCGAGGCGCCGACGAGACCGTCCAGCGGGAGGGTGATCGACTTCTCCGTGCCGCGGGTCCCCGGCGGCAGGAGGGAGACGATCGCGCTCGCGAGGCCGTCCGGGGCGATGGGGTGGAAGTGGAAACCGCGCGGGTCCTGCACCGTCAGCAGGCCTTGGCCGCCGAGCAGGGACGCGACCGCGAGCAGCGGTTCGGTGTTGGGATTGTTGAGCTGGACGCAGTCCAGGCTCAGGTCCGGCCTCGCGAGGACACCGAAGTAGTCCTCGATATGCGGCTCGGGGCGTCCGCGCTCGTCGGCGAGGCGGCGCTGGTTCAGCGACTGGAGCGTCTGCGTGCGCAGGGCGCCGCGCTCGTCCATGGTCGCCCCGTGCGAGCGGAGCCGTAGCGGGTACGGCAGCTCTCCGGCGTTCGCGCCCTCCCAGAGGAAGTCCAGCTCGACCGGGGTGAGCAGTTCACCGTTCGCCATCTTCGGCCCCCAAACAAGTCAGCGGGCGCGCGGCCGATCGGCCGCGCGCCCGGTGAAAACCGTTCTAGCGTTCGTCGTCTTCGGTCCAGGCGCCGATGACCGGCGGCGGGGTCGCCTCGTTGGCGCCGAAGGCGTCGTCCGGGTCCGGCTCGATGAGGAACGACGCGTGCGTGTGCTCCTCCTCCTGCTCGGCCTGCGCGCCGTGGGCGCCCATGCCCATGCCGCCCATGCCCTGCATCGGCGGGGTGGCGCCGCCACCGATGGTGCCGCTGGAGGACACGATGCCCTGCTGCGGCACGGCCTGGGACGCCGCGCTCTGCGCGGGCCCGCCCTTTTCGGTGGCCGCGGCGTCGGTGCTGTCGGTGTCCTTGGCGCCGGACTTGTTGCCCTGTCCGAGCGCCTTGGCACCGGCGTAGCCGAGAGCGCCGCCGAGACCGGCCGCGGTGAGGGCCTGGCCGAGTCCGTTGCCGCCGCTCGCCGGGGCGTGCGGGGTCATCGGGGCACCCGCGCCGGAGGCGACGCCGGCGCCCGGCGCGACGCCGGAGGCCGGGACGTTCGCGGCGGGGTTGTAGCCGGCCTGCGAGAACACACCCGAGTCCGGACCGGCGTGGATCGGAGCCGCGCCGCTGCCGTGCGCGCCGCCGTAGCCGTGCGTACCGGCGAAGACGGGGGTGCCGGAGACGGCGCCGGAGTTGAGGCCACCGCCGCCGATGTTGCCGACCCCGCTGAACGAAGCGCTGTTGTGCGTGGCGGTCGGCTTCATGCCGAGGGATTCGGGGCCGAAGCTCGGGGTCGAGCTGTCGACCTCGCTCATCTCCTTGGTGTAGGCCTCGAGGAACCTGGCCTGCTCCGCCCGCACTTCCTTGTCCTGGTCGGCGAGGGGCTTCTGGTCGGTGATCATGCCGACCGGGCCCGCCGCCAGCGCCTGGCCCATGGCCTTCTCGGGGCTGTAGTCGGTCGGCTTCGGCATGAGCTTGACCTTGGTGGCGGCGTCGGCCTGCTTCTGCAGCCGGTCCGACATCGTGTGCGCGGCCTCGGAGGCCTGCGAGCCCGAGTTCGCGATGGCGACGAGCGAACCCTGCGCGGCCGCCGCGCCCTGCCCGATCCAGGCGGAGCCCAGTTCGGAGATCGCGTTGTAGAGGTCGTTCGACGCCTGGCTCAGCTTGCTGCCGTGCGAGCTCCACGACTGGCTGATCGCGGTCGCGGTGCTGGGGTCGTTGCCGAGGTTGGCCTGGTTCCACAGGTCCTGGCTGCTCGGGGCGCTTTCCCAGTTCGGCGGGTTGGTGATGGCGCGGTCCGCGCCGATGTCGAACCCGTCGGAACGGCCGCGCGCGGACGACACGATGTTCGCGGCTTCGGTGTTGTCGCCGAGCTGGACCGGCGCGCCGCTGGTGTTGCTCTCGCCGTAAGAGTCGGCGCTGTGCTTCGGTGGCATGGCTTTCTGACTCCCCCTCAGACGTTCCGGAACGGCTCGGCCGCGGCCTGGTCGATCTCGTGGTAACGGGCCATCGCGGTGACGATGCCGGCCTCGGCCGCCTCGTACTGCTGGTAAAGGTTCTGGAGGGCGGCGGTGTAGGAGTCGCCGCCGCCGTCGGCCCGGTTCGCGACCTTCGCCGCGATCGCGTTGCCGACCGGGTTGTTGCCCAGCTTCGGCGCCTGCCCGAGGTCGCCGGCGCTGTGGAGCAGCGCTTCGACGGCGTCCTTGCCGGTGCGGATCTTGTTCAGTGCGGTCTGGGCCGCGTCCGGGTCGATCCCGACCTGCCCCTGAGCCGCGGCGTTCTTGAACGCGTTCGCGTCCGCCAGGCTGCTGTTCCCCATCTGAGCTCTCTCCGTTTCCCCCGGGCCAGGCCACGACGGCTTCGTGGCAAAGGTCTTCGCATAGGTTAACGCACTTGATCGCAGCCTATGACGCGTTCTCCGCGCTCAGGGTTCCGCATTTCCCCGCGAACGGGCAAGCGGTTCTCAGGACGTGTAAACGTGCGGATCCAGGGTGCCGATGTAGGGTAGGTCCCGGTAACGCTCCGCGTAGTCCAGGCCGTATCCGACTACGAATTCGTTAGGGATGTCGAACCCGATGTACTTGACCGGTACGTCGACCTTGACCGCCTCCGGCTTGCGCAGGAGCGAGACGACCTCCAACGACGCCGGGTTCCGGCTCGCGAGGTTCTTCAGCAGCCAGGACAGGGTCAGCCCGGAGTCGACGATGTCCTCGACGATGAGCACGTCGCGGCCGGCGATGTCGCGGTCGAGGTCCTTGAGGATCCGCACCACGCCGGACGACGACGTCGCCGAGCCGTAGGACGAGACCGCCATGAACTCGAGCTGGGAGGGAAGAGGGAGAGCCCTGGCGAAGTCGGTCATGAACATCACCGCGCCCTTGAGCACGCCGACGAGCAGGAGGTCTCCCTGCCCGGAGCCGGGGCCGTCGGCCGGGTAGTCCGCGGCGACCTGTGCGGCCAGCTCGGCGATCTTGTCGTTGATCTGCTGCTCGGTGACGAGCACGGAGGCGATCTCGCCTTCGTACACAGGACGTTCCCCTCTAGGTGGTGGACTGGGGTGTTTCGAGCAAGAGCCTGCCATGCGCCCGCTTCGCCACCAAGTCGCCGGGTAGCCAGACCCCGCCCTGACCCCGCCAGTTCCCCACCAGCGCGTCGACCGAACGCAGATGGGCGTCGGTGAGCTCGCGGACCCCGGAGTCCAGCAGCCACCTGCGGAGGACGCGTCGCCGCAGCGCGGGCGGTTCGGTGGCGAGCACTGAGACGTCGAGCCCTTCGCCGGTGAAAGCCCGCAGGTGGACCTCGCCCGCGAGTGTGTCCAACGCCTCGGTGTCCTCGCGCAGTTGCGCCGCCGTGCGGGCGAGCGAGGCCGCGACCCCGCCGGACAGCACCTCCTCCAGCAGGGGCAGTACTTCCGTCCGTAACCGGACACGGGTGAACCGCGGGTCCGCGTTGTGCGGGTCCTGCCACGGGTCGACGCCGAGCGCCGCGCAAGCCCGGCGAGTGGTGGCGCGGGTGACGCCGAGCAGCGGCCGTCCCCATGGCGGGTCGAGCGGCCGCATCCCGGCCAGCGAACGCGGACCGGAACCCCGGCCGAGGCCGAGCAGGACGGTTTCGGCCTGGTCGTCGAGGGTGTGGCCGAGCAGGACGAGGCCGTGCCCGTCCGGCAGCGCCGAACGCAAGGCGCCGTAGCGGGCCCGGCGGGCGGCGGCTTCCGGGCCACCCGCGCCCTCGACGCGCACCTTCAGGACTTCGGCGGTGTCGGCGCCCAGTTCCCGTGCCGTGTCCGCGGCGCGGGCGGCGGTTTCGGCGGAACCGTCCTGGAGGCCGTGGTCGACGACGAGCGCGCACACCTTCAGCCCCGCGCGGCCGCCGGTGAACGCGGTGGCTTCGGTCAGCGCCAGGGAGTCCGCGCCGCCGGAGACCGCGACGTACACCTCGTCGCGCGGGCTCGCCGACGCGAGGAACTCCCGCACGGCCGTCCGCACGGCCGCGATCGCGGGATCAGGTCCGCTCACCCGTGCAGGCGCCGCACCCAGGCCGCCGGATCGCCGATCTCGGCCCTGGTCGGCAGTGTGTTCGGCGACGTCCACACGGCGTTGAAGCCGTCCATGCCGACGGCGTCGACGACGTGCTTGGTGAACTTCGCGCCCTGCTCGTACTGGCGCAGCTTCGCGTCCACGCCGAGCAGGCTGCGCAGCACTCGGTCGATCAGGCCGCCGCCCTTGCGCCGGGCGGTGAACCGCGAACGGATCAACTCGACGCTCGGCACCACCTGCGGTCCGACGGCGTCCATCACGAAGTCGGCGTGCCCCTCCAGCAGGGTGGAAAGGGCCAGCAGCCGGTCGAACACCGCGCGTTCGCCCGGCGACTGCAGGAGTTCGGCGAGACCGGCGCCGCCCGTCCTGCCCTTGCCGATCTGCTTGATGGTGTCCGGCAGACGGCCGACCAGATCGCTCAGCCCGTCCGCGTCCCGGCCGGCGAGCCCGCCGATCAGGCGCTCGACCTCGTCGGCGAAGTAGTCGCGCAGCCAGGTGACGGCGGTGAACTGCAGCCGGTGGGTGCATTCGTGCAGGCAGACCCACAGCCGGAAGTCGTGCCCCGGCACGTCCATCGCGCGCTGGGCGGCGACGACGTTCGGCGCGACGAGCACCAGCTGCCCGCCGCGGTCCGGTCCGCCGAACGGGTCGTACTGCCCGAGCACGCGGGACGCCAGGAAGGCGAGCACGAGACCGGTCTGGACACCGGCGCCACCGGCCAGCACCGGCGCCAGCGGGCCACCCTGCGCCTCCGGCAGCGCGCGACCGGTGAGCGCGTCGAGCCCGGCCGCGGCCGAACGGACCCAGCCGGGCCGGTCGACGACTTCGGCGGGCAGAAGCGGCAGGTCGAGGCCGAGCCCGGTCAGCTCGCGGACGTGCCCCTCGGCCTCGCTCGTCAGGTCACGTAGCTCGGCGACGGCTTCTTCGGCCTCTTCGCGGTCGACCACCGGACCGCCACGCACCAGGAGGGCGCCCGTCGAGGCGGCCAGGGACCAGTCGACCATCGAACGTGTCTTGGTCGGCGTTTCCTCAGTCACTCTTATGACGCTACCCGCTGGAAGACCGGTTTCCGTCCCGAGTTCCTCACGCTCCGATTCCGGTCGCTCACCTGCAGCCGCATTTGTGCAGGGTCGCCGCGACGACGTCGAGCGCGGCCCTGCCCTTGTTCTGATCCGAACCGGACGACATCAGCGCGAACACCAGCATCCGGCCGTCGGTGTCCAGCACCACTCCCGCCAGGGTGTTCACCCCGGACAACGTCCCGGTCTTGCCGCGCACCCAGCCCCGGCCCGCCGACGACGCCGGATCGCCGTAGCGCTTCTCCAGCGTCCCGCTGCCGCCCGCGACGGGGAGGCCCGCCAGCAGCGGGCGCAGCTTGGGCGTCCTCGGATCCTTGCCGTCCGGCGCCGCCGCGACCGCGAGGATCTCGCTGAGCACCTTGGCCGGGATCTTGTTCTGGTCGGACAGCCCGCTGCCGTCGTTGATCTGGACCCCGGTGAGGTCGAATCCGGCCTGCTTGAGCACGTCCATCGTCGCGGCCGCGCCGCCGGTGAACGACGGCTCGACGCCCTTCGCGAGCGCGAGCTGGCGGGCGAGCACGTCGGCCATCAGGTTGTCCGAGAGCTGAAGCAGCGAGTTGGCGAACTCGGTCAGCGGCTGAGACTTGACCTCGCCGAGCACCTTCGCGTCCTTCGGCGCCGTCGTCGTACCGCCGGCTTGGGCTTCGAGCTTCCCCGCGATCTTCTGGGTCAGCGCGGCCGCCGGATTCGCGACGCGGGGCGAGTGGTCGTTCTTCGGATCGGTGCGGCCGCCGTCGGCCATCACGGGGAGGACCGGCGCCATGTAGGTGTTCCCGGCGGCGGTGTCCTCCGGGTCCCAGCCCTTCGCGGCCGTCGGCCCCTTGAACAGGCTGACGTCCAGCTGGACCTTGGAGATCTTGCCGCCCACGGCCTTCTTGACCTGGGCGACGAGGTCGTCGACATGCGCCGCGCCCGGGTACAGCGGCGAATCGGTGCCCAGCGGCAACGCGGTCAGCGACGGGTCGCCGCCCGCGACGAGGACGACCGTGCCCGGCTCGGCGCCCTGGACGATCTTCGTCGAGAACTGCGTCCCGTGCTCCATCGACAACAGCGCGGCCGCGACGACGAGGATCTTCGTGGTCGACGCCGGGGTCAGCGGGGTGCCGGAGTTCTTGTCCCACAGGACCTCACCGGTCGCCGCGTCCACGACGGTGCCGGTGAGCGTGCCCAGGTCCGGCGCACCGGCCGGACCGGCCAGCGCGGCCGCGAGACCGTCCTTCGTCGGCCCCGCGCCATTGATGTCCGGCCCGTGCAGGACGCGGGTGACACCGGCGGGCTTGGGGATCTCGCCCTTCGGCGCGTTCGGCGCCCAGGGCAGGCCGAGCCGGTTCGACACCTTCGGCATCGCGGCGGCGCCGCCCATCCCGGCGAGCAACAGGACGACGACCAGCGTCGTGATCAGCAGAGCCTTGCGTTTGCGCTTCGGCTTCGGCGCGGGTGCGGATTCGGCCTCGGCGGCCGGGGGCTCCTTGGAAGGCGGCTCGGACTGCTGGATCCCGACGGTCGCTTCGGCGTCGAAGCGCTCTTCGGCGGGCTCGATGCGGACCGGACGCGCGTGCATGGTCGCGGACGGGACGGGCGCGGGCGCCGGCGGCTCGACCCGGCTCGGCTCGGGGCGGCGCTGCTGCTGCGGGGGTTCCTGCCGCGGCTCGGGTCTCGCGAGCTCGTGATCCCGCGTCGGCGTCGGGGCGCCCCGGTCGAACTGCTCCCAGTCGGGTTTGTCCGTTTGCCTCGGCTGGACGGGCTGGACGAAGACCGTCTTCGGCGCTTCGGGCTCCTCGGGCTTGACCGGCTCGACCGGCGTCGCGGGCTCGAAGGCGGACCACTGCGGCGTCGGGGTCTCCGGGACGTCCGGCTCCTCCTCGACCTCGACGACGGGCTGGAACCACGAGCCACTTTCGGGTGTGACCTTCGGCACTGCCAGCTCTTCGGTCTTGCCGTTCGCCAGCCCCGTCATCGGCAGCCAGACGGTGGCCTCACCCTCCCCCTTGGCGCCCTTGGGCTCGGCGGATGAGGTGTCCTTGTCGTCCGACGGCCACATCGGGACATCGTTTTCCGGCACGCAACACTCCTTCATCCACCGTCCGGGGAAGGGGCCAAGCTCACATACGACCACATCGATGCGACCGCCCGGGCCCCCGTGGTCCACACTAGTGAAGACAAGACGATGATTTCGGTGAGCCGTCCGCGACGGCGGGGCGTACCAAAGACGAGAGCAGCGAGGCCGGCGTGGAATTCGACGTCACTATCGAAATCCCCAAGGGGGAGCGCAACAAGTACGAGGTGGACCACAAGACCGGTCGGATCAAACTCGACCGGACGCTGTTCACCGCCACCCAGTACCCCGCCGACTACGGGTTCATCGACGACACCCTTGGCCAGGACGGCGACCCGCTCGACGTGCTGGTGCTCGTCCAGGAGCCGACCTTCCCGGGCTGCCTGATCCGCTGCCGCGCGATCGGCATGTTCCGGATGACCGACGAGAAGGGCCCGGACGACAAGGTCCTCGCGGTCCCGACGAACGACCCGCGGCTCGAGCACCTGCGCGACATCCACCACCTGAACGAGTTCCACAAGCTCGAGATCCAGCACTTCTTCGAGGTGTACAAGGACCTGGAGCCGGGCAAGAGCGTCGAGGGTTCGACCTGGGTCGGGCGCTCCGAGGCCGAGGCCGAGATCAAGCGTTCGCTCGACCGTGAGACCGACCGGCTGGCCAAGGAGGCCATCGACGGTCCGGCGGCTCACTAGCTCGTCAGAGCTTCGAAGCGCGTGAAGGCCCCCTTCCCTCGGCTCAGCCGAGGGAAGGGGGCCTTCACGCGTTGAACTACGCCGAGTAGCCCGGGATCGGGAACGGCGCCAGGAACTCGCGGATCTCGGCGGCGATGGTGTCCAAAGCGGACTGTTCCTCGCCCGCCGCCGCGGTGATCGTGCGGTCGATCCACTCCGCCACCTTGACCTGGTGCTCCGGCTCGAGCCCGCGGGTGGTGATCGCGGAGGTGCCGAGCCGGATGCCGGACGGGTCGAACGGCTTGCGCGGGTCGAACGGCACGGTGTTGTAGTTCAGTTCGATCCCGGCGCGGTCCAGCGCCTGCGCGGCCGGTTTGCCCGGCACGTTCTTGTTCGTCAGGTCGATCAGCAGCAGGTGGTTGTCGGTGCCGCCGGACACGAGGTCGTAGCCCCGCTCCACCAGCGCCTCCGCCAGCGCCCGCGCGTTGGCGACGATGCGGTGCGCGTACGCGGAGAACTCCGGCTTCTGCGCCTCGCCGAGCGCGACGGCGATCGCGGCGGTCGTGTGGTTGTGCGGGCCGCCCTGCAGGCCGGGGAACACCGCCTTGTCGACGGCCTTCGCGTGGTCGGCGTCGGAGAGGATCATCGCGCCGCGCGGGCCGCGCAGCGTCTTGTGCGTGGTGGTGGTGATGACCTGCGCGTGCCCGACCGGCGACGGGTGCGCACCACCGGCGACCAGCCCCGCGATATGCGCGATGTCGGCGACCAGCACGGCGTCGACCTCGCGGGCGATCTCCGCGAACGCCGGGAAGTCGATGGTGCGCGGGATCGCGGTGCCGCCCGCGAAGATCAGCTTCGGCCGGTGCTTCAGCGCGAGTTCGCGGACCTGGTCGAGGTCGACACGGCCGGTCTCCTTGCGGACGCCGTAGCGGACCGGGGTGAACCACTTGCCGGTCGCGGACACGCTCCAGCCGTGCGTGAGGTGGCCGCCGTCCGGCAGCGCCATCCCGAGCACGGTGTCGCCCGGCTGCGCGAAAGCGAGGTACACCGCGAGGTTCGCCGGGGAACCGGAGTACGGCTGGACGTTCGCGTGGTCGACGCCGAAGACGGCCTTCGCGCGCTCGATGGCGAGGGTCTCGACCTGGTCGATGAGCTGCTGGCCCTCGTAGTACCGCTTGCCCGCGTAGCCCTCGGAGTACTTGTTGGTGAGGACGGTGCCCGTCGCCTCGAGTACGGCCTGGGAGACGTAGTTCTCGGACGCGATCAGGCGGATCTTGTCGTGCTGGCGTTTCGCCTCGTCCTCCACGAGCCCCGCGATCTGCGGGTCGGCGGCGGCGAGCGCGGAAAGTTCGGGCTGGTGTGTCATCGGACGTACTCCTGCCGGAGACGGCCGGACCCAGGCGCGCGGTACCGGCCTTGTCGTCGCTTCCCGGTGGTGCTCCACCTCAAATGGCGCCAGTCGCTGGTGCGGACCAGCCTAGAGCACGGCGCGAGGCCCGGCGTGCGGACGATGCCCGGCGCACCACCGGCGGCTGCATCCGGCCGTGCGGTCGCAGAACGCCTGTGCGCAGACGGCACAGCGTTTGATCCGCCGCCAGCCACCGAACACGACGAGTTCCGCCAACCCGGACGCTCCCGCGACCAGGTCACCGCAGCCGGGCCACGCCGTCACGTGCACCAATCGCCACCCCTTTCCGGACTCGACCAGCCGCGGCGCGGCACCGTTCCCGGCGAGGATCCGGTTGAGCCGGTCGGCGGCGGCGGGTTCGTCCGGCAGCGCCGATACGACCCCGGCGAGCCACGGATTCCCTTGGGCCAGCAGCCTTTCCGCGACTTCGAGAGCCGGGTCGAGGTCGCGGAAAGGCGGGACGATCACGTGCTTGCGCGTCACGGTTCTTCGATCGCGACGCCCATCGAGCGAGCGGTGCCCGCGATCGTGCGCATGGCCGCTTCGACGTCACCGGTGTTGAGGTCCGGCAGTTTCCGCTCGGCGATCTCGCGCAGCTGTTCCCGGGTCAGCTTCCCGGCGACCTCATGCCCCGGGCGGCCGGATCCCTTGCCGCCCAAGGCCTTCTTGATGAGGAAGGACGCCGGCGGGGTCTTCAGCCGAAGTTCGAAGGAGCGGTCTTCGAACACCGACACGACCACCGGGACGATGTCGCCCCGCTGCGCCGCCGTCGCCGCGTCGTAGGCCTTCTTGACCTCGACGAGGTTCACGCCGGTCTGCCCGAGCGTCTTCCCGAGGTCGACCACCGGCGCGTTGCCGGCGGTCAACTCGAGGGTCGCCTGATGGGTTTTCTTCTTCGACTTCGGTGCCATGCGCCGAAGCTATGGTCTCCAGTTACTGGAGAGTCAATCGATCGGTTTGACGGTCTCCGCGTGACGGCGCGCCAGCTCCTGGTAGATCACCGCGTTGTGCTCGACCCAGCCGCGGGCGGTGCCGTCGAGCGGGACGTGCTTCTTCGCCGGGCTGCCCATGGCGACCGTCTCCGGCGGGATGACCATGCCGGGCGTCACCGTGGCGCCGGCGGCGACCAGCGCCTTCGCGCCGATCTGGGCCTTGTCGAGCACGGTCGAGCCGTTCCCGATCAGCGCCTGCTCGCCGACCGTGCAGTCGTGCACGAGGCACTGATGCCCGACGGTGGCGTTCTTGCCGACCTCGGTCACGCCGCCGTTGACGTGGATGACCGAGTTGTCCTGGATGTTGGCGCCCTCGCGGACGATGATCTTCCCGAAGTCGGCGCGCAGCACGGCGCCGTACCAGACGGAGGCGCCCTTCTCGACGACGACGTCGCCGATCAGGGTGGCGGTGGGGGCGATCCACGCTTCGGGATCCACCTGGGGCCGCAGCCCCTCGAATTCGAACATCGGCATGCCCCGCACCCTATGCCGAAAGTCCGTGAAGGCCTCCTTGAGAGACCCAGAGTCCCTCAAGGAGGCCTTCACGGAACGTCGCTCAGCCGATGGCGGTGTTCAGCAGGAGGTCCACGGCCTTGTCGTTACGGGTGGTCTCCCGGACGATCACCTCGTCGGGAGGGTAGAAACCGGGGTTCGAACCCCGCGGGTACATCTCGAAGGTGAAGCTCAGGATCTTGTGGGTGCCCCACATCCAGTCGTCGATCGTCCCGTCGGTGATGTACAGGTCGCTCGACTGCTGCGGCGTGTAGCCGTTGGTCGCCGCCAGCTGCCGCCCCAGCGTCTGGAACCGCTGCGCCTCGGCCGCGGTCATCCCGGGTGCGGTGTCGTTGTAGGTGAAGCCGAACGGCCACAGCACGAGCTCCGAATAGGTGTGGAAGTCGATGCTCGCCTTGATCTGCTGGACGCCGCCGATCTTGCGCGAGTTGACGAAGTTGGACACCGCGCGGGTCTCCGGCGCGGAGAACGCCGACGGGCCGCGGTAGGTCTCGCTGGTGGTCGAACCCGACGAACCGCCGCAGCAGCCCCAGTTGTAGCCCCAGTTGCGGTTGGGGTCGGTGCCGTTGCCCTGGCGGTTCTTGCGCCAGTACTTGTAGCTGCCGCCGGAGATGTCGTACTCCGAGCCGTCGGGGTTGACGTTCGGGATCACGTAGATCTCGGTGCTGTCGACGAACCGCTTGATCGCCGGGTCCGAGGCGTAGCCCTGGGTGAACCGGTTCACGATCCGCAGGCACATCTCGGTGGTCAGGTGCTCACGCGCGTGCTGGTTGCAGGTGAACAGGACTTCCGGCTCGTTCTCGTCCGTGCCGACGTTGTCGCTGATCTTCAGCATGTTCAGCGCCCGGCCCTGATACGAGTTGCCGACGCTGCTCAACCGCGCGATCGACCCGTAGTTCGACTGGGCGTTGCGCAGTTCCGTCGTCACTTCGGCGTAGTTGTGGTAGCCGGAGTCCGACGGCGGGAAGTCGCTGATCGCGTTGGTGCCGACCTTCTCCGACCGGTCGACCACGCCGCGCTGCTCGACGCGGTAGCCGAGCGAGCGGATCTTCGCCGCGTCGCGCGCCTCTCCGATGAACGTGGTCGTGCCGCCCGCGGAGCCGAGGATGTCGACGCCCAGCCGGGAGATCTGGGTGCGCTGCTGGGAGGTCCCGGTGCCGAAGACCTCGTAGATCTGGACCTGCGCGTCCTCGGCCTGCTGGTCCGCGGTCGCCGGGCTCGCGGCGACCGGGATGGTGAACGCCGCGACGGCCGCGATCGCCACGGCCATGCACCGTCTTATGCGCATCGTCGTCTCCTAGCTCTGAGGCAGGGGAAGGGGAACCTCACCATGACCGGAGCCGGAAGGGCGAACAATCCGTAACGGTACGGATCTAATGCGTATTTCTAGCCGTAGTTCGCGAAACAGAGCGCTTCGATGTCACCACGCAGTGCGGCGAACGGCCGCCGCCGGACGCGCTGCTGGACGATCGCTCCGAGCAGATAGGACAGTAGGGCCCGCGCTCGCGCCCGCGGGTCTTCGACGTCGAGCGGCGCGAGCAGTTCCGCGAGCAGTTCGGTGATCGAGGTCAGCATGACGTCGATGGCCTGAGGGTGCTGCGCGCGGCCGGCGGCGATCCAGTACTCGAACCAGAGGAAGGCCGCGTTCGGACGGCCGGAGAACTCGGCGAGGAAGGCTTCCAGCGCGGCGAAGAGCCGCTCATCCGGGTGATCGTGTTTCGCCGATATTTTGCGCAAATCGGCGGTGAACGTTGTGATGTGCGCCGCCATCGCGCGGTCGATCAAGACGTCGATGTCCGCGAAGTAGTAATGAATCGCACTCTTCGTGAGCGGCCCGGCGTCCGCGATCGCCCGCACGGTGCAGCCCGCGAGCCCGTCCCTGGCGAGCACGACACGCGCCGCTTCGACGATCTGTTCCTGTTTCTGCAGCTGATTGGGGGAGAGCCGCGCGCTGCGGCCGGGAACGGCGGTCACGAAGTTCCTTACACCAAGTAGTCAGGACACGAGCCCTGAAGTTTAGGGCAAGCGTCCTGTCCGATCACAGCGGGTGAAAAATCTAGGTGGCTAGCCGTCGATCCGTAGCGGACAATGCCCGGCATGGTGACCTCAGGGGACAACGGGTTCAGCCCGGCCGCACGACGGCAGCTGGAGAAGGAACTCGCCGATCTGCGTGCGCAGCGCGACGCGATGGCGCCGCTCGTCGGCGAGCAGGAACGAACCGGCGACGCCGCCGACCAGGCGGAGGTGCTGGACCGCGCGGAGGCCGCCGCCTACCTCGACCGGCGCATCGCCGATGTCGCGGCGAAACTGGAGCACGGCGGCCGTGACAGCAAGGGCCTGCTCCCCGACGGCACCACCGTCACCCTCAGGTTCGCCGACGGCGACGAGGACGAGCTCCACATCGTCACGATCCCCGGCGAGGACGCGGACGCCTCCACGGTCACCTCGGACAGCCCGCTCGGCCTCGCGCTGGTCGGCGCGAAGGAGGGCGACGAGATCACGTACCGGACGCCGCGTGGCGAGACCAGCGCCACCGTCGTCACGCTGAAGCCGCCTGCCTGACCTCGCACTGCCCCCGGATGTCATGAAAGGGTCGTTCAGGACACTTTTCGTCCTGAACGACCCTTTCATGACACTTGAACGCCGGTCAGGCCTTCACGCGCCCGGACGGCACAGCACCGGATTCGCCAGCTCGGCGCACGGCCGATGCCCGTGCGACCGCACGATGTCCTTGCCGACCTGGTTGGTCAGGTACCGCAGGAAGCTCGCGACGAGCGAGTCGGCCTTCGGCTCGCCGAACGTGTACGCGTACTCGGTCTCCCAGAACGGGTACGCCGCGTGGATCGCGCCCTCCAGCGTCGCCTGGTGGCCGCCGATCCGCACCGGCAGCACGTCCTCGCGTTTCGTGGCGGCGCCCAGTTCGCTGTAGCCGAGCGCGCCCGGCACACGCGACACCGCGTCGAGGACGTCGTTCGTGGACGGCTTCGCGCATCGCACCACTCCCGGCTGGGCACCCGGCGCCGGTTTGAGGCAGTCGTCGGAGTTGTCGCCGGGCTCCCGCTTGCCCGCCAGGATCTGCCCCTCGAACGTCCGCCGCGTGCCGGAATCCGAATGCCGGTCGACGAGCCGGACCGGCCGGTCCTTGCCGCCGATCTCCCGCCAGTTCGCGATCTTGCCGTCGTAGACGTCGCGGATCTGCGCGAGCGTGAGGTCCTGGACCCCGGCTTCTTTGTTGATCACGAGCGTGAACAGCGAGAACGCGACCGGACGCGGCAGCAGCTGCGGGAAGCCCTCACCCTTCGCGCCGTCGGAGAACGCCAGCACGCCTTCGTTCCCGGCCTGGTTCAGGCTGCCGAGCCCTTCCGCGCTCCCCCGGGTGTCGAAGACGAACGACGCACCCGGGCACGTCTTCGCGTACGAAGCCGTCGCTTCCTTCAGCACCGGCGCGAACGCCGTCGAGCCGGTGATCGTGAGCTTCCCGGACGCGCAGTCCAGCGGCGGCGGCTTCTCGTCGAAGAACAGCGAGCGGGTCAGCTGGAAGATGCTGATCACCACGAGGAACAGGATGAGCGCGATCACCGAAGTCGTCGGCCCGGTGCGGCTTTTGGTCTCGCGGAGGCTGCCGCCCTTGATCTCGCCGACGACCTGCGGATCGTCGAAATCGTCGGGCGAGCCGTTGGGGATCCGGTCGAGCACGGCGAGGATCTTGTAGTGCGCGCCTCGGTTCAACGGCACCCTCGGCAGGTCGATCACACCCGCCGGCCGCTCGGGATTCTCGTCGCGCGCGCCGAAACCGGAGTCGTCGCCGAAACATTCGTGCAGATGCGGCGAGCTGAGTTCGGTCACCACCATGCCCGCCACGGTGCGGCCGGGGAACTTCACGCGGACGCCGACCCGGTCGTTCTCGTTGACGGCGTAGTCGTCGGTGTCGATGTCGGTGGTGCCGTTGTTCTCGATACGCAGCAGCACGAACGACGGGTCGACGAGGCGCTCGCCGTTCTCGTGCTGCAGCTGCGCCAGCGCGTCGGCGGTCGGCGCGAACCCGCGCCCGGACGCCGTCGGGGTGTCCATCTGCACGCGGTAGCCGAGCCGTTTGCGGCCGACGAGCGCGAACTCCCACAGAAAAGCGACGGCCGGGACGGCGATCCCGGCCACCGCGAGCAGGACGTCCCAGGGAAAGCCTTCCAAGACCAGCCTCCAGGTTCGGGGAATCGAACCTAAGGCCCGTCACGGGCGGGGACGGCGGACTTCAGCCAGTGTTCACCGCCCGTCCGCGAAGGCGTAGTCGTCGAGGTCGAAGAACCGGCTCGTCACCATGGTTTCCAGCGTCGGCGAGGCCCGGAACGGCACGTCCCCGTTAGCGTCGAAGTAGTAGCTGTTGGCCAGTGAACAGCTGTCCTGGAAGAAGACCTGGTGCTTGCGCCGGTCCAGCATGCTCCGGAAGTAGCGGTCGTTGGCCTCGCTCGTGACCTCCACGCGCGTGGCGCCGGTCTTCCTCGCGTTGCGCAGGCAGCGGATGATGTGCGCGGTCTGCGTCTCGATGAGGTTGAAGTACGAGGAACCGTTGTAGCCGTAGGGCCCGAGGATGGTGAAGAAGTTCGGGAAACCGGGGACGCTGACGCCCTGGTAGGCCTGGAACCGGTTCTCTTCCCAGAACTTCTCCAGATCCGCGCCGCCCGAGCCGCGCACGGTGAAGGCGGGCATGTTGCCCTTCTCGAACACCTTGAACCCGGTCGCCAGCACCAGGACGTCGACCGGATGCTCGGTGCCGTCGGCGGTGCGCACGCCGGATTCGGTGATCGCGTCGATGCCGGCGGTTTCCAGCGTGACGTTGTCCCGGTTGAACGTCTGGAGGTACTCGTTCGAGAAGCTCGGCCGTTTGCAGCCCAAGGCGTAGCGCGGGGTCAGCTTCTCGCGGGTTTCGGGATCCTTGACCGCGCGACGCAGATGCGCACGCCCGATCCGCTCGCCGGCGCCCGCGGTCGGCAGCAGGTTGTGGAAATGCGCCGCGAGCGGGAAGGTCACCTCGACGAGCGCCTGACTGGCCAGCCGGGACACCAGTTTCGCGCCCGGCAGCCGCCGCAGCGCGAGGCGCGCCGTCCGGGGCAGCGCGGCGTCGGGTTTGGGCAGGCACCAGATCGGCGTGCGCTGGAACACCGTCAGATGCGCGGCCTCCGGCGCGATGGACGGGATCACCTGCACGGCCGAGGCCCCGGTGCCGACGACGGCGACGCGTTTACCCCGAAGATCCACGCCGTGGTCCCAGCGTGCGGTGTGCATGACCGTGCCGCGGAAAGCGTCGATGCCGTCGATGTCCGGCGGCTTCGGCTGGGTGAGCACGCCGGTGGCGCCGACGACGAACCGCGCCGTCATCGACCACCCTTCGGCGGTTTCGAGGCGCCACAAGTGCGTCTCGTCGTCGAAGGTCGCGGAGACGACCTTGCTGCCGAGGCGGGTGCGGCGGCGGATGTCGTACTTGTCGACGCAGTAGTCGGCATACGCCTTCAGCTCGCGGCCGGGCGCGTAGACCCGCGACCAGCCGGAGATCTGTTCGAACGAGAACTGGTAACTGAACGACGGGATGTCGACGGCCACACCGGGATAGGTGTTCCAATGCCACGCGCCGCCGACGCCGTCGCCTTCCTCCAGCATCAGGAAGTCTTCGAAACCGGCTTGGTGCAGCAGGATCGCGGCCCCGATACCGGAGAATCCCCCGCCGATGATCGCGATCTCGTGGTCCGGTTTCATGCGGGGAGCCCTTCCTTGGCGAACAGTGAGCTGGGCCCGAGCACCACCACATCGGCCTGGTGCTCGATACCTTCGGCGGTGCGGATTCCACCGGGCGCGAAGGCGTAGACCGGCCAGGTGATGAGCTTGCAGCCAGGCCGCCGAAGCGCGCCGTAGTAGCCGAGGCCCGGCGCCGTCCGCCGTGAACCGAAGCGGCGGTCGGGCGTCAGGAGCCTGCGGATCCAGGGGTCTTTCACCTGCCATCGCAGGAAAACCCGGGCGACTGCGACGCCGAGGACGGTCGGGCCGGGCACCGGCATCGGCACCACCCAGTCCGGCTCCTCCTGGAACACCTTCACCGACCGCGCGGTGGCCACCACCTCGGGCACGATCTGCGCCGCCTCGCGGCCGGGCGCGAGCACGGCGACACGCTGCCCGGCGAAGTCGTGCCCGAACCACTCGGTGCCGCGCAGCACCTCGCCCCGGAATTCCCCTAGCGTCATGACGCGACCGGTTCGTGGGTGATCTCCTCGGTCCACGACTGCGGCTTTCCCAGCAGCCGCGCGGGGATCAGCCGGGTCGCCTTCACCATCGGGTCGGCGAGCAGCCGGTGGTAGACGTGCGAACGGTCGACGATCATCGCCGCCTGCGCCTTGAGCACGTGGTACGCCGGGATGCGTTTCGTGAACTCGCCGCGGCCGCCGATGGTGGAGAACCGTTTCACGGCGTTGTACAGCTTCTTCTCCGGCAGGCCCATCGCGACGATGTTGTCCCGCATCTTGTTGATCAGCGGCACGAACACCACGATCAGGCCGAGGACGATCTGGGGTTTGAGCGAGCCGATCGATTCGGTGAGCAGTTTGGTCGTGGATCCGGCGCCGATCAGTTCCAGCACCTCGAAATCGGCCGTGATGTGCCGGGCCTCGTCGGAGTTGATATGCCGGAACACCTGGTGGCACACCGGATCGGAGACCTCGTCCAGCAGGAACTTCACCAGCGCGCCGTCCAGCGCGCATTCCAGCAACGGGATGAGCGTGGCGAGCGCCGTCAGCGGCAGCGTGTCGCCGAAGTCGTCGAGGACCTTGATCGCGAGCTTGACGTTGATGTTCGGCTCGGGCATCGAACCGTGCTCGTCGAGCATGCCCCATCGCTTCATCAACGCGAGTTCCGCGTTGGCGTGCTTCTGTTCCTCGGCGTGGAAGTAGCGGTAGATCTCCTGGATCACCGGGGTCGGCGCCTTCTTGGCCAGCGAGGCGAACCCGCGCGCGCCGACGTGCTCGATCCACACGAGGTCGGCCATGAACGGCCGCATCTTGGCGCGCAGTTCGTCGGTCATCGTCTCGGCGCCGGGCGCGTCCCAGTCGATGTCGGCCAGCGACCACTGCTTGTCCTTGATGGTCTGGAGCATCGCCGCGAAGTCGTAGGCCATCACTTCTCCTTTTCGGCGGGCAGGAACCGGCCGAGCAGACCGGCGATCCGCGTGTACGGGACGGGCACGAACCGTTTGGCGTGCCACAGAAGCTGGGCGTCGGGCTGCGGCACGACGTAGAGGCGTCCACGATCGTGAGCGTCGAGGGTCATCTTCGCGACGCGCTCCGGCGAGAACCCGACCACGTCGGACACCCGTTGTGCGAGGCCGCGCGCCCCGTCTTCGATGAGCTCGCCGCCGAAGATGTTGGTGCGCACGAAGGTCGGGCACAGCACGGTGACCGCGACGCCGGTGCCGGAGAGTTCGGCGGAGAGGGTCTCGGAAAGGCTGACGACCCCGGCCTTGCTCACGTTGTACGCGGCCATCCTCGGCGCGGCGGTGAACCCGGCGGCCGACGCGACGTTGATGACGCCGCCCGCCTTCGCCGCGCGCATGGCGGGGACGAAGGTGTGGCAGCCGTGGATCACGCCCCAGAGGTTCACTCCGAGCGTCCGCTGCCAATCGGACAGCGGGCTCTCCCCGACGAGTCTGCCGCCCGCGCCGATCCCGGCGTTGTTGACGACGAGATCCGGCTCGCGGCCGAGCCAGGACCGCGCCTGGTTCGCCAAGTCCGCGACTTCGTCCACATCGGACACGTCACAGGCGATGGCGACGGCGTTCTCGAGCGTTTTCGCGGTTTCCTCGGCGGCTTCGAGGTCGATGTCGGCGCAAACGACCCGGCTGCCGCGCCGGACGAGCTCGGCCGCGATCGCCCGCCCGATCCCGCTGCCCGCGCCCGTGACGACGGCGTGTGCTCCGTGGGTCCGTTTCGTCATGCCGCCCTCACGATCGCTGGAAGGTTCCCGGTGAGGAAGCGGCAAGCCCGCTCCATCGCCGGCGCCGCCTCGGGGATGAAGCGGGTCAAGGCCTGGAAGACGTGCATCTGGCCGGGGACCACGTCGAGTTCGCAGTCGGCTCCCCCGCGGCGCAGGGCCCTGGCCAGCTCGATGGCGTCCGCGGCGAGCATTTCGCGCCCGCCCGCCTGGATGATCGTCGGCGGGAAACCCTTGATGTCGTCGAAGGCGAACCGCAGCCGCTCCGACGCGAGGTCGGCGTCCACTGTGTACAGACCGACCAGCCGCGCGGCCGCGGCGGCGGAGATCATCGGATCCGGGCTCATCCGTTCTCGTTGAGCGGCCAACGAAAACGTCACGTCGAACAACGGTGAGAAGAGCGCCAGTGCCGCAGGCGGTTCTCGATGCTCGCGGAGCAGCTGCGCGGCGAGGTCGACCGCGAGATGCCCGCCCGCGGAGTCGCCCGCCACGAGGATCCGCCGATAACCCTGGTCGAGCAGCCGGTCGTAGGCCTCGCGGACGTCGTCGGCGGCGCTCGGGAAACGGTGCCGCGGCGCGAGCCGGTACTCGCAGGCGAAGACCGGCAGTCCGGTGCCGGCGGAAACCCGCGTGGTCAGCCCGCGATGCGTGCGCGCCGAGCAAAGGGCGTAACCGCTGCCGTGGATGTAGAGGACCACGGCGTTGCCCTCGCTCGTCCCGGGCGCGCGGACCCACTCGCCGCGGATGCCCGGCTCGATGCGGCTCCCCTTCAACGGTGGCGACGCCAGCCACAAACTGCTCGCGATGAAGGCCCGGGAGAACGCGACCCCCGCGCGGTTGGCCGGGATCGCGTTGGCGATCGGCCGCACGAAAGCGGACGTCAGCGCGGAGGCCAATCCGGCACGCAGGCCATTCTGCGGTCGCATGCCCTCAGAATGAATCTGAGGGCACGTGCTGTCAAGATGGAGGGGTGACCGCGTCCCGCCGCTACAGCGGCAAAACCGCCGACGAACGCCGCGCCGAACGACGGCTCGCACTCCTCGGCGCCGCACTGGAGATCTGGCAGGAACAGGGCTGGGCGGCGGTCACCATGCGCGGCGTCTGCGCGCGGGCGAACCTGACCGACCGGTACTTCTACGAGAGCTTCGCCAACCGCGACGCGCTGCTCGCCACCGCCTGGGAACAGGTCCGCGACGAAACCCTGCGGATGGTCCTCGACGCCGTCGCCGCCCGCATCGAGCAACCCGCCCTGGACCAGCTCCGCGCCGCCGTCGACGTCGTCGTGCACCACGTGCAGGAAGAGCCGTCGCGCGCGCAGATCCTGTTCGGCGACCACGCGGGCAGCGCGGTGCTGGAGCAGCTGCGGCGGCAGACCGTCCAGGAGACCACCGGCCTGCTGATCGACCTGGCGCGGCCGCATCTGAAGCCGGACGTGGACGGGCTGGAGTTCCGGGTCAACGTCCTGCTGGGCATCGGCGGCTTCGTCGAGATCATGCTCGCGTGGCGCTCCGGACTGCTCGACGCGGACGCGGACACGCTCGTCGAGCACCTCACGGGAGTGGGCACCTCGCTGTCGCGGATGTTCCTCAAGGGTGACACCAACGGGTGAACTTTGGGTGCGACCCCAGCACTGAGCCGGAAACGAGTCAGGGCCTCATCCGGAGTGTTCCGAATGAGGCCCTGACCTGCGGAGCCGCCTAGGGGAATCGAACCCCTGACCTATTCATTACGAGTGAATCGCTCTGGCCGACTGAGCTAAGGCGGCGGACATCGGGCTCGCACCCGATGACGGAGCCAAGTGTAGCGGAGGCTTGAACGTCACCTTCGAGGGCCACCGTCGTTAAGGTCCTATGACGCCGGTCTCAGTCCCCCAAGATCGGCCCATCCCCACTGGAGGACCTGTTCATGCGGCAACGACTGCCCCGTGTGCTGGCGCTTCCGGCCGCCGCGGCCCTGCTTCTGCTGACCGCGGCTCCGGCGACCGCCCAGACGATCCCGACCACGCCGATCCCCGATCCGGCGAATCCGGGACAGCCGCCGATGTCGGCGCCGATCGGGCCGCAGCCGCTCGGCAAGGCGGTCGGTGACGCGGGGGCGGCGCTCGGTGTGCTGCGGCTGCTGCCGAACGCGGTGCCGACCAGCGCCATCCTGCCCGGCGCGGGCGAGTTGCTGCCGAAGCAGTCCGCGCTCGAAGCGGGCATGGGGCTTTCCAGCGCGCAGGCCAACTCCGAGGCCTACCTGAACTACGAGAAGTCGATCGCGCAGTCGTCGCCGTTCGGCCTGTCCGCCGCCGGCAACGCGCCGCAGACGCCGGGCAGCCTCGTGCAGACGGCGCTGCCGGACAACCCGAAGCCGATCAGCGGCGGCCTCAACGCGCCGAAGAACCCGCTGTTCAACCTCGGCCTGCTCAACGGTGAGGCGCACGCGCGCTGGAGCCCGACGCTCGGGCCGTGCGTCGGCACGATCGCCGATTCGAGCACGTCGATCGCGAACCTCGCGCTGCTGCCGACCATCCCGAACATCCCGGGCGCCGACCAGCTGACCCAGGCCTCCGACCAGCTCAAGGCGGGTCTCTCCGCCCTGGGGCCGCTGGCGAACCTCGGCGGGCTGCTGTCGGGCACCAGCACCAGCGCCGACGGCAAGGGCGCGGTGCTGAGCCTGCCGAACACGCTGTCGTCGCGTTCGGTCGTGCGGCTGGTCGACATCCCCGGCTCGAAGAACAAGGCCGTCGAATCGACGTCGACCCTGCAGGCGGCCAACATCGAAATCCTGAAGGGCACGCCGCTCGGCCTGACGATCAAGGTCGCCAGCCAGCCGACGCTGCGGGTCACCTCGACCGGCGAGAAGAAGACGTCGAAGGTCGAGTACAGCGCCCCGGTGCTGCAGATCGTCCGCGGTGACAAGGTGCTGTTCACCCTCGACGCGAACAACCCGACCAAGGACATCCCGATCGGCATCCCGCTGCCGTCGCTCAAGCAGGTCCCGGGCTTCGACCAGCTGAAGAACGTGCCGGTGATCGGCGGGCTGGCCGAGATGCTGAACGGCGCCACCAAGCAGCTCCCCGGCGGCGAGGCCGGGAACGGGCTCACCCTCGACATCGGGGTGCTGAAGCTGTCGATCGCCGGGCTGAACCAGAAGTCGAGCGACATGACCTCGCCGTTCAAGGGCTTCCAGATGGGTGCCTCGGCGCGACTGCTGGATCTGCAGATCCTGCCGACGACGGCGCTGCAGAAGGCGCTGCCGCCGGACGCCGCGAAGAAGCTGCCTTCGTCGCTGGCGCAGGTGTCGCTCGGTGAGCAGATCGCCCGGGCGTACGCGCCCACCGGTGGTGTCGAGTGCGGGACGGCGACCCCGCCGCCCGCGGGCAACAACGGTGGCGCGGCGCCGAAGGGGCCGGTCAAGAACCTGGCGTACACCAACGCCGCCTACGACACGGTGCCGATGTTCTGGTCGGGTACGGCGATGCTGCTGATCGGCGTCGTTCTCGTGGCCGCCATGCCGGGACGTCGCCGGCTCGCCGTGGCTCCGGCTCCGGTCGCGAAGAAGTCGCCTGGCTTCAAGCCTTCGCCGCGGCCGCGCTCGCTGGACTCGGAGGACTAGACGGGGCGAGGAGGGTGATGAACGGTCCTTTCACGTTCCCGCGTGAGAGGACCGTTCGTACCCCCTGATCGCTCTTCAGCAGTGGGGCCCCGCCGCTTTGACGCGGTGGGGCTCCTTTGCTTTCGGCTCCCCCGAACCCGAAGCGCCTTCACTTACCCACAGCACTTGTCCACAACCATCCCCACCTGTGGACAACTCCCGCCACCAGCCCTTTTCCCCCTCCACCCCCGGTAGACTGGACTCGGGGACGCCCCCCTGGGAAGGGCGGGGGGTGGGGTAGGGAGCGAAGCGCGAATCAGCCCTGGCGCAGGGTGGTGACCATGGCTTCGACGGCGATCCTCGGCTTCACGTTCAGGTCGATCGCCTCGCGGCATTCCAGGACGGCTTCGAGCCGCCGCAGGATCGAGTCCGGCGCCCACGCGGAGGCGGCCTGCGAGATTTCCGAGGCGTGGTCGGGGTGGTTCAGCGTCGCGCCCGCGCCGCTCGCGGTCACGAGCACGTCCCGGTAGAACGCGGCCAGGTCCACCAGCGCGAGATCCAAAGTGTCTCGCTGCGTACGGGTCGCACGGGACTTCTGGCGCTTCTCGAGCTGCTTCACGGCGGCTTCGGCGGCACGTTTCGCCCCGGCGACACCCTTTCCGGTGCCGTCACCGCCCATCGCGGTGCGGAGTTCGGAACGTTCGGCCTCGTCGCGGACCTTGCTCTCCTCACCCGCGTCGGCCTCCGCCGCGCTGATCAGCTGATCGGCGCAAGTGAACACATCGGACGGCCGCCGCAGGCCGAGCGGGATCCGCAGCACCGTCGCCCGCCGCTGCCGCGCCGCCTCGTCGGTCGCGAGCCGCCGCGCGCGGCCGACATGTCCACTGGAGACGGACGCCGCCCACCGCGCGCGTTCGGGATCGATGCCGTCCCGCTCCATCAGCACCTGCGCGATCGCCTCGACCGGCGGCGTCCGCAACGTGACCAGACGGCACCGCGAGCGGATCGTCACCGACACGTCGTCCGGGTGATCCGACGGCGCGCACAGCAGGAACACCGTGCGATCCGGCGGCTCCTCGACGGCCTTCAGCAACGCGTTCGACGCGCCTTCGGTCAGCCTGTCGGAGTCCTCGATGATCACCACCTGCCACTTCCCGGTGGTCGGGCGGCGGGCGGCGGCCTGCACCAGCGAACGCATTTCGGCGACCGAGATCGAAAGGCCTTCCGGCACGACGAGCTTGACGTCCGCGTGCGTCCCGGCCATCACGGTGCGGCAGCCGGGGCACTCGCCACAGCCGGTGCCGGTACTGCACTGCAACGCCGCCGCGAAAACCCGCGCGGCCGTCGAACGCCCCGAACCCGGCGGACCGGTGATCAGCCAGGCATGGGTCATCGCGCCGGGCGCGACGGGCTGATCCTCGATGATCCGAGCGGCCGCCGTCGACGCCGACGAAAGCGTGCGCGCGGCGGGCTCCTGGCCGACGAGCTGCTTCCAGACACCGATCAGCACAGGGGCTTCAGTCACTTCGCTTCGACCTTCTCCTCCGCCGGAGCGAGCCCGGCGAGCCTGCCGACGAGCACCGCGCGGATCGCGGTCCGCACCCGGTCGCCCACTTCGTCCTCGGTACCTTCCGCGTCGACCACGACATACCGGTCCGGGTCGGCGGCGGCCATCTCCGTGAGCAGATGCTGCACCCGCCACTGCGCGTCCAGCGACTCCGACTTCCGCATCACCGTGCCGGGATCGGCGTCGAGCAGGATGGTGATGTCGGGCCGCAGCCTGCCGGTCGCCCAGTCGGCGAGCCCTTCGAGCTCCTGGCTGTCCAGCCCGGCGACCGCGGACAGATGCGCCAGCGGCGAGTCCACGAACCGTTCCATCACCACGACGGAACCGGCGTCGAGCGCGGGCTGGATGTCCCGTTCGACGATGTCCGCCCGCACCGCGGCGGCGGCCAGCGCCTGCGCCCGCGCACCGGACAGCGAAGCGCCGGAGACGAGCTTCGCGAGCCGCTGATCGTCCAGCGCCGGGTCGGCGGCCAGCACGACCGGACGCGTACCCGCGCGCAGCCATTCGGCCAGCCGCGCGGCCTGCGTCTCGGTGTTGATCGCCCGCGTGCCTTCGAGCGCGATCAGGAGCCCGTTCACCCGACGCGGGCTGCGGCGCAAAGCGTTGCGGAGATCGGCGAGGATCGGTTCGGCCCGCCGGTCGTCCATCTGCCGGTACGCGAAGATGCCGGCGAGGAGCGCGAGGATGCCGCCGCCGACCATCACCGGCCGCGTGCCGTCGATCGTGATCGTGCCGCCCCACAGCTCGACCTCGGTCGTCCGGACCGCGCTGATCAGCACCGGCACCAGCACCGTCGAGCCGAACAGCACGATCTTCATCAGCGATTGGTAGATCGCGTTGATCCGGCCGCGGATCGAGTCCTCGATCCGCGAACCGATGATCGTGACACCGGTCAGGAACGCCGTCCCCGCCCAGACACCGACGGCGGCGACCGCGACCAGCGAAACGGCGAGATGCGGCGACAGCGCCACCACGACGAGACACAGCCCCGCGGCGACGATCGAGATCCCGAACAGCCGGTCGTGCGCGAGCCGCCGCGCGAGCTTCGGGGCCACCGCCATACCGGTGGCGAGCCCGAGGAAGACGGCCAGGACGAGCAGGTTGAACGCCGCGTCACCGGCGAGCAGGCTGGACGAGTACGGCTTGGCCGAACCGATCACCGCGCCACCGGCGGCGAAGGCGCCGAAAGCGCCGATCATCAGACCGCGCACCAGCGGCGTCGTCCGCACGAACCGGGCGCCGTCGGCGATCATCTGCCGGAAGCCGAACTTCTCCTCGTCAGCGGGCTTGACCTTGGGCTTCTCGACCGCGTGGACGTTGCGCAGCGACAGCTCGGGGATCCGGGTCGCGATCACGATCGCGCTGGTCAGGTACAGCAGGCCGGTGATGACGACGGCGACCTTGGCGATGCCGAGCTGGGCGTCGCCCTGGAAGAAGTGGAACGTGGTGTTGCTACCGGTGAGCACGGCGTTCGCCCCGGCCGCAGTGATCACCGCGAGGCCGTAGGTCATCACCATGCCGAGCTGGTTGGCCGTCTCGACCTGGTCCGGACGGCGCAGCAGGTTCGGCACCGCCGCGTCCTTCGACGGGATCCACATCATCGAGCAGCAGCCGACCAGGAAGTTGCCGACGAACACCCACCACGGCGTGCCGACGAACGCGATCGACAGCAGGAACCCGCATCGGCCGAGGTCGCAGAGCACCATCACCTTGCGCCGGTCGAAGCGGTCGGCGAGCAGCCCGCCGAGCGGGGCGAACAGCAGCCCCGGCAGCAGCGACGTCAGCACGACCCCGACGAACGCGAAGTTCTGCGCGGCGTAGTTGTCGGTCAGTTTGGTGACCAGCCCGGTCAGCGTGAGGAGGTTCAGCCAGTCCGCGACGCTGCACAGATAAGAGACGCCCCAGATCCGGCGGAACGGCTTGATCGCCAGCACCCGCCGCACCCGGTGCATGGTGGAAGCGTCACGTCCCGACGGACCACTCGTGCCCGCCTCGGGCACCGACTGCACGCCCTCGCTGATACGCCCACCCCACTAGTCACGCGGCGCCGGGGTTGCGACCCGGGTCAACACCGGGTACCCCGACCGTAGGGCCAGGGTATCCCGATGGGTGACGTCTGGACGGACGGCCCCGTCCGGCGGTATCCGCCGGACGGGTTACCCGAAGATCCCCGCGATGCTGTTGAACAGGCTCGCGAGCAGCTGGATGGCGAGCACCGCGAAGACGATCATGAGGGCGATCGCGATCATCACGCCGGCGGTGTTCGACGACGGTTTGCCGAGCCTCGGCATCTGCATGGAACGCTTGGCGCGCCGTACTTCGACCTCGGCCTCCTCGTCGACCTCGACCGGCTCTTCCGGCTTCAACCGACGGGGCTGGCGGATCAGCTGGGACGGCCTCGACGGCCAGGTTCGCTGCTGGGGCAGGATCCCGATCGGCGCAGCGCCTTGCTCACCCACCGTGCTGACGATCTTGGCGGGCGACTGGGCCGCGGTCTGCTCCGCGCCCGGGCTTTCCGCGGGCTGGTCGTCCGCGAGCATGGCCGCGCTGACCATCCTGCTCACCACTTCGGGGTCGTGCTGGACCGGTCCCGGCACCTGCACGTGGACGTCGTCGGCTCCCGCCGAGGGATCGGATTGGGCCGTCGTGCCGGTCGTGACCAGCCCGGACAGCGGGTCGGCGAACGTGTCGCCCGGAGGATCTGCCTGAGTGCCATCGCCTTTCACGAAGTCGGGGGCATCGAAGAAGGGAGTTCCGCCCTTCCCGCTCATGGTGACCACCTCACTACGGAATGTCCTCTGCTTCCAGGGTAACCACCTCGGCCCGCCGCACATCCGCCCAATGGGCCAGATAAATGTCACGCGCCGCGAGGCTGATCTTCACATCCTCCAGCAAAGGTTCGAAGAAAGAACGCCGGTACCGGGCATCCGTCGCGGTCGATGCGGCGAAGTACAAACCGGAGAAAACGGCGAGGAAGACGGAGACGTTGACGAGCGCGGAACTCACCGGAAGGGGGACACCCAGCAGTGTCCCCGGCGCCGATTCACGGCCGGCGAACTCCGTCACGACCTCCGGGCTGAGGATCAGCACCCCGAACACGACGAAGAACGCGAACACCAGCACCCCGAACGCCACGATCTGCACCGCTTGGGCGAAGAACAGCACCAGGGCGATGTTCAGCCGCTCGGTCTTCGTCAGCGCGCGCCTGCCGGGTGGCTGGGTGTCGTCGTCGAACGGCGTGCCGCGCAGGACGGCCGCGCCGGGCTCCACGGTCCAGGACTTCAGCTCCTTGATCTCGTCGGACAGCATCGACGCCAGGAACACGGCGCCGATCAGCACGAGGAAGCCGACCACCAGCCACAACCGGCCGGGGGTCAGCCGTTCCACCGCCTGCCACAGCTCGGCGGTGAAGAAGCTGAACATCACCACCAGCAGGAGCAGCGGCAACGCCCGCGACGCGAGCGTGCCGATGGCCCTGACCTGGGCGACCGCGCTCCGTGCCGCCCAGGTGAGGATCGAGCCGACGCCGATCCGGACCAGGAACATCAGCACGGCCAGCGCGACCAGGTTGGTGAGTATGGCGACCCACAACGGGTTGTCCCACGACACCAGCCCGGTTAGCCGCTCGCCGACCGGCAGCACGAGCAGCCAGAAGCCGATCGTCGCCGCCATGACGGCCAACCGGACTCTGGTGCGGCTCAACACGCGAAGCAGCTTCGCCATCAGCCGTCCGGCGATCACCGGCACCACGACCACGGCGAACGTCAGCGCCAGCACACCGAGCACGTAGCCGACGCCACTGCTGCGCATCCGGGCCGCGAGCACGTCCTCGGGGACGTCGAGCAGCTTCAGCAACGCGGCCAGCAGCAGGTCGAGCAGGCACAGGAACACCAGCCCCGGCGTGGACCGGCGCAACATGCCGGCCCCGCGCCTCCTCCGGTGGATGACCATCGGCAGCCCTCGCCGCCGGAACCACGCGTCGGCCGCGCGCCGGTCCAGGTCCATGCCCGCCCTCCCCAGTCGTCATCGCCCAAGGCGGCTACGTCCGGCTCAAGTCCACCGCCTCGTGCAGCCAGCCCGCCAGTGCCCGGCGGTCCATTCCACCGAACATCAGCCACCCTTCGGAAGGGGCGGCGTACAACACGAACCTCCCCAAATCGTTGTCGACGATCACGAACCCGTAGTCCGGGTACTCGGCGTTCAGCCCGCCGAAGGCGACCAGATCGAGGATCGCCGTGCCGGTGCGCGTACGGCTCAGCGTGTCGGCGACCAGCCCGACCTCTTCCTCCTGGCCGGGCAGCGGCACGCCGTGCTCGTCGATCCTGATGCGCATCGGCTCGGTCTCCCCGGCGGGGACGTGCGGGAGCCCGCCGAAGACCCGGGCTCCCAGCTCGCCGAAATCGCTGAGGCTGAACGTGGTCCGCCGCCCCGACCGCATCCGCCAGACGACCGCCTGATGCCCGTCTCCGTAGCAATCGACGCGCACCGAGCGCGGCGCGGACGCGAAGACGCCGGTGAGGACGCCTCGGACCGAACCGCGCAGCATCACGCCGTGCATCTGGACCGCGGCCGGATGGATCTCGCCGTTCTCCATCAGCCCGGCCTCTTCGAGCATCGCCGCCTTGGCCGCGTACCGCTCGGCCTGGGTGACGAGATCCGCCGGCTCGTCGTAGGACGGGCACAGGCGGCGGATCTCGTCGTCGGTGATCTCCGGGTCGTAGCCCAGGTACACGCTCCGCCGCTCGGGCACCGCGCGCAGCACCGGCTCGGCGGCGCGCCTCATCAGTTCCTTCACGGTCGCCGGTTCACGCATGGTTCTGCACCGCCTTCACGATCCATTGCTCGGCCGTCGACCGGCTGGCCGGGCCCCAGGTGAGCGTCCAGCGGCCGTCGCCGTCCATCGCCGCGCTGAACTGGTACCGGCCGAGGTCGTTGTCCACCAGGCCGAACGCGCCGTGCGGGTACTCGGCGAGGATGGAGTTCCGCACCGCGAGATCGACGAGGACCGTGCCGTGCCGCGGCCGCGAAGCGCCTTCACGGATCACCTCGACGGCCTCGCGGGCCCGCAGCGGGATCAGCCCACCCGCGTCCGTCACGATGCGCACGGTCTCGCCGGTGCCCGGCGGATGGTCGGGCAGCCCGTCGAACACCCAGCCCGGCAGCGCGCTGAGGAAACCGGACCGCAGCCGCGCCCGCCTGCCGAGCTTGTTCAGCACCGTGGTGTAGTCCTCGTCGCCGAAGAACCGGACCTCCCACGGCTCCGGACGCGACGGGAACACGCCGGTCACCACGCCGCGGATGAACCCGCCGCGCAGCGCGCGATACAGCCCGACGGCCTCGGGCGTGACCTCACCGCCGGGGGCCAGCCCGATGGTCGCCATCCCGCTCACGAACCGGGTGTACTGCTCCACCTCCTCGGCCAGGGTGAGCCCTGGAGTCGGCTCCTCGTCGGCCAGCACCGGCGGCACGGCGAGCTCCGGGTCGTAGAACTCCATCACCGAGGGACGCTCCGGAACCTCGGCTGCCAGCGGGGCGATGACCTCGTCGATGACGTCGAAGACAGCGGTCGTTGAAATGCTCACCTGACCATTGAACACCCTGGTACCGACAATTTTTAGAACTTTTGTTCGAACGGGTGAGGTGGTTCGGCGAGCGGTCGGTGAGCGGTCGTCCGGCCCCTCGAAGACCGGTTCAAAGTCCCTCGATGAGGATCAGGAGACCGATGCCGATCAGGACGACCGGGAGCACGACGTGGCCCCAACGCGACAGGGCGCGGGCGACCACCGGCCTCGTCGCGAAGAACCGGCCGATCGCGCACCAGACCGCGACGAGGACCAGGAAGACGACGGCGTAGCCGACGAGCGCGCCCGTCCCGGTATTGGCGAACACCGGGACGTAGACGCCGATGTTGTCGCCCCCGTTGGCGAAGGTGACCCCGGCGACGCCGAGTAGCGAGGGACCTTTGCTCACGGTCGCCTCGTCCTCGGCGTGACGATCGCGCCAAGCGAGCCAGGCCGCGCGGAGGCCGAGCAGGATCGGCAACAGGCCGAGATACGGGATCACCGAGGGCGGCAGGAGTCCCGCGCCGAGCGCTCCGGCGATCGACGCGCCCAGGATCCCGGCGAAGCCGAGGTACTGGCCGAAGACGACCTTCGCGGCGTCGCGGCGTCCGGCCGCTTGGGCGAAGAAGAGCGACAGGATCAGGATGTCGTCGACGTTGGTGACCGCGAACATCCCGACGGCCTGCGCGACCTGACCCGGCTCCACTCACGTCCCCTCAGTGGTCACCCCGATGCAAGGAACGGTCCTTTCCTTGCGAAATTTGCAAGGAAAGGACCGTTCATAGCGTTTGAAGGGAGCTACTTCGTCTTCGTGGCCGTCGAGCGCGTCGAAGGCTTCTTCGCCGCCGCGGTCTTGGTCGCGGTCGTCTTGGTAGCGGTGGTCTTCTTGGCCGCGGTCGTCTTCGTGGCCGCCGTCTTCCGCGCCGGAGCCTTGCGCTTGGGCGCCGGGCCCTTCGCGCGCTTCTCCGCCAGCAGTTCGGCGGCGCGCTCGGCGGTCAGCTCCTCGATGCTGTCCGACTTCCGCAGCGTCGCGTTGTACTCGCCATCGGTCACGTACGGACCGAAGCGCCCGTCCTTGACCACCATCGGCTTACCCGACACCGGGTCGTCGCCCAGTTCCTTCAGCGGCGGCTTCGCGGTCGCCGACCGGCCACGCTGCTTCGGCTCCGAGTAGATCTTCAGCGCCTCTTCGAGCGTGATCGAGAACAGCTGGTCCTCGGTGGTGAGCGAACGCGAGTCCGTGCCCTTCTTCAGGTACGGCCCGTAGCGCCCGTTCTGCGCGGTGATCTCGTCACCGGATTCCGGGTCCTTGCCGACCACGCGCGGCAGCGAAAGCAGCTTCAGCGCGTCTTCGAGCGTCATCGTCTCGATCGACATCGACTTGAACAGCGAACCCGTCCGCGGCTTCGGCTGCTTCGCCTTCGCGGCCTTCTTCTGCGCGGCGGTCGCGCCTTCGGGCAGCGGCTCCGGCTCGGGCAGGAGCTCGGTGACGTACGGGCCGAAGCGGCCTTCCTTCGCAACGATCTCGTGTCCGCTGACCGGGTCCTTGCCGAGCACGCGGCCTTCCTGCGGCGTCGCGAACAGCTTCTCCGCGATCTCCTTGGTCAGCTCGTCCGGCGGCAGGTCCTCGGGCAGGTTCGCCCGCTGCGACGTCCCGTCCACCTCGCGCTCGAGGTACGGGCCGTAGCGGCCGACGCGCACGACGACGGTGTGCCCGTCGGCGTCGCTGAACAGCGGGATCGAGTTGATCTCGCGGGCGTCGATGTCCTCGACGCCCGAGCCGACCAGCTTCTTCAGCCCGCCGAGACGGCCGACGGAACCGTCGACGCCCATGTCACCACCGAAGTAGAACTTCGACAGCCATTGCGTCCGGTGCTCGTCACCGGCGGCGATGCGGTCGAGCTCGTCCTCCATGCCGGCGGTGAAGTCGTAGTCGACCAGCCGCTCGAAATGCCGCTCCATCAGGCCGATCACGGCGAACGCGACCCAGGAGGGCACCAGCGCGGAACCCTTCTTCCACACGTAGCCGCGGTCCTGGATGGTCTTGATGATCGACGCGTACGTCGACGGGCGGCCGATGCCCAGCTCTTCGAGCTTGCTGACCAGGCTCGGCTCCGAGTAGCGCGCCGGCGGCGACGTGGTGTGCCCGTCCGGGCTCAGCTCGGTCGCGGTCAGCGCCTGGTCCTTGACCAGCTGCGGCAAACGGCTCTGCTTGTCGTCCGCCTCGCCACCGCTCTCGGTGTCGACGGCCTCGACGTACGCCTTGAGGAACCCGGCGAAGGTGATCGTGCGGCCCGACGAGGCGAACGTGCACTCCTCGCCGCTGGTGGCCGTGCCGACGATGCGCACCGACATCGTGGTGCCCTTCGCGTCCGCCATCTGCGACGCGATCGTGCGCTGCCAGATCATCTCGTAAAGGCGGTACTCATCGGTGTCCAGATCCTTCGCGACCTGGCCCGGCGTGCGGAAGACCTCACCCGAAGGACGGATCGCCTCGTGGGCTTCCTGCGCGTTCTTCACCTTGCGGGTGTACTGGCGCGGCGACGGCGAGACGTATTCCTTGCCGTACAGCTGGGTCGCCTGGCTGCGCGCCGCCGAGATCGCCGACTCCGACAGCGTCGTGGAGTCGGTACGCATATAAGTGATGTACCCGTTCTCGTACAGCTTCTGCGCGATCCGCATGGTGCGCTCGGAGGTGAACCGCAGCTTGCGGCCGGCCTCCTGCTGCAGGGTCGAGGTCATGAAGGGCGCGTACGGCTTGCGCGTGTACGGCTTCTCCTCGACGCTCGCGACCTTGAAGTCGCGGTTCTTCAGTGCCTCGGCGAGCCGGACGGCGTCGGCCTCGGCCAGCACGCGGATCTCGTTGTTCGAGGCCTTGAGCTGTCCGTCCGAGCCGAAGTCACGGCCGGTGGCCAGCCGGGCGCCGTCGACGGCGATCATCCTGGCCGGGAAGTTGCGGGGGGACGCCTCGGCGCCGGCGTCCATCGTCGCGGAGATGTCCCAGTACGACGCCGAGGTGAAGCGCATGCGCTCGCGCTCCCGCTCGACCACGATCCTGGTCGCCACCGACTGCACGCGGCCCGCCGACAGCTTCGGCATGACCTTCTTCCACAGCACGGGCGAGACCTCGTAGCCGTAGAGCCGGTCCAGGATGCGGCGGGTCTCCTGCGCGTCGACGAGGTCCCCGTCGAGCTCACGGGTGCTGTCGGCCGCCGCGCGGATCGCCTGCTCGGTGACCTCGTGGAAGACCATCCGGCGCACCGGGACCTTCGGCTTGAGGGTCTCCAGGAGATGCCACGCGATGGCCTCGCCCTCGCGGTCGGGGTCCGTGGCGAGGTAGAGCTCGTCGACGTCCTTCAGCAGGCCCTTCAGCTCCGTGACCTTGGACTTCTTGTCCGGCGTGACGACGTAGAGCGCCTTGAAGTCATTGTCGACGTCGACACCCAGCCGCGCCCACGACTCGCCCTTGTACTGGGCGGGCACGTCGGCCGCGCCGCGGGGAAGGTCGCGGATGTGTCCGACGGAGGACTCCACGACGTAGTTACCGCCGAGGTACGGGGCGATCTTGCGGGCCTTGGTCGGCGACTCGACGATCACCAGCCGACGACGGCCCGCGCCGTCGTCCGACGCCGCGGTCTTCTTCGTCCGTGCTCCTGCCACGCTGTCCTGCTCTCCGCTCATCTTCGGCGCCTTCGCGCCGCCTCTCGACCCGTCAGTGTGCACGCTCGCACCGCCTGGACCACGGCTAGGTGGCGCAACACGCCGCCGATCGTGTGTCCAGCGCATCGCCGCTGACCTCGTCGATGTTTCCTTTCAACACCTAGCACGTGATGTCGGACACGTCCGCCTGGGGTCCCGCGTGACGGGGTGAACACCCTCCGTTCGACGGTGGTGACACCGTGGCCGCCAACGCTTCACTTGATGTCCACGCCGACCCGAAAGGACTCCACGTGACCCGACGACTCCTCGGCACCCTGTTCGCCATGCTGACCGCGTCCGCCCTGGTCGGAACCGCACCGGCGGAAGCGGCCACGACCACCTTCGCCGGAACGGTGGCGTTGTCGAACTGCTCCGGGTCGGTGGTCAAACCGCCCGAGGCGAGCCTCGACGACCCCGCCCTCGTCCTTTCCAACGGGCATTGCCTGCAAGAAGGTTTCCCGGACCCCGGGGAAGTAATCGTCAACAAGGCCTCGTCACGGACGTTCAGCCTGCTGTCCAAGGACGGCCGCTCGTCACTGGGCACGCTCAAGGCGAAGAAGCTGCTCTACGCCACGATGACCGACACCGACGTCTCGCTCTACCAGCTCAACACCAGCTACGCCAAGATCAAGTCGACGTACGGTATCGCCCCGCTGACGCTCTCGCCCACCCGTCCGTCCGCGGGTATCGCGATGGACGTGGTCTCGGGATATTGGAAGAAGATCTACTCCTGCAACATCGACGGCTTCGTCCACGAGCTGCACGAGGCGGACTGGGTCTGGAAGGACTCGATCCGGTACACCTCGGCGTGCAAGACGATCGGCGGGACCTCGGGGTCGCCCATCATCGAGACCTCGACCGGGAAGGTCGTCGGCGTCAACAACACCGGCAACGAAAGCGGCCAGCGGTGCACGATGAACAACCCGTGCGAGGTCGACGCGGCCGGGAACGTGACCGTGCGGCAGGGCATCAACTACGGGGAGCAGACCTACCAGCTGACCTCCTGCCTTTCGCACAGTGAACTCGACCTCGCGAACCCGAACTGCCGGGCGCCGAAACCCTGACCCTTCCTCCCCTCACCGGCTGCCATGAAAGGTCCTTTCCTTGCGAAATTTGCAAGGAAAGGACCTTTCATGGCGTTCCCGGCGAGTTCCGGGTCGGGTGGAGCGTGAGAGAAGGCGTAACTCGCGTGATCAGGGACGTGATTCGCGTGACTGGACGCCGCACTCGGGAGTTCCGCCCCTGATCACGCGGGTTCCGCCTTCGATCACGTGAGTGCGGCCTCACGACCCACGCGACCGAGAGCGTCAGACGGCGCGCACCACCGGCACCAGGCTCGGCCAGGCGGGCTCGGCACCCGCGGGCGCGTCCCCGATCAGCTCGAGGACGTGCGCCAGCCGTCGCCGTCCGGTGACCCGGAGCAGCGCTTCTTCCCCCTTCTGCGCTTTGGCGGGCACGCCCAGCCGCGCCAGCGCCGTGATCAGCAGCTCGTGCGTCTCCGGCGCCGCCGGATCCAGCGCGAGCAGGTAGCCGTTGCCCTGGGGACTACCCGCCGCCAGCGCCCACATCCTCAACATGGCCCCGTCGAGCCGGAAGCCTTCCGGCAGGACCTTCTCTTCACCACGGTTCCACCGCCGCTCCAGCGGCAGCAGATCGACCCGGAACGGCGTTCTCACGAGCGGCCGCCCGCACTCGGCGGCCGAGACCTGCGCCTGGACGCCGCGGCGACGGCATTCCCTGGCGAGGGCACCCGCTCGCCAGGGCTCGTCGACCACGGCGGACAGCCGCCCGGCCGTCCGCCCGAAGCCCGTCATCCGCCCGGGCCCGCACAGCACTCCGGCGAGGTCGGCGAGCACCGGCCCGCTCGCCTCCGCCGAGAAGAGCGAGATCGTCCCGTCCACCCGGACAGAATAGAACACAAGTTCGACTGATGGCCAGTGATCGGCCGATGACTCAGCGAGGTTGTTTCACCAATTCCTGGCAAACCGGGATCCGGCTGCTCGCCGCGGCGAGCTGAGGGACGTCGTTAAGGCCCCTGAGGAGGTCAAGGCGGTCCAGTTCGTCGAGCGAGGTCCTGGCGTCACGAAGCGCGGTTTTCGTCGCCTCGGGGTCGGCTGAGGAGTCGAGACGCTGGCGGACGTCGTCAGCGCGGGCGCGGATGCCGCCGAGCTGAGCGACGGCGGCCGCGCGTGAGGAGTCCCCGCCGGCGACCGGTGCCGGGCCGAGGTTCTCGAGCGCGGCGGAAGTGCGGTCCAGCCCTTCGACCACCGAGAGCATCAGCTCGCTGGAGGTACGCGAGGCCTGCTGAGGCGTGCTCGGATCGACGCTGGGCAGCGCCGCCAGCGTCCGGACGAGTCCGCCCGCCGCGCCGCAGTACGCCTCCGCCCAGGCGGAGGTGGGGTCGGCCTCCGACGCGCTGACCGTCGCGAGACCTTCTTGTCTGGCGTGGGAAGTCACCGCGGGCTGCTGCCCGCACCCGGCGAGGCCGAGTCCGATACCTGTTGCTAGCGCGGCAAGGACGGTGAACCGCGGCCGCACGAAAACACCTCCCGACCTGACGACTTCCCGGCTGGCCCCGACGGTACCGATACCGGGGGGCAATGCAAATCAACGTGGCGGAAAGAACGGTCAAGAAGGCAGCTTTCCGCAGTTCGGGGCCTGCGCTGCCAGTGTTTTCACCGAAACGTTCGTTTCCAGCTGCTGGAACGGGTCGGGCATGTCGTTCATGTGGGAACCGATTCGCCGGAAGGCGGCCCCCGCGGCCACCACGGCGTTCTTGTCGTCCTTCGGCGCGGCGTCGAGTGCCGCCTTCGCGGCGAGCACCTCGTCCCGGATCGGTGTCAGCGCTTCGATGATGCTCTTGCGCGCCGCGTCGGCCTCCGCGCTCGGTGCCTGGCCGAGCTTTCCCAGGCCGTTGACCGCGTTGTCGAAACCGGGCGCGAACACCCCGAAGGCGTCGTCCATCACCTTCCGCGCGCTGGCGACGTCGTTCTGTTCGAAGTCGGGCATCGTGAAATCGCCGATCTTGGCGAAGTCGATCAGCGAACCGCAGAAATCGTTCATCCAGGCGGTCCCCGCCACCGGAGCGGGAGAAGCCGTCCGCTCGGCGCCACCGCAGCCCGCCAGCAGGATTCCGGCGGCGAACAGGACGACCGAACGCCTCATGACAGGAACTCCCCCGAATCGGATCGGCGTGACGCGCAGAGATTAGCCCGCCCCGGACAGCCGTCGGGCCCGCCACGGGAAATCGTGGCGGGCCCGGCGGGGGAAACTGTTCGGTGTTACGCCTTCGCTTCCGCAGGAGTGTCGGAAAGAACCGACTCGCGGCGCTTGGAGACCACGATCGCCGCGACGATGATCGCGACGGCGACCAGCGAGATCGCGATGCGGATGCCGACGTTGGCGTCCGCGCCGATCGAGAACTGCACGATCGCCGGGGCGATCAGCACCGACACCAGGTTCATCACCTTGATCAACGGGTTGATCGCGGGACCGGCGGTGTCCTTGAACGGGTCGCCCACGGTGTCACCGATGATGGTGGCCTCGTGCGCGTCCGATCCCTTGCCGCCGTGGTTTCCGTCCTCCACGAGCTTCTTCGCGTTGTCCCAGGCGCCACCGGAGTTGGCGAGGAAGATCGCCATCAGGGTGCCGGTCGCGATCGCACCGGCCAGGTAGCCGGCGAGCGCGCCGGTGCCGAGGCCGAAACCGACCGCGATGGGGGCGAAGACCGCGAGCAGACCGGGCGTGGTCAGCTCACGCAGCGAATCGCGCGTGACGATGTCGACGACCCGGCCGTACTCGGGACGGGTGGTGCCCTCCATGATCCCCGGGATGTCGCGGAACTGGCGGCGCACTTCGTAGACGACCGCGCCGGCGGCACGGGACACCGCGTTGACCGCGAGACCGGAGAACAGGAACACGACCGCCGCGCCGACGATCACGCCGACGAGGGTGTTCGGGCTGACCACCGTGTTCACGAAGAAGTTCAGCGTCGACATGCTGGCTTCCGCGGCTTCCGGGATCGACTTCAGCGCCTTGCTGATCGCGTCCTGGTAGGACCCGAACAACGCCGTCGCCGCGAGGACCGCCGTGGCGATCGCGATGCCCTTGGTGATGGCCTTGGTGGTGTTGCCGACCGCGTCGAGCTCGGTGAGGATCTGCGCGGCGTCTTCGTCGACGTCGCCCGACATCTCCGCGATGCCCTGCGCGTTGTCCGAAACCGGGCCGAAGGTGTCCATCGCGACGATGACGCCGACGGTGGTGAGCAGACCGGTACCGGCCAGCGCCACGGCGAACAGCGCGACGCCGCCACCGAGCAGGTACGCGCCGAACACCGCCGCGCCGATGACCAGCGCGGTGTACACAGCGGACTCGAAACCGACCGAGATACCGGCCAGGATCACCGTCGCCGCACCGGTTTGCGAAGACTTGCCGACCTCCTTGACCGGCTTGTGCTCGGTGCCGGTGTAGTACCCGGTGAGCTTGAGGATGACCGCCGCGAGCACGATGCCGATGATGACCGAGACGGTCGCGATGACCGCCGGATTCCCGGACTCGTTGGTGGCGCCACCGGTCAGCTCGGAGAACGAACCGGGCAGGTAGACGAACGCCGCGATCGTCGAGAGCACCGCGGAAATACCGGCGGAGATGTAGAAGGAGCGGTTGATCGTGACCAGACCGCCTTCGCCCGCCTTGGCCTTGGTGATGTAGACACCGATGACCGCGGTGATCACGCCGATGGCGGGAACGATGAGCGGGAAGATCAGGCCGTGCACGCCGAAGGCGGTGCTACCCAGGATCAGCGCCGCCACGAGCATGACCGCGTACGACTCGAAGAGGTCCGCCGCCATCCCGGCGCAGTCGCCCACGTTGTCACCGACGTTGTCGGCGATGGTGGCCGCGTTGCGCGGGTCGTCCTCGGGGATGCCCTGCTCGACCTTGCCGACCAGGTCCGCGCCGACGTCGGCGGCCTTCGTGAAGATACCGCCGCCGACACGCATGAACATCGCGATCAGCGCGGCACCGAAACCGAAGCCCTCCAACACCTTCGGGGCCTGTCCGGTGTAGACGAGGACGACCACCGCGGCGCCGAAGAGGCCGAGCCCGACGGTGATCATGCCGACCACGCCACCGGTGCGGAAGGCCACGCGCATCGCCTTTTCGCGACCGCCTTCCTCCCGCGAAGCGGCCGCGACGCGCAGGTTCGCCTGCGTCGCCAGCCACATGCCGAGATAGCCGATCGCGAAGGAGAACGCCGCGCCGACCAGGAAGAAGATCGACCTGCCGATCTTTTCGTTCCAGTCATCGGCCGGCAAGGCGAAGAGCAGTACGAACACGATCGCACCGAAGATCGCGAGGGTGTTGCGCTGCCGTTTCAGATAGGCAGCCGCGCCTTCCTGCACTGCCTTCGCGATGTCCTGCATCTTGGTGGTGCCCTGGCCCGCGGCCAGCACCTCCTTGAGCAGAACGTAGCCGATGACCAGTGCGGCAAGGGCGACCACGGCGATCACACCGACGATGGTGTAACCACCTCCGGAGAGCGTGAGTTCGCCCTCCGCGAGGAACTGCCGGGACATTCGTCCTCCTGGAGACGTCGCCGTTGGCCAACGACGATCCGCCGATGGAACCGGCGTGCCGACGCTGGCATGGGATCTGAGCCGAATGTCACGCTAGTCGCACTGCAAGGTACGTCTCACATGACGCTCGCCACAGACGGTGTGGATTGCGGGAGTGTATTGGTAGTGGGATGGCGGACGGCAAGGCGTCCCTGCCACCACACGTTCCGTTACCTTGTGAGGCTGGTCACTTTATCGATCATCGAGCCTCGCTTCCAGTGCCTGATCCGTCCGGCGGCGGCCCGTTTCTGTCGGTGCGCTGTGCGAAGCTCGGAAGGTGGACGGCACGGTGCGACCCGGCAAAGGGCGGCGGCTTCTCGACCGCGCGACGGCGGGGATCCCGGCTTCGCTGTACCCGGTCACCCATGTGGCCGAGCTGCCCGCCCGTCCGGCGGATTCGGTCGACTGGCCGGAGTGGGCGGCGGCCCCGGTCGTCGAGGCGCTGAGGGCGAACGGAGTCAAGGCGCCCTGGCGGCATCAGGTGGAAGCCGCGTCGCTGGCCCGCGCGGGCGAGCACGTGGTGATCTCCACCGGCACGGCGTCGGGCAAATCGCTCGCGTACCAGTTGCCGGTGCTTTCGGCTCTGGTCGAGGACGAGCGCGCTTCGGCGCTGTACCTGTCGCCGACCAAGGCACTCGGCGCCGACCAGTTGCGCGCTGTGTCCTCTTTGGACATCAAGAAGGCGCGGGCGGCGTCATTCGACGGTGACACCCCACTGGAGGAGCGGGACTGGGTCCGCGCGCACGCGAACTGGGTCTTCACGAACCCGGACATGCTGCACCGCGGGATCCTCTCGTCGCACGCGCGCTGGTCACGGTTCTTCCGGCGGCTCGCGTTCGTCGTCGTCGACGAATGCCACAGCTATCGCGGGGTCTTCGGTTCCCATGTGGCGCTGCTGCTGCGCAGGCTGCGAAGGGTCGCGGCGTACTACGGCGCTTCGCCGGTCTTCGTCCTCGCGTCCGCGACGACGGCGGATCCGGCGGCGTTCGCGTCGAAGCTCACCGGGCAGGACTGTGTCCCGGTCACCGAGGACGGCTCACCCCGTGGCGCCCGCACGGTCGCGTTGTGGGAACCCCCGCTGCTGTCGGAACTCTCGGGCGAGAACGGGGCGCCGGTGCGGCGCTCGGCGGGGGCCGAGGCTTCCCGCATCCTCGCCGAACTGGTCATCGAAGGCGCTCGTTCGCTGGCGTTCGTCCGGTCGCGGCGAGGCGCGGAGCTGACCGCGCTCGGCGCCCGGCGCATTCTGTCCGAAGTGGACGGTTCCTTGACGGAATCCGTGGCCGCGTACCGCTCCGGCTACCTGCCGGAGGAGCGGCGCGCCCTCGAAGCGGCGTTGCTGTCCGGGCGGTTGCTCGGCGTCGCGACGACGAACGCGCTCGAACTCGGCGTCGACATCGCGGGGCTGGACGCGGTGGTGCTGGCGGGATACCCGGGCACGCTCGCGTCGTTCTGGCAGCAGGCGGGGCGGGCCGGGCGCGCGGGAGACGCGGCGCTGGTCGTGTTCGTGGCCAGGGACGATCCGCTGGACACCTACCTCGTGCACCATCCGGCCGCGATCCTGGACCGGCCGGTGGAAGCCGCCGTCCTCGACCCGTCGAATCCGTATGTCCTCGGGCCGCAACTGGCGTGCGCCATCGCCGAGCTCCCGCTGACCGAGCCGGAGGTCGCGGCCTTCGGCGGCGACCCGGCGCGTGCCGTGCTCGCCGATCTGGTCAAGGAGAAGATCGTCCGGCGCCGGACGAGCGGCTGGTACTGGACCTCGCGGGACCGGCCGCACGCCGAGGTCGGCATCCGCGGTTCCGGCGGCGAGCAGATCGCCGTCGTGGAGGCCGACTCCGGCCGCATGCTCGGCACCGTCGATCCGGGTTCCGCCTGCTACGCGGTACATCCCGGCGCGGTGTACCTGCACCAGGGTTCGTCCTATGTGGTCGACGAACTCGACCTGGAGACCGGGCTCGCGCTGGTGCACGCGGAGGATCCGGACTGGACCACGTCACCGCGCGAGATCGTCGACATCAGTGTGCTGCGCACCGAGGAGACCAGCGTGCACGGCGGGGTGACGGTGAATCTCGGCGAGGTGTCGGTCAGTTCGCAGGTGGTCGGCTACTTGCGGCGGCGGCCGTCCGGTGAGGTGCTGGACCAGACACCGCTGGATCTACCGGAGCAGAGCCTGCACACCCGCGCCGTCTGGTACACGATCTCGGCGGAGCTGCTCGGTGTGTCCGATGGTGTGGCGGGGACCGGGGGCCATCGGACGGGGACCGAAGTTCTGGAGCCGGTGGGGACCGGAGGCTCCAGGGTGGGGACCGAGGAACTTGGCGGGACACCGGGGACGAGCGCCGAGTTGGATCCGGCGCGCGTCCCCGGTGCCCTGCATGCCGCCGAGCACGCGGCGATCGGCCTGCTACCGCTGTTCGCTACGTGCGACCGCTGGGACATTGGCGGGGTGTCGACCGCGTGGCACGAAGACACCGGGGAGGCGACGGTGTTCGTGCACGATGGCCATCCCGGGGGTGCGGGATTCGCCGACCGCGGATTTGCCGCGATTGTCCCTTGGCTGGCCGCAACGCGGGAGGCGATCGTTTCCTGCGAGTGCCCGGCCGGCTGCCCGTCCTGCGTCCAGTCGCCGAAGTGCGGGAACGGCAACGATCCGCTGGACAAGGCGGGGGCGGTGGCCGTTCTGGACACCGTGCTCGGGGCTTTGCGTCAGCACGGGTCCGTGTCCGGCCACTTGGTGGTTTGAAAGGACTGTGGCTTGAAATTGTGGGTTGATCAGGCGGCGGTGCTCAGCGTCGCCACCGGGGCGACGGCCTGGTCACCGGCCAGCGCACGGACGAGCACGTTGTGCACCTCGGTGGCCTCGGGCAGCTGCCAGCCCCAGACCTCGGGCTTGACCCGCCAGTGCACGACACCGTGCTGGAACGGCGACGGGGGCAGCGGGATGTAGCCGTTCGCGCCGTGCCACTGGATCGAAGCCTGGTCGGCCAGTTCCCGCGGGATGCTCGTGGCGACGGTGGTGAGGAACAGCCAGCGGCCGTTCGGCATCGCGACGATCGGGGCGGGGTGACCGGTGGCACGAAGCAGGCGGGCGGCGGCCTTGCCGAGCTCGTCGTCGACCTCGATGGCGTCGAGCACGGTGCCGGTGGCCACGAGCAGGCTGTGGGTGTCGTCGCCGAACCAGGTGGCGACCTCGTGCGGGTGGGTCTCGAGCAGTTCACGCCAGTTGTCCTGCGCCGGGACGGGACGACGCCAGGTGAGGTCGTCACCCTCCGCGGTGATCGCGGCGGGCTCCGCACCCGGGAGCACCGGCCAGCCACGCCACGCGAGGCCGATCGCCTCCGCCCGCATCTCGATGCGGAAGGCGCCCCGCCAGCTGTCCGGCCAATTCGCGTCCAACATTCCGTCCCTGCCTCAGGTCAACTCTGTCCTGTGTCGGTTCTGCTCCGCGCTACCCGGCGACCTTCTCGAGGTGGCGCACATCTCAATAAACGGCAAGTTGCACATCGGGAGAAGACCTCGCGCGACAACCGGCGGTTACTCAGCGATGAACGCGCGGTAGTGCGACCGGACGGACCGAACGCCGGACGTCCGATTAACGGGCGTGCGCGACCGGTCCGGGGCCGTTCGTCGCAGCCGACCTGGGTTTCCGTCCCGCGTGACGGCGCTCACGGTGAGCGGCGGGCGGCCGTTCGGCGGCGCGCTGATCATGACTTCGACCGCTCGCCGTGCGTCAACGACCGCTGCTCGCGCCGAGCGGTTACTCACGCGTACTACCGGCCGGTCACCACCCGGCGACCGTTCGTCGTGCGACGCACGTCACGGTGGCCGGTCGACCGGCCCCGCCCGGGCGCGCGCCTTCGCCCGTCCGGTGACCGCCGGCCGCCCCGACGGCTCCGAACGCACCTCGACCAGGGCATCGCCGCGCTCCCACCGGCAGGTGAGCAGCGTGACCGACATCCGGACGGCGACCTGCCGGGCCCGTTCGCAGGCCGCGCCGGGGCCCTCCGTCGCGTGCGAGGCGGCCGCGAGCGCGGCCAGATCGGCGGCGGCCTCGGTGCGATGCCGCGCCGTGACGGCGGCTCCGAGCCAGAAGACGAACGCCGCCGCGCAGACCAGGGCCGCGACGATCGACGCGGTCCACACGGTCGCGACACCGCGATCGTCCGTGGTGCCCGAGGTCATGGCCCGCTCCCAGGCTCGGCGATGGCGAAGGCACGGGAGTGCAGCCGGATCCCCGGCAGGAGGCCGCCGACCGGTTCGGCCTCGACGCCGACGCTGATCGCCTCCCCTTCGCGGACGACGTCCAGCCGAGCGCCGGACGGCGCGATCTCCCGCACCGCTTGTTCGGCACGGGCGGGCTGACCGCGGGCGAGGAGTCTGGCCGCCTCGCGGGCCGCGTCGGTGCAGCGGAGCTGATCGGAGGCCACGCCGATCCCGGTGAACAACAAGGCCGAGAGGAAGGTCAGCGCGCCGATGCCGAGGGCGGCCTCCACCGTGACGGAGCCGTGGTCGGCCATCAGAACTTCACCGACAGGGCCCGCTCGATGAGCGCGGTGAGCCCGGCGGAGACGGCATCACTGGTGACGATCAGATAGAGGAGGGCCGCCAAGCCGGCGGCGGCCAAGGTGCCGATGGCGTACTCGACCGTCGTCATGCCGTCGTCTTCGCGGAAGGTGGGCAGCTTGGTCATGGGAATCGCCTTTCAGTCAGAGGAAGTCGAGACGCCCGGCGAGGCCGAGCACGACGGGGAAGACACCGAGGCACAGGAACGCGGGGAGGAAGCACAGGCCGATCGGTGCCGCCAGCAGCACTCCGGCCCGTTCGGCGCGTTCCTCGGCCTCGGCGGCGAGCGACTCGCGCAGTCTTCGCGCGAGATCCTTCGCGTGGTCGGCGAGCGCGGTACCCGCCCTCGCCGTACGGACGGCGGCGACGGACAGCTCGGTCAGGCCGGGCCGGTCGCGAACCGGCGCCCAGGCTTCCGCCGGTCCGATGCCCACGGCGAGATGCGACGCCACCGAGCACAGTGCCGCGGCGGTCTTCGGTGACGCGGTCGGTACGACGGCTTCGAGCGCGACGGGTACCGGCAGCCCGCCGCCCAGGCAGGCGGCCAGCAGGTCGAGAGTGGCCGCGGACCGGAGGAGTTCGGAGACGCCGTTGTCGTGGGACGTTCTCCTGCGCGGCCGGAGCCACCCGGGCCGCGCTGCGGCCACGGAGGTGACGCGCGGCCAACAGAACAGTGCGCCGCCCAGCAGGATCAGAGCCGCCCCGATCACGATGGCGCCACCCTCCCGGTGAGAGCCCGGCACCAGGCCGTGCCCGCCCAGATCAGCCCGCTGCCCACGACGAGCGACAGCTGCCCGGCGCCCGTCCCGGTGAGGGCGTGGACCGGCCCGGCACCCATCACTTCGCCGAGCACCAGGCACAGCAGCGGGAGGACCGCGAGCACGGCGGCACTCGCCCTGGGGCCCGCCATCTTGGCTTTGAGCCGACGGCGGAAGCCGACCTCCGCCTCGGCGTCCCGTCGCGCGGCATCGAGTACCTCGGCCATCGGAAGCCCGAACCGGTTCGCGAGTGTCCAGGCGTTCGCCAGCGCCGGTGGCGCGTCCGGATCGGCGGCGGTGCCGCCACCGAACCGGGCGGCCGCGATGAGTCCGCGCAAACGCCCGGACGCCGCGGGCACCGCCTCCGCGGTGGCTTCGGCCGCGGCCACCGGATGGGCGCCCGCCCGGAGTTCGGCGATCATCGTGCGCAGGACGGACCCGGTGAGTTCCGCTTCGGCCAGCGCCGCCTTCTCCCGTGCCCGCCACCGATGTTCCTGGCGGAGAGTCCAGGTCAGTACGAGCGCCGCCACCGCCCAGCCGATTCCCACGAAGGACAGAGCCAGCGCGGGCAACGGCCACCAGCCCACCCGGACTGCGCGAGGTAGCCGCCAGGCGATCGGAGTACGCGCCATCGACTTGGGCCAGCAGGCCAGACCCGCGCCCCAGGAGAGAAGGAACCACAGGTTCATGCCGCCATCTCCTCGAACGGCGTCTCGTCGCCGATCCAGGAGCCCTTGCTCCAGACCGGGACGACCTTGGCCTCGCCTCGAAAGGACCGGAGGACGCCGACCTCGTCCAGGCGCCGGATCCCGCTCGGCAGGCGGCGCATGTGCAGGACCACTCGGATCGCCGCCGTCAGCTGGCTGTGCAGCGCGTCCCGTTTCAGCCCGCCGAGCGCGGCCAGCGCCTCCAGCCGCGCGGGGACGTCCTCCGGCGAGTTGGCGTGCACGGTGCAGCCGCCGCCCTCGTGCCCGGTGTTCATGGCGTTGAGCAACGCGATGACCTCGCCACCGCGCACTTCGCCGACGACCAGCCGGTCCGGCCGCATGCGCAACGCCTGCCGCACCAGCTCGCTCAGGCCGACCTCACCCGCGCCCTCGACGTTGGGTGGCCGGGTGAGCAGGCTGACGAACTGGGGATGGTCCGGTTGCAGTTCTCCGGCGTCCTCGACGCAGACGATGCGTTCGGCCGGGGGAACCGCGCCGAGCAACGCGGAGAGCAGGGTCGTCTTGCCCGCCCCCGTCCCGCCGGAGACCAGGAACGCGAGCCGTCGCCGGATGACCGAGCCGAGCAGGTCCGCGCCGCTGGTGCCGAACACCCCGCGCAGCCGGAGTTCGGCGAGATCGTGGGTGGCGGGCCGGAGCACGCGGAGCGAGAGGGCGGTCCCGGCCGGCGCGATCGGCGGGAGGACCGCGTGCATGCGGACCCGGCCTTGCGGACCCACTCCCGGCAGCCAGCAGTCGGCGAACGGTTGAGCGTCGTCCAGACGCCGACCGCCGGCGAGGGCGAGCCGCTGCGCCAGCCTGCGGACGGCTTCCTCGTCGGCGAAACGAACATCCGTCAGGCGGACGCCTTCGCCGGTGTCGGTCCAGACCTCGTCGGGTGCCGTGACGAGAACATCGGTGACGCCGGGTTTTTCGAGAAGCGGCGCCAACGGACCGGCTCCGACGAACTCGTCACGGGCCAGCCGCACCGCTCCGAGGACGGCCTCCTGCCCGAGCGCGCCACCGGCTTCGGCGCGCACGGCCCGCGCGACGCTCACCGGATCCGCCGGGGCGGCCGATCCGGCCAGCCGACGCCGGACCCGCTCGACCAGATCGTCGGTCATCGCGAGGCACCGGCCAGCCGCCCGCGCGCGGCCGCGAGGACTTCGCCGGCGGCGATGGCCAGATGCCCGCGATGCCTCAGGACGAACTCACCGCGGTCGAGGGCCGCCGCGAGGGAGCGCTCGCGGCCCATCGAGGTGATGAGCGGAACGCCGACGGCGTCGGCGATCTCTTGCGGGATCAGCCCGGCGGGCGACGGCCCCCGTACCGCGACACCGACCCGCGACGCGTGCGGTTCGATCCTGGCGAGGACCTGTTTCGCCGCCGCGCAGGCGCGGAGTTCGGCGGGGACGACGACCACGACCAGATCGGCGAGCCCGATCACGGCGGACGTCTCGGCGCCGAAATACCTCGGCAGATCGCAGACGACCGTCCGTCCCGCCCGGCGTCCGGCACTCAGCACGCCTTCGATCGCATCGGGCCCCGGTCCGCTTCCTTCCCGGCCATAGGACACAAAGGACAGTGAGCCGGTCGCGTACTTCTTTCGCGGCAGGGCTTCGCTCAACGCGGCCATGGACACCCTGCCGCCGAGTTCGAGCTCCGGCCAGCGTGGCCCGCGATCGCGTTCGGCGGCGAGGAGGACGTCGACCCCGCCGCCGAGCGGATCGCAGTCGACGAGCAGCCCGCCGGTGCCGGACTTCTCCGCCCGGTACGCGACGGCGGCCGAAAGCACCGATGCCCCGGCCCCGCCTCGCCCGCCGATGATCCCGATGACGACGCCGTCGTCCCGTGGCGGTCCGTCGACGACGTCGGCGAATTCGCCGATGAGGTCGCTTTCCTCGTCCGGCAGCGAAAGGACCTTCTCCGAACCGGTGTTGACGGCACGCTCCCACGTGACCGGCGTCGGCGCGCCCTTGCAGACGAGCAGGACCTTGTTCCGCCGCAGCAGCCGGTTCGGCGCGCTCGCGGCCTCTTCGTCGAGCACCACGAGCGGCGCACGGGCCCATCTCCCGCGTGCGGCGGCCAGATCGGGTGCTCGTTCGACCTCGCAACCGGCGGCCGCCGCCACGCGCAGGATCTCGTCGAGCAGGACGTCGTCTCCGGCGACGACGAGCGGATGTTCCGCGGTCATGACTCCCCCAGTGATTCGGTCGGACTCGGGTGACCACTCCACGGTCGCGCCGCCTCCCCGCCCCGCACAACGCCATTCCGCCCCACCTGTGGACAACCGGGGTGTTGTGGACAACTCCGTTTCGAGAAACCGGTTTCCCGGATTTCCGTCGGTCCCTTCCGCTATGGGCTTCGGAGCCGGAAAGGGACGCAAGAAACCCGTGAGAGAAAGGAAAGTTAACGAACTCCCGCCGGTTCGTCCTTGCCCTGACGAGGTTTCCGCGGCCGACAAGGTCTGAACCATTGGCACGACGGGGAAATAGGAGGCGGCCCTCGCCAGGGGGGAGGGACGAGGGCCGCCTGGGGTTCAGCCCCGGGGGGTCGGACTGAACCTGGGCCCGGTGCGACACCGGACAATCTCACTGTAACTCCGATACCGGCCCGTTGCGGACGGCGCCGGTACCCACAATTCGATAACGGCACGACGCGCCGGATCGGGTACGCGGTCGTGAATTTTCCACCGCCGTATCCCGATCGTGGTCGACCAACGGGCGCCCGGCCGTACCGCTCTCCTATCCTTGGCGAGTGGACCGACCCAGCACGACGCCCAGCCAGGTCGCGGCGTTCTTCGATCTCGACAAGACGATCATCGCGTCATCGAGCGCATTGGCCTTCAGCAAGCCGCTTTTGCGCGAAGGCCTGATCAACCGCCGAGCCGCGCTTCGCAGTGCGTACGCCCAGCTCGTCTTCTCGCTCGCGGGCGCGGACGCGGCGAAGACCGAGCGGATGCGCGCCGAGGTTTCCGCGCTGTGCACCGGATGGGACGTCGCACAGGTGTCCGCGATCGTCCGCGAAACGCTGCACGACGTCGTCGACCCGCTCGTGTACGCGGAGGCGGCGGAACTGATCTCGTCCCATCGCGCGGACGGGCACGACGTCGTGGTGCTGTCGGCGACCGGCGAGGAGGTCGTCGCGCCGGTCGCCGAAATGCTCGGCGCGACGCGCAGCGTGGCCACGCGGATGCAGATCGTGGACGGCCGCTACTCGGGCGAAGTCGATTTCTACTGCTACGGCGAGAACAAGGCCGTCGCCGCGAAGCAGCTCGCGGCGACGTACGGCTACGACCTCACGCAGTGCCACGCGTACACCGACTCGAGCACCGACATCCCGCTCCTCGAAGTCGTCGGACGGCCGCACGCGGTCAACCCCGACCGCGTCCTGCGCAAGCACGCGACGGAACAGGGCTGGGAGATCCTCGCCTTCGAGCACCCGATGTCGCTGCGGACCCGGATCCCCGCGCGGTCGGCCGGCTTGGTCGCGCTCGGCGCCTTCGCGGCGGGGGCCACCTGGTACGGCTACAACCGGCGCAAACGCACCCGCTGAGCACGCACCCACACGGCGGTACCGGGCCGGTTTTCGCAGTCAGGGCCGCGAATTGTCCGTCGCGGAGGGTGCCCGTGTCACTAGATCGAGCCTCTGTACCGGTGCACCCGTCTGCGCACTTGAAGTGACCCGGCTCACGGCGTAGAAAGTAGGTGCGGACGTTCGGTCGGCCAGGGAACAGGTAGAAGAGAAGCCTGTTCCACCCCGGCGAATCTCCGTGTGCGGACACCGGGTACCCACGCGCAGCGCGCCGCGGGAGGCTCGTCGTCTAGGGACTGCGTACCGGGACGCCGGACGCCGAGTCCATGAAGGTACGACCAGAGTTGCACGCTTGGTCGCCCGAGTGGTCCGCACCGACTGGCGGCGCCCGCCGGCTTCTTGCCGACGGGCGCCGCCAGTGTTTTGCCCAGGTTTTCAAGCGTGACAGGCCCCTTCGCGTCCCTTTGTGTATGAACGGACCGTTCGTGCGGGTGGCCGATGGACAAGCAAAGTGCTCGTGGGTAGCTTCCGGATATCAGTGCTTCCAGGTGGACTTCTTTCCACCTGAGAGTCAGGCACGAATCTGGGAGGCTTGAGGTGACGACCCGAATCGCGCACGCCCGTCATCGGAGGATCCATGCGCTCGCCCTGCCCCTCGCGGGTCTGCTCGCCCTGGGTGTCGCGGGCGTACCGGCGACCGCGCAGCCGGTGACGGCCGACGCGGAGGCGCAGCGGGCGCTGCGCGGGTTGACCCTGGAGCAGAAGGTCGGGCAGCTCTTCGTCACGTGGGTGAACGGGAAGTCGGCCGACGAGGTCAACGCCAAGAACAAGGCCGACTTCGGCGTGGACACCCCCGCGCAGGTGATCGAGAAGTACCACCTGGGCGGCGTCATCTACTTCAACAACGACAGCCGCGACAACTTCGACGACCCGGTGCAGGTCGCCAAGCTGTCGAACGGGCTCCAGCGAGCGGCCCTCCGCAGCGGCGCCCGCATCCCGCTGCAGATCGCGACCGACCAGGAAGGCGGCACGGTCACCCGGATGGGTGCCCCCGCCACCGAACTGCCGAACGCGATGGCGATCTCGGCCGGCCGTGACACCAAGGCCGCGCAGGACGCCGCCCGGATCCTCGGGCACGAGCTGCGCGCCGTCGGCATCAACCAGGACTTCGCCCCCGACGCCGACGTGAACTCGAACCCGGCGAACCCGGTGATCGGCGTCCGGTCCTTCTCCGGCCGCCCGGAGCTGGCGAGCCAGTTCGTCGAAGCCCAGGTCAGGGGCTTCCAGAACTCGGGACGACGCTCCGAGACGGTGTCCGCCGCCGCGAAGCACTTCCCCGGCCACGGCGACGCGGCCACCGACAGTCACCACGAACTGCCCCGGATCGACCGGAGCGAGGCCAGCTGGCGCGAGACCGACGTGCCGCCGTTCAAGGCCGCCATCAAGGCGGGCATCGACTCGATCATGAGCGCGCACATCCAGTTCCCCAGCCTCGACCCGTCGGGCGAGCCCGCCACGCTGTCGAAGCCGATCCTCACCGGCAAGCTGCGCGAAGAGCTCGGATACCGCGGAGTCGTCGTCACCGACTCCCTCTCGATGGACGCGGTGCGCGAGATGCACAGCGACGCCGAGATCCCGGTGCTGGCCCTCAAGGCGGGTATCGACCAGCTGCTCATGCCGGTGAACCTCGAACTCGCGATCAACTCGGTGCTCGACGCCGTCCGCAAGGGCGAGCTGACCGAGCGGCGGATCGACGAGAGCGTCCTGCGGGTGCTGAAGCTCAAGCTGAACCGCGGCATCCTGACCTCGCCGTTCGTCGACCCGGCCAAGGTGATGTCGAAGGTCGGCGTCCCGGCCAACCTCGCGACCGCGCAGGGCATCGCCGACCGGTCGGTCACCGCGATCCGCAACGACGGCGGTGTCCTGCCGCTCAAGCAGCAGCCCGCGAAGACCCTCGTGACCGGCTGGGGCGCGACCACGACGACGTCGCTGGCCGCGAAGCTCACCGCGCACGGCACGCAGGCGACCGCGCTGCAGACCGGCCAGACACCGACGGACGCCCAGATCGCGCAGGCGGCCGCGGCGGCCAAGAACGTCGACCTCGTCGTCGTGCTGACCAACAACGTGGGCACGTATCCGTTGCAGGGCAAGCTGTTGCAGGCGCTGGCCGACACCGGGAAGCCCGTCGTCGCGGTCGCCGCCCAGATCCCCTACGACGCCGGCTACGAGAACCCGATCAAGACGTGGCTCGCCACGTACGGCTACATCACGCCTTCTCTCGAAGCGCTGGCGAAGGTGATCCTCGGGAAGGTGACGCCGCAGGGCAAGCTGCCGGTGGACGTTCCCGCGGGCAAGGACGTGGGCACGGTGAAGTATCCCTTCGGCCACGGGCTGACCTGGTGAACCTCAACCGCCGCCACTTCCTCGCCACCGGCGCGCTCGCGGTCCCCGCGCTGACGGCCGGGTCCTCGGTCGCGGGGGCCCAGCCGGAAAGCGAGAGCAAAGGTCCCCCGCTCACCCGCACCGGGGCGGACGTGCTCGCCGCCCGGGGCTGGGCGCCGCTGTCCGGCCGCAAGCTCGGCGTGCTGTCGAACCCCACCGGTGTCCTGGCGAGCGGCGACCACATCGTCGACTCGATGGTCGCCGCCGGGGTCCGGCCGCTCGCCGCGTTCGGGCCGGAGCACGGGTTCCGCGGCAGCGCGCAGGCGGGCGGCTCCGAGGGCGACTACACCGATCCGCGCACCGGCGTGCCGGTGTACGACGCGTACGGCGCCGACGCGACGAAGCTCGCCGGGATGTTCACGAAGGCGGGTGTCGACACCGTCGTCTTCGACATCGCCGACGTCGGCGCGCGGTTCTACACCTACATCTGGTCGCTGTACACGGCGATGGTCGCGGCCGCGAAGGTCGGTGCGGCGGTCGTCGTGCTGGACCGGCCGAATCCGCTGGGCGGCAAGGCCGCCGGGCCGATGCTGGACCCGGCGTTCGCCTCGGGTGTCGGCCGGAAGCCGATCGTGCAGCAGCACGGCATGACCGTCGGCGAACTCGCGCGGTTCTTCGCGGCCGAGTTCCTGCCTGCCGAAGGGGTCACGCCGGGCAAGCTCGAGATCGTCGAGGTGCGTGACTGGCGCCGTGATCAGCTCTTCGCCCGCACCGGGCTGACCTGGGTCCCGCCGAGCCCGAACATGCCGACGCCGGACACCGCGCTCGTCTATCCCGGCACCGGGATGTTCGAGGGCACCATGTTCTCCGAAGGCCGGGGCACCACCAGGCCGTTCGAGATCATCGGCGCGCCGGGTCTCGACTGGCGCTGGCGCGAGAAACTCGGCGAGCTTCGGCTTCCCGGCGTGAAGTTCCGTGAGGCCTATTTCGTGCCGACGTTCGGCAAGTTCGTCAACGAACCCTGCGGCGGCGTGCAGGTGACGATCACCGATCCGCGGGCGTTCGACGCCATCCGCACCGCGGTCACCATGTTCGTCACCGCGAAACAGGTGCATCCGGACAAGTTCAAGTGGCGCCCCGACAATTTCCTCGACAAGCTCTCGGGCTCCGCCAGGTTGCGCACGATGATCGACAAGGGCGCCGGGGTGGACGAGATCGTCGGGTCCTGGCAGGCGGAACTGGCCGAGTTCGACCGGAAACGCCGCCGCCATCTCATCTACCGCTGAGAGGAACGACCGTGCGTGTTAGGAAGAGGATCCTGATCGCGGCCGTCTCCGTACTGGTCGCGGCGACCACGCTGTCGACGGCGGGAGCACAGGCGATTCCGGGTACCGGGCAACAGGGAAACGGCACGGCGGGCCGGTTCGACAAGCCGCGTGGGGGCTTCGCGCCCGCGTCCACCGTGCTGCGCGACGGCGCGCCCTCGGAAGTCGGCCTCGACCCCGAGCCGATCAAGGCGGCGGAGCGGTTCATCGAGAGCTGGACGAAGCCGGACGCCACCGGGCATCCGCACTTCTCCGGAGCGGTCGGCCTGCTCGCGCACGACGGCGTCGTCGTCGAGCGCCAGGCCGTCGGCGGCGCGGTCCGCTACGCCGACGCCCAAGGCACGGAACTGCCACCCGGGCAGCAGGTGCCGATGCGCGCGGACACCATCTTCGACATGGCCTCGATCTCGAAGCTGTTCACCTCCATCGCGGTGATGCAGCTGGCCGAGTCGGGCAAGGTGGACATCTCGGCGCCGGTGGTGCGGTATCTGCCGGAGTTCGGGGTGAACGGCAAGGAGTCCGTCACCGTCCAGCAGCTGCTCACCCACGTCTCGGGCTTCGCCGCGACACCGCTCCCGTCGCTGTGGGAGGGCTACCCGGACATCCCATCCCGCCGGAAGGCCGTCCTCGACAGCCCGCTGAAGAACGCGCCGGGCAGCACGTACCTCTACTCCGACATCAACCTGCTGACGCTCGGTTTCCTGGTCGAGAAGGTGGCCGGGGCACCGCTGGACAAGGTCGTCCAGGACCGCATCGCCGCGCCTCTGGGGCTGGTCGACACCGGGTACAACCCGCCGGCGTCGAAACTCGCCAGGGTCGCGGCGACCGAGTACGCCGCGAAGCCGCCTCGGGGGCTCGTACGCGGCGAAGTGCACGACGAGAACGCTTGGTCCTTGGGCGGTGTCGCCGGGCACGCGGGCGTGTTCTCCACGGCCCCCGACATGGCGGTGCTGGCGCAGACGATCCTCAACGGCGGCGCGTACCGCGGTCACCGGATCCTGCGCGAGGAGACCGTGCGGGCGATGCTGACGAACTACAACCACAAGTTCCCCGACAACGCGCACGGGCTCGGCTTCGAACTCGACCAGCCTTGGTACATGGGCGCGCTGTCGGCCCCGTCGACGGCCGGGCACACCGGCTTCACCGGGACCTCGCTGGTGATCGACCCGCTGTCGCGGTCGTTCGCGATCCTGCTCACCAACCGCGTGCACCCGACGCGGAACTGGGGCTCGATCAACCTCGCCAGGGAGACGTGGGCGAGTTCGCTCGCGAAGGCGATGGCCGTCCGCCCGGCGCACGGCCGCGAAGCGTGGTTCAGCGGCGCCGGGGACGTCTCCACGGCGACGCTCACAACCCCGCCGTTACAGACGCGCGGCGGGCCGCTGAAGGTCTCCTTCGACACCTTCGTGGACACCGAAGGCCCCTCGGATTCGCTGTTCCTGGAAATAAGTACCGACGGCGGAGCCACCTGGAAATCGATTACCCTGCGTGCGTCCGGACCTGGCGCCCCCGCCGGGGACCAAACCGGGCTCGGCGGGCATGGACATCGCGCTTGGTGGCGGGCCGCCGCCGAGGTGTCGCAAAGCTCACAAATCACCCTCCGCTGGCGTTACACGACCGATGCCCGTTACACCGGACGGGGAATTTCCTTGGACGGTGTGAAAGTCACTGAACGCGGCCGCATACTGCTGGACAGTGAGCATAATCCCCCTACTTTCGTCGCTACCGGCTGGAAGTTGAGCACTAGGTAGCCAATCGGCTCCGATGTGCTGACCGGACCGCCCCGTTGACCGGGACACAGCCCCTTGCATCGCGACACTAAGTTGCCAAGTCGTTAGCTCGACCTCGTTAACGGCCTCGACCTGGTTAGCGACTTTCTGGTCAACGATTAATCGCAAATCGAATCCGCAGACACGGATAGGTTGCGATCTTCCCGAAGGGTGTGGGTAGCCTTGTCGCAGATGCCAACGGTTAGTAACTTTCCCACGGTGGGCGATACCGAATCCGTAATCGCGGCCGCACCGTCCGAGGCCGTGCCGGCGCAGCCGACACGGGACGCTGACGCGAGCCCGCTCGTCCGGATTCGCTCCCTCCTGCCCGGGCTCGCCCGGGCCGAGCAGCGCGTCGCGAAGGTCGTGCTCGACGACCCCGCGCAGGTCGCGCGGCGCAGCATCACCGAGGTCGCGCTCGCGGCGAACACCAGCGAAACCACCGTCACGCGGTTCTGCAAGGCGGTCGGCGTCGGCGGGTATCCGCAGCTCAGGATCGCCCTGGCGGCCGACACCGCCCGTTCCGAGGCGCGGTCGACCCGCAACCTCGGCGGCGAGATCGGGCCGGAGGACGACCTGGCCGCGGTGATCGGCAAGGTCAGCTTCGCGGACGCACGCGCCGTGGAAGAGACCGCCGACCAGCTCGACGTCCCGTCGCTACAGCGCGTGATCGACATCGTGGCCGGCGCGGGCCGCGTGGACGTCTACGGCGTGGGCGCGAGCGCGTTCGTCGCCGCGGACCTGCAGCAGAAGCTGCACCGCATCGGACGGGTCAGCTTCGCCTGGTCGGACACGCACATCATGCTCACCTCGGCCGCTGTGCTGAGCCCCGGCGACGTCGCGATCGGCATCTCCCACACGGGCGCGACCACGGACACCGTCGAGGCGCTGCGGGTGGCCCGTGAGCACGGCGCGATCACCGTCGCCGTGACGAACTTCCCGCGTTCACCGATCACCGAGGTCGCCGACCACGTGCTGACCACGGCCGCGCGGGAGACGACGTTCCGCTCGGGTGCGACCGCCAGTCGCATCGCGCAGCTGACCGTCATCGACTGCCTGTTCATCGGTGTCGCGCAGCGGCACATGGACGCGTCGGTCAACGCGCTCGACGCGACCAGGGACGCGGTTGGCTCGCACCGTCTGGGCGTCCGGCCCGACGGCAGGCGGCGGCCGCGGGAAACCGGCAAATGAGCGAAAAAGTGAGGCGCATGATGACCGTCCCACGCCAGGTGGTGCACGTCGACTCGCCAACCGAACAGCGCAATCCACGGACGACCGACATCGACCTGATGTCGACCATGGGCATCCTCGGCGCGATCAACGCCGAGGACCGCCGGGTCCCCGAAGCCGTCGCCGCGGTGCTGCCGCAGGTGGCGCGGGCGGTCGACTTCGCCGTGGAAGCGCTGCGGTCGGGACACCGCGTGCACTACTTCGGGGCCGGTACTTCCGGCAGGCTGGCGACGTTGGACGCGGCGGAGCTCGTGCCGACGTTCAACGTGCCCTCCGATTGGTTCATCGCGCATCACGCGGGCGGCGCGCGCGCTCTGCGCCAAGCCGTCGAAGACGCCGAGGACAACGCGAAGGCCGGGGCCGCCGAGGTGGCCGAGTCCGTCGCGCCCGGCGACTTCGTGCTCGGGCTGACGGCTTCCGGCCGGACGCCCTACGTCCTCGGCGCGCTGGCCGCGGCCAGCCGTCGCGGTGCCCGGACCGCGCTGGTCTCGGGCAATCCGGCAGCGGTGACGCCGCCGGGCGTCGACGTCCTCATCGCGGTGGACACCGGCCCCGAGGCGATCGCCGGATCGACGCGGATGAAGGCGGGCACGGCGCAGAAGATCATCCTCACGGCGTTCTCCACCGCGACGATGATCAAGCTCGGCCGCACGTATTCGAACCTGATGGTGAGCATGCGGGCGACCAACGCGAAGCTGCGCGGGCGGACCATCCGGATCCTGCGCGAGGCCACCGGCATGAGCATGGCGGACTGCTCCGACGCGCTCACCGAGGCCGACGGCGACCTCAAGGTCGCGCTGGTCCATCTGCTGTCCGGCGAAGACGTCGCGAGTGCGGCGAAGGCGCTGACGGCCAGCGATGGCCACGTACGAAAGGCTCTCGACTCCCTGAGGGTGCGCGCGAGCTGAACACCGGCGGACAGACCCGTTCATCCCGACGCTTCGCGCTCACGCGACGCGAACGGGTGTCCGTCGCCGGGATGGCCGGATTCATCCTGGCGCTCAACGTCATCGGCTGGGGGGTCCTGACGCTTTTCGTGGCGCCGCGCCAATACGAGCTCGGCGCCACGGGCGTGTTCGGGGTCGGCCTCGGCGTCACGGCGTTCGTACTCGGGACGCGGCACGCGTTCGACGCGGACCACATCGCCGCGATCGACAACACCACCCGCAAGCTGATGGCCGACGGGCAACGGCCGCTTTCGGTCGGTTTCTGGTTCTCCCTCGGCCATTCGACGATCGTCTTCGTCCTGTGCCTGCTGCTGTCGCTCGGCGTCCGCGCGCTCGCCGGGGCCGTCGAGGACGACTCGTCGGCGCTGCACGCGGTGACCGGGCTGATCGGGACGTCCGTTTCGGCCGTGTTCCTGTACCTCATCGGGATCATGAACCTGGTGGTGCTCGTCGGCATCGTGAGGGTGTTCCGGCGCATGAGGCGGGGCGAGTTCGACGAAGCGGCGCTGGAGCGGCAGCTCGACAACCGCGGCTTCATGAACCGCTTGCTCCGCGGGGCCACCAAGGCGGTGCGCAAGCCTTGGCACATCTATCCGATCGGCGTGCTGTTCGGTCTCGGCTTCGACACCGCGACCGAGATCAGCCTGCTGGTGCTGGCCGGCGGCGCGGCGGCGTTCGCGCTGCCCTGGTACGCGATCCTGGTGCTGCCGATCCTGTTCGCCGCGGGGATGACGCTGTTCGACACCGCCGACGGCTGCTTCATGAACTACGCGTACGGCTGGGCGTTCGCGAAGCCGGTGCGGAAGATCTACTACAACCTCATCGTGACGGCGCTTTCCGTCGCGGTCGCCTTGCTCATCGGGACGATCGAGGTCATCTCGATCATCACCGAACGGTTCGGCATCACGACCGGACCGCTCGCGGCCATCGGGTCGCTGAGTCTGGACTACGTCGGCTACGCGGTTGTAGCGCTCTTCGTGCTTACGTGGCTCTTCGCGCTCCTGGTGTGGCGCTTCGGGCGGATCGAGGAGCGCTGGTCGGGGGTCGTGAGTGGTAAAGAGGGTTAGAACGATCATTGCCACTCACGACCCTCGAACCATACTGCGCAAAGCAACCAAATCGGACGTTTTCAATCTCAAAAGTGTCCTTTTTGGACAGCCGGAGGGCGAGCACCGCTCTCTTGCGGATAGTCAGAGCACGAACCTTCCGCCTCGTGTCGCAGCAAAGCCGTCCGAGAGAAGTGGTAGCAAAGGTCCCTTGCTCCCCCTTGGGTCACGCGGGCTCGGGCACCTTCGCCCGCGAAGGCACCGAAAGCGCGAAGCCCAGCAGAGCGACGAAGGCGGCAACGGGACCGATCCACCAGACACCGGCGGAAGACAGGACGACACCGCCCAGCGCGGCACCGAGAGCGCCACCGCCGTAGATCGCGGAACCGTTGAGCCCCATGGCGACCGTCGGCGCGTCAGGCGCCAGCGAGAACAGCCGGTGCTGCTGCGGCACCATCAGCATGCCGCCGAAGACCCCCGAAGCCAGCGCGAGGACCAGCGAACCGGGCAGGCTCAGCACGGCGACGTCCAGCAGCGCGAACGTCACGACCGTCCCGATCAGCGAGATCGACCGGACGCGCGAAGGCCCCAGCGAGTCCGTCGCCCGGCCCGCGAAGGCGTTGCCCACGATCTGCCCGATCCCGAAACCGACGAGCAGCCACGAGATCGTCGCGCCCGCCGCCACCGGAGCCACCAGCACCGGCAGGTACACGAAGGCCGCGAAGCCCGCCGCGGTACCGAGAACGCTCACGCCGAGCACGCGCGCGATCGGTGGCCGCGCGACGACGGCGAGCCTGTCGCGCAACGACACCGTCGGCATCCGAACCCCGGGCAGCAGCGGCACGAGCAGCATCACGATCAGCGCCACCGCGCCGATCCCCCACATCGCCGCGCGCCACCCGAACCAGGTCCCGGCCAGCACCCCGATCGGCACGCCGAGCACCATCGACACGCTCATCCCGTTGGAGACCGTGGCCAGCGCGCGGCCACGGCGCTCGTCCGACGCCAGCGCGCCGGCGAGCACATAGGCGTTGGATTGGAACGCGGCGGCGCCGAGGGCGGCCAGCACCCGGGCGACGGCGACCACGGCGAAGGACTCGCCGAGCGCCTGACCGGCCATGCCGATCGTGAACAGCACCATCCCCGCGCCGAGCACCCAGCGCCGGTCGAGCCGTCCGGTGAAAGCCGCGATGAGCGGCGAAGAAATCGCGTAGGTCACTGCGAAGACCGTGGTCAGCTGTCCCGCGACAGCCTCCGAAACCCGCAGGTCGGCGGCGATGGTGGGCAACAGCCCGTTCAGGACGAATCCGTCGGTGCCGACGGTGAACGTCCCGACGGCGAGTACCAGCAGAGCCCCCAGAGCGAGCCGATCATTTGATGATCGTCGAATCGTCATAGGAGGTATAGTGGCGGGACTGTTCGATGACTGTCAAATAGTTTGGAGCGCCGTGAGCAGCACGCTGCCGCAGCCGTCGATCGACGAGATCGAGATCGTGCCGGTGCTCCAGGCGCTCGCGGATCCCGTGCGCCTGGAGCTGATCCGCGCCCTGCGAAGCAACCCTTCGCCGCGAAGCTGCGCCGTCACCGAGTACGACGTCGACATCAGCGCGCCGACGCTCTCCCACCACTGGAAGGTGTTGCGCGAGGCCGGCCTCACGACGACGTTCGTCGAGGGCCGGACCCGCTGGGTCGAGCTACGGACCGAGGACGTCCACGCGCGCTTCCCCGGGCTACTGGACGCCGTCCTCGCTTAGCCGCCACTTCGCCGCGAGTTCCGCCGCGGCGCACACGCCGACATCGAGCAGATACGGCCCCGCCTGCCCGCAGCCGGATCCCGGCGCGATCGGCTGACCGTGCCCCATCCCGCCGACGGCGTGCGTGTCGACGGCCGCGCCGACGTCGGTCCACTGCTCGGAAAGCTCGCGCATGTTCATCGGAGCGACCGTGTAGTCCGCGGTCCCGTGCCAGACACTGACCGGCGAACGCGGCCCCGTGCCCGCGGCGCGCACCTTGTCACCCCATTGTTTCGGGGTCAGATCCTTGCCGGGGTTCATGCAGGAGTACGCGTCGATCATCGAGGTCGCGCAGCCGTACGGCAGCCCCGCGACGACGCCGCCGCCCGCGAAGAGTTCCGGGTACGCCGCCAGCAGCACCGAAGTCATCGCACCACCGGCCGACAAGCCGGTCACGTACGTCCGGCTCCCGGCCGAATACCGCGCCATCTGCGCGATCGATTCGGCTTCCCCGGAGCCGCGCTTGATGTCCGCCGCCTGGAACCAGTTGAAGCACTTGCTGAAATTGTTCGCCGAAACCTGTTGTGGCAGAACTAGTTTGAACCGCAGCTTGTCCGCGAGCCCGACCCAACCGGAGCCACGCGCGTATCCGGCGGCGTCCTGCGTGCAGCCGTGCAGCACCACCACCGCCGGACGTCCGGACGGCAGCCCGTCGGGAACGTATTCGAACATCTGCAAAGCACCGGGATTGCTCCCGAACCCGGTCACCGGACGGATCGTCGCCGCCTGTGCCGGAGTCGCGAAGAGAAGGGTCAATGCCGAAACCACCGCGCCGATGAGGAGTTTTCGCATCACCCGAGGCTAAAACCGGCGCCAGCGGGGTTTCCACGTGGAAGACCACCACAGCGACGGCGCGTTTTGTGTGGTCGTGCCGGGTACCGATCCGCGGAACGCCCGCTTACCGTCGGCCGATGCGGCTCTTCCTGGTCCTCGCGATGATGCTGGCCCTGGCCACCCCCGCCCAGGCGGCGAGCGGATGCGGGAACGTGCGCGTTCCCGGCGCCGCGACCCAACGACTGTCCTGTTTGGACGATCTGACCACCACCGGCACCCTGGCCACCGGCCATACCGTGCAGTCCGACTGGGCCGGGCTCACCTCCGCCGGTTTCCCCGCGCCCAAGGGCGTTCCCGGTATCCAGATCGACGGCTACTTCCCGGATTCGTCGACGTCCAACACGGCACACGGCTGGAACCACGACGCTCAGTTCGTGCTCCGGCTGCCCGATCGCTGGAACGGCGGCCTCGTGGTGTCGGGATCGCCCGGAGTGCGACGGCAGTACGCGAACGATCGCGCGATCGGCGACCAGGTCCTCGCCGCCGGTTACGCGTTCGCCGCGACCGACAAGGGCAACACCGGCGCCGACTTCCATACCGATGGACGTCGTCCCGGTGACGCGATCGCCGAGTGGAACTCGCGGGTCACGCAGCTGACCATCGCCGCGAAGGCGGCCGTCGCGCACCGCTACGGGCGCCCGCCGAGCCGCACCCTCGCGGCCGGGATGTCGAATGGCGGCTACCTCGTCCGCTGGCAGCTCGAGAACCGGCCGTGGCTCTACGACGGCGGAATCGACTGGGAGGGCACGCTTTGGCACGAAGACGGCCCGAACCTGTTCACCTTCCTGCCGCCCGCGATCAAGGCCTATCCCGCGTACGCCGCCGGTTCCGCGCAAGCCCACCAGGAAATCCTCGACGCCGGTTTCGCACCGGGTTCGGAATTCCTCTGGAAGTACCACAACGACGTCTACTGGGGCCTGACCCAACGGATCTATCAAGCCGAATTCGACCCGTCGTTCACCGGGACCGATTACGACTACGCCGCTCGCCCGCGGTCGGTGCACCGCGCGGTCGAACGGATTTCGCTGACCGGCCGGATCGGCAAACCACTGATCACCCTGCACGGCACCCTCGACACACTCCTGCCGATCACCCGCGATTCCGATGTCTACCAGCGGATGATCGCCGAGCAGGGCCGCGCCGGTCTGCAGCGCTACTACCGGATCGTCGACGGCAACCACGTCGACGGCCTGTACGACGCGTACCCGGACAAGCTGCGCCCGATCGGCCCGTGTTTCCGTACGGCTTTCAGCGCTCTCGAAGGCTGGCTCGACGGCGTCCGCCCGCCCGCTTCGGCGACGATCCCGCGCGCGAGCGGTGACCTGGCGACCTCTTGCGCACTAAGCTGATCACATGGAATTCCAGGACGTCGTACGACGCCGTCGCATGGTCCGGAAGTTCACCGACGAGCCCGTCGCCGAGGCGAGCCTTCAGCGCATCCTGCGCAACGCGCTCAAAGGTCCCTCGGCCGGATTCTCACAGGGACAAGGATTTCTCGTCCTCACCGGCGAAGAACTCGCCAAATTCTGGGAGTTCGGGGCGAGCTGGGCGCCGGAAACCGTGACCACGGCCCCGGTCGCGATCGTCCCGCTCTCGGTCAAGAACGCGTACCTCGACCGTTATGCCAAGCCGGACAAGGGGTTCACCGATCGGGACGATTCGTGGTGGCGCGTACCGTACTGGGACGTCGACACCGGGATGGCGACGATGCTGATCCTCCAGACGGCCGTCGACGAAGGTCTCGGGGCGGTGTTCTTCGGGCTGGCGCCGGAAAGCGTGGAGCGGCTCCACGGCGAGTTCGGCGTGCCGGAGGATCACGACCCGATCGGTGTCGTGGCGCTCGGGCACGGCGCCGAATCCGGTCCGTCACCCGGTTCGTCGCCGACCACGGTCGCCCGCCGCGACTTCGACGACGTCATCCGTTTCGGTCACTGGTGAGGCGATGCAGCCTGAGCGCGAGCTGAAGTTCCAGCGCGCGCTCGGGCGCCTGCCACTGCTCGCCCAGCAGTGACGCGATGCGGTCCAGCCGCTGGACGACGGTGTTGACGTGCACGTGGAGCAGGTCCTTCGCCCGCGTCAAGTTGCCGCCACAGGCGAAATACGCGCGAAGCGTGCCGATCAGGTCCGTGCCGCGGCGTTCGTCGTAGTCGAGCACCGGGCCGATCGTGGCGGTCACGTACGCGCCGAGATCGGCGTGCTCGCCGAGGAGCAGCCCGACGAACCCGAGGTCGGCCATGCTCGCGCCTTCCCCCGCCCGGCCCAGCGCCAGCAGCGAAGCGACGCATCGCGCGGCTTCGGCGTGCGCCACGGCCAGTGCCTTCGGGGAGGCGGCCGGCCCCGCCGCGCCCACCGTCACCGGACAGTCCATTGTGGACGACAGTTCGGCGGCGACGGATCGTGCCAGGGAGCCGGGATCCGCGCCACGCACCAGAAGGACCACCTCGTCGGCGTGGACCCCGACCAGGTCCGCGTGCCGCGAAGCCGCCGCGGCCAGCCGTCGCCGGGAAACGTCGTCGGAATGCGCGATCAGCACCGCGTGCGATGTCGACAAATCGACCCCGAGGCGTCGACCGCGCGCCAGCAGCGCGGCCGGATTGCGGCCGGGCGCGGTGAGCAGATCCGACAGCAGCTCGCCGCGCACCTCGTCCTCGGCGCGCGCGACGGACCGCCGTTGCATCAGCAGCACGGCGGTGACCACGCCCGCCCGCTCGAACAGCCGCCGGTCGGCCTCGCCGAGCGAGCGCCCGCCGCCCAGCACCAGGCTGCCGAGGAATTCCTGCCCCGCCTGGACCGCGCACAGCCAACCGTCCTCAGTGGACACCGCGCGCCCGCTCGCCCTGGACGCGGAAACCGCGGTCCGCGAGAGATTCAGCTCGCCGTCGGTCCGCGCGAGCACCGCGCCGTCCGCGTCGTAGACGGCGATGGCGCCGCCGAGCACGTCCGCGACCGCGGCGGCGACCTCGGCCAGGTCACCGCCGCGCAGCACGAGATCCATCAACCGGTCGTGGGCGTCCTCGGCGCGGCGCATCGCGTCGTTGTGCGCGCTGATCGTCGCGTTCGCGGCGTTCAGCTCGGCGACCGCGCGGCGCGTCTCGTCGAGCAGATGCGCGTTGTCCAGCGCGATCGCCGCGTGGTCGGCCAGCGACGACAACAGCGCGACCTCGTCGGGAGAGAACTCCCGCGTGGTCCGGTCCGAGGCGAACAGGACCCCGATGACCTTGCTGCCGATCGCCAGCGGCACCCCGAGGATCGCGGTCAGTCCTTCGTCGAGCACTCCGGTGTCGATCGACGACGTGTGGCGGAACCGCTTGTCGTTGAAGTAATCCGCCGTCGCGTACGGCCGCGCGGTCTGCGCGACCAGCCCGCCGAGCCCCTCGCCCATACCGAGCACGATGTCCTGGAACAGCGCGGAAACCGACCCGTCGGTGACCCGGACGTAGGTCTTGCCCTCGGTCTCGTCGTTGAGGCTCAGATACGAGACGTCCACGCCGAGCAACGCCCGTGCCCGCCGCACGATCGACCGGAGGACGGCGTCCGGATCGTCCAGCCGCGCGAGGTCGCTGGCCGTGTCGAACAACGCGGCCAGCTCCGCCTCGCGCCGCCGGTGCTCGGCGACGGTGTCCCGGATCCGCAGCGCCAGCTCGGTGGCTTTCGGGTCGACGGGGACGTGCGCCAGCTGCTCGCTGCCCGCGCCGGAGGCGAGCAGTTCGAGCAGCCGGCGCAACTGCGCGGATCCGTCCACAGCGGTCATGCTGACACGTGACCGCGCTCCATGAGAACTTCGGAGTGCAGGGATTCACCCTTGGTCTCGCGGGCGGCGAGCAGGGCGATCACGGTCAGCGCGCACATCGAGACCACGTAGAGCGAGACCGGGACCGTGCTGCCGAACTCCTTGAACAGCGCGACCGCGATGAGCGGCGCCACCGCGCCCGCCGCGATCGAAGACAGCTGACCGCCGACCGAGAGCCCGGTGTAGCGCACCCGCGTCGGGAACTGCTCGGAGAAGAACGCGGCCTGCGGGCCGTACATCGCGCCGTGCAGCACCAGGCCGATGGTCGCCGCGAGGATGATGACGCCGGAGTTCTTCGTGTCGAGCATCGCGAAGAACACGAAGCTCCACACCGCCATGCCGATCGCGCCGAACAGATAGACCGGGCGACGGCCGATCTGGTCGGAAAGCTTGCCCCACAAGGGAATCGTCACGAAGTGCACGGCCGAACCGATGAGCACCGCGTTGAGTCCCACCGATTTCGGCAGGCTCAGCCCGGTGGTGACGTAGACGAGGATGAACGCGGTGATCACGTAGTACGAGACGTTCTCCGCCATCCGCGAACCGATCGTGATCAGCACCGCGCGCCAGCTCTTGCGGAACACCTCGACGACCGGCGCGCGCGTGGTCGTGTCGTTCTTCTGCGCCGCGAGGAACACCGGCGATTCGCTGACCGCGAGCCGGATCCACAGCCCGATCACCACGAGCACCCCGGACAGCAGGAACGGGATCCGCCAGCCCCAGCTGAGGAACGCCTCGTCGGACTGCGTCGCGGCGAGGATCGCCAAGACCGCGGTCGCGAGCAGGTTGCCGCCGGGAGCACCGCATTGCGGCCACGACGCCCAGAACCCGCGGCGCTTGTCGTCGCCGTGTTCGGAGACGATCAGCACCGCGCCGCCCCATTCGCCGCCGAGCGCGAAACCCTGCACGAGCCGCAGCAGCGTCAGCAGGATCGGCGCCACCACACCGACGGTCGCGTAGGTCGGGAGGATGCCCATCGCGCAGGTCGACCCGCCCATCAGCAGCAGGCTCAGCACCAGCAGCTTCTTGCGGCCGACGCGGTCACCGAAATGCCCGAACACCAGCCCGCCGATCGGCCGGGCGAGGAAGCCGACGGCGTAGGTGAGGAACGCGAGCAGGGTCCCGGTGAGCGGATCGTTGGTGGGGAAGAACAATTTGCCGAACACCAGCGCCGCGGCGGAGGTGTAGAGGAAGAAGTCGTACCACTCGATCGTCGTGCCGATCAGGCTGGCGCTGACGACCTTCGCGATCGAGCCACGGTTCTGGGTGGTCACCGGGGACGTCCTTTCGGGAGAGGGGTTCACGCGGCGGTCCAGCCGCCGTCGAGGGGGATGGAGGTACCGGTGACGTGGGCGGCGTGGTCGCCGGACAGCCAGAGCACGCACGCGGCGACGTCCGCCGGTTCGATGAGCCGTTTGATCGCCGACCGCCGCAGCAGGACCTGCTCGATGACGGCGTCGCGTTCGAGCCCGTGTTCTTCGGCCTGTGCCTGGAGCTGGCCGGTGACCAGCGGCGTCCGGACGTAGCCCGGGTTGACGCAGTTGCTGGTCACGCCGTGTTCCGCGCCTTCGAGCGCGGTGACCTTGGAGAGGCCTTCGAGCGCGTGTTTGGCGGTGACGTACGCGGATTTGAACGGGCTCGCGCGGAGGCCGTGGACGCTCGACATGTTGACCACGCGCCCCCAGCCGCGTTCGTACATGCTCGGCAGCGCGCGGCGGATGAGCAGGAACGGCGCGGTGACCATCAGCGCCTGGATGCGGGTGAACGTCTCCGGCGGAAACTCGTGGATCGGCGCGATGTGCTGGAAACCGGCGTTGTTGACGAGGATGTCGATCTCGGTGGGGAGGGTCTCGACGGCCAGGGCGTCGGTGAGGTCGACGATGTGCGCGATGCCGTCGACGTCGGCCGCCGCCTTCTCGACGGCGTCGTCGATGTCGACGAGGTGGACCTTGGCCCCGGCCTGTGACAGCGCTTCGGCGCAGGCCAGGCCGATCCCCCCGGCCGCGCCCGTGACCAGCGCGGACTTACCCGCCAGATCGCTGTGATACGCACCACTCATGCCGGACGACGTTAGGTCTCCCGGCGCGCTTAGGCCATGTGGTCACGCACCACACCTGGGCAAGATCCCATGTGGGCTCACCCCACCCACGCATTTCGTCCTCTGAATGCGGTAGTTGGCATCGCGAACTACCGCATTCAGAGGACGAAATGCGGGAGGGGTCAGCCGGCGGCGTCGGAGATGGACTTCGCCTCGCGAGCGCCCGCCTCGAACGCTTCGCACGAGAAGAGCAGCCAAGCGCGGACGCCGTCGGGAGTCCCGCTGGAGAAGCCCGTAGCGGCTTCGAGGTACTTCGGCACCCGCCGGAAGTACGCGACCTCCGGCACCGTCAGCGCCTTCGGGTCGAGCCCGGTCGCCACCGCGGAAAGCCGCGCCGCCGCCCGCGCGACGACGCCGTCCGCCGAGCCGAAAGGCTTGAGCGCCAACAGTTCCCCGTGCACGACGGCGGTCAGCACCGGACCCGGCACCGACGTCGCGCCGGTGACCAGTTGCGCCAGCAGCTCCAGCCGCGGCCCGACGTCACCAGACGACCGCGGCCGCCCCAGCGCGTCGAGATCCGTCACGAGATCCGACGCGGCGAGAACGTGCAAACGCGCCAACGCCTGCAGCGGCGCGCGCCGCCAAGTCGGGAGCAGTCCTTCGAGCGCTTCCGCGACCCGCAGCGCGCCCGCCAGCACCGGATCGGTCACCTCACCGGATTCCGGCAGTTCGGGCGCGGCGCCCTCGATCCCGGCCGACGCCCGCGCCGACCGCACGGAGGCTTCGGCGGCCGTCGCCGCGCCGCCGCGCAGGTTGGCCGGCAGCCGGTGGACGGCGAACACCGCGTCCTGAGCCGATTTCGCGGCCGCCGCGACCCCTTCGAGGTCCAGCAGCGGCTTCAGCGGATCCGTCACGCGTCCAGCACCTGGCCCGCGCGCCGCACCACGGGCGCCTGCACCGACCACGGGAAGTTGATCCACCGGTCCGTGTGCTTCCAGACGTACTCGCATTTGACCTCGGAGCGCGGCTTCTCGTAGACCACCGCGCAGCGCACCTCGGCGACGTGGTCGGCGCAGAAGTCGCGGACCAGCTTCAGCGTCGCACCGGTGTCCGCGACGTCGTCGGCGACGAGCACCTTCTTCTTCGTCAGGTCCACGACGTTCGGCACCGGCGGCAGCATCACCGGCAGGTCGAGACGCTGGTCGACACCGGTGTAGAACTCGACGTTCATCACGTGCAGGTTCTTGACGTCCAGCGCGTAGCCGAGCGCACCCGCGACGAACAGCCCGCCGCGCGCGATCGACAGGATCAGGTCCGGCTCGAAGCCGTCGTCGGCGACGGCCTGTGCCAGATCCCTGCTGGCCGTCCCGAACAACTCCCAGGTGAGCTCTTCCCGCTCTTCGGCCATGGTGCCTCGCCTTCGTCGATCGTTCCCGCGAGCATAGGCAACGCCGTAGTGGCCTTCTCGAATGCTTCGAAACTGGCTATCCAGTGAGGCCATTACCGGTCGTACCGTCAAGATCGTGACCGACTGGAACGACCATGCGACCTTGACCGGCGAACGCGTCCGCCTCGAACCCCTCACCCGCGACCACACCAAGGGCCTCTTCGCGGCGGGCTCCGACCCGGCGATCTGGACCTGGCTCAGCCTCCGGCAGCCGACGGATCTCGCCGCGGCCGAAGCGATGGTCGAAGGCATCCTCGCCGACACCGACCGCCGTGCCTGGGCGCAGATCGACGCGCGCACCGGCGAGGTCGCGGGCACGACGTCGTTCTACGCGATGAACGCGCGCCACAAGATCGTTTCCGTTGGCTACACCTGGATCGGTTCCGAATGGCAGCGGACCGGGCTCAACCGCGAGTCGAAACTCCTGTTGCTGCGCCACGCTTTCGACGACCTCGGCGCGAACCGCGTCTCGTGGGAGACCGACATCCGCAACCTCAAGTCGCAGAAGGCGATCGAACGTCTCGGCGCGCAAAGGGAAGGGGTGCTGCGCGCGCATCGCGTGCGGCCGGACGGAACCATCCGCGACACCGTCGTCTACTCCCTGACCGGACCAGAATGGCCGGCGGTCCGTACCGCCTTGTCCTCAAGCGTGTGAATGCCGCGCGCAACCACGATGCAACCTTTTACTTCGCGTCGTAACGTCGATAGCGTGCCAACGGGCGTGAAGACACGCGAAACACAGGAGGCATCGCACCATGACCGAGCAGTCGCCGGCGCTGGACAATTTGCTCACGGAGAGCAGGACCTTCCCCCCGAGTGAGGCTTTCAGCGCGCAAGCGAATGCCACCGCCGACTTCTACGCCGAAGCCGACGCCGACCGGGAAGCGTTCTGGGCCAAGCAGGCCGAGCGCCTGCACTGGGAAACGAAGTGGTCGCAGGTACTGGACTGGACCAATGCGCCGGTCGCGAAGTGGTTCGTGGGCGGGAAGCTGAACGTCGCGTACAACTGCGTGGACCGCCACGTCGATTTCGGGCACGGCGACCAGGTCGCCATCCACTGGGTCGGCGAGCCCGGCGACAGCCGTGACATCACCTACGCGCAGTTGAAGGACGACGTCTCCCGCGCGGCGAACGCCCTCGAATCCCTCGGCCTCGAGGCGGGTGACCGCGTCGCCATCCAGATGCCGATGGTGCCCGAAGCGATCGTCGCGATGCTCGCGTGTGCCCGCATCGGCGTCCTGCACAGTGTCGTCTTCGGTGGTTTTTCGCCGACAGCGCTGCGTTCCCGCGTGGACGACCAGGCGGCGCGGATCGTCATCACCACCGACGGTCAGTACCGCCGCGGCAAGGCCGCCCCGATGAAGGTCAATGTCGACGAAGCGCTCGAAGGCGCCGAATCGGTCGAGAAGGTCATCGTCGTCCGCCGCACCGGCGAAGAGGTGCCGATCACCGAAGGCCGCGACATCTGGTGGCACGAACTGGTCGACGGCCAGTCCGCGGAGCACGCGCCGCAGGCGTTCGACTCCGAGCACCCGCTCTTCATCCTCTACACCTCCGGCACCACCGGGAAGCCGAAGGGCATCCTGCACACCTCCGGCGGCTACCTGACCCAGGCCGCGTACACGCACCACAACGTCTTCGACCACAAGGCGGGCGAAGACGTCTACTGGTGCACCGCCGACATCGGCTGGATCACCGGGCACACGTACATCGTGTATGGCCCGCTGGCGAACCGGACGACCCAGGTCGTCTACGAAGGCACGCCGAACACGCCGCACGAGGGCCGCCACTGGGAGATCGTGCAGCAGCACAAGGTCTCCATCTACTACACCGCGCCCACGTTGATCCGCACGTTCATGAAGTGGGGCAACGAGATCCCGCAGAAGTACGACCTCTCGTCGCTGCGCGTGCTCGGCAGCGTCGGCGAGCCGATCAACCCCGAGGCCTGGATCTGGTACCGCGAGAACATCGGCGCGAACTCGGCGCCGATCGTGGACACCTGGTGGCAGACCGAGACCGGCGCGATCATGATCTCGCCGCTGCCGGGCGTCACCGCGACGAAGCCGGGCTCCGCGCAGAAGGCGCTGCCGGGTATCTCGGCGAAGGTCGTCGACGACCAGGGCGTCGAGGTCGGCAAGGGCGGCGGCGGGTACCTGGTGCTCGACAAGCCGTGGCCGGGCATGCTGCGGGGCATCTGGGGCGACGAGCAGCGTTTCCGTGAGACGTACTGGTCCCGCTTCGCCGACCAGGGCTACTACTTCGCCGGAGACGGCGCGAAGTACGACGCCGACGGCGACGTCTGGCTGCTGGGCCGGGTCGACGACGTGATGAACGTGTCCGGGCACCGCATCTCGACCACCGAGGTCGAGTCGGCGCTGGTCTCGCACCCGACGGTCGCCGAGGCCGCCGTCGTCGGCGCGACCGACCCGACCACCGGCCAGGGCATCGTCGCGTTCGTCATCCTGCGCGGCAACGCCGTGGACGGTGGCGACGCCGCCGTTCAGGAGCTGCGCAACCACGTCGCCAAGGAGATCGGCCCGATCGCGAAGCCGCGGCAGATCCTGGTCGTGCAGGAGCTGCCGAAGACGCGGTCCGGCAAGATCATGCGCCGCCTGCTGCGCGACGTCGCGGAGAACCGCCAGGTCGGCGACGTGACGACGCTGGCCGACTCGTCGGTGATGGACCTGATCTCTTCGGGCCTGAAGTCCGGCAAGTCCGAGGAGTAACCGACCCAAACGTCATGAAAGGGCCGTTCAGGACGAAATATGTCCTGAACGGCCCTTTCATGACATAGGTCAGGCGGGTTCGACGGCCAGCCAAAGCTCACAGGTGGCGGTCCCGAAGTCTTCCGAGTGCTCAAGGATCGAGACGATCGACGGTCCCGGCCGCAGCCGCCACGGATTGGACGGGAACCACTCGGTCGCCGTCGCCGCCCACACCTTCTGCAACGCCTCCGGATGCGCGCCGTCGGTACGGAAGACCGCCCACCGCCCGGCAGGCACCTCGATGACGTCGAGATCTCCGGGGGCTTCACCGGCGACGGCCACTCCGTGCAGGTAGGTCAGCTCGGCGCCGTCCGGATCGAGCTCGTCGCTGACCTGCAACAGCCCCGGCGGCTCGGTGTCACTGAGCGCTTTCAGCCGCGCGTGCGCCTCCGGCGGCAGCGCGACGATGTGCCGCCGGATATCCGGGTTGACGCCCTCGCGGACGAACGGCACGCGCGTCGCGTGCCCGGCGAGCCGGAAGGCGGGGCGGTCGACGATACGGGTTTCCATGGGGATGCTCCCTTCGACGCTCAGGCGGAACCTGAGCAGCGGTTGTGTCCGAAGGGGGCCTCCGTCGCGGCGGACATCACCGGGCCCGGCGCCGTGGACCGCGCGGAACGCCCTGCCGAACGCCTCCGCCGACCCGTAGCCGTACCGGACGGCGATGCTCAGCAGATCGTCCTCGTCCCGGACGACGTCAGCGATGGCCGCGGTCATCCGACGACGGCGGAGATACTCCGACAGCGGCATCCCCGCCAAGGACGAGAACATCCGGCGCAGGTGGTACTCGGTCGTGCCGAACGCCTTGGCGTGCCCGGCGACGTCGAGTTCGCCGTCGAGCTTCTCTTCGACCAGGTCGACGAGCCGGTTCAGGGCCGAGATCACGCGGCCTCCCTTCGCCATCGACTCTGCTGGAACGCATCCTGCCCGCGCCCGATCGCCGCGAACCGATCCGATCATGCGACACGCCTAGCACACCCTGCCGCGCGACAGTCGAACGCCTGTTCTAGGATGTGCCGGGTACCACCCCATACCCGGGCAAGGAGACGACACCGACGATGACCGTGGATGCCTTGACACGCACTGACGCCGTGTCCGAAGAAGCGGCTACCGAAGCGCCCGTCGACTCGACGCCGCAGGCGGAGACCACCTCGGAGACCACCGAAGCCCCGGCCGAGGCCAAGGCCGAGACCCCCGAGGCTTCGAGCACCCCGGAGACCCCCGCCGAAGAAGCCACGGCGGAGTCCCCCAAGCCCAAGCGCGGCCGCCCGAAGGTCGCAACGACGGCGAAGAAGACCCGCACCGTCGAGCTGACCCTCACGGTCACCGGCACCGCCGACGGCGAGTGGCAGGCCGAGCTCAAGAACGGCGCCAAGTGGGTCGCGAAGGGCCTGGAGATCCCGGCCGCCGCCGTGTCCCGCGCCGCCAAGGAGCTGCACGCGGACCTGTCGGGCCCGATCGACGAGGTCATCAACGCCGCCCGCGAGCTGCAGGCCGCGAAGGTGGCTCAGCTCGAAGCCGAGCTGGAGAAGGCGAAGCTGGCGCTGGCCGAGCTGGACGCCTGAGACTTTCCTCCCGACCGGGGCGGACGCTGGATATCAGTGTCCGCCCCGGTTTCTTTCATTCCGCGATCGGTGGCCGCGAAGGCAGCGGGGTCTTGAACTCGACCCACTGACTGTCCACAATGGCCTCGACGCTGTGCGGGACGCCGCGTGGGTGGACGATCGTGCCGCCCGCTTCGAGCGTCACTTCCTCACCGTCGAGCGTGCCGCGCAGCGAACCCGAAATCAGGTACACGATGCTGTCGTGATCGTGGCTGTGCACGGGAGAAGCGACGCCCGCCGGATAGTGGATCTCATACGCCAGACCGCCTTCCGCCGTCGCGAGCGTCCGGAACCGGCCCTGTCCGCCGATCAGCGGCAGACCCTCCACTGTGGACATCGGCGTCCAAGCCGTCATCGCACGGGCTCCATGGCGGCGGCCTCCTCGCGGTCCGGGTCACGGGCGAGCACGACACCGATGATGGTCACCACCGCGGTCACGAGCAAGTAGGCCCCGATCGCGAGCCAGGTGTCGAAACCGGCCAGCAGCGCGGTGAACAGCAGCGGCGCGGGCGCCCCGCCGATCACGCCGGCGAGCGTGTACGCCAGCGAGCTGCCGGTGTAGCGCAGGCGCGGCGAGAACTGCTCGGTGACGAGCGCGGCCTGCGGGCCGTAGAGCGCGGCGTGGATGACCAGCGCGAGCACGATGCCGATCGCCAGCATCGCGAAGGATCCGCCGCTGACCATCGGGAAGAACACGAACGGCCAGATACCGGCGGCGATGGTCGCGAACAGGTACATCTTGCGCCGGGAGACCCGGTCCGAGAGCGCGCCGAACAGCGGCATCAGGATCAGCTGGAACGCGGAACCGATCATCACCGCGGCCAGCCCGGCACCGCGCGAGAGGTCGGTGTGCGTGGTGACGTAGGTGAGGACGAAGACAGTGAACAGCGCGTAGAGCACGTCCGGGCAGACGCGGATGAGCACGGCCGCGACGAGCGCACGGCGTTCGGTGCGGAAGACCTCGGAGATCGGCGCCGACGAGCGCTCGCCGCGCTCCTGGATCTGCTTGAAGACCGGCGTCTCCTCCAGTTTGAGCCGGATCCACAGCCCGAACCCGACGAGGGCGCCGGACAGCAGGAACGCGATCCGCCAGCCCCAGCTGTTGAACTGGTCCTCGGTGAGCAGCGCGGCCAGCACGGCGAGGACACCGTTGGCGAGCAGGTTGCCCGCGGGCGGGCCGATCTGCGCGGCCGACGCCCAGAAGCCCCGTTTGCCCGGATCGCCGAACTCACTCGACAGCAGGACGGCGCCACCCCATTCGCCGCCGATGCCGACGCCCTGCGCGAACCGCAGCGCCACGAGCAGCACCGCCGCGAAGCCGCCGATCGTCTCGTACGTGGGCAGGACACCGATGAGGAACGTCGCCACGCCGGTGAGCACGAGCGTCATGACCAGGATGCGTTTGCGGCCGAGTACGTCGCCGAGGCGGCCGAAGAGGAACCCGCCGAGCGGCCGGGCGAGGTAGCCGACGGCGTAGGTCGAGAACGCCGCCATCGTGCTCGCGAGCTGGTCTTCCGAGGGGAAGAAGAGATGCCCGAAGATCGTCGCGGCAGCCACCGAGTAGGCCGCGAAGTCGTACCACTCGAGCGCGGTTCCCGAGAGGCTGGCCGCGAAGGCCTTGTGCAACGAACGCCGGTCACCGGCTGGTGAGGTCATGTCCACATCCGTCCGTAGGAGGTCCGCAACCCCGCCGGGAGGGGTTGAATTGCGGATATACTCCTTGTATACAAGCTGTATGCGCAACCCCCAATCTCGGAGGACAGATGCCTGAGCTGCGTTTCACCCTTCCCGACGGCCAGGAGCGGCGGACCGAGGTCCACACGCTGCTGAACGCCGGATACGCCGGTCGCAGCCAGGAGGACGTCGCCGCCCACGTGGCCGAACTGGCCGAACTCGGCGTCCCCGCGCCTTCGGTGATCCCGGCGCTCTACCCGGTCGCGCCGTACCTGGCGAGCCAGACCGACGAGGTCCCGGTGCAGCACGAGCGGACCTCCGGCGAGGCCGAATGGGCCCTCGTCATCACCGGCCCCGAGCCCGAGGACGTCCTCCTGACCGCCGCCTGCGACCACACCGACCGCGCGCTCGAAGCGCACGGCGTCGCGTGGAGCAAGAACGCCGGCCCCGACGTCCTCGCCGCCAAGGCTTGGCGGCTCGTCGACGTGCAGGACCGGCTCGACGACCTGACGCTGTCCGCCTGGGCCGGGGAAACCCTGATCCAGCAAGGGAAACTCGCCGAACTGCTGCCGCCGTCGTACTGGCTGGACGTGTTGCGCGAACGCGATCTGTACGCCCCCGGCACCGTGCTGATCTCGGGGACGATCCCGATGGTGCACGGCGTCGACCAGTTCGCCGACTCCTGGCGCGTCGAACTGGGCGACCCCGCGACCGGCGAGACGATCGAACTCGCCTACTCCGTGCGGCGGCTGCCCGAACCGATCGGCTGAAGCAACTCGCCCAGGAAGACGCGGTATTCGCCCTTCATCGGCAACTCGCGGTCGACGCGGACGCGGCGGCGGGTCGCGGAGACCTCGACCTTTCGCACCGGGTCGAAACCGGTGCGCTGGTAGGACTCCCAGTACAGCCCGACGCCGCGGCGTTGCCAGGCGGGGACTTCGGCGAAATTGACGCCGTGCGCGAAGAGCAGTTCGTTCTTCTCGGAGACGCCGGTGCCTTCGAGAGCCGCTCCGGCCTCACTCGCCGATTTCCCCGCCTTGCGCAGGATCCAGTAACACCAGCCGTTGAGCGCGCAGCGGGCCGCGTCCGCCTGACGCCAGGAGAAGTAGTCGACGACGTCGTCCGTCGTCGTGCCGAGCCAGACCCTGCCGTCGAAGTGCGCGGGCACCCCGGCCGCGTGGGTGAACGCGGCTGACGCGACCCCGGCGGAGATCGACACGAGCTTCTCCACGCCCCGCCCGAACAGGTCGGCGACGGGCGGCAGGACGAGGGAGATCTCGTCGCTTTCCGTGTACACGTAAGGCGAAGCGAACTCCGCCATCAACGCGTTCGCCGCCTCGGCCATGCAGTCGGCGAACCGGGGATCGAACGGTTTCTCGAACCGCGCTTCGGTGAACTTGGAGAAGCCCCGGCCGTCGACGCGGAGCACCGTCCAGGCTCCCGGTGGCACGGTCAGCCCGTGGAACCACTCGCGTTCCCGTTGCCGTGCCTCGAAATCACCGGCGTCCATGGTTCACCCCCGCTCCACGACGAAACCGCCTTCACCGTCGAAACCGACGGTGTACAGCTCGTCGAAACCGTCTTCGGCGCTCGGGCGCCGCAGCCGCTTGAGAGTCGCATACAGACCGACGTCGGGCACCCGGGTTTTGCCGCTCCTCAGCGCGTTGCGCTCTTGGGAACCTTCGAGATCCGGCGGGAACCTGTACCCCGAGACGCGCGCGCCGTGCCGTCTCGCGACCTCGATCAGCGGCGTCCACTCCTCCGGCGACGGATTGGTGTTGTCCACGACCACCGAACGGCCTTCTTCGAGCGCCTCGGCGAGCATCCGCAGCTGGCGCGGCTGGCGTCGCTTGGCGTTCGGGAAGTGGTCCTTGCTGAGGTGGACGTGCGTGCCCGCGAACACCCGCCGGAAGAACGTCGACTTCCCGGACGCCTGCAACCCGATCAGGATCACCACCTCTGCCATGTCCGGCAATCTATCCGACGACTTAGGTAAGGCAATAATGAATAAGGATTGCCTCAATTGACCGAATCGGTTTCCACTCGCCTCGCGCCGTTTTCCGTGTTTCACTGAAACGGTGACCGAGACGGTATCGACCGAACATCCCCACGAACCGCACGCGGATCTGGGCGGCAAACTGAACTGGTTGCGCGCCGGGGTACTCGGCGCGAACGACGGGATCGTGTCGGTGGCGGGCATCGTGGTCGGCGTCGCGGGCGCGACCACCGACTCCACCACGATCGCCACCGCGGGAATCGCGGGGCTCGTCGCGGGCGCGCTTTCGATGGCGGGCGGCGAATACGTCTCCGTGAGCACGCAGCGCGACACCGAACGCGCACAGTTGCGGCTGGAAAAGCGTGAACTGAAAGAGATGCCGGAAGCCGAAGAACGGGAACTGGCGCAAATCTACGAAGGCAAGGGCCTTTCCCCGGAACTGGCCGCCGAGGTCGCCCGCGAACTGACCGAAAAGGACGCGCTGCAGGCGCACGCCGAGGCCGAACTCGGCATCGATCCGGACAATCTGACCAGTCCGTGGCAGGCGGCGTGGGCCTCGCTGGTCGCGTTCACCGTCGGCGCGCTGCTGCCGTTGCTGGCGATCGTGTGGACGTCGACCTCGGCCCGCGTCTGGGCGTGCGCGGCGGCCGTCGTGGTCGGGCTGGCGCTGACCGGGTTCATCAGCGCGAAACTCGGCGACGCCCGGGCAGGCCGCGCGATCGCGCGGAACGTCGGCGTGGGCGCGCTGACGATGCTGGTGACGTACTACGTCGGCGTGCTGTTCGGGACCACCGTCGGCTGACGGCGATCTCGCGTGATCAGACGGACGACACGCGTGATCGGACGGCGATCTCGCGTGATTGGAGCCGTAACACGCGAAAGGGCCCTTCACCGCTTCCTATGCGGTGAAGGGCCCTTTCAGCACCTCCGAGGGTCGCTCGTCAGCGCGGGAAGAAGCGCGTCAGTGAACGCCCTTCATGAGCTTGCGGATCATCGGCGTCGCCACCAGGAGCGCCACACCGACCACGATGGCCACACCGCCGACGATGCTGAAGTACGGCGCTTCGTCGTCGACCGTGTAGTACTCGGCGAGCTTCCCGGACATCGCCGTACCGAGCGAGATCGACAGGAAGTTCAGCGCCACCATCTGCGTCCGGAACGCCTCCGGCGCGAGTTTGGTCGACAGCGAGAGGCCGACCGGCGAAAGCATCAGTTCCGCCATGGTGAACACGAACAGGATGCCGGCCAGCGCGAGCAGCGGGCTCGCGTTCTTGCCGCTGCCGACCATCGGGAGGAACAGCAGGAACGCCACGCCCATGGTGACCGTGCCGAGCACGAACTTGATCGGCGAGGACGGCTGCCGCGAACCGAGTTTCGTCCAGATCGCCGCGATCACCGGCGCGAACAGGATGATGAACACGGGGTTGATCGAGTTGACCCACGCGACCGGCATCTCCCAGCCGAAGATCGTCCGGTTCAGCCGCTCGTCGGTGTAGGCCGCGACCACGGTGAACTGCTGCTGGTACAGCGAGAAGAACGCGGCGCTCGCGATGAACATCGGGATGAACGAGTACACCCGGCTGCGTTCGTCGGAGGTGATCTTCTTGCTGCTGATGATCACCACGAAGTAGATCACCGAGATGACCGCGACGGCCCAGACGACGACGTCGACGAGGTTGCCGGGGTTGATCACGCCGAACACCACGAGCAGCACGATCGCCGCGACACCCACCGCGGTGCCGCCGAAGACCAGCGGCCGCTGCGAGGCGGGCAGCGGGTTGGGGATCTCGCTCGCCTTCTCGCCGAGGTTCTTGCGGCCGATCGTGTACTGGGTCAGGCCGAGCGCCATCCCGAACGCGGCGAGCCCGAAGCCGACGTGGAAGCCGATCTCGCTCTGCGCGAGGCCGGTCAGCAGCGGCCCGACGAAACCGCCGATGTTCACGCCCATGTAGAAGATGGTGAAACCGCCGTCACGGCGCTCGTCGCCGTCGGCGTACAGCGTCCCGACGATGGCCGTGGCGTTGGACTTCAGCCCGCCACTGCCGACGGCCACGCACACGAGGCCGACGCCGATACCCGCCAGTCCCGGCAGCACGGCGAGGCTGATGTGCCCGATCATGATCAGGATCGCGCTGTAGAACAGCGTCCGTTCGGAGCCGAGCACGCGGTCCGCGACCCAGGCGCCGATCACCGCCGACAGGTAGACCATGCCGCCGTACGCGCCGACGATGCCGAGCGCGGAGGCCTTCGGCAGCGCGAGGCCACCCTGACTGACTTCGTAGTAGAGGTAGATGGGGAGGATGCCGAGCATCCCGTAGTACGAGAAACGCTCCCACATCTCGACGCCGAAGAGGTTCGCCAGCCCTCGTGGGTGCCCGAAGAACCTCGTGTCTTGCTGGACCTCGGTAGAGGTACTCACCATGCCGTCCTTATCGAAGACATCGTTGTCGGTTTTCAGTTGACATGCTAGAAGCCCAGCATGTGGACGGGACACCGACGTCCGCATGGATCTTGTGGTCGCCGTCATGAACGCGAGATTTCCGCAGCTCCAGGCGTTAAAATAAGGTCAAGGTGCGCCGGGAAGTCTGGTCGGCAACAGTATTCGTCGTTGCCGAAACCGGAGGTCGCCTTGTCCGGACCGAACCGTCCCGCGAAAGTCGTCGTCGCCGAGTTCGCCCGCTATCTCCGCACGGAGACCACCGGCGGAATGATCCTGCTCGGCGCCACCGCGATCGCCCTGTTGTGGGCGAATTCGCCCATTGACGACAGTTACCGCGCCATCCGCGATTTCCGGCTCGGTCCCGAATTCCTGCATCTGAATCTGACGATCGGCGACTGGGCGAAAGACGGCCTGCTCGCGTTGTTCTTCTTCGTCGCGGGGCTCGAACTCAAACGCGAACTCGTGGTCGGGGAACTCTCCCGGTTCAAACAGGCGATCCTGCCGGTGGTCGCCGCGGTCGGCGGCATGATCGTGCCTGCCCTGGTCGCGCTTTCCGTGGGCTGGGGAACCCCGGGTATCGAACGCGCGTGGGCCATCCCGGTCGCCACCGACATCGCGTTCGCCCTGGGCGTGCTCGCCCTGACCGCGTCGAACCTGCCGAGCAGCGCGAGGGTCTTCCTGCTCTCGCTCGCGGTGGTCGACGACCTCGGCGCGATCCTGCTCATCGCGATCCTGTTCACCGCGAAGTTCGACCTCGTCGCCGCGGGTGTCGCCGTCGTCGCCCTCGCGCTGTACGCGTACCTGCAGCACCGTCGCGTCCGCAGCGCCTGGATCTACGTACCGCTGGCCTTGATCACCTGGGTCGCGGTGCATTCGGCGGGTATCCACGCCACCATCGCCGGCGTCGCGCTCGGCCTGCTCACCCGCGTCCGCGCCGACGAGGGCGAGGAGCACGCGCCCGCGATCCGGCTCGAACACCGCTTGCAGCCGTGGTCGGCCGCGGTCGCGGTACCGCTGTTCGCGCTGTTCGCGGCCGGGATCACAGTGGACGGCGAATCGCTCAGCGCGGTGTTCACCACCGCGTTGCCGCTGGCCGTACTCGTGGGGCTCGTCGGCGGGAAGCTCATCGGGATCTTCGGCGCCAGCCTGCTCGCCGTGAAGTTCAAGCTCGCGGAGAAACCCAGGGGGATGGGCTGGCGGGACATCGGCGCGCTGTCGATGCTCGGCGGCGTCGGGTTCACCGTGAGCCTGCTGATCGCCGATCTCGCGCTCGACGGGGAGGCCGTCGAACTGGCGAAGGCGGCGGTGCTGATCGCCTCGGCCATCGCCTCGCTTTCGGCCGCCGCGATGCTGCTGCACCGCAGCCGCGTGCACGCGCGCGAAGATTGAGAATGCGACACTCGCCGGTCCGCCGCGCCCGTGATCGGGGCACGTGGCACGATGACCGGTGTGAGCAGCCCCAAGCACGAACGTACCGGCCCCGACGGCGTGGGGGCCGTGCCCTACCTCCCCCTGTCGAGCGATGACGACGTGGTAGCGAGCGAGCAGTCCCTCGGGAAACTCGTCGGCGATGCCACACAACACGTCTCGACGCTGATCCGCGCCGAGGTCGAGCTGGCCAAATCCGAGGTCGTCGCGGAGGCGAAGAAGGGCCTCAAGGGCGCCATCTTCTTCCTGGTCGCGCTGGTCGTCGGGCTGTACAGCTCGTTCTTCTTCTTTTTCTTCCTCGGCGAGCTGCTGTCGGAGTGGCTGATGCGCTGGGCGGCGTTCGCGATCGTGTTCGGGCTGATGCTCGCCACGACGGCGGTCGCGGGTTTCCTCGGCTACCGCAAGGTGAAGAAGATCAAGGCGCCCGAGCGCACGATCAACAGCTTCAAGGACACCGCCGCCGCGTTCAAGCCGCGTCATGACGACGCGCCCGCGGACCGCGGCTGACGATCTTCGAGTCGGTGCAGGCGACACCGGATCCGTCGATCGTCCGGATCGACGGCCCGTGGACCCATCGTGACGTCTCGGCGAACGGCATCCGGCTGCACGTCGCCGAACTCGGCGACGGGCCGCTGGTCGTGCTGCTGCACGGGTTCGCCGAGTTCTGGTGGACCTGGAACCACCAGCTGACCGCGCTCGCCGACGCCGGTTTCCGCGCGGTCGCGGTGGATCTGCGCGGCTACGGCGACTCCGACAAACCCCCGCGCGGCTACGACGCCTGGACCCTCGCGGGCGACGTCGGCGGGCTGATCAAGTCGCTCGGCGCGCGCAAGGCCCATCTCGTCGGACATGCCTGGGGCGGCATGCTCGCGTGGACGGTCGGCGCGCTGCACCCGCGGCTGGTCTCGTCGGTCAGCGTGCTGGGCGGCGCGCATCCGCTGGCGTTGCGCCGCGCCGTCCGGCGGCCGGGACAGCTGCGCGCTTCGGGACATCTGTTCCGCTTCCAGGTGCCGATGGCGCCGGAGAAATGGCTGGTCAAAGACGACGCGCTCGCCGTCGAAGAGCTGTTCCGTGCCTGGTCCGGTCCACAGTGGACGGACACGGCCGAGTTCGCCGAGGCCGTGCGGGCGTTCCGGCAGGCGATGCTCGTGCCGGGAGTGCCGCACAGCGCGCTGGAGTACTACCGATGGGCGTTCCGCGCGCAGTTCCGCGGTGAAGGACGCCGGTTCGGCGAGGCGCTGCGAGGCCGCTTCGCGCCCCGCGTGCTGCAGCTGCACGGCGAAGAGGACCGGTGCGTCCTGCCCGACACCGCGGCGGCGTCCCGTCGCTGGGCCCCGGACGCCCGTCTCGAGCGCTGGCCGGGCATCGGGCACTTCCCGCAGCTGGAGGCCCCGGACCGCACGTCGGCCGCTTTGCTGGGCTTTTTCCGTACCCTGGACGTATGACCGAGCGCAAACCGACGGGCGTGTCGTTCGAGTCCTGGGTGGACAGGCAGGTCAGCGCGGCCGCCGCGAAGGGCGATTTCGACGACCTTCCCGGCGCGGGGAAACCGCTGCCGAAGACCGGCGGCAAGGACACCGCGCTGGCGTGGGTGGTGAACAAGGTCCGCGCCGAGGGGCACGACGTTTCGGCGCTGCTGCCGCCTTCGCTGGCGATCGCGAAGGAGCTCGACGACCTGCCGGACACCTTGGCTCGTGTACGTCGTGAGGCGCGGGTGCGGGAGATCGTCGAGGACCTGAACGAACGGATCCGCGCCGAGCACCGGCGTCCGGCGGGCGGTCCGGTGCTGCGGGCACGGCCGCTGGACGTGGAGGAGACGGTCGCTTCGTGGCGCGAAGGCCTCTCTCCGTCCGCCTGACCCCCTCGCCGCAAATGTCATGAAAGGGTCGTTCAGGACACAAAATGTCCTGAACGACCCTTTCATGACATCCGAAGATCCGTAAGGCTAGTTAGCGCAAGGCCCGGTCGAGGTGTTCGCGCTCAGCGCCGGAGCCGTCTCGACCACCGGCCGCACCTGCTCCGAAGTCAGCGTGAAGCCGGTCTCCGGATCTTCGACGGCCGCACCGAACACGACCCCGATGACCTCGCCATCCGGGTTGATCATCGGCCCGCCCGAGTTCCCGCTGCGGACCTGCCCGCGCACGGTGAACACGTCACGCTGCACCGTGTTGGACTCGTAGATGTCCGGTCCGCGCAGGTTGATCCGGCCGCGCACTCTGGCCGGCGTCGCGGTGTACGGCCCGTCGAGCGGGTAGCCGAGCACGATCGCGTTGTCGCCCGCGCGCGCGACCCGCGGGGTGAACGGGAGCACCGGGGCCTGCAGCCTCGGCACCGCGAGCACGGCCACGTCGGCCTCGGGATCGAAGTAGACGACCCTGGCCGGGAACTTGCCCGAGGTCGACTCGATGGCGACCTCGTCGGTGCCCGCGACCACGTGCGCGTTCGTCATCACCCGCTGCGGCGCGACGACGAAACCGCTGCCCTCCAGCGCCCGCGAGCACGAGGTCGCGTTGCCGCGGATCTTCACCACACTGCGGTGCACCTGTTTGACGATCGCGCTCGCCTGCAGCGCGGTGTCCGGCGGGCTGGTGTCCTCGACGTTCGGCTTCTGGAACGGATCCACAATGGACGGGAAGCCGGAGGCGTCCAGCAGTTTGCGCAGTTCGCTCGGGAAGCCTTGCGCCGCTTCGGGCATGACGTCGTTGACGCCGCCGAGCACGACCGAGCTGTTGATCGACTTCGCCAGCCCCGGCACGCCCGAGACGGCGGTGAGCGGGGTCGCGATCAGCCAGGCGACCACGAACACGACGGCGGCCTGCACCACCGCGCCCAGCGTCTTGTCGACGCCGGAAAGCTTGTCCGGGTTGATCTTCTGCCGCAGCCTCCGGCCGGCCCAGACCCCGAGGGTCTCCCCGAGCGCGACCAGGAACACCACGGTCGCCACCGCGAAGGCGACCTTCGCCGCCGGATGCTGGAAGAGTTCCACGATCAGCGGCGCGATCTTGATCCCCGCGAGCGCGCCGAGCACCACCCCGACCAGCGAGGGGAGGGCGATGATCACCCCCTGGAACGCGCCGGACACGCCCGCCAGCAGTGCGAGCAGGATCACCAGTACGTCGACCCAGTTCACCGGCGCCTACTCCTTCTCCGGCACTTGCCGCCCGTCGACCCGCGCCTGATGTTCGGCCAACGCTACGTCAAGGTCCCGGACATCGCCGTGGTCCCAGTCCCGTTCCCAGCCGCCGAGCGCCAGCGTCATCGCCAGCAGACCGCCCGTGAAACCCCAGACGAACATCCCGCCGACGTCGAACGCCGGCCCCTTCCAGTCGTAACCCTTGCGCGTGACCTGGAACCGGTTGGCCGGGTCGGTGAGCTCGGCGACCGGCACCCTGGCCACGGCCGCCGTCTCGCCGGGGTCGACGGCGTGCACCGGCGACGGCGTCCGCCAGTAGGCGAGCACCGGCGTCACGGCGAAGCTGGACACCGGGACGAACAGCTCCGGGAAGACCGCCACCGGCAGCACACCCGCGGGCTCGACGCCGGTCTCCTCCTCCGCCTCGCGCAACGCGGTGCCGACCGGTCCGCCGTCCTCCGGCTCGGCGCCCCCGCCGGGGAAGCTGACCTGGCCCGCGTGCGAGCCGAGGGTGTCCGCACGGCGTTGGAGCAGGACGTCCGGCCCCTGCGGGCCTTCGCCGAAGAGCATCAGGACGGACGCGGACCGGTAGCTCGCGTCCGGCGGCACGCTGAACCGGCTGAAGGTGGCCGCGTCGACCTCACCGCTGATCTTGACCAGCGGCTGCAGCCAGGCGGGCACGGCCTCCGGGTCCACGAGGGGGCCGGTCATGGTGTCCCTTCCACAGCGGCGCGCACCTGGTCAGTGTTCAGGAAGACGCGTGGGTTCTCGATGAGCCGGACGTCGCCGCCCGCCGTGACCAGGTACGTCGCCGGCAGGGAGGAAGGGACCTTCAGTGCCGTCCGCACCGGCCCCGACTGTCCGTCACCGTCGAACACGGACGGCAGCCGGACACCCAGCTCGGCCAGCATCGCCAGCCCGTCCGCGCCGGAGCTCGCGACCTGGACGAGGAGCACCCGCGCGGCGCCGGGCTGCGCGGCGTACCGCTGGAGCAGCGGGAGCTCGGCCCGGCATGGCTCGCACCACGACGCCCACAGGTTGACGAGCACGGGACCACCGGAGACCACCTTGGCGAGGTCGACCCTGGAGCCGTCGCCGAGGCACTCGACGTCGACACCGCGCAGCTTCGCCACCTCACCGGGCCCAGGCGGCGGGCAAGGGGCGAGCGCGGCCTTCGCCCGCGCGGCCGTGAGATCCCCCGACGTCTTCGCGGGCGCCTGGCCGTCCCGCGTCGTGAGCAACGCGACGATCAGGGCCACCACCAGCAGGGCGGCACCGAGGGCCAGTTTGGTGACCCTGGTCACCGGCGGGCCGCCAGATCCAGGATGTGGTCGCGCTCTTCGCCCTTGACCAGCTTCGCGGATTCCTCGAATTCCGTCGGGCCGGTTCCGTACGAAGGGCACATCTTGGCCAGCGGGCAGGCGCCACAGGCCGGTTTGCGGGCGTGGCAGACGCGGCGGCCGTGGAAGATCGTCCGATGCGAGAGGAGCGTCCACTCCTTGCGCGGGATCAGCTCGCCGACGGCGTGCTCGACCTTGACCGGGTCCTCCTCCTCGGTCCAGCCCCAGCGGCGGACCAAGCGCCCGAAATGGGTGTCGACGGTGATCCCGGGGACCCCGAAGGCGTCGCCGAGCACGACGTTGGCCGTCTTGCGGCCGACCCCCGGCAGTGTGACGAGGTCCTTCAGCTTGCCGGGCACTTCGCCGTCGTAGCGCTCCACCAGCGCGGCGCCCAGCCCCATGACCGAGTTCGCCTTGGCGCGGAAGAAACCCGTCGGGCGGAGGTACTCCTCGAGTTCGGCGCGGTCGGCGCCGGCGTAGTCCGCGGCGGTCCGGTAGCGCGCGAAGAGCGCGGGCGTGACCTGATTCACGCGGACGTCGGTGGTCTGCGCCGAAAGCACGACCGCGACCAGCAGTTCGAGCGGAGTGGTGAAGTCGAGCTCACAGTGCGCGTCGGGGAACTCGTCGTCGAGGCAACGCTTCATCCGCCTGGCGCGTCTCACCAACGCGAGCCGGCTTTCACCCTTGCCCCCCGCGCGGGGGGCATTGGTGGGGGCAGGAGGCACCCCGATAGCCTACGGGCGCCATCGGACGAGCCAGTGGGAGCATCCCGCCGGTCGACGGCCGACACGCCAGAGCACCACCTCGGCGCTTCGATCGAGGACGCCATGAGCGAGGATCTGGAGTAATGCACAACTTTTCGGAATTCCCTGGGCAGGGCTCATGACCGTCTGGTTCGTCATCCTCGTGCCCCTGGTGATCATGTTCTTCGCGCTGTTCATGGAACGCGTGGAGACCAGGCTCAAGCACGTCGCGGTGCAGGAGAACGAGGTCGAGGAGTTCCTCGAGCAGGCTCAGCCCAACGAGGTCAGGGCCCTTTACGGGCACGGCATCGGGCGCGCCCTCGAGCTTTTCCGGCTGCGCAGGCTGGGCGGGAAGGCGGCCAGGCTTCGCGCGCGACGCGTGCGGAGTTAGGCTCCACGTTCGAGCGAGATCGTTCCCGGCCCGCGCGCGTTCGGCGTGCCGACGAGCGATCTCGCGCGCACGACCTAGACTGACGCGAAAAGTGATCGACGACACGGTCCTCGGCAGAATGAGGATCGACGTCGTATCTCGATGAGGAGGCACCCGAGGTGGACGAAACCCTGGCCCGAGCGGGCATTTTCCAGGGTGTTGAGCCGGCAGCCGCCGAGGCGCTGGCACAGACCTTGGAATCCGTGGAGTTCCCTCGCGGGCATGTCATCTTCAACGAGGGTGAACCCGGCGACAAGCTTTACATCATCCAGTCCGGCAAGGTGAAGATCGGCCGCAAGTCACCCGACGGCCGCGAGAACCTGCTTGGCATCTTCGGCCCGTCCGACATGTTCGGCGAGCTGTCCATTTTCGACCCCGGCCCCCGGACGTCCAGCGCGACGACGGTGACCGAGGTCCGCGCGGTGACGATGGACCGCCCGGCGCTGCGGCAGTGGATCTCCACCCGCCCGGAGATCGCCGAGCAGCTGCTCCGGGTGGTCGCCCGCAGGCTGCGCCGGACGAACAACATGGTCGCCGAGCTGATCTTCACCGACGTCCCGGGCCGCGTGGCGCGGGCGCTGCTGCAGCTCGCGCAGCGCTTCGGCAGCCAGGAGGCCGGTCTGCTGCGGGTCACCCACGACCTGACGCAGGAAGAGATCGCCCAGTACGTCGGCGCCTCGCGCGAGACCGTCAACAAGGCTCTCGCCGACTTCGCGCACCGCGGCTGGCTGCGGCTCGAAGGCAAGAGCGTGCTGATCCTGGACCCGGAGCGCCTGGCCCGCCGCGCCCGCTAGCCCCGCCCTTCAGAAGTGTCATGAAAGGGCCGTTCAGGACGTTTTTCGTCTTGAACGGCCCTTTCATGACATCTGGACCCGAACACAGCGCTGGACACAACGAAGAGCCGGGCGCCACCCCCGACGTGGCGCACCGGCTCTTCGCTGTGCGCGGACCATCCCCCGACGATCCGCGCTCCCCGCCCTCCGGAACAAGGCCCCGACCCGTACGCCGGAGGGAGCTGGAAGCTGTGTGTTTGTCGTACAACCATCCACGGCCATCGGCCGTGAACTCAAGTTCTTTCACTCTCAAGGACGCCATCTGCGTCGATTTGTTGCCCCGAATGACCCAGAATCGACCGACTGTTACCTGATCGTGACGAACCCGGAGGATTCGTGGTCCGCAGTACCCGGATCCGGTGGTGACCAAACTTACCGCCGCAGATCTGGTACTCGCGTACCAAAGTGTTCATACTGGTACGCGTGTCCCAGTCTGTGTCCGCTTCCGCCGAGAACCACCGCACCTCCCTCGCCGACTACCGCGCCGCGCTGACCGCGCCCGGATCCCGCGGGGCGGTGATCGCGTCGCTGCTCGCCCGCCTGCCGATCGCGATGATCGGTATCTCCGCGCTGCTCTACGTCCAGCGTGAGACGGGCTCCTTCGCCGCGGCCGGACTGGTGTCGGCCGGGTCGCTGGTGGGCGTCTCCGTGGGCGCGGTCGTGCAGGGACGGCTCATCGACCGGTTCGGGCCGACGCGGCCGCTGCTGACCACCACGATGCTCTTCGCGCTGGCGATGACCGGGCTGGTGTTCGCGATCGAGGCGCACGCCCCGACGCTCGTGCTGGTCCCGCTGGCCTTCGGCACCGGGATCACGGAACCGATGGTCGGTTCGGCCTCGCGGGCGCTGTGGACACGACTGCTGCCCGCCGGGCCGACGCGCAACGCCGCGTTCTCCTACGAGGCGATCAGCATGGAGGTCTTCTTCATCCTCGGCCCCGGGTTCGCGGGGCTGCTGATCGCCGCGCCGTGGGCGGGCACCGGCATCGTGACCGGCTCGCTGACCATGATCGCGGGCGCCGTCCTGTTCGCGCTGAGCCCGACCGTGCGCGCGTGGGGGCCGTCGCCGTCGACGGGCGGCAAACTGCTCGGCGCGCTGGCCAGCCCCGGGATGCGCACGCTGGCGATCGCCGCACTGGGCTTCGGCGCCGTGATCGGGTTCGTCGAGGTCGCCGTCCCGGCGGCCGCGACCGAGGCGGGGAACACCTCCATCGGCGGTCTGCTGCTTTCGGCGTGGTCAGTCAGCTCGGTCGCGTTCGGGGTGGCGTACAGCCTGCGCCCGTGGCCGCGTCAGATGGGCCTGCGGCTGCCGGTGCTGTTGGCCGGGTTCGGCGCGCTGGTGGCGCTGCTCGCGCTGCCGGGTTCGCTCTGGGGCCTCGCGCTCGCCATGCTCGCCGCGGGCGCGCTCATCACGCCGCAGTCGACGACGCACTCGGCGGCCATCGAGATCGCCGCGCCGAAGGGCACGGCGGCCGAGGCGTTCGGCTGGGTGCTCACCGCGGTGACCCTCGGCCTCGCGTTCGGGCAGTCGATCAGCGGCTACCTCGTCGAGCACGCCGGACACGAAGCGGCGTTCCTCGCCGCCGGCGGTGTCGGGTTCGCGCTCGCCGCGGTGGTGTGGCTGCTGCGCGGCACCTTCCGCCCGCAGCCCGCCGCGGCCGCCGCCGAAGCGCCCGAACTTGTCGGTGCCGCCCGCTAGCTTGCGGGCATGGACCTGACCGCCGCCACCCGCCCCCTCTCGTCAGCCGTCTCCGCCGCCGCCCGGCTGCTGTCGGCCCGTTCCGGCCTGCTGCTGCGCGCCGGAAAAGACGGGCTGACCGTCGGCGGCAACGACAGCGAACGAGCCGTCCGCCTGACCGCCGAGGCCATGGTCCACACCGATGGCGAGGTCCTCGTCCCCGCCGGGCCACTGGCGGAGACGCTGCGCATGCTCGACGACGACCTGGTGCGCCTGGTCGTCGAGGGTTCGCGGCTGGCCGTGCGGGTGGAGGGCGGGCGCTACGCGCTGCCGTTGCTGAGCCGTGAGCTGAACCTCCCGGACATGCCGCCGAAGGTGTCCGAAGTGGACGGTCACGCGCTCGTGACCGCGTTGCGCACCGTCGCGGGCACGGCGGCGAAGGACGACGCGCTGCCGATGTTCACCGGCGTCCGCGTGCAGAGCTTCAGCCGCGAGCTGCGGCTGACGGCGTCCGACCGCTACCGGATGGCCGTGGCCACCTTGCCGCTGCGCTCCGCGGGCGAGCCGATCGACGCACTGGTCCCGGCGGGCCTGCTCGCCGAGACGGCGAAGCAGGCGCGCGGCACCGTCGGCCTGCACGGCGACGGCACCCGATTCGGGCTGAGCTGGGCCGGGGTCGCCGTCACCACCGCCGTGCTCGACGCGGGTTTCCTGTCGGAGAAGCTGATCGAATCGTCCACTGTGGACACGACAGTCGAGGTTTCCGCCGACGCGCTGGCCGCCGCCGTGCGCCGCGTCGGCGTCTACGCGGACGATCGCCGAGTGCTGACGCTGGAAGTCGGCGACGCGCATCTGCGGCTGGCCAGTGCCAAGCAGAACACCGGTGAGGCGGAGGAAACACTGAAGGCGGAGGTGTCCGGCGGCCGGACGTCGCCCTCGTTCCAGGCGCGCTACCTGCTGGACGCGCTGCAGGGTTTCGCCGGGGAGCGGGTGCGGCTGGACATCCAGCCAGGGATGCGCGCCTGCGTCATCCGCGCGGTGGAGCCGGGCGAGGTGGAGCTGACGTACTACGTCATGCCGATGCTGCCGCGCTGACACCCGCCTTCGTACATGGCCGGGGCGACTCGGCGGCGTGTTGCGAAAGTGGCTTTCACAACGTTGAAGGTTGCGAAAGTGGCTTTCGCAACACAGTTGAGGCGGGTAGGCGTTCGGCCCGGATGGTACGCCAGCTCCTCCCGGGAGGTGTCGCGAAAGCCACTTTCGCGACGTCTGATGTCCCCAAAGTGGCTTTCGCGACACCGAAGCTCGACGCGTCGTCCGGTACTGAACGCCATGAAAGGTCCTTTCCTTGCAAATTTTGCAAGGAAAGGACCTTTCATAGCACGCTGCGGGGTCAGGCGGAGGCGGCCTTCACCGCGGCCTCGATCTCCCCGAACGAAGGGTTCACCATCGCCTTCGAGCCCACGAAGACCGTCGGCACGACCTCGTTCCCGTTCGCCACCGAACGCACGCGGGCGGCGGCGTCCGGGTCCTCCCAGATGTTGACCCGCTTCACCTTGAAGCCGCTCTTCGACAGCGGCCGCTCCAGCGCGGCGCAGAATCCGCATCCGGGGCGCCAGTAGAACTCGACCTCGACGTCACTCATTCGCCGTCCTCCGACCTCAGGTAGTCCAACTGCGCCCGCACACTCCATTCTGCGGGCGCCCACAAAGCCTTGTCGACGTCGGCGTAGACGACCTCGACCACCTGGCGCGGGGTGGCGTCCGCGCCGAGTGTCTCCAGTGCCGAACGCACCTGGTCGAGCCGTTCTTCCCGGTGTGCCAGGTATTCGCGCGCGGTCGCGGCCAGATCGGGCAGTTCCGGGCCGTGTCCCGGCAGGCCGACGGTGCCGTCGGGCAGCCCGATGAGCTTCCGCAGCGAGCGCAGGTAGTCGCCGAGGTCGTGCAGCACGGTGGTGCCGCGGCCGAGGATGGTGTCGCCGGTCAGGATCTGGCCGTCGGACACCAGGCAGATCGAGTCGCCGGTATGGCCCGGCGTGTGCAGCACCGACAGCCGGACACCGCCCGCCTCGATCACCTCACCGTCCACAAGGGACTTCCCGCCGATGCAGAGCTTCTCGTCGAAGGCCCGCACGGGGGCGCCGACGCGCTCGGCGAACCAGGGCGCGCCCTCGGCGTGGTCGGGGTGATGGTGGGTGAGCACGATCAGCTCGACGGCGCCGGTCTCCGCCAGCCGCGTCAGATGCTCGATGTCCTCGTGACCGGGGTCGACGACCACGGAACCTGAAGCTCCGGGGCCGCGCAGCACCCAGGAGTTGGTGCCCTCCAACGTCATCGACGAAGGATTGTTCTCCAGCAGCACGGAAGTCGTCGGCGTGATCCGGCGCAGCACGCCGTACGCGGGGGCACTCACGCCGGGTCCAGGATGACGCGGACCTTGTCGCCGTCGCGCACCAGCGTCGGCATGATTTTCGAGATTTCGCGCTCGGCGGCCTGAGCCGCGGCCGACGACTCGAACTCGCCGAGTTCCGCGAGCGTGAGCCAGGTCGGTGGCATGAGCATGCGGCGGCCTTCCTTGGCATCGGCGATGGCCTCTTCGGGCCGCTGCCAGCCGGAGCTGACGGCCTCGGAGGTGGCGCCGTCCGCCTGCTGGCCCTCGGGCAGCACGGCGACGAAGAAGCAGGTGTCGTAGCGGCGCGGTTCCTGCGGCGGGGTCACCCAGTTCGCCCACGGGCGCAAGAGATCCGCGCGCAGCGTCAGGCCGTTCGCTTCGAGGAAGGCGGCGAGCGACAGTTCGCGGGAGACCAGCTTTTCGCGGGCGTCGTGATACGGCGTCGTGTCGGTGACGACCGTGTCGCCGGTGCTCGCGAGCAGTACGCCCGACTCCTCGAACGTCTCCCGCACGGCCGCGCACACCAGGGCGCGGGCCAGCGACTCGTCGCAGCCGAAGCGTTCCGCCCACCAGGCGGGCTCGGGGCCGGCCCAGCTCACGGAGGTGTCGACATCGCGGGAATCCACGCCGCCGCCGGGGAAGACCGTCATGCCGCCCGCGAAGGGCATGCCCTTCACCCGGTGCTGCAGGAAGACCTCGACGCCTTCGGTGCCGTCGCGGAGGAGGATCACGGTCGCCGCGTCCTTGGGCGTCACAGGCTCGCCGTCGGCGTTGGCGCGGGTGCCCACCCCGGCCCCCACCGGGATGTCGAATGTCAGTTCTTCAGCCACACCCGCAACCTAACATCGCGTTTCGTCCTCTGGTTGCGATCGTTGCGCGTGCAACTACCGCATCCAGAGGACGAAACGCGTGGGACTCGTCAGGACCAGCTTGAGCCGCTGCTGCGCGAAGCGCCATTCAGCCGGATCTTCGCCGCTTCGGCGCGCTCCCGTTCGGCGAGCTCGGCGTGCAGCTCGCGCAGGAGCGCGCGGTCGCGCTCGCTCAGGCTGGGATCGTCGAGATCGAGAGCGGGCAGCTCGACGACCTCGTGCATGCTCGGCTTGCCCGTGGCGATCTCGCGGCCCTTTTCGGGGTCCTCCTTGAGCGCCTGGCGAAGCTGCGCCACCTCGGCCGGGGTCAGGTCGGCCGTGCGCTCGGCACGGGTCTCCGCCCGCGACTTGCGCGGCGGTGCCGACTCCGACGAAGACGAGGAAGACGTCGTCGCCGCGGGCGCCTGCTGCACGATCGGCACCACCGGCGCGATCGGCTCGGCCGGTTCGTGGCTCCCGCCGCTCACCGGACGCAGCCCGTGCCTGCTCGGCTGCTCCTTGACCGGCTCGGGAGCCGGGGCGGGAGCGGGCGGCGGAGTCACCGGTTCGGACCGAAAGTCACTGGAGTGGGTACTCCCGGTGACCCAGACAGGACTCGCGGCCGAAGACGCGGCCTGGTGGTACGCGGACCGCGCGACGCCCGGGCCCGCGACCTCGACGACCGAACGGATACCCGCGCGGCGAAGCGCGGTGTCCACGCGGAACGCGACCGCGGGCGGGTTGCCCTCGGGCCCGATCTCGACCAGGACCACCCGCTGCGGCAGCGCGCCGGGCACACTGCCCGCCGGCGTGTTCCGCCACACCGCGTGCACCGACCGGACGTCCGGCAGCACCTGCAGCGTGCGGTCGAGCGCCTCGGCGAGGCCGAACTCGGGCTGGTTCTCCCCGGTGAACCGGTGGGTGAGCACCGGCTCGTCCTCCTCGACGACCAGCAGGTCGTTCGCGAGGGTGGCGTCGGACCGGCTCATCTCGAGGACGAGCGCGAGTTCACGCTGTTCGGAGGAGCTCACCGGGATCTTCCCCGCGATCAGGGTGCCGGTGGTGAGCTCCACCGCTTCGTCGATGTGCGCACGCGCGATCAGCTCACGCGCTTCGGTCAAAGCACTGTCGTCGATACGACCCGCCAGGGCCAGTAACAGGTTGTGCAGGCGCAGGGGCACCGAGAACCCGTCCATGGGCGGGCCGTCGTGGACCTCCACCATTGCTCTGCTCCCTCCCGGCTCGCCTGGTGGAGCGAGCGTTAAGCGGCGACCAGCCGACTTCCGGTGTCCACCGCGCCCACGCAGATCAGCTCGGAGTTGGTGAGCGCGGTGCGGTGATAGCCGGTGAGGTCGATGCTCGGCGGGAGAACCTCGACGCCGGGCTCCTCGTCACCCAGCACGCGCAGGACGCGCTGCAGTTCACCGGTCAGCCTCGGCAACCCGTTCGTCGCCGTGACCAGGAGGACTCGTTTCGCCCCACCCTCGCCGACCACACCGAGGTGTCGCCAGCTTTGCCGCACTTCACCCACATCCGGCCGTCCTCGCAACGTCGCGTGGATCAATACGGACACAGAGTCGACGGAGTTCACCCATTCGGGCGCACTCTGCGTGAATGTGTACCTGGTCTCGGTGACGTCGTCTACCCCCAGGGTGGAACTCACCTGATGCCAGTCGGCTCCGTGAGGGATGAGCCCGGCGACTAGCAGGCGATACTCGGTTTGATCCAGGTCGATCCTGTGCTTAAGCAAAGACCTGGGCAGGGTCCGCGCGAGCGTGCCCATCGCACCTTCGCCCAGCCAGTCACGGAACCGCCACAAGAGCTGGTCCGGCAGCCGTCCGGCCAGCCGGAGCAGGAGCTCGTGCGAGGACCGTTCGATGTCCGGGTCCATCACTTCACCTCCACGATCAGTTCGATCTCGACCGGTGCCCCGATCGGCAGCTCGGCGACGCCGACGGCCGACCGGGCGTGGATGCCCGCCTCACCGAAGATCTCGCCCAGCAGCTCGGACGCCCCGTTGATCACCGCGGGCTGGCCGGTGAAGCCCTCCGCGGACGCCACGAACCCGACGACCTTGACCACCCGCACGACGTTGTCGATACCGGCGACCGAGTCGACCGCGGCGAGGGCGTTGAGGATCGACGTCCGCGCGTACTGCTTCGCCTCTTCGGGGCTGACCTCGGCGCCGACCTTGCCGGTCGCTTCGAGCTCACCCTTCACGAAGGGCAGCTGCCCGGCCGTGTAGACGTGCGAACCGGTGCGGACCGCGGGCACGTAGGCCGCCAGCGGGGCGGCGACGGCCGGCAGTTCGATGCCGAGCTCGGCGAGTCGATCGCTCCAGGTCATGGCTTCAATCCCTCAGTTCTTCGCTCGTTTGAGGTAGGCGACGTGCTGCTCGCCGGTCGGGTTCGGGAGCACGGTGACGAGCTCCCAGCCGTCCTCGCCCCACTGGTCGAGGATCTGCTTGGTGGCGTGGATCAACAGGGGGACGGTCGCGTACTCCCACTTGGTGGCGCTCATGCCCGGGAGCGTAGCCAAACCGGCAAGGGCGCCCGACACACATGCGGAAAACCCTCTCGCGGACGGTTCGCCGAATTCCCGTCGATGTGGTTCACTTCACACCTACTCGGGAGTAGATAGGACGCCGACATGCGGACGACGAAGTCCCTCGCCGCCACCTTCCTGGCCGCGGCCCTTGCCCTGATCTGCGCTTCCCCCGCGACCGCCGACGAGGAACTCCCCGTCCCGTGGACGCTGGCCGCGGCACTGCCCGCGCAAGCGGCGAACCCCGGCGGCCCGCCACCCGGCGCGAACGACTTCGACTGCCGCCCGAGCGCGGCCCATCCGAACCCGGTGGTGCTCACCCACGGGCTCGGCGCCAACCAGACGGTGAACTGGCAGACGTTCGGCCCGCTTCTCAAGAACCAGGGGTACTGCGTCTTCTCCCTCACCTACGGCGTCCCCGGTGAGCCACTGCCGATCTACCAGCCCGGCGGGCTGCTGCCGATGGAGCAGAGCGCGAAGGAGCTTTCCGCGTTCATCGACAAGGTGCGCGGCGCGACCGGCGCGTCCAAGGTGGACATCCTCGGGCATTCCGAGGGCACGCTGATGCCTTCTTACTATGTGAAGTTCCTCGGCGGAGCGTCCAAAGTGGACAAGTACGTCAGCCTGACCCCGCTCTGGAACGGCACGACGTTGTTCGGCGCCTCGCATCTGTACGCGCTCGCGGGCGCACTGGGGCTCGCGCCCGGCTTCAACGGCATCCTCGACCCGCTCTGCGGTTCGTGCCGCCAGTTCCTGCGCGGCTCGGAGTTCCTGACGAACCTGCGGTCGGGCAACGGCGTCTTCCAGCCGGGCGTGACCTACACGAACATCATGACCCGGTACGACGAGGCCGTCGTCCCGTACACGAGCGGGATGGGCACCGGCCCGAACGTGAAGAACATCGTGCTGCAGGACAGCTGTCTGCTGGACCTGGCCGAGCACGCCGGGGTCGCCGCCGACCGCAACGCCGCCGGGCACGTCCTCAACGCGCTGGACCCGGCGCACGCGAAGCCGGTCCCCTGCGTGCCCGCGACCCCCGTCGGGAGCTGACGGAAGCGCGTTCGGCACCGCTACGGTGGGCCCGTGGAGACCTGGCGTGTGGTCGCGACCGTCCTGCTCGCCGCGGCCGGGCTGCCGCTGGTGCTGGTCCTGATGGCCAAGGCGCGGGACCGCACGGGCCGTTCGGCGACGGTCGCGAGCACCGGCGCGGTGGCCCTAGTGGCGCTCCTGCTGCTCGGTGTGGTGATGCTCACGGTGCTGCCCGGCGTCCTGACCTGGTGCGTCGTGGGATTGGTCGTGGCCGCGCTCGGCGTCATGATGCTGGCGAGCTGATCGCTCAATTAGGGTGGGACCGGTGAGCACACCCCTTGCCGGCTGGACCGACGAACTCGCGAGAGCCAGGCTGCATTTCGTCACCGGTAAGGGCGGGACGGGCAAGACCACGCTCGCCGCCTCGCTGGGCCTCGCCCTCGCCAAGGGCGGGCGCCGAGTGCTGCTGATCGAGGTCGAAGGCCGCCAGGGCATCGCCCAGCTCTTCGACACCGAGCCGCTCCCGTACGCCGAGCAGCGCATCGCGGCCGTCCCCGGCGGCGGCGAACTGCGCGCCCTGCACATCGACGTCGAGGCCGCGCTGCTCGAATACTTCGAGATGTTCTACAACCTCGGCTTCGCGGGGCGGACGCTGCGGCGGATGGGCGCGATCGAGTTCGCGACCACGCTGGCGCCCGGACTTCGCGACGTCCTGCTCACCGGGAAGATCAAGGAATGCGTCGGCCGCACCGAATCGGACGGCCGCCACACCTACGACGCCGTCGTCGTCGACTCGCCGCCCACCGGCCGGGTCGTGAAGTTCCTCGACGTCACCAAGGCCCTGACCGACCTCGCCAAAACCGGCCCGATCCGCGGCCAGGCCGACGGCGTCGTGCGGCTGCTGCACTCCGGTGAGACCGCGGTCCACCTGGTCACGCTGCTGGAAGAGATGCCGGTGCGGGAGACCGTCGAAGCGGTCGCCGAACTCGACGGCGCCGACCTGCGTCCCGGCGCCGTGCTGGTGAACCGGGTGCGCCCGCCGCGGCTGCCCGCCCGCTCGGTGACCGCCGCGGCCGACGGCCGTGTCGACGCCTCGCGCGTCCGCGCCGGGCTCGCGTCGGCCGGTCTCGACCTGCCCGAAAGCACCCTCGACGCGCTCGTCGAGGAGACCGTCGAGCACGCCGTGCGGGTCGCGGCCGAGCAGCGCGCCCGCGAACAGCTGTCCGAGGCGGACTTGCCGGGCCTCGAACTGCCGGATCTGACCGACGGCGTCGACGTCGCGGCGCTCTACGACCTCGCCGAAGCGCTGACCGAGCAGGGGGTGCGCTGATGTCGGACATCCTGGAGGTCGACAAGCTGATCGACGATCCGGAGAGCCGGGTCATCGTGTGCTGCGGCTCCGGCGGGGTCGGCAAGACGACCACCGCGGCGGCGCTCGCGTTGCGCGCGGCCGAACGCGGGCGGCAGACGGTGGTGCTCACCATCGACCCGGCCCGGCGGCTGGCGCAGGCGCTCGGCCTGCGCGAACTGGGCAATCACCCGAAGCAGGTGCAGGTCGAAGGTTTCGAGCCCAAGGGCGAGCTGTGGGCGATGATGCTCGACATGCGCCGCACCTTCGACGACATGGTGCGCGTCCACGCCGGCCCCGAACGGGCCGAGCAGCTGCTGCAGAACCCCTTCTACCAGACCATTTCCACGTCGTTCTCCGGCACGCAGGAGTACATGGCGATGGAGAAGCTGGGGCAGCTCGCGGCCACCGACGAGTGGGATCTGATCATCGTCGACACGCCGCCGAGCCGGTCCGCGCTGGACTTCCTCGACGCGCCGACACGGCTTTCGAGCGCGCTCGACGGCCGCATGATCCGGCTGCTCACCGGTCCGGCCAAGGCGGGCGGCTGGGGCCTGCGCAAGGTCGTCAACGCCGGATTCTCGATGTTCGCGAAGGCCGTCTCGACGATCATCGGCGGCCAGCTGCTGACGGACGCTTCGGCGTTCATGCAGGCCTTCGACAGCATGTTCGGCGGCTTCCGCGAACGCGCGCGCAAAACCTCCGAGCTGCTGCGGTCCGGCGGCACTTCGTTCCTGGTGGTGGCCGCGCCGGAGCCGGACGCGCTGCGCGAGGCGTCCTATTTCGTGGAGCGGCTCTCGGAGGAGAGCATGCCGCTCGCGGGGCTGGTCGCGAACCGGACGCATCCGGTGCTCGCCCCGCTCTCCAGTGCCGAAGCCGTCGCGGCCGCCGAGCAGCTCGCGAAGGGCGAGACCAGCGCTCCGCTGGCCGAAGCCGTCCTTCGCCTGCACGCGGACCGGGTCGCGCTGGCCGATCGGGAGACGCGGCTGCTCGCCAGGTTCACGCGGGCGCATCCCGAGGTCCCGCTGGTGCGGGTGCCAGCGCTCCCCAGTGACGTGCACGATCTCGAAGGCCTGCGCGACATCGGCACCAGGCTCGCCACCCAGTCCTGAGTCTTTCGTGAAGGGCCCCTTCCCTACCTTGGACTCAGGGAAGGGGCCTTTTCACGGAACCACGATCACGAGACTCGGACGCGCACGTCTTCCTCTTCGTCGATCCCGGTGAAACTGCGCTTCGCCGCTTCAAGCAGGTCCGCCCAGCTGGAAACGTCCGGCCGCCGCCGCAGCAGCGCCCGCCGTTCCCGTTCGGTCATACCTCCCCAGATACCGAAGTTGATCCGGCCATCGAGCGCTTCGGCGAGGCATTCCGTCCTGACCGGGCAACCGAGGCAGACCGCCTTGGCCCGGTTCTGTTCCGCCCCCCGGACGAACAACCCGTCCGGATCGGTGTCGCGGCACGACGCATTGACTCGCCAGCTCGACTGGTTGGTTTCCATACCCCCAGCTCCCTACCCTGGTGTTCGACACACCACGGGGGGACGAAAAGCCTGCGCTCCTGCCCCCATGAGCGTGTCTCCCTGTGTGCTCACGTCGGTTGAGCCGACACCTCCCCGGTGCCGGTGCCTCCGTTCGGCCGAATGCGACTGCCGCTCGCACTCACCCGTCTGTCGGCTTTTTCATACGTGAGACGTTGACGGACTGTAAGGGCCCTCGGTTCCCTCCGCCAAGCCCTAGAATGCCTCCGACTACCGGCCGTCACCTCATGGGGTCGATTTCGTAACCGAATCCACACTTTCAGCTAGGTGACGTCACGGTGGGCTAACGGCATCCGCGTACCCTGGTCCGCGTGCGCAAAACGGACGGTCTGCTGAAGCTCATTGGCCTTTGTGTGCTCGCGGGGGTGCTGGTCGCGGGGATGTTGTTCCCGGTGGCGGGTGCCGCGGGGGTGCTGTCGAATCAGGCGAGCGAGACCGTCGACAAGACATCTTCGGACCTAGCGGACATCCCGCCGCCGTTGGTGACGACGATCACGGACAACACCGGCAAGCAGATCGCGACGCTGTACAAGCAGTACCGCATCCCGACCACCGAGACGCAGATCAACGACGCCATGAAGTGGGCGCTGATCTCCGTCGAGGACAAGCGCTTCTACGAGCACAACGGGGTGGACTGGAAGGGCACGCTGCGCGCGGCGGTCAGCAACAGCACCGGCGGGGACACGCAGGGCGCGTCGACGCTGACCCAGCAGTACGTCAAGAACTACTTGATCAACGTCGTCTACCGGGACGACAAGCCGGGCCAGAAGCGCGCACAGGAGCAGTCGGTCGCCCGGAAGCTGAAGGAAGCCCGCATCGCGATCCAGCTGGAAACCAAGCTGAACAAGATGCAGATCCTGACCGGCTACCTGAACGTCGTCGAGTTCTCGCGTGAGATCTACGGCGTCGGCGCGGCTGCGAACGCGTACTTCAACACGCCCGTCGAGAAGCTCACGGTGCCGCAGGCGGCCTTGCTGGCCGGTCTGGTGAACAACCCGGCCGTCAACGACCCGTGGAAGAGCCCGGCGAAGGCGACCGAACGGCGAAACCTGGTGCTGGACCGCATGGTCGACAACCAGAAGCTCGCGAAGGCGGACGCGGAACGGTTCAAGGCCGAGCCGCTCGGCGTGGTCGAAGGCGGCCCGCAGAAGCCCGCGTCGAACTGCGTCGGCGCCGGCACGGAGAACGGTTTCTTCTGCCAGTACGTCGAGGACTATCTCCTCAAATCCGGGATGACGAAGGACGATCTCTACACCGGCGGCTACCGGATCCAGACCACTTTGGACGAACGGGCGAACCACGAGGCCAAGATGTCGGCCGAGGCCCAGGTCAAGAAGACGCAGGACAACGTCGCGAACACGCTTTCCTTGGTGAAGCCGGGCAAACAGCGGCACGAGGTCGTCGCGCTGGCGGCGAACCGCGACTACGGATTGCACGAAGACCAGGGACAGACGACATTCGCGTTGCCCTCCGGCGTCTACAACACCGGTGGTGCGGGATCGGCGTACAAGGTCTTCACCGCCGCTGCGGCATTGGAAGCCGGTGTGGCCGGGATCAACAGTCCCCTTCCAGTGCCCGACTTCTACACCTCCCGCGTGTTCGCCGGTGGTGGACCCAAGTGCGCTCCGACCGGGCCTCCGTTGCGCTCCCGCTGGTACTGCCTCGGCAACGCGGGCGACTACAACCCGGCGGGCGGACAGATGTCGTTGCAGCAGGCGCTGGCGACTTCGCCGAACACCGCGTTCGTGGCCCTCGAGGAGAAGGTCGGGAGTACGGGGCCGATCGTGGAGATGGCGCGCAAACTCGGGATGCGCGACACCATGGCGAGCAACCTCGGCGGTGGCGCCGTGGATCCGAAGTCCGACAACCCCGGTGCCAACACCAGTCAGCTGCAGGCGTTCGGTCCGCGGCCCGGCTGGGCCGGAAACGCCTCGTTCACCCTCGGCCCGGCTCCGCTGAGCGGACTGGAGCTGGCGAACGTCGGCGCCACGATCATGAGCGGTGGCGTCTGGTGCCCGCCGACCCCGCTGTCCGGCGTCAGCGACCGGGACGGAAAGCCGGTGCCCGTCAAGGAAGCCGCCTGCGAGCAGGTGGTGCCCGAAGGACTCGCGAACACCCTCGCGGTCGGCATGAGCAGGGACAGCCAGCCCGGTGGGACGTCGTTCGTCGCCGCGAACGGTGTCGGCTGGAACCGGCCGGTGATGGGCAAGACCGGGACCACGCAGAGCAACGGCTCGGGAACCTACCTCGGGGCCACCCCGCAGCTCGCGGGCGCGGCGATGGTGTTCCGTCCGAAGGGTGGAAACGGCGGCCTCTGCTACCTCGGCCCGGGTAACGTCAACACCCGCTGCGAAAACATGTTCGGTGGCAAGACGCCGGCGCAGACGTGGTTCGGGGCGATGTCGAAGATCCTCGCCGGTCAGGAACCGCTGCCGTTGCCGGCTCCGGACCCCAAGTACATGGGCGGCGGACGCTGACCGGCAAGGGCGGCATTCACCAGCGCAAATCACGATGTGTCACGTCACTCTAACTTTGAGTGACCGCCTGGCGGCCTAACGGGGAACAGCGGTCGACGAGACCATGTCGGTTGATCGCGACACTCCGCGCCGACCACGGAAGGTGAAGAAAAGAGGCCATTCCAGCGATTTACCGAGATCGCCGGAATGGGGGCGGACGATCACCACCGGAGAGCACGTAAACTGGACATTGTGAGCACGCTCAGTAACAAAAGCACTTCGGGGGCGACGGTACGGCGCTTGGCCGTGGGAACCGTCGCCCTGGGAGCCGCGACCCTCGGTTACGCGGTCGGTATCGAAAGGCGCCGGTGGACGCTTCGCACCGCGGAGCTCCCGGTCCTCGCGGCAGGGGCGAAGCCCTTCACGATCCTCCACATCTCTGATCTGCACATGCTGCCCGGCCACGTGAGCAAACAACGCTGGGTAGCGGCGCTCGACGAACTCGAACCGGACCTCGTCGTCAACACCGGTGACAACCTGTCACATCACCAGGCCGTCCCGTCCGTGCTGCGCGCACTCGGCCCCTTGCTGGACCGGCCCGGGGTTTTCATCTTCGGCAGCAACGACTACTACGCGCCGAAACCGAAGAACCCCGCCCGCTACCTCATGCCGAAGGGCAAGAAGAAGCGGATCCACGGCGAGCACCTGCCGTGGCGCGACCTCCGCGCGGCGTTCGTCGAGCACGGGTGGAACGACCTCACCCACGTCCGGCGCACCATCGAGGTGGCCGACCAGTACGTGTTCACCGCGGGCGTCGACGACGCGCACCTTCACCGCGACCGCTACGCCGACATCGCGGGCCCCGTGGACACCGCGGCGGCCGTCCGCATCGGCGTCACGCACTCGCCGGAGCCCCGCGTGCTCGACGAGTTCGCCGGCGACGGTTACGACCTCGTCCTCGCGGGCCACACGCACGGCGGGCAGCTCCGCGTCCCCGGCTACGGCGCGCTCGTCACCAACTGCGAACTGGACCGCACCCGCGCCCGCGGCGCGTCCCGCTGGGGCGCCCAGATGTGGCTGCACGTCTCCGCCGGACTGGGCACCTCTCCGTACGCCCCGGCCCGCTTCGCGTGCCCGCCCGAGGCGAGCCTGCTGACCCTCGTCCCACGCGGCACGACCAGCGAGAACCACCGGAAAGCAGCCCCCCGCAAAGCCCGAAACACGGTCCGCTAAACTTCTCCTCGACCCGCTAAGAAGTATCCGGGGTGTGGCGCAGCTTGGTAGCGTGCCTCGTTCGGGTCGAGGAGGTCGTGGGTTCGAATCCCGCCACCCCGACGCAAGATCGAAAGAGCCTTGCTCGCTTCGGCGAGCAAGGCTCTTTCGCGTTGCGGGCTTCCGCAGGGCTGACGCCGGATGTCCCCGTGTGACATGGGAAACGTGTCCTGAAGGCCACCTTCAGGACACTCAACGTCCCAAAGGCCCCCTTCAGGACAGGCCCCCGCCCACGCGCTCCCCAACACAGGACCCCCGCGCAGCCCCCGCCACTCCCAGGGGGGCGACCCCGGCTCCAGCGTATCGCCGAGGGGCGTCGGGACTGGGCGAAAGGGCCGCCGGCGGCCTTGGTTGTCCACAACTATGAACGCCTGTGGACAACGAGCGTTGAGGCGCGCCCAATGTGGCATTGGGGACACTCAACGTCCCCAATGCCACATTGGGGACGCCGCAAGAGCGCTCAGCGGGTGGCGAGCAACTCGGTCCAGCACTGCGCGAAATCCCCGTCCCCCGAGCGCGCCCACGACCAGGCCGAGCGGGCGGCCGACGCGAGCTGGTCGCGGTCCGGGGTCGTCGCGGTTTCCAGCGCCGTCACCAGCCGCGCCTCCACGGACGTCGCGAGCGCGCGGTAAGTCGTGTCCGTGCGGTAGCGGGTTTTCGTTCGTACATCGGTGAAACCGGCGGCCGTGACCGCCGCGGGCAGCGAACGCCCGGCGAACGGGTCGCCGCCCGCGCGGCGCCACAGCAGATAGTGGCCACGAAGGGCGGCGTCGACATTCGCCGTCTTCGGCCGCAGACGCGCCCGGCTCCAGTCCGATGTGGACAGTGCGAGGGTGCCGCCCGGTTTGAGGACGCGACGGAACTCCGCGAGCGCGGCGCCCGGTTCCCTCAGGTATTCGAAGACGGCGTGCGCGAAGAGCACGTCCACCGAATCCTCGGCGAACGGCAACGCGCACGCCTCCGCCACCAAGAAGTCCACTGTGGACTTTCTGTGCCCGTTGCCGATACCGAGGGTGATCGAACCCGGCCCGCAGCCGACGTCGACGCACCCCATCCCCGGCCCGAACAGCGGTTGCGCGAACACGGCCCGTTCGACCGCCTGACGCGCGGACCGCGCGCGTGGCGCGTTTCCCTCCAGCACCCCGCACACAGTACGGCTCCCGAGTGGCAGGATCGAGGGGTGAGCACGCAGTCAGGCACTGAATATCCGTCCGCGGCGGTCCCGGACCGCCTGTTCGACGACGCCGAAGCCGAGACGAGGTGGCGGGCCCGCTTCCACGCGCCGCGCATCTCGGTCCCCGAGTGGGCCATCGACGCGCCGGACGCGAACGTCTACGTCTCCAACGCCAGCGGCGTCTGGGAGGTCTATTCCTGGGACCGGTCGACCGGCGAACACCGCCGCGTCACCGACCGGCCGAACGGCACCATGCACGCCACCCCGTCCCCCGACGGCCGCTGGATCTGGTGGTTCAACGACACCGACGGCGACGAATTCGGTTCCTGGGTCCGCGAACCGTTCGCACCGGGCGCCGCCGCCGAGCGCGCGGTGCCGGGCGTCCACGACGGCTACCCCGCCGGGCTCGAGATCGGCACGCGGGTGATCGCCGTCGGCGTCTCGACCGACGACGGCAGCGAACTCTTCGCCCATATCGACGGCGAGACCACCAGCTTCTACAAGCACGAAGACGACGCCGGGATCGCCTCCCTGTCCCGCGACGAGTCGCTGCTCGCGATCTCCCACTCCGAACACGGTGATTCACGCCACCCCGCGCTGCGGGTCCTGTCCACCGACGGCTTCACGACGATCGCCGACAAATGGGACGGCGAGGGCAAAGGCCTCGGCGCGCTCGAGTACTCGCCGGTCGCCGGCGATCAGCGGTTGCTGGTGCTGCACGAGCGGCGCGGCCGCGAAGAGCTCCTGATCTGGGACACCGCCGCGGACACCGAGCAGGAGATCGAGCTGGATCTGCCCGGCGAGGTGGTCGCGGGCTGGTACCCCGACGCACGGGCGCTGCTCGTCGTCCACTTCCACCAAGGCCGCAGTTCCCTGCACCGGTACGACCTCGCGAGCGGCGAACTGTCCTCTTTGGACACGCCGCCCGGCCGCATCGGCGGCGCGGGCGTGCGGCCCGACGGCACGGTCGAGTACTCGTGGTCCAGTGCCGCGCAGCCGACGGCGGTGCGCGCGCGGACGGCGGACGGCGAAGACTCCGTGCTCCTCGAGCCGCCGGGTGAGCGCGCCCCGGAGTCTTCCCCGGTCACCGACGCGTTCGTCGACGGGATCGGCGGGCAGATCCACGCGCTGGTTTCGCGTCCGGCCGACGCGCCCGAAGGTCCGCTGCCGACGGTCTTCTCCCTGCACGGCGGGCCGCATTCGGCCGACGAGGACCGCTTCTCCGCGTACCGCGCCGTCTGGCTCGACGCCGGATTCGCTGTCGTCGAGGTCAACTACCGCGGTTCGACCGGGTACGGCTCGGCCTGGCGCGACGCCATCGAAGGCCGTCCCGGCCTGACCGAACTCGAAGACGTCGCGGCCGTGCACGACTGGGCGGTCCAAAGTGGACTCTCAGATCCGGAGAAGTGCGTGGTGAACGGTGCTTCGTGGGGTGGCTATCTGAGCCTGCTGGCGCTGGGCACCCAGCCCGCGCGCTGGGCGGCGGGGATCGCCGGGGTGCCGGTGGCCGACTACGTCGCCGCGTACGAGGACGAGATGGAGCAGCTCCGGTCGTTCGACCGGGCGCTGTTCGGCGGTTCGCCGGAGACGGTGCCTGCGGTGTATCGGGAATGCTCGCCGATCACCTACGTCGAGGCCGTGACGGCGCCGGTGCTGGTGCTCGCCGGGGACAACGACCCGCGCTGCCCGATCCGGCAGGTCGAGAACTACCTCGACCGGCTCGCGAAACGGGAGATCCCGTTCGAGTTCTACCGGTTCGACGCGGGCCACGGTTCGCTGGTGATCGCCGAGACGATCAAGCAGACCGCGATCGAGGTGTTCTTCGCGCAGCGGGCGGTCGGGCTTCGCTGACCCCGGCCAACGGGTCAGCGCTCGGAGAAGAGAGTCCCGCCGGACGCCCAGTGTTCGGCGGGAATCTCGTTGATGGTCACCCAGACGCCTTCGGGGTTTCCGCCGCAGGTGCGGACGAAGGCGTCGGTCACCTCGCGCACGAGGGCCTGCTTCTGCTCGGCCGTGCGGCCGGGGAACATCGAAACATTGATCATCGGCATGGCCGGAACTCTAAAGCCCGCGGTCGTGCTTCCGCAGACGGTCGACGGCGTAGGCGTCGCCTTCGAAGGTGATCCGGGCCGCGTCACGGCCGAAGACGAACAGCAGTAGCTCGATCGGCGCACCGATCACGGTCACCGTGTCCGGGCCCTCCTTCACCCGCGCTTCGCGGCCTTCGGGGGTCTTCAGGATCACGCCGACCGGTGATTTCCGCAGGTTCAGCTTCGAGGCCTGTTTCGCCGACTTCCACGCCGCCGCGTCCCGTGCGGAGTCCGCCGGGCGCGGCTCCCAGCCGGGCTGCCCCCGGCGGACGTCCTCGTGGTGGATCAGGAACTCCGCGCTGTTCGCCAGCTCGTCGACCGCGCCGATCGACGTCGGCCAGTACCAGGCGGGGCCGGACCGGACCTTGCCGACGACCTCGGACCACGGCCGCGCGGCGTAGGAGTCCTGCACCCGCTGCGTGTACGAAGCGAGCGCGGGCACCAGGATGCCGGGCGCCGCGTCGGGCCGCCGCTCGCGGACCAGCAGATGGGCCGCGAGATCCCGCGTCTTCCAGCCCGTGCACAGGGTCGGCGCGTCCGGGCCGACCTCTTCGAAAAGCTCGCTCAACGCACGACGTTCGTCTCCGGCGACTCCCATACCCCCCGACGTTACGCGCCGGTAGGGCCGGGGGAAATCCGGCGTGACGCAGGGCACCCGGCTCAGTGATGGAACGCGGTCCGCCGTCGCGGGCCGTGATCGAGCTCGGGCAGCAGGCGGCGGAGATCCGCGAGCAGCAGATCGGCGAGGTCGTGGGTGAAACCGTTGCGCACCACGATCCTCAGCACCGCGAGATCGGTCCGGTTCTCCGGGAACGTGTACGCCGGGACGAGCCAGCCACGCTCGCGAAGCCGCCGTGACACGTCGAAGACGTCGAAGCCCTCGACGTCCGGCTTCGTCGTGAAGGCGAACACGGGCAGCTGATCGCCGCGGGTCAGCAGCCGGAACGGGCCCAGCTCGGCGATCCCGTCCGCCAGCTGGGTCGCGACGTCACGCGAAGCCTGTTGCACCGCACGGAAACCTTCGCGGCCGAGCCGGACGAACGTGTAGTACTGCGCGGCCACCTCGGCGCCGGGACGGGAGAAGTTCAGCGCGAAAGTCGGCATGTCGCCACCGAGGTAGTTGACGTTGAAGACGAGCTCCTCCGGCAACGCGTCCTTGTCACGCCACAGCACCCAGCCGACGCCGGGGTAGACGAGCCCGTACTTGTGCCCGGAGGTGTTGATCGACGCCACCCTCGGCAGGCGGAAGTCCCAGCTCAGATCCGGATCGAGGAAGGGCGCGATCATCGCGCCCGAAGCGCCGTCGACGTGCACGGGGATGTCCCAGCCGGAGCGTTCCGCCAGGCCGTCGAGCGCTGCGGCGATCTCGGCGACGGGCTCGTAGCTGCCGTCGAAAGTGGACCCGAGGATCGCGACGACGCCGATGGTGTTCTCGTCACAACGGGCGATCGCCTCGTCGGCGGTGAGGTGGAAGCGGTCGCCGTCCATCGGCACCAGCCGGGGCTCGACCTCCCAGTACTCGCAGAACTTCTCCCAGCAGACCTGGACGTTCGCGCCCATCACCAGATTCGGCTTGCCGGTGCGCCCCAGCTTCGACCAGCGGCGTTTCAACGCCATGCCGGCGAGCATGCAGGCTTCCGACGAACCGGTGGTGGAGCAGCCCATGATCGCGGTGGGATCGGGCGCGTGCCACAGATCGGCGAGGATGTTCACGCAGCGCCGCTCGAGTTCCGCGGTCTGCGGGTACTCGTCCTTGTCGATCATGTTCTTGTCGACGCATTCGGCCATCAGCTCGCGGGCCTGCGGTTCCATCCACGTGGTGACGAACGTGGCGAGATTGAGCCGGGCGTTCCCGTCGAGCATCAGCTCGTCGCGCACCAGTTGGAGCGCGGTGTCGGGCGGGAGCGGGTCTTCGGCGAGGCTGTCGTGCGGGAGACGGATGTTCGCGGCGAGCGCGGGATACGCGCCGGCGTACAGCGGGTTGGCCCCGGTCTTGCGGTCCGGATCGGACGCGGTTCCCTTGTGCAGCACCATGATCTGAACTTATCCCCGCTGGCGGGCGAGGGCACTTCGGTCAGCCCCCAAATGTCAGGAAAGGGTCGTTCAGGACGTTTTTCGTCCTGAACGACCCTTTCCTGACATCCGCGGGACCGGAGGGGGTCAGGCCTGCTGCGCCTGCCACATCCAGTGCGCCTTTTCGAGCTCCTGGGTGATCGCGATGAGCAGATCCTGAGTGACCAGGTCGCTCTTGTCGGTCTCGTCGATGCGCTTGCGCAGCCGCTCGATCAGCGCGGCGAGGATGCCGACGATCGCGGCGACCGTGGACTCGACGGACTGCCAGTTGTCGGGATAGGCCGGCAGGCCGGAGCTCTCCACGACGGCCTTCGCCTGGCCGTTCGGCGAGACACCGATGGCGTTGGCGCGCTCGGCGACCTCGTCGACGTACTGGCGCGCGGTGTCGACCAGCTCGTCGAGCTGGAGGTGCACGCTGCGGAAGTTCGCGCCGACGACGTTCCAGTGGGCCTGCTTCGCGATCAGCGACAGGTCCACCAGATCGACCAGCGTGGCCTGCAAGGCGTTACCGGTGATCTCCTTGTCGGCTTCGCTCAACGGACTCTGGATCGGAGACTTGCCCATTTTTCGGTCTTCCTTTCAGAAATCAGTCGGTTCGGGAATGGACCTGCCGTGGACGGGATCAGACCGTCGCGGACAGGGCGACCTCGATGTTGCCGCGGGTCGCGTTCGAGTAGGGGCACACCTGATGCGCCTGCTCGACGAGCTGATCGGCCTGCGCCTGCTCCAGGCCGGGCAGCGAAACCTTGAGCGCCACGCCGAGACCGAAGCCCACGTCCTGCTTGAGCACGCTGACCTCGGCGGTGACGGTGGAGCCGTCCAGCTTCACCTTCGCCTGGCGCGCGACCAGCTGCAACGCGGAGTGGAAACAGGCGGAATAGCCGGCGGCGAAGAGCTGCTCGGGGTTCGTCTTGTCCCCACCCGGCCCGCCCATCTCCTTCGGGATCGCCAGCGACTCGTCGATGACGCCGTCGGAGGAGGTGACCTCACCGTTGCGGCCGTCGCCGCGAGCGGTGGCCACAGCGGTGTACAGAGCCTCAGCCATTCTTCGCCTACCTTCTGGTCTCAAGACACGCCCCGTTGAGCGTCTCTTCGGTGTCAACGTCCCGCAACCGCGAAACCTTGCCACCCCATGGCAGGCATCACGTCCGGGAATTACCCGGACGACGATCGGAACAAACGACTAGTGACCTGCGCGACTCAGCGCGAACTCGGCGACCTGGCTTCCGATCAGGCGGAGCGTGCGGACGCTCTTCTCGTCCGAGGCGCCGCCGGCTTCGTCGAACTTGGTCTCCGCGGTGTTGATCGAACCACCCAAAGGGGTGGCCCAGCCACGCAGTGCGTGCGTGATCGTGCGCAGCTGCTCCAGCGTGGTGACCGCTGCCTGCCAGCCGTAGGCGACGGCGGCGAGACCGACCGCCCGGCCGTCGAGATACGGGCGGGTGTCGTCGCGCAGGTCTTCGACGTAGTCCAGGGCGTTCTTGACCAGGCCGGACAGCGCCCCGTGGTAACCGGGCGAGACCACGACGATCCCGTCGGCGCGGCGGACCGCTTCGACCAGCCGGGTGGCGCGCTCGTGCCGCTCGTCCAAGGCGGTGTCGTAGAACGGCAACACCAGTTCAGGCCCGGAGATCAGCTCCGTGGTGACCCCGGCCTCGGCCGCCGCGCCGAGGGCGATCCGCAGCGCGCGCTCGGATTGCGAGCCCTCCCGCAGAGAGCCGCCGATACCGAGGACATGCACCGAATTCGTCGAAGTCACGCTTTCGAGGCTAACCCCTCTACTTAAGTGGAGGACCAGGATCTGGAACGGAGGTCTGCGTCACACCCGTTCGCCGCAACGGGCCCGGTCCCGCTGGACGGCATACCTACTCGAAAGTAACCTGGCCGGAAGCCCCCAGGAGGAAGCATGGCGATACCGCTCCAGATCCGTGCCGAGGCCGCGTTTTCCCAGCTGGCGTTCTGGCTCCCGAAGCCGGTCAGACGGGCCATCGCCGGGCCGCCGCTCCGCCTGGACGGGCAGGAACTGGCGCTGGACGCCCAGCTCCTGCTCCGCCTGCAGAAGCTGGCGAAGGCGTCGCTGGTACGGGGAAGCGTCGAAGAGTCGCGCAGCATGCTCCTGGCGAGCAGGCATCTGGTGAGCGGGCCGACGATCGAGCCGGTCGCCACCAGGGAACTGCTCATCCCCACGGGCGACGGCGACGTGCCGGCCACGCTCTACACCCCGGCCGGGTTGCCGGATCCGTCCGGGCTGCTGGTGTTCTTCCACGGCGGAGGCTGGGTGGTCGGGAGCCGCGCTTCCCACGACAACAGCGTTCGCTACCTGGCGAAACAGGCGGGCGTGCGGGTTCTTTCGGTGGAATACCGGCTCGCGCCTGAGACGCGGTTCCCCGGTGCCACCGAAGACGCGATCGCGGCGTTCGAGTACGCCTACGCGAAGGCGAGGGACCTCGGGGCCGATCCGGCACGTATCGCCGTCGGCGGCGACAGCGCGGGCGGGAACCTGGCGGCGGTGACGGCGCAGCAGGCGGTGAAACGCGGTGGCGGGATCCCGGCGTTCCAGCTGCTGTTCTATCCGGCGACCGATTTCACCGTGCGCCGCCGCTCCCGGGAATTGTTCGCGGAGGACCTGTTCCTCACCGATTCGGATATGTCCTGGTTCGAAGGACATTACGTGCCGAAGGGCACCGATCTGTACAACCCGAAACTCTCCCCGTTGCACGGCGACGTTTCGGGATTACCGCCCGCGTATATCGCGACGGCCGGATTCGATCCGTTGCGCGACGAGGGCGAGGCGTACGCGGAGAAATTGCGGAAGGCCGGGGTGCCGGTGGCGCTCAGCCGCCAGCCGGACCTGATCCACGGGTACCTCAACTTCCTCGGCGTCGGACGGCGGTTCCGCGAGGCGACGGCCGAGGCGGCGGGAGCGTTGCGGGTGGGCCTCGCGCCCCGGTGACGGCCAGAGCCCGAGTGAGGAGAAATGTCCCCACTCGGGCCCCGGCCCCCATTTCGTGGCCCGCCGCCCTGCACGGCGGAACCTGACGACTCCCTCGGTCTCCTAGGGCGTGGGAAGTGGCACGGGCGGCACCGGAAGCGGCGGGACGGGGAGTCCGCCGAGCAGGCCGGCGAGGATGCCGGTCACGGCCGTGAGCAGTGCTTTCACCAGGTCGCTGACGATCTTCAGCGGTCCGGGAAGGTCCGGCAGCGACGGGATCGGCACCGGCAGCGGCGGCAGCTGACGTGCCTTGGCGGTCGGGTCGGCCAGCAGCCTGCTGGACTCGACGGAGCGGCCCTGGGCCAGGTCGCCGAGCTTCTGTGTTTCGGTCTGGATCTGGTAGCGCTTGCCCGCGGCGATGTCACCGAGGACGGGGCTCAGCTTGTCCAAGTCCGCCCGCGTCTTGGCGACGTCACCGGCGTAGGCCACCTTGGTGAGGCCGTCCCGCATCTGCAGCACCTGCGCGGCGAGCGCCTGCGTGTTCGACGAACCCTTTCCACCATCGGTACCAGCCGTCGCGGCGCCGGCCGAGGCCACCGCCAACAGACTGCCGGTGGCGACCACGGCAATCATCCGGGCAATGTTGCCTTTCATTCCTTACCTCCTGGCCTCTGGGACCTGACGAGGTAAATCGATACCCGCCGTATCGGCCGAACACCACCCGATCACCGGTTGGAACACTTTTCTAACCCTTACGTGCCGGATTCATTCCCGGGGAAGACCCCCGCAATTGATTAACGTCGAAATCTTGTGCTTCCCCCTGAAGATCATCCTTTTCCCGCCGATTTATGACCACCTGTGACCGATCTCCACCGTGGAGCGGCTCGTTCACCCACAGCGGTGTAAACGGTGATCGTTTGGCTTCATCACTCCGTCGGACAGGCGTGTCGCACTGCTCCACTCGGGGTGTCCCCCACGCACGCCACGCCACCTTCTGGCTTCACATGCGAGTGGGGACATGGGAACGCCCCCGGTGCGGGCACCGGGGGCGTTCCGTGGTGGGAGCAGCCTCTCGAAAGAGGTCCTTCTACTCGCGGAAGGCGTCCGCGACCTTGTCGCCGAGGTCCTTGTCGACGTTCCGCCAGTACTCGAAGACGCGTTCCAGCACCGGCCGGGAGACGTCGTTCGAGGCGTGGCCGATGATGTTGTTCGCGAGCCGCTCGCGCTGCGCGTCGTCCATCACTTCGCGGACGAGAGTGCCCGGCTGGCCGAAATCGTCGTCCTCGGCGTGGAGCTTGTACGCCGACCGGATGACCTCGTCCTCGACGCCGTAGCCCGAAGCGGTCTCGGAGGCGATCTCCGCGCTCGCGTGCGGGCCGCCGTAGGAGTTCGGCGCGTACACCGGGTCGCCCGGGTTGTTGTAGCGCATCGCACCGTCGCGCGAGTAGCTGTTCACCGGCGACTTCGGCGCGTTGACCGGCAGCTGCGTGTAGTTCGCGCCGATCCGGTAGCGGTGCGCGTCCGGGTACGCGAACAGGCGGCCCTGCAGCATCTTGTCGGGCGACGGGCCGATGCCCGGCACCAGGTTGGACGGCTCGAACGCGGCCTGCTCGATCTCCGCGAAGTAGTTCGCCGGATTGCGGTCGAGCACCCAGCGGCCGACCTTGATCAGCGGGTAGTCGCCCTTCGGCCACACCTTGGTCAGGTCGAACGGGTTGAAGCGGTAGTCCGCGGCCTCGGCGTACGGCATCACCTGGACGTACAGCGTCCAGCTGGGGTGGTTGCCCTGCTTGATGTTCTTGAACAGGTCGCGGATGTAGTAGTCGGAGTCCTCGCCCGCGATGCGGTCCGCGTCGGCCTGCGACAGGTAGCCGATGCCCTGGTCGGTCTTGAAGTGGTACTTGACCCAGAACTTCTCGCCGCCGGCGTTCTCCCACAGGTAGGTGTGCGAGCCGAAGCCGTCCATCTCCCGCCAGTTCGACGGGATGCCGCGATCGCCCATCAGCCAGGTGACCTGGTGCGCGGACTCGGGCCGCAGCGTCCAGAAGTCCCACTGGATGTCGTGGTCGCGCAGGTGGTTGTCGGCGCGGCGCTTCTGCGAGTGGATGAAGTCGGGGAACTTGATCGGGTCGCGGATGAAGAACACCGGGGTGTTGTTGCCGACGAGGTCGTAGTTGCCCTCGGAGGTGTAGAACTTCACCGCGAAGCCGCGCGGGTCGCGCCACGTGTCGGGCGAGCCGTTCTCGCCGGCGACCGACGAGAAGCGGGCCAGGCTCTCGGTGCGCACACCGGGCTGGAACAGCGCGGCCTTCGTGAACTGACTGACGTCCTCGGTGACCTCGAGGAAGCCGTGCGCACCGCCGCCCTTGGCGTGGACGACGCGCTCCGGCACGCGTTCACGGTTGAACTGGGCGTTCTTCTCGATCAGGTAGTGGTCCTGGAGCAGGATCGGGCCGTTGGCGCCTACCGTCAGGGAGTCGTTGTCGCTCGCGACGGGGATGCCCACGTTGTTCGTGGTCGGCAGGGTCACGCCGGTGCCTCCTGGTTCGTGGTGGTGAGCGGTCAGTCCTCACCACCCTCTCGCCTAATCTGGAATCAGTCAAGAAAACCCCCCGGACCGGGTGACCCGCACCTCCCGAAAAAAAACTTGCACGCGCGTACCAAGTTACGTTCTCATCGGTTCCATGGCCCTCGCTCCGTATCGTCGCGTGTTAGCCGTGCCCGGAGTTCCCAGCTCGATGCTGCTGATGTTCCTGGCCCGGCTCCCGATGACGGCCATGGGCGTGACGATGACGCTGTACGTGGTCAACGACCTCGGCCGCGGTTACGGCGCGGCCGGGCTGATCGGCGCCGCCACCACCCTCGGCAGCGCGATCGGGGCGCCGCTCGTCGGCCGGTACGTCGACCGCTACGGGTTGCGGCCGGTGGTCGCGATCTGCGGGGCGGCCTCGTCGACGTTCTGGATCAGCGCGCCGCATCTGCCGTATCAGGTGCTGCTCGCGGTGGCGCTTCCCGCCGGCGTGCTGTCGGTGCCCGCGGGAACGCTCGCGCGGCTGGTGCTCACCGCGCTCGTGCCGCTGGAGCAGCGGCGAGCGGCCTACTCGCTCGACACGATCCTGGTGGAGGCGTCGTTCATGATCGGGCCGTCGGCCGGGATCATGGCGATCACGCAGCTGCCCGCGGTCTACGCGCTCACCGGTATCGGGGTCTGCTTCGCGCTTTCGGCGACGTTGATCTACCGGCAGAACCCGCCGATCCGCGCCGAGGCCGACGCCGAGGTGTTCTCCGGGGAGCGGCCGCCCGTGCGGAGCTGGCTCACCGGACGGCTCGTGATGGCGATGTTCATCGCCGCGGGCGCGTTGTTCTGCCTGGTCGGCATGGAGCTCGCCGCCTTGGCGACCCTGCGCGCGAGCGGGGACATCGCCTGGTCGGGGCTGCTGATCACGCTGATGTGCGTCGCGTCCGTGCTCGGCGGGGCGATCCACGGCGCGGTCCGGCGGTCGCTTTCGCAAGGCACGCTGATGGTGCTGCTCGCGGTGCTGACGCTGCCGGTCGGGCTGATCGACCACCCGTGGTGGCTGCTGGCGATCGTGCTCTTCCCGAGCAACGTGCTGTGCGCGCCGACGCTCGCGGCGAGCACGGAGACGGTCAGCGCGGCGGCGCCGCCGCGGGTGCGCGGCGAGGCGATGGGCCTCCTGGACGCGGCCAGCCGGATCGGTTTGGCGATCGGGAGCCCGATCATCGGGTTCGTGATCGACCATTCGAGCCCCGGCTGGGGGTTCACGGCCTCGGCCTTGGGCGCGCTGGCGATCGCTTCGGTCGGCCTGTTCTGGCGCCGGTCCCCGACACCCGCCCGGGTGCCCGCGCTTACCTCCTCCTGATGCGTTTCGTCCTCTGAACGCGATCGTTGGCATCGCCAACTACCGCATTCAGAGGACGAAATGCGAGAGGGGGCTAGGCGCAGACCTTCCGGAGGGCGTCGAGCCGGTCGAGGTTGCGCTTGGTCCAGTCCGCGATCTTGCCCGCGTCCTGGATGTTCTCCTTCTGCACCTGCAGATACGAGTCGGCCATGCCGGTGAGCGCGCTCGCGACGTTCTGCTCGCCGACGCTGTTCGCCAGCTCACGCAGCCGCTTCTCCTTGTCCGCGGCGCGTTCCTTGATCGTCGCCGGGTCCGGATTGAGGTCGGCGAGGCTGAGCGCCTCGGCGCAGGCACCGACCTTCGTCGCGGCCTTGTTCGTCTGATCGACGGCGTTCGTGACCTCGCTGCAGCCCGCCAGCGCGAGTCCGGCGGCCGCCAGGAGCGCCGCGATTCCCAACCTCTTCATGAAAACCACATTAGCGAGAAACGTGGGTGGTATGTCGGGTTCCCCGGCACACCACCCACGTTTCAGCCCTTCACGCAGACGACCTGCTTGAGGTGCGCGACCACCTCGACGAGGTCCGTCTGCGCCTTGATCACCGTCTCGATGTCCTTGTACGCGGCCGGGATCTCGTCCACCACACCGGAGTCCTTGCGGCATTCCACGCCGGCGGTCTGCGCGGCGAGGTCCTCGGCGGTGTACAGCTTCTTGGCCTTGTTCCGCGACATCCGGCGGCCCGCGCCGTGCGACGCGGACTGGAAGGACGACGCGTTCCCGAGGCCGCGCACGATGTACGAACCGGTGCCCATGCTGCCCGGGATGATCCCGAGGTCGCCCGAACCCGCGCGGATCGCGCCCTTGCGGGTCACCAGGAGGTCGACGCCGTCGTAGGTCTCCTCGGCGACGTAGTTGTGGTGGCAGCTGATCGCGTCGTCGAACGTCGTCTGCGGCACGACGTCCTTCAGCGCCTGCTTCACGAGCGCGACCATGGTGGCGCGGTTGCGCGCCGCGTAGTCCTGCGCCCAGAACAGGTCGCGCCGGTACGCCTGCATCTCCGGCGTGCCCGCGACGAACACCGCGAGGTCCGGATCCGGCAGATCCGCGTTGTGCGGCAGCTTCCGCGCGACGGCCATGTGCCGTTCCGCGAGCTCCTTGCCGATGTTGCGCGAACCGGAGTGCAGCATGAGCCACACGCGGCCTTCGTCCTCGCCGCCCTGTTCGAGGCAGACCTCGATGAAGTGGTTGCCGCCGCCGAGGCTCCCGATCTGGCGCGACGCGCGGTCGTGCAGATCCTGGACGCCGGGATGCAGGTCGCCGAAGGACTTCCAGAAGGCGTCCCAGCCACCGACACCGTGCACCTTCGCCGGGTTCACCGGGGTCTTGTGCAGGCCGAACCCGACCGGGACGGCCGATTCGATCCGGCGGCGGAGCTTCAGCAGGTCGTCGGGCAGGTCGGCGGCGGTGAGCGAGGTCCGCACCGCGCTCATCCCGCAGCCGATGTCCACGCCGACGGCGGCCGGGGACACCGCGTCGCGCATCGCGATCACGCTGCCGACGGTCGCGCCCTTGCCGTAGTGGACGTCGGGCATGACCGCGACGCCGTGCACCCACGGCAGGTTGGCGACGTTGTGCAGCTGTCGCATGGCCTGGTCCTCGACCGATGCGGGGTCCGCCCACATCCGGATCGGAACCCGCGAGCCTTCGACCGCCGTGTACATGACTTTCCTTTCGTGGAAAACGTTTTGTCGTCGTCGAGAATGCACCGATCGGGCGAACCGGACAAGGCAATTATCCGCTCCACAATGGACAGTCCACATGCGACGACGTGCGCCGGGGTGATGTTCATCCCGAAGTCTTCGATCGTATTCGAAAAGTGATCGGCCGCGAGAGGCGCTTCGGGCACAATGAGCGCTCGGTGTCGGGGGTACACCAACTCTGGGGAAGGTCCGTTTCACAGTGAAGTCTTTTCGTGGGCTGCTCGCTGCCGTCCTGCTGGCGGGGTTTCCGCTGCTCGTACTCGCGTTCGTGGGCGGGATCGTGGCGCTCGAGGTGCTGGCGCTGGGGCACAACGTCATCGCGGCGGTGAAGCTCGGCATCATCACCGTGCCGGTCGGCTGGATCCTGCTGAAGACCCTGCTCACCGTCGAGCGGGCGACCGACGACGACGTACCCGGCGTCCAGGTGACGCCGGAGTCCCAGCCCGCCCTCTGGGCGCTGGTCCGGGAACTCGCGGCCGAGGCGGGCACCCGCCCGCCGGACGAGATCTACCTCGATCCGGACGTCAACGCCGCGGTCACCGAGCGCACCTCGTGGCTCGGGCTGCGGGTGCTGCGCCGCCGCATGATCATCGGGGTCCCGCTGATCATGGGCCTGCGCCAGGACCAGTTCCGCGCCGTGCTCGCGCACGAACTGGGGCACTACAGCAACAAGGACACCCGCTTCGCCGCGCTGACCTATCGCGGGCGCAAGTCGATCGCGCGGGTCGTCAACGGCCTCGACCGCGACGGCTACTTCGAACGCTTCGTCGGCTGGCTCTTCAAGCAGTACGCGAAGCTGTACTTCGTCGTCTCGATGAGTGTCTGCCGGGCTCAGGAACTCGCGGCCGACGCCGTCTCGGCGCGGCTCGCGGGTACCGACGCGGCGACTTCGGCCTTGCGCGAGATCGAAGCGCTGGCCGTCACCTGGCGGTTCTTCATGAACAACTACGCCGCGATCGGCTGGGAGGCGGGGTATCTCCCGGACCGGTTCGGCGAGGGCTACCGCGCGCTGCTCACCGACCCGACCAGGGCGGAGCAGATGGAGGAGATGCGCCGGAACCCGTCGGAGGACGAGACCTCGCGGTGGGACACGCATCCGGCCACCCGGGACCGGGTCGCGACGCTCGAAGCGGGCACCCGGTTCCCGGTCCGCCCTGGCGGCGAACATCCGGCGACCGAATTGCTGACCGGCGCCGAGAAGATGCTCGACGAGGCGCTGTTCACCGTCTTCTCCGACGAGGCGCGCACGAAACGGCGGACGGACTGGCAGTCGCTGGTCGCCATCGGCCGTCGTCACGCCGCCGCCGAAGCCGCCGCCGAGATCCTGGGCGAACGCACCCTCGACATGGCGCTGGACCTGCTCGACGCGGGCAGGCACGAAGAACTCGCCGATCCGGACGCGGCGCCGCCCGCCGGCGCCGGTCCGCGCGCCCGCCGGGAGTTCGCCGTCGTCTCGGTCCGCCGTCGGCTGGCGGTCGTCGTCCACGCGGCGCTCACCGACGTCGGCGCGGGGCGATGGTCGCTTTCGTGGTCAGGACCGGCGCCGTTCACCGTGGACGAGCCGCTGGAAGACGGGCTGGAGCCCGCGCTCGACCAGGCCACCGCCGCCGAATCCGACACCGCGCCGCTGCGTGCGCTGCTGACGGCCGCCGGGGTGCCCGCCGGCTACCGGCCGACTCTCACACTTGTTCGTTCTTAAGGAGTTTTCATGCTTTGGCTGCTCAAATCCCGTCAGCGCAAGGCCGTGTTCGCCGTGATGAAGGAGGCGAAGCGGCGCGGCGTCAGCATCGACGAACTCAACAACGTGCTGACGCCCGAAGAGTTCGCCGCGCTGCTGCCGCCGGAGAAGCCCAAGTTCAAGGGCAGGATCCCGGACGTCACGCGCTGGGGCCTCCCGGCCGACGGCGAGGTGTCGGCCAAGGAGTACTGGACCGACGGGGAGATCCTCGCCGTGCAGGAGTCGACCGCCCGCGGCGATTGGGAAGGCGCCGCGGCGCTGCTGGCGTCGACCTGGGAGAACTGGGCTCGCCGCGATCAGGTGACCGGCGCGCTCGGCGAGGCCGCCGCGAAGGACGACGAGTGGCTGCGCGCGTGGCGGAAGGCCCGCCCCGGCGACCCGGGCGCGGTGCTCGTCAACGCGGCGTCGCTGGTGGACGTGGCCTGGGAGGTGCGCAGCTCACTGCAGGCGAAGCACGTCACGCAGGAGCAGTTCGCCGCGTTCTTCCGGGTGCTGGAGCAGGCCGAGGAGGCCGTGCACGAGGCGGCCGGGCTCGCTCCCGAAGACCCGACGCCGTGGGTGACCGCGCTCACGATCGCGATGGGACGGCAGTACGAGAACGACGAGTACCGGAAGGTCTGGGCGGAACTCGTCGCCCGCGACCCGCGGCACCGCGGCGCGCACTCGCGGGCGTTGCAGTACTGGTGCGCGAAGTGGTTCGGCTCGAACGAGCTGATGTGGGAGTTCGCCGAGACCGCGGCCGCGGAGTCGCCGAACCTGGCGCCGCTGCTGCTGGTCGCGGCGCACGAAGCCGAGTTCCAGGACGTTCCCGCTTGGCGTTCGCCGCGGGTGTCCGGCGCGCTCGACGGGATCCTGGCGTTGCTCGACGGCGAGGATTATCCGGAGAAACGGGGAGACCGGGCGTACCTGGCGAAGGCGCTGGTGGAGAACGGGCGGTTCGACGAGGCCGTCGAGCAGTTCCGGCACTTGGGGACGCGGGCGGACGGCGGGGTGTGGTCCTACAGCGGGGATCCTCGGGGCGAGTTCCTCGCTACGCGGTATGCCGCCTGTGCTGGTGCTGCGCGCGTTTAGTCCTCTGAATGCGTCTCGGCGCGCGACCCCCGACCGTCCACAAGGGACACGAAGGCGGCCCGGGTGGTTCACCGGGGGGTCGTGAGTGGCAATGGTCGTTCTAACCCTCTTTAACACTCACGACCCCCGCGAGAACCCGTGCATATGGTGATCAATCGGTCATTTCACCACGCGAAGACGGACCGGCGGATGCAAGGAACGGTCCTTTCCTGGCAAATTTCGCAAGGAAAGGACCGTTCCTGGCACGGGTCAGGAGTTCGCGGCGACCAGTTCCGCGATCTGCACGGCGTTGAGCGCCGCGCCCTTCCGCAGGTTGTCGTTCGACAGGAACAGCACCAGGCCGCGACCACCGTCGACACCCGGGTCCGTCCGCAGTCGCCCGACGTACGACGGGTCCTGCCCGGCGGCCTGCAGCGGGGTCGGGATGTCCGACAGTTCGACGCCGGGCGCGCCGGTCAGCAGTTCGGTCGCGCGGGCGACGGAAAGCGGCTGCGCGAACTCGGCGTTGATCGAGATCGAGTGCCCCGAGAACACCGGCACCCGCACGCAGGTGCAGGAAACCCGCAGCTCCGGGATGCTCAGGATCTTGCGGCTCTCGTTGCGGAACTTCTTCTCCTCGTCCGTCTCGAACTCACCATCGTCCACAATGGACCCGGCCAGCGGGAGGACGTTGTGCGCGATGGGCCGCGCGTACTTCTTCGGCTCGGGGAAGGTCACCGCCGCGCCGTCGTGGGTCAGGGCGCCCGCGTTCGCCGCGGCCGCGGCGAGCTGGCCTTCCAGCTCCTCGACGCCGGCGAGTCCGCTGCCGGAGACCGCCTGGTAGGTGCTGGCGACCAGCCGCACCAGACCCGCTTCGGCGTGCAGCGGCTTGAGCACCGGCATCGCGGCCATGGTGGTGCAGTTGGGGTTCGCGATGATCCCCTTGCGCGCCTCCTTGACCGCTTCCGGGTTGACCTCGCTGACGATCAGCGGGACGTCCGGGTCCATCCGCCACGCCGACGAGTTGTCGATCACCGTGGCGCCGGCGGCGGCGAACCGTTCCGCCTGGGCCTTGGAGGTCGAGCCGCCCGCCGAGAACAGCGCGATGTCCAAACCGGACGGATCCGCGGTCGTCGCGTCCTCGATGACGATTTCCCCGTCACCCCAAGGAAGCTTCGAACCGGCGGACCGCGCCGAAGCGAAGTACCGCATTTCGGCGACCGGGAAACCCCGTTCGGCCAGCAGACGGCGCATGACGCCGCCGACCTGACCGGTCGCCCCGACCACGCCTACCCGCAAACCTTCCGGCATCAGCGACCACTCCCCGCGTAGACGACGGCTTCTTCGTCGCCGCCGAGTTCGAACGCCTCGTGGATCGCGCGCACCGCGTCGTCGAGCTGCGCGTCCCGGATGAGCACCGAGATCCGGATCTCCGAGGTGTTGATGATTTCGATGTTGACGCCCGACTGCGCGAGCGCCTCGCAGAACGTCGCCGTGACACCGGGGTGCGAACGCATCCCCGCGCCGACGAGCGACACCTTGCCGACGTGGTCGTCGTAGAGGACCGACTCGAAGCCGATCTCGTCCTTGATCTTCTCCAGCGACTGCACGGCCTTGGCGCCGTTGGCCTTCGACAGGGTGAAGGTGATGTCGGTGCGGCCGGACGAGGTGCTGGACACGTTCTGCAGCACCATGTCGATGTCGATCTCGTTGTCGGCGATCACGCGGAAGATCCGGGCGGCGGCACCGGTGGTGTCGGGTACGCCGGTCACCGTGATCTTGGCTTCGGAGCGGTCGTGCGCCACACCGGTGATCAACGCTTGTTCCACGGGGATCTCCTCGATAGAACCGGTCACCGTGGTGCCCGGCTTGTCACTGTAGGAAGAACGGACTCGGATCGGGACGCCGTAGCGGCGCGCGTACTCCACCGAGCGCAGGTGCAGGATCTTCGATCCGCTCGCGGCGAGCTCCAGCATCTCCTCGTAGGCGATGGTGTCGAGCTTGCGGGCATCGGACACGACCCGGGGATCGGCGGTGTACACACCGTCCACATCGGAATAGATCTCGCAGACGTCGGCGTTCAGCGCCGCGGCCAGCGCGACGGCGGTGGTGTCCGAACCGCCGCGGCCGAGGGTGGTGATGTCCTTGGTGTCCTGCGACACGCCCTGGAAACCGGCCACCAGCGCGATGTAGCCCTGGTCGAGGGCCTCCGTCACGCGGCTGGGGCTGACGTCGATGATCCGCGCGTTGCCGTGCACCGACGTCGTCACCACGCCCGCCTGCGAGCCGGTGAACGACCAGGCTTCCGCGCCGTGGGCCGAAATCGCCATCGCCACCAGCGAGTTGGAGATGCGCTCACCCGCGGTGAGCAGCATGTCCATCTCGCGCTCCGGCGGAGCCGGGTTGACCTGCTGAGCCAGGTCGAGCAGCTCGTCGGTGGTGTCGCCCATGGCGGAGCAGACGACGACCACGTCGTTGCCCGCCTTCTTGGTGGCGACGATGCGTTCCGCGACGCGTTTGATCCGGTCGGCACTTTCCAGCGACGAACCGCCGTACTTCTGGACCACGAGGGCCACGCCCGAACCTCCTCGACGGGCCGGGCGTGCTCCTCGTGGGCACCGAGGAGCCCCCGCGTCCCTTATTTGGGCGAAAGCCTACCGGGGTCGCGCACGCCCGCCACCCTCGTAAGTGGTCCTGACCACCACATAGAGGACTTCCCGAAGTAAATCTTCCTTAACACCAACGAAATAGTCGGAGGCCTTTCACTTTAGTGACGGAGAGCACCCTCTTGTTATGGTCCGGCGGTGCACAAACCCGCCGAGACAAGTACCCCGATCGCGTCGATCCTGGCCGACCGCTGGAGCCCGCGCGCCTACGACGAGGCCGCCACGGTGTCCGAAGACCAGCTCCGCGCGCTGCTCGAAGCGGCTCGCTGGGCGCCGTCGTTCGGCAACACCCAACCGGCCCGCTACCTGGTCGGCCTGCGCGGAACGCCGTCGTTCGACCGCATCCTCTCGACGCTCAACTCGGGCAACCGCGCGTGGGCGCAGCGCGCCGGGCTGCTGCTGATCGGCGTGATGGTGACCACGAACGAGAAGGGCGACGTCCCGTACGCCGAGTACGGGCTGGGCCTGGCGAGCGAGAACCTCGTGCTCCAGGCCGTCGACCTCGGCCTGATCGCGCACCAGATGGCGGGCTTCTCCGCCGAAGCGGCGAAGGACTTCTTCGGCCTCCCCGACGACGTCGTCCCCAAGGTCGCCATCGCGGTCGGCCACCCCGCGGACCCGTCGGTGCTCGAAGAGGACTGGCGGATCGAGCGCGAGAAAGCGCCGCGCGAGCGGATCCCCCTGGCCGAGTTCGCCTACGCCGACGCTTGGGGCACGAGCGCCTTCTCCGGGTGAGGGAGCCATCGCAGAGCGAGAACCCCTAGCCCGGCGTGCAGCAGGCTGAGCACCGCGACGGCGGTGTGCAGGCCGGCGACGAAGGCCTCCTTCGCGTCAAGAGCGGCCGAGGGCGCGATTTCGAGGGTTTCCCCGAGGGTGGGCGCGAGATCCGGCCCCGCCAGGCGGAACACCAGCGCGGCGAGCGAGCCCATGAGCGCGATGCCCAGCGCGTTGCCGATCTCGTTGCTGGTCTCGGCGATCGCGCCCGCGGCTCCCGCGCGTTCGGCGGGCACCGCGCCGACGGCCGTGTCGGCCACCACGCTGAACGAGATGCCGTAGCCGATCCCGGCGACCACCGTCGACGCGACGTACCAGCCCGCGCCGCCCGTGACCCCGGTCATGAGCAGCAGCGCGAGCCCGGCGGCGATGGAGAAATGGCAGGCGACCAGCGCGGTTCGCTTGCCGACGCGGTCGACCAGCGCGGGCGTGACGACGCACGTGACCGTGAGGACGGCCGCGCCGGGCAGCGCCAGCAACGCCGCCTGCAGGACGGGCAGGCCGAGCACGGACTGCAGGTGGATCCCCGACAGGTACGCGGCCGCCGACCACGCGGCCAACGGCACCAGCCCGGTGACGATCGCGATCGTGAAGACGCGGTCGCGGAACAGCGAGAACTCGATCAGCGGATGCTCCAGACCGCGCTGCCGCCGGACGAACCACGTCAGCAGCACGGCACCGGCGATCCCGGAGGCGACCGAGAAGACGGAGAGACCGTCGGCGGCCGCGTGCTTGATCCCGTAGATCGCGAGCAGGAGACCGGTGGCGGAGAGCAGAACGCTCGGCACGTCGACCCGGCCCGTCCCGGCGGCCCGCACCTCGCGCAACAGCACCGGCGCGAACGCCAGGAACACCGCGATCACCGGCAGGTTGACCAGGAAGACCGAGCCCCACGGGAAGCGTTCCAGCAGCACCCCGCCGACGACCGGGCCGATCGCGAACCCGGCGGCGAACGCGGCCGCGAAGATCCCGATGGCGCGTGCCCGTCGTCGCGGATCGGGGAAGAGTTCGCTCAGCACGGCCAGCGCGGACGGCAGCAGCGTCGCGCCCGCGAGCCCCATCAGCGCGCGGAAGGCGACGAGCGTTCCCGGATTCGGGGCGAAGGCCGCGCCCGCCGAACCGATGCCGAACACGGCGGCGCCGATCATCAGCAGTTTCAGCCGTCCGTACCGGTCGCCGATGGCGCCGAACGCGATCAGCAGCGAGCCGACCGCGAAACCGTAGACGTCGAGGATCCACAGCGCCTGATCGGCCGTGGGCGTGAGCGCCTGGCTGATCCTGGGCATCGCGAGGAAGAGGATCGAGCCGTCCATCGAGACCAGGAACACCGGGCAGAGGATCACCAGCAGGCCGAACCAGGCCCTGGTGTGCTGTCGTGTCATGCCTTCGACGCTGTACCGGCTTCGCGACCGCAGCCATCCCCGTGCCATGGGTACACCTCGCGGGTACCCCCACGCGGCGGGCGGAGTACTTAGGCTCGGAGTCATGGAAAGCCTCGGCATGTACCTCAAAAGCCGTCGTGACCGGGTGACCCCCGCCGAGATCGGCCTGCGCACCTACGGCACCTCTCGCCGCGTGCCCGGACTGCGCCGCGAGGAACTCGCCCAGCTCGCCGGGGTGAGCGCCGGGTACTACACGCGGCTGGAACAAGGACTGGCCGAGACCGCTTCACAGCAGGTGCTCGACGCGCTCGCCCGCGCGCTGCGGCTCGACGACGTCGAGACCGCGCACCTGCACAACCTCGCCCGGCGTTCCTCGCTCCCGAAGCTGTCCGATCCCGGCCCGGAAGAACCGCATCCCCGGGTGCTCGCGCTGCTGGAGAATCTCGGCGAGACCGTGCCCGCGCTCGTCTTCGGCCGTCGCGGCGACGTGCTCGCGTGGAACCACGGCGGGCACGCGCTCATGGCCGAACACGTCGGCTTCGACGCGCCGAAGGATCCGGACCGGCGGCCGTCGCTGCCCCGGATGTTCTTCCTCGACCCGCTCACCCGCGAGCTGCACCGGAACCGGGCCGAGCTCGCCCGCGTCCACGTCGCCTATCTGCGGTTGACCGCCGGTCGCTACCCCACCGACGCCCGGCTGGCGGCGCTCATCGGCGAGCTGACCATGCGCAGCGACGAGTTCGCGACGCTCTGGGCGACCGGCGACGTCGCCGACTGCACGGTCGGCGCCATGTGGTTGCGGCATCCGACGGTCGGCGCGCTCGGCGTCGACTATCAGGTGTGGCTCCAGCCCGACAGCCCCGACCACCGGCTGGAGATCTACACCCCGAAGGACCCGGCATCAGCCGACGCGGTGAAGATCTTGACCCGGTTCGATCGCTAACCTGGGGTTATGGGGGCAGTTCGCGCGTTGATCCGCAACGAGTCACGCACGATGGCCGGGCTCTGGCTGTATCTGACCGGTCGGAAGGACGGCATCGACGGGGACGCCGTCGCGGTGCCGTACGGCTCGGGCGGCAAGCCGATCTTCATCGTCCTGGCCGTGGTGAGCGCCTTCGAAGCCGGGCTTTTCTGGCTGATCGACTTCGGTCTCGTCGTCGACATCCTGCTGCTCGTCCTCGGCGTGTACTCGGCGCTGCTGGTGTTCGGGGTCTACGCCGGCACCGTCGTCCGGCCGCACGTGATCTCTTCGCGCGAGGTGCGAGTGCGCTACAGCTCGTTCTACGACGTGCGGATCCCGAGGGAGAACATCGTCGCGCTGCGGCACCTGAAGGAAAGCCACGATCCCGCCAAGGCGAAGGCGTTCCGCGACGAAACCTGGCTGCGTCACGACAACTTCTACGAGACGAACCTGGTCGCCGAATTGCGTGAGCCGATCACCGTGACCCGGCCACTCGGGGCGACCGAGACCGTCCGCGTCGTGAAATTCCAGGCGGACGACCCGAAAGCCGCCGTCGAGGCGTACGAAAGGCTCGGTGTCAGCTGAGCGTCGACGTCCGGTTCACGATCGTCCTGGCGACTTCGATGACGCTTTCGTCCTGGGCGTAGGCACGCGCGTGAATGAGGGCGAGCGCGTCCGGCGCGGTGCAGTCGTGGGTGGCCATGACCATCCCCGTGGCCTGATGCACCACGACCTCGAGGTCCAGGTCGCCGAACAACGGATGGACGGGGAGGCCGTCTTCGGCGTCGAGGCGGGTGCTCGGATGCAACGCGGTCGCGGTGAGCGCGTCGGCCACCAGTTCCGTCGAACGGGCGATTTCCGCGTCCGGTTCGGGTTCCGGCCGATACGCGGTGAGGGTGCCCAGCGGCGCTTCCCGCAGCCCCAGCCGGGCGGACACCACCGCCCGGACCCCGATTTCCCTCGCGGCGGGCCCGAACCGGGGCCAGCGGCTCGACAGTTCCCGCTCGGCGCACACGCCGGGCATTTCCCGGGAGGGCCCTTCACCGAAGACGCACTCCAGGTCGTTCGCCCTGGCGGCGACGGGATCGGAAACGACGACGGCCGCGGTCCCGGGGCTGCTGAACAAGGTCACCGCGAGGCTCCGGACGCCGGCGTTCTCGGCGACCGCGGCCAGGAACGCCGGCGGGACGTCCGCCCGCCCGGCGGCCCAGTTTTTCACCGCGTCGACGTAACCCGCGTGCAGATCGGCCGCCGCCCGGTGCCTGCCTTCGGTGGCGCGGTGGAGCCGCGCCATCCTCCGGTGGAACGGTCGCATGGTTTCGACGGCCGTTTCCATGAGGATTTCGTGCCGTCGGGCCACCCCCGCGGCGCGATCCGCACGCCCTCGTTCGGCCTCCACCAGTCTGCGCAGGGCCGACTGGTCGTAGCGGCCATCGGTGCCGTCCCACATGAAGCGAGCGTACGCCCGCGACCGCCCTGCCGATGTGACCCGGATGGCTGAGTGAGGCGACTTCCGTGACCACATCAAGAGGACTAGCGTTGGCTGCCCCAAGGAAGGCCGATTTTTGATGCGGAATCGCGAAAAATGGGTCGCCGACACGTTGGTGGAGCTGGCGGACACTCTCGTCCCCGCGTTGGATCCGGCGAATTACTGGCTCTGCGTGGCGGATCGGTACACCCAGCTGATCGCTTCGTCGTCGGTGCACCTGACCGCCTCCGGCGACCGCCAGGTCGTGGTGGACACCGACGAAAGACTTGAGGCGCCACCGCTCGGCGAACTGTTCGCCGAGGAAGGGCCCGGTATCGAGAGCGAGGCGAGCGGAAAGCCTGTCGTCAACGTGCTCCTCGACGAAGCGACGTCACGCTGGAGCGGATTCGCTCCCGCCGCGCTTTCCCTCGGCTACCGGTCAGTGCACGCGTTCCCGTTCAGCCGCCGCGAAGACGCGCTCGGCGCGGTGACGATCCTGACCACCGAGACGGCGCCGCTGCCACCGACCGAACTGAGCATCGCGAACGCGCTCGCCGACGTCGCGACGATCGCCATGCTCAACCACCGGACGATCGCCGGGCTGACCACGACCTCGCGGCAACTGCAGGGCGCGCTGTCGAGCCGGGTGATCATCGAACAGGCCAAGGGATTGCTGTCCGCCCGGCTGGAAGTCAGCGCGGAGGGCGCGTTCCGCGTGCTGCGGCGCTACGCCCGCAGTCACAACATGCGGATCGGCGACCTGTCCGAACGGCTGATGAGCCGCCGTTTGACGGTCGCCGACCTGATCCCCCAGGGCGAAGACCTCACCCCCGCCGCTTCTCCATCAGCAGCACGACGCCACTTCCCGGCCCGCCCAGCGGCGAACAACTGACGGAGGCGGCGAAGGATCTGCCCTTCCGGTCCACCGCGTCGGTCTCGAGCGGCAGCGCGCGGTGGCCGGTCTCGTTGCAGATCTCGACCATGTCGCGCAGCCCGTCCGTCGGCAGGCCGAAATCGAGCTTGAAGAAGTCCGTCCGGTAGACCTCGTCGGCGCGCATCCCCCACAGGTCCTCGGCGCCGCGGTTCCAGCTGCGCACCAGGAGATCGCTGTCGAGCACGACCACTCCGGCGGCGACGCTCGACAGCACCCCTTCGAGGAAGGTGCGCGCTTCGTCCAGCTCGGCGGTGCGGATCCGCAGCTCCTCGTTCATCGTTTCGAGTTCTTCGTTGCCCGACTGGAGTTCCTCGTTGGTGGTTTCGAGTTCCTCGTTCGTGGACTGGAGTTCCTCGTTCGTCGTCTCGAGTTCTTCGATGCTCGACTGGAGTTCCTCGTTGACGGTCTCCAGTTCCGCGTTCGTCGACTGGAGTTCCGCGTAGGCGGTGGCGAGGTCCTCTTGCACCCGTTTGACCTCCTGCTGGAGCCGGGTGGCCTCGGTGGTGTCGATGAGGGTGATCGCGACGCCGAGATCCTCGCCGTCGGTGGTGAGCAGCGGCTTGACGATGACGTCGAAGTACCGTGTCTCGCCGTCGTTCTTGTCCCACCGCACGGCGTTGACCCGGATGCTTTGGCGCTCGCTGTGGGCTCTCTCGACCAAGGCTCCGAGGTCGAGCGGCCGGGAGGAGATCTCCAGCTCACCGAACGGGGTGCCGACCTTGTCCGAGGACAGCCCGAACTGCAGCCGCGTCGCACCGTTGATCAACGCGACCTTGCCGTCACGGTCGATGACGAGCACCGAATCCGGCGAGGATGCCAAGGCCAGTTCGACCACCTGACGCCGATTGATCCGTCCCGCCTCGGAGGCGGACAAGAAGTCGAGCCGTCCGGGTTTCGCCGTTCCCGCCCCGCCTTGGATCCGGAACACCCGGTTGCGCATGTCGGTGACCTCGAACCGGGATCCGTCGGCGAGCAGCATCTCGGCCTTGCCGAGGAAAAGGTGGCCGCCTTCGTTGAGCGCGAAATGGAACCGTTCGATGATCTTCGTCTGCGCTTCGACGTTGAAATACATCAGGGTGTTGCGGCAGACGAGCAGATCGACCCGCGAGATCGGGGCGTCGCGGGTGATGTCGTGCCTGCCGAAGATCACCCGGCGGCGGAGGTCGCGGCGGAAGGCGAACAGGGCACCGTTCGGTTCGAAGTACTTCGCCTTCACCTCGTCAGGGAGCTTTTCCAGTGTCTTGAGGGGATACACGCCGGCCCTCGCCTCGCGCAGGGCTTCCTCGTCGACATCGGTGCCGTAGATCTTGACCCGTTTGGTGCAGGCTTCGATACCGAGGTGCTCGGCGAAGATGATCGCGAGGGTGTAGGCCTCCTCACCGCTCGAACAGCCGGCGCTCCAGATGCGGATGTCCTGGTCCGGGTCGGCGTTGGCGATCAGGCCGGGGACGACGGCCGTCCGCAGGTATTCCCACGCCGCCGGATCGCGGAAGAATCCGGTGACGTTGATCAGAATGGTGTTGAAGAGTTCTTGGAACTCGTCGGCGTTGCTTTCCAGGAAATCCCGGTAATCCGCGTACCTCTCGAAGTTCACGGTCTGCATCCGCTTGCGGATCCGGCGGCCGAGCGACGTCCGCTTGTACCCGGTGAAATCGAAGCCGCGGGAATCGTTGATGAACGCGAGCAGGGATTCGAGCTCTTGCTCGTCTTCGGCCTCGCCGTCATACGCGGTCACAGCGATCTCGTTCCTCCGGTCAGGGCCACCAGCGCGTCCGCGATCCCCTCCAGCGGCAGCGTCAGGTCGACCGCCACGGAGTTCGCCACGGCCTGTGGCATGCCTTTGAATTCCGCTGTATTCGGGTCCTCGGCGACCACGGTACCGCCATGCGACGAGACCGCCCTCGCGCCCGCCGAGCCGTCGAAACCGGTTCCGGTCAGCACACAGACCAGCGCCGCGGGACCGCAAACCTCCGCGACGGATTCGAAGAGCAGATCGACCGACGGCCGGACGAATCTCACCTTGTCCCGCTCCGACAGCCGGAGTTCACCACCGGGCCCGATCAGGAGGTGACGGTCCGGCGGGGCCACATAGGCCATACCGGACTCGACCACCTCGCCGTTCTCGGCCAGCTTGACCCGCAAGCGCGACCGCCGGTCGAGGAGCTCGGCGAGCACCGTGTCGTGGTGGGGATCGAGGTGCTGGACGATGACCAAGGGCACCGGGAAATCCGCGGGCAAGGCCTCGAGCACCGTGAGGAGTGCTTTGACTCCGCCCGCCGAAGCCCCGATCGCGACGATCTCGTAGGGCACCGCCCGGGAGCGGCTGGGGGCGGACATCTTCCGAGCGTAGTGCTCCGAGGCTAAGCGGAACCGCCGACGCGGCGGATGATCTTCGCGAGGATCCCGGTGACGACCATCCAGAAGATCGCGGCGATGCCGTAGTTGACCAGCACGCGCAGCTTGGCGTCCTCGGGCATGAAGAGATCCTTGAAGCCCAGCAGCAGCCCGTCGGCCCAGCCGCGGACGAAGGACACGATGCCGTTGTCCGGGTTCGCCTCGCCGATCACGAAGACGACGTGCAGCACCAGGATGGCCGCGAAGATCAGGCCGACCCAGCGGACGACGCTCGCCAGGATCCCGGCCGCGCGGCTGCCGCCCGCTCGCCAGTCGACCTTGCGCCTGGTCGCCTGATCAGCGGTTTCCTTCTCTTCTGCGTGCTCGCCCATGCCGGGCAGTGTGGCACGTCGCCTGGTCCGATTGCTACCCGCGAGTAACCCGAATGGGCGCCACTGTGGTCACGGTTCGATCGCGGCCCGGGTTTCCCTTCGGGAGATCGCGCGGTTAAGGTGGCGTCGTGGCTCGAGCTCTCCTGCTTCGCTGCCGCGACGGGGCCTGATCGGACCGGCTCCCCGTCGCGGGGCTTCGTGGTGCCGGTCGTCGCACCCGATTCTTCAGGAGAACCGTCCCCTCATGAGTATTCGCAAGCCCACCCGTCCTGCGCCTTCCGAGCAGGCTTCGTGGAACACCCAGCGCGGCACTTCGATGCCCGTACACCGCTATCGCCCCTGGTACGACCTGGTCGAGGACATCTCGCTGCCCGACCGCACCTGGCCGGACAAGCGGATCGAGCGCGCGCCGCTGTGGTGCGCCGTCGACCTGCGTGACGGCAACCAGGCCCTGATCGACCCGATGTCGCCCGCGCGGAAGCGCAAGTTCTTCGACCTGCTGGTCCGCATGGGCTACAAGGAGATCGAGGTCGGTTTCCCGGCGGCGTCGCAGACGGACTTCGACTTCGTCCGCGAGATCATCGACGAGGGCGCCATCCCGGACGACGTCAGCATCCAGGTGCTGACCCAGTGCCGCCCGGAGCTGATCGAGCGCACCTTCAAGGCGCTCGAAGGCGCGCCGCGCGCGATCGTCCACATCTACAACTCGACCTCGATCCTGCAGCGTCGCGTCGTGTTCCGCGAAGAGCGCATCGGCATCACGAAGATCGCTTCGCAGGCCGCCGAGCTGGTCGTCGACTACGCGGCGAAGCAGCCGGACACCGACTTCCGCTTCCAATACTCGCCGGAGTCCTACACCGGCACCGAGCTGTCGTACGCGCTCGAGGTCTGCAACACCATCACGGAGATCTGGCAGCCGACGCCGGAGAAACCGGTGATCCTGAACCTGCCCGCGACCGTCGAGATGGCGTCGCCGAACGTCTACGCCGACTCGATCGAGTGGATGCACCGCAACCTGGACCGCCGCGACTCGGTGATCCTGTCGCTGCACCCGCACAACGACCGGGGCACCGGTATCGCCGCCGCCGAACTGGGCTTCCAGGCCGGCGCGGACCGGATCGAAGGCTGCCTGTTCGGCAACGGCGAGCGCACCGGCAACGTCGACCTCGTCGCACTGGGCATGAACCTGTACAGCCAGGGCGTCGACCCGCAGATCGACTTCTCCGACATGGACGAGATCAAGCGGACCGTCGAATACTGCAACCAGCTGCCGGTGCACGAACGCAGCCCGTGGGCGGGCGACCTGGTGTTCACCGCGTTCTCCGGCAGCCACCAGGACGCGATCAACAAGGGCCTCGACGCGCTGAAGGCCGCCGCAGACAAGGCGGGGACGCCGGTCGACGAGCACCCGTGGGAGGTCCCGTACCTGCCGATCGACCCGAAGGACATCGGCCGCAACTACGAGGCCGTGATCCGGGTGAACTCGCAGTCCGGCAAGGGCGGCGTCGCCTACATCATGAAGGCCGAGCACCAGCTCGACCTGCCGCGGCGCCTGCAGATCGAGTTCTCGAAGGTCGTCCAGCGCCACACCGACACCGAGGGCGGCGAGGTCGACCCGGCCACGATGTGGAACGCGTTCTCGGCCGAGTACCTGGAGCTGAAGACGCCGCTGGAGCTGGTGCGCCAGCACGTCCGGGACAACGGGGACGGTGAGTACGACATCACCGCGACCGTGCGGGTCGAAGGCGACGAGCACGAGGTCACCGGGCGCGGGAACGGCCCGATCGCGGCGTTCTTCGACGCGCTGTCGACCGTCGGGTTCGACCTGCGGCTGCTGGACTACAGCGAGCACACGCTCTCGCCGGGCGACGACGCGCGGGCGGCGTCGTACATCGAGTGCGCGATCTCCGACCGGGTGTACTGGGGCATCGGGATCGACCCGTCGATCGTGACCGCTTCGCTGCGGGCCGTCGTGTCGGCCGTGAACCGCGCTAACCGGTAGTCCCTCAGTACATGAAGGCCCCCTTCCTTGCGCCTAGGTACAGGAAGGGGGCCTTCATGTACTTCTACAGGGCTGTTTTCACCGCGGCCAGGACGTCGGCCGGGTCGGTGCGCGTGGTGTAGTCCGGGTGCACGTCGATGTACCGGATGACGCCTTCGCCGTCCACGACCAGGACGGTCGGATACGGCAGCTCCCATTCCGCCGCCCCGTTGATCTTCTCGACGTCGCCGATGAGCGTGTCGAACGCCGGTTTCGTCTCCGGGGCCAGCCGGAACGTGATGCCGAGCGCGCGCCCGAGCTCGTTGTCCACATCGGACAGAACGGCGAATTCAAGATCCTTTGTGGACAGTGAGCCGTCCGGCAGCTGCGGGCTGACCGCGACCAGCTTCACGCCCAGTTTCTCCAGCTCCGGCAACAGCTCCTGTTGATACGTGCGCAGCGCCAGGTTGCAGTACGGACACCACGCGCCGCGATAGAACACCACGACCGCGGGCCCGTCCGCGACCCGCACCCGATCGCCGCCGGCGTCCGGCAGCGCGAGGTCCGGCATCGGCGTCCCCGGTTTCGCGGCCGCCTCGGCGACCACCCCGACGAACGTCGCGCGGTCGGCCTTGAGCACCTCGGCGACCTCCGCCGGAACGTGGCTCGCGACGGATTCCCGCAGCTCGGCGAGTTCGGTGTTGAGATCCCCCATGGTCGGCTCCTTCGGTTGTACTGATCGGTACAGTGGCGCCGACTGTACTATTCGGTACATGAGCGGTCAACCGGCGAAGACCCCGCAGGGGCGGATGACGAGGGGCGCCATCGTCGACGCGGCGGCGGAGCTGATGTACGTCCACGGCGTCGCCGGGACGAGCGTCGACAAGGTGCTCGCGGCCAGCGGGGCCGGGAAATCGCAGATGTACCACTACTTCAAGAACAAGGATCAGCTCGTCGAAGCGGTCATCACCCGCTTCCTCGAAAACATCCTCGGCAACCAGCCGACCATCTTCGAGCTGCACGACTGGGCCGATTTCGACCAGTGGGCCAGGGAGATCCTGGCCATCCAGACCACGCCCAAGGGGCCGATCGCCTGCCCGCTGGGCAATCTCACCGGCGAACTCGGGGACGACCCCAAGATGGCGCCGCTGCTGGACAAGGCCTACCGCGAATGGGAGTCACATCTCCAGCGCGGCCTGGAATCGTTGCGGGAACAGGGAAAACTGGTCGAGGGCGCAGACCCGGCGAGGCTCGCGCAGGCCGCGCTGACCTGTGTGCAGGGCGGCCTGCTGATGGCCCACCTGCGCCACGACGTCACGCCGATCGCCGACGCGCTCAAGATCGCCTTGGACCACCTGAAGAGTCACGCTCGCCCGTGAGCGCGCCGACCTCGTCGGCGAGCGCATCGAGCACCTTCGCCACCGCGGGCCGTGAAGACGCACCGAGCCGGTAAACCGCCTCCACGTGCCGTGCCGCCTTGATCCCGGCGAGCGGACGGCAGACCAGACCGCTGCCGCGCCGGGTGTCCATTGTGTACCGGGGCAGGAGCGCGATCCCGTGCCCGGCGGCGACGAGCCGTTCGGTGATGCGGAAGTCGTTGATGCGCTGGACCACCTGCGGCCGCACCCCGGTGCGGATGATCAGCGACTGGAGGATGTCGTCCACCGGGAAGCCGGCGTTGACGCTGATCCAGCGTTCGTCGGCCAGTTCGGCGAGTTCGATGCGGCGGCGCTTCGCGAGCCGGTGCCCCGCCGGGAGCGCGACGTCGAGCGGTTCCCGCAGCAGATGCCGGGTCTCCAGCCGGTCCGAGCCGAGTGACGGCGCGTGCTCGTCCCGGTGCGCCACCACGATGTCGTAATCCGCGACGAGCCCGGGGACCTCCGGCGGGGTCATGTCGACGTCGCGCACGATGACGTCCAGGCCGTCGAATTCCGCCGTCCGGTGCAGCAGGCCCGGCAGCAGCATCAGCCCGGCGGACTGGAAGATCGCCACCCGGACCCGGCCGCGCGGGGCGCTGCGGTAAGTGTCCAATTCGGACTCCGCCCGCTCCAGCGCGGCGAGTACGTCGTCCGCGCGGGCGACCAGCGCGCGACCCGCGTCGGTCAGCCGCAGGCCGCGTCCGGCCGGTTCCGTCAGCGCGAGACCGACGTCACTCTGCAAGGCGCGCAGCTGCTGAGAGACCGCGGACGGCGTGCAGTGCAACGCTTTCGCGGCCGCCGTCACGCTGCCGCGATCAGCGAACTCCCGCAGGGTCCGCAACCGGCCGATGTCCATACCGCCAGCATATGTGAAGCCGAACTGAACGATCGCTGCAAATATTCTCGCTGGTCCTAAAGGGTCGTTCCACGTAAGAGTGAAGACATGCCCGCCCGCGATCGTCTGCTCGCCCTGTTCGTCGCCGTCCTCTGGGGCTGCAACTTCCTCGCCATCCACGCCACCCTCGGCCAGTTCCCGCCCGTCTTCGCCGGCGGGCTGCGCTTCGCGGTCATCGCGATCCCGACGATCCTGTTCGTCCCGTGGCCGAAGGTGAAGATCCGCCACCTGCTCGGCTACGGGCTGGGCTTCGGCACCGGGCAGTTCGTGTTCCTCTTCATCGCGATGGACACCGGTATGCCGACCGGTCTCGCGTCGCTCGTGCTGCAGGCGTCGGCCCCGTTCACCGTGCTGCTCGGCGCCGTCTTCCTGCGCGAACGCGTGTCCGGACGGCAGCTCGCCGGGATCCTGCTCGCCGTCGCCGGGATGGCGACGATCGCCTGGCAGCAGGCCGGGAACGCCGCCCTGCTGCCGGTGATCCTGACCCTGCTCGGCGCGCTGAGCTGGGCGTTCGGCAACCTGAGCACCCGGCAGGCGGCACCGGACAACCCGCTGAATTTCGTCCTCTGGATGTCCGTGGTGCCGCCGCTGCCGATGTTCGCGCTGTCGTTGGTCATGGAGGGCCCCGCCGAGATCGGGCACTCACTGAGCACGCTCGGCACGACGACCGGGCTGATCGGGCTCGGCGGCCTCGCCTACGTCGTGCTGTTCGGCACGATCGTCGGCTCCGGGATCTGGACGTCGCTGATGCGCCGCAACCCGGCGGGCGTGGTCGCGCCGTTCTCCCTGCTGGTTCCGGTGGTCGGGCTGTCGATGGCGTTCCTGGTCCTCGACGAGCGGCCTTCGCCGGTGGAGATCGTCGCGGCGGCCGTCGTCATCGGCGGCGTCCTGTTCGGCTCGACGAAACGCCGCGTGCGCGAACCGGATTTCCTCGCCGAAGCCGAAACGCCTCAGCCCACTGGCGTGCGGTGAGCCGTTTGGGCACGACGTCCCGGCCGGGCCTGGTGAACACCTGCCGCACGAAGTCCTGGTAGCGCGCACGATCCGCGTCGTCGACGAGCGGCCGCTCACGCCGGGTCACGGTGAGCAGACCGCCGTCGACGCCCGGCCTGGGGCGGAACGCCTCCGCGGGCACCCGGCCCGCCAGCCGGAAGTCGAACCACGGCCACCACTGCGCGGTCATCATGGTCGCGCCACCGACCCCGGCGCGGCGGCGCGCCACCTCCCACTGCATGAGCAGTACGGCGTCCGTCCAGCCGGGAGCGGCGAGGACGTGGCGCAGGGTCGCGGTGGTCAGGTGGAACGGCAGGTTCCCGACCAGCACATGGGGTGTCTTCGGCAACGGGAACCGCAGGAAGTCCGCGGTGACGATCTTCGTCGGCGGCTGGACGCGGCCCGCCAGCCGGGCGGTGCGGCGGTCGTCGATCTCGACGCCGGTCAGCGACCTGCCGAGCCGTTCCAGCGGCAGGGTCAGGGCGCCGTCGCCCGTGCCGAATTCGATGATCGGCCCGGTCGTGCCGCCGACGAGCTTCACGACGGTTTCGACGATGTTCTGGTCGATAAGGAAGTTCTGGCCGAGTTCATGACGGCCAGGACGCTGTGTGCGCAAGGGATCTCCGCGGCTTCGAGGTGAGCCGGGCAGCACGAGGCCCGCCCGGCGATGACTCGCTCGGGCGGCGGTTCCTTGCCGAAAGCCGGGAATCCGCCGCTAGGCGCGGCGGATCCGGGTGAACGCGGGGGCACACATGGCGGCGAAGCTACCTCGGAGCGGCAGCCTCCCGCCAACGGTTTTCTACGCGCCGATCCGGCTGGTGCCGAGATGCTCGACCGGACCGGCCAGCGCGGCCTTGACCCGGCGGGTGAGATCGTCGGTGAGCACCTCGGTCTCGCCCTTTTCGAGGCCGTCGACGACCTGGCGGGCGACGTCGCGCGGGTCGTTCTTGGGGATGTCGAGGCCCTGGGTCATGTCGGTGTCGGTGTAGCCGAGGTGCACACCGACCACCTGGGTGCCCTGCTCGGCGAACTCGATGCGGAGCGAATTGGTGAGCGACCAGAACGCCGCCTTCGACGCGCCGTACGAGCCCGAGCCCGCCGCCCACGACAGGACCGAGTGCACGTTGACCAGCGCACCACCGTCCTTGAGCTGCGGCGCAAACGCTTGCGCGACGCGCAGCGCACCGAAGACGTTCGTCTCGAAGACCGGGCGGTGCGCTTCGACGCCGTCGTTCAACAGCGAGCCGAGCCCGAGGACGCCGGCGTTGTTGAAGACGATCGTCACGTCTCCCGCCTTCTCGGCCAGCGCGCGGACGGATTCCGGGTCGGTGACGTCGAGCGGGAGCGGGACGATCCGCGGATCGGTCTCCTCGCGCGGCGACCTGGCGGTCGCGTAGACCTTGGCGGCGCCGCGGTCGAGCAGTTCGGCGACGAACGCCTTGCCGAGCCCGCGCTGCCCGCCGGTGACCAGGACGACGGCGCCTTCGATGGAGGTCATGACTTGCTCCCTTGACAGAAGTATTCGGCTTTTGCCTCTGTCGTCAGCATGGCGACGCGACTCGACAGAGTCAAGTACGCTTGACCTATGTCATGGACCGCGACGGACCGGTACCGGTTACGCACCGCCCCCTCGGGGCTGGCGCTCGTTCAGGACTTCCTCAACACCAAGGCGATCAAGACCTACGGCCTCGACCTGCTGAGCGACGCCGACCTGGCACGGCCTTGGGCCGCCGAGGCGCTGGCGGAATGGTCGCGAGCCCGGGACTCCGAGGCACCCGACATCTCGCTGGGACCGGGTGACCTTCGCGCTCTTCGCGACCTTCGCGCATCGTTCGTTTCGCTCGTGGACGGCGGCGAAACGGACCTCGGCAAGCCGATCAAGGCGGACCTCGACCTGCGCGACGGCGTCGTCCGGCTGTTCCCCTCCGGCACCGGACGGCAGTGGCTCGCTTCGGCGCTGTGGACGGAGACGCTGCTCGCGCAGCAGGCCGGGATCTGGTCGCGGCTGAAACTGTGCCGGCTCGACGGCTGCCGTTCGGCCTTCTACGACGTCTCGCGCAACAACAGCGGCGTCTGGCACGACGTGCGCACCTGCGGGAACGTCGCGAACCTGCGGGCCGCGCGGGAGCGGAAGAAGGCGCTCAGCCCAACGACGCCAGCGCCGACGGAATAGGGATCTCCCCGCCGATGACGTCGAAACCCTGATTCTCGGCGAGCGGCTCTTCCAGCGTCGCGACCAGGACGGCGGCGACGTCCGCGCGGGAGACGCGGCCCGGTTCGAGGTGCCCGGCGATCTTGACGTGGCCGGTGGGCTGATCGTCGGTGAGCGTGCCGGGCCGGACGATCGTCCAGTTCAGGCTCGAACGGCGCAGGACGCTGTCGGAGATCTGCTTCGCCATCAGGATCGACCGCACCAGGCGATCACCCTGATCCGGCGAATCCGCGAACTGCGCGGAAAGCTGCACGAACCGCGCGACGCCCGCCTTCTCCGCCGCGCGGATCGCGGTGATCACGCCGTCGCGGTCGACGAGGTCGACCGAGGCATGGTCGGGATCGGGCGCGCCGATCGCGCTGATCACCACTTCGGATCCGGCGAGCGCCTCGACGAGGTCGTCCGCGTCGGCGGTGACGTCCGCGACGACGGTTTCGGCGCCGAGCCCGGCGACCTGCTCGGCGCGGCGGCGGCTGCGCAAGCCCGCCCGCACCTGATGTCCCCGCCCCCGCAGGATCCGGACCACGTGGATCCCCGTCCGCCCCGACGCTCCCAGCACTGTGACCCGCATAACAGAGAGTCTGCCTGATGGCCGTACTCCCCGCATTTAGTCCTCTGAATGCGGACGGGCTTCGCGCCCTCGCCGACTGCACGCATTCAGAGGACTAAATGCGGGGAGCGCGTGAAGGCCCCCTTTCCGCGGCTGAGCCGAGGGAAGGGGGCCTTCACGCGCGTTCGGGACTAGAGGATCTCCGCCGCCGAGCCGACGTCCGGCAGTCCGCCGACGTCCGGGTTCAGCTCCCCGGCCTCGACGAGTTCCGCCTTGACCTCGTGCGGTTTGATCCGCCCGTCGCGGATGTCCTCCGCGTAGTGGCACGCGACCCGGTGCCCGGTGCCGATCTCCCGCAGCTGCGGGCGGTCGGTGTCGCACAGGCTCTGCTGCTTCCACGGGCACCGCGTGTGGAACCGGCAGCCGGACGGCGGCCGCGCCGGCGAGGGCAGGTCACCGGCGAGCAGGATCTGCTCGCGGGTGTCCTCCACCGTCGGGTCCGGCACGGGGATCGCCGAGAGCAGCGCCCGCGTGTACGGGTGCAGCGGGTTCTCGTACAGCGTGTCCGCGTCGGCCTCTTCGACCAGCGAGCCGAGGTACATCACGCCGATGCGGTCGGAGATGTGGCGCACCACCGCGAGGTCGTGCGCGATCACCAGGTAGGTCAGCCCGAGCTTCTCCTGCAGATCCTCCAGGAGGTTGACCACCTGCGCCTGCACCGAGACGTCCAGCGCGGACACCGGTTCGTCGGCGACGATCAGGTCCGGCTCGACCGCCAGTGCCCGCGCGATACCGATGCGCTGACGCTGACCGCCCGAGAACTCGTGCGGGTACTTCCGCAGCGCGGACTCCGGAAGTCCCACGGCGGCAAGGAGTTCGCGCAGCCGCTTGGCCGTCGCCTCCTTGTCCTTGTCGAGGCCGTGCGCCTTCATCCCTTCGGTCAGGATGGATTCCACCGACTGCCGAGGGTCCAAAGAGGACATCGGGTCCTGGAACACCATCTGCATCCGGCGGCGGGCCTTGCGCAGTTCCTCGCCCTTGAGCCCGGCCACGTCGGTGCCGTCGAAGACGACCTTGCCGTCGGTCAGCTCGGTCAGCCGGAGGATCGCCCTGCCCAAAGTGGACTTCCCGCAGCCGGATTCCCCGACCAGGCCGTAGGTCTCACCCCGGCGGATGGCCAGATCGACGCCGTCGACGGCGAACACGTGCCCGACCGTGCGGTCGACCACGATGCCGCGTTTGATCGGGAAGTGCACCTTGAGATCGTCGACCTCCAGGAGCACGTCCTGCGGCGGTACCGTGTGGGTCATCGGGCCCCTCCTCGTGCGGCCACGGCCGGGATCACCGGGTTGTGGCAGCGCAGCAGCCCGTTGCGATCCGGGGTCAGCTGCGGTGAAACCTCCCGGCACACGCCGAGAGCGTTCGGGCAGCGGGGCGCGAACGCGCAGCCGCCGTCCCACGGGATGTTGTCGGCGACGGATCCCTTGATGGGGATCAGTTTCTCGCCGCGGCCCGCGTCGAGACGCGGGATCGAGGCGAGCAGGCCGTGCGTGTAGGGATGCCGCGGCTCGGCGAACAACGCGTGCCGCTCCGCGCGCTCGACGATCTTGCCGCCGTAGAGCACGTTGACCTGGTCACAGAGACCGGCGACCACACCGAGGTCGTGCGTGATCATGATCAGCGCGGTCCCGGTGTCCTGCACCAGTTCCCGCAGCAGCGCGAGGATCTGCGCCTGGATCGTCACGTCGAGCGCGGTGGTCGGCTCGTCGGCGATGAGCAGCCGCGGACGGCACGCCAGCGCGATCGCGATCAGCGCGCGCTGCCGCATCCCGCCGGAAAGCTGGTGCGGGTATTCGGAAAGCCGCCGGGTCGGGTCGGGGATGCCGACCTTGTCCAGCAGTTCCGCCGCCTCCACCGACGCCGCCTTGCGCGCCATCCCGCGGTGCCGCTCCAGCACCTCGGTGATCTGCAGCCCGATCGGGATGACCGGGTTCAGCGAGGACAGCGGGTCCTGGAACACCATGCCGAGGTCGCGCCCCCGGCGGTCCCGCATTTCCTTGTCCGACAGGCGAAGCAGATCCGTGCCTTCGAACGACACGGAACCGCTGACCTGGTTGCCGCGCTTCGCGAGCAGCCGCATGATCGCCAGCGAGGTCACGGACTTGCCGCAACCGGACTCGCCGACGAGACCGACCGTCTGGCCGGGTTCGACGTCGAAACTGACCTCGTCCACCGCGGTGAACGGCTTCTCGCCGCGTCGCTGGAAAACGACCTTGAGGTCACGTACTTCAAGGAGAGCCATGAAAGATCACCGCCTGTTCTTCGGATCGAGGGCTTCCCGCAAGGACTCGCCGAGCAGGGTGAACCCGAGCGCGACGATGATGATCGCGATGGCCGGGTAGTACGCCAGCTCGGGACGGATGTCGAGGAACTGCCGGGCGCTGCGGCTCAGCATGATGCCCCATTCCGCCCGGTTCGGGTCCGGGTCGCCGAGACCGAGGAACGACAGCGCCGCCGCCTCGAGGATCGCGGTGGCCAGCGTCAGCGTGGCCTGCACGATGACCGGGCCGAGCGAGTTCGGCAGCATGTGCCGCAACACGATCGCCCCGCGTTTGACGCCGAGCGACGTCGCCGCGAGCACATGGTCGCTGTTTCTCTGCGCGAGCATCGAACCGCGCAGCAACCGCGCGAAGATCGGCACGCCGACCATCGACACGGCCACGATCACGGTCCACTGGCTCGGCTTCTGGAACAGCGCGGCGACCGAGATCGCCAGCAGCAGCGACGGCACGGACAGCATGACGTCGACGAGGCGCATCAGCACCGTGTCGACCCAGCCGCCGAAGGCACCGGCGAGACCGCCGATGATCATGCCGACCACGACGCCGATGACCGTCGCGAGCACACCGACCAGCAGTGTGTTCTGCGCGCCGACCAGCAGCCGCGAAAGGTAGTCGCGACCGAAGTCGTCGACACCGAGCGGGAAACCGGCCTGTGCGCCGGGGATGATGCCCTGGCCGAGGATGACCTCGCTCTGCAGGTACCGCTCGTACGGGTCCTTCGGCGCGATGAACGGTGCCAGGATCGCCAGCAGCAGGAACAGCAGGGTGATCACGCCACCGGTGATCGCGACCGGGCTCCGCAGCATGCGGCGGACCGCCTCACCGCCGAGGCTGTGCCCCTTCGCCGACGTCGCGGCGAGCTTGTCGATCGGTTCCTTCTTCTTGTTCAGCAATGTGTTCATCGGACACGCACCCTCGGGTCGATGAGCCCGTACGAGATGTCGACCAGCGTGTTCACCAGCACGTAGACCAGCGCGCCGAACAGCAGCAGCGCCTGCAGACGCGGGTAGTCACGCCGTTCGATGCCCTCGGCGAGCAGGAAGCCCAGGCCGCGGAAGTTGAACACGCGCTCGGTCAGCACGGCGCCACCGAGCAGCGCGCCGGTCTGCAGGCCGATGACGGTGACCACCGGCAGGAGCCCGTTGCGGAGCACGTGACGGCGCCGGACGATCGGCTGGGTCAGGCCCTTCGAGTTGGCCGTGCGGATGAAGTCCTCGTTCAGCACGTCCAGCACCGACGCGCGGGTGATCCGGACGATCACCGCGAGCGGGATGGTGGCGAGCGCGAACGCGGGAAGGATCAGGTGGGTGATCGCGTCCCAGGCGGCGTCCCATTCCTGGGTGATGATGCCGTCGAAGACCGCGAAGCCGGTGACGGTGGTGGCGTCGAGACCCGCCATCTGACGGCCCTGCGACGGAAGTCCGAGCGGAGCGGCCAGCGCGTCCTGCATCATGTAGCCGAGGAAGAACACCGGCACCGCGACCCCGACCAGCGAGAGCACGATGATGATGTTGTCGACGGCACCGCCGCGGAAACGGGCGGACAGGTAGCCGAACGGGATGCCGAGCCCCACCGCGATGAGCATCGCGCAGAAGCCGAGCTCGAGGGTGGCGGGGAGGAAGTTCCCGATCTCCGACATGACCGGCTGGGCGGAGACCAGCGAGTTGCCGAAATCGCCGGTGATCGCCCGGCCGAGGAACTTGAAGTACTGGACGAAGATCGGATCGTCGAGGCCGAGAAGCTTGTTCAGGTCGGCGATCTTCTCCGGGGTCGCCTTGTCACCCAGGAGGGCGCCGGCGGGGCCACCGGGCAGGGACCGGAGCCAGGCGAAGATCAAAATGGACAGGATCAAGAGCGTCGGTATCGCTTGTAGCAGCCGACGCACGAGAAAACGGAGCACGTGCGTTCCTTTGTTGCCAGCCCGGGATGGACTTCAGGGGGTGGGCGCGGTAGCACCCACCCCCTGAGCCACTAGTGGTGGAGGATCAGTTGACCGTGACGGTGTAGAAGCGCTCGTCGGTCAGCGGGCTGGCCACCAGACCCTTCACCTTCGGGCCGACGACGATCGCCGGGGGGCCGTAGGAGATCGGGATGGCGGGCAGGTACTCCATGATCTTCTGGTTCACTTCCTGGTACGCCTTGGTGTGCGCCTCGCCGGCGGGCGCGGCGTCCGCGGCCGAGATGGCCGAGAAGAGCTCCGGGTTGTTGAAGCCGAACTCCGGCTTCTCGCGACCGAAGAAGGTGCCGACGAAGTTACCGGCGTCGTTGTAGTCACCGGTCCAGCCGAGCAGGTGCACGTCCTGCTTGCCCGCCTTCTGGACGTCGTCCTTGTAGCCACCGTTCCACGGCTTGGCGATCGGCTCGACCTTGATGCCCATGGCCTTCATGTCCTCGGACAGCGAGGTGAAGATGTCCGCCGGGTTCGGCATGTACGGCCGGGTGACCTCGGTCGGGTAGTAGAACTTCAGGGTCATGCCCTCGGCGCCGGCTTCCTTCAGCAGGTCTTTCGCCTTCTGAAGGTTGTAGTCGTACTTGGTGACGTTCTCGTTGTAGCCGTCGATCGCCTTCGGCACGAACTGGGTCGCGGTCTCGGCACCCTCGGGGAGCTTCGACTTCACGAACTGGGCGCGGTTGAGGCCGTAGGCCAGCGCCTGGCGGACCTTGAGGTCCTTCAGCTTCGGGTTGTTCTTCTGGTTGATGCCCAGGTACAGGATGTTGAACGACGGGCGGATGAGCACCTGCTCGCCGTCGTTGCGCAGCAGGCCGTAGTCCGCGGGCGACGGGTAGTCGTAGCCCTGGATGTCGCCGGCCTTGAGCGCCTGCTTGCGGGCGTTCTCGTCCGGGATGACCTTGAAGACCAGCTTGTCGAGCTTGGCCGTCTGGGTCGGCGAGTCGGTGGCCTTGGAGAGCGTGATCTCACCCTTGGCCTGGTCCCAGCTCTCGAACTTGAACGGGCCGGTGCCGGTCGGGTGCTTCAGCGCGTACTCGGGGTACTGGAACGAGTCACCGCTCTGGGTGACCTGGTCCGCGTTGTACTTCTTCAGCGCGTCCGGGCTCTGGATCGAGAACGACGGCAGCGTGAAGGCGGCCGGGAAGGCACCCTTGGCCTTGTTCAGGTTCAGGACGGCGGTGGACTCGTCCTTGACCTGGCAGTCCTTGAACACCGGGGCGCCGGAGGCGTCACCCTCGTTCTTGGCGAAGCCCTCGAAGACGTCGCCGTAGTAGATCATCTGGCTCTGGGCGGCGGCGCCCTTCATGTTGAACATGCGGTTGAAGTTGAAGCAGACCGCTTCGGCGTTGAACGGGGTGCCGTCGTGGAACTTCACGCCCTTCTTCAGGCTGAAGGTCCAGGTCTTGCCGTCGTTGCTGCCTTCCCACTTCTCCGCCAGGCCGGGCTCGAGGTCCGCGGTCCCCGGCTTGTTCATGATCAGGGTGTCCATCATCTGGCGGATGATGCGGAAGGTCTCACCGTCGTCGTTGAAGAGCGGGTCGAAAGTCTTCGGGTTACCGGCGGCGCCGAAGACCATGGTGCCTCCCGAGCCACCCCCTGCGCCTTCTTCACGCTTCGATTCGGCACAGGCGGAAATGGAGACCGCGAGTGCGCCGGCAAGCCCGATCAGGGCCACACGGCGTGCTCGGGTCACCCGCAGTTGCTGCATCTGGCACCCCTTGAGGAGATTTTCGGTGTTTAGGCACCGTCCGGTCGGTCGGTAACTCGAACTCCACGGACGATCGGTGTGCCCGCCGACACTAGCGGGAACTCAGCCCGCACTTAAGCACGCGAGGTTACGATCGCGCTACACGACGGCCAATACGACCGCAAAGTGTCCGCAATTCCGGACGGAGTGTAATCAATTCCCGACCACTAACGCGCAGAGTGCCGGGTCACTGACTCAAATGGGTGTCCACCACTACAACCAATGGGTGCCGGAGGAAACAGGACATCGGCAGGACATTGGGTCCCGGTTCTCGCGTGATTGAAGGCGGAACTCGCGTAACACGCGAGTGCGGCGTCCAAGCACGCGAGTCACGTCCCTGATCACGCCGCTCCTGTGTGCCGAACGGTCCTCACCACTCACGACAGGTGACCACGCGATCCGCCGCGGCCCTGGTCCCGTCGACGGCGAACCACCCCCGCTCGAACAGCTGCCAGCGCCGCAGTTCCGCCCTGGATCCTTCGCCGTCCCGCTCGGCGGCGCGGTCGAGACGTTCGGCCTCGCTGCCGCCATCGAGCCAGGTCAGCAGGGACAACGCAGGCCGCATCCGCGCACGGCCACTGGAAACGCCTTCCAGCACCAGGACCTCGGGGACCGGGATCTCGACCTCTTCACCCGGCAGTGGGACGCCAGTGGACCAGTCCACTCGCCGGTAGCGGCCGGGCCTGCCCGCGCGCAGCGGTTCCAGCACACCGGACTCCAGCCGCGGCCACCACGAAACGGGTTCGTCCCAGGTGGCGAACTCGTCGGTGCTCACCAGCGCGACCCGGACGCCCCGGCCGGCGAGTTCGGCCACGATCTTCCCGGCCAGCGTGGACTTCCCGGAGCCGGAAGGTCCGTCGACGGCGAGCACGCGGACGGCGCCCAACCTCGGCGGGGCGGCGAAAAGGGCGTCGATCAGCGTGCGCGCGCGGGGCTCACTTCGGGGAGCCCTTTGACGTTGTCGGGCGTGGCCGTCCGTGCTTCGAGCGCGGCGACGCGTTCTTCCAGGTCACGCTGGGCGTCGGCGAGCTCGCAGCGGAGCAGCGCGATCTCCTCGACGGAGGTCCGGACCTCTTCTTCGAGGTGACCGACCTCGGTCGACAGATGCAACGCGACCAGTGCCAGCACGACACCGGCCAAGAGGAATACGAAGTTCGACGGCGTCTGCACGCCGGTTATCCGCGCCATGAAGTCGGCGGCCTGCGGAACGAGGGCGAGCACGACCACGCCGACGGCGAGGACGAGCCAAACACCCGCGTACTTTTCCCGCAGTTTCCGCCGCCGCATCATCTCGAGGACGACGAACAGCACCAGACAGGCGACGACGATGCTGAGAATGCGCCAGCCAGCCATAATCAGCTCCTTTTACGCCGAATCCGACGAGTCGACGGCGGGGCGGCGGCGCACGAGCGCCAGCAGCAGGGCGAGTCCGGCGCGGCCGAGGTAGACGGCCGATTTCACCGGCGAATGGCTCGGTGTGCCACCGGCCCGTTCCCGCATGATCACCGGGATTTCCTTGATCTTCAGTTCGGCGCGGATCGCCATCACCAGCGATTCGACCGTGTCGCCGAGGTATTCGGCCGGGTAGTACGCGGCGAACAGTTTGATCGCACGCGGGCCCATCGCCTTGAACCCGGAGGTCACGTCGGTGAGCTTGGTCTTCCCGAGCCGGGAGAAAACGACCGAGAGCACGACCATCGCGTATTTCCGCGGGCCGCTGGCCTTGTACGAACCCTTGCCGGCGAACCGCGAACCGATCGCGATGTCGGCGTCGTCGAGCGCGTCCAGCAGGGCGGCGACCTCGTTCGGGTCATGCTGGCCGTCCGCGTCCACCTGCACGACGACGTCGTAGCCGCGGGCGGCCGCGTACCGGAAGCCGGTGCGCATCGCCCCGCCGACGCCGAGGTTCACCGACAGGCGGGCCACCTCCGCGCCCGCCGCGCGGGCGAGCTTGGCCGTGTCGTCGGACGAACCGTCGTCGACCACCAGCACGTCCATGCCCGGCAAGGACTGCTTGACCTGGGAAATGACCGCGCCGACACTGGCCTGCTCGTTCAAAGCAGGCATCACGATGAGTACGCGGCGGGTGGTCACGGACGTACTGGACACTGGATCACTCTATCTTCTTACTGGCCGTGAGCGGTGTCGGACCCGGCGGGGGCGCCGGCGGCGACCACACCTTGCTGACCTTCGATTTCGTAAACCGACGCGTCGAGGTTGTGGAAGACGCGCTTGAAACCCGGAGTGATGTCGAGCCGCTGGAGACCCACCGCGGACTGCGCGTTGGGGGCCACCTTGCCCTTGCCGACCAGCACGTAGCGCACCTTGAGGTCGGTGAGCGCCTCGCGCACGCGCGGGTCGCGGTTGATGTCGTTGAGGAACACGCTCAGCCAGCCCGGCTTGGTGGTGAACTCGGCGCCGTAGTTGGTCCACTCGACCGGCTGGACCCCGGCGAGCGCGTACATCCACACCGAGCCGTCGGCCTTGTCGTTCATCACGCGCTCGCCCGGCACGACGTGCTTCCCGAGCCAGGCGTAGGCCTCTTCCTCGCCCTTGCTGACCGAGGGACCTTCCGTGCCGTAGTTCATCGCGAGCCGCGCGGAGTTGCGGCCGATGTAGCCGCCCCGGCTCAGCACCGTGACGACGAGACCGACCACCAGCGCGCCCGCGATGGCCGCGGTGAACGGGTTCAGGTTCGGTTTGCGCTCGCCGATCTTCTCGGCGAACTTGCCCGACGCGGTGTGCACGAACTCGCCGAACGCGACGGCGCCGGCCAGCGGCACGAGCGCGCCGATCCGCCAGTGGTCGTTGTAGAACACGCCGGTCAGGGTGTGGATGAGCGGGGTCTCCAGCGAGATCGTCGCGGCGAACAGGCCGCCGAGCACCACGTACGCGCCGACCATCCAGAGCATCCGCCGGTGCTTGACCAGGAAGAACACGCCGATGATCGCCGGGATGCCGATCCACCACTGCGGGAACGACGCCATCGGCGAGAACGTGATCGTCTGCCCGAGCGCGCCGGACACACTGGTCTCGGAGGCCCAGAACGCGCTCGTCACGCCGCCGGCGTTGTAGAGCGCGGGAAGGACCTGTGGCACGCCGAGCACGACCGCCATCACGATCGTCGCGATCAGCGAGGCGGCGCTGCGGCGCCAGCTGATCTTCTCGAAGCGGAACAGCACCGCGAGCAGGATCAGCAGGAAGTAGACCATGATCACGAAGATCAGGCTGGTGTGCAGGCCGGCCAGCCCGGCGACGCCGACGCCGATCGCGAGCGGTCCGGCGACGCCGTTCGGCTTGAGCAGCAGGCGGGCGAGCGCGAGCATCGCGGGGACGAGCGCCACACCGGCGACGTACGGCCACAGCGGACCGCGCCACAGCGAGTCGTACGGGAACGCGGTGAACCAGGTGGACACGGCCGCCGCGGCCGCGGTCGCGAGAACCGGCATCCGCCAGGCACGGCACATCGCCGCGACACCGACCGGGACGGTCAGCACGACCATGAGCGCCGCCAGGTTCAGCGTCGGCATCATCGTCAGGCCGCCCTTGCCGAAGACCAAGGCGAGCAGCGCGTGGTAGGTGTCCGGGTAGAAGTAGTCGGTCTGGTTCGGCAGGTTCGCGATGGTGCCGACGGTCGACGCGCGCGCGTCACCGTGTTCGGCGATCCAGCGCACGAGGTTGCCGTGGAAGGGGGCGTCCCAGCCCTGCTGGACGTTCTCCAGGCTGCGCGAGCCGCGCAGGAAGGTCACCGTGCCGACGCCGAGACCGACCAGGACCCCGGCACCGATCAGCAGGTGGTCGCGCGGGGAACGCTTCGAATCGTCGTCGTCTTCGTCCTCGGCCCAGTCCGGGTGCCGCTTCGCGGTGAAGCGGAGCACGAGGAAAGAGAGCGCGAAACCGACGACGGACAGCAGGAGCACCCAAAGGCCGACGTTCAGCATCGTCCAGCGGATGCCGAAGCGGCCGAGGATCGGGATGCCGATGGCGACGAGGCCGAAGGTCAGCAGCGGGGCCGCGGCGGCGAGGGTCCAGCCGCGCAACCGGATCGCGGCACCGAAGACGAGCCCCGGCAGCCAGAACGCCAGCAAGACCAAAAGAACGTTCATCGAATTCGCTGTCCAACCCTATTCGGCGTCAAGACGCCACCCGCTCGCGGCGCGCGATGGCGCGGCCACACTATCGAGACGTTTCGGACGGTCGCGCGTTGCCCGGCCCGGGCGTGCCCCTCACCACGAACGCCATCACGACCAGCAGGCCGACGGTGGGTCCGGCGGCGAGCCCGACGACGGCGCGCACGACCGTGTCGCCGGGGAAGAACAGCAGGACCAGCGCGGTCGCGACGACGACGGCGGCCCAGGTGATCAGCACCTTCGTCGCCTTGGCCTGCGCGACGAGGACTGCGGCGAGCAGCTGCATCGCGGCCAGCAGCACCGAAGACCAGACCAGTCCGGCCATCCACCAGGCCTCGGGATCGTTCTTGGCGCCGTAGACCAGGCGCACCACCCACGGGCCGATAAGCCAGCCGATCAGCGCGCCGAGCGCCGCGAGCGCCAGCGCGCCCGCCGAACCGAGCGCGAGCAGCTTCCGCAGCCGGTGCTTGCCCTCCTCGGTGCTGGACAGGCGCACCACGGTCGGGACCGCGAGGGCCTGGACCGGCGCCATCAGCGTGAGCGGCGTCCTCGCCACGAACAGGGCGAGGAAGAGCACGCCGAGCGCGTCCTTGTCACCGCCGGGCGCGAGCAGGCTGACCAGCGCCGGGTAGCCGGTGATGACGCTCGCGGTGAGCCCCGCGCCCGCCAGCAGCATCAGCATGTTCGTGACGATCGGCCGCGCGGGCTCGTCGGCGTCCAGCTTCGGGTCGACCAGCTTGGCGGCGCCGCGGGCGAACAGCAGCCAGGCGAACGAGCCGGTCGCGGCGGCGATGGCGAACCAGTACAGCTGGGTGAGCCCGGCGACCACCAGCGCGGCGACCACGAGGATCCGCACGGCGGCCTCGACCAGGATCAGCCATGAGTAGGACCGGACGTGGTCCTGGCCGATCAGCAGACCGCGCGCGGCGAACTGGAAGGCGAACGACAGCCCGCCCGCGAGCACGATCACGGCGAGCGCGAACTGGCCGCCGTAGACCTTGTCGGTCACCGCCGGGATCAGCGTGAACAGGGCCGCGACGGCGACCGCGACCAGACTGGTGACGAAGGCGAGCACCGCCGGGCGGCCCGCCTTGCGGCCTTCGAGCGCGGCGTGCGCGGACTGGCGCGAGATCTCCTGTTCGAGCGGGGACAGGGCCGCGCCCAGCCCCATCAACATGCCCCAGAAGGAGAGCAGGACCGCGTTGTCCGCAGGCGACAGCGTCCGGCCCCAGACGACGGTGAGGACGTAGCCGAGCGCGATGGCGATCAGCAGGTAGACACCGATACGGCCGGCGGATTTCCCGGTGTCCTTGGCCAGTTTTTCGCTGCTCACCGCGCTGCTCATTTACGGAGCCGCGCCCGCAGCGCCATGAAGAGGCCTCGGAGTGCCCCGGCGCCGAAGCCGGCGGCGAAGACCGGGGTGAGCTGGGCGACGGCCTTGGCCTCGGCCTTGGTCGCGCCGAACTTCGTCACCGCGAACCCGGCGGCCGTCGACCCCGCGGCGGCCAGCGCGACGGCGGTCTTCGGGCGCTTCGCGGCGACACCGAGACCGAGCACGCCGACGGCCATCGCGGCGAACAGGCCGTTGCGCGCGGGCCCGGGCGACGCGAGATACGAATCGACGAACGTGGTGCCGCGGAAATACGACTGCCCGACGAACTTCTTGAACGAATCGCGGCCGTGATAGGTCGCGGAGAAGTCCGGGGCGAGGAAGATGCGGTGGCGTTCCGCGATCCAGCGCAGAACACCCGTGTCGTCACTGGCGAAACGGACGTCTTCGAAGAGCGACTCGAACGCGTTGGACGAATCCTCGAGAACGTCCTTCGGCGCGGAAAAGAATCCGGTGCCTTTCGGGAAGACGTCGAACTCCTCGATACCGAACGACATCAACCGCGGGTTCGCGCAATAACGGCGCCACGGGATCTTGACCAGCCCGGCCATGAATCCCGCGTACGGATTGTGTTCGGACGCGACGTTGATGTGACCGTTCCACACCGTGCGCTCGGGGTGGTCGACGAGCTGGTCGCGGAGGAAGGTGAGCGAACCCGGGTCGACGATCACGCGGCTGTCGAGCAGCAGGATCTGCCGCCCCGACGCCTTCGCGATACCCGCGCGGCGGGCTTCGAACCGGCCGCTGTTCGGCTGGGTGAGCACGGTGATGCCGTACAGCTCCTGCAGCTTGGCGAGCTTGCCGCCGGTGCCGTCGGTGCTGCCGTCGTCGACCACGACGACCTCGACCGGCCAGTTCGCCACCTGTGCCGACGCGATCAGCGCGCCGACACTGCGGTCGATCCAGTCCTGCTCGTTGTAGACCGGGATCACGACGGACAGGGCCGGGAGGAGCGAATTCGCACTCACCCCGGCGAGGCTACCTTGCGCGGCCCACCAGTATCCTTCGGGCACCGCAGACCCCGACAGAATGGCTCTTCCGGTGATTTCCTTCATTCTCGGCACCACGGCGGAACTGATCAAAATCGCGCCGGTCTACCACGGCATCCTCGAACGCGGGGTCCGGCCGAAGATCTGGTTCACCGCCCAGCACGTCGACGAGGTCTCGGACGTTCTCGCCGACCTGGACCTCCCCGAGCCCGACGTCTGGCTCGTGCCGAAGGAGAAGGCGCACAACCTGGAGTCGCCCGCGCAGGTGCCGGGCTGGGCCGCGCAGGTGCTGCGGACCGCGTGGGGCCGCCGGGCCGAGCTGAAGGCCGCGCTGGTCGAGGACGGGCGTCCGCCGCTGGTGCTGGTGCACGGCGACACCTTCACCACGCCGTACGGCTCGCTCATCGGGAAGCGGATCCTCAAGTCGCGAGTCGGGCACGTCGAGGCGGGTGCGCGGTCGGGCAGCATCATGTCGCCACTGCCGGAGGAGCTGAACCGGAAGATCGCAGCGAAGATCGTCGACATGCACTTCGCGCCCAGCGCGCGTGAGGTGAACAACCTCCGCAACGCCCGCGGCGTCGTCGTCGACACCGAGGCGAACACCGCGATCGACGCGATGCGGATGGCCATCAACGGGCCGCTCGACGTCGAGGGCCTGCCGGAGAAGTTCGGCCTCGCCACCCTGCACCGCTTCGAGCTGGTCTCGCGCGCGGACAAGTACCGCGAGGCGCTGGAGATCCTGCGCGAGCAGAGCAAGCAGATGCCGATCCTCTACATGGCGGGCGCGCCCGAGCGCGAGAAGATCCGCGCGCTCGGCCTGGCGAACCTGTTCGACGAGAAGAACTTCATCATCCAGCCGAAGATGCGGTACCTGAAGTTCCTGCCGCTGGTCGCGCGCGCCGAGTACGTCGTCACCGACTCGGGCGGCCTTTCGGCCGAGTGCTACTACCTCGGCCTGCCGTGCGCCGTGCACCGCGAGCGCACCGAGACGCCGCAGCACCTCGGCGAGACCGTCGTGCTGACCGAGATGCGCGGGGACAAGCTGCAGAACTTCCTCGACACCTACCAGAACCGGCGCGGCGAGTCGTGGGTCGACAAGTTCCACCCGTCGGAGATCATCGTCGACACTCTCGCGCGGCTGAGCTACTGCTGACGCTTCGCGCTCGCTCACGAATGTCATGAAAGGGCCGTTCAGGACGTTTTTCGTCCTGAACGGCCCTTTCATGACATCTGGAGCTAGAAGCTAAAGAGCCCGCCGTCCCGAGAGCGCCCGGCCCAGCGTCAGCTCGTCCGCGAACTCCAGGTCACCGCCCATCGGCAACCCCGACGCCAACCGCGTCACGGTCAGCCCGGGGAAGTCGCGAAGCATCCGCACGAGATACGTCGCGGTCGCCTCGCCTTCGGTGTTCGGGTCGGTCGCGATGATGATCTCGCTGATCTCCGCGCCACCGATCCGCGCGAGCAGCTCCCGCATGCGCAACTGCTCGGGTCCGATACCGGACAACGGGTCCAGCGCGCCGCCGAGCACGTGGTAGCGGCCCTTGAACTCGCGCGTCCGCTCGACCGCGAGGACGTCCTTCGGCTCCTCGACCACGCAGATGACCGTGAGGTCGCGGCGGGTGTCGCGGCAGATCCGGCAGGTCTCCTGCTCCGAGACGTTGCCGCAGACCTCGCAGAACTGCACGCCTTCCTTGACCTTGCCAAGCACTTCCTGCAAGCGCGCGATATCCGCGGGATCGGCGGCCAGCAGGTGGAAGGCGATCCGCTGCGCGCTCTTGGGACCGACGCCGGGCAGCCGCCCGAGCTCGTCGATCAGATCCTGGACGACACCCTCGTACAAGCTAGCCGCCGAGCCCGGGGAAGCCGCCGAGATCCGGCATCCCGCCGCCGAGGCCGCCGGCGAGCGGGCCGAGCTTCTGCTCGGTGAGCTTCTGCGCGTTGGCCGAAGCGTCGCGGACGGCCGCGACGACCAGGTCGGACAGGGTCTCGACGTCGTCGGGGTCGACCACCTTGGGGTCGATGGACAGCGACTTGAGCTGGCTGTCGCCGGACACGGTCGCGGTGACCAGGCCGCCGCCGGAAGTGCCGGTCACCTCCGTGTTGGCCAGCTCTTCCTGGGCCTCGACCAGCTTCTGCTGCATCTGCTGTGCCTGCTGCATGATCTGCGACAGGTCGAAGCCGCCACCGGGTTGCACCATGATCCGATCGGTCCTCTCCTGGAAAATCCCGTGCCGCCTACCAGCCTAGCCGCCACCCGTGTGGCACCGTGGGCGCCGTGCGACGACGGATGGGCCTGGTGCTGGCGATCGGATTGACGCTGTTCACGGCGTGCGGGGTGGACACCCCCGCGTCTTCGCCGTCGAGTCCGCCGCCACCCGGCACCACCACGGTGTTCACCACCCTGCCGCAGCCGAACCCCACGACGAGCGCTCCGCCATCGAGCGCGCCTCAGCCGCCTCCGAGCAGCCAGCAGCCGCCGAAAACCGGCAAGGTCGTCGTGCTGGATCCCGGGCACAACGGTGGCAACTCCGGCAGACCCGGCGAGATCAACAAGCAGGTCCCGGCGGGGCGCGGCAAGACGAAACCGTGCAACACCACCGGAACCTCGACGAATTCCGGCTACACCGAGCACGCGTTCACCTGGGACGTCTCGCAGCGGATCTCGCAGGCGTTGGTGGCCAAGGGAATCCGCGTCATCCTCACCCGGCAGAACGACACCGGCGTCGGACCGTGCGTCAACGAACGCGCCGCGATCGGGAACGACGCCGGGGCGGACGCGGTCGTGTCGATCCACGCGGACGGCTCGAATTCCGCCGGGGCGCACGGTTTCCACGTCGCCTACTCGGCGCCGCCGCTGAACGCCCAGCAGGGTGAGCCCTCGATGAGGCTCGCGACCGCGTTGCGGGACGGCCTCCGCACGGGCGGCTTTCCGACCTCGACGTACCTCGGTGCGAACGGGCTCGCCCCGCGCGCCGACCTCGGCGGGCTCAACCTCTCGACCCGACCCGCCGCGCTCGTCGAATGCGGGAACATGCGCAACGCCGCCGAGGCCGCCGCGATGGCGAGCGAAGAGGGACGGCAGCAGTACGCGGCCGTCATCGCGAAGGCGATCGAGGACTACCTCGCGGCGTCGTGAGTGGCGTTACGGGTTAGGGCCAAGGCTGCCTTCGGTACCTACTGAATGCGGGTGGCCGTTGGCCGCCGGTCCGTGAAGGCCTCCTTCCCTACCCTGAAGGTAGGCAAGGAGGCCTTCACGGACTTGCGGATCGCCACCCGCGGCTCTGCGACACCACCAGCCCCAGCAGCCACAGCAGATGCGCGTCTCGTGAGTGGTAAGGACGGTTAGAACCGTCCTTACCACTCACGACCAACGGGACCTAAGGCTTGAGCAACACCGGGCTGCCGGTGACCTCGACGGAGCCCGATTCGGTCACCGCCCGTGTCCCGTCGAGCCGTTCCGCGCTGCCCGGCGCCGACAGCCGCACGGTGCCCGAGGGCGCCCACGCGATCCGGAACTCCACGCCGTCGCGCGTGAACCGGCATCGCCACAGGTTCTCCGGCAGTCCGGCCCGCGTGCCCTCGCCGCAGGACCGGATCTTCGCGCCGTCGAGCCAGCGGCCGAGCCGTTCGACATGGGCGGCGGCGCGGGTCGGCGGCCCGCCCGCCGGCTGGAGCACGATCGGCACGCGGTCGCTTCCCCAGTTGTAGAAATACATCCGCTTGAAGCGGGCGTAGAGGCCGGTCAGGAAGATGCGCGCGGCGTAGTCCGCGGCGACGGCGGGATCGACCGGCGGCTGCAACGGGACGTCGAAATCGGGGCCGGTGCTCCACAGGTTCGCGTGCCCGCCGGCGCGGTGGAAACTCCGCTGGATCTCGTCCGCGACGGCGAGCATCGTCTCCGGCGGGTCCGCCATCCTGCCCGGATGCAGTTTGACCGCGGCGGCGTCGCAGCTTTCGTAGCCGCGGAGTTCGCCGAACCGCTCCATGACCCGCCGATACGCGGGGTCGGCGAGGTGCCCCATCGAGGGGCAGACCACGGTGGCGCCGGGATCACCCGCCTTGATGATCCGGTTCGCCCGCCGGACCATCTCCACCAGCCGTTCGACCGGACCGGTGAAGTACTTGGGGTGGTTGGCCATGTCCCACAGCTCGTAGGACTCGATCCGGCCGCGATACCGCTCGACCACCTTCCCGACGAACGCGTCCCAGTCCGCGAGGTCTTCGGGTGGTGCCGCCCGGGAACCGTCCGGGTAGGCCGACGGCGGTCCGCCCGGCGCCGCCCAGCCGGGGGTGCCGCCGAAGACGTACAGCACCGGGAGCCCTGCCCGGTCTGCCCCATCGACCAGCCTGTCCAAAGTGGACCAAGCCGGCCTGCCGCGTTCCGGTTCGAGGTTCTGCCAGCGGGTTTCCGAATCCCAGAGCCGGACCGCGCCGACGCCGAACGTCGGCATCAAGCCGGTCTCGCTGTTCGTCGTCACGCCGAAGAACGCACTGTCCACAGGGGACGGGAACTCGGTCCACATCGGGGCGTGGAGCGCCGGCGCGACCGGTTCCGCCGCGGGCACCGCGCTCGCCCCGACCGCGGTGACCATGACGAGCGACGCCAGCAGCGGCCACCACCCGATCCGGTTCCGCCCTCTCGGCTCAGGGACCGGATGCGGGGCGGGAGGCGCGGACACGATCTCTCCCCGTGCCGCGTCCGCGCGTTCCCACAGCCGGAAGAGCTTCGACAGCTCGTCACGCTCGGCCTCGCAGATCGTCGCGATCCGTTCCAGCGGGCCGAACGCGGCCGGCACGCTGACACCGCTGCAGTAGCGGTGGACGGTCGACCGGCTCAGATGCGCCTTGGCGCCGATCCGTTCGTAGCTGTGCCCGCTACGCCGTTTCAGCCCTTCGAGCAGTTCCGCCAAGGCCCGGCCGTGTTCTCCTCCTGCCATGGGTCCCTCCCCCGGATGGTGCCCACGAAGCGTCACCGATGCCCCGCGAACGGGACACACCTTTTCGTCCCAGCGCAAACATCACCGCGCCCCGGCCTCCCGGATTAGGCCGATCGGCTTGTCTCGGCGGATCTGGCACGTTTGAGTTGTCGCCGGGGAAGAAAATGCCGTCTTGAGGGGGACCAGGCATGACTCTGCGCATGATCTTCGATCGGAAGGATCTCCAGGGGATCCGCATAGCCGACGCACCGGACCCGCTGTGGGAGCTGGTTCTCGGTTCGCATCAGCTGCGAGAGGACCGCCCGTCGGCCTGGCGGCAGCGGGTCCAGCAGAACCTGCGTCAGAACGAGGAAGCGGCACGATCGCTGAAGACGCTGTTCACTCTCGTCCCACCGAAGGGGAACTTCCCCGATTTCCTGACCCCGCCCACGACGGCGGGCTCCTTCGAAGGCGGGCTCGAAGCGGTGGCGTGCACCCCTCGCGGACGACTGTGCGCCGATCTCCGGACCGTGTTCACCGGCAATGCCCCGACCTGGGTGAAACGGCTCGCCGACGGCGATCGCGACGAGGTCCACGGGGTCGTCGGCGCGCTGCGCGACGCGTACGACCTGGTGATCGCGCCGGTCTGGCACAGCATGCGCGAAACCGTCGCCGCCGACCGGGCCCGGCGGGTCCGCACGCTGGCCTCCGAGGGCACCGGAGCGATGATGCGCGGCATCCCCGGCGTCCGCGGTTGGGACGGCGAGGTGCTGGAAATCGCCTACCCCCGGCAGCGGACCGTCCATCTCGGCGGCCGGGGGCTGACCTTGATCCCGAGCCGGTTCTGCGCGAACACGCCGGTGACCTTCATCGATCCGGCGTTGCCGCCGGTGCTGCTGTACCCCGCCGGCCCGACGAGCGCCCGTCCGGGGGACGTGTCCCCCGAACTGGTGGCGCTTCTCGGCCGGACCCGCGCCGAAAGCCTCGGCGCGCTGCGTGTCCCGCGTACGACCAGCAAGCTGGCCTCAAGCCTCGGCACCTCGATCGGCACGGCCAGCAAACAGGCCACCGTGCTGCGCGAGGCCGGGCTCGTCGCCAGCGTCCGGCAGGGCAGCGCCATCCTGCACCACCTCACCCGGCTCGGCAGCGCGCTGCTCGCCGGGGAACTCGACGAGTCACCCTGACCCGCATTTCGTCCTCTGGATGCGGTCCTTGCGCGTGCAACTACCGCATCCAGAGGACTACTTGCGTTCGTCGAGGGGGCGGGCGTTGAGATGGTCGGCGAGCAGCTTTCGCGCGATCTCTTCCGGATCCTGCTCGGGCGGGAGCGGCGGAGGCGGCGGCGCGGGGCTCGCGTCCTCGTTGTAGAGGTCCTCGTCCTCCTCGACCGGCTCGGGCGGGAGTGGGATGTCCGGCTCGCTCGTCGTCACCTTCGGCCGCTGAGGCTCCGGCTTCGGGGTGGGAGGCGCCGGAGGCGCGCTGGGCGCTTCGGCGGACCGGCGGGTGAAGGATCGCTCGGGCGCGGGTGGCGGCGGCGCGGCCTTCGGCGCGGCGGCCTGCCGGGCCGGTGCGGCGCCGTGGACGCAGCGCACCTGCCAGTCGCCGCCGAAGACCTCCTTCAGCGCGGCCGCGACCCGCTCCGCGTTGTGCGGCTCGGAAAGCCGCCGGGCCAGCGGCTCCGCGCTGTGGGTGAGGGTGACGGCGCGCCCCTCGACGCTCACGACGCTCGCCTGCGTGAGCATCGCTTCGGTGCTGCGGCCGCCCGGCACCTTGCGGATCGCGGCGAGCACCTGCGGCCAGCGGCCGCGGATCCCGTCCGCGTCGGTCGCATCGCCCGAAGCCGCGGCCGGGGCTGGCGCGGGTGCGGCGGGCGGCGGGGTCGGCGCGGAAGGACGTTGCGGAGCGGGTCGCTCGGCGACCGGCTCGGGTCGCGCGGCGGGCTGAGGGGCCTGTTGCGCCGGAGCGGGCGTAGCGGCGCGTTGCGACGGCCGCTGGAACTCGCGGACGGGCTCCCCCGAGGGCGGAGCGGCCGGTGCGGGCGCGGACTGCGCCACCGGAGCGGCTTGAGCGGGAGCGGCGGCGACGGGTGCCGGGGCCGAAGCGGCGCGGCGCTCGAGCCGTTCGAGTCGGGCGAGCAACGCGTCGGTGCTCTCCGCGACCGACGGCAGCAGCATCCGCGCCGTCAGCAGCTCCAGCACGAGCCGCGGTGAGGTCGCGCCCCGCATCTCCAAGAGTCCATTGTGGACGATGTCGGCGTAGCGCGAGAGCGTGGCGGGCTCCAGTTTGCCCGCCTGCTCCTTCATCTTCTTGAGCTCGTCGTCCGGCGCGGAGACGAGGCCGCGCTCCCCCGCGTCCGGCACCGAACGCAGCAGCACCAGGTCGCGCAGGCGGTCGAGCAGGTCGGTGGCGAACCGGCGCGGATCGTGCCCGGCCTCGGCGAGCCGCTCGACGGTGCCGAACACGGCGGCCGCGTCGTCCGCGGCCAGCGCGTCGACCATGCCGTCGATGAGCGCGACGTCGGTGACGCCCAGCAGCGACACCGCGCGCGAGTAGTCGACGCCGTCCGGGCCGGCTCCCGCCAGCAGCTGGTCGAGCACCGACTGCGTGTCCCGCGCCGAACCCCCGCCCGCGCGGATGACCAGCGGATACACCGCGGGCTCGACCTTCGCGCCCTCGGCGGCGACGTTGCGTTCCAGCAGCTCGCGCATGGAGCTGGGCGGGATCAGCCGGAAGGGGTAGTGGTGCGTCCGCGACCGGATGGTGGGGAGCACCTTGTCCGGTTCGGTGGTCGCGAAGATGAAGATCAGGTGCTCCGGCGGCTCTTCCACGATCTTCAGCAGGGCGTTGAAGCCCTGCGTGGTGACCATGTGCGCCTCGTCGATGATGAAGACGCGGTAGCGCGAGTCGGCCGGGGCGTAGAACGCCCTGTCCCGCAGCTCGCGGGCGTCGTCGACACCACCGTGGCTGGCCGCGTCGAGCTCGGTGACGTCGACGCTGCCGGGGCCCTCGGGCGCGAGGTTGCGGCACGAGTTGCACTCGCCGCACGGATCCGGCGTCGGGCCCTTCGCGCAGTTCAACGACCGCGCCATGATGCGGGCGCTGGACGTCTTGCCGCAGCCGCGCGGGCCGGAGAAGAGGTAGGCGTGGTTGATGCGACCGGCGGCCAGCGCGGTGCGCAGCGGATCGGTCACATGCTCCTGCCCGACGACCTCGGCGAAGGTAGCCGGACGGTACTTTCGGTACAGCGCTAATGCCACGGCCGCGAGACTACCGGGAGGGCCCGACAGGTGAGACCGGCACCGACCCCCGGCAGGTATCCGGTGCGCTTCGGCACCGCCGAACTGCTCCAGGACGCCGACCGTCCCAACGCCTGGATGATCTCGGTCGACGGCGTCGCCCAGTCGCACGTCAACCTCGACGACCCCACCGATCTCGAGTTCGACTACATCCGCCGGATCGCCGACGTCGTCGACTGCCTCGGCGATGGCCCGCTCGACGTGCTGCACGTCGGCGGGGCGGCCTGCACGCTGCCCCGCTACCTCGCGGCGGCGCGGCCGCGATCACGGCAGCTGGTCTTCGACGCCGACGGTGAGCTCGTCGCGCTCGTCCGCGAGCAGCTGGGCCTGAAGGGGCTGAAGGTCCGTGTCGGCGACGGCCGCGAAGGCGTCTCGGGCAGGTACGACGCTTCGACCGACCTGGTCATCGTGGACGCTTTCGAACGCGGAATCCTGGCCGGCGGGCTCGCGACCGTCGAGTTCACGAACGAGATCGCGCGGGTCCTCCGCCCGGGCGGAACCTACGTCGCCAACGTGTCGGACGGGCCGAACCTGCCGTTCCTTCGCCGGTTCTTGGCGACGCTGGCAGATTCCTTCCCCCACCTGGCGATCTTGGCCGAGCCGGGGGTCCTGCGGGGGCGCCGGTTCGGGAACATCGTGGTCGCCGCTTCCCGCCTCGAGCTCCCGGTCGCGGACCTGACCCGCCGCGCCGCTTCGTCGGCGTATCCGGCGCGCTGCGTCGCGGGAGAGGACCTACGGCAGCTCCAGGGCAAGGCGAAACCCATCACGGACGCGGAAGCCCTGCCGTCGCCCGTGCCACCGAAGGATGTGTTCGGGATCTTCTAGAACCGCACCCTGGCCACCCCAGCGGCCGACTGTGGGGGTCCGGGGGGCGAAGCCCCGCCGGGCGGGCTTGGGGTCGCACCCCAAAAAATAAGGCGGATCCCGCGCACCCGTCAGAGCTTGCTTATCCTTGCTGCCTTCCGGCCCTGGGGAGGTTCACAAGATGGACGCCGCGCGGGATCCGGGGACCAGTGTAGTCACTCCCGTCCCGGCATGGAGGACAGTGGGGGGTATGAGTACTCCGACCTGGGAAGATGTCCTCAAGGCCGCCGAGGCCGTTCATCCGTTCGTGCGGCGCACGCCGGTGTTGCGCGCCGAGGTCGGCGGGCGACCGCTGGTCCTCAAACTGGAGCATCTGCAGCGGAGCGGATCGTTCAAACTGCGGGGCGCGGTGAACGCGCTGGTGAGCGGCCCGTTGCCGGAACGGGTGCTGACGGCGTCCGGCGGCAATCACGGGCTGGGCGTGGCGACGGCGGCTTCGCTGCTGAATCTGCCTGCGACGGTGTACGTGCCGGAGTCGGCTCCGCAGGCGAAGACGGACCGGATCGAAGCCACTGGCGCCAAGCTCATCCGTCACGGAGCGACGTACGCCGAGGCAGCCGCGAAGGCGCTCGAAGCCGCCGCTGAGCCGGGTACGCGATACCTGCACGCGTACGACGATCCCGCCGTCGTCGCCGGCCAGGGCACCGTCGCGGCCGAAGTGGTCCAGGACGCGCCGGACGTCGACGCGTTCCTGGTCGCGGTCGGCGGTGGCGGGCTGGTCGCGGGGACGTCGCTGGCCGGGTTGCCGACGTTCGCCGTCGAGCCGGAGCAGTGCCGCGCGCTCGGCGCCGCGTTGGCGGCGGGCGAGCCGGTGGACGTGGAGATCGACTCGGTGGCCGCGTCCGCGCTGGGCGCGACCAGGGTCGGGGGCGTCCCGTTCACCGTGGTCCGCGACCGGGTGACGTCCGTGCTGGTCAGCGACGAGGAACTGCTCGCCGCACGGGACCGGCTCTGGGACGAGTTCCGCCTCGCCGTCGAACCGGCCGCCGCGGTCCCGTTCGCCGCGTGGCTGGCCGGACGCACCGAAGGCGTGCTGCCCTGCGTCATCCTCTGCGGCGCTAACAGTGAGTGGCGGCCCTGAGCACCACCCGGAACTCCGTGTGTCCCGGGCGGCTGGCGACGCCGACCTGTCCGCCGTGCGCGGCGACGACGGCCGCGACGATGGCCAGCCCGAGCCCGGTGCTGCCCGCCGCCCGCGACCGTGAGTCGTCGCCGCGGGCGAAACGTTCGAAGACCTCCGGGAAGATCTCCGGCGGGATCCCCGGCCCACCGTCGACAATGGACAGCGTCACCGTCGAGTCCACTATGGACAGCGAGGTGGTGACCTCGGTGCCGTCCGGGGTGTGCGTGCGCGCGTTGCCGAGCAGGTTGATCACCACCTGATGCAGCTGATCCGCGTCACCGAGGACGGTGATCGGCTCCGGCGGGACCTCCAGCAGCCATTTGTGCTCCGGCCCGGCGACATGCGCGTCGGCGACGGCGTCCGCGACCAAGCGGGAAAGGTCCACCGGCTGGTGCACCACCGGACGGCCGGAGTCGAGCCGCGCGAGCAGCAGCAGATCCTCGACCAGGCCCGTCATCCGCGTCGATTCCGACTCCACGCGGCCCATCGCGAACGCGATGTCCGGCGGCACCTCGGAGCCGGAGCGCCGGGTGAGTTCCGCGTAGCCGCGGATGGCCGCGAGCGGCGTCCGCAGTTCGTGGCTGGCGTCCGCAACGAACCGGCGCACCCGGCTTTCGCTGGCCTGCCGGGCGGAAAGCGCGTTCGAGATATGGCCGAGCATGCGGTTGAGCGCGAACCCGACCTTCCCGACCTCGGTCCGCGGATCCGTGTCCACTTCGGACACTCGCTCGGACAACGCGACCTCACCGCGATCCAGCGGGAGTTCGGCGACCCTGGTCGCGGTGGCGGCCAGGCGGTCGAGGGGTTTCATGGTGCGCCGCACGGTCACCGCGCCGAGCGCGCCCGCCAGCAGGATGCCGCCGACGGCGACCCCGCCGAAGATGAAACCGAGGCTCCACAACGTATCCGTGACGTCCTTGGTGGGCAGCCCGGTGATCGCGACGCCGCCGCCCGCCGTCTTCTTCGCCACGACGCGGTATTCCCCGAGCGACCCGAGGTTCACGTCGGTCGGTTTGTCACCCGTCGCCGACCGCATCAGGGTGGCTATCTGGGTGGGGCTGATCTCGTCGTGCGGGAACGGATCAGTGACCTTCGCGTCGTAGCTGGACCGCAGCACCGCCGCGAGCACGCGTCCGTCCGGGAACACGTTGACGAACAACGAACCGGTGCTCTGCCCATACGCGCGAAGGCCCTCGGGAACCCTTTCCCCGCCGGGACGGCCCGGTGGCGGCGGACGGCTCGCGCGTTCGCTGGTCTCGGCGAGGCGGGCGTCGAGCTGGTCGATCAGGAAACTCCGCAACGCCAGTTCGGTGACCACGCCGACCACCAGGCAGACGAGCGCGAGCAGGCCCGCGACCTGCGCGATCAGCCGTCGCCGCAGGGACCACGGCCGCCTACCCCGCGGGTTTGAGGACATACCCGGCGCCGCGCATCGTGTGGATCATCGGTTCCCTGTCGGCGTCGATCTTCTTGCGGAGATAGGAGATGTAGAGCTCGACGATATTGGCCTGGCCGCCGAAGTCGTAGCTCCACACCCGGTCCAGGATCTGCGCCTTGGACAGCACCCGCTTCGGATTGCGCATGAGATAACGCAGCAGTTCGAACTCGGTCGCGGTCAACGGCACCAGATCGCCGCCGCGGTGCACCTCCCGGCTGTCCTCGTCCAGGGTCAGGTCGCCGACGACGAGCGTCGACCCGCTCGGCCCGGCGACCCCGCCCGCGCGGCGGAGCAGCGCGCGCAACCGCAGCGCGACCTCCTCCAGACTGAACGGTTTGGTGACGTAGTCGTCGCCACCCGCGGTGAGGCCGGCGATCCTGTCCTCCACCGCGTCCTTCGCGGTCAGGAACAGCACCGGCAGGTTCGGCACCTCGGAACGCAGGCGGCGCAGGACTTCCAGGCCGCTCATATCCGGCAGCATGACGTCCAGCACCACCGCGTCCGGCCGGAATTCCCGCGCGACGCGGACGGCCTCGGTGCCGTCGGCGGCGGTGCGGATGTCCCAGCCCTCCATGCGCAGCGCCATCGACACGAGTTCGGACAAGGTCGCCTCGTCGTCGACGACCAGCACCCGCACGGGGCTGCCGTCGGCACGGCGCAGGCCGGCCTTCGCGGAACCGGACGAAGGGACGTTCACACTGGTCATGGTGCCATCCTGGGCGGCGCCGATGAGGCTTCTCTGTGTGCCGCCTGTGCGTTTCCTGTGAACGATCACCCTGCCGGGTGCGAGTCACAGCGCGTGCCCACCGGTGGCACAGCTCCCGCACAGCGACGGCGCCGACCATGGCCGCAACCGAGTACAGGGAGGCGTCCAGATGACCGAACCGACCGAACCCGCCGAATGGGGCGCGCCCGCCCCGGAAGGCGAACCGAAGAAGACCTGGTCGGGGCGCAAGACCGCGATCGCGGCCGGGGCGGCGGTGGTGATCGCCGCCGGCGGTGGCGCCGCGATCTGGGCCGGGACCGCCGCGAACGGCGCCGAGCGGGGCACGATGATGGGCGGTCCTGGCGGCGGCCGGGTGCTCATGGGCCCCGGCGGGGGTATACCTCGCGACACGCTGCACGGCGACTTCGTCGTCTCCGACGGCAAAGGCGGCTACAGCACCGAGCGGACGCAGACCGGGGAGGTCACCGAGGTCAGCGCGACCTCCGTCAGCCTGACCAGCAAGGACGGCTACAAGCAGGTCTACACGATCGACGCGTCGACGATGAAGACCGGCGACCCCAAGGTCGGCGAGACGGTGATGGTGACCGCCAAGGTCACCGGGAACACCGCGACGGCGACGACCATCGGCAAACCTGGGCAGAACCAGCGCGGTGGGCCGCCCGGACAGGGCCAGGACGGCCAGCGGCGCTACTGAGCCACCACCGCGAGCAACGCGGCGGCCGTTTCGGCGGGTTCGTGACCGGACGTGTCGAGGACGACACGGTCGCCGCCGGATGCACGCATCCGGGCCGCTTCGGCGACCGCGCGGGCGGCCACCCGGTCACGCACACCGGGTGGCGCGCCGCGTAGTTCGTCGCCCGCCAGCAAGGCGGACTCGCCTTCGGCCCGGCGCCGGACTCGCTCGGTGAGCGTGGCGTCGTCCGCGTCGAGGTGCACGACGCTGACGGCGTCGAAGACCCGCCGATGCTCCGGGCGGAATTCCCGGGCCACGACGACCAGCCGCTTCGCCCCCGCGTCGCGATAGCCGCGCCAGAGGGCCGAAAGGAGCGCCGCTTCCCGTGCCGGATCCGGGCCGGGGTGCGCGAAGCCGAGTTGCGCGAGATCGACGTAGGCCACGGGGATCCCGCGCTCCCAGAGATCCCGGAGCGCGCCGAACGCGGCGGTCGACTTGCCGACCGCCGTCGGGCCGGTCACCACGGTCACCGGTCCAGGCTGCGGCTGTCCCGAGTCCGGCGGGTGAACGGTTCCAGAGTCCAAAGTGCAGCGGTGGAACAGCGCTTCGACGGTCTGCTCGGGCCGCTGGCCGGTCGTGTCCATCGCCTCGCCGAAACCGGCGCGGTCGTAGACGTCCGCCACCGCGAAGAGGTCGGGCAAAGCCGCGGCTGGTGAGCCACGGCCGAGGAAGCGGCTCCGGAGCTCGTCGCGATCGCACGTCAGCCGGATGAGCGTGAGGTCGAAGTCCGGGTCTTCGATGTACGGCTTCGCCGGGTCCACCACCCCGGACACGACGATCTGCGCGGTGCCTCGCAGGACTTCCAGTACGCGCAGCAGATTGGCCGCCTTGATCGCGTGCGCGGCGTCCCCGCCGCCGGGCGGCGGGCCGATCAGCCCGAGCTGATCGATGTCGACGTACGCGACGCTGCCGCCCGCTCGCGTCAGGCGGGTGTACAAACCCCAGGCGGTGGTCGATTTCCCGGTTCCCGGTGCCCCGGTCGTCCAGAGCACGGGTGTCTTCGCTGCCCCCATGGGTTTCGATCTTAGGAACCCCTGTCCAGCGAAATAGGGCAGAGTTGAGCCCGTGCGGGACATCAGCGGTTCGTTGGCGAGGCAGGCGTGCGCGGTCGCGGCCGTCTGCCTGATCGCCGACGCCGGGCTGTTCCTCATCGCCGGTCCGCCGCTCTCACTGGGCTGGCAGGCTTGGGTTCTCCTGATCGGCGGCATCCTCGCCAACGCCGCGCTCGCCGGACCTTCGCGGTACTCCGGCTGGGTTTCCGCCGCGCACGGCGCGTTGCTGGCCGCCGCGCCGCTCCTGCTGTTCCCGTACGACCATTACCTGCAGGCCACCAACGCCGGCGTGCTGATCGCGGGCTACCGCGCGGGCGCCTGGCTCGCGACCAAACCCGCGGTGGCCGCCCTGGTGACGATGCTCGCCGGGCTCGTCGCCTGCAATCTCATCCCGGTCGACCGCGGCGACCGGGACTGGCGCCTGCTGGTCATCGACGTCGGCGTGAGCGGGCTGCTGCCGTGGATGGTCGGCCGCTACACGACCGCGCGGCGCGCGTACATCGCCGATCTCCAGCGCGCGGAGGAACAACGGCAGCAGCACGAAGCCGAGGCCGTCCGCCGGGCCGTCGTCGAAGAACGCACGACGATCGCCCGCGATCTGCACGACGTGATCTCCCACCACGTCAGCGCGATCGGCGTGCACGCCGGTGCCGCGCGGCTCGGGCTGCCGGAGGGCGAACCCGCCGTCCGGCGTTCGCTCTCCGCCGTCGAATCGTCGAGCCGGGCCGCGATGGCCGATCTGCGGCGTCTGCTGGATTTGTTGCACGGCAAGGAGAACGGTGACGTGCAGCGGCAACCGGGGCTGGACAACCTCGACGAGCTGCTCGACAACCTCCGCACCGCCGGGCTGCCCGCGCGGCTGACCAGCCACGGCGGGCCGCGCGAACTCCCCGGTTCGGTGGACATCGCGTTGTACCGCATCGCGCAGGAGGCGCTGACGAACGCGCTCCGGCACGGGGCAGGCGGGATCGTCGAAATCGACCTCGCCTACCGGCAGACGGAAGTACTCCTCACGATCACCAACGAGATCGGCCGCCCGAACGCGTCGGCCGAGTCGACGAAACGCGGTCTCGCCGGGATCAGGCAGCGGGTCGCGTTGTTCGGCGGACAGGCCGAATGCGGACCGCTCGACGACGGGCGGCACTGGCGGGTTCGAGTCGGTTTTCCTTTGGAGGCACAGTGATCCGGGTTCTGCTGGCCGACGACCACGCGATGTTCCGGTCCGGGATGCGCGCGGTGCTCGACACCCAGGCGGACTTCGAATGCGTCGGCGAGGCGGCGGACGGACGCGAAGCGGTCGCGCAGGCGGCCTCTCTGCGCCCGGACGTCGCCGTCCTCGACGTCCGGATGCCCAAATTGGACGGTCTGGCCGCGACCGAGGCCATCATGTCCGCGCCCGGCAACGACACCCGGGTTCTCGTGCTGACGACGTATGACTCCGACGAGTACGTGTATCGCGCGCTTCGCGCCGGTGCGAGCGGGTTCCTGCTGAAAAGCCTCGCGCCCGAAGAACTCGTCTCGGCCATGCGGGTGGCCGCGCGCGGCGACGCGCTGATCGACCCGTCGGTGACCCGGCGGCTGGTGTCGACCTTCGCCACCAGCATCGAACCCGCTGCCGCCGAACCGGCCGAACTCGAACGGCTCACCTCACGCGAACGCGAAGTCCTCTTGCTCGTCGCCGACGCCTCCAGCAACGCGGAGATCGCCGCGCATCTGCACGTCGGCGAGGAGACGGTGAAGACCCATGTCTCCCGGATCCTGGCGAAGCTCGGGCTGCGGGACAGGGTGCACGCCGTCGTCTACGCCTACCGCAACGGATTGGTGGGGAACTGATCCCGCCGGGCTTGATCGGTTCGCCGGGCGGGGCGCCCGGTGCCAGAATCGCCACAGTGCACGTCGAGGCGGGGAGCTGTGGATGAAACGCTGGGTCACGCTCACGATCGGGCTGGTCTTCCTGCTGGTTGGCGGCGTCTGGGTGCTGCAGGGCGCCGGAGTGCTGACCGGCAGCTTCATGACCGGGCAGAAGCTGTGGTTCCTGATCGGGCTCGTCGCGTTCCTGGTCGGGGTGGTGCTGGTGGCGGCCACCGCCCGCCGCACACGGCAGACCTCCGGTGAGGACCGGGCCGACTAGCCATGGTCGTTATCGCCGAGCACGCGTGATCAGAGGCGTAACTCGCGTGATTGAGTGGCGAACACGCGTGATTGGACGGCGATCTCTCGGCATCAGGCGATCTTGAAGATCGGGTAGCCGGGCGCGATCTCCAGCAGCTTCTCGTCCGACGCCTTCGCGTCGACACCGTCGAAGAACACACCGACCTCGAACTTCCAGCGCTTGAGGTACGCGCGCAGGATCTCGGGCTTCTCGTGGTCGGCGAGTTCCGTGTAGGTGAACGTCTCGGTGCGGCGTCCGACGCTGAGCTGCCCCTCGCCGGCGACGCGCAGGTTCCGCACCCACTGCGTGACACCGCGCGGAGCGACCAGGTAGCGCTCGCCGCCCAGCTTCAGCAGGTTGACCGGGACGGAGCGCAGTTCGCCGCTTTTGCGACCCCGGACCGAGAGCACCCGGCTGCCCAGGACGCTGACGCCGAGCTTCGTCAGCTTGAGCACGAACTCGTTGAACGCGTTGGTCGCCTTGGCCGGTTTGACGTAGCGGATCGCGGCGTCGGTGGCAGTAGCGGTCGCGGCGGCGTTGGTGGTCATCTCGTCTCCTCGAAGTCTGCGAGAGCAGTGCTCTCTGTTAAGAGCAGTGAACACCAGAGCAGTGCGCCATGTCAAGAGCAGTGCTCTCGTTTTGGTGCGATGCTCTACAGTGAGAGCATGGCCGCCACTCAGACCGCGCGCGAACGTGCCCGCGCCGAGCTCACCCGTGAGATCAAGGACGAAGCCCGCCGCCAGCTCGCCGAAGTCGGCGCGCTCGGCCTCTCACTCCGCGCGGTCGCACGCGAGCTGGGCATGGTGTCGTCCGCGCTCTACCGGTACTTCTCCAGCCGCGAGGAGCTGCTGACCGCCCTGATCGTCGACGCCTACAACGCGGTCGGAGAAGCCGCGGAGGCCGCCGATGACCCGAAGAAGAGCCCGCTGGAACGGTGGGACTCGATCTGGCACGCGGTCCGCGCCTGGGCGAAGGCGCATCCGCACGAGTACGCGCTGATCTACGGTTCGCCGATCCCCGGCTACCAGGCCCCGCAGGACACGGTCGCCCCCGCAGGCCGGGTGGCCTTCGCGCTGGTCGCCGTCCTACGCGACGCGAACCTCCGCGTCGAGACCGAGGTCGGCGAGATGCCCGTCGAACTGCTTCACCAGCTCGACGCGCTCACCGAAATCCTCAAGGTCAACCTGGGCCCCGAAACCGCCTCCCGGCTGATCATGGCCTGGACCCAGCTGTTCGGGATGATCAACTTCGAGCTGTTCGGCCAGTACGTCGGCTCCGTCGACCCGTCGGACGCCTTCTTCGCGCACGGGGTCCGTCAGATGGCCGAGTTCACCGGGATCAAGATGACCGGCTGAGCGCGGTCCACGAGCGCATCAGCAGCTGGACGGCGTCCACGACGTCCTCGTCGCCGGTTCCCTCCGGGCTGAGGAAGCGCTGCAACAGGAGGCCGTCCTCGAGCGCGTGCACGATCAGCGCGAGGAAGGCCGGATCGGCGGGCGGTTCCGCGCCTCGCGCGGCGAGCTCGGTCCGGATCGACGTCTCCAGCAGTGCCCTTGTCGACTTCTCACCTTCGCCGACGAGCGGGCGGGCGTCGGGATTCCGCAGCGCGTACAGGGCCAGCTCGGTGCGCAGCGTCAGCCAGCCGGCGAGGTGTTCGGCGCGCTCGACGTTCCACGCGCGCAGCCGGTCCATCATCTCGGCGAAGGAGCCGACGCCGTCACGCAACGCGGCGACCTCCTCGGCCTCGCGCTGGGTGCGGCGGCGCAGCAGTTCGACGACCAGCTCGTGTTTGCCGTCGAAGTTGCCGTAGAAGGCGCCGCGCGTGAAACCCGCCCGCTCGGCGATCTGCTCGACGGACGTGCCGTTGACCCCGCGTTCGGAGAACAGCTCGGCGGCCGCCGCGAGCAGACGCTGCCTGGTCTGTTCGCGGCTTTCCTCCCGCGTCAAGCGTTTCGCCGTCACACGGCGATCTTAGAGTTCGGCCGCGGCCTTCCGCCCGGACAGCCACACCCCGCCCGTGAGGACGGCGGCGGCGACCACGACGGCCAGTGCGGTGAGCGACCACAACGCCTGGCTCGCCAGGAACGCGGCGACCGCGCCGAAGAGAACGGCGACGAGGAGCAACGGCGTGGTCCGGACGGCTGCGGCGGCGGGGACGGTGGCCATGGGAGGTTTCCCTTCGGGGGTGGTGCGCGGAACACTCGGTTTTCGCGGAGGAGACCTCGCCGGCTCGGTGGCCTTACGCCGAGTGGCGCACGGATCACCCGTCCGGGCGAGATACCGGCGTGGCGGCTAGCGTCAGGACGGGACTACATCGACGGAAAGGCGGCTCGCGGTGGAGAAGTGGGCGGAGCAGGTCGGCAGGATCCGGGTGATCGGAACCGGGGTGATGGGCCGGGGCATCGTCCAGCTCGCCGTGACGGCGGGGCTCGAGGTCGAGCTCGCCGACGCCCGGCCCGAGGCGGTCGGCGAGGCAATCGACCACGTCGGCGCGATGCTGGGCAAGCTCGCTTCGAAGGGCAAGATCACCGAGGAGGCGGCCGAGTCCGCGAAAGGCAGGCTGATCGCGGCCGAGGGTCCGCTGGCCCCCGCCGACGGCGTCGACCTCGTCGTCGAGGCGGTCCGCGAGGATCTGGAGATCAAACGCGCGCTGTTCGCCGAGCTGGAACGCGTCTGCGGTCCGGACACCGTGTTCGCCACCAACACCAGTTCGCTCTCGGTCACCGAGATCGGTGCCGCACTGACCGATCCCGGCCGGTTGCTCGGGCTCCACTTCTTCAACCCGGTCCCGCTGATGCGGCTGGTCGAGGTCGTGCCCGGCGCGCGGACCGCCGCGTGGCTGCCGCCCGCCATGACCGAACTCGTCCGCGGCTGGGGGCACGAACCGGTCCTCGCCCGTGACGCACCGGGTTTCCTGGTCAACCACGCCGGCCGCGGGCTCGGTACCGAGGCGCTGCAGATCCTCGCCGAGGGGATCGCGAGCCCGGCCGAAGTGGACCGCGTCGCCCGCGACGTGCTCGGCCTGAAACTCGGCCCGTTCGAACTGCTCGACCTCACCGGTCTCGACGTCTCGCACGCCGTGCTCGAAAGCATCTGGAGCGGCTTCCACGGCGAACCGCGGTTGCGGCCGTCGTGGCTGACGCGCCCCCGCGTCGCGGCCGGGCTCTTCGGCCGCAAGAACGGCGAAGGCTTCTACAGCTATGTCGACGGGCAGCAACAGGTCGAGCCGGAACCGGCCGCGCCGGAAGCCCCGAACACCCCGGTATGGGTCGACGACGAACGCCTCGGCACGCTGCTCTCGGCGGCGGATATCCAGGTCGTGCACTCCGCCTACCCGGACACGGTCCTGATCGTCAGCCCGATCGGTTCGTCCACTGTGGACACCGCACTCGCGGCGGGTCTGCCGCCGGAACGCGTCGTCGGCGTCGATCCCCTCGGCGGCTACGGGAAACGCCTGACGCTCTCGGTCCATCCCGCGCTCGACCCGGCCGCCGGCCGCACCGCCTGGGGCGCGCTCGCCGCGACCGGTCTGCCGGTGACCGTGGTCCGCGACGGTCCCGCTCCGATCGCGCAGCGGCTCCTCGCGTCGATCGTCAACACCGCCTGTTTCATCGCCGGGCAACGGCTCGCGACGCCGGAGGACATCGACACCGCCGTCCGGCTCGGCCTCGGCTACCCGCGCGGGCCGCTGACCTGGGGTGACGAGGCAGGCGCGGATCTCGTGCTGCGGGTGCTGCGTGGTCTCGTCGCGAGCACCGGCGACCAGCGCTACCGCCCGAGCGCCTGGCTCACCGAACGCGTCGCGCTCGGCCTGCCGCTGACGTCGGCGGGCACGTCACCGGCGGACCTCCTGCGCTGAAACAACCCCGAAGCGCGTGAAGGCCCCCTTCCCTCGGCTCAGCCGAGGGAAGGGGGCCTTCACGCGCGTTTACCGCTTACCAGCGGCCGTCGGTCACGGTGCCGTTGGAGGCGTTCCAGAACACGTAGCCGCCCTGGAAGTTGTTCTGCCGTCCGCCGGTGACCACCATCTCGTCAGTGGTCGGGTAGCGCAGGTACGAACGCTCCCAGCCGAGCGCCGCCCAGCGTTTGCGGATCTCGCCCCACACGCCGTGCGAGTCGGTCGCCATCGACCAGTAGATGGAACCACCCTTGGTGAAGTGGGTGTACCGGCCGACACCGTCCGGCGTCGCCGCCTCGTCCATGGTCGGGTAGCCCATGGGGCCGGCTTCCCAGCCGAGCGCCGCCCACCGGACACGGATCCGGCCGTAGATCGCCCGCGCGTCCGTCTGGACGGTGTAGTAGATCGACGCGTCCTTGCTGAAGTGGTTGTAGCGGCCGAGCCCGTCCGGAGTACCCGCCTCATCGGTGCTCGGGTAGCCCAGCGGTCCCCGCTCCCAGTCGAGCGAAGCCCACTTCTGCCGGATCCTGCCGTAGATCGGGTGCGCCCCGGTGTTCACGGTGTAGTAGATCGACGTCTGCAGGACGCCGGGCCAGACCGGGAAGTGGTTGTACCGGCCGACACCGTCCGGAGTGGACTGTTCATCGGTCGCGGGCGGCCCGAACTTCACGTGTCCGCCGGCGGCGAGGTACTTCTTGAGGATCTCGCCCTCGATCTGCTTCACACCCGTGTCCTTCGACCAGTACAGCCGCCCGCGCTCGTAGGTGCGGAAGCGGACCGTGCCGTCGACGGCCTCAGGCGCGGTCGGCGCGCCGAGTCGTTGCGCCAGCGCGGGTTCGTCGCGGTAGCGCTTGTCGATCGGGGTGATGTAGTTCGCCGTGAGCGTCAGGTCCGTGGTGCCCATGGTGATCTCGGTCAGCCGCCCGGTCGCGCCGTTCGACCAGCCGGTGAAGGTCGAAGCGCCGTCCGAAGCGACCTCGGCCGCCTGGATCTCCACCTTCGCGCCTTCGACCACCATCGCCGACGAGGCCCCGCCTTCCGGCGTGATGCCCAGTGCCGCGGCGACGTTGCTGGTCAGTGTGAGCCGGTGCTCGCGAGGCTTCGCGATGTAGGTCTTCGAGACCTTTACGCCCGCGCTGTCGGTCGCCGTCGCGGTGAACTCCAGGTTGGAGTCCGTGTGATCGGTGAACGGCATGGCGAACTCGGGTCCGGTGCCGCTGTGGTCCGGATGCGCGTGGCAGACCGCGTTCTCGGGGCAGTGCCGGACCAGGGTGGTCCAGGTGACCGGGAGCGCGCCGTCCTCGGTGTCGGTCACGGTCGCGCCGACCTTGACCTCCTCGCCGACGGCGAACAGCCGGTCGCCGGGGTCGGTCATGGTCAGCTTCGGCGAGTGGTTCCCGGGCGCCACGGCGATGTCCGTGCTCCCGGACGCCTGCAGGCCGTCCTTCACCGTCAGCTTGGCGGTGAACTTCTCGGTGCCCGCCGGGTAGGCGTGGCTGACCTTCGCGCCGGCGCCGGTGGTGCCGTCACCGAAGTCCCACTCGTAGGTCAGCTGGTCGCCGTCGAAGTCGTAGGAACCGCTGCCGTCGAAGGTGACCGTGCGGGTTTCGGGGTTCGTTTCGGAAGTGGCGACCGCGACCGGCGCCTTGTTCCCGGTGGTGTAGCTGAGCCGTCGCAGCAGACCGCTGTAGATGTCGGCGTAGACGATGTCGCCGTTGGCCGCGGCCAGGAACTTGACCGGGCCACCGATGCCGGTGAACTTCGGCGGCGTCTCCTGCGGGCGGACGACGCGGCCCTGCGTGTCGTACTTGGCCGTCCAGAGTTTCTGGGTGGCGTAGTCGCCGAAGAAGTACGCGCCCCGGTATTCCTCCGGGTACGACTCTCCATTGTAGACAATCCCGGCGGTGATGCTGTTGCCGTTGTCGACGCCCTGCCCGTGGCGGATCGCCAGCATCGGCGGCGTGTTCACGGCCGAAGCGCACTGCGGCATCGCGGAGAAACCGTCCGCGGGCTGGTTGCCCTCGAAGCAGGGCCAGCCGAGATTCGCGCCCTTCTGGACGAAGTTGATCTCTTCCCAGGTGCCCCAGCCGACGTCACCGACCACCGGCAGACCGGTGCTGGCGTCGAGGCTGAACCGGAACGGGCTGCGGAAGCCGCTCGCGAACACCTTGGAGCGCAAGGAGTTCGGGTTCGCCGCGGTGTAGTACGGGTTGTCGGGAACGCCCGCACCGTCCGCGGTGATGTGGAAGATCTTGCCGAAGATCTTGTCGAGGTCGTACACGTTGAGCGCGAACGGGTCGGCCGCGCCCTGGAACCGGGAGCTGTCGCCGGTCGAGACCCAGACCGTGCCGTCGGGGGCGGCCACGACGCCGGTGATGCCGTGGATGTCGGTGTTGGCGGCACCCTCGATGAGCACCTTCTCGGCGGTCAGCCCGGTCGGCTCGGCGGTACCGGTGACCGTCCAGCGCGAGGCGCGCAGGGCGATCCCGCCGCCGGCGACGTCGACCGCGCGGGCCGTGTAGATCGTGCGGGAGGTGGCGAAGTCGGGCGCGATCGCGATTCCGACCAGCCCCAGGTCACCACTGCTGCGCACCGGCAGGGTGGCGATGCTCTTGGTCTGCCCGGTGGTGGACACCCAGGCGACGTTGCCCTGCTTCCCGGTGGTCAGCATCGAGCCGTCGGGCAGGTAGGCGAAGTCGGTCAGGTCGTACGGAGCCTGCCCGCTCTGCTGGTCACGCAGGACGAAGCCGGGCGGAAGCACCGGCGCCGCGGACGCCGATGTGGACGTCAACGGCACCAGCAAGGTAACTATCAGCAACGTCACGAGGGCGTGACAGAGCGCACGGAATCTCGACGGCATGCAAGGGCCCCTTTCCCCAGTCGAACGTCTCATCGAAGGGGCCTACGTGGACATTTCACACTTCCGAGTGGCTTTATCGAACTGTGATCACCACCGCCGGTCGATCACCTGCCCCGTGCTCCGGTTCCAGGTGATGTAGCCGCTCTGGAAGCTGCTCTGCCGTCCGATGGGGATGCCGAACTCGTCCGTCGCCGGGTAGCGCAGGTACGACCGCTCCCAGCCGAGCGCGGCCCACCGCTGCCGGATCGCGCCGTAGATCGCGTGCGAATCGGTGGCCATCGTCCAGTAGATCGAGCCCGCCTTGGTGAAGTGGTTGTAGCGGCCGACGCCGTCCGGAGTGGAGGATTCGTCCGTCGTCGGGTAGCCGAGCGGGCCGGTCTCCCAGCCGAGCGCCTCCCACCGGACCCGGATGCGGCCCCAGATCGCGTGCGCGTCGGTCTGCACCGTGTAGTAGATGGACGCCTTCTTGCTGAAGTGGTTGAACCGGCCTGCCCCGTCGGGCGTCGGGAGCTCGTCGGTCGTGGGGTAGCCGAGCGGGCCCGCCTCCCAGCCCAGCGCCGCCCATTTGACCCGGATCCGCCCGTACACCGGATGCGCCCCGGTCGACGGCGTCCAGTAGATCGACGACTGCATCGTGCCGGGCCGGTTCGGGAAATGGTTGTAGCGGCCGACGCCGTCCGGGGTGGCGGTCTCGTCGGTCGCCGGTGGTCCGAACTTCCGGTGCCCGCCCAGCGCGAGGTACTTCTTGAGGATCTCGCCCTCGATCTGTTTGACGCCGGTCTCGGCGCTCCAGTAGAGCCTGCCGTTCGCGTACGGCCGGTAGCGCACGGTCCCGTCGGCGACCTCGGGCCCGGCGGGTGCGCCGAGACGTTGCCGCAGCGCGGGTTCCGCCTGGTAGCGCTTGTCGATCGGGGTGAGGTAGTTCGCGATAAGGGTCACGTCGCTCGCCGGGACGGTGACGGTCACCGTGCGCGAAGTCCGCCCGTCGGACCAGTTCGAGAACGTCGAGACGCCGTCCGCGGCGATCTCCTCCGCCACGACCTCGAATGTGGCGCCTTCGGTCACCATCGCGGTGCTGACGCCGCCTTCGGCCGGGATGCTCAATGCCGCCGCCACGTTGCCGGTCAGTGTCAGCCGGTGCTCGCGCGGCATGGCGACGTAGGTCCTGCTCGCCGTCACCCCCGCACTGTCGGTCACCGTCGCGGTGATCTCGACGCGGGAGTCCTGGTGGCCGGTGAAGGGCACGGTGAACGCAGGCCCGCCGCCCGGCGAACCGGGATGCGCGTGGCAGGTCGCTTCCTCCGGGCAGTGCCGGATGAGGGTGGTCCACGACACCGGCAGCACGCCGTCCTCCGCGTCGGTCGCCGTCACCTCGACGACGACCGGTTCCCCGACCGCGAACGTCCGGGCGCCGGGATCCGTCATCACCGGTTCCGGCGAGTGGTTTCCCGGCACCACGACGACGTCCGTACCGGCGGACGCGCCGAGACGGTCCGTGACGGTGAGGCGCGCTGTCGCTCTCGTGAGCCCGGTGCCGTAGGCGTGGGTCACACGGACGCCGGTCTGGCTCGTGCCGTCACCGAAATCCCAGTGGTAGGTCAGCGGATCGCCGTCGAAATCGTAGGAACCGCCGCCGTCGAAGGTGACCGTGCGGGTTTCGGGGTTCGTTTCGGAAGTGGCGACCGCGACCGGTTCCGCGTTCGTCCCCGGATAGCTGAGGCGCCGCAGATTGCCGGTGTGGATGTCGGCGTACACGATGTCGCCGTTGGCCGCGGCCGCGAACTTCACCGGCCCGCCGATGCCGACGAACTCCGGCGGCCGCTCCGGCGCGCGCACGAGCCTGCCTTGGCTGTCGTACGTCATCGTCCAGATCTTCTGCGTGACGTAGTCGCCGAAGAAGAAGGCGCCTTTGTATTCGTCCGGATAGGACGATCCACTGTAGACGATCCCGGCGGTGACGCTGTTGCCTTCGTCGACGCCGGAACCGTGGTGGTACGCGGTGATCGGCGGTGTGTTGACCACCCCGGCGCAGCCCGCCAGCCCGGAATACCCCGGCGTGGGCGCGTTTCCCTCCCAGCAGGGCCAGGCGTGGTTCTCCCCCGGCCGCACGACGTCCACCTCTTCCCAGGTGTTCCAGCCGACGTCGCCCACGACCGGCAGACCGAGCCGCGGGTCGAGGGAGAACCGGAAGGGACTGCGGTAGCCGCTGGAGAAGACCTTGGAGCGATTGGCGTCCGGGGCCGCGGCGGAGTAGTACGGATTGCCGGGAACACCGGCGCCGTCCGAGGTGACGTGCAGGATCTTGCCGTAGAGCTGATCGAGGTCGAGCGAGCGCAACGCGCCCGGATCCATCCTGGTGAAGTCGGCGGCGTCGCCGATGGAGATCCACAACGTGCCGTCGGGCGCCGTGACGAGGCCTGTGATGCCGTGGACGTCGTAGAACCCGGGAAGGTCGACGAGCACGCGTTCGTTCGCGAGACCGGTGGGGACGTCCGTGCCGGTCACCGTCCAGCGCGCCACCCGCATGGTGAACGCGCCGCCACCCGTGTCGAACGACCACGCGAGGTAGATCCGGTGTGACGTGGCGTAATCCGGTGCGATGGCGAGCCCGACGAGCCCGAGATCGCCGTCGTCGTGGACGGGGAGGTTCGCGATCGTCCTGGCCGGACCGGTGACCGGCACCCAGGCGACCTTGCCGCTCTTGCCGATGCTGAGCACGGAACCGTCCGGCAGATAAGCGAAATCGGTGAGGTCGAAGGCGGCCTGACCGCTCGGCTGGTCACGCAGGACGAAGCCGGACGGCAGAGTGGGCGCCCCGGTCGCTTCCGGAGCGCCCACCCATCCCGGGAGAAGCAGGATCGAAACCGACAGTGCGACGAGTAGGCGGCTCCAGATCATCGGCACTTCCCCATTTCCGGCGTGTCCTGGGCACGTCGCCGGGAGCGGGGAAGTCATTGCCACCGGGAGCTTTCATTTATCTCAAAGCAACCGAACCGCAATGATCGCCACGGATCGCGTTCGGTCACCTACCCAAGGCTGCGGTGAGGCATGGGTCGTTCCGGGTTTTCCTGCCCCCGCACTTTTACACAGAGTCGTGAGCGAGAATGAGCGTTAGAACCACCCAAATCACTCACGACCCGCCACTCACGCGCACCGGTACCGAAGCGGATCAGGCCACGACCTGCACCACATCGCCGTTCTGCAAGGTCGTGAAGTACTTCTGCGAAGCCGCCGCCGACAGGTGGATGCAGCCGTGCGAGTACACCGAGAGGCTGCCGGTGTGGAACGCGATACCCGGCAGGAAGAACACCGAGTTCGGCATCGGCGCGTCGAAGGCCTTCGAGTGGTAGTTCTTGACCTTGGCCGAAACGTGGAACACCCCGGTCGGCGTGGCATGGCCCTTCTTGCCGGGCAGTTGCTTGACCGGCCCGTAGATGACCTTGCCGTCCTGCAGCAGCCACGTCTTGAGCGCGGAGAGATCCACGCAAGCGCTCACACCCGGTGAGGCCAGCGCCGCCTTGCAGGGCACGTCGGCGGCGTTCGCGGCGGGCTTGGGCGCCGGTTTCGGCGTGGGCTTCGGCTTGGGCTTCGAAGACGTCGGCTTCGGCGCGGAACTGCTGCTGCTCGGCGTCGGCGTCTGGGACGACGTGGCCGGAGTCGAAGACGGCGCCGACGTGGTCGTGGGCCCGCCCGCCGGGTCGCCCTGCGCGACGGCTCCGCCACCGGGCGCGCTGCCGCCGGCGTTGCCCGAACACGCGGTCAGCACCAGCGCGGTGGCCAGTGCGGTCACCCCCACCAGGAACTTCTTCACGACCCTTACCCCCGTTTGTCCGTAGTCCGTCCGACATGGGTAAAGACGGAGCTCACCTATCCGGGGTTGTTGATCGGCAGGTCACGATCGCGTCTCAGGGCACGCGGCCGACGACCCTCGCGTACATCCTGCCCGGGTTGGCCCCCTCGTCCAGATAGCCGGGCAGCGGCGGCAGGTCCCGCGCGAACACGGCCAGCCGTCCGAACAGTTCGTCCGCGTCGCGGGGCCGCCGTTCCGGGTCCTTCTCCAGCAGCTCCGCGAGCAGCACGTTCAGTCCACCCGGGACACCGTCCACTTCGGCCGGGCTCTCCTTGACCTGCTTCTCGAACACCGCGTACGCCGTCGGGCCGGTGAACAGCTGCCTGCCGGTCAGCATTTCGTGCAGGACGCAGCCCAGCGCGTACAGATCGCTGCGCGGCCCGGCGATCCCGCGCTGGATCTGCTCGGGCGCCATGTACGCGGGGGTGCCGAGGATCTGTCCCGCGCGGGTGAACTGGGCGACGTCGGTTTCGCGCAGCATCGCGAGCCCGAAGTCGAGCACCTTCACACTGCCGTCGGGGCACAGCATCAGGTTCGTGGGTTTGAGATCGCGGTGGCAGATGGACAGCGCGTGCGCGGCGGACAGCACGGCGCAGGCCTGCGCGGCGATCGCGGCCGCCCACGGCACCGGCAGCGGCCCGTGTTCGGCGGCGAGGTCGGCGACGGTCACCCCCTCGATGAACTGCATGACCTGGTACAACCGCTCGTCATAGGTGCCGAAGTCGTACAGCGTCGGCGCGCCCGCGTGTTCCAGGGTGGCCAGGATCCGCGCCTCGCGGATGAAACGCTGTTCGAGTTCGGCGTCCGGACCACCGGGAAGGCCGAGGAACTTCACCGCCACGCGGCGGCCGAGATGCCGGTCGTGGCCCGCGTACACCGCGCCCATCCCACCCCGCCCGAGCGGCAGCTCGTCGAGTTCGTAACGGTCCGCGATCAACAACTAGTTCTCCGGCTTGAGCTGGCCCTCAGTCAGTCCCGCCAAGCCTAGCCTCACCAGCTCCAGGCCCGATTCCGCCGCCTCGCGCAGGGCGTCCTCGAAGGCGGCGAGCCGGGTGAACGCCGCCCCGTGCGCGCGTTGCGTCTCGATCGGCAGACGCGGGATCCGGGTGCGTTTGAGGTCGATCCTGGTCGAGGAGGTCGGCGCGATCTGCCCGGCCGCGCGCAGGCAGCCGGCGAGGAACGCGGCGTCCAGCCGTTCGGGATCGGTGCGGTACTTCGACATCGTCGGCTCCGCCGTGAACGTCTCTCCATTGTGGACATACGCGGGCACGGCGGGTGACGCGACGACGTCGCCTTCTTCCACCGATTCCGGCACGGTGAGCACCCCGGACTTCAGCAGCTCCCCGATCGTGACGTACGAGGGCTTCTCGTCGGACACGACCAGCGATGGCGGTTCCGGCCGAACACCCTCGAAACGCTTGAGGACTTCAAGGAAGGCTTCGCCCGCGTGTTCACCGCGCGCCTGATGGCGAACCGGGGAAAGGTCGATCTCCTCGTCGAGCAGATCGATGATCCGGATCGTGCCGGGTACGTCGGCACCGCGCAGATATCCCTCCACAGTGGACGGGTCAGTCGTCAGAAGAAGCCGGGACGGCGGCCGTTCCCCGGATTCCGGCCGCCGCAGCAACCAGAGATCCGCGCCGCCGACCGTCACCACGGCACGCAAAGCACCGGCACGCAACAGGTTCCCGCGAATCCTCCGCCCCGTGCGACGGCCGGCCGCGGCGGGCGGCATGCGGATCGCGACGAGGCCGCCGGGTTTCACATGCGCGAGACAGTGCTGCACCCAGGCCAGTTCCGGCTCGCCGCGCGGCGGCTGGCCGTACACCCAGCGCGGGTCGCCGATGAGTTCGTCGTAGCCCCATTCCCGTTCGTTGAACGGCGGATCACACACCACCGCGTCCGCGAGAACCCCTTCGTAGGAGTCCATCGACAGGGCGTCCGCGCCGTACATCTCCATGTCCGCGCCCGCGAGCAGGAGCCGGTGCGCGGCGATGCACGAAGTCGCCGGATCGTCGACCTGGCCGAGCAGCCGGGTCCCGCCGGAGGCCAGCAGCAGCGTCCCGAGCCCGCACGCGGGATCGAGCACGACGCCGGGTTCGGGACCGATGAGCCGGGACATCAACGCCGCCACCGGTTCCGGTGTGACGGACAGCTGGCGCGAGTGCGCCTCGACGTAGCGTTCGCACAGGAACTCGTAGGCCTCGCGCGGCCCTCGCTCCTCGGCGAAGCGGTCCAGCAGTCCGAGCAGTTCCGCGTCGTCATAGCGCGGCGAGAAGGTCCACACGCCTCGACGCGAGAGATACGACCCCACGCGGCCGACGCGGTCACCGAGCGCCAGATCGTCGCCGAGGTTCCGCAGCCGCTGCCAGACCCGGTCGCCGAGTGAGATCTCGACCGGCTTTCCCCGCTCACGCAGCCAGCTTTCGACGGCGAACAGGGAAAAGAGGGGGCTCGACGCCGTCCCGCCGACGGGCGGCGGAAAATCGCCGTAACGTCGGCGCCAGTTGCTGACGGCGGCGCGGCCGACGCCGGCGATGCGCGCGATGTCCGCCGCGGTGACGGTGGCTTGCTCCTCCATCGCCGCATCGTAACCGACAGCTGGCTATTCCAACCCTTTGTTTGTGAACTCAGTACACAGCTGCTTTACTGGGACCCATGAGGTACACCCTTCGGTACGCCGCCGGCTCGGACGTCGGACGGCGCCGCCAGGTCAACCAGGACTCGGTCTACGCCAGCGCCAGGATGCTGGCGGTCGCCGACGGCATCGGCGGGCAGCCGCACGGCGAAGTGGCCAGCGCCGCGGCGGTCGGCGTCCTGTCCCGGCTCGACACGGACCTCCGCGGTTTCGACCTCGCGGACGTCGACCTGGTCGAGGTGCTCACCGGCGGGCTTCGCGCCATCGACGACCGGCTCTCCGCGACGGCCGAACAGGACCCCGAGACGCGGGGCATGGGCACCACGCTGACCGCCCTGCTGTTCGACGGCTCGCATTTCACGGCCGCCCACATCGGCGACTCGAAGGGCTACCTCCTCCGCGGCGGCACGCTCCAGCGCTTCACCCGCGACCACACGCTCGCCCAAGCCCTCGCGGACGACGGCCGCATCGACCCGTCAGAGGTCGAGGGACACCCCCGCGGCTCGCTGTTGATGAAGGCGCTCCTGAGCACCGGCAGCGGCGAAGCGGACATCTGGACCTTCGACGCCGCTCCCGGAGACCGTCTCCTGCTGTGCTCGGACGGGTTAACGGCAACGGTTGTCGAAACCGTTATCAAGGACGTCCTCGGCGCCTTCCAAGATCCCGCCGAGACCGTCCCGAGGCTGATCGACCTGGCCAACGAAGGCGGCGGACCGGACAACATCACCTGCGTCGTGGCGGACGTTCTCGCCCCTTCGGCCGCCTGAGCCGGCGAAGCGGCAAACGCAGGTCAGACCCGCCTTCGAGGAGCCGAAACGGCATCCGGTATCGTTCCCCACGGAGGATTGGCCGAGCGGCCTAAGGCGCACGCTTGGAAAGCGTGTTGGGTTCACGCCCTCGCAGGTTCGAATCCTGTATCCTCCGCCGTCAGCAAGGCCCCGGACGTTCCGACGTCCGGGGCCTTGTTGATTACTTAGCAGGACCTTCACTTAACAGAGTCAGTTGATCACGCTAAGTTTAATAGTGGTCGTTCCAGCCCCCGACGTCCCAAGGAGTCCGCCAAAATGGCCGGAGTCGAAGAGATCCGCGCTGGTATCGCGCTCGCGAACGAGAAGGCATCCGCGAGCATCGCCGCACTTCAGCAGGCAGCGCAGTCTCTCGAAGAAGCCCAGCTTTCGCTTTCCCAGGCCACCCAGGGCAGCACCCAGCACGAGGTGAGCCAGGCGCACGGGCTTCTCGCCGAAGCCCTGCAAGGCATCACCGGCATGCAGAGCACCATCCAGGCGGGCATCTCGTCGGCCGAGTCGTACTCGACCCGTCTCTGACATGTACCTCGAGGAACTGCACCAGCTGCTGACGGCCGTCCAAACCGGCCTCGCCGACGGACGCGCCCATGCCGAGCGGGCCAGGAGCCTGCTCGAAGAGTCCAGACGCGCCATCGTGGAACCCCAGGCCCAAGCCGTGCCGTGGGTTCCGCCGCAGCTGGCGCAGGCCGACGAGGGAATGGAAAACCTCCTGACGCGCCTTTCCGCCGCTGACGACCTGGTCAGCGGTTACCAATCCCGCCTCTGAGATCGGCGAGCCGGTATGGGCAGCAAAGCCAGTGAACAGCGCAATCGCGTCGCCACGGCGCTCGAGCGGGTCCGGCACCAGATCGGGCTCGTCCTCGGCGCCGCCGCCGGCGCCCGTCAGGCCGCCGAGGCGGAACTGGCCAAACTGCAACTGGAACAGCACATCGTCCGGGTGGGGATGAACAACTCCACCTCGGAGCAGTACGCCGAATGGTCGCGGCATCCCGCCGCGAACGAGGTGTTCGGCCTGCTGGGCAGCGTGCGCGGCCAGTTCTACGCCGACTGGGAAGCGGGCCCGAACGCGTTGCGCGAACTCGTCGCGAACAACGCGCCGGGTCCCGCGAGCCGGCCGCCGGGCGACTGGCTGGGCCGCGTCGGCGGGAATCCCGGCATCACCTCGCCCGGGCTGTGGCGCGTCGGCTCGGCGACGGTGCCGGGCCAGGACGTCCCGCGCACCTTCGACGTCGCGGTCCCCTTGCTCGACGAGTCGCATCTGTCCATCACGTCGGCGCCGAAGACCAGGGCCGCGGTGGACGGCATCGTGCAGAACCTGCTGATGCGGATCCTCAGCACGTTCGAACCCGGCGCGGTGCGCATCCATCTGTGGGACGTGGGGCAGCTGACCGCGATCCTCCCCGACCTGTACCCGCTGAGCCGCACCAGCGCGCTCACCCTGTACGACCCAGGACGGCTCGAGGACCTCCTCGACGAACTGGCCGGGCACATCCGCCGCATCCACGCGACCGGGATGCAGGCGGGGCACACGTCGCTGCGGGAGATCCGGCGGGCGAGCGGCCAGCGCGTCGAACCGTTCCGTGTCGCGGTGCTCTACGGCAACGGCGAAACCCTCGAACCGGAGCGCGCCCGCGAACTGAAACGGGTCGCCACCGGGGCGCTGGCGGCCGGGATCTGCCTGATCCTGATCGACGTGCCGACCATGCTGTCGACGTCGGTCGAATCGCTGAGCCTGCACGACGAACGGCACGCGACGAGCAGCATGACCGGCCCCGACCTGATGGTCGACCTCGATCCGCCGATGCCGTCCGGGCAGGTCATCCGCGCCGCCGGGCGGATCGCCGAGGCGCTGATCGCCAAACAGGGCGGGCCGCGCGCGTTCGCCGACCTCCTGCCGACCGAACTGGGCAAGGAGAGCTCGGCGCGGGAACTGCGGGCGCCGGTCGGGTTCTTCGAGGGCGAGGCGGTCGAGGTCGTCATCGGCGACGCCAGCCCGCACGTGCTCATCGGCGGGCCGAGCGGTTCGGGGAAGACGAACTTCCTGTATTCGCTGCTCGGCAGCCTCGCGGCACGGTACTCGCCGGACGAACTCGCGCTGTACCTGCTGGACTTCAAGGAAGGCGTGTCGTTCGCCGGGCTCGCGCCAGGGCGGCGGGACGCGAGCTGGCTGCCGCACGCCAAGCTCATCGGGGTCAACGTCAACACCGACCGCGAGTTCGGCCTGGCGCTGCTGCGGTACCTCGCCGACGAGCTGCGCCGCCGGTCGGCCGCCGCGAAACTGCACGAGGTCACCAATCTCGCGGATCTGCGCGAGCAGGACCCCGGCGGGCACTGGCCGCGGATCGTCGCGGTGATCGACGAATTCCAGTACCTGTTCGCCGGTCGCGACGGCGTGACGGCGACCGCGACCCAGCTGTTGGAGGACATCGCGCGGCGAGGCCGGTCGCAGGGCATCCATCTGGTGCTGGCGAGCCAGGACGTCGCCGGGATCGAGGCCTTCTGGGGCAAACCGGCGGTGTTCGAGCAGTGCACGCTGCGGATCGCCATGCCGAAGGCGCGGCGGGTGTTGTCCGAGACCAACAACGCGGCCGTCTCCGCGCCGAAGTGGCACGCGGTGATCAACCACGATTCCGGTGTGGCGCACGGGAACCAGCTCGCGCACGTCCCGGACGCGAGCAGCAAGGACGTCTTCAACAAGCTGCAGCACCGGCTCTGGGAGCGGTATTCGGAGTCGTTCAAGCGGCCCCGGTTGTTCGACGGCGCGCATTCCCCGGTGCTGGAACAGTTCCCGGCGTTCACCGACCTGAAGCCGACGGACAAACCGCGGGCGTTGCTCGGCCAGTCCATCGACGTCGACGAGGCCGCCTGCGGGGTCGAGCTGCCGAAGGCCCCGGGCCGGAACGTCGCCGTCCTCGGCGCGGCCACGGCGGAGGCACTGTCCATCATGGACTCCGCCGCGCGTTCGCTGGCCCGCCAGTATCACCGCGAGACGGTGGAGTTCGTGCTCTCATGCCCCATCGAGGCATCCGTCCCCGCCGTGGCCGAACTGGCCGAGCGCCTGCGCGCGGAGGGCCACCAAGCGACCCTGGTCGACGATCTTCCCGCCCGGGTAATCGATATCGCGGAGAATCTGTCCTCTTTGGACAAAGCGCGGGTGCTGCTGCTGTACGGCGTCGACGCGTCGATCCCCGCCTTGGAGGCGAAGGCACCCGGGCAGCTCAAGAGCGGTCTGGATCAGTTGCGGGTGCTACTGAAGCAGGGCCCGACGCACGGTGTCCACATCATCGGCTGGTGGCGCAGCATCGCCCGGCTGAAGGACACGCTCGGTTTCGCGGGCACCGACGACATCGGCTCCTGGGCGGCGTTGGACGTCCAGGGCAACGAACTGTCGCCGTTCGCCGCCGGGCAGGTCGTGCACTGGTCACCGCGGCCGGGCCGCGCGCTGTTCTTCGACCGCACCACGCACGGCGCCCCTGAGGTGATCATCCCGTTCCAGCGTCCGGAAGGGCTTCTCGATGGATGACGGCATCACCGCGGCCATGCGGTACAAGGAGATCGTCGGCCTCGCGCGCGCTTCGGCGGAGAACCTCCGGAACTGGGAGATCGGCCGCGCGGACGAACTGGAGGCCCGGCTCGCCGAGGCGCATCAGGCGGTCGCGGACGCCGCCGAACGCGAGCAGCGCGCCGTCGACCGGTGCACGCGCTGGTGGAAGATGGCGCAGCACAACGTCGAAGGCCTCTCGTGGCTGCCGGAGGACGAGGAACCGCGTCCGGTGCCGACCGCGCGGGCCGGGTACCTGGAGAAGTACCTGGAAGAGGTCAAGCCGAGCTACCAGGAACTCGTGCAGGCCGTCCTTTCCCTCGGGTGGCGCGCCAAACGCTCCTGACTCCTCCCGCGTTTCGTCCTCTGGATGCGGGTACTTGCGCGTGCAAGTACCGCATCCAGAGGACTAATTGCGGGTCAAGGGCGACCGAAGATCTTCTCCAGGTAATCCGCCAGGTCCCAGAAGGCGTCCTGGACCGGGTTGCCCGCGCTCGGCCGGAACCGCAGCACCTGCGGGTCGTGGTCGCTCGCCTGCTTCGCGAACTCGGCGTTCAGGTGCACGACGTCGTAGTCGAGACCGCGCGGCGCGTTCGACGCCAGGATGTGGTCGAGTACCTGAGACTGGCCCTCGAAAACGTAGCTGTACCGCTCGTTTTCGGGCAGCGACGCGATCAGGTCCTTCAGCGCGCCACCGGCGGTCAGCGTCTTCACGGCGGGCGAGAACGGGTAGTCGTTCAAGTCGCCGGCCACGACGACGTTCGCGTTCTTGTCCGAAGCGAGCAGCTTGTCGACGAAGCCGCGGAGCAGGGTCGCCTGCTTGGCCCGCTGCACCTCGGAACTCCGGACCGGCGGCTGGTTGCGGCCGTGCGTCGGCTGGTCGCCGCCCTTGGAGTTGAAGTGGTTCGCGATGACGAACACGGTGCGGCCCTTGAAGACGAACTCACCGACCAGCGGCTTGCGGCTGGCTTCCCACGCCTCGTTCCCGGGCTCGACGCGGCCGGGCGAGACGGTCAGATGGGTCTTGCCGCGCTCCTTGACCACGCCGACCGGGGTGGTCGCGTCGCCGCCCTGTCGGTCCACAAAGGACACCCGAGCCGGGTTGAACAGGAAGCCGACACGGATGTTCCCGCCGGGCTGACCGCCGTCCTTGCCGTTCTCCGGGTCGATCTGACGCCACTCGTAACGCGGGCCACCGGCGGCGACGATCGCGTCGGTGAACTTCTTCAGTGTCTGGTCCGCGGCGACGGTGCCGTCGTTGGTCGGCCCGTTGTTGTCCTGGATCTCTTCCAGGTTCAGGATGTCCGGCTTCGCGAGGTTGGTGGCGATGGCCTTCGCCAGCTCGCCGAACTTCTCGTCACTGTCCAAAGCGGACAGGTTCTCGACGTTGTAGGTCGCCACGGAGAGCTCACCACTGCGCTGCGCGCGGGTGCTCTCGCGCTGCAAACCGTTGTCCTTGGCGGCGCCGAGCTTCGTCGCGAACAGCGTGTAGCCGCCGAAGTTGCTGTACTCGACCGGGCCGGACGTCTCGCCGGTGAGCACGTCACCGGTGTTGACCTTCGGGAACGGCTGCTCGGCGAACGGGATCAGCGAAGCGACCTTGAGCACGCCGGTGTTGAGCCGGTCGTAGTCCAAGTACACCGCGCCACCGCGGATGCTCGGGTTCTGCTTCGGCTTGGTGGTCACGTAGAGCTCGTTGAACGACGACGTCGGGCCGACGACGCGTGCGTCCGAGACGCTGACGATCTCGCTCTCGTGCGTCTCCCAGAAGTCCAGCGAGTACTTCGCGGGCTCCAGCGGCAACGGCTCGATGCTGCCGCCCGGCGCGGGGGCGACGGTGTCCGGGACCGTGTCCGGCGTGACGACGGTGGGCGCGGGCAGGGCGTTCCCGCTGGAGCCGACCGTCCACTGTGCACTCGTCAGCTCGGTGAGCGACTGGTACGGCGAGGTCGCGGGCGCGTCCGGGTAGAACTCGCGGACGGTGCCGGTGGCGGTCACCGCGTCACCGACGGCCACGGCGGGGGTGGTCGAGCCGGTGAAGACGAACAGCCCTTCGCTGGTGCGCGGGTCGGCGTCGGGCGCGGGGTCGGCGATCCAGAACCCGCGCGCCGAGCCGAAGCTCCGGATCGCGGTGACGACGCCGGTGACCCCGGCGACCTTCCGGTCCTTCAACGGCGAGATCCGCGTGGTGCCCTGGATGTCGTGGATCTTGGCGTCGACCGGCGGCGGACCGGTCTCGCCCGGCGTCTCACCCTTGCCGTTGGTCGGCGTGGGCGCGCCGGAGGTGAAGTCGGCCGCGTTGTCGTCGGTGTCCGCGAGCGTCGTGCCCCTGGCGACGGACGCGGTGTTGGACGGCGCGGGCGCCGCGGCACCCTCACGGATGACGGCGGTGGAGCCGAAGCCCACCAGATCCTTGATGCGGCTGTCGGCCGCGCACTCGGCGGCCGTCTTGCAGGTCAGCGCCGTGGTGCCCTGGACGAGCGCGATGGTGCCGGCGGTCGCGGACAGGGCCAGCGAGCCGGTGGCGTCCGGCGTCGGCAGCGCGACCGTGCCGCCCGCGCCCTTCGCCTGCGCGACGAGATACCGCGCGCCCGGCGCGACGCCGCCGGTCAGCGGCGTGACCTGCCAGCTGTTCCCCGACGCGGGCGCGTACTGGACGCTGAAGCCGTCGAGGCTCACGGCGGCCGCGCCGCGGTTCGCGAGTTCGACGAAGTCGTTGGTCAGCGTGGCGCCCGAGTTGCCGCCACCGCCGTAGACCTCGGCGATCACGGCGTCGGCGCTGGGCGCGGCGAGCGCGGCCGGAGCGGTCAGGCCGCTCACGACCAGGCCCGAGGCGACGGCCACGGTCAGGGCCCGTCTCCGGGCAGCACGTCGGGATGTGGTCACGCTGAGTCCCCTTTTTCGCAAGATCGGTCGAGGCATACTCCCCCGAACAAGTGAAATGAGGAAGACGTCAAGACAACGATTCGTCACCGCTAGCCCGTTCGGATCTCGCGTGAGACGATCGAACTCCGCCGCCTGCCACACACCAGGAGGCGTTTTTCATGCGCGGACTGCTTTGCGCGCTCGTCGCGGCCGGTCTCGTGATCCCGGTTCCCGCGGCGACCGCCGCACCACCACCCGGCAAGGTCGCGTTCGACGTGATGACCCCGGCGAGCACGGTCGCGTCCCGCACCGACCGGCGGCCGAACGCGGGCGGGGTCTTCGACCCGGTCGCGCGCAAGACGTTCATCTCGTGGTCCGGCAAGGCCGCGGACACCTACGTCCAGGCCTACGACCACCGGACCGGCGTCTGGACGGCGCCGAAGAAGATCGCCGACGGCGAATCCGATCCGCACAACTACCCGACGATGCTGCTGGCGGGCGACGGGCATCTGCTGATCTTCCGCGGCATGCACAACACGCGGACCGTGGTCAGCCGCGCGCCGCTCGCCCATTCCCTCGACGGCACCTGGACCGACACCGAGGTGCCCGAGGGTGATTCGGCGAGCTACCCGATGCCGGTGAAGACCGTCGACGGCACGCTTTTCCTGTTCTACCGCGAGACGACAAACGAACTGGATCCGGCGGCGAACTCCGACTTCCGCCCGATGAAGTACCTCGTCTCCCGCGATCACGGGAAGACGTGGAAAAACTCCGTGCAGCTGACCGGGAAGCGGTGGGCGTTCGGCTCGCTGGGCCGGGCCGACCACATGGACGAGATCTACGTCGGGCAGTTGCGGTACCTGCCGTCGTCCGGGCGGATCGACTTCGCCTACACGCTCGCCGGCGGCGGGCCGTCGCAGCACAAACACGACGTCTACCACCGGAACGTCTATCACCTGTCGTTCGACGTGCGGAGCCTGCACTTCTTCTCCGCGGCCGGCCGCGACCTCGGCACGCAGGTCGACGACGCCGAGCAGGAGCGGTATCTCAAGGTCGTCGAAACGCCGCTCGAACTCCCCGGCGGGCTCAAGTCGCCGGACTACATCCTGCAGGTCGGCACCCAGCGCGACGGCAAACCGTTCGTCACCTGGTTCCAGTTCGACGCCGCGGGCTCGCCGCGCGATTTCGCGGGTGCGTGGAACGGCCGGAACTGGGAAGTGCGCGAAGTCGCGAACGGACTCCGATTGCGTGAGATCGAACAGCTCAATGGCGGCACTTGGCGCGTTTACGGAACGCGCGATGGACGACCGGGCATCGAAACGTTCTTGCTCGGGAACGGCCGCGTCTGGACGCCGGAAACCTTGATCACCACACCGAAACCGGTCCAGCGCGTCGAAGTGATCACCGGTTTCCGGGACCCCGCCCGCATTCTGGCGACCGGCGCGTCCAGCGCCCGTGACGTCTCCGTGGCCGACGGTGACGTTTATGTCGCGGGAGCCCCGCGGAAATAGCCCATTGGTGTTCCGCTGCCTTAAATGAACCTCAAGTCCGGGTGCAACCCGGCATTTCCGGAGCTACCTTGACGACGTGAGCGAGGACACAAATCCTCCCTCACGTCGCCGGAGGAGGTGTCCGATGAACTGGCTCATCGTCGGTACGGCACTGGTCCTGCTGCTGACCACCGCCTTGGCCGTCGACCTGCGCGACCGGAAACGCGGCGGACGCCCGGTGGCCCCGTTCGGCGGGGCACGGCTCGACGCCGTCCTGCGCGAGGCCGACCTGGGCGAACGACTTCTGGACGCTCACCGGGGAGGGTGAGCAGGGGGAACTGGGGGCGCACCGCCGGTGCACGGGACCCGTCGGGGGAGGACGGAGCCCGTACACCGGCGGTGTGTCATTTCCGCCTCGCGCCACACGCACTCATCGGACCGTCGATGTCGAGCTCTTCGGATCCGTCACGTCCGCCACGGGCTGATCCGGTTTTGAACCGCCGGAAGGTCACAGCCGTATCACAGGGCGGAGGGGCCGGTTTCCCCTGACTACGGAGGTATCGATGCGACGGCGACTGCCGATGGCCCTGTTCGCGCTGGTCGTCTGGGTGCTCGCGGGCTGCTCGACGGCCACGGGCGCCGCCCCGGCGACACCGGGTGCCAACCAGGCCGACATCACCTTCTCCCAGCAGATGGTGCCGCACCACCAGCAGTCGATCCAGGTCGCGAACCTGGCCTCGGAACGCTCGGCGTCCGAATACGTGAAGGCCACCGCGGCCAAGATCGTCAAGGCGGAGTCGGCCGAAGTCCGGACGATGACCGCGTGGCTCCAGTCGTGGAACGCGGCCGTGCTCCCCGCGGCGGGCCACGCCGGGCACGCGATGCCGGGGATGATCACCGAAGGGCAGGTCGCGTCGCTGCAGAACCTGACCGGCGCCGAATTCGACAAGATGTGGCTCCCGCTGATGGCCGAGCATCTGCGCAACGGCGTCGCGATGGCCAAGACGGTGCTCTCCTCCGGCGAGCACGCCGAGACGAAAGCGCTGGCACAGGAGATCGTCGAGAACCAGACGGCGGCGATCGACGAGATCACCTCGCAGCTTTCTTGACCCCCTGAAGACACCGGAAGGCCCTCCGGTATTGTTCTCGGCGGTGGCGTGTCCGAGCGGCCGAAGGAGCACGACTCGAAATCGTGTGACGGTTAATACCCGTCCGTGGGTTCAAATCCCACCGCCACCGCCATATGCGCGACGTTCAAACCCCGGGTCGGGGCCACCTGACCCGGGGTTTGTTCGGTCTTACGGGCGTCTGACCGACCTGGAACGCCCTGCGAGAACCCCGTAGTGTGGTACTCGTCACAGGTCAACTTGGTTGGTCACTCCCTGACGAGTCGTTTCCTGCGGCAGGTACGAGCACGCGCAGGCATGCAACGGCTCGGTGACGTCGACCCAAGCGATCTCCCCATACTCGTCGACATAGAACTTCGAAGAAGCCTGGTTTGCTGCTGCGCAGGGCGGGGTTCGCCTCGCTATAGAGCCCGGTGGAGTGGCTGGCCGCGAGCGACCAAAAAGCTGATCATCGTGTCTGCCAGTCGCGTGGTGGGGCGGAGTTGAGACCGCAGCGGATCACGACGTCGACAGGGGCGCGGGTCGAGGTCGACGGGGCAGTCCTCGTCGAGACATGGGCTCACCAGGGCCAACGAAAGTCGCGCAGAAGCATAGGGTACGGAGGCCGACGCCCTGAAGCTCCACTCGACCTCTTCTACGCTCCAGGCGCAGCTACGGATCGTCTTGTGCTTCTCCGACAATGTGGTAGCCAATCCGTTCCGAAGTGGACGATCATGGGCAGCTACCGCGCTACGCGACCTGCAGATTGAGGTGCTCGCGGCTGTGCCGCCTGATGGCGTTCGTGCGAGAATCGTCGATGCGCAGCGAGGGCAGTACAGATAGACAGAGTGTGTGCACAGAACTGCTCCTTGTAAGCGCGGCATGTCGGTCAACACACGTGTTGACGCCCTGACAGAATGCCGGCATGGCACATGTCGCCCTTGAAACCGGGTTTCCTGCCGGGGTCGTATCTGTCGCCGCCGAGAAGGAGGCGTGGCGGAAGGAAGTGCACCGCCCCGCAACTCACACGCATAAGTGGTGGGCTCAGCGGCTCGGCAGTGTCTTCCGGGGGATCATCGTGTCTGCGCTTGCCGACTCGGAGGCAGCTGCAGCGAAGCTCTACGGGTCTGTGGTGGATAGGCCGGATGTGGTCGTCTTCGACCCCTTCGCCGGCTCCGGCACAACCCTTGTTGAAGCCGCGAAGATGGGGTGTCGCGTAATTGGGTATGACATTAACCCGGTTGCCACATTGGTTCAGCGTCAAGCAATGGCCGACTGGGATAGCCATGCGCTAAATATGGCCTATAAAGAAGTTGAAGGCAAGGTGCGTCCCGAGATAGACCGGCTGCACGTCAACGCGCGAGGCGAAACTGTTCTTTATTACTTCTGGGTTGGCGTCGCCCCGTGTCCTAGCTGCCCTGTTGACGATCACGATGTAGAGCTCTTCAAGAGCTACGTCTTTGCGCGCCACGCTTATCCTAAGAAGTATCCGACTGCGCAGGCAACCTGCCCGGATTGCCACGCAGTGAACGTTGTGAATCTCACGACCGATACTGAATTCACTTGTTCTTCATGTGACCGATCCGGCTCTTTTGACGGCCCGGTTCGAGGGGCAAGCATGCGGTGCTCGCGAGGGCATGTCACTAAGGTAATTTCGGCCCTGGATGGCAATCCGCCAAAGCAAAAGATGTACGCGAAACTTGTGCTGGGGAAAGACGGAAAGCGATACGAGCCGATCGATTCCTTTGATCTTGAACTTTACGCCGAGTCGGAGGCGTTGTTAGAGGAAAAACGTGAAGAGCTTGTCGGCCCTATCGGAACGCTTGATGCTGGCAATAATACACGGCAGGCAATTAGGTGGGGTTACACGACGTGGCCGCAGTTCTTCAATGCACGACAACTGTACTGCCTTGGCCTACTAGGCGCTGCGATTAGAAATCAGGAAGCCAGTCCAGAGCGAGAAGCTCTCGTTGCCCTATTCTCAGGCGTACTCGAATTCAACAACTTGTTCTGCTCGTATAAGGGCGAGGGCACCGGCGCTGTCCGACACATGTTCTCAAACCACATCCTGAAGCCCGAGCGGACGCCACTGGAAGCGCATCCCTGGGGTACACCTGCGTCGTCAGGATCGTTCTCCACTCTCTTCAAGAGTCGAATCCTACGTGCTCTCGAGTATAAAAAGGCGCCTCACGACATCGTGGATGGCGAACGCGTGGTTGGTATATCAAAGACCCTAGGCTCGCGTATCGTTGACAGTTACGAGCAGTTTGAAGGTGAACCCGCCGCTGCTCTAATTGTCACCGGCTCGTCAGCTGACACTGCACTCCCGGACTCAAGTGTTGATCTCGTCATTACGGATCCACCCTATTTTGACAATGTACATTACTCGGAGTTGGCGGACTTTTTCCACGCCTGGCTGCGTCAGATGTATCCTTTTCCGGCGTATCCATCAAATGAGACAACGCGGATGGTCGGGGAGGTCCAGTCAACCGATGCCGACAAGTTCTCGGCGGCTATCGCCCAGGTATGGAGGGAAGCCGCTCGCGTCATGAAGGAGGATGGCCTCTTAGCTTTCACCTTCCATCAGGCGCGAGCCGCTGGCTGGGAGGCTGTCGTAAAAGCACTTAAACAAGCTGGCCTAATTATCACTGCAGTCCAGCCGGTAAAGGGCGAGATGTCTGTGGCAGCACCGAAGAGTGCTGCCACAGATCCATCTAACCTCGACTCGATTGTTGTCTGCAGAAAAGCAACATCGAGCGCTCGTCCAACACTCGAGCGAGTCATTAATGAGCTACGTGAGTGCAAAAACGCTGGCGTTACTGTTGGCTGGACAGACGTCCAGTCCGTGGTGCGAGGTGCAGTCCTGGCTGCCTATACAGACCCGGCTTCAAAAGAAACGCTCACGCAACTTATGTCACGCGCAGCTGCTGAAGCTGATGAAGCCTGCATTGCACTCGGTGTCACATCGCGAAGGGCTGGGTCACAGGTCGACGACGAAGCGCCCACGAGGTGACGTTTCAACTGACCTGTTCTTAGGTGTAGGGAAGGGATCAACAGCGGGTGTTTCAGAGGTGGTGCGTCCGTCGTTTCGACGGTATGCCCAGAAGCTGTGCTTTGAGCCATCAAAAGCATTGCGAATGACTTCTCGTGCACGAGAGAGATCCTGTTCGTCGGCGAGATCGTCCCGCTCATGAATGAGCGTTGCAGTTCCAGACATCCACTTCCACCCGAGTGGGTTGGCGAAAACAAGCATCGGCCGCTCTCGATCCAAACCATCACCAAACGTCCCCAAGTTGATACTCTTTTTCCGAATGCCGGTCCTGCTTTCATACAGACGCGCATCCTGGTTCAGCGCAGAGCCGCTGACGAGCGCGAGCGACCGCACGAGGTACTGGTCGCCGTGTGGCACATGAAGTGCGAAAAGGTAAAAGGAAGGGACCACAAGAGGTTTCTTGTTCTTTGCGTAGATTCTCACGCGAGAACAGGGAGGTGTAGAGTTGTAGTCCATGCCACCCGCGCGCCCAGATTTACCGTCTTTCGCTGGCTTCACCTTCTTGACCTCGATTGCGACGATATGCCGAGGATCCAGGTCCCAACCGCCCTTGATAAGCAGTGAAGTTTCCTCAGGACGGGCTACGACCAGGTCTGGGCTAACCAAGTTCTTCCCAGAGGAGAGAACGCTTACACCCTGCGGAAGTCGCTCGTCAAGTATGTTTCGTACTAGAACATCGAAGGGATCGTCTTGAGTGTCCTTCTTGTCTGGCTGGCTGAAGGGTAGTGGCTCGCCTGCCTCGTCGAAGAAAGCATCGGCGAGGATGCTGAAGCAAGCAGCGGCCAGGTCGCGCGGCTGAGTCGCGGGCCCTACCGGGACCGTCATGCAGGTTCCCCTCTCGGCAGCGGTCGACTCTGTGTCGACCTCAACGGAACCCACGGTACTCGCCTTATGTGACAGTTTTTGTGTCTTTAGTCGTCTAGCAGAAGGAAGCTGGTCTGGCGCCCGATGGTTCCCGCGTCGCGCCTGCCTGCTAAGCGTGTCTGCGTCGCGGCAGCCAACCCCGCCGGGTAGATTGCTCGGCTGGTGTCCGGTCGCCGGCGCCAAGTGGGCGAGACATGGTTGAGGAGTTGTGGTGACTAGCGCGGACCGTAACCTACTGCCGGGTGAACGGCTCGATTGGACTGCGCGCGCCGACGCAGTAGACGATCGGACATCGGATGAAGCGATCAACGATAAGTACGTACGGGGCGAGATTCGGATCGTCGTTGAACAGGCTCGATACCCACTGAAACAGGTCACTGACCTGGTGCGTAGCGCCGACTATAACTTGCAACCCGACTTCCAGCGTCGGCCACGTTGGTCTCGCGAGCGGCAATCTCGTCTCATCGAATCCTTCGTCGTTAACGTGCCCGTTCCACCAGTTTTCCTTTACGAATCGGAACTCTCACGATACGAGGTAATGGACGGGCGCCAACGCTTGACCGCGATTGCCGAGTTCTATGAGGACAAGTTTAGCCTGCAAGGCCTCACTCAGTGGCCTGAGCTAAACGGACGCAGGTACAGTCAATTACCTGAGCAAGTTAGGCGTGGCATTGATCGACGCTACCTGTCGTCGATCATTCTGCTGCACGAAACGGCGAAATCGACAGCCGAAGCGGATCGCCTGAAGCAGCTCGTCTTCGAGCGAATCAACAGTGGCGGCGAAGACCTATCTGATCAAGAGAAACGTAATGCCTTGCATCCGGGTGCGATGAATACACTGTGTGTTCGCCTCTCCAGGCTGCCGTCATTCTGTGCAATGTGGGGTATCCCGGAGCCTGACAGGACAGAGTTCCGCGGCGGAGAAAATTGGACGCCGCCTGCCGAACTCGGGGACAACGAGTTATATCGGACCATGGGCGACGTCGAGCTGGTTCTGCGGTTCTTTGCACATCGCCAGCGAGGTCGACTATGGAAATCGGGCGCGCTTGATGAGTACCTAACTCGCTACCTCTCTGACGCTAACGGCTTTTCTCGGTCGACATTGCGCGACCTAGAGGAAATCTTTATGAAGACTGCCGACCTCACTTACCGCGTCTTAGGTCCTGACGCGTTCTTGTTATACCGCGCGCGAAAACATGGATGGCTGTGGGTCGGCCGGCCGACTCTGGTCGCGTACGACCCGATCATGTTTGCATTCAGTCGCCTGATCTCCGTCGGCGACCGACTTGTCGAGCAGGCGGCTAACATATGCAACGCCTTGCCTGAATTCTACCAGAATAACTCAGCCGCATTCGATGGTCGAAAAGTAAATTTATCTGACGTGCGAGTTCGCGATCAGTTGTTCTTTGAATTCCTTGAGGGTTTCACGGAATAGACGACATGGCGACCGACATCATGGCACCTGTCTTGCGCCTTCATAATTCAGCGCGAGAGCTAGCGGACTTTATCTCCCTTGTCGAACACTTGGAGACTCTGAGGCGTACCACTCGGCCACCGTCGACCAGTGAAAATGCTGGAATGAACGCGCTGAATAGTCTCGTACCCGTATTAGCAGGTACAGCATGGAAGCGTCAATACTATTCGTTCATCATTGTGCAGCTGTATAGCATGCACGAGAGATTTATTCGCGACCTAGTCGAAAGCTTTGCGCGAGTGCTTGGGCAGGTGTTCAGCAGTTACGATAAACTTCCAGACCGCGTGCGAAAGCATCACCTCTTACTTACGCTTCAGCACCTGCAGGAGCTGAGCCAGAATTCGTCGGGCGACACCACGCTCCTTCAAGATGATGTTCGCCGCCTTGGAGATTGTCTTGATGGTATCATTCAGCTAAACGAAAGTGCCATGTCTAGACATACGGCGAACTTTCGCTACGAAACAATACGAAATATCCTCCTCCGGTTAGATTTTGAAGTTGGACCGACGGAGTCGGATGAGTATTTTAAGACTTTTCCATACGGCGCCCTGGATGGCTTATACACTACACCTGAATCCGTTATCGACGAGCTAGCGGACCGCCGAAATGAGGTGGCACACGGTTCAGATTTCGAAATCTTAGACATCGAAACTCTGAAGGATATCGCTGATACGGTATACAGATTCGACGTTTGGATATTTAGAAACCTGTCCAATTTTCAGATCTGCGACTTGGTCTCCCGAGAGGGGTTAAGTGTTGGCTCCGTAACCCATGTCTGGAAGGACAAGGAGACGGGCGAACGCAGCATTGGCCAATTTCTGCAGGTGGCAGCCGAAGTTTCAGCAGGAGCAAAGGCTTACCTCGTGGGGGAGGCCATCAAAATGTGCTCAGTCAAAGAAATTCAAGCCAATCAAGTGAAGATCAAAACGGCCACACCAGATGGCGGTCCATTTGGAATTAACTTTGATATATCTATCAGGGAGAAGTACGAGCTTAGGCTCCTGGCAGCCAAGTGGTCAGAGGTTGAGTCCGCGTTGCGAGATGCATCCGATGAGCAAGTAAAATTTTCATTTTCTCAAGGTTGATCTAAAGCTTGATAAATTCCCTGCAGTGCCGCGGAGAAGGGTCTGCACTGCGCGTTGATGCTTGAGGGAGGATGGCTTAGGCGAGGGTGGTGACGGGGTGAGACTGCAGCGGACGTGGTTTCACTCGGTTGCTCGAACGCCGAGGTCAAGGTCTGGCCAGCTCGGCCAGCATCGTCGTGATTTCGCGGACCTAACGCAACTCGGTGGCGATGCCGATGCCGAGCCACGCGCGGGTTGGGCACAGGTGTCGCCATTGCGCAAATGCTCCGGCGCCTGTAGGCATCCATCCCTCACCGCGACAGCTCCCGCGCCGGCGCCCCGGTGCACTTCAGGCGACTACGGATGACCTTGACGACACGCGAAAGCATGATGGCGGAAAACTCGAATGCCGACGGCTAGCACAGCACGCGAAGTTCCTGGCAGAACTAGGTTGATCTTGCTCGACGAGCCATCTACCAGCAGCTCCACTACATACAAGAGCAACATCGCCCCATACCACGGTGAATCCCCCTATTGAATCACGGAGAAGCAGAGAATTGCCACCTCGCCGACGCCAATTAGAACATCGTATTGCAGATTGTGATATATGTCAAGCCGAGAACTGTTGTACATCGGCCTCCGCGAAGGCCGCCATAGGTGCGACGTTCAAGCCCGTGGTTGGAATCATCCGGCCAGGGGTTTGAAAGACTTCTCCGGCGTCCGACCGGCCGGGAACGCCCGTCGGCGAGAACGCCGTCGTGTCGTCCTCGCCACACACCGTCAGAATTCGCCTCGCCGTAGAGGCCGACGGAGTGGCTGGCGACGTAGAGCGCGGCTGAGCTGCTCATCGAGGTCTTCCAGCGGCAGATCTCTTCGTCTGTGACGAGCGAAGCGAAAGTAGCAACCGGATCGACGTCGAAGACTCAGGCACCATGACTTCGCACGTAAGTCCGCCAGAGCAGCCGACCTGACACTCAGGCATAGGCGTTGGCGGTCCACCCAAACTGGTTCTGAACGATGGTGGGCTTCGCATCATCGGAACGCACGGCTATGTCGACGCCAAAGGCGGTGAGCACGGCAGGGAGTGACTCCCACATCTAGCAGCCCCCGTACGTACGGCCGAGGGGTTCTCTGCTGTGGGTTCACCATATGCCCGGGACACCAGGTCTCAGTGCGCCACGCACCGCGTCGATCCCGTAGCGACCTACCCGTCTTGGCGCGGACCCGCGTTCCGCAGGGGCAGGCTGGTGTCGATCCGTCCGTCTGACTGAGTACCGGCCCCTCACTACTCTCCGCCGGCACCGAGCGGCCCGCTCCGCCACAGCGCCGCCAGGGCTCTCGCCCAGGTCGCTCCAGTCGAGACGGCAAGATAGACGCGGATGATCGCTACGACGCGTCAGCGGTGTGGCCAGGCTCGTTACGGCAGGGCCCCGTTGCCGAGTTCGACTGGCCGCTCTTTACACGTTCAACTTCGGCCCTCGGGTTGAAAGAAACCCACCGCCACCGCAGCGAAGAGCCGGTCTCCACGGAGACCGGCTCTTCTGCGTTCGCGGCTACTTGTTGAACTTGTCCTTGAGGTCCTGCACGCCGCCTTCCGCGCGGTCGCGGAGGTCGTGCCCGGCCTCCTTGACCTCGCCCTTGGTCTGGTCGGCCCGGCCGGAGTTCGCGAGGTCCTGGTTGTCGGTCTTCTCGCCGAGCTTCTCCTTGGCGGCGCCGATGGCCTGCTCGGCCTTGTCCTTCGCCTTGTCGAAAACGCTCATGGCGGATGTTCCTCCTTCGACTGCGGCCACCGTCTGCGGCCACCTCTCCGGAGGGTTACCCGTGCCCCGGGGTCCGACACATGCTTCACCCGGTGCGGTTACCCCGTTGCCCATGGAAGAAGTCTTCGAGCAGGGCCGCGCATTCGGCCTCCAGGACCCCGCCGACGACCTCCGCGCGGTGGCTGAGCCGCCGGTCGCGGACGACGTCCCACAGCGACCCCACGGCCCCGGTCTTGGGCTCCCAGGCGCCGAAGACGACCTTCGCGACCCTCGCCATCACAAGGGCGCCGGCGCACATCGTGCACGGCTCCAGCGTCACCGCGAGCGTGCAGCCTTCGAGCCGCCAGCCGTCGCCGTAGATCTTCGACGCGGCCCGCAGCGCGAGGATCTCCGCGTGCGCCGTCGGGTCGCCGAGTTCTTCGCGGGCGTTGCGCGCGGAAGCGAGCGGGGTCCCGTCCGGGGACAGGACGACGGCGCCGATCGGCACGTCTTCGCCCGCACCTCGCGCCGCGACGATCGCCGCCCGGACGGCGGCGATGTCGGCGGCGGAGGCGGCGGGGCTCAGATCTCGTCCAGGATCTTGGTGAACTCGGCGGCGAAGCCGCATCGCTGCGCGACCATCTGGAGTTGTTCATCCGGATAGAGATCGACCTCGCCGACGATCACCTGCAGCTCCGCCCCGGGCAGTCCGAGGTCGGACAGGATCTCCAGGTCGCCTTCCGGCCAGACCGCGTCGTCGTCCTCGTCCGGGGGGTCGACTCTCAGCACGTCGAGGACGTCGGCGGCGATGTCGTAGTCGAGCGCCGCGGCGGCGTCGGACAACAGCAGCGACGGGCCTCTGGGGCTCGGCCGGACGATCACGAAGAACTCGTCGTCCACCGCCAGCAGCCCGAACGCGGCCCCTGTCGAACGCAGTTTGCCGAGCTCGGTGATCGCAGCGTCGAGCTCGCCGAGCGCCCCCGGATCAAGGGAACTGCACCGCCACCGACCGTCCTCCCGCACCACGGCCACCGCGAACCCCGTGATCGGCTCTTGCACCGCCATGCGCACACCGTATTCCGCCCGCATTCGGAACGCACGCACGGTGCGCCCGAAGCGCCGCATGCGCCACTATCGAGACATGACCGGACCCACCGACCTGCCCACCCTCCCCGACGCGCGCTTCGCCGGTTTGCTGGACGAAGCCCGCGCTCTCCAGACGAAAACCGTAGAGCTCCGCCGGGAGATCCACCGGAATCCGGAGATCGGACTCGACCTGCCGAAGACCCAGGCCTCGATCAAAGCCGCCCTCGATGGCCTGCCGCTGGAGATCACCGAGGGCAAATCGACCACCTCGCTGACCGCCGTCCTCCGCGGCGCGAAGCCTGGCCCGGCGATCCTGCTCCGCGGCGACATGGACGCCTTGCCGCTGCACGAGGACACCGGGCTCGACTTCTCCTCCGAAGATGACGGCGCGATGCACGCCTGCGGGCACGACACCCACGTCGCGATGCTGGCGTCGGCGGCGAGGCTGCTCAGCGAGCACGTCGACGAGCTGGCCGGGTCGGTGGTGTTCATGTTCCAGCCCGGCGAGGAAGGCGAGCACGGCGCGCGCCACATGATCCACGAGGGCGTGCTCGACGCCGCGGGCGAGCGCGTCGAGAAGGCGTTCGGCCTGCACATCTTCACCTCGGCCGAGTCCGGCGTCGTGCAGACGCGACCGGGCCCGATCATGGCGTCGGCCAACAGCTTCCACGTCACCGTCACCGGCAGGGGCGGGCACGGCTCGGCGCCGCACCAGGCGATCGACCCGGTGCCCGCGGCGGCCGCGATGGTCAGCGCGCTGCAGACGATGGTGACCCGCAAGGTCAGCGTGTTCGAGCCCGCGGTGGTGTCGGTGACCCGTATCGAGACGGGCACGACGACGAACATCATCCCGGAGACGGCGTTCCTGGAGGGCACGATCCGCACGCTGTCCGAGCGGACGCAGGCGTTCGTGCGCGAGGAACTGCCGCGGGTGTGCGAGGCGGTCGGCGCGGCGCACGGCGTCAAGGTGAGCGCCGAGGTCCTCCCCGGATACCCGGTCACGGTGAACGACCCGCAGGTCGCGGCGAGGGTGCTGGACCTGGCGGGCGAGGTACTCGGCGCCGAGAACTCCGAGGTCATGGAAAACCCGGTGATGGGAGCGGAGGACTTCTCGTACGTCCTGCAGCGGGTGCCGGGCGCGTTCGCGTTCCTGGGGGCCTGCCCGCCCGGCGCCGATCTGGCCACCGTGGAGGCGAACCACTCGAACCGGGTGGTCTTCGACGAGGACGCGATGGCCAACGGCGTGGCGATGTACGCCGCGTTCGCCCTGGACGCCCTTCGCTAGCCATTACACAACAGCGTTGATTTAATGGTGTCATGAGCGATGACACCCTGGCCGTCCTGGCCGCGCAGGAGGAGCGCCTGGTCTTCCGCCGGTTCGACAACGAGACCGCGCTGGAGCTGGGCGCCCACCTGCTCGCGGCGGCACGGGACCGCGCCCTTCCGGTGACGGTTTCCGTGCGTCGCGGCGGGCAGCGGCTGTTCCACGCGGCGTTGCCGGGCACCTCGGCCGACAACGACGCGTGGATCGACCGCAAGAGCCGCGTCGTCGACCGTTACGGGCACAGCTCGTTCTTCGTCGGCGAACAGTTCCGCGCGAAGGGCACGACGTTCGAGGCCGACTCCCGCCTCGACCCGGATCTGTACGCCGCGCACGGCGGCGTGTTCCCGGTGATCGTCGAGGGAGTCGGTCCGGTCGGCACCGTCGGCGTCTCGGGGCTGCCACAGGCCGACGATCACGCGTTCGTGGTCGAGCAGCTGGAGATCTTCCTCGCCGCTATGTCCTAAGTGGACTGCCGATCGAGGCGCAAGGTGAGAAAGTCCGCGCTGGGCGAGAGATCCGCGTACTCGACCCGGTAGCCGCCGAAAGCCCCCTCCGCTTTGACCACGTCCATGGTGAACGACACCGCCGGGCCCGCCGACGGCCGGGCGTAGGACATCGTCACGATCGCGCGCCCCGCCGAAGCACATATCTCCCCGTGCGGGCACCGCTCGTCCAGTACCGCCAGATAGACGAGGCGCAGGTCTTCGTCCGGGAGCACCGTCCAGCCACCGAGGCGGAGCGTGAACGCGTCGCCCACCGCCGGCGGGCCACACGAGGCGTTCAGAAACACGAGGACGAGACCGAACAGCACCAGTTTCGCCGGGGTTCCCCAGAGCCGCCGTCTTCGCATACCGGGGAGACGCGCGAACCGGCCGTCCCGGTTGCATCGGACCGCTCGTCCTGATATCCGGGACAGCCGTCCCGACATGCTAGCCTGACGTCGTCACATCATATATCAGATCGGACATGCCAGTGACCTCACCGTTCGACGAGCGGAAACGGCGGCTGTCCGGGGTCGTGGCCATCCCGGTGACCCCGTTCGACGCCGACGGCGCCGTGGCTTCCGAGACCTACGGGCACCTGGTCGACCGCGTGCTCAGCGCCGGCATCGACGTCGTGACACCGAACGGGAACACCGGCGAGTTCTACGCGCTGGACGAGGCCGAGGCACGGCACTGTCTGGAAGTGACGGTCAAAGCCGCGGCGGGGCGGGCGAGTGTGGTCGCCGGGGTCGGGCACGACGTCCGGACGGCGATCGGCGCGGCCCGGCACGCCGGGGACGCGGGCTCCGACCTGGTCATGATCCATCAGCCGGTGCATCCGTACGTCTCGGCGGAGGGCTGGGTCGAGTACCACCGCGCCATCGCGGCGGCGGTCCCGGAGCTGGGTGTCGTGCTCTACGTACGCGACGCGCGTATCACGGGCGAGCAGCTGGCCAGGCTCGCCGACGCCGCGGAGAACGTCATCGGCGTGAAGTACGCGGTGCCGGATCCGGTGCGCTTCGCCTCGGTGGCGCGGGACGCGGGGATAGACCGTTTCGCGTGGATCGCCGGGCTGGCGGAGCTGTCGGCGCCGGGCTACTTCGCCGTCGGCGCGACCGGGTTCACCTCCGGCCTGGTGAACGTCGCACCGTCGCTTTCGCTGGAGATGTTCCGCGCGCTGCGGGACGGCGACTTCGCCGCGGCGATGACGATCTGGGAGCGGATCCGTCCCTTCGAGGAGCTGCGGGCCGCGGACGGCAACGCCAACAACGTGAGCGTGGTCAAGGAAGCGTTGGCACAGCTAGGTTTGTGCCGCGCGGATGTCCGCCCGCCGAGCCGCCCGCTGACCGGCGCGGAACGCGAGCGGGTCACCGCCGCGGTGTGGCCGGGGTTACTCGCGCGTTAACAAGGCGTCAGCGAGGCCGCGCGGAGCGTCAGGGAGACGTTGCCGCGACGGCCGGGCCGGGTCGATCGGAGTTGTGCTGATGAGGCACTGACCGATCGACGCGGAGGTAACCGTGACGCTCAGCGAGCTCCTGCCCAGCCTCGGCTGCGAGGCCGCCGACCACCTCGAACCCGGGGTCTGGCCACGGAGCACCCGGCTCGGGCCGGGCGGGGAACTGCTGTTCGCCGGCGCGCCGGTGTCGCACCTCGCCGCGAGGTTCGGGACACCGGCGTACCTGCTCGACGAGGACGAGGTCCGGCAGAACGCCCGCGCGTACCGGAAAGCACTGCCCGACGCCGAAGTGGCGTACGCGAGCAAGGCCCTCTGCACGCGGGCGGTCCTGCGCTGGGTCGCCGAAGAAGGCCTTTCCCTCGACACCTGCTCGGCGGGCGAGATCGCGGTGGCGCGGTCGATCGGCTTCCCCGCCGAGCGGATCCTGCTGCACGGCAACGCGAAAACCCCCGAAGACCTCAAAGCCGCCTTGTCCTACGGCGTCCGCCGGATCGTGGTGGACTCGCTCGACGAGATCGAGCAGCTCGGCGCGCTGGCCACCGGCGCGCAGCAGGTGCTGATCCGCGTGACCCCCGACGTCGCGGCCGGCACGCACGCGGCGATCACCACCGGCACCGAAGGGCAGAAGTTCGGCTTCTCGCTGCGCGAGGAGGTCCGCGACAACCTCGGGCGCGCCGTGTCCGCCGTGCTCGCGCAGCCCGGACTCCGCCTGGCCGGGCTGCATTGCCACATCGGTTCGCAGGTGTCGCGGGTGGACTTCTACGAACTGGCCGCCCGCAAGATGATCGGGGTGCTCGTCGCACTCCGCGAGAGCCACGGTGTCACCCTGCGCGAACTGGATCTCGGCGGCGGGCACGCCGTGCGCTATCTGCCCGGCGACACGGGTTTCGACATCGACGGTTATGTGCGCCGTCTGCGTGTCGCGCTCGCTTACGAATGCACCTCGCACGGTTTCCCCCTGCCGAAGCTGACGATCGAACCCGGCCGCGCGATCGTCGGTCCGGCGGGGATCACCGTGTACCGGGTCTGCGCGGTGAAACGCGGCTCGCGCACTTTCGTCGCCGTCGACGGCGGGATGAGCGACAACGCGCGGCCTGCGCTCTACGGGGCGGCGTACACCGCCCGTCTGATCGGCAGGCGCAGCCGTTCCGCCCGTCGGCCGATGACGGTGGTCGGACGGCACTGCGAATCGGGCGACGTCCTCGCCGACGGGCTCTCGCTCCCCGACGACGTCCACCCCGGCGATCTGCTCGCCGTCCCGTGCACCGGGGCATACCACCACTCGCTCGCGTCGAATTACAACCTCGTCGGCAGGCCGCCGGTGGTCGGCGTCTCCCGCGGCACCGCGACGCTGCTCGTCCGCCGTGAAACCGAGGAAGACCTGCTGAAACGCGACCTCGGCTGACGCGTCATCCGAAAACCTCGGCACCCGCCCTATCGCACGACAGAATCCTTCGCGCGAAGGCGCCGAGAAAGAGAATCACGACAAACAACTTAACGGCGGTAGCATTCTGGACACTTATCGATACGCTGCGCGACAAGAATCGCATGCCGAAACAAAGGGAGGGACGGCATGGGTGACGAACCACGCGCGCAGATGGAGCAGCGCACACCTAGAGGTTTGGACAATACCGATCGCACCCTGATCGCTCTACTGCAAGTCGACGGGCGGGCCTCGTTCACGGCCTTGGCCAAGGCCGTCGGGCTGTCGGAGGGCGCCGTGCGGCAGCGCGTCCAGCGGCTGCTGCGGGACGAGACGATGCAGATCGTCGCGGTCACGGATCCGGCGAACGTCGGACTCGGCCGTCAGGCGATGGTCGGGATCAAGGTGCAAGGCGATCCGCGGGCGGTCTCCGACCAGCTCTCCGGAATGCCGGACGTCCACTACGTCGTGCTGACCGCGGGAGGCTACGACCTGCTCGCCGAGGTCGCCTGCCGGGACGACGAACACCTCTTGAGTGTGCTGAACGACGACATCCGGCCCATCCCGGGTGTCGTCAGCACGGAGACCTTGGTCTACTTGAAACTCGCAAAACAGACATACGCCTGGGGCAACCTGACCCGATGACAGCACGCCCCGCGTCATGAAAGGGTCGTTCCTGACGTTTTTCGTCAGGAACGACCCTTTCATGACACTCGCGGGAGGGTCAGACGCAGTGCAGGTAAGCGTCGGGAGTCCGCCGCCCGGAATCAAGACCGCGGAGGACTTTCGGCAGCACCCCGCTGTACAGGACCCCGAGCCGCTGCGTCGCCCGCGTCAGCGCGACGTACAGCTCCGCCTCACCGCTCGGGCCTTCCGCGAGGATCCGCTCCGGCTCGACCACCAGCACGGCGTCGTACTCCAGCCCCTTCGTCGCGGACGGCGCGATCGCGCCGGGCACTCCCGGCGGCCCGATGACGACCGAAGTCCCTTCGCGCCCCGCCTCTTCACGGACGAACTCGGCGACGGCGTCCTCGATGTCCACTTCGGACAGTCGCCGCGCCCACGGCCGGACCCCGCACGAGCGCACCGATTCCGGCGGTACGACGTCCGGCGCGAAACTCGCCAGCAGTGACGCCGCCACCGCCATGATCTCCGACGGCGTCCGGTAGTTGACGGTCAGTTTCCGGTACACCCACCGGTCGGCGACGTACCGGGAGAGCATCGCGTCCCACGACCGCGCGCCGGACGGCGACCGGCGCTGCGCGAGATCCCCGACGATGGTGAAGGACCGGCTGGGACAGCGTCGCATCAGCACCCGCCAGTCCATTTCGGACAGTTCCTGCGCCTCGTCGACGACCACGTGACCGTAGGTCCATTCCCGGTCGGCGGCGGCGCGCTCCGCCAGATCCCGCTCGTCGCGTTCGGCGAACCGGTCCGCCAGTTCCTCCGCCATCAGCACGTCCGTCGGCCGCAGCGCGAACTCGTAATCGTCGTGGTCGTCTTCGACCTCGACGATTTCCAGCACCCGCTCGGCGTATTCCTTGCGCGCCAGCCGCCGCCGTTCTTCCGCCCGGCGCTCGGCGGTGCGGTCCCGGCCGAGCAGTTCGACGGCTTCGTCCAGCAACGGCACGTCGGACACCGTCCACGCGTCAGCTTCCTCGCGGAACAGCGCCGGATCGGCCCCGGCGGCCCGCAACCGCTCCGGCGAAGCGTAGAGGTCGGCGAGCAGCCGCTGCGGCGTCAGCGACGGCCAGAGCCGGTCGAGTACCGCACCGAGCTCCTCGCTGGCTTCCAGGTCCCGGCGGGCGTTCTCGAGCATCTCCGGCCGGGTGTGCCGATCGTCCTCCGGGAGCCAGCCCGCGCCGATCCGGTCGACCGCGCGCACGGCGAGCGCGGCGATCACCGTGCGTTCGAAGACGGCCTTGGCCTCGTTGTGCAGCAGGCCGCTCTCCCTGGCCACCTCGCGCGCGGCGGCCGCGATCTCGGCGTCCAACGCCACGGTGACGTCGTCGAGCTCGATCGGCTCCGGTTCGGCGGGCAGTTCCTGCCGGTCCGCCACCGCGGCCGCGAGCACGTCCAGGATCGCGAGCGAACCCTTGATCCGCTGGACCGTCGGCGGATCCTCGCGTTCGGCGCGCAGACCGGCGACGAGGTCGCCGGGTGTCGCGAAAACGGCGCTGGTCTCGCCGAGCGACGGCAGGACCCGGCCGATGTGGTCGAGGAAACCGCTGCTGGGCCCGACCACGAGCACGCCGCGGCGTTCCATGCGCTCCCGTTTCGTGTACAGCAGATACGCCACGCGATGCAGTGCCACCGCCGTCTTCCCGGTGCCGGGGCCGCCCTCCACCACGACGACACCCGCGTGGTCGAGCCGGATGATCTCGTCCTGCTCGGCCTGGATCGTCGCGACGATGTCCCGCATCCCCTCGCCGCGCGGCGCGTTGACCGCGGCGAGCAACGCGACGTCACCCCGTTCCCCCGCCGATTCCGGACGGCCGAAGACCTCGTCGGTGAAGTCGAGGACCTCGCGCCCGAGGGTGCGGAATTGACGGCGCCTCGCCATTCCTTCCGGCGACGCGCCGGTCGCGCAGTAAAACGCGCGTGACGCCGGCGCGCGCCAATCCAGCACCAAGGGTTCGTAGTCGTTCTCTTCGTCGAAAAGACCGATCCGGCCGACGTACGAACGTTCTCCCGAAAGGGCGTCCAAACGGCCGAAACAAAGGCCCTCGTCGGCGACCTTCAGCCGGGCCATCTCGCGAGCCTTCGCGCCGACGGACACCTCGCGGTCGGACAGCGCGAAGCCTTCTCCGCGCAGTGCACCGGCATACGCCTCGCTCACGCGCACGCGTTCGGTGTCCAGCCGCCCGTAGAGCGACGCCACGTAACGCCGCTCGGATCGCAATTCCTCGTCGTACCCCTGATTTGACAAGTTCCCCTCACAGCGGTTAGACTGACAACACATTCGGCGTACTGATCAGTGAATCTGAATCAGGCGCCGATTTTTTATTGTCCCCCGCTTGTCAAGAGACCCCCCGCATTCCCCCGGAAACGACCGTGCGCGATAATGGGGACGGTCGTCCACCATTACCGCGCACGATCCGCGCGAAACTCAGCCGAGCATGAACTCGCGGGGGTCCAGCGCCCTGCCCACCACGCGCACGTCGCCGAGCCAGCCGTGGAACGCCTGCTCGACGATCGAGTCATAGGCGTAGGCGCCGATCAGCCACGAGCCGCCGGGGTTCGCGATCCCCGCCGCCGGCGTCTTCGGGTTCCTCAGCACCGGGCAGCCGTCGACGTAGAGCGTCGTCCGCCTGCCGTCGTTGACGGCCGCGACGTGGATCCATTCCCGCAACGCCAGTTCGTGCCCCAGCAGGTGGAGATCCCGTTCTGGTTCACCGGGAACACCGCCCACTGGAACGCGGCACCGTCCGAAAGGGACAGTGTGGCCGACGGCTCGCCGGGATCGTCGCCGGTCTTGCCCGCCTTGCCGCCCGAGCCCTGCCTGCCGAAGATCGCGGCCCAGGAATGCTTGCCGTCCTTGAAATCCTCAGGCAGTTTCACGAACGCCTCGACGGTGTAGCCGCGGGCGAACGTCTCCGCGTTCATCGGCGCGGAGTCCGCCGTGCGCAGATAACCGCCGCGAGCCGGTTTCTTGCCGCCGTCGAACCGGAGACTCGACCTCGACGGCTGCCGCGTGGAGAACTCGCCGGAGTACCACACCGCTTCGGGCGCGCTCCCGGGCAGGGTCACGCGGACCAGGTCGTTGCCCCTGCCGGAAAGGTCACGGACTCTGTCGACGGGCGCGCCGTCACGGCCCTCGAACCGCCAGTACGCCACGGTTCCGCGGATCAGCTGGCGTTCGGCGGGCCGCGCGGGCGGGACCGGGACCGGCGCGAAACCCGCGAACCTCGACTCGAAGTCGATCTCCATGCTGAAGTAGTCCGCCGGGCCGGTGCGTTCGATCTCCTGCCGCTGCAGCTCGTTCAGCCGCGGCGCCTGGTCCGCGAGCCACGGCGAGACCGTGCGGACGTCGATCACGTTGCGCGCGAGGTCGAACCGGTAGAGCCGGATCATCGCGCTGCCGCCGTAGTAGCGGTCCTGGTAGTTCGTGATGTGCAGATGGACGTCGTGGCCCGCGTTGTTGCGCTTCACCATGCGTCCGGGCGGCCAGTAGTGCCCGTTGAGCGTCAGGAAGATCTGGTCGTTGCCCGCGACCAGTTCGTCCCACACCTTCTGCCCGAACTCCGAGAACTGGGCCTGCCCGGCCTCGTCGGCCCATACCAATTCGTGGATGGTCAGGATCGCCGGAAGCCGCGGATTCCGCGCCAGCACCGACCGCGCCCACTCCAGCCCGCCCGCCGACGGCCGCCAGTCGAGCGCGAGCAGCAGCCACTCACGTCCGCCCGCGCGGAACACGTGGTGGCTGTTGTAGCCGTCCGGGCTCGCGCCGCGGAAGGTCCGCGAACCGCGCTGCCGCTGCGGCCCGAAGGCGTCGAGGTACGGCGTGCGGCCGCGCTGGTCGTCGGTCGAGGATTTGATGTCGTGGTTGCCGGCGAGGGTGCTGTACGGGAACCGGCGCCGGTCCAGGTGCTGGAAGGACCGGCTGATCTGGTCGAACTCGCCCGGTTGCCCGTTCTCGGTGAGGTCGCCGAGATGCGCCAGGAAGACGATGTTCTCGTCGCCGCCGGTGACGTACCGCAGCGTGGCGTCCAAGGGCGCGGGGTCGCCGCGGTCGGCGTCGAACAGGTACTGGGTGTCGGGCAGGACCGCGAGGGTGAAGCGGCCGTCTTCGGTGTCCGGGCCGCGACCGAAGGCCGCCGAGGCGGCGGGGGCACCGAGCGCGGGTAACGCGGAGACCGCCGCACCGGCGCCGAGCAGGCCCGCGCCGCGCAGGAAGGTCCGTCTGGATGAGTCGTTCACGGCCGCAACCTACGGTCGCGGAGGCAACGCGTCCCGAACCGCGGATGAACACTTGCCCCGCTCGGTAGCTTCGTCCCATGGGGAACGTCAAACGCTGGCCCGTGCTCGCCGGGGTCGGTGTGGTGGTGGCCGCGTCGGGCTGGTGGATCGTGGACGAGATGCCGACGGTGGACGACACCGTCGCCCGCGAGGCGCTGCCGCCGATCGACGAGCATCTGCGCGCGCTCGCCGGTTCGGGCGACACGGGAACCCGCTGGGTGTGCACGCAGAAGGTGATCGAGACCAGGCCGGACGGTGACCAGGTCAAGGTCGGCCTGGTCGCGAGCTGCGACGAGGTCGAGCGGGACGCCGGCGGCCTCGTCACGCGCGCCGGATTCCGTCGTCAGCCGATGGTCTACCGCGTCGAACGCACCCCCGGCGGGTTCCGTGTGCTCGATCGGAAGGTCGCCGAGGACGGCGCGGGCTTCTCGCCTTCGGTCAAGGCGATGTTCTCGTGGACCGGCGCCCGGCGGGTGCTCCACGGCGCGAGCCCGGACGACCCGAAGTCCGTGTCGGCCGCCGCTTTCGGCCTGCCCGAAAGCACGCCGGTGCGCACCGGGCGGTGATCAGTCGCCGTTGCGGTCGATCTTCTTCGGCACGACGAGCCACATGACGACGAACAGCACCGCCGACACCACGCCGAGGATCGCCATCGCGATCGGGCCGTAGACGACCTTGGCGATGAGCGCGACGGTCGTGGTGATGGCGGCCGCCAGGCAGGCGAGGCCCGCCAGCACGGAACGATTGCCGACGGTGAGGATGCGCTCACGGTTCCCGGTGCGGAACAGCAGCCGGTGCCACGCGGCGGGCGCCGTCAGGAGCACCGTCGAGCAGACCGTGAGCAGGACCGCCGTCAGGTGGACGGCCTTCTCGAACCCGCTCGCCTCGTGGAACTCGTCGGTGAACACCACCGTGAGCAGGAAACCGAAGAGGATCTGGACACCGGCCTGCGCGACCCGCAGCTCCTGCAGGAGCTCACTGACGTTGCGGGTCAGGCGTTCGTTCTTCGTCTCGCCGGTGTGCTCGACCATGCGGCGGCTCCAAGACCATCGGTTGACGCCTGACCTTTTCATGCCAGCCGAGCGACGTCACTGACACGACCACCACGGCGAGGCCCAGCCACTGAGTACCCGACAATTCGGCGTTCAAGCACAATACGCCGATCACGGCCGCGGTGACGGGGAACGCGAGCTCGGCCAGCGTCGCCCTGGCGGCCGGAGTCGACCGCAGACCCAGGTAGTACAGGCTCAGCGCCAGCAGGCCGGGGACGAAGGCGAGCAGGCCGAGCCCGAGCGCGTTGTCCCAGCCGACCGCGAACTCGCCGCCCTGGTACGCCACGATGCCCGCCGCGACCGGGAGCCCGACGGTGAAGCGCAGGGTGGTGACCTCCTTCGGCGCCAGTTCGGTGGAGAGCAGCCGTCCGAGCACCGTGCCCGCCGCCCACAACGCGGCCGCGCCGACCGCCAGCAGCGCCGCCTTCGCCGCGGCGAGCTGGATGTTCAGCGGATCCTTGAACGCCAGCAGCCAAGCGCCGAGCAGCGCCGGGATCGCGAAGAAGGCGTAACCGGGGCGGACCCGCTCACGAAGGACGAAATACGCCGCCAGCACGGCGAACACCGGCTGGAGCTTCTGCAGCACCAGCGGCGTCACCGGGTCGCCCAGTTTGAAGGCCGCGGTGAACATCGCGGTCGCGAGCGCGGACGATCCGCCGCCGATGGCGAGCACCGCCAGCCATTCCCGCGGTCCGGTCCGGCGCAGCGCGCGGAAAGCGCCGGGAATGAAGGGACTCAGCACGAGCACCACCAGCAGGTGCTCCCAGAAGACCACCGTGGCCGCCGGAAGTGCCTCGGCCAGTGGAAGCCGAAGAAGCCCGTCGGTACCCCAAAGCGCGGCGGCGACCGCGACCAGCCAGGTGCGATCCGGAGGGTTGCTACTCACTTTTCCTGCCCATAGTTTGAGAATGATCGCCCGACGGAGTGACCGCTCTGGCGTGTCCGATTCGTGCCGACTAGGCAAGGGGCATGCGCCCCGTCCCCGCACTCGCCCTCGTCCTGTCCGCGGCCGCCTTGGCCCTGACCGCCGGCGCCGGGCCGGCCACCGCCGTCCCCGGCTCCCGGGTCCACGTGATCACCGCCAAGAGTGGTTTGACCATCTACAAACCCGACCTGGTGCCACCCGGCGCCCGCGCGCACGTCTTCGGGTTGACGTCCAAGGCCCATGGCACCTCGACCGCGATCCTCGTGACCGGCCTGCTGCCCAACCGCGAATACGGCGCCCACGCGCACACGAAGCCGTGCGGCGCCACCGGTGACCTCGCCGGCCCGCACTACCAGAACGTCGAAGACCCGGTGAAGCCGTCGGTGGACCCGGCCTACGCCAACCCCCGCAACGAGATCTGGCTCGACCTCACCTCCGACGCCACCGGCCGCGGCGTCGCCGTGTCCAAAGTGGACTGGACGTTCACCGACCGGCGCGCGAACTCGATCGTGATCCACGAGACGCATACGCACACCGACCCGGGCCACGCCGGGACCGCGGGGGCCCGGCTGGCCTGCGTGACGGTCGGTTTTTAGCAGTGTTTTCTAGAAGCCCCAGGTACGTTCGGGCCGGATCCTGATCCGGACGCTGTACTCCCGGTCGAACTTCGGGACGTCGTAGTCGATCGCCGGGTAGTGCTTCTCGTACTTGGCGAGGAAGCCCGGCTGCTCCGAAGCGAGACCGTCCGGCAGGATCTCGGCCTTGCCGCCGATCACCAGGATCGAGTTCCCGTGCTCGTCGCTGTTGAAGTGGAGGCTGACCTCGGGGTTGGCTTCGATATGGCGGGTCTTCGCCGTGTCCGGCTGGCTGAAGACGATGAAATCCTCACCGTCGAGCACGAACCACACCGGGCGGGGCGAAGGGCGTCCCTTCGGGCTGATCGTGGTCAGCCAGGCGACGTTCTCCTTCGCCCGCTCGGCGAGCCGCGGATCGGGTTGGTAGGTCATGAACCGACCAACCACGATCCCGCGGCTTTTCTTCCACGTCCGCTCAGCGGGACGCGACGAGCTTCGCGTACCGCGTCCCCGCGCCGAGCAGCACCAGCCCGGCGATGAGGAACGCGGCGACCCTGGCCAGACCGTCGAGCGCGGCGAGGTCGAACAGGACCAGCTTCAGCACCGCGGCGCCGACCAGCACGAACCCGATCACCCGCAGGTTGATCGCCGAGATGCCGCGGATGAGCAGCACCAGCGCGGCGACCGTCCACGACACCGTGATCACCACGTGGCCGACGAGGAAACCCGACCGGCCGGGAACCGCCATCAGCGCGCCGCACAGCACCAGCGCGCCCGCGCCGTAGAGCCCGCAGATCCCGGCGAAGAGCCACGGCACCACGTTCTCCGCCGCGGCCTTGAACAGCCCCAGCCGGTGCGAGACCCACGGAAGCGTGATCGCCGCGGCCAAGATCGCCAGCGCCACCAGGAACGCGGCTGCGAGGTCGGCCTCCGAACGGTTGCGGACCAGGAAGAACAGCGTCGGCGGGACGTCGATGACCAGCGCGATCATGCCGCCGATGACGGCGAAGGCGAGGCCGCCGAAGAGCGCGACGTGCTTCTTCGTCCACAGCGCGACCAGGGCCAGCAGGACCGCTTCGCCGATGAGGATCCCCGAACGGGCGCTGCCGTCGAACAGCGTCATCGTGGTTTGCAGGGCCGCGACGAGCCCGGCGGCGCCCGCGAGCTCGCCCGTCCAACCGTCGAGCCACTGCCCGACGGCCCACACCGCGAGCAGCACCAGCGCGACCGAGGCGGTGACGAGCACGGCCGGGGTCTTCGGCAGGAACAGCGCGGCGAGCAAGGACGGGGCGGGGGCGACGGCGAGCAGGGCGAGCCCGGCGGCGTCTCCCGGCCGCTTGAGGGTGACGATCAGGGCCAGCGCGAGAGCGGTGCCGCCCGCGGCCAGCGCGGCGGCGGTGTTGCCCGTGCTGCCGCCGAATCCGACGAACGCCGTGCTGCAGACCGAGGCGAGCAGCGGCGGGATCCCGGCCGCGACCGCGACCGACGGCCACGACTGGCGCAGCTGCACCGGCGTCGAAGCGATCTGGACGACCAGAAGGAACGCGACCAGCTGCGGGGTGAACCCCTGCGTGATGATGGGCGCGCAGATCACGCAGCCGAGCACGACGGCCGTCGCGAGCAGCGAAGACTCCCACCGCACGGCCAGCAGCAACCCGCCGACCGCGATCACGAGCCCGATCGCGAGACCGGCGTAGGCCGGGAGGTACTCGTACATCGTCGTCGCGGCGATGGCGTCGAGGTACAGCGCGCCGATCCCGGTCGCGGCGAGCGCGAACGCCCCCGTGCGGCCCGCCGGCGTGCGGTGCAGGCGGAGGCCGATCCCGACCAGCGCCGCGCCGAGCACGGCACCGCCGATCACCCGCGGCACCGGGCCGAACCAGCCACGCTGGATCGCGAGCACGAGGAACAGCACGATGCCGAGCAACGTGACCGCGCCGCCGATCCAGGCCAGCAACCTGCTGCCGGCGCCCTCCTTGCCCAGCTTCTCGGCGAGCGACACCTTCGGCGCGGGCTGGTACGGGCGGTAGGGCTGCTGGTACTGCTGGCGGTACTGCTGCTGCCATTGCTGCCACTGCGCGTACTGGGCCTGCTGGTGGTACTGGCCCTGGTACTGGGGGTGCTGCGGGTGGGTGAAGTAGCGCGGGTAGGGCTGCTGGGGCACGTGGGGCTGCTGCGGCTGGGCCTGGTGCGGCACCTGGGGCTGCTGCGGCTGTTCGGCCTGGGGCTGCTGCGGCTGGTCAGCCTGCTCGGGCTGGTCTGCCTGCGGCTGGTCCGTCTGCGGCTGGGCTGCCTGCTCGCCTTGCGGTGCCGTGGCCTGCACTTCCTGCTGCTCGGCGGGCTTCTCCGCCTGCTCAGGTGCCTCTTCGGGCTTCGGCTCAGCCTCGGACTGGACGGTCCGCAGCTCGGTGCCGACCCGCGCGAGGCGGGCCCCAAGGTCGTCGATCTCCCCGGCGAGCCTGAGGAGCACATCCCCATCGGTGGTCATGGCGATCAGCATGCGGCCTGCGGCCCGCCGAGGGATCCGTAGCACTACTCAATCGTGATGACGATGTGGTCGCGACCTGCAAGATCATCGCGATCTGGACCACACCCGGAGTGCCCGGCCAGTCCGTGGATCTGCCGATAGGACCCGACACCGGAAGTCGCGTAGAGGTCGTCCTCTGGTCGGGACGCTCAGGAAGGCAAAGCTCTCGAAATCCAGTACTGCGCAGCCGCAACGAGACGATCTTTTCCATCCCATCTCGGGAGATGTCCAGCCCAGCCTTGACGCCTGCGTCTAGCTCTCCTTAGACATACGTCGCCGCCAGGCGGCAACGCGCGGCATGGTGGTGCCCATGCCGAACTGGGCGAGAGCGCGGTGAAGGGGGTGACGGAGGAAGTGAAGACCTATCACGCCGAAGTCGCTCGCGATGGCAGGTTCTGGCTCATCCGTGTCCGCGAGATCGACCGCTCAACCCAGGCTCTCCGCTACAAGGACGTCGTGACGATGGCCAGCGAGCTCATCGAAATCATGGACGGCGCCAAGGACGAAGAGTATGACCTGCATCTCGAAGTACAGTGCTGCTCGCTCTTGGGTTTCACAACGCGAAGCGGGTGAAGTACTCGGCATGTCCTTCCACCGAGTCAGCCAGTTGGCGAAGTCGTCCCGACAGGACGCCGCCCCACGCCACGCGGCGTGCCGCTGATCTGCCGGTGGTCGCGCACGGATCACTCACGGACTACGTTGAACTCGGAGTGTGGCGCCGCGGGCACCGCACGAGTCGCAAGGCCAGGTGCACCCGGGGAATACCGGGACCCTGGCCTTACGCATGTCCGTGGTCAACTTGCATTCGAGCCCGAATGGCCCCGGCGACGATGTCACAGAGCACTGTGTGGATTTCGGGACATCTGACGTCCCAAAATCCACACGGTCACCGCCGGTCGCATGACCTACATCGACGGGACCTACGCCAACGGCGCGATCAAATGGTGGGTGACCGCCCCTCGCGGCGAGGAAATCGGCGCTGGAGCCCGGCCCACCTGCGAGTGACAGACACCACAAGCGACAATGGAGGGCGTGACAGCCACCCTGAGCAAGCCCAGCCTCAAGATCGGCCCCTACGAGGTCGATCCGCCGGTCGTGCTCGCTCCGATGGCGGGCATCACCAACGTCGCCTTCCGGCAGCTGTGCCAGGAGTACGGCGCCGGCATCTACGTCTGCGAGATGATCACCGCCCGCGCGGTGGTCGAGCGCCACCCCGGCACGATGCACATGATGACCTTCGGCGAGAACGAAAAGCCCAGGTCCATGCAGCTTTACGGGGTCGACCCGAAGACGATGGCCGAGGCCGTCCGCATCATCACCGGCGAGGGGCTCGCCGACCATATCGACAGCAACTTCGGCTGCCCGGTGGCAAAGGTGACGCGCAAGGGCGGCGGCGCGGCGTTGCCGTTCAAGCGCAAGCTGTTCGCCGACATCGTGCGCGAGTCGGCGAAGGCCGCGGCCGAGGCGGGGGTGCCGTTCACGGTCAAGTTCCGGGTGGGCATCGACGACGACCACCTGACGTACCTCGACGCCGGGCGCATCGCCGAGGCGGAGGGCGCGGCGGCGGTCAGCCTGCACGCGCGCACCGCCGCGCAGCGGTACTCCGGGCAGGCCGACTGGACGAAGATCGCGGCGCTCAAGGAGGCCGTCACCAGCATCCCGGTGCTCGGCAACGGCGACATCTTCTCCGCCGAGGACGCGCTGCGCATGGTCGACGAGACCGGGTGCGACGGCGTGGTCGTCGGCCGCGGCTGCTTGGGCAGGCCGTGGCTGTTCGGCGAGCTGGAGGCCGCCTTCGCCGGGCGCCCGCAGCCGACGCCGCCGAATCTCGGCGAGGTCGCGAAGGTGCTGCGCCGCCACACGGAACTGCTCGTCGAGCACGACGGCCACGACAAGGCCATGCGCGACATCCGCAAGCACATGGCTTGGTACTTCATGGGTTTCCCGGTCGGCTCGGAGCTGCGACGCGGTTTCGCGATGCTGTCCAGCATGGACGCGCTCGACGACCTGATCGCCAAACTCGACCACGACGCGCCATTCCCCACCGCGGCCACCGGTCCGCGCGGACGGCAGGGTTCGCCGGGCAAGGTCACGCTGCCGCACGGCTGGCTCGACGACCCGGACGACGACTGCGTGCCCGAAGCCGAGGACATGCACTCGGGCGGCTGAAACGAAAAACGCTCCCGCCGGGCGGCGGGAGCGTTTCGTTCACGACTCAGGTTCCCCTGGTCTTGTAGGCGAACTTCCACTGGTCGTGGTCGACCTCGAAGCACCGCATGGTGATCGTGTAATACCGGGCCATGTTGCTCTGCTCGATGAGACACGCCTCGTAGGTCGGGTACGGCCCGAGATGACAACCCGGGTTGCCGTCACAGACCCCGAGCACCGAAACCGGTGCCTCCTGCGCGACCGCGACATTCGCCGCGGTGACACCGATTCCGCCCGCGAGCGCGACGGAAGCGGCGCCGACGGCGAGCCGGCGCCTCCAACTGTTCGACATGTGATACCCCAGTTTCCCCAGTGCGGCCGAAGATCGGCAGCGCGCTTATTAGACGATCAACGAACACTCGTCGTCAATCCCTTGCCGCTCGCCGGAAACCGGAGACCCGTAAAGTCGGCGTCGTGATCGAGCAGCTGAGCATCCCCACCGCGGCCGGTTCCTTCGACGCCATCGCGGCGGGCCCCGAGGACGGCCGCCCCGTCCTGCTGCTGCACGGGTTTCCCGAGGCCGCGGTGGAATGGGAGCACCAGGTCGCGACGCTCGGCGTGCTCGGCTATCGCGCGGTCGCCCCGGATCAGCGCGGCTACTCCCCGGACGTCCGGCCGGAACAGGCCTCCGAATACGGGATCGACGACCTCGTCGGCGACGTCATCGCGATCGCGGATCGCTTGGGGTGGAACGAATTCGATCTCGTCGGACACGACTGGGGCGGCGCGGTCGCGTGGTGGACGGCCGACGCGCATCCCGGCAGGCTCCGCAGTCTCGCCGTGATTTCGACACCGCATCCGGCCGCGCTGGCGGAGGCCATGAAGACCGACGAGGACCAGCATCTCCGGTCGGCGTACATGACCGAATGGCGGCAGACCCGCGTCACCGAACGGCGGATGCTCGAGAACAACGCCGACGCGCTGCGCCGCATGTTCGACTGGAAAGTGCCGCCGAGCAAGATCGACGAATACGTTCAGCGTCTTTCCGAGCCGGGCGCGCTGACCGCCGCGCTCAACTGGTACCGCGCCGGCCGTCCCGGCGGGAAGATCGGGCCGATCGAGGTTCCGACGCTCTACATCTGGAGCACCGAGGACGCCGCCTTCGGTTCGACGGCCGCGCTCGACACCGCGAACCGGGTCACCGGCCCGTACCGCTTCGAGATGATCGAGGACGTCTCCCACTGGGTCGTGGAGGAGGCTCCCGAAGCCGTCACATCTTTGCTCGTGGAGCACCTTTCATCCCACTAACAGGGGTAACTCTGGTCGCGGTACCGGTTACAGCGAGCCTGCTGGTTCAGTGGGTCCGATGAACAACATGACCGAAGTGGACACCGAACGCATCGTCTACGTCACCGAGGACGGCGAGCCGACCGGCGAAACCGCGCCCAAGCTGGCCGCGCACCACGAGCACACCCGGCTGCACCTGGCGTTCTCCTGCTACCTGTTGCGCGGCAGCGACCAGGCCCTGCTGATCACCAGCCGCGCCGCCACCAAGAAGGTCTGGCCCCGCGTGTGGACCAACAGTGTCTGCGGGCACCCCGCACCGGGTGAACCGATCGAGGAGGCCGTCCGGCGCCGTGCCGCCTTCGAGCTCGGGCTGCCGCGGCTGAACGGGCTCCAGTGCGTCCTTCCGTCCTACCGTTACTCCACTCCGCCGTTCGAAGGCGTGGTCGAGAACGAGTTCTGCCCGGTCTTCGTCGCCTGGGTGGACGACGATCCGGAACCGCATCCCGACGAGGTCGGCGACTGGCGCTGGCTGAGCTGGAACGATTACGCACTGTTGCTGAATGACGATGTGACTGACGTGAGTTACTGGGCGAAAGATCAGTTTTCGCAGCTCAAGGACGCCGAGCCGTTTTCGTCCTTATGAAAAGACACTTCGGTGCGTGACAATGGCGCCGAACCGTCGTCCTCTTGAGGGATATTCACTTTGGCCCGTACTCATACCTCAAGAGATCCCTCCTATACGACGAAAACCAATTCGTGGCGGAGGTGAGCGTGGCAGCCGACGACGAGGCCGCGCTCCCACCGGGCGCGCCGGCCACCGATCTGCTCAGTCTCCACGAGTCGATCGCCGGGGTATTGGCCACACAGGGCGACTGGCGGCGCGCGTATCACCACCTCAAATCCGCCTTCGACCTCGCCAGGGCGGGCAGCCTGCGGGACACGCTGACCTCCAGTTACAACCGCCGCTACCTCGACCAGTGGCTGCACGGCCCGGCCGTCGACCACCGCGGTCCGCCCGGTGTCGCGATCGCGCTGGTCGACCTCGACCTGTTCAAGGACGTCAACGACACTTTCGGGCATCTGGTGGGCGATCGGGTGCTCCGCGAGGTGGCCGACCTGCTGCAACAGGGACTTCCGCCGGAGGCGTTCTGCGCCCGCTACGGCGGCGAGGAGTTCGCGCTCGTCATCCCGGACGTCGACGCCGCCCGCGCCGTGCGCATCGCCGACACCGCCCGTATCCGGGTGGCCCGCCATCCGTGGCGCCGCATCCGCCCGGGCCTGTCGGTGACGATCAGCGTCGGGCTCGCGCACGAAAGCCGCATGGAGCCGGACCTCGCGGCCGAACCGGAACGGCAGTTGCGCACCGCCGACGCTTTGTTGTATATGGCGAAACGGGCGGGACGAAACAAAGTGGCCTATCGGGATAGGGAATCGTCGCGCACGATTCCGCATCCGATGAACACGGCGGAGTCCGCGGGCGCTTAGCCACTCGCCGTCCACTCACACAGTCAACGGTCGCACTCTGCGTAGCGGTTTCGAACCTTTTAACGCAGCTTTAACCACGACCGCTCACCCGATCGCATGGACCGTTCGGCGCTTCTCGGTACCTTGGGTGAAGAAAATTCCGGGATGGTTGTCGTCACGAACCTGAGGTGTCCGTACGATAACGAAAGAGCTTCGACGCCAGGCCTGAAAGGAGACCGAGTGCCCGACGAGCACCACACCCCGGGGACCGGTCGCCACAGCAACACCGACAGGAATGCCGGTGAGCGCGGCCGCCGGGCCCGACGCCGCTCGATGGACACCCACGGCGGGATCAGCGTTTCCGACGTCGTCGCACGTCATACCGGTGAACGCCCGATCTTCGACCCCTCCGCCGAAGCGCCCGCTCCGCGCCGTCTCCGGCAGAGCGAGCCGTCGCCGGAGCCTCCGAGACCCGGTGCGCGAGCCGCCCGGACGGAGCCGCCCGCACCTCGCCGTCCTCGTCCCGCCGCCCCCGCCGAGAGTCCGGCGCCCGCTCCTCGCGCGGCCAAACCCGCCGCGCCGCGTGCCCAGATGCCGCCCCGGGGCCCGCAGCCCGACGAGGCCCCGCGTCCGCCTCGCGCGCGCCAGCCGCGCCGCACTTCGCAGGCCGCGCCCAGCCCCGAAGCGCCGACGCAGCGCCGCCCGCCCGTGGTCAACCCGGGCGCGCAGCAGCAGCCCGCGGTACCGCCGCCCCCGCGTCGTCCCCGCCGTCCGGCGCAACGGCCGGTGCAGCAGGCGCCCGTCCCGCCGTCGCCGGGTGTCCCGCCGCGGTCCGAGATGGACCGGCTCACGATGACCGACGAGCTCGAGGCGATCGACGACGCGACGATCACCAAGCGCAAGATCGACCACACGCTCGCCCGGTTCTCCGCCGCGCACGACGAACTCGAGGCCGAAGAGGCCAAGAAGCGCGAGCGCCGCGAACGGCTCGCCCTGCGCCCCGCCGCGCTGCTGGAGCAGACCCGCACGGCATTGCAGCGAGTGGTCACGACCACCGATCCCGAGCCCTCCGCGGCCTCCGAGGAGTCCGCGCCTCAGACCCGGCTGCAGGAGAAGAAGGAACGCAAGACCAGGCAGACGGCCAAGGCGGGCCGGATCACCGCCGCCGTCGTCGCCGCGCTCGTGTTCCTCGCCATCGGTTCGGCTTGGGGCGCCCAGACCTGGTTCGACGCGAAGTTCAACACCGTCGCCTCGCTCGACGAGGATTCGGCCGACATCCAGGACGCCGCGGGCCAGACCGGCGACGAGAACTTCCTGATGGTCGGCTCCGACACCCGTGACGGCGCGGCCGCCGAAGACGGTGTCGGCGACGCCGAGGGCACGCCGGGCGCCCGCTCGGACACGGTGATGATCGCGCACGTCCCCGCGGACCGGCAGCGCGTCGTCATGGTGTCCTTCCCGCGCGACCTCGAGATCAGCCGCCCCGAATGCAAGCGCTGGGACCCGGCGACGTCGTCGTACTCGGACCAGACCTCGCCGGCGCAGAAGATCGCGAAGCTGAACACCGCCTACGCGGTCGGCGGCCCGCAGTGCGTCACGAAGGTCATCCAGCAGATCACCGGCATGAAGATGAACCACTTCGTCGGGATCGACTTCAACGGCTTCAAATCCATGGTCGACGCCGTGCAGGGCGTCACCGTGTACAACGAGAAGCCGATCGACGACACCACGCTCGGCATGATCATCCCGCAGGCGGGCGAGGTGCGGATCTCGGGCGACCAGGCGCTGAACTACGTCCGGGCGCGGCACGTCAAGGGCGACCCGACGTCGGACTACGGCCGGATCAAACGGCAGCAGGCCTTCCTCGGCGCGCTGCTGAAGACGGTGATGTCGAAGGACGTCATCCTGGACACCGGCAAGCTCAGCGGTTTCATCGACGCGTTCGCCAAGGCCACCTTCGGCGAGAACCTCGGCATCAACCAGATGATGACGCTGGCGAAGTCGATGCGCGGGATGGGCTCGGACAAGGTCAAGTTCCTCACCGTGCCCACCACCGAAGAGGCGAACAAACGCGGCAACGAGGTGTTGCTGCAGAGCAAGGCGAAGGCCGTCTTCGACGCGTTGATCAACAACACGCCGCTGGAAGAGAAGGCCCCGGCGCCTCCCGCGAGCGACACGGCGTCGCCCCCGACCAGCTCCGCCAAGTCGGGCGGCGCCAAGAAGAGCAGCAGCTCAGGCTGAGGATCATTCGTTAGTCCGGGTTCACGTCAGGTTCACTCTGGGATGCGGCTTTTGGTCCCTGTTCCCCGTAGGGTTGGGCCATGCGTGAGGCTTACCATGTCGAACTCGAACAGCTCGCCGAGAACCTAGCGAGCATGTCCCTCCAGGTCGCCGACGCGATGGAGCGGGCGACCCGGGCGTTGCTCGAGGTCGATCTCGGGCTCGCCGAGCAGGTCATCAGCGACGACGCGAAGGTCGACGACGCGCGCGCCGAATGCGAGGAGCAGGCGTACGCGCTGCTGGCCCTGCAGGCACCCGTCGCGACCGACCTCCGGACCGTGCTCGCCGCGATCCACGCGGCGGAAAGCCTGGAGCGGATGGGCGATCTGGCGCTGCACGTGGCCAAGGCCGCGCGCCGCCGCCACCCGGACCCCGTTCTGCCCGAAGAGGTGAAGGCGGACTTCGCCAAGATGGGCGAGGTCGGCGTGAGCCTGGCCCGTCAGGTCGAGCAGGTCATCAAGTCCAAGGACGTCGAGGCCGCCCGCACCATCGAGTCGGACGACGACGAGGTCGACGAGATCCACAAGCACCTGTTCACGGTCATCATGGACCGGAACTGGGAGCACGGCGTCGCCGCGGCCGTGGACGTCACCCTGCTGGGCCGCTTCTACGAGCGCTTCGCCGACCACGCCGTCTCGGTCGCGCGCCGGATGATCTTCGTGGTGACCGGCAAGATGCCCGGTTACGGGCCCGACGAGCTGTAAGGGGACTTTCCCGCGAAGGGGTCCTTCACCGCATCTCGTGCGGTGAAGGGCCCCTTCGTCGTGCTGGCGCCGGGGCCGACCTCGCCGCGATCGTCCCCAAGCGCGTGAAGGCCCCCTTCCCTCGGCTCAGCCGAGGAAAGGGGGCCTTCACGCGCGACAAAGATCAGCCAAACCTGCCCGAGATGTAGTCCTCGGTCGCCTTCTCGTCCGGGTTCGAGAAGATCTTCTCCGTGTCGTTCAGCTCCACCAGGCGCCCCGGCTGGCCGACGCCCGCCAGGTTGAAGAACGCGGTCTGGTCCGAGACCCGCGCCGCCTGCTGCATGTTGTGCGTCACGATGACGATCGTGTACTCCTTCTTGAGCTCACCGATCAGGTCCTCGATGGCCAGCGTCGAGATCGGGTCGAGCGCGGAGCACGGCTCGTCCATCAGCAGCACGTCGGGCCGCACGGCGATCGCCCGCGCGATGCAGAGCCGCTGCTGCTGACCACCGGAGAGGCCGCCGCCCGGTTTGTTCAGCCGGTCCTTGACCTCGTTCCACAGGTTCGCGCCGCGCAGGGCGCGCTCGGCGACGTCGTCGAGCTCCTTCTTGCCCTTGGTGCCGCCCAGGCGCAGGCCGGCCACGACGTTGTCGCGGATCGACATCGTCGGGAACGGGTTGGGGCGCTGGAACACCATGCCGATGGTGCGGCGGACCTGCACCGGGTCGACACCGGCGCCGTAGATGTCCTCGCCGTCCAGCAGCACCTCGCCCTCGACGCGGGCGCCGGGGATGACCTCGTGCATACGGTTCAGCGTGCGGAGCACCGTCGACTTGCCGCAGCCCGACGGGCCGATGAACGCGGTGACGTTCCGCGGCGGCACCGAGAGGGTGACGCCGTCCACGGCGTGGAATTTGCCGTAGTAGATGTCCACGTCTTTGACGTCGATTCGTTTGGCCATCTCAAACAGCTCACTTCTTCTTCGGGGCGACAAGACGGGCAAAGAGCATGGCGAGGAGGTTCACGATCGCGATGATCAGTACCAGGGTGAGCGCCGCTCCCCAGATCCTGTCGAACGCGACGGTACCTTCGTCGAACGGGTTGCTGACCCGTTCGTTGTTCATCAGAAGCGGCAGTGCGGCCTGTTCGCCACCGAAGATGTCCCAGTTCACGTAGGCGGAGTACCCCACGAGGACCAGCAGCGGCGCGGTCTCGCCCATCACGCGGGCGAGCGCCATCATGATGCCGCCGATGATGCCGGACAGCGCGGTCGGCAGGACGATCTTCATGATCGTCTTCCACTTCGGCACGCCCAGCGCGTAGGAGGCTTCGCGCAGGTCGTCCGGGACGATCCGCAGCATCTCCTCCGAGGAACGCACGACCACCGGGATCATCAGCAGCACCAGCGCGAGCGACACGGCGAAACCGCTGCGCGGCAGGCCGAACGTCGTGATCCACAGCGCGTAGATGAACAGCGCCGCGACGATCGAGGGGACACCGGAGAGGATGTCCACCATGAAGGTCGTGACCTTCGCGAGTTTGCCGCGGCCGTATTCGACCAGGTAGATCGCGACCAGCATGCCGATCGGGACCGCGATGATCGCGCAGACCAGGCCCTGCAGCACCGAGCCGATGACCGCGTGCAGCACGCCGCCGCCGACCTCGTCCGACAGCACGGAGCCGAAGTCCTCGGTCCACCAGTTGCTGTAGGGGATCCGCTTGACACCGTTGATGACCACGGTGGCGAGCAGCCACACCAGCGGCACGACGGCGATCAGGAACGACAGCCAGATCAACGTCGTGGCGAAGCCGTTCTTGACCTTCCTGGCCAGGCTGACCTGCTGGAAGGCGGGGGTGGTGGCGGGGGTCTTCTCGAGCGTGGTGGACATGCTCAGTCCCCCTTCTTGGCGATGACGGATCGCGCGATGAAGTTGACGACGAGCGTCAGCAGGAACAGCACGAGACCCGCCGCGATGTACGCGCCCGCCGAGATCTCGTTGTTGAGTTCCGCGTAGTCCGCCGCGATCTTCGAGGCGAACGTGGCGCCGCCGTCGAAGAGGCTCCAGGTGAACTCGCGGCCGACCGCGCCGGTCAGGATGATCGCGAGCGCGATCGTCTCACCGAGCGCGCGGCCGAGGCCGAGCATCGAAGCGCCGATGTAGCCCGCCTTGCCGAACGGGAGCACCGTGGTGCGGATGACCTCCCAGCGGGTGGCGCCCAGCGCCAGCGCGCCCTCGATATGCGGGGTGGGGGTCCGCTCGAACACCTCACGGGACAGCGAGGTGATGATCGGCAGGATCATCACGGCCAGCACGATGCCCGCGGTGAAGATGGTGCCCCGCAGGTCCGGCGAGACGTTGCCGGCCGCGAAGAGCGGGATCCACGAGAAGGTGTCGTTGACCCACTGCGAGAAGGGCTCGATCGCCGGCGCGAAGACCATCAGGCCCCACAGGCCGTAGATGATCGAGGGAACCGCGGCGAGCAGGTCGATCACGTAGGCGAAGGGCCGCGCCAGCCGCTTCGGCGCGTACTGGGTGAGGAAGAGGGCGATCCCGAGCGAGATCGGCATCGCGATGATCAGCGCCAGCAGCGACGAGTACACCGTCACCAGCAGCAGGCCCATGATCCCGAAGCGCATGTCGTCCGGGGTGGTCTGCCAGACCTGGCTGGTCAGGAAGTTCACGTTGTCGGCCTGCAGCGCCGGGATGGCCTGCACCAGCAGGAACAGCCCGATCAGGCCGATCAGCGAGACGACGAAGACGCCGGCTCCGGTGGTCAGGATCTGGAAGATGCGGTCACCGGGTCGCACCGTCCTGGAATTGGGGCTCGCGAGGCGCACCGAGGACTGCTCGGGCGGTGACGCGGCAGATTGCTCCGAAATCGGGTCCTCCGTGAAGGTCTCGCGGACGCCAGAACGCCCACCGGGGTCGCCGGTGGGCGTTCTGGGCGAAGACGAATCGCTCATCGACTACTTCTGTCCAGCCTGTTTACTGATCAACCTAGAGGTCGTCGACAGGTCAGGCGATGGCCTTGACGGCGGTCAGGACCTTGTCCTGCAGGCTCTGCGGGATCGGCACGTAGCCCTTGTCCGAAAGCGGCTTCTGACCGTCGGTGGCGGCGACGTTCAGGAACGCCTTGACGGCCTTGCCGACCTCGGCGTCCGCGTACTTCGAGCAGACGATCTCGTAGGTGGCGAGCAGCAGCGGGTAGGCGCCCGCGACGTTGCTGGAGTAGATCGAGTTCAGGTCCAGCGCGAGGTCGTTGCTGCCTTCCTTCTTGAACTTCGCCGAGTCGAGGGACTTGGCGACGTTCGCGGCGGTGAGCTCGACACCGCCGGAGCCGCTGTCGATCAGGGCGGCGTTCAGGCCGTCCTTCGCGAAGGAGGACTCGACGTAGGTGATGGCGCCGTCGGTGGCCTTGACCGCGCTGGCCACACCGTTGGACTTCTCGGCACCGTTACCGACGCCACCGTTGAACTTCTTGCCGTCGCCCTGGGTCCAAGCGCCCTTCGAGGCCGCCTTCAGGTACTTCTGGAAGTTGTCGGTGGTGCCCGACTCGTCGGTGCGGGAGATGACCTGGATGGCCTTGTCCGGCAGGTTGACGTTCTCGTTGCCCTTGACCGCCTTGATGGCCGGGTCGTTCCACTTGGTGATGCCACCGTTGAAGATCTTGGCGGTGACCTCGGGGGTCAGGGTCAGCTTGTCGACCCCGGAAACCTTGTACGCGACGGCGACCGGGCCGATGACGAGCGGGAGGTTCCACGCGTCCGAGGCGCACCGGGCCTTGGCCTTCTCGGCCTCTTCGTCCTTGAGGGGCGAGTCCGAACCGGCGAAGTCGACCTGGTTCGCGTTGAACTGCTTGATGCCGGCGCCCGAACCGCTGGGGTTGTAGTTCACCTTCTGGCCGGAGCACTTGGCGGCGTAAGCCTGCACGAAGATGTCGACCGCGGTCTTCTGGGCGGACGAACCCTCGGCCGAAAGCGGGTTCTTGCCGCCGCATTCGACGTTGGCCGCGCCACTCGGAGCGGCGGCGGCACCCGTGCTGCCGGGCTTGGTCGCCGCCGGGTCGGATCCACAAGCGCCGAGCACGAGGGCGGCGGTGGCCACGATGCCGATCGCGCCCGCGGGCCGCATGATCTTCACTGCATTTCCTCCACTGGGAGACTTTCGCCGGATCGGTGGAACGGGAGCGTTCCTTCCGGACCCGGACATTAAGCACCGACAGTGGACAGGCGGCCGTCTAAGGGTGAACGGCAAGTGAACAAGGCGGCCGATGTGAGCAGCGCGACTACTCCGAAAGTGACCCGTGTCCCGCCCGTGACCTGCGCGTCTGCTCTCCGTGACCGGTCAAGTGCCGCCCGTGTGAACGCCGTTACCGTGCGTATTGAACGTCTACCTCGTATCGGGTGAAGCCGAGCTTCGAATACACGGCGAGTGCGGGCGCGTTGTCCCCTTCGACGTAAAGGATCACTTGCCCCAGTCCGCGATCACGGAGATACCGCAGCCCGGCGAGCGTGAGGGCCTTTCCGAGGCCGCCGCCCTGCGCGTCCGGGTCGATGCCCACGACGTAGACCTCGCCGGCGGGCTCGCCGCCGAACCGGCCGGGGACCGCCTCGTGGACCTTGGTCCAGTGGAAGCCGATGACCTCGCCATCCTCCTCCGCAAGGAAGAAGCCTTCGGGGTCGAACCAGGCGTCCTTCTCGGTCGCGCGGACCTCGTCGGCGGTCAGCGCGCCCTGTTCGGGGTGCCAGTCGAAGGCGCGGGCGTTGACCCGCACCATCGCTTCCTCGTCCTGCCCGGGGACGAACGTGCGCAGCGTGACCCCTTCGCGCGTCACGGGTTCCGGCCAGTCGGCCGTTTCGACGTCGGCGTGCAGGATCAGCAGTTCGCGGGCACGTTCGAAACCTTCGGTCCCGGCGAGGTGGACCGCGGCGGGGTGGTCGCCGTGCGCCCAGACACGCAACGGTTTCCCCGCGGTCTCTTCGACGAGCGCCCTGGTGAGCGCCCTGCCGTGGCCGGAGCGGCGATGCGCGGGGTGGACGAACAGTTCGGCGACCTGGTTGCCGTGCGAGTCGCCCTCGGTGTCCAGATGCGCGTACGCGACCAACGCGCCGTCGACGCGGCCGAGGAGGTGCCGCCCGCCGTCGAACCCGGAGTCCTCCGGGCGGCCGTCGGCCTCGCGCACGGCGAGGAGGAAGTCGTGGATCTCTTCCGTGTCCGGTTCACCGGTCCAAGCCAGATCGAGCATGAAATCGACCCTACCCGGGAACCCGGCACCCGCCTGGACGTCTTGTCAGACAGGAAGGGGGGCTCAGTGCGCGGAGAACTCGCTCGGCTCGTAGACGCTCGAGTCCGGGGCGACGGCCTGCTTGGCCGCCCCCTTCGAGGGACGCTCGAACTTGTAGCCGACGTTGCGCACGGTGCCGATCATCTGCTCGTGCTCCGGCCCCAGCTTCGCGCGCAGACGCCGGACGTGGACGTCGACGGTGCGCGTACCGCCGAAGAAGTCGTAACCCCAGACCTCCTGCAGCAGCTGGGCACGGGTGAACACCCGGCCGGCGTGCTGTGCGAGGTACTTGAGGAGTTCGAACTCCTTGTACGTGAGCTCGAGAGTGCGCTTGCGCAGCTTCGCGGTGTAGGTCGCTTCGTCGATGACGAGATCGCCGACGCGGAGTTCGGCGTCGACCTGCGCGGCACTGCCGTCGCGGGTGGTGACCAGCCGCAACCGGGCGTCGACCTCGGCGGGACCGGCCGTCGGGAGGAGGATGTCGTCGGTGCGCCATTCCGCGCTGACCGCGACCAGTCCGCCTTCGCCGACGACGGCGATGACCGGCGTGGAGGTCTCGTCCTCACCGGCGCCCTTGAGCAGACGGCAGAGGCTCTTCGCGGAGGCGAGATCGGCGCGCGCGTCGAGGACGATGACGTCGCGGTGGCCGGCGTCGAGCAGCGCGGTCACTTCCGGAGCACGGACGCGTACGGTGTGGGGCAGCAGATCCAGGGCGGGCAACACCGTGGTGGCATCTGCTTCCGCGGTCAGTACCAGAAGGTCCAGGCTCATCGCCGCACCGCCTTCGGATCGTGGCCGCCTCGAACGTGGCGACTGCCGGTGCTTAGTGAGAATAGCGGGTGAACAGCCGGGGACCTACCCCGTGCTGGATCGATCACACCTGGCCAAAGAGGTTGACGAAGGAGAATCGACGCAATGGTGAGCAGGCCCGTGGCGCAGGACGACCGACCCTCTCCGGGGCGGTCCGCCAAGCGAGGAAAGCGCCGTGGCCGGGGCTGGCTCATCGCCCTCGCGGTGCTCGTGGTGCTGCTGGTCGGCGCCGATTTCGGGGCGGCGGCGTTCGCCGAGCACACGATCTCCCAGAAGGCCCGCGAACAGCTGGACCTGGCCAACGATCCGGCGGTCACGGTGCACGGTTTCCCGTTCCTGACCCAGGCCCTTTCCGGTGACTACAGTCACATCACCATCAACGCCCAGGGCGTCGCCGTTCCGCCGCGGCTGAGGGACGTGGACTTCAACGCGGACATGAGTGACGTCACGGCGCCGCTGTCGGACCTGACGTCCGGCAACACGAAGTCGATCGTCATCGGCACGCTCAAGGGCGAGGTGACGATCAAGGCCGCGGACATCGCGCGGCAGGCGCCGCTGGACAAGATCGAGAACCTCAAGATCGAACCGGTCACCGAGGACTACGTCCGCAACGGCGACAGCGGCCAGGGCGAGACGAAACCGACGGCGACCAACGAGAACGGCGAGCCGGTGGACACCGCCAGCGCCGGGATCCGGGTTTCGGGCAACGTCCAGATCGCCGGGCAGAAGGTGGAGATCTTCTGCTTCGCGATGATCGAACTCGACGGGCAGAAGATCCGTCTTGAGCCGAAGCGGCTGCAGTTCGGGAATGACAAGGAGACCACCGTCGTTCCCCAGGCGGTACAGGACGCGCTGCTGCCGAACTTCAACGCGACCATCGACACCGGCGCGATGCCGTTCTCGGTGACGCCGACCTCGGTGCGCGTGAACAGCGGCTCGGTGACCATCAAGGGTGAAGGCAAGAACGTGGCCTTCAGCGGAGCGAAGCCTCAGGGGTGACTTGCGGATGACCGGAGTGTGGGTGCTGCTGGGCGTCTTGGTGCTCGGCGGGGTCGCGGGCGCGCTGATGCGAGCGCGTAACGGCCGGATCCGCGCGGCCAAACCCGGCGCGCCCACCTTGCCCGGCCGTGTCTCGGGCGCCCTCGCGCCCGAAGGTGTCACCCTGGTCCAGATCTCCACCACGTTCTGCGCGCCGTGCCGTCACACCCGCGCGATCCTCTCGGCGCTCGCGGACAAGACCGACGGCCTCACGCACGTCGATCTGGACGTCACCGAAACCCCCGAAGTCGCCCAGGCGCTTTCGATATTGCGGACTCCGACGACGCTGGCCTTGACCCCGGACGGCCGGGAGGTCTTCCGGGTCGGCGGCGTTCCCCGAGGTCAGGAGCTTCTCGAAGCCCTGAAGCCTCACCTGGCGAACGCCTGATCCCGAATTTTGGGAAGCGTCCCAAGGTGTGAACACGGTTCCCAACCTGAGGGAGCTCTGCGTACCCTCGTGCCCGTGAACAGGCTGCCCCGAACCTTGCTGACCCAGCGCCGCGCAGTGGATCTGTGCCGCGTTCGCAGCAGCCTGTGTCCCGGCGTTCGCTGAACCTCGCCTGCGCGTGCCCGTCCGGCACGCAGCTCCTTCCCTCTCGTTCGCAGGAGGAACCATGTCCGCAGGACCGGCCGTCGACCCCCGTGGTCCGCGTTTCGCCGCCATCCTGACGACGATCGTGCTCGCGGTCGTGCTCATCACCCAGTGGTGGCCACTGCTCGCGGCGCAGGCGGTGGTGTTCGCGATCGGTGCGTTCGTCGGGCTGAAGCCGGCGCCGTATTCCCTGATTTATCGCTACCTGGTCGCGCCGCGGCTCGGCCCGACGACCGAACGCGAAGACGCCGCCCCGCTGCGGTTCGCGCAGGCCGTCGGGTTCGTGTTCGCGGTCGTCGGCACCGTCGGTTTCGCCACCGGCCTGACCGCGCTCGGCTTCGTCGCCACGGCGTTCGCACTGTTCGCGGCGTTCCTCAACGCGGCGTTCAACTTCTGTCTCGGTTGCGAGATGTACCTGCTCATCAAGCGTTTCAGCCCCAGCCCTCGCGCGTCCTAACCCAGAAAGAGAGTCAGCTCCATGAGCCGTGAAGACGTCCTGGTCACCACCCAGTGGGCCGAGGAGAACCTGGACACCCCGGGTGTCGTGTTCATCGAGGTCGACGAGGACACGACCGCGTACGACAACGGACACATCCGCGGTGCGGTGAAGTTCGACTGGCGCAAGGACCTGCAGGACGGGGTCCGCCGCGACTTCGTCAACAAGGAGGGCTTCGAGAAGCTGTTGTCCGAGAAGGGCATCTCGAACGACGACCGCGTGATCCTCTACGGCGGCAACAACAACTGGTTCGCCGCGTACGCGTACTGGTACTTCAAGCTCTACGGCCACGAGAAGGTGCAGCTGCTCGACGGCGGCCGCAAGAAGTGGGAGCTCGACGGCCGCGAGCTGAACTCGGACGAGGTCAAGCGCGAGCCGACCGAGTACAAGGCCAAGGAGCAGGACCTGTCGATCCGCGCGTTCCGCGACGAGGTCGTCGCCGAGATCGGCAAGAGCAACTTCGTCGACGTGCGTTCCCCCGACGAGTTCTCCGGCAAGCTGCTCGCCCCGGCGCACCTGCCGCAGGAGCAGTCGCAGGTCCCGGGCCACATCCCCGGCGCGCTGAACGTCCCGTGGGCGAAGGTCGCCAACGAGGACGGCACCTTCAAGACCGAGGAAGAGATCAAGGAGCTGTACTCCGACGAGGGCCTCGACGAGTCGAAGTCCACGATCGCGTACTGCCGGATCGGTGAGCGTTCGTCCATCGCGTGGTTCGCGCTCCACGAGCTCCTCGGCTACGACCAGGTGAAGAACTACGACGGTTCGTGGACGGAATACGGCTCGCTCGTCGGCGTGCCGGTCGAGTTGGGAGCTAAGTGATGGCAGACGACAGCTGCGGCGCGCCGGTCCAGGAGGCCACCCCCGCCGATTACGACACCCGCGGCCAGGTCGTGCTGGCCGGCAAGGTGACCGGCTCGGACGGGCCCGTCGGCGGCGCCTTCGTGCGGTTGCTGGACGGCGGCGGCGACTTCACCGGCGAGGTGGTCTCGTCGGCCGACGGCGACTTCCGCTTCTACGCGGCCCCCGGTGACTGGACGGTGCGCGCGCTGCACCGCTCCGGCAACGGCGAGGCCTCGGTGACCGCCCAGGGACCGGGCGTGCACCAGCTGGCGATCTCGGTCGCCTGAGACGGGCTGAAGGGGCCCTTCACCGCATCTCATGCGGCGAAGGGCCCCTTCGTCGCGTCAGATGCGGTGAAAGCGTCCTTCAGCGCGTGTGGGCACTGCCACGCGACCTCGGCAGGCCTGTCGGGGCAGGTAGCGACTAAGGTGCGTGTCGTGGAGATCCTGTTTACGACCCTGCTGGTGCTCGCCGGCGTCGCGATCACCTGGTTCGCCGTGTACGTCGTCTACCGGCTTTACGCGGACCAGCGCTGACCCATGACGGCTAGTGGCGACGAGGCCATCCAGGCCGCGGAAAAGCGCGCGGAGAGCACGCGCGACCGGAACCTTCCGCAGTTCGACGACATGCCCATCCCGGGCGACACCGCGAACTTGCGTGAGGGTCCGAACCTCAACGACGCCTGCCTGGCGCTGCTGCCGCTCGTCGGCGTGTGGCGCGGCGAGGGCGAGGTCGACTACCCGACCATCGAGGGCCCGTACCGGTTCGGCATGCAGCTGACCATCGCGCACGACGGCCGCCCGTTCCTCACGCACGAGGCGCGTGCCTGGCTGCTCGACGAGGACGGCAAGGTCATCCGTCCCGCGGCGCGCGAATCCGGGTTCTGGCGCCCGCAGGCCGACGACACGATCGAGCTGCTGCTGACCCACAACACCGGCATCGTGGAGCTCTTCTACGGCAAGCCGCGTGGCAAGGCCTCGGTCCCGGCCTGGGAGCTCGGCACCGACGCGGTCGTCCGCACCTCGACGGCCAAGGACGTCACGGCGTCTCAGCGGCTCTACGGCATCGTCAACGGCGAACTCGGCTACGTCGAGGAGCGCGCCATGATGGGCCAGGAACTGCAGCCGCACACGTCGGCGCTGCTGCGTCGCGTGGTGGGCTGACGTACTTTCCGATGCGGTGGCGTGCCTACGGCGAGCACGCCGCCCTGCTCGACTGCGCTTCGCTGGCCGAGTCGATGGCGGCGCACGCGATGCTCTCCTCCGCGCGTCCGGACGGCGTCACCGAACTCGTTCCCGGCGCGCGCAGCCTGCTCGTGGTGGAAACCCCCGGCTCGGGCGCGCTCGCGGCCGTCCGTGAACTACTGGCGGACGCCGACCTCGACCATCCGCCGGAAGGCGAATCCCGCGAAATCACCCTCGACGTGACCTACGACGGCGAGGATCTCGAACTCGTCGCACGGGACGCCGGAGTGTCCACAGAGGACGTCGTCCGGCTGCACACCGGCGCCGTCTACACCGTGGCGTTCACCGGGTTCGCGCCCGGATTCGGTTACCTGACCGGACTTCCCGAGCCGCTCCGGCAACCGCGGCTGCCCGCTCCGCGCACTCGCGTGCCACCGGGTTCGGTCGGTATCGCGGGCGAGTTCACCGGCGTGTACCCGCGCGTCTCACCGGGCGGCTGGCGGCTGATCGGGCACACCCGGACCGTGCTGTTCGATCCCCGTGCCGACCGGCCCGCGCTGCTGGCGCCCGGCGACCGCGTGCGGTTCCGGAGCGCCGGATGAGGGCCATCGAAGTGGTCGAGACCGGCCCGCTCGCGCTGATCCAAGATCTCGGCAGGCCCGGCTACGCGCATCTCGGCGTGCCTCCGTCGGGCGCGCTGGACGTCCCGGCGCTGAAACTGGCCAACCGGCTCGTCGGCAACGCCGAGGACGCGGCCGGTGTGGAATGCCTGCTCGGCGGGCTGCGGCTGCGCGCGAGGACGTCCTGCACGGTCGCGGTGACCGGTCCTTCCGTCGCCGTCGAGGTGGACGGGCGTCCCGTCGGCTCGCACGCGCCGGTGTGGCTGGCGGCGGGGCAGGTCGTGGCGGTCGGTGCGCCTGCCACCGGATTACGGTGCTACCTGGCGGTTTCCGGCGGCATCACGGTCGAGGCGGAACTCGGCAGCCGGTCGTGGGACGTCCTCTCGGAGATCGGCCCCGCGCCGCTCAAGAAGGGCGACGTCCTGCCGCTCAGCCCGTCGTCCGTGTCCGGCGGCGCCGACGTCGTGCTGCCCACGACGGCACCGGCGGAACTGGTCGTGCGCGTGGATCCTGGCCCGCGCGCGCACTGGTTCGAGGATCCGGCGGCGGGGCTCGCGAAGACCTGGACGGTGACGGCGGAATCCAACCGCGTCGGGCTCCGGCTCGACGGACCGGCGTTGACCCGCGGACCCGAATACGCGGAGCGGGAGCTGCCGAGCGAGGGCCTGTTGACCGGTGCCGTGCAGGTTCCGCCGAACGGGTTGCCGGTGGTGTTCTTGGCGGATCATCCGACTACCGGTGGTTATCCGGTGGCGGCCGTGGTGAGACAGGCGTCACTCCCGGCCCTCGCGCAGGCCAGACCCGGAACCCTTCTCCGCTTTCACTCGTCCACGAGGGTGTGGAACAGGTAAAGGTCGACGGTGGCACGGGTGTCATCGACACGAATTCGGTACCAACCCAGCCGGAACTGCCGCAGTCGCTGCGGATCGCGCTGGCCACCGGCCAGATGCGGCGTCCGCTCGGCGACACGCTCCGCCCGCTTCTCGACCTCTTCGCCGACGGCGAGTACCAGGTCACCGGACCCGAACGGCTGGCCGAGGACCGCTACCTGACCCCGAGCGCCGACTGGCCGCCCGCCGACGTGTCCCGGGTCGGTTACTACCGGACCGCGATCAAGAGCGGGCACCGGCCGGTCGCGGTCGTGCTGGAGACCACCGACGCGGCGGTGATCCTCGACGGGCACCACAAGATCGCGGCTTACCGTGAGGAAGAGATCCTGCCGCACCTGCTGATCATCAGCCCGCTCGGCTGATGGACGGCCCGCGGTTCCGCGATCCCCAGATTCGGCTCGGGAACCTTGCCGCCGAGCCGATCCTGGTCGTCTGTCCACGCTGCTCGGGCCGTGCCTCCGTCACTCACGAACGGCTGACCTGCGCCGGCTGCGCCCTGGTGCGCGTTCCCCCTGAACCCCACTACCACGTGTGGAACCGGCCCATCGATCCGTTCTTCCACGAACCGCTGTGGCTGCGCGCCGACTGCTGTGGCGGGAACACCCTTTGGGCGTTCCACGAACGTCACCTCGACCTGCTCGAACGATTCGTCGCGGCGAAGCTGCGCGAACGCGGGCTCGGGAACCGTCCCGGCATGACCTTGGTCGCCCGGCTGCCCGCCTGGATCACGACGGCCAAGCACCGGGACGAGATCCTTCGCACCATCGCCAAGCTGCGCGCGACACTCAGCTGATCGCGTACTCGCTCTCGTATGCGGCGGCCAACTCGGCGTGGATCGCGCTGGAGTCGGTGAGCGCGACGCCGTCGAGCGTGTGCACCCGGGTCAGCTTGCGGACCGACGAGGCCAGGAACAGTCCTTCGCCCGCGGTGAGGTCCGAGACCTTGAGCGGCTCGACCTTGACCGACCAGCCCGCGCGCTCGGCGCCGCGGAACAGCGCCGCCTGCGTCGTCCCCGGCAGGATGCCGATGGTCGCCGGCGGCGTGTAGAGCGTCTTGTCCTTCGCGAGGACGACCGTGGAAGTCGGCCCTTCGAAGACCGAACCGTCGGCGGCGGTGAAAATCACATCGCTCGCGCCACGGCGGCCCGCCTCCCGCAACGCCGCCATGTTGACGCCGTACGAAATCGACTTCGCGCCCAGCAGCAGCCACGGCGCGCGCTCGGCGAGGTCGGCCTCGATACCGCGCTCGAGGGTGATCGCCGCGACGCCTTCGACGCGGGCCCGCTGGACCTTCTCGTCGATCTCCACGCCGAGCGCGAACCCGAACGGCTTCGCCTCCGGATCGCCGTCGATTCCCCTGGTGTACACCAGTTTCAGCGCGATCTCGGCGGGGCCCGACCAGTTGTCGATGACCGTCTGCGCGGCGCGCTCCCAGACCGCGAGGTCCGGCTCCGGCAGGTCGAGCATGGCCGCGGAACGGGCCAGCCGCTCGAGGTGCGGGCGAAGCTCACGGGGCCGTCCGTCGACGACGAGGATCGTCTCGAACACGCCGTCGCCGCGAAGCAGTCCCAGATCGTCCACCCGCAGGTGGGCGGCTTCGGGGTCGGCCAGGGTCCCGTCGAGGAAGGCAAGCACGCGCATGGGGACACGGTACTCACTAGCATGGGTTTCATGCCCTACCGCTCCCCCTTGCTCGAGCTTCCTGGACCGATCGCGGCACCCGACGGGCATCCGGAGGAAGGTGTCCCGTGGCACTGGGGTGACCCCTTCGCCGAGCAACGGACCGCGGCGCGCGGCGCGGTCGTGATCGACCGTTCGCACCGCGAGATCCTGGCCGTGACCGGCGAAGAACGGTTGTCCTGGCTGCATTTGGTGATCTCGCAGCATGTCACCGGGCTCGCCGAGGGCACCGGCACCGAGGCGCTCGTGCTGGACAGCCAAGGCCGCGTCGACACGCACATGGTCGTCGCGCACGCGGACGGCACGGTGTGGCTGGACAGCGACCGGGGCGCGGTGGCCACCAGCGCGTTGCCGTCCGGCGGCAAGCAGACACTGCGCGACTACCTCGAAGCGATGAAGTTCTGGTCCAAAGTGGACATCCGCGATGTCTCGGACGAGCTGGCGCTGCTGACCGTCCTCGGCCCGGACGCGGACCGCGTACTGGACTCCGTGGGTGTTTCCGTGGGCTCGGACCCGTACTCGGTCGTGGCGATCCCCGGCGGTTTCGCGCGGCGGATGCCGTGGCCGGGACGGCACAGCGTCGACCTCGCCGTGCCCCGCGCCGAACTGGCCGATTGGTGGCGACGCCTGACCGACGCGGGCGCGCGACCGGCGGGCAGCTGGACCTTCGACGCGCTGCGGGTCGAATCGCTGCGGCCGCGGCTGGGCGTCGACACCGACGAGCGCACGATCCCGCACGAGGTGAACTGGGTCGACTCCGCCGCGCACGTGGCGAAGGGCTGCTACCGCGGACAGGAGACCGTCGCGAAGGTCCACAACGTCGGGCGGCCGCCGCGGTACATGGCGCTGCTGCACCTGGACGGTTCGCCGGAGATCACGCCGGAGACCGGAGATCCGGTGGTGCTGGGCGAGCGGACGGTGGGGCGCGTCGGCAGCGTGGTGCAGCACCACGAACTGGGCCCGATCGCGCTGGCGCTGGTCAAACGCTCGACGCAGCCGGGCGCGGAACTGCTGGTGGGCGCCGAGGATCGCGTCGTGCAGGCGACCATCGACCCGGACTCGGTTCCGGGGGAGGCTCCGGCTCCCGGACGGGAAGCGGCTCAGCGGCTGCGGGGCTGAGGCGGGTCTCGGCTCCATCCGGCGCCTCAGCCGGTGCGCCCAATGTGGCATCGGAGACGCTCAGCGTCCCCAATGCCACATTGGGCGCACTCGTCCGCCGAACCCACGGGCTCCGCCACTTTCGCACCGCGGCCGCGCGTGAAGGGCCCCATCCCTCGGCTGAGCGCTGGAAACTCGGCCTTCGCTCACGACCGAAGTACGTGAAGGCCCCCTTCCCTGCGCTAGACGCAATGAAGGGGGCCTTCACGTACTTTCCGGCTGCCGCCACACCTCCGTCCACAGGTTGTCCACAACTCTGCCCACCTGTGGACAACTCCGCCGACCAGCACTTTTCCCCGCCCACCCCCGGTAGACTGGACCAGGGGCCGCCCCCGGGACGGGTGGGGGGCGGGCTCTGGAAGGGACCGAAAGAGCAGCCGTCCGGCGGAGGGGCTCGGAAGGGGCGGAGATCCTTGTGGTATCGCTCCCTGCGGAACATTTCCGCTGGAGCGCGATAAGCTACGCGCGTGATCGAAGTCCGGCCCGGTGGTCGCCGTCGTATCGACCGCGTGCTCGGCCCTGGGTATCTCAGCGACCTCGGCGAGCTGACGCTTTCCGTGCTGCGCGAGCGCCGTGACGAGGCCGCGCAGGAGGAGACCGACCTGTCGTACCTGCGGCGCCTGCTCCACGCGCGTATCGACATCGTGCGGGCCGAGCAGGAGCGCCGGAGTTCCGGCGGCGAGAGCAGCGTCGTCGAGCGGCTGGCCGCGATCCTGGCGGACAACGCGATCGGCCCGGCCACGGGCTCGGGGAGACATCAGCGGCTGGAGCCGTCTCGCGCGGGCGAGCACCGGCGGTTCGCCGAGGCCCTCATCGGCGACACGGACCTTTCCGACGTCAGCACGCTCTCGGACGAGAAGCTGGTCAACGCCCTCAACCGGTACGCCGACGAAGAGGTCTCCGTCTCTTCGTACCGCCGCGAGGTGCAGAGCGTGATGGACACGATCAACGCCGAGATCGCGACCCGCTACCGCAAGGGCACGGCGTCGGTCGACGATCTCCTCGATACCGAACGCGGCGGGTCCGAGTGACGAATCCGGTCCTGGTCGAGGTCGTCCGATCCGGTTTCGTGGAGAGCGTGCACCGCGGCGCGCTCGTGATCACCGCCCCGGACGGCTCGGTGCGTTTCTCCGCGGGTGACATCGAGCGGCCGGTCTACCCGCGCTCGTCCAACAAACCTCTGCAGGCCGTCGGCATGCTCCGCGCCGGCCTCACCATCGGCGACGAAGAACTCGCGCTGGGCTGCGGCTCGCACAACGGCGAACCCGACCACGTCGAGGGCGCCCTGAAGATGCTGTCCCGCGCGGGGCTCACCGAGGACGCGCTGGCCTGCCCGCCCGCCTTCCCACTGCACGAGCCGAGCATGCTGGCCGTCGCCTCCGCCGGGAAACGCCGGGCCGCGATGAACTGCTCCGGCAAGCACGCCGCGATGCTCACGACCTGCGCCCAGGTCGGCTGGCCGACCGACGACTACGCGGCCGAGATCCACCCGCTGCAGAAGATCATCCAGGCCACGGTCGCCGATCTCACCAGCGAAACGATCGAGACGGTCGGCGTCGACGGCTGCGGCGCCCCGCTGTTCGCGTTCTCCCTCACCGGCCTCGCCCGCTCCTTCGGCAGGCTCGTCACCGCCATGGGCGGGCCGGAACGCCGGGTCGCGGACGCGGTCCGCGCACATCCGTGGCAGGTCGCGGGCACCGGCCGCGAGGACACCGTGCTGATGCGGACCATCGACGGCCTGCTCTCGAAGGGCGGCGCCGAGGGAGTGCACGCGTTCGCGCTCCCGGACGGCACGGCGCTGGCACTGAAGATCGACGACGGCGCGCCCCGAGCCCGGCTCCCGCTGCTGCTCGCGACCCTGCGTCACCTCGGCATCGAACCGGGTGACGAAGCAGTGGACCTCGCGCGCGACGCGGTGCTCGGCGGCGGGAAACCGGTCGGCGAGCTGAAGGTCGCCGCCGGTCTCTTCGGCTAGTTCGCGCGTTCCCGCGCGGCCAGGTCGCCCCAGAAGTCGCGCAGGTCGGCGAACAGTTCCGCCAGCTCGTCGACGTTGCCGGTGCGGAGCGCGTCGAGGATGTCGTGCACCTCTTCGGCGGTCGTGTCGGCCTGCAGGATCGAGTCGGCGAAGAGCTGCACGAGACCGCCGTAGTCGAGTTCGACCGCGGAGCCGGGGTGGAAGCTGTCGAGCCAGCGTCGCGTCTCCAGCAGCACCCGGCCGGGCCCCGAGTCACCGAAGGTCGCTTCGAGCAGGTCCCCGACCTCGCGGGCGCGGTACCGCGCGTCGGCGATGGAGACCCGCCACGACACCTCGCGCTCCGGATCGTCGCGCCCCTTGCCGAGTTTGACCCGGCGCATCCCCGGGTCGAACAGGACGAACCACGGGAGCGGAACGGTCCACGTCGTCGAGAGCGTGTGCGAGGCCGAAGCGGACAAGTCGCCGATCGCGGACTTCGCCCGTGAGCGGATCATGTCCAGCGACGCACCGCCCGCGTCGAGCACCGCGTTCTTCAACGCCGGATGCGCGTCGCCGAGGAAGGTCACCAACGCCGCGGCCGAGCGCGCGCGGATCTCCATCGGACAGATCAGCGGTCCAGGACCGGCGTCGCCGTGCTCACCCTCCGGCACGTCTTCGGGGTCGAGCACGAGGACGTCGGTGACGAGACTGGGGGCGGCCCTGCCGTCCGCGAGTTCGGCGGGCAGCAACCGCCCGACATGCTGTGACTTGAGCCACAGTGCCTGCTCGCGCTCGCCCGCGGCCGAACGATCGAGCCGGGCCACTTCGACGGCCTCGAGCAGGCGTTCGTCCGGTGGATCCCCCAGCGCGAGCAGGGGCTCATAGACGCGGAGATAAGCCGCGAACGGACGGGGCACACGAGCATCGTGGCACGCCGACCTGCGACTATCGCCACCGACTGGCCGGTAACCGGCGTTCCGTGAACACTGTCGCCACCGGCACACCGTGCCACGTCGCATCCAACCCCCCGGACACGGTACGGTGTCAGCAGGAAAGAATTGTCGAGACGATGCGGGGCCGCCGATTCCCCCGGCCGCCCCGCCCCTGTGCGAGGGGGTCGAGCCATGGGGCGCGGCCGGGCTAAGGCCAAGCAGACGAAGGTGGCGCGCGAGCTCAAGTACAGCTCGCACGAAACCGACTTCGATGCTTTGCAGCGCGAGCTGTCCAGTAGTTCCTCGGAAGACAGGCACGAGGACGACAAGCGGTACGACGAAGACCCGTACGACGGGTACGACGAATACCGCCGCTGAGCAACGCGTGACACGCGAGGGTGGATCCGGGCTTGTCCCGGTGACCGCCCTCGCGTGTCGCGTGCTGCCCAAAATATGAGGAGGTGCCATGTCTGACGTAGCGCGAGTAGGTGTCGTCGGGGCCGGGCTCATGGGCTCGGGCATCGCCGAGGTGCACGCACGGGCCGGACTGGACGTGATCGTCACCGAGGTGAACCAGCCGGCGCTGGACTCCGGGCGGGCGCGGATCGAGAAGTCGCTGCAACGCGGCGTCAAGAACGGGAAGCTCTCGCAGGAAGACGCCGACGCCGCGCTCGGACGACTCCGCTTCACCACCGAGATCGGCGAGTTCGCCGACCGCGACCTCGTCATCGAGGCCATCCTGGAACAGGAGCAGGCCAAGGTCGAGGTGTTCCGGTCGCTGGACAAGATCGTCGAGCGCGAGGACGCCGTGTTCGCGTCCAACACTTCCTCGATCCCGATCATGAAGCTCGGGATGGCCACCGGCCGCCCGCAGCAGGTGGTCGGCATCCACTTCTTCAACCCGGTCCCGGTGCTGCCGCTCGTCGAGCTGGTGCCCTCGCTGCTGACCAGCGACGACACCGCCCGCCGTGCCGAGGAGCACGCGACGACGGCGTTGAGCAAGACGGTGATCCGGTCGCAGGACCGCGCCGGGTTCATCGTGAACTCGCTGCTCGTGCCGTACCTGCTTTCCGCGATCCGGATGATCGAGTCGGGCTTCGCGTCCGCGGAGGACATCGACCGCGGCATGGAGCTCGGCACCGCGCACCCGATGGGCCCGCTGCGGCTGTCGGACCTGATCGGCCTGGACACCATCAAGGCCATCGCGGACTCGATGTACGCCGAGTTCAAGGAGCCGCTGTACTCCTCGCCGCCGCTGCTGCTGCGCATGGTCGACGCCGGCCTGCTCGGCAAGAAGACCGGCCGCGGCTTCTACAGCTACTCCTGACCCACGCTTTTCCTCGCGTTTAGTCCTCTGAATGCGGTTCTTGCACGCGCAACTACCGCATTCAGAGGACTAAACGCGGGGCCCTAGACTCGGGGGCGTGGGACAGGGACAGCTGCGCGCGGGTCTGGTCGGTGCCGGTCCGTGGGCGAAGACGGTGCACGCGCCAGGTCTCGCCGATCACCCCGGCATGACGTTGCGCGCGGTCTGGGCCAGGCGTCCCGAGGCCGCGAAGGAGCTGGCCGAGGCCCACGGCGCCCAGGCCGTCGACAGCTTCGACGAACTGCTCGACCAGGTGGACGCGGTCGCCTTCGCCGTGCCGCCCGCCGTTCAGGCGGAGCTGGCGGTCCGGGCGGCCGAAGCGGGCAAGCATCTGATCCTGGAGAAGCCGATCGCCGCGGATCTCGACGGCGCCCGACGGCTCGCGGACGCGGTCGAGGCCGCCGGTGTCGCGGCTCTCGTGGTCCTGATCCTGCGGTTCTCACCGATGACCCGCGAGTGGCTCGACGGCATCAAGGAGGCCGGCGGCTGGCGGGGCGGCGGGGCTCGATGGCTTTCGGGAGCGTTGCTCGGCGGTCAGTACCAGTCCTCGGCATGGCGGCACGACTCCGGCGCGCTCGCCGACATCGGCCCGCACGCCTTCGATCTGCTGGACGCGGCACTCGGCGAGATCACCGACGTGCTCGCGGCGAACCGGACCGATGACGATCTGTGGCAGGTGCTGTTAGCCCACGAGGGTGGCGCGACGAGTACGGCGACCCTGTCGCTGCGGCTGCCGATCCAGCCGACGGTCGTCGAAGTCGCCGTCTACGGCGAGCACGGTTACCGCACGCTCGGCCGGAAGCCGGGCTCGGCCGGCGAGTCGTACACCGCGCTCCTGGACGATTTCGCCGCGATGGCCGCGAGCGGGACGACCTCGCACCCGTGTGACGTACGTCGCGGGCTGCACCTCCAAAAGCTGCTCGAACGCGCGCGGGAGCTCGCCGGACACGGCAAGTAGTACACAGGTCACCCACAAGGCTTTTCCTTGCGGGATAACGCCTTCTTCCGGCTGGTTCGCGGCCGTCCACAGGTTTGTCCACAGGTTCCTTTGTGGACGGTGCCGAGCATGGGAAAACCTTTTCCGCCACCGGAAAAGATCACCTCTTAGTGCGTCCGCTCCGCCATGCCGAGTCGATCTTGTGATGCGAAGGTGATCTTGGGCGCTCCGGAAAGGAAGGCCATGGGTGAGCTGCTCCGCGCTTTCGGTGTGATGATCCCGTTGACGATCACCGCGATTCCGTACGCACTGCTCGGGTGGCCGCTGCTCGCGGCCCATCGACGGCGGCGAAGACAGGCCGACCTCTTCTCCGCGTCGGCGACGGCCGCCGTCGACATGACGCTCGTGCTGACCTGCTTCCTGGTGTTGTGCCTGGTCACGATGCCGGTGACCGGCGCGCACGGCAGCAGGCTGAACCTCGAACCCGGCACCGACCTCCGCCTCGCCTTGAACGACAGCGCCAATCTCTGGCAGGCGCTGGGCAACGTCCTCATGCTGAGCCCGCTCGGCGCCCTGCTCCCCCTGCGGTTCCGCCGCCTGCGCTCACTGGGCCGGATCGCGCTGGGCGCGCTGGCCGTCTCGGTGCTGGTGGAGGGCACTCAGTACCTGATCCAGGCGGGCCGGGTGACGTCGGCGGACGACATCCTGCTGAACACCCTGGGCGCCGTCGCGGGCGCCGCGATGAGCAAACGGCTGTGGCATCGCCTGGACGTCCGGCCGCCCGTGGCGATCCCGGCGCAGGTCCGGCGGGTGTGCGAGGCGCCGGTCCGGCTCCGGGTCCCGAGATCGGTGTGGGACGAGCGGTATTCGGGGATCGCGCATCCGCAGCGGAGGTAAATGGGTTGACCGTCGTGCGAAAGTGATCGCGAAAGCCCTACGCAGCAAGAAAGAGGGATGCCTCATGCCTGACGCCTTCGGTGGCGTCGGCACGAGCTAGCCGGCGCACCCGCCAGCCCCATCACGCACGCGGATCCTCCCGTGCGTCTCCTTCTTCTGCCCGAAAGGCTTTCCACCAGTGCTTTCCGAGACGATTCGTGCTCTGCAGTCCTACATCCGCCTCACCGCGGCGAAATTCCGCGAGACCGAGCGGATCGGGCCGTTCCTGGCCACCTACTACCTCGAATCCAGCAGCCCTTTCCTCAACTACGCGATCCCTGACGACGGCGCCGTCCCCACCGAGGACGACGTCGCCGCGCTCACCGAGGCGTTCCGCAAGCGCGGGCTCGCGCCGCGTCTGGAGTTCCTCACCGAGGCCGTTCCGGCCGCCGAAGCCGTGCTCGTACGGTGCGGCTACACGCTGGAGCGGCGGGTTCCGCTGATGATCTGCATTCCGGGGCAGGTCGTCGAACAGCCGAAACCGGCGGGGATCAGCCTGGTCACCCCGAAGACCGAGGGCGAACTCCGGCAGATGATCCGGGCGCAGAACCTGGCGTTCGGTGAGACCGATCCTGATGAACACCTCGACCCGTCGCCGGATCAGCTGAGCGGCGAGACCATCTCGGTGATGGCGGTCGACGAGAACGGCGAGGTCGTCGGCGGCGGGGTCTCGACCGTGATCCTCGACGGCGCGACGGAGATCGCCGGCATCGGGGTGCTCGAGGAGTACCGGAGCCGCGGGATCGCCGCGGCGATGACGGAGTACCTGACGCGTGAAGCACACGCGCGCGGCGGCCGGTCGGTGTTCCTGACGCCGGGCGCCGGGCAGGCGGAACGCGTCTACGGCCGGGTCGGGTTCAAGACCGCGGCCGAGTGCGTGCACCTGTCAGTCGTCTGAGTAGCCGCCTCGGCGTGACTTCTTGACCTCGCCGCGGCGCTTCTTCGACGCCAGGCGGCGTTCCTTCGAACCCCGTGAGGGTTTGGTGGGACGCCGCTTGGCGGCCGGCGGCGCCGACGCGTCCGTCAGGAGCATCACCAACCGTGCCCGTGCGGCTTCCCGGTTCATCAGCTGGGAGCGGTGTTCGGACGCGGCGATCGTGACGACGCCGTCGACCAGGCGCGACGAAAGCCGGTCCAGCATCCGGGCCCGGAGGTGCTCCGGGACGGACGCCGAACCGGCCACGTCGAAGGACAGTTCGACCCGCGAGTCCGTGGTGTTCACGCCCTGCCCACCCGGGCCCGAGGACCGGGAGAACCGTTCGCTCAATTCGGCACCCGGGATCACGAACCGGGTACCGATCACCACGTCATCAGCCACGGACCCAGTGTGTCACCCGGGCCCAAGCCGTTAAATCAGAAGCGCGGGTGGTCACCCGACAGCACGGCGCGCGGGCCGTCCGGGTCTTCCGCGGGCTGCACGTCGCCGAGGATCCACGCCGGCACGTGCCGCGCGGTCAGCATCGCGAGCGCGCGGTCGACGTCGTCGGGGCCGACGATCGCGACCATGCCGACGCCCATGTTGAACGTCTTCTCCAGTTCGGCGCGCTCGACCTTGCCGCGGTGACCGATCAGCGCGAACACCGGCGCCGGGGTCCAGGTGCCGCGTTCGAGCCGCGCGACCAGGCCGCGCGGCATGACACGGGCGAGATTCTGCTCCAGGCCGCCGCCGGTGACGTGCGCGAACGTACGGACGTCGGCCTCGGCGGCCAACGCGAGGCAGTCCTTCGCGTAGATCCTGGTCGGCTCCAGCATCTCCTCGCCCAGCGAGCGGCCGAACTCCTCGACGTGCCCGTCGAGGGGCATGCGCGCGATGTCCAGCAGCACGTGCCTGGCCAGCGAGTAGCCGTTGGAGTGCAGGCCGGACGAGCCGAGCGCGAGGACGACATCGCCGGGGCGGACCCGCTCCGGGCCCAGCACGTTCGACGCCTCGACGACACCGATGCCGGTGCCCGAGAGGTCGTAGTCGTGCTCGCCCATCAGGCCGGGGTGCTCCGCGGTTTCGCCGCCGAGCAGCGCGCAACCGGCCTGGACACAGCCCTCGGCGATCCCGCCGACCAGCGCCGCGATCTTCTCCGGCACGACCTTGCCGACGGCGATGTAATCCTGCATGAACAGTGGCTCGGCGCCGGTGACGACCAGGTCGTCGACGACCATCGCGACCAGGTCGATGCCGACCGTGTCGTGCTTGTCGAGCGCCTGGGCGACGGCGATCTTGGTGCCGACCCCGTCGGTCGACGAGGCCAGCACCGGCTCTTTCCACTTGTCCAGCTTCAGGGAGAACAGCCCGGCGAAACCGCCGACGCCGCCCATCACCTCGGGCCTCGTGGCCCTCTCGGCGTGCGGTTTGAGCAGCTCGACGGCTTTGTCACCGGCGTCGATGCTGACGCCGGCGGCGGCGTACGTGGCGCTCGTGGACTCGCTCACGGAAGCGGACTCCAACTCTGGAAGAGAGGTCTAGGGACGCCGGATGGCGTCCTCAGCACCGTACCCGGCAGGGCTGACGGGCTTCGCCGCGCCATTCACCGAGTCCAGGCTCTCCAGCAGGTGCTTCCCGATCAGCGCGTCTTCGGGCAGCGCGATCGGGTACTCGCCGGAGAAGCACGCGGTACACAACCGCGACTTCGGCTGCTCCGACGCCGCGACCAGCCCGTCCAGGGAGATGTAGCCCAGGGTGTCGGCGCCGATGGAGCGGCGGATGCCGTCGAGGTCGACGCCGTTGGCCACCAGTTCGGCACGGGAGGCGAAGTCGATGCCGTAGAAACACGGCCAGCGCACGGGCGGCGAGGCGATCCGGACGTGCACCTCGAGCGCGCCCGCCTCCCGCAGCATGCGGACCAGTGCGCGCTGGGTGTTGCCGCGGACGATGGAGTCGTCGACCACCACGAGCCGTTTGCCGCGGATGACGTCGCGCAGCGGGTTCAGCTTCAGCCGGATGCCCAGCTGCCGGATGGTCTGCGACGGCTGAATGAAGGTGCGGCCGACGTAGGCGTTCTTCACCAAGCCCGTGCCGTAGGGGATGCCCGAGCCCTGCGCGTAGCCGATGGCGGCCGGGGTGCCGGATTCGGGCACCGGCATGACCAGGTCGGCGTCGGCCGGGTGCTCGGCGGCGAGTTTGCGGCCGATCTCGACGCGGGTGGCGTGCACGCTGCGGCCGGCGATCGAGGTGTCGGGGCGCGCCAGGTACACGTACTCGAAGACACAGCCCTTGGGCTCGGGGTTCGCGAACCGCGAGGAGCGCAGGCCCTCGGCGTCGATCGCGATGAGCTCACCGGGCTCGACCTCGCGGACGAACGACGCGCCGCAGATGTCGAGCGCGGCCGTCTCGCTCGCGACCACCCAGCCGCGTTCGAGCCTGCCGAGCACCAACGGGTGCACGCCGTGCGGGTCGCGCGCGGCGTACAGGGTGGACTCGTCGGCGAAGACCAGGCAGAACGCGCCCTTGAGGGTGGGCAGCAGTTCCAGCGCGGCGGCTTCGATGCCCTTGTCGGCGGCGTTGGCCGCGAGGAGCCCGCACACCAGGTCAGAGTCGCTGGACGAACCGGTCAGCCCCGCGTGCGGCTTGAGCCCGGCCTCGACCGTGCGATCCCGCAGTTCCGCGGTGTTGACGAGGTTCCCGTTGTGCGCGAAGGACAATCCGCTGCCGGTCGCGGTGGTGCGGAAGATCGGCTGCGCGTTCTCCCAGATGGTCGCGCCGGTGGTCGAGTAGCGGCAGTGCCCGACGGCGATATGTCCCTGCAGCGACTGCAGGACCTGCTCGTCGAACACCTGGCTGACCAGGCCGAGATCTTTGAAGACGACGATCTGCGAACCGTCGGAGACCGAGATGCCGGCCGCTTCCTGGCCGCGGTGCTGAAGTGCGTAGAGCCCGTAGTAGGTCAGCTTCGCGACCTCTTCTCCGGGCGCCCAGACACCGAAGACACCGCATTCCTCGCGGGGTTCCGGATCGGGCTGGTCGGTCACGGGCTGTCCGGCGAGGGACGGGTCGGAAACCACCGAGGTGCTCCCAGGGAGAAAGAGGGCAGGCCGCCACCAGTGTAAACGGTGAGCAGGAGATCAACGCGCCGCACGAGGTGGCGCTGGACACGCTTCGACTGATGACCGTGAGTGACGAGCGGGTGTCAAGACCCGTCACTCACGACCCCCGACCAGCCGACCGCTCCCCCTCGACAGAGGCGGTCGACTGTGCTTAGGAGCTGACTAGCCCGCGGCGAGCCACTTGGACGTGCCGCCGCGGCCGGGGACCCAGCAGCCCTTGGCCGCGGTCTCCGGAACGTAGAGCGAGCCGGGTGTGCGCTCGTCCGGGAGCGCGAGCAGTGCCGTCAGCACCCTCGCCGCGTCTCCGGTGTACCGCCACAGCCAGACCTCGGGTTCGAGGATGTCCTCCTCGGTGCCCGGCATGCGGGTCGCGACGACGTCGTCCTCGGCGTTGAGCCGGACCACGTCGACCACGTTGTCGTGGACTCGCACGCCGACCACGGCCATGACCTCGCCGTTCGCGTCGCACGGATGCACGAACTGGTACCCGCGGTGGATCAGTTCCTGCAGGCCGCTTTCGATGTCGGTGATTTCCGCGGTGATGGTGTCACCCGAGGACGTCATCGAATTCGCCGTCCTTGGCACCCGCGAGGAATGCGGCCATCTCGGCCTGGGTGTAGATCAGGGCCGGACCGGTCGGGAAGCGCGAGTTGCGCATCGCGATCTCTCCGGAAGCGAGCGGCGCCACCTCGACGCAGTTGCCGATCGCGTTGCTGTAGCTGGCTTTGCGCCATTGCGCGCCGGTAAGACGATCGGCCGGGATGCCGTTGTCGAACTGTTCAGCCATGGTCCCCACCTTCCCCGACAGAAGACTTCGGGCGATGCATCTGCATGTGCATTTGCCTGTGATCCCAAAGTTAGCACGTGTGACTGCAGCGGTAAATGCACGTGCAGAAGTTTTTGCAGAATTCGCGTGCAGTGATGACTTAAGTCCTCAGCCGTCCCACCAAAGGGTGACGCGCACTGTCCCCAACGGGTGAACAGCTACGACTGGTCGCCGGAATTTCGGGTGACCGCAAGAAAACCCCGGCCGTCCCCGGCACGGCGGTCAGCCCCACAACGGTGATCGACTCAGATTTCGGCGCGGCGCTTCATCAGCATCTGGCGGCTGCGGTCCGGCGTCTCCGCGTCGACGGCGAGCATGTCCAGCGCGCGGCTGTACCGCTCGATCTCGTCGCGCTTGTCGATGTAGTGCGCGCCGGTCAGGTACTCGGTGTACGCGATGTTCGGCAATTCCTCTTCCGCGAACCTGAGCAGCGAGAACGCGCTGTCCGCGGAGTAGCCGCTCCGGTCGAACGGGAGGATCTGCACCGAGATGTTCGGCTGCTGGATCATCTCCAGCAGGTGGTCGATCTGCGCCTTCAGCACCTCGCGGTCGCCGATCGGCCGGTGCAGCACCGACTCGTCGAGCACCAGCCACAACCGCGGCGCGTCCGGCCTCGACAGCATCTTCTGGCGCCGCATCCGCAGCGCGACCCGGCGGTCGATCTGCTCGTTGACCATGTCCTTGCGGCCGTGGCTCATGATCGCCCGCGCGTAGTCCTCGGTCTGCAGCAGACCCGTGACGTACAGCGGCTCCCACACCTGGATCCGCGCCGCGGCCTCTTCGAGCCCGACGAGGTCGTTGAACCAGCTCGGCATCAGGTCGCCGTAGCGGCGCCACCAACCCGGCTCGTTCGACTCCTTGACCATGTCGAGGAACTGCTGCCGCTCACCGGGATCGGTCATCCCGTACATGGTCAGCAGGTCGGCGACGTCGCGTTCCTTGAAGCCGACGCGGCCGAGCTCGAGACGGCTGATCTTCGATTCCGAGCCGCGGATGCTGTAGCCGGCCTCCTGGCGCGTGATGCCCGCGTCCTCGCGCATCCGGCGGAGCTGAGAGCCGAGGATCATCCGTCGCGCGGTGAGACCCAGGGACTGCTCACCGCCAGGCGGGGTGACCGCGTTCATCGACCGGGGACCTTTCGCGCGACGACACTCACAGGAGAACAAGCCGATTACTGAAAGTACACGTTTGGGCCTCGACACGACAGGGATGGCTCGGTTTACCGGTCGCGTACGTGGTTCTACTCTACGTAGAGCCCGAGACTTCCGACACAGTTTTGTGAGGTTCAAGATGCCCGACGCCCCGACCCGGACGGAACGAGTGCCCGTGGGTGTCGACCCGACCCGGGCCAGCATCGCCCGGGTGTACGACGCCTTCCTGCTCGGCAAGGACAACTACGAGATCGACCGGGAGGTGCTGCGCAAGGTCCAGCAGGCCGCCCCGGAGGCGCAGGACCTGGCGACCGAGAACCGCGGCTTCCTGATCCGCGCCTGCCGGTTCCTCGCCAGCCAGACGGGCATCACGCAGTTCCTGGACCTCGGATCCGGCCTGCCGACGGCGGAGAACACGCACCAGGTCGTGCAGCGGATCAACCCCGAGATCAAGGTCGTCTACGTCGACAACGACCCGGTCGTGCTCGCCCACGGGCGGGCGCTGCTCGAGGAGAACGAGAACACGCACTTCGTCTCGGACGACATCTTCGAGCCGGAGCGGATCATCGAGAACCCGGACATCCGGCGGCACATCGACTTCACGCAGCCGATCGCGTTGCTGCAGCTCGGGACGCTGCACCACTACAACGGGCCGCACGACCAGCCCGCCAAGATCATGAAGAAGTACATCGACGCGCTGCCGTCGGGCTCCTACGTGGCGATCTCGCACTTCTCCGACCCGGAGGACGAGCTGTCCGAGACCGCCCGCAAGATGGAGGACTTCTTCATCCACAGCCCGATGGGATCGGGCACCTTCCGCACGAAGGCCGAGATCGAGGAGCTGTTCCACGACCTCGAGATGGTCGAGCCCGGCGTCAAGCTGTGCGTCGACTGGTGGCCGGACGGCCCGCGGATCAAGGAGCTGAACGCGGCCCAGCGGACCATCTCGGGCGGTATCGGCCGTAAGGCTTAGCCCTCGCGCATGTCATGAAAGGGTCTTTCAGGACATATTTCGTCCTGAAAGACCCTTTCCTGACATCGGGTCTAGAGGCGGACCAAGGGCAGCCAGCGGGCCAGATCGGCCCTGCTCCCGGAGGCGGTGACCCGCCCCGATGCGACGGCGTCGGCCCAGCCGAGCAGCCCAGTCGCCAGTTCCAGCCAGGTACGCGGATCCGTTTCGACGACGTTCGGCGGGGTCCCGCGGGTATGGCGCAATCCTTCGACACACTGCACAGCCGCGAACGGCGGCACCCGCACTTCGACACTCTTCCCCGGGGCGTCCCCGGCCAGCGTCCGCAGGCTCAGCCGCACCGCCGCGGCCAGCTCGGGACGAGCCGGTTCCGGACCGGATCCGCTCAACCAGGGGGAAATCGCCGCGATCGCGGCTCGTAACTCAGCGGGGTCGACCGTACGCGAAGAGGCCATGGGAGAACAGTAGAGTGAGCGCGAACAAACCTTCAGGCACCCGGAACGTGGGGATGGCGATGGCGCAGCGGGACGAGGCGGATCGGTTGGCGTCGAGCCCGGCGGGCAAGAAGAAGCCGAAGATCACCGAAGAGATGCGCGCCAACGCCAAGGCCAACCCGAACAGCTGGCTTTACGTCATCGACGAGGCCTTCGATCCCGACGGCCCGGTGCCGTCCTGGGCGGTCGTCGGCGCGTACCCGGTGAACGGCGGCGGCGAGATCGTCGAGGACTTCCACCCCAACGATCGCTACCGTCCCTCGCCCAAGGCGCTCGGCTTCCCGGAGCCGCGCAACGAGCTCGAGCAGCTCCTCCAGCTGGTGCGCACGAACCACCGCCCGGCCGCCGACCTGCCGCGCGTCATCCTCGACTCGACGCTGTTCGTCTACGCCCTTTCCCCGGTGCAGCGCACGGTGATCGGCTTCCACAACACCGACGGCAAGGTGCTCGTGCCCGCGTACACGGCCAAATCGCTGGTCCCGCGCGAATGGCCGCACGCCCGCGCGGTGCTGGGCCGGGACATGGTCCCGCTGCTCGCTGGCCACCCCGTGACGATCAACCCCCACGACCGGCTCACCGCGATCGTCCCCTCGGAGCACCTCGACAAAGCCCTTTCAGACGAGCGCCGCTAGGGCCCGATTAACCCACTCGGCCCAATTTTTTTCGGCCCGAAAGCAACACTTTCGGGTGATGTTCGAGTCGCTGATTCCCTTTTCCCGAGGGATCGTGGCGACGTGATGAGTCGCAGAGTGTGTTCGAAAGGCTGGGGGGCCGTCCTCGCGGCGGGGGTTCTGCTGCTCGCGCAGACCCCCGCCGTCGCACGGGAAAGCGGGCCCAGGTACGACGGGGCCGAGGAGCATTACGCCGGTTCCCAGATCGCGCTGCACGAAGGCGTCGACGTGTCGGTGGGGCCGCTGTACGGCGGCGAGGCGCATACGCTCGGCCACGACGTCAGCGGCCACCAGGGCGACGTCGACTGGCCCGGCGCCGCGAGGACCGGCGCGAAGTTCGTCTATGTGAAGGCCACCGAAGGCACCGGTTTCGTCAATCCCCGGTTTCCCCAGCAGTACAACGGTTCCTACGGCGTCGGCCTGATCCGCGGCGCCTACCACTTCGCGCGCCCCGACATCTCGGACGGCGCGGCGCAGGCGCACTACTTCGTCGACCACGGCGGCGGCTGGTCCGGTGACGGCAAGACCCTGCCGGGCGCGCTCGACGTCGAATACAACCCGTACGGCGAAACCTGTTACGGCAAGACGCCGGCGCAGATGGTCGCGTGGATGGCGTCGTTCGCCGAGACCTATCTGTGGCGGACCGGGCGGCATCCGGCGATCTACACGTCGACGAGCTGGTGGAAACGCTGCACCGGCAACAGCAACGTGTTCTGGCAGAACCCGCTGTGGATCGCGCGCTACAACACGGAGATCGGCGAGCTGCCCGCGAGCTGGAAGCACCAGACCATCTGGCAGTTCTCGAACAAGGGCAGTCTCCCCGGCGATCAGAACTGGTTCAACGGCACGATCGACCGCGTGCGCGCGTTGTCGCTCGGCTGAACACCCACCCGAGTGGGCGTTACAAGATCACATAACTCGCCCTACTTGGAAATGAAAATCACCCACGCGTAGTACCAATTTCACGGAAGTTAGTGACAAACCCGGCACCCGTCGTCAACAATCGTGCCCGGACGGCTACCACCTGCAAGGTCGCCGTCCTCAGCGAGGGTTATCCGTGAAGGGATTGTCGTGATGCGCACTTCCCGAAGAATCGCCATCGCCGTCGGCTCCGCGCTGCTCCTGCTCGGCAGCACGGTCCAGGCGTCGGCCGCCCCGTCCCCCGAGATCATGTCGATCGAACAGGATCTCCAGCGGAACGACCACACGATCGGATCGCAGATCCGGCGCGTGGAAGGCGACACCTCCACCCCCGAATCGAAGGCCAAGGCCGCCCAGCCGCAGCCCGAGGTCGGCGTGCTCGCGACGGTCGCGGGAATGGACGTGGCCAGTTACCAGGGCAATGTCGACTGGAACTACTGGTGGAACCAGGGCAAGCGCTTCGTGTGGACCAAGGCCACCGAAGGCACCAGCTACAAGAACCCGTACTTCGCCCAGCAGTACAACGGTTCCTACAACAAGGGCTTCATCCGCGGCGCGTACCACTTCGCCCTGCCGAACGTCTCGAGCGGCGCGGCGCAGGCCGACTTCTTCATCAACAACGGCGGTGGCTGGTCGAAGGACGGCAAGACGCTGCCGGGCGCGCTGGACATGGAGTACAACCCGTACGGCGCGACCTGCTACGGCCTGAGCCAGTCCGCCATGGGCTCGTGGATCCGGGCGTTCCACGACCGGTACAAGGCGCGCACCGGCCGCTGGCCCGTCATCTACACCTCGACGAGCTGGTGGAGCACCTGCGTCGGCACGTCGCAGAACTTCGGTGGCACGGTCCCGCTGTGGATCGCGCGCTACGCGTCCACCGTGGGCACGCTGCCCTACGGCTGGGGTTTCTACACCGTGTGGCAGTACACCTCCAGCCCGCTCGACCAGAACACCTTCAACGGCGCTTACGACCGCTTGCAGGCACTGGCCAACGGCTGAGCTGCGCATTCCGTGAACAACGGCTCCCGGCCTCGGCCGGGAGCCGTTTTCGCGCGCGGGGTATTTTCCCTGGGAAATCCCTGGCACGGGCGGATCCGGAACCAGCGCTGACCGCCGGTCGTCTGATCTGAAGCCTCAGGCCCCAGTACGGAAGGCGAGACCGATGACCTACCCACCCCAGCCAGGCCAGCCCTATGGCCAGGACCCGCAGGGACAGCAGCCGCAGCAGGGTGGCTGGGACCCGAACCAGCAGTACGGTCAGCCTCAGCAGTACGGCCAGCAGCAGGGCTGGGATCAGACCCAGCAGTACCAGCAGCAGCCGCAGCAGGGCTGGGACCAGACCCAGCAATATCAGCAGCAGCCGCAGCAGGGCTGGGACCCGAATCAGCAGGGTTACCAGCAGCAGGGCTTCGGTGGCCCGCCCGCGCCGCCGCAGAAGAGCAAGACCGGACTGATCATCGGGATCGTGATCGGCGTGGTCGTGCTGGTGGCGTTCGGTGTCACCGGGTTCGTCGCGCCGGGCTTCCTGCTGAGCAAGGACGAGCCGGTGGCCGCGCCGCCCTCGTCGTCCGAGCCCGCGCCGACCTCCGCGCCGCAGAGCAGCAGCCCGAAGTCGAGCACGACCAGGACCCCGCGGAGCACCGAAAGCGGCGGCACCAGCTCCGGCGACCCTGCGGGCGTCAAGGTCATCCAGGACTTCCTCGCCAAGATCTCGTCGGGCGACCGGCAAGGGGCGATCGCCCTGGCCTGTGAAAACCGTCGGTCGAGCATGGGCTCCGTGCTCGACGTCTTCCTTCCGCCGGGCTCCACGGCCGAGGTCAAGCGGACGCAGGGGACGACCAACCTCGTCATGGCCGAGATCACCGGCACGGTCGAAGGTGAGGACGCCAAGGGAACGATGTTCGCGCAGAGCCAGTCCGGCTCCTGGTGCGTCTCTTCCCTTCTGGTCTCCAAGGCCCGATGAAGCGGTTCCTCCGCTCCCCGTTGCTGTGGACGTTCGTCCTCTCGTTCGTCCTGTTGCTCGCGGTCGGCGGCTGGTTGCTGACGGATCCGGCGACCAGCCGCAGTGAGGCGTTGAAGACCGGCGGTGTCGCCGGCGCCGCCATCGTCGCGCTGTACGCGTTGTGGCTCAACGACCGGCGACGCCGGGTGGAGGAACGGCGGCAGGAGGTCGAACGGCAGCGGCAGGAGCTGGAGCTGCGGCGGGCCGACCAGGACCGGGACCGGATCTCGGACGAACGGTTCGCGAAGGCCGTCGAGCTGCTCGGGCACGACGCCGACCAGGTGCGGGTGGGGGCCCTGCACGCGCTGGCGGGGCTCGCCCGCGGTCGCGAGCTCTACCGGCAGACCGTGCTGGACATCCTGTGCTCGTACCTGCGGCGGCCGTTCGACCATCCGCGCTATGAAGGTGAGGCGAAACGTCCGGGGAACAAGCTTCCCGCGCGGGGTGAACCCGAGCAGGAGCAGGAACTCCAGGTGCGGCAGACCGCCCAGCGCCTCATCGGGGAACTGCTCCCGGCCGCGGACGCCGAGGACGCCCCCGGTTACGACCTCGACCTGACCGGGGCGGTGCTGGAGTACTTCGACCTGTCCGAGCGGAAGGTCGGCAAGCTGCTGCTCCGCTACGCCGGTCTGTACAGCAGCACCAACCTGTCCGGTTGCGTGTTCCTCGGGCCGGTCTACCTGACCGGCGCCGGGACGGAGGCGGGCAAGCGGATCGGCTACTTCCGGTGCAACGAAGCCAAGTTCGAGCAGCGGGCGTGGTTCAGCGGGGTGCGGTTCAGCGAGGACGCCGAGTTCTCCTACACGGTGTTCGCGGGTGAAACGTCCTTTAAGGACAGTGTCTTCGCGAAGGACGCCGTCTTCGCCGACGCCGCATTCGAAGGGGCACTGGATCTGCGCCGTGCGCGGTTCGAAGGGTTCGGGGACCTGAAGTTCCGCAAGGCACCGGGTTCCGTGTCGCTGTACAACACGTCGGTGGATCCGGCGAGGGATCACGAACTCCCGGCGGACTGGTCCGTCGAAACGCTGCCGGACGGCCGTGCCCGGCTCACGGTGAAGGACGTATGAGACGCCTGCTCAAGTCCCCGTTGTTGTGGACGTTGCTGTCGTCGGTCGTGGTGCTCGTGGGGGTCACCGCCTGGCTGCTCACGGATCGCGCGACCAGCCGCGGCGACGCGCTCAAGACCGGCGCGCTGGCGGGCGGGGCGATCGCCGCGCTCTACGGGCTGTGGCTCAACGACCGGCGAAGGCGGACCGAAGAGGACCGGCACGAGATCGAGCGCAGCCGGATCTCCGACGAGCGGTTCGCCAAATCGATCGAACTGCTGGGCAACGAGGCCGATCAGGTCAGGGTCGGCGCGATGCATTCGCTCGCGGGGCTGGCCAGGACCCGGCCGGAGTACCGGCAGACGGTGCTCGACGTGTTGTGCGCCTACCTGCGGCGGCCGTTCGAGCATCCCAAGTTCCCGAGCAAGACGAAGTGGAACAAGGAAACCGAGGCGGCCGCGGAACGCGAACGGCTGGTCCGGCGCGCGGCCGAGCGGCTGATCCGCGACATCCTTCCCCATGCCGGCACCACCGGGCCGACGCTGGGGCTCAACCTCAGCGACGCCCGGCTCGACAAGCTCGAACTACTCGGCAGGCGGGTCGGCTGGTTCGGGGCGGATCGGTGCGAGGTGGCGAGCTACGTGGATCTCACCGACGCCCAGATCTCCGGGAAGTTCTCGCTCAAGGACGTGACCATCCACGGGACGTTCGACCTCACGAGGGCGCGCTTCGAACGCAAGGTGTCGCTGGACCATCTCGTCGTGGAGAAACCCGTCGACTTCGGCGTGGCCACCTTCGTGGAGCCGCCGTCACTTGAGGGCGCGAAGTTCGCGGCCGGTTCGACGCTTCCCGGCCGCAGTACATGAAGGCCCCCTTCCTTGCGTCTAGCGCAAGGAAGGGGGCCTTCATGTACTTGGGGAAGGTGTGACGTATCAGTCGAAGAGGGCCGGGAGCGTGCGCTCCCAAGGCTCCCGAAGCTCCTCCAACGTGAACTCCGTGATGCCCTGGAGTTCGAGCGAGCCCGATTCCGGGTCCACCACGCCGGTCTTGCGCCACGGCAGGCCGCGCGCGGTCAGCATCTCGGTGAACCGCAGTTCCTCGGTCCGCGGCACGGCGACCAGCACCCGGCCCGCGGACTCGGAGAACAGCTGCACGAACGGGTCCTGCTCCGAGTCGAGGAAGACGCGGGCACCGCACTGTCCGATGAGGACGGTTTCGACGAGCGTCTGGATCAGGCCGCCGTCGGAGATGTCGTGCGCGGCGGAGATCATGCCGTCACGGGAACCGGCGATGAGGATGTCGGCGAGCAGCTTCTCGCGCGCCAGGTCCACGCGCGGCGGGCGGCCGCCGAGGTGGCCGTGCAGTTCGCGCGCCCAGGCGGAACCGTCCAGCTCGTCGTGGGTCTCGCCCAGCAGCAGCAGGGTTTCCCCGGCCTCGGCGCCGATCCCGGTGGGGATGCGGCGGGTGACGTCGTCGATCACGCCGAGCACGCCGACCACCGGCGTCGGCAGGATGGCGACGTCACCGGTCTGGTTGAAGAAGCTGACGTTGCCGCCGGTGACCGGGATGCCGAGTTCGACGCAGCCGTCGGCCAGACCGTGCACGGCCTGCTCGAACTGCCACATCACCCCTGGGTCGGTCGGCGCGCCGAAGTTCAGGCAGTCCGAGACCGCGACCGGCTTCGCGCCGCTGGTGGCGACGTTGCGGTACGCCTCGGCCAGCGCGAGCTTCGCGCCCTCGTACGGGTCGAGGTAGACGAACTTGCTGTTGCAGTCCGTCGAAACGGCCACACCGCGACCGGTCGACTCGTCGATGCGGATGACACCCGAGTCCGACGGCTGCGCGGAAACGGTGTTGCCACGCACGTAGCGGTCGTACTGGGAGGTCACCCATTCCTTCGACGCCTGGTTCGGCGACGAGATGAGCTTGAGGATGTCGGCGCGCAGTTCGTCCGAAGTGGACGGACGCGGCAGCTTCGCCGAGGTGTCGGCCTGCAGGGCGTCCTGCGTGGACGGTCGCTGGATCGGGCGGTCGTACACCGGGCCCTGGTGCGCCACGGTGTGCGCCGGGACGTCGACGACGATCTCGTCGTTCCAGGTGATGACCAGGTGCTCGCCGTCGGTGACCTCACCGATGTCGGTGGCGATGACGTCCCACTTCTCGCAGACCTTCATGAACGCCTCGACGTTCTCCGGCGAGACGACCGCGCACATCCGCTCCTGCGACTCGCTGGAGAGCACCTCCGCCGGGGTCATCCCGGTGGCGCGCAACGGAACCCGGTCGAGGTAGATGTGCATACCGCCGTCACCGGCCGCCGCGAGCTCCGACGTCGCGCAGGAGAGCCCGGCGCCGCCGAGGTCCTGGATGCCGACGACGAGCTTCTGGGCGAACAGTTCGAGGCAGCACTCGATGAGCACCTTCTCGGTGAAGGGGTCGCCGACCTGGACGCTCGGGAGCTTCTTGCGGCCGCCCGAGGACTCGTCACCCGAGAAGGTGTCGCTGGCGAGGACGGACACGCCGCCGATGCCGTCGAGGCCGGTGCGGGCGCCGAACAGGATGATCTTGTTGCCCTTGCCCGAGGCGAAGGCCAGGTGCAGGTCCTCGACGCGCATCGCGCCGACGCACAGGGCGTTGACCAGCGGGTTCCCCGAGTAACTCTCGTCGAACACCAGCTCGCCGCCAATGTTCGGCAGGCCGAGGCAGTTGCCGTAGCCGCCGACGCCGGCGACCACGCCGGGCAGCACGCGGCGGGTGTCGGGGGCGTCCGCCGGGCCGAAGCGCAGCGCGTCCGCCACCGCGAGCGGGCGCGCGCCCATCGCCATGATGTCGCGCACGATGCCGCCGACGCCGGTCGCGGCGCCCTGGTACGGCTCGACGTAGGACGGGTGGTTGTGGCTCTCGACCTTGAAGGTGACCGCCCAGCCCTCGCCGATGTCGACGACGCCCGCGTTCTCACCGATACCGGCGAGCATCTTTTCCTTCATCTCGGGAGTGGCGGTCTCACCGAAGTAGCGCAGGTGCTTCTTCGAGGACTTGTACGAGCAGTGCTCGCTCCACATCACCGAGTACATCGCCAGTTCGGCGTCGGTCGGACGGCGGCCGAGGATCTCCCGGATCCGGGCGTACTCGTCGTCGGCGAGGCCGAGTTCGACGTACGGCTGGGTCTGCTCGGGGGTCGCCTCGGCGTGTTGAGTGGTGTCAACGGTGCTGGTCACGGTGTCCGCATCAGGGTTCGCCACGGCCTTGAGAATAGGCGAGGGGATTGTTCACCCGTCGGTCGCCCACGGATAAATCGGTCGCGCCCACGGTGGTGATCCGCTTACCGTCGATAATCGTGCTTTCCGCCACATATCCCCTTCCGCGACTACGACTGCCCGCCAAGCCGACCGCCTGGCGGTACCTGGTCAGGATGATGCTCGCGCGCCCGGGACTGCTCGCCGTCTCGGCGATCAGCGGTGCGCTGTGGTCGTTGCCGATCGCCCTGCTGCCGGTCGCGATCGGCCGGGGTATCGACGCGATCGGCCGCGGCGACGGCGATTCCGTCTGGCTGTGGGGCCTCGCGGCCGCCGGGCTGGGGATCGCGCAGACACTCGCGGGCACTGTGCAGCACTTCGCGTCCTACGGCTGCTGGATCCACGGCGCCGGGGTGACACAGCGGCTCGCCACCGAACACGCGGCGAAGCTGGGCGCGAACCTGCGGGACACGACCACCACGGGTGACGTGGTCGCGATCACCACCAGCGACATCAACCCGATCGGTGACTCCTTCGAGGTGCTCGGGCGGGCGTTCGGTTCGCTGATCGCGTTCATCGTGTGCGCGACGGCGCTGCTGACGACGTCTCCGCTGCTCGGCATGGTCGCGCTGATCGGTGTCCCGCTGGCGGTGGTGGGCATCGGGCCGCTGCTGAAGCCGCTCGAGAAGCGCCAGACGAAGCAGCGCGAGGAGAAGACCGAGGTCAACGCACTGGCCGCGGATATCGTCTCCGGCCTGCGGATCCTTCGCGGGGTCGGCGGCGAGAAGCAGTTCCTCGACCGCTTCCGCCGCTCCAGCCAGAAGGTCCGCGCGGCCGGCGTCCAGGTCGGGCGCAGCGAGGCGTGGCTCGCGGCGGCGGAGGTCGCGCTGCCGGGTCTGGTCACGGTGGTCATCACCTGGCTGGGCGCGCAGCTGGCGATCAACGGCACCATCGGCGTCGGCGAGCTGATCACGTTCTACGGCGTCTCGGTGTTCCTGGTGATCCCGGTGACGACGGCGACCGAGTTCGCCGGCGTGCTGAGCGCCGCACTGGTTTCGGCGCGAAAGGTGTGCAAACTGCTGTCCACCGAACGCACACTCGCCGAGCCGGAGCGTCCGGTGCCGCTGCCGGAAGGCCCGCTGGATCTCTACGACGAGACGTCCGGGATCAAGGTCGAGGCCGGGAAGCTGACCGTCATCGACGTCGGGGCCGACGCCGAAGCGGTGGCGTCGCGGATGGCGCGGTTCACCGATCCGAGTGAACCTGCCCTCGTCGGCGGGGTTCCGGTGGACCGGGTCGCGCTCGACGAGCTGCGGCGGCGGGTCGTGTTCGCGCACAACCAGGACATCTGGTTCTCCGGTGTGCTGCGCGAGCAGGTCAGCCCCGCCGAGCCTGGCGACGTCGAGATCACCGAAGCGCTGTACGCGGCGGACGCCGAGGACATCGTGGACGCGCTGCCCAACGGCGTCGACGAGGTGATCGGCGAACGCGGACGTGAGGTTTCCGGCGGTCAGCGGCAGCGGCTGAACCTGGCCCGCGCGCTGGCGACCGACGCCGACGTCCTGCTGCTCGACGAGCCGACCTCGGCCGTCGACGCGCATACCGAAGCCCGCATAACCGAACGCGTCGCGAAGCTGCGGCGCGGCAAGACCACCGTCGTGTTCAGTCAAAGTCCATTGTGGACGCATGTGGCCGACGTGGTCATCGATACGAAAGTACCGGCATGAAGAAGCTGCCGCTGGCAGACAAGAAAGACGTTCGACGATGGATCAGGGAGACCGCGCGCGCCAACAAGCGCGAGTTCTCCGTGATGCTCGGCCTGTTCTGCGTCGCGACCGCGATCGGGCTGGCCGGGCCACAACTGCTGGGCGCGCTGGTGGACGAGGTCGTCGGCGGCACGACGACCGCCACGATCACCTGGCTGGCGATCGCGTTCGTGGCCGTGCTGGGCGCGCAAGCGTGGTTCAAGGGTTTGGCGCGGCTTCGCGCGCGGGTGTTCGGCGAGCGGATCCTGGCGAAGAACCGCGAGGAGTTCGTCGGGAACGCGCTGGACCTGCCGCTCGGGACGGTCGAGGCCGCGGGCACCGGTGACCTGCTCAGCCGGGCGACCACCGACGTCAGCCGCATCGACCACGCGGTGCGCTTCGGCGCGCCGGAGATCCTGATCGCCGCCGTCACGGTGGTGTTCACCGTGGTCGCGATGGTGATCACGTCGCCGTTCCTGGCGCTGGGCCTGCTGGTCGCGCTGCCGCTGCTGGTGCCGGTGAACATCTGGTACCAGCGGCGGATCCCGGACGTGATGCGGCGGATGCTGGACAAGTGGTCCGAGCTGCAGTCCACCACGCACGAGACCGCGGAGGGCGCGCGGACGGCCGAGGCGCTGAACCTGACCGGCCGCCGGATCCGGACCGGGCACGACGGTCTCGACGCGGCGATGCTGGGCGAGCGCAAGGTCCGGGCACTGCAGATGCGGTGGATCCCGTCGCTGGAGATCAGTTACGTGCTGCCGGTGCCGGTGATGCTCGGGCTGGGTCTGCTCGCCTACTCGAACGGCTGGGAAGGGCTCGGCACGATCACCGCGATGCTGCTGTATTCGCAGGTCATGACGGGTCCGCTGAACGAGGCGCTGTTCTGGCTGGCGGATATGCAGGTCGCGGGGGTCTCGCTGCGGCGGCTGCTGGGCGTCCGGCCTGCTGGGTCTTCAGATGGGGCTTCGGAGGCTCCGCGCGGCCAGGACATCGAGGTCCGCGATGTGCGCTTCGGCTACAACGCGGACCGCGAGGTGCTGCACGGGATCGACCTGCGGGTGCCCGCCGGCGAGCGGCTGGCGATCGTCGGACCGTCGGGGGCCGGCAAGTCGACGCTGGGACGGCTGCTGGCCGGGATGTCGGCGCCGACGTCGGGCTCGGTGCGGATCGGCGGCGCCGAGGTGTCGACGCTGCCGGACGACGTCCTGCGCGGCGAGGTGCTGCTGCTGACGCAGGAGCAGCACGTGTTCGCGGGCACGCTGCGGGACAACCTCACGCTCCCGGCCGGTGACTGGAGCGACGAACGGCTGCTGGCCGCGCTGACCTCGGTCGGCGCTTCGGAATGGGTGGCGAGCCTGCCGGACGGGCTGGACACGAAGGTCGGGGCCGGGGCGGTCGCCGTTCCGGCGGCGCTCGCGCAGCAGCTGGCGCTGGCGCGGGTCGTGCTGGCCGACCCGCACACGCTGGTGCTGGACGAGGCGACGTCGCTGCTGGACACGGGTTCGGCGCGAGAGCTGGAGCGGTCGCTGAGCGCGGTGCTCGAAGGGCGCACGGTGATCGCGATCGCGCACCGGCTGCACACGGCGGCCGCGGCCGATCGGGTCGCGGTCATCGAGGGCGGCCGGGTGACCGAGCTGGGCTCGCACGCGGAGCTGCTTGCCGCCGGTGGGCCCTACGCCGCCCTGGTCGCCGCCGCCTCCTGACGCATTTCGTCCTCTAAATGCGAACGCATTTAGAGGACGAAATGCGAGGGGGTGTCAGGCGGAGACGAGGGCGTCGACCGCGCTGTAGAACATGCCTAGGCCGTCGTCGGAAGGGCCGGTGAGGGCGTCGATGGCGTGCTCCGGGTGCGGCATGAGCCCCACGACGCGGCCGTTCTCGCTGCGGATCCCGGCGATGTCGTTGCGCGAGCCGTTCGGGTTGCCGCCGACGTAGCGGAACACCACGCGGCCCTCACCCTCCAGCTCGTCGAGGGTGGCCTGCTCGGCGACGTAGCAGCCGTCGATGTTCTTCATCGGGATGAGGATCTCGGCACCCTTGTCGTACCGGGTGGTCCACGCGGTCTCGTTGTGCTCGACGCGCAGCCACTGGTCACGGCAGATGAAGTGCAGGCCCGCGTTGCGGATCATCGCGCCCGGCAGCAGCCCGGCCTCGCACAGGATCTGGAAGCCGTTGCAGATGCCCAGCACCGGCATGCCCTTGTGGGCGGCCTCGATCACCGACGACATCACCGGCGCGAACCGGGCGATGACGCCGGCGCGCAGGTAGTCGCCGTAGGAGAAGCCGCCGGGGACGACGACGGCGTCGACGCCCTTGAGGTCTTCGTCCGCGTGCCACAGCGGCACGGCCTCGGCGTCGGCGTAACGGACCGCGCGGGCCGCGTCACCGTCGTCGAGCGTGCCGGGGAAGGTGATGACCCCGATGCGGGCGCTCACGCGTCCACCCGCTTGATGGTCCACTGCTCGATGACGGGGTTCGCGAGGAAACCTTCGGCGATCTTTTCGAGCGTCGCGTCGTCGACGGAGTCGTCGACCTCGATCTCGAAGTGCTTGCCCTGACGGATCCCGGTGATCCCGGTGAAGCCGAGACGACCGGCCGCGCCGAGCGCGGCTTGGCCCTGCGGGTCGAGGATTTCGGGCTTGGGCATGACGTCGACGACGACTCGGGCCACGGCAGGCTGCTCCTTATTCACGCAGGTCGTGGGTACCGCCCGAGCCTACTTCACTACGGTTGCCGCATGACCTACGGGCAACCGCAGTACGCGCCGAAGAAGTCGAAGACCGGGCTCTGGATCACGCTGGCGCTGGTCTTCGTCCTGATCGCGGGTGGTGTCGCGTTCACCGGCTTCGTGACGCCGGGGTTCTTCAAGACCAAGCCCGACATCACCTCGCGCGCGACGCCGGAGCAGCTGGGCCGGTCGTTCGTGAACGGCGTCGGTGAGGGTCGTGTCAGCCAGCTCTGGTGCCCGATCCGCTCGAAGCGGTCGTACACCTTCGAGCAGATGATGGCGGTCTCCGAAGGCGCACAGCTGAGCACTCCCGCGCACCAGCGTGCGGCGCAGGAGTACTCGGCCGCGTTCACCCTCGCGGGTCAGACCATCGGGATCGCGATGATCCCCGGCGAGGGCGGCTGGTGCGTGCGCGACGCCAAGACCGGCGGCGAGCCCGAGCCGCTGCCGAGCCTCGACACGAAGCCAGCGCCCCGACCGGACGTCAAGACCGGGGAAGAAGCGGGGAACAAGTTCGTCGACGCGATCAACGCGCGCGACATCCCGGCGGCGTTGTCCGTGCTGTGCGAGAAGGTGGCGGACACGACCCGCGAAGGCGTGCAGCAGATCATCCACGGCGAAGCGAGGTACACCGTCGACAACGCCGACGTGCTGACCACCGCGAAGCAGACGATCCTGCACCTCACCGGCGAGGTCGACGGCGTCCGGAGCCCGGGCCGCATCGAGACCGAGGACGACGCCGAGGGCGGCCCCTGCGTGACCTCTTTTTCACCCGACTCCGACTGAGCTCGCACCGATCCTTCGTCTGGGGGATGCTCGGAGCGCGGCGCTGGGCCAAGATGAGCCCATTGGCGGGGCGTCAACACCGGGCGAGCAGCAGGAGGCACCGTGGCCGATCAGGACTCCTTCGACTACGTGATCGTCGGCGCGGGCAGCGCGGGATGCGTACTGGCGAACCGGCTGAGCGAGGATCCGTCGGCGCGGGTGCTCCTGCTCGAAGCGGGCGGCGAGGACGACGCCGACGAGATCCACATCCCCGCCGCGTTCCCCGGTCTGTTCAAGACCAAATGGGACTGGAACTACGAGACCGTCGAGCAGAAGCACACCGGTCAGTCGCTGTACTGGCCGCGCGGGAAGACGCTCGGCGGCTGCTCGTCGATCAACGCGATGATCTACATCCGCGGCAACCGCGCGGACTACGACGGCTGGCGTGACGGGCACGGCGCCGAGGGCTGGGGCTTCGACGACGTCCTGCCGTACTTCAAACGGGCGGAGGGGAACCAGCGGCTCGGCGGGCCTCTGCACGGTACCGACGGGCCGCTGCACGTCGAGGACCGCCGCTTCACCCACGAACTGTCCCTCGCCTGGGTCGATTCCGCCGTCGCCTGGGGCCTCAAGCGCACCGACGACTTCAACGGCGAGTCGCAGGAGGGCGCCGGCGTCTACCAGGTGACCTGCAAGAAGGGCCGCCGCTGGTCGACGGCCGACGCGTACCTGCGGCCTGCGTTGTCGCGCCCGAACCTCACCGTGCGGACCAACGCGCAAGCCACCCGCGTCGTCTTCGAAGGCACCCGCGCCGTCGGAGTGTCCTATTTGGACCGAGGGGCCGAGACGACCGTGCGCGCGTCGACCGAGGTTCTGCTGAGTGGTGGCGCGGTGAACTCGCCGCAGTTGTTGATGCTCTCCGGGGTCGGCCCGGCGGAACACCTGCGGGAGCACGGGATCGACGTCGTGGCCGCGCTGCCCGGCGTCGGCGACAACCTGCACGACCACCCGGCGTGCGGGATCATCTGGTCCACACGCGGCACCACCGACCTGGTGGACGCGGCGACGCCCGGCGGCCTGGTTCGCTACCAGCTCACCAAACGCGGCCCGCTGGCTTCGAACATCGGCGAGGCGGGTGCGTTCTTCCCCGCGGCGGACGGGGTTTCGCCGCCGGACATGCAGATCCACGTCGCGCCGACGTTGTTCTACGACAACGGGATGCGCGAGCCGACGGTGCCGGGCTTCACGTCGGCGGCGACCCTCGTGGACGTCGCGAGCCGGGGACGCCTGCGGTTGAAGTCGGGGAATCCCTTGTGGAAACCCGAAATCGATCCGGCGTACTACGCGGAGTCCGTCGACATGGAGAAGATGCTCGCCGGGATGCGCGCGCTGGTGGAGATCGGGAAGTCCGGTCCGCTGGCGCGGTATCTGGACAAGCCGTTCCTGCCGGAGCGGCACGACCTGACCGACGACGAACTGGCCGACTACGTGCGCGAGAAGACGCAGACGCTGTACCACCCGGTGGGGACCTGCTCGATGGGGACGGGCGAGAACGCCGTCGTCGATCCGGCGCTGAAGGTGCGCGGGGTGGAGGGGCTGCGGGTGGTGGACGCTTCGGTGATGCCCGTGGTGCCGCGCGGGAACACGAACGCGCCGACGATCATGGTGGCGGAGAAGGCCGCGGACCTTATTCGGGGCAAGTAGCGCCAAACGTCATGAAAGGGTCGTTCCTGACGTTTTTCGTCAGGAACGACCCTTTCATGACATATGCGGGAGAAGCGTCAGCGCTTCCCGTGCAGCACCGTGATCAGCTTCGCGACCAAAGCGTCGGTCTTTTCCTTGCGGGAGAAGGAGGTCAGCACGATCGGCGCGGTGAAACGCTGCCGCGCGACGGCCTTCGGGCGGGCGAACTCGCGCAGGCCTTCCGGGCCGTGGATCCGGCCGAAGCCCGAATCCCCGACGCCACCGAAGGGCAGCGAAGCGATACCGGCGAAGGAAAGCGGCGCGTTGATCGACGTCATGCCGGTGCGCAGCCGTCCGGCCAGTTCGAGGCCGCGCGACTTCGAGAACACCGTCGAGCCGAGGCCGTACTTCGTGTCGTTGGCCTTCTCGACGGCCTCGTCCATGTCGCGGACCTTGGCGATGGTGACGGTCGGGCCGAACGTCTCCTCCTGCACCGCCGCGGAATCCTCGGGCACGTCGACGAGCACCGTCGGCTGTACGTAGCGGTCGCCGACCGCGTCGACACCGCCGACCAGCGCCTTGCCGCCGCGTTCGATGGCGTCCGCGATGTGGCGCTTGATCACCGAAAGCTGCGAAGGCATCGTCACCGGGCCGTACTGTGCGGCCGCGTCCGAGCCGGCCCGCACGTCCTTCGACTTCTCGACGACCTTCGCGACGAACTCGTCGTGCACACGCTCGTGGACGTACACGCGCTCGACACCGATGCAGGTCTGGCCCGAGTTGGAGAACGCGCCCCAGACGGTCGCGTCCGCGGCGGCCTCGAGGTCGGCGTCCGCGTCGACCAGGACCGCGTCCTTGCCGCCTGCCTCGATGATCACCGGGGTCAGTGTCTCGGCGGCCGCGGCCATGATCTTCTTGCCCGTGCCGGTCGAACCGGTGAAGGCGATCTTGTCGACGCCGCCCGTGACGAGCGAGGCGCCCGTCTCGCCGAAGCCGGTGATCAGCTGCAGCACCGGCCACTCCGGGACGACCTCGTTGAACGCGTCGACCAGCCATTTCCCGACGCCCGGCGTGTACTCGCTCGGCTTGAAGACGACGGTGTTGCCGGCGGCGAGCGCGTAGGCGATGGAGCCGAGCGGGGTGAACACGGGGTAGTTCCACGGGCCGATCACGCCCACGACGCCGAGCGGCTGGTACTCCACCGTCGCCGCCTGGTTCGACATCATCAGCCCGGCGGCGCGGCGCTGCTTGCCGAGGATCTTGCGCGCGTGCTTGCCCGCCCAAGCGATGTGCTCGATGGCGAGGACGCTCTCCAGCTGCGCGTCGGCGATCGGCTTCCCGGTCTCGTCGCGCACAACCTGGCACAGCTGCGGCAGCCTGCGGGTGATGACGCCCTTCCAGCGGCGCAGACGTTCGGCGCGGCCGTCGTAGCCGAGCCCGGCCCACCATTCGGCGGCGTCCCTCGCGCGGGCGATCGCGGCGCGGACGTCCTCCTTGCCGTGTACCGGGTAGGTGCCGACGACCTCGTCGGTCGCCGGGCTGAGGGAATCGAAGGTCTCCCCCACGCTGTGCGCGGTCGGCTTCGGCTGGACTGCGGTCATCGACTTCTCCCGTGTCTCGGCTCAAAGCCCAGGCTACGACGTTACTGACGGCGTGCCAATAGCTCGCCTGGGGCGTGCCACCAGCATCGCACAGGAGACGAGCGCCGCAAGGACACCGAGAAGGGGGCACAGCCACACCGGCAGCACGCCGATCGCCAGCGAGCCCAGCCCGAAGCCGGACGCCTGCACGGTGAAGGCCAGCGAGAACCCCTCCGACCGGCGGCGTTCCGGCAGCAGCTTCTGCAGGTTGACCGACGAAACGGCCATCAGCGGACCGGTGCAGAGCCCGATCAGCGCGACCCCGCCGAGCAGCCCGGCCCAGCCGAAGCCCGCCGAAACGACGATCCCGCCGAGCACGAAACCGGCCAGGAACAGCCGTGGGTCACCGACCTTCCCGCGCGCCGCGTACAGCGCGCTCCCGGTGATGCTCGCGGCGCACAGCACGACGATGACGATCGCCGTCGCCGAGTCAGGGGCACCGAGACGCTGGACGAGCGGCAGCAGCCCGACTTCGATGGTCGACAACAGGAGCCCGACGGTGAACAACCCCGCCAGCCAGGGCACACAGGCGGCGACCGGGATCGCCTGCCGTTCGACCGTCCTTTGTGGATCCCGCTGGACCGTCCGTCGTGGCACGAGCAGCGCCGCGAGCAAGGCGACGACGGCCATCGCGAGGACCGGGACGGCCGGTCCGGACGTCGCCAGGAGCGCCACCAGCAGCGGTCCGCCGACGATGACGCCTTCGAGGATCATCGCGTCCACCGAAACCGCCCTCGGCAGTTCCTCTTCGGTCACCGTCCCGGCGAGCAGGGTCCGGAAACCGCCGTTCAGCCCGCCCGCGACCAGGCCCGGCGGGATCGCCAGCGCGAGCAGCGCCCAGTCCGGGGCTCCGGCGGAAGCGACCGCGGCCAGCAGGAACAGCCCGGCGGCGACCAGGGGCAGCAGGACGACGAGACCGCGTGCGGGGCCGACGCGGTCGAGCAGCCGCCCGGTCGGCACGGCGCCGACCATCTCGGCGGCGACGAAAACGGCCATCATGACCCCGCCGAGCCGGTACGAACCGGTCGTCGCGGTGGTCAGCACGGTGAAGGCCAGCGGCGCCATCGTGGCGGGCAGCCGGTTCAGCTGCACCCCCGCCGACCAGCGCCAATACCCGGAGTTACGCAACAACATCATGCCGGGGAACCTTGCCGAACGCGGTCTGGCGAGAACCACTGATTAGGACATAGCCTAATCAGATGATCGAGCTGGTCCTGACCGCCGAGAGCGCCAACCGCGTCCGCTTCGGCATCTCCCCGCTCGACGAGACCATGGGCGCGATGCAGACCCTGCTCGGACGGCGAGGGCATCCGAGCCACCTGCCGTGGCTGCGCGAGGCGGCCGCGAAACTGCCGGACCTGCCCATCGACGGCTTCGCCAAGGTGATGAGCGCGCGGCATTACATCACCGACTTCCTCAGTCCGCCGCCGAGCGGGCCGGAGACCACCGCGTCCGCCCAGCTCGCCGAGATCCGCCGGACGCCACCGGACCAGGTCGCCCATGAACTGTCCAAAGTAGACGCCGACCTGAGCGGTCTCCCCGAAGACCCGGCCGTGGCAAGGGATCTGCTGGCGGACCAGATGGAGATCGCCTGGACCGAACTGGTCGAACCACACTGGCCCCGGATGCGCCGGTTCCTCGTCGCCGACATCGAAGAACGCTCGCGACGGCTGGCCGCCGGCGGAATCGCGCTCGTGCTGGAGGACATCCACCCGCGGGTGCGGCTGGTCGACGACGTCCTGGTCATCGAGATGAAGGAACGCGGCCGCGTCCGCCTCGACCGCCGCGGGCTCCTGCTGATCCCCGGCGTCTTCGCGTGGCCTTCGGTCGGGGTGATCACGATGGTGCCGTGGCAGCCTTCGCTGCTGTATCCGGCCCGCGGCGTGGCTGAACTCTGGTCGGACCCCGAACGTCCGCCCGGCGCGCTCGCGGGAGTCCTCGGCCGGACGAAGGCCGCCCTGCTCACGACGCTCAACGAACCCGCGTCCACCACCGAACTGGCCCGGCGGCTGGGCTTCTCGGCGCCGACGGTCTCGCAGCATCTGACCGCGATGCACGCCGCGGGCCTGCTCGACACCCGGCGGCGCGGCCGCGAAGTCCGTTACCGGCGCACCGAACTTGGCGACGCCCTGATCCGGGCATAGGCTGGAATCGACCTACCGCGAAGGAGAACACCGATGCGTATTGTCCACTTTGGACACGCTTGCACGCTTCTGGAGACCGAGGGCGCGCGGATCCTGATCGACCCCGGCACCTTCTCGACGGGTTTCGAAGGCGAACGCGAACTGGACGCCATCCTGATCACCCACCAGCATTTCGACCACCTCGACCTGGACAGGCTGCCCGCGCTGCTGGAGGCCAACCCCGGCGTGAAGCTGGTCGTCGACCCGGGTTCCGCCGAAGCGGTGGGGAAGATCGGCGCCGAGTTCCAGATCGCGAACCCCGGCGATGCCTTCGAGATCGGTTCCAGCGGCATCAACGTAGTCGGTGGTGAACACGCGGTGATCCACGAGGAGATCCCGGTGATCCCGAACGTCGGCTACCTCGTCGACCACGGCGCGTTCTATCACCCCGGCGACTCGTTCTTCGTGCCGGAACAGAAGATCGACGTCCTCGGCCTGCCCACCGGCGCCCCGTGGCTCAAGGCCGGCGAGGCGGTCGACTACCTGAGTGCGGTGTCGCCGCGCCTCGCCGTCCCGATCCACGAAGCCGTCCTCGCGCGGCCGCAGATGCACTACGGCCTGTTCGCGAATCTCGCCCCGGAAGGCACCGAGGTAAAGGTGCTCGACGTCGGGGAGCCGGTGAAGCTCTAGCGGTAAGCCAGTTTCCGCACCAAGATCTCCGCCGGTCCCCGATACGCCCGCCGGTGCATCACGTACGCGACGACGACCGTCAGCAGCCACACGCCGAGCCCGCACGCGGCCGCGACGAACGTGCTGCCGCTCAGCCCCAGCATGAACGGCGGAGCCAGGATCAGCCACGCCACCGACTGGAACAGGTAGGCGCTCAGCGTGCGTTGGCCGAGCGCCGAGATCGCGGTGACCACGACGCCGCGACGTTTCCCGCCGACCGCCATGCCGATGAGCCCGAACAGGCTGATGTAACCGATCGCGCCGAACAGGCCCGCTCCCTCGTACATGAGCTTGACGAGCCCGGCGGTCTCCTCGTCGAAGCCGACGTAGTCACCGGCGAAGAGCCCCATCGGCAGCGCGCCCGCGATCGCGACCCCGAAACCCCCGAACAGACCGAAAAGGAGCAGTTTCCGATTCGGCTCCTCCAGCACGCGTTTCTTCGCGGCCCAGGCGCCCACCCAGACGAACAGGATCGACGACAGCAGGACCGCGGTGGTCATCGGCCATTCGACGAGCCGTTCCCCCACAGCGTCGCCGTACGTCGGCGCCAGTGACGACGCGTCCTCGATGGACGGAACCGGCGCGTTCCCGGAGTTCCCGGTCAGCACCAGGTACATCAGCACGGCGAGGTAGCAGACGCCGAAACCCAGGTACAGCACCGGAATCCGATAGAAGCCCTTGCCGCGCCGCAAAAGCAGCAGGGCGAACACCATGCCGACCACGCCGTACGCGCCGAGCACGTCGCCGGAGAAGAACAGCACCCCGTCGATGGCGCCGAAGACGAGCAGCCACGCGTGACGGCGGAGCAGGATGCCCCGTGTGCGCGGCCACGGCTGCCCCAGCGCCTCCTGGCGATCGGCGAACTGCACCATCCCGTAGCCGAGCATCATGCCGAACAGCGGCAGCGCGCACGCGTGGACGAGCACGAACAGCACCACGAAGTACGGCCGTTCCAGCCCTTCCGGCGTCTGATCCACGCCCGGCGTGTTGCCGAGGAAGATGCTCGCGGTATGCGCCAGCGCGACCAGCAGGAGCGCGAAACCCCTGGCCAGATCCGGTGCGAGCACACGCTCGCCCGTCGGTGTCGATGTCATGGTTCCCCCTTTAGTATCCAACGTACACTAATTAATGTCCGGCGGATACTAAAGGCGGAGGGGGGGTTTTGTCAGCTCGCTTCGACGAGAGCGGCGATGCCGTCGAGGACGACGCCGAGGCCGAAGTCGAAGTCGGAGTTCTGTTCGGAGCCGCCGAGGCCCGAGCTCAGGAAGCCCACGGCGTCGGGAAAACGCTCAGGGTCGATCAGCTCGGCGAGGCCTTTGCCGTAGGCCTGCTCAGCCTGCGCCTGGGTCAGCCCGCTGTCCTTCCGGCCCTCGGCGAGCTGGAGTGCCTGCGCGCAGGCGAGGCGGACATACCCGCCGATCAGGACCAGGATCCCGCCCTTGGTCCCCCAGTCGAGACCGGTTTCGCGCAGCGTGCGCAGGAACGCGTCCATCCAGGCGACCGCGTGCGGACCGGCGGGCGGGCCGGAAAGCGGGAGCTCGACCAGCCACGGGTGGCTCATCAGCACATCGCGGTTGGCCTCGGCCAACGTGGTCAGCTCGGCCCGCCAGTCCCCGGTGCGCTCGACCTTCGGCGGATCGCCGATGGCGAAGTCGGCCATCAGCTCCAGCAGCTCCGCCTTCGAACCGATGTGGCGGTACAACGACATCTTCGTGACGCCCAGCTCCTTCGCCACGTTCGCCAGCGTCACGTTCGCGACGCCTTCGCGATCGGCGAGGTCCACCGCCGCCGCCACGACACCGTCGATGTCGAGCACGGACGGCCTGCCGCGCGTCGGGCGTTCCGACCGGCGCCAGAGCCGCATCAGCGTCGCCGGTGCGCCTGCCTCGTCGGTCATCCCGACAATTTAACCCGCGTTCGCGAGAGCGAGCCGTACGTGGTTCCGAAAGCGCGGTTCTCCAGCGAGACGTCGACGGCGTCGAGGAACGCCTGCCGCAGTCCCGGCCGGGCGAGGTCCGCGGCGTCGATGCCGAGCCGCACCAGCCCGCCGCGGCGCGCGGCCCTGGCGGCCGCCAGCACCAGCGCGAAACACCGGACGGTCTCCGTGCGGTGCGACGGTCCGCCGAACTCCTGCACCCTGGCGCGCTGGACGTCGCCGGACACCAGGTCCCGCACCGACGCCAGATCCGCGCACAACGTGAACCCGTGCTCGCGCAGGGCCTGCAGGGTGCCTTCCGACGCGATCCAGCGCGGCGGCGCGAAGCCGTCGACGGCCATGCCGTTGGCGTCGAGCGCCGCCTTCGCCGCGATCAGGCGCAGCCTCGCCTCGTGCGCGGGCAGTGCCGCGAACTCGGCACGTTTGCCCAGGTAGACGGCGCGGTGGGTGGGCGGGATCTGATGGTCGTATCCGTGCAGGAGGACCGAGTCGCCGCGGGTGCGGCGCGTCCGGACCCACTCGGTCACGGGGCCCTCGCCGGTGCGAGCGGCGTAGAGCACGGACAACGGGACCCTGCGCCGATCGAGTTCGGCCGCGAGATCGGCGCAGCGGTGCAACGTCCGGGTGGTCACGCCGGACAGGGAAACCAGCAAACGTGCGTCCACCCCACCAGTGAGCCAGCCTCGGCTTGCGCCGGACTGACGACGGAGTGAACGCCGCAGGTCAGGCGGGCCAATCCTGCAGCGACCGGCCGGTGATGCGTTCGTACGACTCGATGTACCTCGCGCGCGTGGCGGCGACGATGTCCTCGGGCAAGGGTGGCGACCCGGGTCTGTCCCGGCGGTGCCAGCCGGACGCCGGACTGGTGAGCCAGTCCCGCAGCGGCTGCTTGTCGAACGACGGCTGCGGGCTGTCCGGCGCGTAGCCGCCCGCCGGCCAGTAGCGCGAGGAATCCGGGGTCAGGACCTCGTCGGCGAGCACGAGGTTCCCTTCCCGGTCGACGCCGAATTCGAGCTTCGTGTCCGCGAGGAGGATGCCGCGTTCGGCGGCGTACTCCGCGCCGCGGCGGTACACCGCCAGCGTCGCCTCGCGGACCTCTTCGGCCCGCTCGCGGCCGAGCTGCCCGACGACGTCGGAGAAGGCGATGTTCTCGTCGTGCGAGCCGCGGTCGGCCTTGGTCGCGGGGGTGAAGATCGGCTCGGGCAGGCGGGACGATTCGGTCAGACCGGGCGGAAGTTCGACACCGCAAACCGTGCCGCGCGCGCGATAATCGGCGAGACCGGTACCGGTGAGATAGCCGCGGGCGACGGCTTCGAACGGCAGCATCGCCAGCCGCCGCACCAGCAGCGCGCGGCCGCGGACCTCGGCGGGGATGCGGTCGTCGTCGTAGGAGACCAGATGGTTGGGGAGGACATCGGAGAGCAGGGAGAACCAGAACACGCTCATCGCGGTGAGCACCCGCCCCTTGTCCGGGATGGGCGTGTCGAAGACGACGTCGTAGGCGGAGATCCGGTCGGAGGTGACGAGCAGCAGATGCTCGTCATCGACGGCGTAGAGCTCACGGACCTTGCCGGCGGCGATCTTCGGGTATTCGAGCGTCGTCACGGCTGCACCCTAGCGATCAAGGATGATGGCTGATCATGCCGATCCACTGCGTTTCGTTCACGACCGACTACGGGCTGAGCGACGGTTTCGTGGCCGCGTGCCACGGCGTGATCGCGCGGATCGCGCCGTCCGTACGGGTGATCGACGTGAGCCACGAGATCCCTCCGCAGCAGGTCAGGACCGGCGCCGAGGTGCTCGCCCAGACCGCGCCGTATCTGCCGGAGTCCGTCCATCTCGCCGTCGTGGACCCCGGCGTCGGCACCGCCCGGCGCGGCGTCGTGGTGGTCACCGAGCGCGGAATGCTCGTCGGCCCGGACAACGGACTCCTCATTCCCGCCGCCGAAACACTCACCGGGGTGATAGCCGCGTACGAACTCGCGGCGCCGGAATACCGCCTTCCGGTGACGTCGTCGACGTTCCACGGGCGTGACGTGTTCGCCCCCGCCGCGGCGCATCTCGCGCTCGGCGTCCCGCCCGAGGAGTTCGGGCCGCGCGTCGACGACCTCGTGCGGCTGCCCGACCCGTTCGTGGCGGTGTTCCCCGGCAAGCTGGTGGCCGAGGTGCTCACGGTCGACCACTTCGGCAACGTCCAGCTGGCCGCGAGCCCCGCCGACCTCGAACTGGCCGGGCTGGCGGGCACGGTCTCCGTCAGCAGCGAACACGTCCTGGTCAAAGCGCTGGTCGGCGACACCTTCGGCACGGTGCCGCCGGGCCGGAACGTGCTCTACACCGATTCCGCGGGACGGCTCGCGGTCGCCGTGAACGGCGGCTCCGCCTCGGCGGTGCTCGGGCTCGGACCTGCCCAGGAGTGCACGATCACCTCGTCGCCGACGGACACCTGACCGGGCCCGGTCACCGCCATCTTGATCCCGAACGAGACGCCGCCCTCGGGCTCGCGGCGGTAGTCGGCGAGCGACCGGATCGGCTCGGGACCGGCCTTCTTCCCGGTCTCCTGGTCGACCATCGGCACCGTGCAGCGGATGCAGACCTTGGCGTAGCCCAGTTCGAGGCCACCGGCGGTGAGCGAACGGACGTCGTCCTCGCGATGCGGCTCGGGCCAGCCCGCGACGACGATGTTGGGCCGGAAGCGGTCCATCGGCACGGCTTCGGCGCCGCGCGACGCGATGCGCTCGTTCAGACCGTCCAAAGAGGACTCGGAGGTCAGCAGGATCGCGTGCGCGTCGGCGAAGGCCGCGGTGCCGGGGATCTCGCCGTTGGTGACGCGTTCGTGCTCCGGCGCGAGCCCGACGAGCACCGACGGCAGGCCGAGGACGTCGGAGAACCACTCGGCGGCCTCCTCGCCCTGGTGGACGCCCTTGCCCTGCCAGGTGAACGTCGCGGCGGGCTGCCTCGGCCCGTCCGTGACCGTCTCGACCAGCAGCTCCTCGACGCCGGGAGCGGCGAGACGCAGGCGGGCGCCGTCGTCGAGCACCTCGGCCCGGATCGAGGCCATCACCGGATGCTTGCGCTGGCTGCGGAACTCTCCCTCCGGGGAGACGACCATCCAGGCACGGTCGAACCTCAGCCCCGCGGGGGTGACGTCGGCCGTCGCGACCGATGTCCCCGCGCAGCCTTTGACCGGGTAATAGACCAGCTTCGCCACTCTCGACATAGCCGCAGGTTAGCGACTAAGGCGTCGTGAGTGGCGATTCGGGCCAAGGCTGCCATAGGTGCCTACTGAATGTGGGTGGCCGTTGGCCGCAGGTCCGTGAAGGCCTCCTTGCCTACCTTCAGGGTAGGGAAGGAGGCCTTCACGGCCTACACGATCGCCACCCGCGGCTCTGCGACACCACCAGACCCAGCAGTCACAGCAGATGCGCGTGATGGCCCCCTTCCCTCGGCTGAGCCGAGGGAAGGGGGCCTTCACGTACTTGGGGGAAGCGCGCTACAACACCTGAGATAGGAAGCGCTGCAGCCGCTCGCTCCGCGGAGCGTCGAAGATCGCCTCCGGAGCGCCCTGTTCGACGATCTTCCCGTCGTCCATGAACGCGACCTCGTCGGCGACGCCGCGCGCGAAACCCATCTCGTGGGTGACCACGAGCAGCGTCAGCCCGCGCTCGGCCAGCCCCGCCATCAGCGTGAGGACGCCTTTGACCAGCTCCGGGTCCAGCGCGCTGGTCGCCTCGTCGAACAGCATGACCTCGGGTTCCATGGCGAGCGCCCGCGCGATCGCGACCCGCTGCTGCTGCCCGCCCGAGAGCGCGCTCGGCCGGTACGGCGCCTTGTCGGCGAGGCCGACCTCGGCGAGGCGGGCGTGCGCGATCTCCGCCGCCTCCTCCTTGCCGAGTTTGCGCACACTGCGCAGCGGCAGGGTGATGTTGTCCAGCACGCTGCGGTGCCCGAACAGGTTGAAGTGCTGGAACACCATCCCGACGCGCTGCCGCAGCGCGTCCGGATCCGACGAGATGACGCTCTCACCGCCCAGCAGCAGGTCACCCGAGTCGGGCTCCTGGAGGCGGTTCACACAGCGCAGCAGCGTCGACTTGCCGGATCCGGACGGCCCGATGATGCAGGTCGTGCGGCCCTTCTCGACCTTGAGGTTCACGCCTTTCAGCACTTCGAGGGTGCCGAACGAGACGTGGATGTCGCGGAGTTCGACGCTGGAAGAACGGACGGCGGCGGTCATGACATCGGCACCTTTCCGGCGTTCAGGAGTTCCGTTTCGCCGCCCTCGTCGTCGACCCGGATCTTCTTGCCGGTGCGCAGCTTCTTGTCGATGTAGTTGACCAGATGCGTCAGCGGCACGGTGATCACCAGGTAGACGGCACCGGCGGCGACCAGCGGCGACAGGTTCCCGGTGTTCGCCGCGAGGTCCTGCCCGATGCGGAACAGGTCGCGCTGCTCGGCGAGGAAGCCGAGGAAGTACACCAGGCTGGAGTCCTTGACCAGCGCGATGAACTGGTTCACCAGCGCGGGCAGCACGCGCCGCACACCCTGCGGGATGACGACGAGCGTCATCGCCTTGGTGTAGCTCATGCCCAGCGCGCGGCTGGCCTCCATCTGTCCTTTTTCGACACTCTGGATACCGGCGCGGAAGATCTCGCCGATGTAGGCGGCCGCGATCAGGCTCAGCGCCAGAATGCCCAGCGGGTAAGGATTCCGCGACAGCGACGGGATGAGGATCCCGCCGCCCTGCCCGATCACCAGGATGGTCAGGATCGCGGGCAGGCCGCGGAAGATGTCGGTGTACACCCGGGCGGGCCAGCGCAGCCACGCCTTGCTGGACAGGCCCATCGTGGCCAGCAGCATGCCGAGCACGGTGCCGATCAGTGCCGAGAACACCGACAGGATCAGCGTGTTCAGCAGGCCGGTCCCGAGGAGGTCGGGGAAGACCTCCCAGATGTACTCCCAGTTCAGGAAGGTGTTGAGGAAATCGTCCACTTACTTCTGCCCGGCCTTGAACTCCGCGGGCACCGGCGCGTTCGGTTCGAACCGCTGGTGCACCCTTTCCCAGGTCCCGTCGGCGATGACCGCCTTGAGCCCGGCGTTGATCTTGCCGGCCAATTCGGTGTTGCCCTTCTTGACCGCGAAACCGTGCGGGATCGTCGTGGTGATCGCCTTGACCACCTTGAGTTTCGCGTCCGGGTTCTTCGCCGCGTAGTCCTCGGCGGTCGCCTGGTCGAAGATCGCGCCGTCGATCGCACCCGACTTCAGCGCGGTGAGCGCGGCGGCGTCCTGCGGGAACTTCACCGCCTGCGCGGTGGGCGCGTTGGCCGTCAGCCAGCTGTCCGAAACCGTGCCCTGGACGACGCCGATCCGCTTGCCCGCCAAGGAGTTCTCGTCGGTGATCGCGACGCCCTCGCGGGTCTCGATGCCGAGCGACTGGTAGTTGTACGGCGCCGAGAAGTCGACGGTCTTGCGGCGTTCGTCGGTCTGCGAGATCCCCGAGCTGCCGATGTCGAACTTGCCGGTGGCGACCTGGCCGAGCAGCGCCGAGAACTCCGTGGAGACGAACTCGAGTTTCAGGTTCTGGTGCGCGGCGATGGCCTTCAGCAGCTCGTTGTCGAACCCGGTGAACACGCCGTTTTCCTGATAGGCGTTGGGTTTCGAGTCGCTGAGGGTGCCGACGCGCAAGGTCTTCGCGCCGGCGTCTTCACCGCCGCCGCACGCCGCCAGCACCGCCACGAGGACGGCACCGACAGCGGCGGCGAGTGACTTCTTCATCGTGATCCTCACGCCTTGAACTGGGCCGGGACCGGGGCCGTCGGCAGGAACTTCTCGTGCAGCTTGACCCAGGTGCCGTCGGCGATGACCTGCTTGAGGCCGTCGTTGATCTTGGTGAGCAGTTCGCTGTTGCCCTTCTTCACCGCGAAGCCGTGGGGCACGTCGGTGGTGAAGGACTTCACAACCTTGAGCTTCGCGTCGGTGCTCTCCTTGACGTTCGTCTCGGCGATCGCCTGGTCGAGGATGTAGGCGTCGACGGCGCCGCTCTTGAGCGCGGCCAGCGCCGGGGCGTACCCCGGGAAGCGCACGGCCTGCGCGTCGGGCACCGTCGAGGTGAGCCACTTGTCGCCGACGGTCGCCTGGATGACCGCGACCCGCTTGCCGGACAGGCCCTTCTCGTCGGTGATCGGCGAGCCGTCCTTGGTCTGGATGCTCATGACCTCGAAGTTGTACGGGCTGGAGAAGTCGACGTTCTTCTTGCGCTCGTCGGTCTGCGCGATGGCCGAGCTGCCGATGTCGAACTGGTTGTTCGCGACCTGGCCGAGCAGCGAGGAGAAGTCGGTCGACGCGAACTCGAGCTTCAGGTTCTGCTTGGCGGCGATGGCCTTCAGCAGCTCGTTGTCGAAGCCGGTGTAGTTGCCGTTCTCGACGTAGATGTTCGGCGGCGCGTCGCTCAGCGTCCCGACGCGCAGGGTCTTCTCGGTGGCGGATTCGCCACCACCGCAGGCGGCGAGCACGGCGACGAGGCCGGCGGCCAGCGTGGCGAGCAAGGTTTTCTTCATGATTTTCAGACCCCCGGGTTCTGCACGGGCAGGCCGGGGCCGCCCTGTTCGAGTTCCTTCGGCAGCGGCTCGGTTTTGAAGAACTGAGCGTGCAGGCGGGCGACGGTGCCGTCCGCCACGGCCTTCGCGAGGCCGTCGTTGATCTTCTTCAGCAGTTCCTTGTTGTCCTTGCGGACGGCGAACGCGGACGGCGTGTCCTTGGTCTCGACGGTGTAGCCGAACTCCAGCTGCAGGTCCGGGTTCTGGTCGATGTACTTCTGCCCGATGTCCTTCGGCACGACCCAGCCGTCGAGGCTTCCGCCCTTCAGCTGCGCGAAACCGGCGTTGTAGTCGGGGAAGCGGACGACGTTGGCGCCGGGCACCTTGCCGCTGGCGAAATCGTCCTGCACCGACGCCTGCACGACGCCGAGCCGCTTGCCGTTGAAGGCGCCGACGTCCTTGAGACCCGCGCCCTTCTTGGTGATGATCGAGGTGAACCCGGTGCTGTAGCCGTTGCTGAACGCGACAGTCTTCTTACGGGCCTCGGTGGTGGAGATCGTGGAGCTGCCGATGTCGAACTTGTTGGTGGCGACGGCGGCGAGCAGCCCGGCGAACTCGGTGCCGACGAACTCGACCTCGAAGCCCTCGCGCTTCGCGATGTCGCGCAGCAGTTCGTTGTCGTAGCCGGTGAAGGTGCCGTTCTCCAGGTAGATGGACGGCGGCGCGTCGGTCAGGGTGCCGACCCGCAGCTTCTGGGCGCTCGCACCCGCGTCACCGGAGCCGCAGGCGGCGAGGGCGAGGGTGGCCGCTCCGGCCGTGACGACGGCGACGATTTTCGACAGCGTGGATCTCATCGCTTCTTCCGTGGGTTCGGCGCGCAAGGCGCGATACAAGCACGCCAGGCCGCCTCATGGGCGGCCTGGCGCTCCGGGTTCAGCGATCGAGATTAGGCATTTCGCCCGATCGAGTAACTTCGTCTCACTCTGTGAACGCCCCGTGGTGGGGCTGCTCACAGGTCAGAGGATCGGGGCCGGCGAGTAGTTCGCCGCCTCCGGGAAACGCTCCAGGATGGCCTCGACGCGGGACGCGATCGCGGCCACCTGGCGGGGCGCGACACCGGTGAACGAGATGCGGTCGGCGAGGAGTTTGTCCAGCTCACCGCGGTCGAGCGGGATGCGCTCGTCGGCGGCGAGCCGGTCGAGAAGGTCGTTCTCGGCCAGGCCCTGCTCCCGCATCGCGAGCGCGACGCCGACGGCGTTCTCCTTGATCGCCTCGTGAGCGGTTTCACGCCCGACCCCCGCGCGGACCGAGGCCATGAGCACCTTGGTGGTCGCGAGGAACGGCAGATAGCGATCGAGCTCACGTCCGATGACCGCCGGGAAGGCGCCGAACTCGGCCAGCACCGTGAGGAAGGTCTCCAGCAGACCGTCGAGCGCGAAGAACGCGTCGGGCAGCGCGACCCGGCGGACGACGGAGTCGGACACGTCGCCTTCGTTCCACTGGTCGCCGGCGAGCTCACCGATCATCGACAGGTAACCGCGCAGCACCACGGCGAGCCCGTTGACCCGCTCGCAGGAACGCGTGTTCATCTTGTGCGGCATGGCCGACGAGCCGACCTGGCCGGGTTTGAAGCCCTCGGTGACCAGCTCGTGGCCCGCCATCAGCCGGATCGTCTTCGCCAGGCTCGACGGCGCGGCCGCCAGCTGGACGACGGTGGACAGCACGTCGAAGTCGAGCGAACGCGGGTACACCTGGCCGACGCTGGTGAACACGTTCTCGAAGCCGAGGTGGGCCGCGACCCGCGACTCCAGTTCGTCCAAAGTGGACTCGTCACCGAGCAGGTCGAGCATGTCCTGCGCGGTGCCGACCGGGCCCTTGATCCCGCGCAGCGGGTAGCGGCCGATGAGGTTTTCGAGCCGGTCGAAGGCGACCAGCAGTTCGTCGGCGGCGGTGGCGAACCGCTTGCCCAAGGTCGTCGCCTGCGCGGCGACGTTGTGCGAACGACCGGCCATCACCGTGTCGGCGTGCTCGACCGCGATCGCGGTGAGCCGGGCCAGCACGGCGCCGACGCGGCCGCGCACCAGCTCCAGCGACCGCAGCACCTGCAGCTGCTCGACGTTCTCGGTGAGGTCCCGCGACGTCATGCCCTTGTGGACGTGCTCGTGCCCGGCGAGCGCGTTGAACTCCTCGATGCGGGCCTTCACGTCGTGCCGGGTGACGCGCTCACGTGCGGCGATCGAGTCGAGGTCGACCTGCTCCAGGACGCGTTCGTAGTCGGCGACGACACCGTCCGGCACCTCGACGCCGAGGTCGGCCTGCGCGCGGAGCACGGCGAGCCAGAGCTCGCGCTCCAGCACGACCTTGCGTTCCGGGGACCAGAGTTCGACCAGCTCAGGCGAGGCGTAGCGGCCGGCGAGCACGTTGGGGATGCGGGGCTTGTCCGTCACGCGGCCAGACTAACCCGCCCCGCGTTTCGTCCTCTGAATGCGGTGGTTCGCGACGCCAACTACCGCATTCAGAGGACGAAACGCGGGAGTTTCAGGCGAGGGCCGCCTGGAGCATGCGCGCGGCGGCGGCCCGGGGCTCCGGGTCGACCTCGATGAGCGCGTTGACCACGGCACCGTCGACCAGGGCGACGAGCCGCTCCAGCTCGGTGGCGTCCACAGGAGTGCCGGAGCGCGCGAAGATCTCGTGGAGCAGCTCGTACAGCTGCGCGGACAGCGTCCGCATCAGGGGCCGAAGGTACGGACGGCGCCCTGTCCCGACGAGGCGTTCGTAGCGCAGAAGGACCGCTTCGGCGTCGGCCTCGCGATCCGGGCGGAGCGGGCCGAGGAGCATGTCCAGCACCAGGTCGACGGTGGCCTCGACGCCGCGGTTGCGGGTCGCCAGCTCGTCGAGACGCTGCCGCCCGTCCTCCAGTTCCACCTTCGCGTGATGCTCCACCGCGGCGGTGACGAGCTCTTCCAGCGAATCGAAGTAGTACGTCGTCGAAGCGAGCGGAAGACCGGCCCGCTCGGCGACCGCACGATGCCGCACGGCGTCGAAACCGCCCTCGGCCAGGAGCGACGAGGCGGCCTCGATCAGCTCGGCACGGCGTCGCTCACCCTTCGGTGTGGTCGCTGCGGCGGTCATGGCGGGCTATTTTGCCAGCTCGGTCAGTAGCGGGCGGCGAGCACGCCGACCAGCCTGTCGACGTCGGACTCGGGAAGGGCCGGCCTGCCCGAACCGTCGCCGAGGCTCACCACGACCACGAGGGACCCCTTGGGGGTGGTCCGCCGCGCCTCGGCGGCGCCGGTGGGCATCACCGGGACGGACGAACCCGCCGGGTAGACCGCCGCGGAGACCGTGCCGCCCGGCACCTGGAACCCCGCGGACCTGGCTCCCGTCGTACAGATGTCGCCGGGCGTCGACTTGGCGACATCCACGGGGACCGGGAGCTCGCCAGCGAGGGCGGTGGCGAGCTCCCGGTCCACCTGGTCGCACCCGTAGGTGCCTTCGGCCACCAATGGGCCGGTCTTCTCTACTCCGCCGCCCCCCTGCTGAGGCGGCGGGTTCGAGAAGTTCGAGGACTCCCCGTCCTGAGGACGTGCGGACGCCGCCGCGGGTTGCCCCGCGGACGCCGCTTCCTGATCGGATTTGGCCGCGGTCCCCAGTTCGAAGTCGGTTCCGCCGAGCACGCCGAACATGCCCACTCCGGCCAGCACCAAAACCACCGCACTACAGGCCACCGCGATACCGTTTCGGCGTCGGGCGGTGGCGCGTTTCGAGGCGCGGACCACGTCGGCGGTGTCGAAGGTCGGCGACGGCGCGTCGCCGGGGGCGTCACGGAACAACGCCTTCAGGTCATTCTCGTCCATCCCGTGCCACCTCCTCCTTCTCCATGACCTGCCTGAGGTTCGCCAGCCCGCGCGCGGTCTGGCTCTTGACGTTCCCTTCGCTGCAGCCCAGCGCCTTGGCCGCGGCACCGACGTCCAGCCCTTCGAAGAACCTGAGCACCAGCACGGCACGCTGCTTCGGGGGCACTTCGCGCAACGCGGCCAGCAGGTCTTCCCTGGTGACGACCTGTTCGCCGAGGTCGAAGCCGTCCTGCGGCGGTTCGGGCAACTCTTCGGTCTGCCACTCCCGCCGCCACGGCCGCCTCGACTCGTCGATGACCGCCCTGACCAGCGTCTTCCGCACGTAGGCGTCGGTCGCCGCCCGTTCTCTGATCTTCTTCCACCTCCGGTGCAGCGCGACGAACGCCGTCTGCGCGAGATCGTCCGCACGATGCCAGTCACCGCAGAGCATGTACGCGGTCCTGCGCACGGAGTCCCGCTTCGCGGCGAAGTACTCCGCGAACTCTTGTTCGTCGCGCTGGTTCACGCGGTTTTTGTCTCCGCTCTTGCCTCGTCGGTGGGTAGGACGGAACCGGGGGCGTCCACGGTTGCATGAGCGGGCGTGGCGGACCAGCCGGGGAGGAGATTCATGGCGGGCCCGTCGATGTGATGTGATCGTACCGTGACCTCGCGCTCTCTCCCGCTGATCGATTTCCGCTCCGACACCGTCACCCGTCCCGACGACGTCATGCGCCAGGCAATGGCGAAGGCCGAGGTCGGCGACAACGTCCTCGACGGCGATCCGACCGTCGCCGCGCTGGAACAGCGCGCCGCGAAACTCCTCGGCATGCCCGCCGCGCTCTGGACCCCGTCCGGGACCATGGCGAACCTGATCGCGTTGAGCATCCATCTCCAGCGTGGCGACCGGTTCCTCGCGCCGCGCGGCTCGCACGTCATCACCGACGAGCTCGGTTCCGCCGCGTGGCTCGCGGGCGGCATGCCGGAGCCGCTGGAGCACGACGCCGGGCCCGGGCGGCCGACGCCGGAGACGCTTTCGGCCGCGATCGGCGTCCCGCGCGGGCCGTACTACGCGCTGCGCACCCCGCTGTTGTGCCTGGAGAACACGCACAACACGGCGGGCGGCGCGGTCACCCCGCCCGACGAGCACGCGCAGCTGGTGGCGATCGCGAAGGAGGCCGGGCTGACCGTGCACCTCGACGGCGCCCGCATCTGGCACGCGTCGGTCGCGCTGGAGGTTCCGCCCGCGGCCCTCACGGTCGGCGTCGACACCGTGTCCGCCTGTTTCTCCAAGGGCCTCGGCGCCCCCGCCGGCTCGGTGGTGGCCGGCAGCGAGGAGTTCGTCGAGAAGGCACGGCGGATGCGCCAGATGCTCGGCGGCGGCGTCCGCCAGGCCGGCGTGCTGGCCGCGGCCTGCATGGTCGCGCTGGACCGCATCGGCGACCTCGCCGAGACCCACGAGAACGCGACCCGGCTCGCTGCCGGGTTCGCCGAGCTCGGCTGGGAGGTCAACGCTCCCGAGACCAACATCGTGCAGGTCACCGCACCGGACCTGGAAGGACGGCTGGCCTGGCTGGCCGGGCTCGGGATCCTGACGCTGCCGAGCTCGGGCCGGATCCGCTTCGTGGCGCACCGCGACCTTTCCGCGGCGGACATCGAAGAAACCCTTCAACGCGTCAAGACCGGGGGCTGAACATGAACTGGATCGTCTTCGACTACGGCGACGTCATCAGCGAGCACACCGACGCGCTGCCGACCCTGGCCAAGGCCTTCGATCTCGATGTCGCCGACTTCGAGCCGCACTACTGGGCCGAGCGGGTCCAGTACGACTCCGGCGGTTCGGACCTCGAGTACTGGCAGAACGTCGGCCGCGCGCTGAACGTCCCTGTCGACAAGGCGTTCGCCGACGAGCTGACCCGCATCGACGTCGAGGGCTGGACGCACCTCGAACCGGACGTCCTCGAACTGCTGGAAGGGCTGCACGAGGCCGGCGCGGCGCTCGCGCTGCTCTCGAACGCGTCGTCCACCTTCGGCCGCTGGGTGCGCGAGCAGGAGTGGGCGAAGCTGTTCCGCGTGAAGCTCTTCTCCGGTGACCTCGGCTGCATGAAGCCCGACGCGAAGATCTATCGGATCCTGCTCGCCGAACTCGGCGCCGAACCGGGCGACTGCCTGTTCTTCGACGATCGTCAGTCCAATGTGGACGGTGCACGGGCGGTGGGGATGAAGGCCGAACGGTGGGTCGGCGTGACAACAGTGAAATCCGGCTTCGGCTCTTCGGAGGAATAATTCACCCTCACCGCTCATCCGCTTACGCGCGGTGAAGCGGATGACCTACGCTGAACGCGTCCAAACCGAGTTACCCCGGTAGGTGCCCATGTCAGCGGACCAGCGCCCGTTCGTGCCCGTCGATTTCGACCGGCCGAGCATCGCGAGGGTCTTCGACGCGCTGATGGGCGGCCAGGACAACTACGAGGCGGACAGGGTGGCGCTGCGCCAGATCCTGGAAATCTCGCCGGACGCGCAGGCGATGGCCAAGGAGGTCCGGCACTGGCTGGTGCGGACCGTGCGCTACCTGACCGACCGGGAAGGCATCGACCAGTTCCTCGACCTCGGGTCCGGTTTCCCGAGCATGGACAACACGCATCAGGTCGCGCAGCGGTACAACCCCGAGGCCCAGGTCGTCTACGTCGACCGGGATCCGGTGGTGCAGGCGCACGGCCGCGCGCTGCTCGCGGCGAACGACTTCGCGCATATGGTGGCCGCGGATCTGACCGAACCGGCCGAGGTGGTCGAGGAACTCGCCCGCACCCACCGGCTGGACTTCGACCGGCCTGTCGGGCTGGTCCTGTGCGCGATCGTCCACCACCTCCAGGACTTCGACGAGGCGCGGAAGATCGTCCGCGCCTACGTCGACGCGCTGGCCCCTGGCTCGTTCGTCGCACTGCTGCACCAGCACAACCCCGCCGACGGCTCCGAAGCCGCCGACGTCGCGACGGCACTCGAGAAGCGCTTCAACGGCACGGGGCTGGACACGCTCTACCGCACGCGTGATGAGATCGAGTCGTTCTTCGAGGGACTCGATCTCATGGAGCCCGGGCTGACGTACCCGCACCTGTGGTGGCCGGACGGCCCGCGCTTCACCCCGCTTTCGCCCGTGAACTTCACGTCGCTCGGCGGGGTGGCGCGTAAGCCTTAGCGGCGGAGCTGCTTCGGGGTCCCCTTGCCCTTGATGGCGCCGTACGCGGCCGTGCCGAGGAAGACCGCGCCGCCGATGACGGCGATCCAAAAGACGGCCTTCACGAGGAAACCGAGCACGGATCCGAGCACCATGAAGGCCACCCAAGCCAGGATCAGCCCGCCGACGATCTTCCAGAACATGGCATCCTCCGATTGCCTCACCGTGCCCGAGCGGGCCCGGTGAGTCCAGGTTGTCAGGCGAAGCTCGCGAGCGCCTTCATTCCGGCTAACGTTCAGGGTGATTTCCGGGTTCCCCCTGAGCGGTGAGCCACTGGCCCAGCCTGCGGACCCCTTCGTCGATGTCCTCGCGAGAACCCGCGAAGGAGAACCGCACGAACCGGCCGCCGTCGACCGGGTCGAAGTCGATCCCGGGGGCGATCGCGACGCCCGTTTCGGCGAGGAGCCGTTGGCACCAGCTGAGACTGTCGGTCGTGTACGCGGAGACATCGGCGTAGGCGTAGAAGGCGCCTTCAGCCGGCGCGAGCTTGTCGATGCCGATGCCCTTGAGACCGGCGAAGAGCACGTCGCGGTTGACCCGGTAGCGCTCGACGTGACCGTCGGCCTCCGCGTACGCCTCCGGGGTGAACGCGGCGACCGCGGCGTGCTGGGAGACCGCGGGCGGGCAGATGGTGAAGTTGCCGGTCAGGACGTCGATCGCGCGATGCAGCCGCTGCGGCGCGAGCATCCAGCCGAGCCGCCAGCCGGTCATGGCGAAGTACTTGGAGAACGAGCCGAGGACGAGCGCTTCGGTGCCGTACTGCCAGGCGCAATCGAGTCCGGCGCCGTAGGAGATCCCGTGGTAGATCTCGTCGCTGATCAGCTGCACACCGCGTGACGCGCACCAGCCGCTGATCGCCGCCAATTCACCCGGCGGCAGGACCGTGCCGGTCGGATTGCTCGGGCTGGCCACGATGAGTCCCTTGATCGGTCCCAATTCGTCGAGCAGCGCGACGGTCGGCTGGAAGTTCGTGTCCGCCCCGGTGGCGAACTCGACGACCTCGCAACCGAGCACCTTCAGCAGGTTGCGGTAGGCCGGGTAGCCGGGACGCGCCATCGCGACCCGGTCGCCCGCCTCGAAGGCACTGAGGAACGAAAGCAGGAAACCGCCGGAGGAACCGGTCGTCATGATGACGTCCTGCGGGCTGACGTCGACCGGGTACGTGCGGTTGTAGTGCTCCGCGACGGCCTCGCGCAGCTCCGGGATGCCGAGCTGCTCGGTGTAGCCGAGGTTGTGGTCCTTCAGCGCGCGTTGCGCGGCTTCGAGCACCGGCCCCGGCGCCGGGGCGGACGGCTGCCCGGCGAGCAACGGGACCAGGTCACCGTGGCTGCGTTGCCGGGCTTGTGCGGCCGAAAGGACGTCCATGACATGGAACGGCGGGACGTCGGAACGTGCGGCGGGACCGGGGATGAGCATGACGTGAGGCTAAGGCGTGTCCGCCGGGCCGAGGTCGACCGGTCGGGTGAGGGCACGCGCGCTTCGGGCCACAGCTATCGAGGGAAAGAGCAAAGGTGCAACCATTAGCCGATCGTCCACAAAGGACAAATGACCATCCCAAGTGTCCGATATGAGTGTTTTACATTGGGGTCGTGAGTGATATTTGTCGTTCTAACGCTCTTTTTCACTCACGACCCCAGTTCTAAAGCGTGCATATCGGTATCAATCGGACGCAGCATGACACGTTGCCTTGCCCTCGGCTAGCTCGACTTCGCGAGGAGAACCGTGTAGCCGTCGAGGAGCCGTTGCAGGCCGAACTCGAACAGCGTGTCGAGGTCGTAGTCGAACGGAGCGCGCGAGACGACACCGGCGAAGTTCGGGAAACGGCCGCCGGACACCAGATCCCAGAGGATCGGCTCGTGCTCCGCCAGCCAGGCGTCGGCCGTGACCGCCGTTCCGGATTCGGTGTCGGCTTCGGCCTCGAAGTTGAGGGCGATGCCGCGTACGTGGTTGAAGATCGTGATGTGCGCGTACATGATCGTCGACGCCGGGAGGCCGTGACCGTCGAGCGCGCGGGTCGCCCAATCGGCGTGCGTCAGCAGATTCGGCAGCGGCTGCGGGCGGGTGATCGAGAGCGCCTGCGCGAGCCAGGGATGCCGCCGGAACAGCGCCCATTGCGCCCTCGCCATCAGCTCCAGCTGGGCCCGCCAGCCGGATGGCGGCTCGGGCGGGAAGCGGATTTCGCCGAGCGCCATGTCCGCCATCTCGAGGATCAGTTCCTCCTTCGCGGTGACATGGCGATAAAGCGCCATCGTCGCGACGCCGAGCCCGGAGGCGACGCGGCGCATCGAGAGCGCGCGGATGCCCTCGGCGTCGGCGATCCGGATCGCGGCCTTCACCACTCGCTCGCGTGACAGCTCCGCCTCGGTCCTCGGCGCGGCCTTCCGGGTGCGGCTCGCGACGACCGTGCCCGCGCCGGGTTTGGCGACGACCAGGCCGTCCCGTTTGAGCGTGGCGAGCACCTTCGTCGCGGTCGCCATCGCGACGCCCCACTCGGCGATGATCCGGCGGGTCGACGGGACCTTGTCGCCCTCGCGAAGCTCGCCGGACGTGATCCGGCGACGGATCTCGGCGGCGATCCGCAGGTAGGGCGGATCGGTTCTTGCCATAGTGCACCTTACCGCGTTCCAGGCGCCGCACTAGCCGTATCGCACTAGTGCACCGAAGGTTTTCTGCTCGTTCTCCTGGGCTTCGGCCGAGGTGTCCATACGTTGTACGCAGTGCTTCAAAACGCCGTACACAGGGAGTGGACATGCGGAAGGTCCTGATTTCGGGCGCGGGGATCGCCGGCACGACGCTGGCTTACTGGCTGCGCCGGCACGGTTTCGCGCCGACGGTCGTCGAGCGGGCGCCCGCGCCCCGGGTCGGCGGGCACGCGGTCGACATCCGCGGCACGGCGCTCGGCGTCGTCGACCGGATGGGGGTGCTCGAACGCCTCCGGGAGCTGCGGACGGACATGCGCGGGATGTCGTTCGTGAACGGCGAGGGCAAGACCCTCGTGAACGTCACCGACCACACGCTGACCGGTGGACTCACCGACAGCGAGGGCATCGAGATCCTGCGGGACGACCTCACCGACACACTGGCTTCGGTCGCCCAGGAGGGCGTCGAGTACGTCTACGGGGACTGGATCACCGGGATCACGCAGCGCACCGACGGTGTCCGAGTCGCCTTCGCACGCGGAGAGGCTCGGGACTTCGACCTCGTCATCGGCGCGGACGGGCAGCACTCGGCCGTGCGGTCACTGGTTTTCGGTGCGGAGAAAGAGTTTTCGCACCACATGGACACCTATCTCGCGGTGTTCACCGTGCCGAACTTCCTCGATCTGGACCGCTGGCAGACCTTCCACATGACGCCGGGGAAACTGGCCGGTCTGTACAGCGCGCGCAAGAACACGGAGGCGCGGGCGATGCTCGGCTTCCAGTCGCCGGAGCTCGACTTCGACCGGCACGACCTGGAGCAGCAACGAAAACTGATCGCCGACCGGTTCGCCGGTCAAGGCTGGGAAGTGCCGCGGCTGCTTCGCGAAATGGCGTCGAGCGAGCTGTACTTCGATTCCATGACCCAGATCCGGATGGACCGGTTCACCGACGGGCGGGTCGCGCTGGTCGGCGACGCGGGCTATGGACCTTCGCCGCTTTCGGGGCAGGGCACCAGTTTGGCGATCGTCGGGGCCTACGTGCTCGCCGGGTCGCTGGCCGCTTCTCTTGATCACCGCGCCGCTTTTTCTTCCTACGGAAGGGAAATGCGGCCGTTCGTGCTCAAGAACCAAGCACTGGCTGCGATGAACCAGAAGAACCAGACGCGGTTCCGGCAGTGGAAACAGATCCAGTCGATGCGGGTGCTGCCTCATCTGCCGTTCCGGGACCGGCTGATGAAGGCGGCCATGCGACCGCTCACGGAAGCGGCGAACGCCTTGGCACTCAAGGACTACTGACGGCGGGCCCTTGGGGTGTGCCGACCGCCAAGTACGTGAAGGCCCCCTTCACTGCGTCTAGCGCAAGGAAGGGGGCCTTCACGTACATCCGGCGGGCCCGAAACGCTGGCAAGCGAGCCGGTCGATCTCGTCAGTAGCCCTGGTATCCGCCGCCACCGGCCATGGACTTCAGGCCCGGGTGGCCATCGAAACCGCCGTACCGCGAGAACGTGTACCGCACGCCCGCGATGATGTTGTCGACCGGGTTGTAGATGTCGTCGTGCCCGGGCAGCTTGTGCGCGTTGAAGGTCGGGTCGATGCACTGCATCAACCCCTTCGACGGCGTGCCCTTCGCCGCGTTGGAGTCCCAGTTGTTGATGGCGTTGGGGTTGCCGCCGGACTCCTTCTCGATGATCGTCCAGATCTTCTGGATATCCGCCTCGGTCACCGGGATCCCGTTGGCCTGCAGGATCTTGATGGCCTCTTGGATCCACTGCTGGACGTTGCCCGGCGGCGTCGTCGACGGCGGGCCGCCGCTCGGGCCGAGGCCGCCGCCCCCACCACCACCGCCACCGCCGCCTCCTCCACCGCCGCCACCGGCGTGGAGTCCGCCGGTGCGCTTGGGGACGGAGCCGTCCTTGCCGGGCATCGGGACGGTGGAATAGCCGCCCTGGATGTCCTTCTTCATCAGTTCTTGGGACTTCTGGATCATCTGGTTGGCCTGGTCGAGCAGGCCTTTGACCCGGCCGTCCGCGTCCTTGGCGATACCGTTGATGTCGGTCTTGGCCTTCTGGATGATCTCGTCGGCCGAAGGGCTCGGCGCCGGCTTGTGATCCTTCTCGGCCTGCGCCGCGGCCGTGATCGCCGCGTTCTTGTCCTTCTCCGCCTGCGCGTTCCTGGTGTTGACCGCCGCTTCGGCGTCTTCGTAGACGCCCTTCACCTGGGCCTTGATGTTGCCGAGATCGGTGTGGACGCGATCGAGGTCGTCGACGACCTTGCCCAGCTGCTCTTCGACGTTCTTGCCGGCCTTGGTGATCGACTTGACGTACTCGAAGAAGGCCTCCGCGGCGGGCCCGGCCCAGACGCCGCCGTTCAGCGCCTCGGTCGAGGTCGACAACGCCGCGCTGTGGTCGCCCGCGTTGTCGGCGGCCGTCTTGAACTGCCTCGACGCGTTCTGAATGGCGGCGAGGTTGACCTTGCTGATCTGCTCGGCCTTCTGGGTCAGTCCGTCCCAGCCGTCCGGCGTGCCGGCGCCGACACCGTTCAAAGCCACTGCTCAAGCCCCCTTGGTCTTCGGCCCCCAGGCCTGGCGAGTCGTCACAGGTCCCCGTGCACCTTCAGGTTGTCCACGTGGACCGCTTCGGTCTCCTTGATCAGCCCCGCGGCCTTTCGCAGTACGAAGGCCGTGGCCTCCATCAGCTGACCGGCCGAATCGAATTCGTTGTGGACACCCTGTTTGAACTTGCCGACCGCGCCGTGCGCGTCGCCGTGCTCGTCCACTCCACCGAAGGGGCTTTCCTTCTCGTCATCCATCCCGGTGACGCCTTTTTTGGTCTTCTCGAACTCGTCCTTGAGCTTCTCCACCTGACCGGCGGCGATCCCCATGGAATCCGGGTCGTACACAGGCACGGTTCGTCATCCCCTTCACGGAAAAACTTGTGTCCGCCCGATCTGACGCGCGGCAGATCAAGACGGTTCCCGCGCATACTTTAAGACCTCGACAGGGGGCCGTGTGCGTATCCACGCCAACTTCCACCCCGCCGATAATCGGGCGAATCAGAAATCGGCGACTTCCCGGATCCTCGTCGCCAGCAGCTGATTGTCCGCCGGGGTGATGGTCGCCCAATCCCGCCCGTCGCGGTTCCGCGCGACCTGGAACAGATAGCGGCCCGCGTCCGTGTCGTAGAAGGCGACCACGCCGTCCGCGCGCCGGGGACGCCCGTCGCGGCCCGCGCGTTCGGCACCGAACTGGCCGCGCGCCTCCTGGCCCAGCAGCATGCCCGCCACCTCCTGCGCCTGCCAGAGGGGCACGTCCAGATCTTCCAGAGCGGTGACCAGCGCTTTCGCGTCGCCCCGGGCCGCCGCGTCGGCTTGGACGAGGACGTCGTGGGGGATGCTGATCGACTGGCCGACCCCGGGGCCGAGATCACCCGCGACCGAGACGGCGGCTTCGGCCAGCGAGCTTTCGCGGGCCGGGATCAACCACACCTGGCCGGCGTCGATCACGCCGAGCAACGCCTGGTTGCCGACGCTGACCGCCTGCCCCTTGATCTCGCGGTCGGTCCACACCCAGACGTCGATCGCGAGCCGGGGGTGCGCGAACAGGTTCAGCATGTCGACCAGTTCGCCCGACGCCTGGTGACCCCGCGCGAGCCCTCGCGCGCGCAGGGATTCCCAGGCCTCTTCGATCAGTGCCGCCCGCTCCGTATGGGTCGTTCCGGGGCTCGGCACGTCGAGTGCGACATGGCGGCGGGGCAGCCTTTCGGCTTCCCAGAGCATTTCGAACTCGAGTGCGGACAGCACCAGGCTGCCGTTGTCGTTCGGCACAGGTTCAGCGCGCTTCCCGGTTACCGTGGTCACCGATCACGTCGGGCGACACCAGCCGCTCGTCCGTGAACAGATCCTTGTCGTCGACGCCATAACGCCTGATGTGTTCCGCGTCCTCTTCGACGTCCTGGGTGGCCGCGCGCTCCATGAACTTCGACTCGGGCTTCGGCTGCTTCGCGCCGATCTTCTCCGAGCGCCGCATGGCCTCCTCTTCGGGAAGCTCGCCGATCGGCAGCTGACGGGTCGGCTTCACGCCGCCTTCCTGACGGGGACGGCGGTCGCGTTCCTTGTCGCCGCTCAGCGCGCCACCGGCGACACCGGCGCCGAGCGCGGCGGCACCGGCGCCCAGATCCCCCGCGGCCGGACCGGTGACCTTCGGGACGGCGGGGAAGCCGCGACCGGATTCGTTGCCGGGGGCCAACGGCGCCTGCGGTCCGGAGCCGACCGAGCGGCCCTTGCCGAGCGCCTGGTCGCCACCGGCACCACCGCCGACGTTGCCGAAGACACCGGGACCGGAGCTGGAACCGGCGCCTTTGCCGAGCGCGGCGTCGATACCGGGGCCGGTGCCGAAGGACTTGCCGACCGGCTGCGCCGACGTGGTGCTGTTCGGCGGCAGGCTGCCGGTGGACTGGCCCGGCGGGATGTTCGGGTTGGACGGCGCGCCCGGCGGGACGAACGGCGGCGAGGCGGGAGAGCCGGTGACCGGGTACGAAGGCCTGCCCTGTTCGGGCTGCGGGGACGGCCGGTTCGGCGTCACCCAGCCGGAGCCCGGGGCGGGAGCCGGCCGCGAAGTGCCGGCCGGCGTCGTGGAGCCCGCCGACGCGGGAGTGGTCGCACCCGGGGCGGGCGCCGCCGAAGCGGTCTTCCGAGCCGTTCCACCGCCCATGGCGACGCCGTAGGCCGGGGTCGGGGCGTCGTAGGACGGCGCCTTCGGGTGGCTGACCGGCTGCGCGACCGGCGGCACGTACTTCGACTCGACGGCGGCCGACGCGGGCCGCACGCTGCCGTCCGGGGTCAGATCCGTGGCCGTGCCCGCGAGGTCGAGCGGGGCGGACCCGCCGCCCGCGCCGGCGGTCGTCGTGGTCTGGGTCAGGTTCATCGCCTGCGGATCGGCCAGGGTGTCGGTCGTCAGCAGGTTCTCGCCGCTCGTCTTGGCGTAGTCGTTCAACGCCTCCTGCGCCTGCGCCCGCGCGTTGTTCGCGGCGCTGACGGTTTTGGCGTGGTCGGTCTCGAACCCGATGAGGCTCAGCAGGACGTCGCCGACGGTCAGGCCGCCGGCGCCCTTCCGGACCACGTCCGGATCCGGGAGCTTGTGCAGCGTCCGGTTGAAGGCCTCACCCTGGGCGAAGATCATCTCCGCGGAATGCGAGACCTTCGTGTTCGCGTCCTGGGAGAAACCCGCCTGCTCGGTGAACACCTGACCGGCGGCGCCGCCCGCTTCGCTCTGCCATTCCACGCCGAGCTTGCCCAGCTCGTCACGCAGCGTCTTGTCGGTGTCGGCGAGCGCGCCCGCGACGGCCTTCAGCGCGTCGACGGCGATGCCGATGCTGCCGGTGCCGTCGCCGCTGCGGAACTGCTCGATCTCGGTCGCGATCCCGGTGTCGGTGTAGCCGTCGAACCGAAGATCGCGGAGCCTGCCCGCGAGGTCGGAAACGTTCACGCCGCCCTCCCTAATTGCGTGCTTTCAAGGTCTGCAAAGCCAAATCGGCCGCCAGTGCGGATTTCTCGCACAGCTGCGGCATGGTGAACGCGCCGGCGGTGATGGTGACGGCCCGCACCGCCAGCGTCTGTCCTTTCGCGACGCCGACGAGCGTTTCGCAATCACCCGGCGTGCCGGTGTCACGGTGGTTCCTGATGGCGGGGAACCCGTCGACCTGCACCGGTTCCGTCGTCATGCTGTTCTTGCGACGCTTGCCGGTGAACCATTCTTCGACGTCCGCGGTGATCGTGCGGACGTAGTAGCTGTGGAAGGGCTGCTCGGCGTCCGCGTCGAAGACACAGGTCGGGCCGTCGATCGGTTCGGCGGCCGTGCGCGGTTTGCTGTTGATCTTCAGCCGGTCGAGCTGCGGATCGGCGAGCAGGGCACACGGATCGACACCCTGGAGGGGCAACTCGGCGGGCCTGGCGGGCAGCGCGGACGCCTTGGCCCCCTGCGTGGCCGAAGCCAGCGCGGGTTCGTTCGGGAACGGCTGGCCGCCCGTGTCCGTGGTACATCCGGCCAAGGCGAGGGTGAGCACGCCGCCGGACACCAGCACACGGGGCCTACGCCCGGTGAACACCACGGTCCCCGAGTGCGGCCGCCTTGTCCGCATCACTGGTCTTGTACTCCTTGGCCGCCGTGCGGAGCTGGCTGACCAATCCCCGCAGACCGGCCACGTACGCCCGGACCTGCGCGGCGTACGACTGGTCGCCGTCGGCGACCAGCGAGTTCCACACGTCGGTCGCGTGCACGCTCACGGTGTCGTTGGCCGGAGTGTCGATCCGCAGCTGGTCGAGCCGCGTCATGAGCTTGTCCTGCAACGCGTCGACCTGCTCTTCGACGATCTTCGCCACTTCGAGCAGTTTCGACGGATCGACTCTGATGTCGGCCACCGACGGTGGCGTCGGGACCGCCGACGTGAGGTCCTGGACCTTGCCCGATGCTGCCATTCCCCACCCCTTGGACACTGCGCACGGTGACCGTTCGTCCTGCCTGAGGCTACCAACGCGGATGTATCGGCTGCCTAAGCTTTGCCGGAAATACCGGGTTAGACGCACCAAGGACCGGAACGGTTCCGTCCGGAATTCACGAGACCGGGGTGGCGATCTCTCCCTTGGCGGCGAGCAGGGCGATGTCGGTGCGGTGGTGGGAGCCGGCCAAGTGGACCTTCTCGACCGTCGCGTAGGCGTCCTTGCGGGCGGCCTTCAGGTTCTTGCCGGTGCCGACGACCGACAGCACGCGGCCGCCGGAGGAGACCACGGCGCCGTCGTCACGGCGGCGGGTGCCGGCGTGGAGCACGCCTTCGAGCTCGCCGCCGGTGATGACGTCGCCGGTCCTCGGCTTGCCGGGGTAACCGTCCGCGGCGAGCACGACGGTGACCGCCGCACCCGAATCCCACTCCAGCGGCGGCAGTTCGGCGAGTTTGCCGGTCGCCGTCGCGTGCAGGACCTTGCCGAGCGGGCTGCGGAGCAGCGCCAGGACGACCTGGGTCTCCGGGTCGCCGAAGCGGCAGTTGAACTCGATGACCTGCGGGCCTTCGGAAGTCAGCGCGAGACCGGCGTAGAGCAGGCCGGAGAAGGTGGCGCCACGGTTGTCGAGTTCGTCGACCACGGGCTGGACGATCCGGGCGACGACGTCGTCGACCAGGTCCTTCGGCGCCCACGGCAACGGCGCGTACGCCCCCATGCCGCCGGTGTTCGGGCCCGCGTCGCCGTCGCCGACGCGTTTGAAGTCCTGCGCGGGCAGCAGCGGGACGACCGTGCGGCCGTCGACGAAGCAGAAGAGTGAGGCCTCCGGACCGTCGAGGAACGACTCCAGGAGCACCGGGTGGCCGCCGTCGAGCAGCATCAGGGCGTGCTTGCGCGCGACGTCGACGTCCGTGGTGACCACGACGCCCTTGCCCGCGGCGAGACCGTCGTCCTTGACCACCCAGGTGGGGCCGAACCGGCCGAGCGCGGCGTCGAGACGCGCCGGGTTGTCGACGACCTCGCAGTGCGCCGTCGGCACCTTCGCGGCCGCCATGACGTCCTTCGCGAAGGCCTTCGAGCCCTCGATCCTGGCCGCGGACGCGGACGGGCCGAAGCAGGCGATGCCCGCCTTCCGGACCGCGTCGGCGACACCCGCCACCAGCGGGACCTCGGGACCGACCACCACCAGGTCCGCCTGCCACTGCTTCGCGAGGGCGGAGACCGATTCGGGGTCGGCCGCGTCGACACCGAGCTGCTCGGCCACCGAAGAGGTGCCGGCGTTGCCCGGGGCACAGGCCAGTGCGGTGACGGAAGGGTCTTCCGCGACCGCGAGGACGAGTGCATGCTCACGGGCGCCGGACCCGATTACCAGTACGCGCACGACGCACAGGGTAACCGGGCCGGTGAGCTACAGAGACGTCGCCGTCCTCGAGCGGGTGGTTCCATCCGGCGTTCACCCGGCGGTCAGGCCTCCGCCGGTCCGTCTTCGCCGTCCGGACGCCTCCTGCGTCAAGGGTGGCGCGGTACCCCGAGTTCAACCGAAAGAGGTCATCCACCATGCGAAAGCGCCTGGGCGTGCTCGCCCTGTCCGGACTCGCCGTACTCAGTGTCACCGGATTGGCCGGCGCCGCCGAGCCGGGTGCCCGAGATGTGTCGGCGTCCGCCAAGGGCCACGATGGGCCGGTGATCGTCGGACACCGCGGCGCCCCCGGCTACCGCCCGGAGCACACGCTCGCCTCGTATGAGCTCGCCTACCGCCAGGGCGTCGACTGGGTCGACGTCGACCTGGTGCCCACCAAGGACGGCCAGCTCGTCGCCCGGCACGAGAACGAGATCGGCGGGACCACCGACGTCGCGAAGCACCCCGAGTTCGCGGGCCGGAAGACGACGAAGGTCATCGACGGCACGTCGTTCACCGGCTGGTTCACCGAGGACTTCACGCTCGCCGAGCTGAAGACCCTGCGCGCGACCGAGCGGATCCCGCAACTGCGGCCGAACAACAAGATCTACGACGGCCGCTACCAGATCGCCACCTACCAGGAAGTGCTCGACCTGACGCGCCGCCTGGGCCGCGAACTGCGCCGCGAGCTGGGGACGTACCCGGAGATCAAGCACTCGACCTACTTCTCGTCGATCAAGAACCCGACCGAGCCGAAGCTGGTCGAGCTGCTCAAGCGCAACGGGCTCAACCACCCGAAGGCGCCGGTGATCATCCAGTCGTTCGAGGTGTCGAACCTGATCGAGCTCTCGCGCCAGGTGCGGGTGCCGTTGCTGCAGCTGACCTCGGCTTCCGGCGCTCCGGCCGACTTCGTCGCGAAGGGTGACCCGCGGACGTATGCCGACCTCGTGACGCCGGCTGGCCTGAAGGAGATCTCGAAGTACGCGGACTACCTGGGCCCGGAGAAGGCGCAGGTCATCCCGGTGGTGAACGGCGCGCTGGGGCAGCCGACCAAGCTCGTCGCCGACGCGCACCAGGCCGGGCTGAAGGTCGGGCCGTACACGTTCCGCAACGAGAACAACTTCCTCCCGCAGAACCTGCGTTCGTCGGCGAACCTCGCCGAGTACGGCAACGCGTTCGCCGAGCAGGAGGCTTTCCTCAAGGCGGGTGTCGACGGGTACTTCGCCGACCACCCGGACACGGCACTGGAGGCTGTGAAGGCGTTCCGGGGGCGCTGAGCTCTCACGGTCAGGCAGCTGGTCGGCAGGTCAGCGGCGGCCGCATCGAGTGACCCTACGGCTGCACGAGTGTCATGAAAGGGTCGTTCAGGACGTTCTTCGTCCTGAACGACCCTTTCCTGACATCTGGGAACGGGTTTCTTGACGGGACCTTGACATGCGCAGGTCGGCGGGCCTAATTTCGGCGGATCTCAATGGTCTGTCCGCATACCTTTTAAGTGGGTGCCCGATGGATGTCTCTGACAAGCAGGCCGCAGAACCCGCCGACGAAGACAGTGCCCGGCTCCACCAACTCGGCTACGCGCAGGAACTCCGGCGCACGATGTCGACCTTCTCCAACTTCGCCGTCTCCTTCACGATCATCTCGATCCTCTCCGGCTGCCTGACCCTCTACGGATTCGGCATGAAGACCGGCGGGCCCGCCGCGATGATCTGGGGCTGGCCGCTGGTCGGCCTGTTCGTCATCCTGGTCGGGCTGGGCATGGCCGAGGTCTGCTCCAGCTACCCGACCGCGGGCGGCCTCTACTACTGGGCCGCGAAGCTCGCTCCGCGCAACGGCGCGGCGTGGTCGTGGTTCACCGGCTGGTTCAACCTCATCGGGCAGATCGCCGTCACCGCGGGGATCGACTTCGGCGCGGCGCTGTTCCTCAACGCCTTCCTCGATCTGCAGTTCGGGTTCGAGGCGACACCGGGCAACACGATCCTGCTGCTCGCGATCATCCTGGTGATCCACGGCCTGCTGAACACCTTCGGCGTCAAGATCGTGGCGCTGCTGAACAGCATCAGCGTGTGGTGGCATCTGGTGGGCGTACTGGTCATCGTCGGGGTGCTGATCGTCGTGCCCGCCAAGCACCAGGACGCGTCCTTCGTCTTCGGCGAGTTCGTGAACAAGACCGGCTGGGCGTCCCCGGTCTACGTCTTCTTACTGGGGCTCCTCGTCGCGCAGTACACGCTCACTGGTTACGACGCCTCGGCGCATATGACCGAAGAGACCAAGAACGCGGCGAAGGCCGGACCGCGCGGCATCATCAACTCGATCCTCGTCTCCCTGGTCGCCGGATGGATCCTGCTGATCGGCCTCACCTTCGCCATCCAGGACTACGACGGCGCCGTGGAATCCGAGACCGGGGTGCCGCCCGCGCAGATCTTCATCGACGCGACCGGCGCGACGACCGGCAAGTTCCTCCTGCTGATCTGTATCGGCGCCCAGTTGTTCTGCGGGATGGCGTCGGTGACCGCGAACTCGCGGATGATCTACGCCTTCGCCCGCGACGGCGCGATCCCGGGTTCGAAGTTCTGGCACCGCATCAACAAGCGCACCCAGACACCGACCAACGCGGTGTGGCTGGCCGCGGGCGGCGCGCTCCTGCTCGCCCTGCCGTACCTGTGGAGCGCGACCGCCTACGCGGCGGTGACCTCGATCGCCGTCGTCGGGCTTTACGTGGCCTACGTGATCCCGGTGTTCCTGCGGGTGCGCAAGGGCGACGACTTCGAACCAGGACCGTGGAACCTCGGCCGCTGGGGCAAGCTCGTCGGGACCATCGCGACCGTCTGGGTCTGCTTCATCTTCGTGCTGTTCATGCTTCCGCAGGGATCACCGGTCACCATCGACAGTTTCAACTACACGCCCATCGCCTTCCTCGTCGTACTCGGTGGTGCGGCGGTGTGGTGGTTCGCCTCGGCCCGCAAGTGGTTCACGGGTCCGAAGGTGCAGGGCTCCGAGGAGGAACTCGCCGCCGTGGAAAAGGAACTCAAGGAACTGGGGTAGCGGCGACGTTCTCCCGGGAGCGGCCCGCGCGGACTCCGGTCACCGCGGCCGCTCCCAACGCCCCGACTCCGGCGAAGGCGTAGAAACCCCACGGATACGCGATCCCGGCGCTCAGCAGCGCGCCGCCGAGGATCGGGCCGCAGATCGCGCCGACCCGGCCGACACCCGCCGCCCAGCCGATCCCGGTGGCGCGCATGACGTCCGGGTACGTCTTGCCGATGTACGCGTACACGAGCACCTGCGCGCTGAACACGAAACCGCCGGTGAGGAACACGGCCACGTACAGGCCGACGGCGGGCAGCTTCACGCTCAGCAGAGCGAGGAACACGGCCGCGCCGAGGAACCAGAAGATCACCGCCGGCCGGACCCCGAGCTTGTCCGCCACCCGGCCGGCGACGAGCAGGCCGACGACCCCGCCGAGGTTCAGCGTGAGCAGCAACCCGAGCGCCGCGCCCAGCGGATATCCGGCCTGGCGCATGATCTCCGGCAGCCAGGTGTTGAGCCCGTAGACCAGCAGCAGCCCCATGAACGACGTCACCCAGAACGCGATGGTGGCGCGCAGGAGCCCGCCGCGGAACAGCCCGCCGACGACCTCGGTCGCCGACTTCTCCTGCGTTTCCCGCGCCCGCTCGAAGGTCTCGGACTCCGGCAGGTACTTGATCATCAGCGGGACCAGGACGAGCGCGGGCAGCGCGCCCGCGACGAACATCGCCCGCCAGCCGAGCGGCTGGATCAGCCAGATGCCGAGCAGGGCGGTGAGTACCGCGCCGACGTGATAGCCGGTCATCACCGTGGTGGTCGCGCTGCCGCCCTTCCCCTTGCGGGCGTACTCGGTGACCAGCGCGATCGCCGTCGGCAGACAGCCACCGAGGCCCAGCCCCGCCAGGAAGCGCAGCAGGCCGAAGACGAACGCCGACGGCGAGATCGCGCAGAGCGCCGTGAACGCCGAGAACGCGGTGACCGCGATGATCAGCGCCTTCCGGCGGCCGATGACGTCGGTGATCGTGCCGATCGCCAGCGCGCCGATCGTCATGCCGATCAGGCCGACCGTCGAGATCACCGACGCGGTGCCCGGCGTCAGGCCCCAGACGTGGTCACGGAGCAGCGCGGGCAGCACCGTGCCCAGGACGACCAGGTCGAATCCGTCGAGCAGTACCGCCGTCCAGGCGAGTGGGACCACCCACGAACGGGCCGCGGCAGGGGACATGGGGACCTCCAGCTGTGTTCGCTATGCGCACGAGTATGCACAATCCGAACGCTGTGAGCAAGGCCACTGGGCCCCTGGATGTCATGAAAGGGCCGTTCAGGACGATGAATGTCCTGAACGGCCCTTTCATGACACGAGCGTCAGCGCTTCACGAGCTCCCCGAGAACCTGCCAGGTGCGAAGCCGCTCTTCGGTGTTCCGGATGCCGCTCTGGGTCGCGACGACCTCGGTCGCCCCGGCGTCGAAGTACCGCCGGATCTCGGCCGCGACGGTCTCCTCGTCCCCCGCGATCACCAGCTCGCCGGCGGAATCCACGCCCTGGGCGTCGAAGACCGCGCGGTAGGACGGGATGTCGCGGAAGAACGCGTACTGCCGGTCGACGGTGGCCCGCACGGCGTCGGGATCGTCGGTCACGACGACCGGGGCCATCGCGATGATCCGCGGCGCCGGACGACCGGCGGCGGCCTTGGTGATCTCCGGGACGATCAGCCCGGAAAGCGCCTTGGGCCCGGCGAGGAACGGGATCGTGCCGTCGGCGAGCTCGCCGGTGACGCGCAGCGCCTGTCGTCCCATCGCGGCGACGATCACCGGGATGTCCGAAGACCCCGCGACGGAAAGCGAAGCCGCGAAACCCTTGGCGTGCGCCCGGACCGTCTCGCCGTGGAAGTCGACTTCGCCGCCGCCGAGCACCTGACGGAGGATCGTCAGGTACTCGCGAAGGTGTTTGATCGGCGACGGGTACTCGATGCCGTACGCCGGTTCGAGCCAGTTCTTCGCGCCGGTTCCCAGGCCGAGCACGAAGCGGCCCCCGGTGGCGGCCTGCGCCGTCTGCGCGAGACCGGTGATCAGCAAGGGATGCCGCGGGTAGATCGGGACGACGCTCGTCCCGACGGTGATCCCCGGGACCGCACGGCCCGCGAGGGCGGCGACGGTGATCGCGTCGTGCTCCATCTGCTGCGAGAACCAGACCGACGTCAGGCCCGCGTCGGCGGCCTGCCGGGTCTGGGTGACGAGTTCGTCGACGATGTTGACGGCGTCCGCGGTGTCCCCGGACGGGAGTGCCACTCCGATGGTCATGTTCGAGGCCAACGACGGCGCCTTGAGGATATTTCGCCGTTCACCAGTTGGGATCATGCGCGCGGATCGCGGTGTTGGCCCACCCTGGGCGGCGTCCGACACCTCGATCCTGGAGAGACCCGATGTCGCTGACCGATGTCATCGAAGGAACCAAGACCGCCGTCGACGCCGACCCGCGCAACGCCGCCGTCTCGTTCAGCGTCGCCAACGCGCTGACCCCCGGGACCGCGACCCGGGTGGACGTGCGGGTGCGCGACCACTCGTTCGCCGTCGACGAGCCCGCCGCGCTCGGCGGCACCGACACCGCGGCGAACCCGGTCGAGTACGCGCTCGCCGCGCTGGGTTCGTGCCAGGTGATCACGTACCAGTTCTGGGCGGCGAAGCTCGGTGTGCCGCTCGAAGGCGTGCAGGTGACCGTGGACGGCGACATCGACCTTCACGGGTTCTTCGGGTTCTCGGAGACCCGGCCGGGCTTCGGGGACGTGCGCGTTTCGGTCGAGCTGAGCGGGCCCGCCGGGGCGGAGGTCTACGAGGACCTGAAGCGGCAGGTGGACGAGCACTGCCCGGTGCTGGACCTGTTCCGGAACCCGACGCCGGTGAAGACCTCGCTCGCTTAAGACGCAAGGAAAGGTCCTTTCATTGCAAATTTTGCAATGAAAGGACCTTTCCTAGCACGCGAAAGGGGGTCAGACGAACTCGTGCCGCACGATGGTCTGCTCCCGCCCCGGACCGACGCCGATCGCCGAGATCCGCGCGCCCGAGAGCTCTTCGAGCCGCTCGACGTACGCCCGCGCGTTCGCCGGCAGCTCTTCGAAGGTGCGGCAGCCCGAGATGTCCTCGAACCAGCCCGGCAGCTCTTCGTAGATCGGCAGCGCGTGGTGCACGTCGGTCTGCGTCATCGGCATGTCGTACGTGCGGACCCCGTCGACCTCGTAGCCGACGCACACCGGCACCTTCTCCAGGCCGGACAGCACGTCCAGCTTGGTGAGGAAGTAGTCGGTGATGCCGTTGACCCGCACCGCGTAGCGCGCGATGACCGCGTCGAACCAGCCGGTGCGCCGTGAACGGCCGGTGGTGACGCCGAACTCGCCGCCCTGCTTGCGCAGGTACTCGCCGGACTCGTCGTCCAGCTCGGTCGGGAACGGGCCGGAGCCGACACGCGTGGTGTAGGCCTTGAGGATGCCCAGCACGGTCTCGATCTTGCCGGGGCCGATACCCGAACCCGCGCTCGCGCCGCCGGAGGTCGGGTTCGACGACGTCACGAACGGGTAGGTGCCGTGGTCGACGTCGAGCAGGGTGCCCTGCGAACCTTCGAGCAGCACGGTCTCGCCGCGTTCGAGGGCCTGGTTGAGCTGCAGGCGCGTGTCGGCGATGCGGTGCGCGAACTTCTCGCCGGCGGCCAGCACCTCGTCGGCGACCTGGTTCGCGTCCAGCGCCTTGCGGTTGTAAACCTTGACCAGCACCTGGTTCTTGAACTCCAGTGCCGACTCGACCTTCTGCCGGAAGATCTTCTCGTCGAGCAGGTCCTGCACGCGGACGCCGACGCGGGCGATCTTGTCCTGGTAGCAGGGACCGATGCCGCGGCCGGTGGTGCCGATCTTGCGGCTGCCGAGGTAACGCTCGGTGACCTTATCGATCGCCACGTGGTACGGCATGATCAAGTGCGCGTCGGCGGAGATCAGCAGCTTGCTGGTGTCGACGTCGCGTTCCTCCAGCCCGGCGAGTTCGTCGAGCAGCACGCCCGGGTCGATGACGACGCCGTTGCCGATGACGTTGGTGACGCCCGGCGTGAGGATCCCGGACGGGATGAGGTGGAGGGCGAAGTTCTGCCCGTCGGGAAGGACTACGGTGTGGCCCGCGTTGTTACCGCCTTGGTAACGCACGATCCACTGGACGCGGTCGCCGAGCAGGTCGGTGGCCTTGCCCTTGCCCTCGTCCCCCCATTGGGCCCCGATCAGCACGATGGCCGGCATGTGACACTCCAGGTGTTCGGCGACTTGTGGTTTGGCGCTGGTAAATGCCGGTGCATGAGCGTAACGGAGGGCCTTCGGGTGCGCGGAATAGTGGTGGTCTGTCCGGCGGGCGAGCCCACACTCCCGGAGATCGACGACGTCGAAATGGTGCACGTCCCGAGCCGCCCCGGCAAGGCGGATATCGACCCCTTGCTGGGCGAACACGATCATCTCGTGGTCGCGGGCACCGATGCCGACCTCGCGGCGGTCGCGCTGCGGCTGTTACGAAAAGAACAGCTCTCGGGCGTGTCGCTCGGCTTCGTGCCTTCCTCGCCGGACTCCGACGTCGCCCGCATCTGGAGCCTGCCGACACAGCCGCTGCGCGCCCTCTCGCTCGCCTTGCGCGGCGAGGTCGACCCGGTGCCGCTGATCCGCGACGACACCGGCGGCGTGCTGGTCGGACGCGGGGTGATCGGGATGATCCGCGGAGTGGCCTACTGCGACGAGCACACCGTCCTGCGCGGGCCCGCGCGCTCGATCGAGGTGGAGCCGGACACGAGCGGCCCCGGGCTGATGGTCCGGGTGACCAAGGGGACGCTGTTCAAGCGGCCTTCGACGCAGTACGCGCGGGCGTTCCAGCTCGGCTGTATCCCGACGCGGCCGAGCAGCGACGGCGTCGCCCATCCGCGGGCCATGAGCCGGTGGACCTGGTACCGGCACACCGAGGATCTCCGGCTGGTCCGCGGGCTGGACTAGGCCGTTCGGCTCAGAACCTTCAGCTGGACTTTCCGAAGATTTTTCGGCGACGGACACCCTGTCCTACCTGCTCGTGACACCCTCCGTTCACGAATAGCCAGCAGAGTGTCATCCGATGGTGTTGCGTGGGTCATATCCGTGCCGCATGGTGACCAGGTCCCCAAACCTGACACGGAGGCAGCAATATGCCAACTGCGCTTGCTGTTCGTCGCTCCTTAACCGTTCTCGCCGTCTCGGCGATCGTCTCCGCGGGCGTGGTGGGTGTCGCCGAAGCGACACCCCCGGGCATCCCGTCGGCGGACACCGCCAAGAGCCAGCTCGCCTCGCTGACCGTCAAGCCGGACGGTTCGTCGACCGGGTACAGCCGCGACAAGTTCCCGCACTGGTCCGACCAGGGCAACAGCTGCAACACGCGTGAGGTCGTGCTGAAGCGGGACGGCACGAACGTTCAGCAGGACAGCAGTTGCGCCGCCGTCTCCGGCAGCTGGTTCAGCCCGTACGACGGCGCCACCTGGCGCGCGGCGTCCGATGTGGACATCGATCACGTCGTCCCGCTGGCCGCCGCGTGGCGCACCGGGGCGTCTTCGTGGACCACCGCGCAGCGGCAGGCGTTCGCGAACGACCTCAGCGCGCCGCAGCTGATCGCCGTCACGGACAACGTCAACCAGGAGAAGGGCGACAAGTCGCCGGACGCCTGGAAGCCGCCGACCGTCGGCTACTGGTGCACCTACGCGAAGATGTGGACCACGGTGAAGTACAAGTACAAGCTGAGCATCAAGTCGGCGGAGAAGACCGCGCTGACGGACATGCTCAACCGCTGCTGAACCGGTTTTCCCGTGAAGGCCCCCTTCCCTCTGCTCAGCCGAGGGAAGGGGGCCTTCACGCGCATCGCGCGCTGTCAAGCGGGATCATGGGACGTTTCGCGGGCTGGGAGCCGGGTTCAGCATGTGGGCGGGGCTCAAGGCCGTGATTAGCGTGATTCGGGTAGGCGCAAGAGAAAGCGCCCCCGTTCCCCGCTGGAGGCCACCCGGTGTCCCGTACCGCCGCCACTTCCTTGCTCGCCCTCACCGCGATCGTCGCCACTGCTTGCTCCTCCGCGGGTGGTGCGACGGGCGCCGACGCCGGGCCGCCCAAACCCGGTGGCACGCTGCGCCTCGGGATCTCGTCCAGCCCGGATTGCATCGACCCGCAACAGGTCGGCACCAACGCTTCGCTCAACGTCGGCCGTCAGCTGGTCGATTCGCTGACCGACCAGGATCCGGCCACCGGCGAGATCAAGCCGTGGCTGGCCGAAAAATGGGAGAGCAACGCGGATTCGACCGCGTTCACCTTCCATCTGCGCGACGGCGCGACCTTCTCCGACGGCAGCCCGGTCGACGCCGCCGCGGTCAAGACGAGCTTCGACGCGATCAAGGCGCTCGGCCCGAAATCGCAGCTCGGCTCCGGCTATCTGGCCGTGTACAAGGGGACGACGGTCGTCGACCCGAAGACGGTGAAGATCGAGTTCTCCGTTCCCAGCGCACAGTTCCTGCAGGCCAGCTCGACGATGTCGCTCGGCGTCCTCGCGCCCGCCGCGTACAAGAAGACCGCCGACCAGCGCTGCCAGGGCGACGGCCTGATCGGCTCCGGGCCGTTCGTTTTCGAGAGCCTGAAGCAGAATCAGGAGATCGTCCTCGCGAAACGCAAGGGCTACAACTGGGGATCGTCGCTGTTCAAACACCAGGGCGAGGCGTATCTCGACAAGATCGCCTACAAGATCGTCCCGGAACCCGGTGTACGCACCGGAAGTCTCGCGTCCGGCCAGCTCGACGCCATCACCGACGTCCAGCCGGTCGACGAACCGCAGTTCACCGGCAACGGTTTCACCGAGCCCACGCGCCCGAATCCCGGCATCGTGTTCAACCTGCACGCCAACGTCACCAAGGGCGTGCTCACCGACGAAAAGGTCCGCCAGGCGGTGGTCAAGGGCATCAACCGGCCCGAGGTCACGAACACCGTGCTGACCCCGAACTACAAACCCGCCACCAGCATCCTCGGTTCGGCGACACCGTTCTACACCGACCTTTCCCCACTGCTCGCCTACGATCCGGCAGGCGCCACGGCGCTGCTGGAGAGCTCGGGCTGGCTCCCCGGCCCCGACGGGATCCGCACCAAGAACGGGCAGCGGCTGACCGCGAAGGTCGTCTTCTCCCTGGTGTTCAACCAGAACAAGAGCGTGCTCGAACTCGTGCAGCAGCAGTTGCGCAAGATCGGCTTCGACCTTCAGATCGAGCAGCGCACGACGGCCGAGAGCGTGCAGATCACGCAGAGCGGGAACTACGAGTACCTCTGGTACAACACCACCCGCGCCGATCCGGACATCCTGCGCAACCTGTTCTCCACCAAGGCCAACAACCGCAGCAAACTGTCCGCGGGCAATCCGGTCGACGCACCGCTCGACGCGCAGTCGTCCACTGTGGACCCGGCGAAACGGAAGCCCGCGGCCGAGGAGGCACAGCGCGCGATCATCGAGCACGGCTACTCGGCGCCGGTGTTCGAGCTGACCCAGGTGCTGGCGCACGGGCCGAACGCGCACGGCGTCGGTTTCGAGGCGTCGTCCCGGCTTCAACTGTTCGACGCCTGGGTGTCCGGCTCGTGACGCGGTATCTGCTGCGGCGGATCCTGCAGGCGGTCTTCGTGCTGTGGGCCGCGTTCACCGTGTCCTTCGTGATCCTCTACCTCCTGCCGGGCGACGCGGTCAGCGCGAAGCTCGGCGGGGGCGAGGCCGGTCTTTCGGTGACGCCGGAACAACTCGCCGCGGCGAAGGCGGAGTACGGACTCGACGACCCCTTGCCGCTGCAGTACGGAAAGCGGCTGCTCGCGGCAGTGCAGGGGGACTTCGGACGCTCGATCGCCACGGGGGACGACGCCACGAACATGGTCGTCTCCGCCCTGCCGCCGACGCTGGCGGTGACCGGCTTCGCCCTGGTGCTCGCGATCCTGTTCGGCGGCGGGATCGCGTTCGCCGGCACCCTCACGCGGCATCGGTGGCTGGGCAATCTCCTGCTCGCGTTGCCGCCGCTGGGGATCTCGCTGCCGCCGTTCTGGGTCGGGCTGCTGTTGATCCAGTTCTTCTCCTTCCAGCTCAGGCTGTTGCCCGCGCTGGGTTCGAACGGCTTCGAGTCGCTGATCCTGCCCGCGATCACCCTCGCCATCCCCACCGGCGCGATCATCGGGCAGGTGCTGGCGAAAAGCCTCCGCACGCAGCTCGCCGAGCCGTACGCCGAGATCGCGCTGGCGAAAGGGGCGAGCCGGTCGAGAGTCCACTTCGGACACCTCCTGCGCAACGCGGCGGTGCCGACACTCACCATCGCCGGCGTGGTCGCGGGAAACCTGATCGCGGGTTCGGTGATCACCGAGACCGTGTTCTCCCGCGACGGCCTCGGCCGCGTGACGTCGTCGGCGGTCACCGCGCAGGACATCCCGGTGGTGCAGGCGGTGATCGTGCTCGCCGCGCTGGTGTTCGTGGTGATCAACCTGCTCGTCGATCTCGTCTATCCCCTGCTCGACCCGCGGATCCGACACCGGGAGACGACCGATGCCTGACGTTCTCGTGCGCACCGGGCGCAAGCCGGGCCTGATCCTCGCGATCGCCGTGCTGGCCTTCGCCCTGCTGTCGGCGGTCGCGCCCGGCCTCTTCACCGGACAGGACCCGCTCGCCGGCGTCCCCGCCGAGAAGATGCAGGGGCCGTCGCTCGGCCATCTCTTCGGCACCGACGAAACCGGGCGCGACATCTTCGCCCGTGTCGTCCACGGCGCCGCGCTTTCGTTGCAGGCGACCGTGATCGCCGTCGTGGTCGCGCTGGTCGCCGGTTCCGCGCTCGGCCTGGTCGCCGGGTTCCGTGGCGGCGCCCTCGATTCGGCGATCATGCGCTGCGTCGACGTCCTGCTGGCGATCCCGTCGATTCTCCTGTCGCTGGCGCTGGTCACCGCGCTCGGCTTCGGGACGACCAATATCGCGATCGCGGTCGGGGTCGCGAACCTCGCGCAGTTCGCCCGGCTGATGCGGGCCGAAGTGCTGCGGGTCCGCAGTGGCGTGTTCGTCGAGGCGGCCAGGGCGGGCGGTGTGCGCTGGACCGGCGTGCTCGGGCGGCACGTGCTGCCCAACGCCCTCGGTCCGGTAGTCGCGCTCGCGACGCTCACCTTCGGCACCGCGGTGCTGGAGGTGTCGGCGCTGAGCTTCCTCGGCTACGGCGCCACCCCGCCGACGCCGGAATGGGGCTCGCTGGTGGCGGGCGGCCGCGGCTTCCTCGCCACCGCCTGGTGGATGACGACCTTCCCCGGACTCACCGTCGCGGCCGTGGTGCTGTCCGCGAACCGGCTGTCCAGAGCGATCGAAGGAGACGTGCGGTGAGCGAACTGCTGACCATCCGCGATCTCGCGGTTTCCTACAAATCCGTGACCGCCGTGGACGGCGTCTCGCTTTCCGTCCACAAGGGACAGATCGTCGCGGTGGTCGGCGAGTCCGGCTCCGGCAAGAGCACGACGGCGCACGCGGCGATCGGGCTGCTGCCCCGCGGCGGGCGGATCGATCGCGGCGAGATCACCTTCGACGGCCGTGACCTCACGAAACTCTCCGACCGCGCTTGGCGTTCGGTGCGGGGCCGCGAGATCGCGCTGGTCCCGCAGGATCCGACGGTGTCGCTCAATCCCGTGCACCGGATCGGTGATCAGGTCGCGGAAGTCCTGCTGATCCACGGTCTCGCCGACAAACGCGGCGCCGGTGCGGAGGCGGTGAAGCTGCTGCGCAAGGCCGGGATCGCCGATCCGGAAACGCGGGCGCGGCAGTATCCGCACGAGCTGTCCGGCGGGCTTCGCCAGCGCGCGCTGATCGCGGCCGCACTCGCCGGACGGCCGAAATTGATCATCGCCGACGAGCCGACCAGTGCGCTCGACGTCACCGTGCAGCGGCAGATCCTCGACCACCTCGAAGAACTCGCCGCCGAAGCGGGCACCGCCGTCCTGTTGATCACCCACGACCTCGGTGTCGCCTCGGATCGCGCGTCGCGGATCGTCGTGCTGTCACAGGGAAGTGTCGTCGAGGAAGGCACGACCGGCGAGATCCTCGCCGCGCCCTCGGAGAAGTACACGCGGGATCTGCTCGCCGCCGCGCCCAGTCTGTCCGACACCCCGCTGAGGGAGCCGAAACCGCCGTCGTCCGATGCCCTGGTGTCGGTCCGTGGCCTCGGCAAGACCTTCGGCACCGTCCGAGCGGTCGACGGTGTTTCGTTCGACATCGCCCGCGGCCGGACGCTCGCCTTGGTCGGCGAATCCGGTTCCGGCAAGTCGACCACCGCGCGGATGATCCTGCGGCTGGAGACGCCGACCGACGGTGTCGTCGAATTCGACGGCGAGGACATCACGGCGCTGCGCGGTGAGGAGCTGCGGCGGCTGCGGCGCCGGTTCCAGCTGGTGTACCAGAACCCGTACGCGTCGCTGAATCCGAAGTTCAGCATCGAGGACGTCATCACCGAGCCGCTGCGGGCGTTCGGCGTCGGCACGAAGGCGGAACGCCGGGCGCGGGCGGCCGAGCTGGTCGACCAAGTCGCCCTGCCGTCTTCGGTGTTGAAGCGCAAACCCGCCGAATTGTCCGGCGGGCAGCGGCAACGAGCGGCCATCGCGCGGGCGCTCGCCCTGCGCCCGGAGCTGATCGTCGCCGACGAACCCGTGTCCGCGCTGGACGTCTCGGTGCAGGCGCAGATCCTGCGGCTGCTCGCCGACCTGCAGGACGAACTCGGCCTGACGTACCTGTTCATCTCGCACGACCTCGCCGTGGTCCGGCAGATCGCGGACACCGTCGGCGTGCTTCGCGGCGGCGAACTCGTGGAACTCGGCCCGGCGAGGCACGTCCTCGAACGGCCGAGCGCGGACTACACCCGGGAGCTGCTCGCCGCCATCCCGGGCCGCAAACCCTTGGAGGCACGATGAAGTTCGGGCTCTTCTCCCTGGTCGCCAACCATCCCGACCCGGTGACCGGCGCGACGCCGACCCAGCACGAACGCCTGCGCCAGGTCGTCGACGAGGCGATCTTCGCCGAGGAACTGGGCTTCGACGCGTACGGCGTCGGCGAGCGGCACGGCGAACCGTTCCTTTCCTCGGCTCCGCCGGTGATCCTCGCGGCGGTCGCGGAACGCACGAAACGTGTCCGGCTGCTGACCACCTTGACCGTGATCAGCGTGCTCGACCCGGTGCGCGTCGCCGAGGACTACGCGACGCTCGACCAGCTTTCCGGCGGCCGGCTGGAACTCATGATCGGGAAGGGCAACGATCCGCGGCACTTCCCGCTGTTCGGCCTCGAAGAAGACCGGCAATGGGAGTACCAGGCGGAGAAGTTCGCCCTGTTGCGCCGCCTGTTCCTGGAGGAGGGCGTGACGTGGGAGGGCGAGTTCCGCACGCCGCTGACCGACGTCACGACGCAACCGCGTCCGTTCCACCCCCGGCCGCGGATCTGGCACGGCAGCGCGTCGAGCACCGAATCGACCGAGCTGGCGGCGAAGTTCGGCGATCCGCTGTTCACCGCGAACGGCTTCCACCCCAAGAAGAAGTACGCGGACCTGATCGACCACTACCGGCGGCGCTGGGCGGAGTACGGCCACGATCCGGCGGACGCGCTCGTCGGTTCCGGCGCGGGCGGGCTCTATGTCGCCAAGACGTCGCAGGAGGCGTTGGACGGATACCGGCCGTACTTCGAGGCGCTGATGAAGACGCCCGCGTATCAGCACAACAAGTCGGAGTTCACCACGCTGGAGGACAAGATCGCCGGCGGTTCCGCGCTCGTCGGGAGTCCGGAACAGGTGATCGACAAGATCGGCGACTACCACGCGTCGTTCGGGCACGAGGTGCAGGCGGTGTCGGTCGACGGCTTAGAAGCCGGGGAAGCGCGAGACGTCCTCGAGCTCTTCGCCGCCGACGTCGTCCCGATCGTGCGGAAAGAACTGCCCTCGCGCGTCTGGGAAAGCTAGTACCTTCGAGGAGGTGCGCATCCTCTTCACGTGCCGCCCCGCCTACGGCCACCTGTACCCGTTGATGCCCTTGGCGATCGCCGCCCGCGACGCCGGACACGAAGTGGTCTTCGGGACCGGCGAAGCGTTCCTGGACAAGGTCCGCGGGCTCGGTTTCGACGCGCACAAGGTCGGGATCTCGATCCAGGACGCCGTCGACCAGGCCGAAGGGGACGCGCTCGAGGCCATCTTCACCGCCTTCGCCGACATCCTGCCGCAGGCGACGATCGCCGACCTGACCCCGCTGCTCCCCACGCTCCGGCCGGATCTGGTCGTCTACGAGATGAGCGACGCCGGCGCGGCGGCCGCCGCCCGCCGGGCCGGGATCCCGGTGGTGTCCCACGTGATCGGGCGGTCGATGCCCGCCGAGCTGATGGCCGCCGCCGCGCACCGGTTCGCGCCGCTGTGGGACGGCAACCCGCCTGCCGACGTCATGCTGGGCGACGCCGGGATCGACGTGTGGCCGGATGTCGTCCGCGACCCGGTGGCGAGCTCGCTGCCGACGGTCTTCCGGCTCCGGCCGGTGCCGTGGAACGAACCGGGCACGGTGCCGTCGTGGCTCGACGGACGCGACCGGCCCCTCGTCTACCTGACGCTGGGCACCGTCGCCTTCGGCGCCACCGACGTACTGCGCGCGGCGATCGACGGCCTCGCGCGGCAGCCGGTGGACGTCCTGGTCGCCCGTGGCCCCGGTGATCCCGGCGAGTTCGGCGACCTGCCGCCGAACGTCCACGTGACCGGTTTCGTGCCGCAGTCCGAAGTCCTTCCGCGCGCGGATCTGGTGGTGCACCACGGCGGGACCGGGACCGTGCTCGGCGCGCTTTCGGCCGGACTGCCGCAACTGGTGCTGCCGCAGGGCGCGGACCAGTTCGTCAACGCCGAAGTGCTGGAGACGGCCGACGCCGGACGGGCGCTGATCGGCGACGCGGTGACCGCGGACGCCGTCGAGGAGAGGGCCAAGACCCTCCTCGACGACGCCCGCGTGCGCGAGGTGGCGGCGAAGGCCCGTCACGAGATCGCCGCCATGCCCGCGCCGTCGGAGGTCGTCCGGCGGCTGGAGGAGTTCGCCGCTCACGCGTGATCAGAGGCGTAACTCGCGTGATTGGACGCGTGACTCGCGTGATTGGAAGCCGCACACGTGAGTTACGCCTTCAGTCACGCGAGTTCCGCCTCCAATCACGTGAGTTCGCCCTTCAATCACGTGAGTTACGCCTCCGACTGAGTCAGTTTCAGGATCTCCCGCGCGACGATGTCGTTCTGCCGGAACGGGAGCGCGTTGGTCCGCGGCCGGGTGAACGCCCCGGCCGACCGCGCCGATGTATGCGGCCCGAGCGCGAACCGGCGCGGATGCGGGCGGCCCTCGCCGTCGAGCATCCGGCCGTCGGAGACGCGGGTGTGGATACGGCCGGCGAGCAGCCTGTCGCCGGTGACCGGGTCGAGGACGGCTTCCTCGCCGAGCGCGCCGCTGTCGCGCAACTGTCGCAAAAGGACATCGGACGCCCTGGAGACGCTCGGCTCGGGAAGCCGTGCCTCGACCAGGGTCCGAGCCTCGGTCTCGCCGGGGAAACTCGCACCGGAAGCGACGAAGGCCCTGCGCTCCTCGTCGGCCGACACTCGCATTTCGGCCCCCAGGAAGGAAACGAGGCCTGCTTCCTGGAGCGCGAGCAGTTCTTCGAGCCGTCGCGGCGGCGGCCCGCTGGCGAAGTAGGAGAAGAAGCCGAGGAACCAACCGTCCAAATCGGACAGTTGCGACGCCGCGTCGAGCCGTCCGGTCTGCACCAGCGCCGGAAGCTGCCCCATCACGGAAAGCAGCGCCATGAACGCACCCAGATCCGCGCTGTACTCGGGGTCCGCCCGGCGGCTCAAGTCCGCTTCGACGTACTCGCGCAGTTCCTTGCCGTACTCCTCGGCGGTGCCGAACTCGGCTCCCGCCATCGGCCGGTCGAGCCTGCCGAGGTCGAGCCGGTCGTCCGGCGCCGGAACCGCCCGCGCCACCAGCGCGTCGAGCTCGCCGGGCGCGGCGTCCGCGAAAGCGTCGGCGAAGACCGCGAAATCCATCCGCACCCGCTCGGGGTGGGCGGTGAACAGTTCGCTGTAGTAGGCCCACGCGATCTCCTTCGAGATCAGTGGCCAGACGTCGCGGCGGAAGTCGATCGGTCCGGGCACGCCGCAGAGTTTCCCGATCGCGTAGGCATCGAAGAATTTGGGCAACTGCAAGGGTTTGCCGCGCAGCCGGTAGCCGATTTTCGAGTGGTACGGCACGCCACGGCGTGAACCGATGTGCAATACGGGCTCGGCGCCGCTGGGGTGGTACTTCAGCCCGCCGCACGCCTGCTCTTCGAACCGGCCGCCGCGGCCTTCGGTCAGCAGCAGCATCAGATCGACGAACGCGAGGCCGAATCCGCGCACCAGCACGGTTTCCCCCGGTCGGATCGCCGAATAGTCGACGTCGGCGGTGTAGCCGGCCGGGTAGTAGGCGAGGTCGTGCCGGGCGGCGAAATCGGCGAGTGCGGTTTCGCGTTCGTCCGGTTCGGCGTCGAGATGCCCGACGGTGAACAGGACCGCGTCCACGGCGAGGGGCTCCGCCCGGTCCTCCAGCCAGAGCGACTGCGGGTCGCCGTCTTCCAGCCGCACCGCGCGGGTCCGGTGCTCGACGACTTCGATTTCGGGTGGGAGCCCGGCGCGGACCTCGCGATGGAACCAGGCGAGGTACGCGCTCTGCAGCCGTCGCGTCGGGAAGTGATCGCTTTGCAGTGCCTCGAGTTCGACACGCAGGCTTTCGTCGACTTCCGCGTCGAGCGAGCCCTCGCGAACCAACCGCGCCCACTCGATCAGCGAAGGCCCGGGGCGGATCGGCCCGTCGATCTCCACGGTTTCGTCGGTGAACACGGTGACGTCCTCAGGCATGGAGTTCATCCGCAGCAACGGTGACTGCTCATGACGCCAGACCCGCCCGGCCCCGGCGGGAAAGGGATCGACGAGATGCACCACCAGCCGCCGCCCGCCGAGGAGCTCGGCGGCGTTGGCACCGAGCCGTTCGAGCACGCCCACCCCACGTGGACCGGCGCCGACCACCGCGAGCACGTAGGGAAGGTCTGCGGTACTCACGAAGCCGAAGCTACGCCGGGATTCCGGGGCGTGTGCGGGTTCTCAAGGAGCGGAACCCGTTGCCACGGCGAGGAACCGGCGCGTACTCGTCGAACAGGGGGACACGGACGAGAGGGACGGACGATGCCGGTCGAATTCCTGGGTATCGGAGGCACCAACGACGGTTCGGAGACACATCCGCGATCGGGTGGCGTCTTCGACAAGGACTACACACTGCGGCTCGCGCGGGCACACGAGGAATTCGGCTGGGACCGGGTGCTGTTCGCGTACGGCTCCAGCGGGCCGGACCCGGCGCAGGCGGCCGCGTACGTCGCGGCGAAGCTCGACAAGCTCCAGATCCTGCTGGCGCACCGGCCGAACGTCTCGTACCCGACCTTCGCGGCGAAGACGTTCGCCACGCTGGACCAGCTCTCGGACGGGAAGCTCACGGTCCACTTCATCACCGGCGGCAGCGACCACGAGCAGCAGCGCGAAGGCGACTACCTCACGAAGGACGAGCGCTACTCACGCACGCGCGAGTACATCCAGATCGTGAAGCGGGCTTGGACGTCCGAAGAGCCCTTCGACCACGAGGGCGAGCACTACCGCTTCGCCGACTTCGTTCTCGACGTCCGGCCTGTGCAGCAGCCACGCCCTGGCGTCTCGTTCGGTGGCTCGTCTCCGGCGGCGTACGCGGCGGGCGGGGCCGAAGCGGACATCTTCTGCCTCTGGGGCGAGCCCCTCGCGCAAACGGCCGAGCAGATCGAGTCCGTCAAGGCCGCGGCGAAGGCCGCCGGGCGGACCGACGTCCCGCGCATCCAGGTCGCCTTCCGCCCGATCATCGCGCCGACCGAGGAACTCGCCTGGGAGAAGGCGCACCGCACGGTCGACGCGATCAAGGCCCGGACGAGCGGCGGTCAGCAGCTGACCCGGCGGCATTCGCTCACGAATCCGGAGAACACCGGCTCGCAGCGGCTCCTCGCGGTCGCCGCCGAGGGCGAACGGTTCGACCGGGCGCTGTGGACCCCGACGGCGGCCGCGACCGGCGGCGCGGGTAACTCCAACGCCCTGGTCGGCACGCCCGAAACCGTCGCACAGGCCCTGCTCGACTACTACGACCTCGGCGTCGACATCCTCTCCGCCCGCGGCTACGACATGCTCGGCGACACGATCGACTTCGGCCGTCACGTCATCCCGATCGTGCGCGAAGAGGTCGCCAAACGCGACGCGGCGAAGGCGGCTTCGGCGCGCGAGGTACTCGCCGTCGACGGCTGAGCCGTTCACTACACCGAATGGCGGGCAGCGTCATCCATTCGGCGCACGACGCCGACTGCCGTCGATTGTCCCGGTCGTCGCGGAGCGCAGTCGAAACACGTTCGCCCACAAGCGCCTTGGGGACCACTCGCGGACCACCGTCGCGACGCGGCATCCCCGCCCCGGGTGACGCCGTCATGTCCGCTTTTTCCCGGCGAAAAGCCCGAATCAACCCAAAAGCGCTGGCCTGGGCGTTGATACCGGTCACCGGGACATCTTCGCGGGCGGAAGTCCATCCACGAAAAAGATCTCCAACTCCAGAAACCCGGCGAAAGAACCTAGCCAATCACCAACAGTCAGGAGACACTTACGTGAACGAATGACGCTTCGTGACGAGCTCGTGACCGCGTTACTCTCGGTCACGAGTTTCTCGCGTAATAAGGACCCTATTGGGGGCAGCATGGCTTCGGCCGGACGGGTCACTTACCGAGAGGTGTTCGGTGTAGCCGAGTTCCGTTCGCTCTGGTTCGCCGAACTGTTTTCGATCTTCGGTGATCAACTCGCCAGGGTCGCCCTGTCCGTCCTCGTCTTCACCGAAACCCGCTCCGCGACCCTGACCGGTCTCACCTACGCGCTGACCTACGCCCCTTCGCTGCTCGGCGGCATCTTCCTCACCGGCTTCGCGGACCGGTTCCCCCGGCGGACCGTCATGGTGGTCGTCGACCTCTTACGGGCCCTGCTGATCGCGCTGGTCGCGGTGCCGGTGCTGCCGTTCTGGGTCCTGTGCGTCCTCGTCGGCGGCGTCTCGCTGCTGAACCCGCCGTTCAAGGCGGCCCAGCTGGCCCTGCTGCCGCAGATCCTCGAAGGCGACCGGTTCGTCGTCGGCATGGCGATCCGCAGCATGACCGTCCAATCGGCGCAGCTGGCCGGATTCGCCGGCGGCGGGCTCCTGCTGACCGCGCTCGAACCCCATATCGCCCTCGCGCTGGACGCGGTCACCTTCGTGATCTCGGCGCTGTTCGTCCGGTTCGGACTGAAATCGCGGCCGGCCGCGGCGTCCGGGGAGAAGCGCAAGTCCTTCTTCGCGTCGATCGGTTCGGGCGGCAAGATCGTCTTCGCCAGCGCCGGGTTGCGCTCGTTGCTGCTGTTCACCTGGCTGATGGGCCTGCTGCCGGTGTACGAGGGCATCGCGGCGCCCTACGTCGCCTCGTCGGGCGGCGGCCCCGAGGTCATCGGCCTGTTGCTGGCCGCCGATCCGATCGGCAGCGTGATCGGGGCGTTCATCTACTCACGGTGGGTGCCGGCACACGTCAGACCGAAACTGATCGGGCCGCTTTCGGCGTTGACCGCGCTCCCGCTGCTGCTGTGCTTCCTGCAGCCGGGACCGCTGTCGTCGATCGTGTTGTTCGTGCTCTGCGGCGGCTTCGGCACGGTGGCGCTGATGCAGGCGACCGCGTCACTGACGCTGGCCGTGCCGGACGAGAGCCGGGCACAGGTGATGGGGCTGTCGAACACCGGATTGACCACGACGATGGGGGTGAGTCCCCTGATCGGCGGCATCCTGGCGGACCAGGTGGGCCCTCAGTCGACCGTCGGCGTCTTCGGCCTTGCGGGATTGATACTGACCGTTCCGCTCGCGTTGAGCTGGTTCCGGACCCTCAGCCGCGACCCGGAACGGTGGCAGGAAAAAGACGCCGCACGCGCAGAACATTGAGCTGTTCCACGCGCCGGCCCGATCGCGCGGACGTCTGGCGCGCGCCCCAGTTCACTGATCCCTACCGGCCATCGCTGGCACCTTTCCCTCGACCTCTCAGAGAAAAGTACACACCTAGGGAGCTTGTCGACAGCCCGCAAGTCGGTAGAAGCTGTCCGTAAGTAGGGGGTTTCGGAGAATGACGCAAGAGTCAGGGGGAAAGATGATCACATCGGAGGAACGCGCTGGACATCGTTCGGCTCTCACGGTAGCGACGTGGGAGCTGTGGAAGAGGCCCAAGCACTGGATCGCCTACACCGGGCTGTCCGTCGCGACGATGCTGGCACTGACGGGGGTCTTCGCCGCATCCATCGCCATCACGTCTTCGCAGGTCCTGCTGTGTTCCCTGCTCGCGGGGCTCGCCATCGCGCACACCGAGGCGACCCGCCGGATCGAGCGCCAGCGGCGCAGCATGAGCGTCACCCCGCATATCAACATGACCTCGGTCTGGGTCCTGCCGGGCGCGATCCTGCTTCCGCCGCAGTTGACCGCGCTTCTCGTAACCGTGATCTATCTTCACCTCGGATACCGCAGCTGGGCGGGCCTTCGCACGGTCAACCCCCATCGAACTGTGGCGAACGCCACATCGATGACGCTGACCGCGTTCGCCGCCTGGGCGGCCGTGCAGATCGTCGGCGCCGAGACGGCGTCGGTGACGTCGATCTGCGCCGCGAGCCTCGCTTTCTTCCTGATGAACGCCGTCTTCACCGGCACCGGCCTGTACTTCGCGGCGCCCAAGAAGGCGACCGTCCAGACGCTCCTCGGCTCCTGGGACGACAACATCCTCGAAGCCTCGACGGTCTGCATCGGCGCGCTCGTGCTCGCCGTCCTGCCGCATCAGCCGGTGCTCGTGCTGCTCGTCTTCCTGCCGCTGTACCTGCTGCAGCGTTCGGTGCTGATCAAGCAGCTCGAGGAGCTCGCCACCACCGACCAGAAGACCCAGCTGCTCAACGCCACGACCTGGCAGCAGGGCGCCGTCCGCGAGGTCTCCCGCGCGGAGCGCGAGAACGGCCAGTTCGGCGCGCTGATGATCGACCTCGACCACTTCAAGAGCATCAACGACACGTACGGCCACCTGGCGGGCGACGACGTGCTCAAGGGCGTCGCGGCGCTGGTCAAGGCCGAAACGCGGACGCAGGACCTCGCCGGCCGCTTCGGCGGTGAGGAGTTCGTCGTCCTCCTGACGTCGTCTTCGAAGCAGGAGTCCGTCGCGGTCGCCGAGCGGATCCGGCAGCGGATCAGCGAAATGGTCATCAAGACCCAGGACAACGAGGGCAACGACGTGGTCATCGAGCAGCGGACGGCGTCGGTCGGCGTCGCGACGTTCCCGCTCGACGGCCGGACGATCGACGAGGTCATGGCCTCGGCCGACGCCTCCGTCTACGCGGCCAAACGCAACGGCCGCAACCGCGTCGTCTCGTCACCGGATCTGGCGTCGGTCACCGAAGAAGCCATGGAGGCCGTCGCGGCTTAGCGCAGTCTTTCCATCACGTCGGCGGCCGCGGTCCGGAGCCGGACGACGCCGCCGACGGTGAATTCGGTGAGCAGGTCGATGAGCGCGTCCGCGTCGGGCGGCTCACCGTCCCAGCTCGCCTGGACGAGCGCCTCGGTCATCGCGAAGAACAGCGTGACCAGTGCCTTGTCCGCGCGGCCGGAGTCGACGCCGTGGCGCGCCCAGCGCTGACGGCTCGCCTCGGTGTAGACGGTCGCGAGCCGTTCCCGAAGCCGGGTGAGGGCCGGATCGCCCATGCGCTCCGCTTCGCGCAGTACGGGGAACGCGTCGGGATTCGCCGCGACGAAGGCGAACATGTTGGCGTAGTTGGCGCGGGCCCATGACCGGAGCTCGGGCTGCGAGAGGTCGAGGGCGGGCGCGCCGATCGCCTCGAAGGCGCGTTCCTCGATGTCCGCCACGACCTGGGCGAACAGCGTCGTGCGATCACCGAACTGCTCGTAGACGGCCTGACGGGACACCCCCGCGCGCCGGGCGATCTGCTCGATCGTCGCGGCCTGCGCGCCGTGCACCGCGAAGACCCCGGCGGCCGAACCCAGCACCCGCGCGCGTTGCTCGCCGATCGGGAGTTTGCGGGGTCTCCCTCGCGGCGCCGGACTTGACATTGTGCGCCACCTCACTGACTCTCTTTTTCGACACGTCTGTCGAAAATGTTTGTGCTCAACGAGGAGCAAGCATGCGTCCAGGATCCCGGCGCGGTGTGTCCGCCGCCGTCTCAGCGGCCACCATCGCGGCCCTGCTGACCTTCGGGGCACAGCAGGCCGGCGCCGCCCCGTCCTTCTACGATCCCCCGTCGCCACTGCCCGCGGGTGCTCCCGGCGACATCATCCGGCACGAGCCGTCCACCTTCTACGTCGATCCCGTGAAACTCATCAAGGCCGACGCGGACGTTCAGCGCATCATGTACCGCAGCACCGACACCCACGGCCGGGCCAACGCCGTGACGGGCACCGTCCTCACCCCGAAGAAGGCGTGGACCGGCGCGGGCGAGCGGCCGGTCATCGGCTACGCGGCCGGGACGCAGGGCGTCGGCGACCAGTGCGCGCCGTCGAAAGCCCTCTCGGCGGGCATGGAGTACGAAGGCCCCTTCATCGCCGGGCTGCTGCTTCGCGGCTACGGCGTCGTCGTCACCGACTACGAGGGCCTCGGCACTCCCGGCGTCCACACGTACGTCAACCGCGTCGCCGAGGGCAACGCCGTCCTCGACTCGATCCGCGCGGCGCAGCGCCTGCCCGAAGCGAACCTGCCGGACAACGGCCCGGTCGCGACCGCGGGCTACTCGCAGGGCGGCGGGGCGTCGGCGTCGGCCGCCGAACTGCAGCCGTCGTACGCGCCTGAACTCAAGCTGAAGGGCTCGTACGCGGGCGCCGTCCCGGCCGACCTGGCCGAAGTCGGCAAGAACATCGACGGGCACTACGCGTTCGGGTTCCTCGGCTTCACGATGGTCAGCATGGACGCGGCGTATCCGGAGCTGAACATCCCGTCCCTGCTGAACGCGAAGGGCGCCGAAGCGTTCGAGAAGGTCAAGCAGGAGTGCACTGTGGACGCGATCTTCGCGCACGCGTTCACGCAGTCGAAGGACCTGACGAAGGACGGTCGGCCGCTGACGGCTTACCTCGGCGAAGAGCCGTACAAGACGCGAGTCGGTGAGCAGCTCATCGGTGCGCGTAAGCCTGGCGCGCCGACGCTGGTCGTCCACAGTGCTCTCGACGACATCGTCCCCTACGCGCAGGGGCGGACCATGGCGCGCTCGTGGTGCGCGAAGGGTGCGAAGGTGCAGTTCTCGACTTCGCTGGTTCCGACGCACGTGGGCGGGGCGATCCGGGCGTTCCCGGAGGCCTTCGCTTGGCTTGAGGGACGCTTCGCGGGGCTGCCGGCCTTCGGGAACTGCGGCCAGTTCTAGCGCTGCCGAGTGTCATGAAAGGGCCGTTCAGGACATCTTTTGTCCTGAACGGCCCTTTCATGACACGTCACTTGAGGCCGGTGGCTTCCGCGGCGGCGGGGTCCGAGTCGCTCAGGAACGTCTTGCAGCGGTCGTACTCCTCGGTCTCGCCGATCTTGCCGGCGGCCTTGCCGAGGACGGCGAGGGAACGCAGGAAACCCTGGTTCGGACGGTGCGACCACGGCACCGGCCCGTGTCCCTTCCAGCCCGCGCGGCGGAGCTGGTCGAGACCGCGGTGGTAACCGGTGCGGGCGTACGCGTACGCGGCGACGGTCTCGCCCGCGTCGAGCGCCTTCTCGGCGAGGGCGGCCCACGCCTCGCTGTAGTCGGGGTGCTCGGCGGCTACGGCGGCCGGATCGGTCCCGGCGTCCAGCGCCGCCTGCGCGGCGGTGTGCTCGGGGAGATGCGTCGGCTGGGGGCCGAGGAGGTTCGTCATACGGGCCATTGTGCCGACCCGTCTCCCCAAGGGCGCTCCGCGCCCGACGGAGACTTCACATCGCGCGCCCTCTGTCGGCCGAAGGCCACGAAAGTTCGATGAAGGGGCGCATCTCGGAGCACGTGACCGTCGCCGGAGAAAGGCGCCCCTTCGGCGAGCTTTCGTCAGCGCGCGATCAGCAGCGCTGTGACTAGAAGAACAGGCTCCCGAGAATGCCCCCACCGGCCAGCACCAGAGCGGCGACGAGGACCGCCGCGACGAGTCGTTTCGGCATCATGGCGGCACACCTTGCCCTGTTTCGCACGCCGGTCGCAAATCCACCACCCCTACGGGTGAACCCCGATTTTCGACCCCAAATGCCCATCCCGTGATCTGGAGCAGGGAAGATGGCCCGCATGACAAAGGCGACAGAAGTGACCGGGGACCTTTCGCCGGGTGTCATCCCCCGCAGCCCGATCGCGAAGACGAGGCTGTTCTTCAAGCTCCATTGGCACCGCGGCGCGCCGGGACAGGCGACGCCGGACTGGGTGCTGAACTTCTGCTACTCGATGTGGCTGGCCGCGTTCGCCTTCAAACTGGTGGGCTCGTCCTGGGACATGTCGTGGCATTTCATGTGGCTGCGTGACGACCTCGCCCCGCCGCACCTGATCAACACCGTCGGCACGGTGATCATCATGGTGCTGGTGGCGATCCACAGCTACACCGGCATGGGTGCCGACCGGCGTTCGCTGCGGCTGATGCAGATCGGGCTCGTGGTGTTCCTCATCGCGGCGCCGCTGGACGTCATCAACCACCGCGTCAACGGTCTCGACCTGACCGCGTGGAGCCCGTCGCACATGATGCTCTACATCGGAACGGGCATCATGCAGGCCGGCGTGATCATGGGCTGGCTCAAGTACGCCAAACCCGGCCGCCTGCGCACCGGTGTCCTGATCGGACTGTGGGCCTTCTTCCTCGAGAACACGTTCTTCCCGAACGGACAGCAGGAGTACGGCATCCTCGGCCTGCGCGCCTGGGAACGCGGCACGCCCGAGGCCGAGCCCGAGCTGCTGAACTTCGCCGCCAACCAGATCGGGCATCCGGTCGACCGGGTCGCCGTCGAGTACTTCACGATGCCGATCGACGACTGGGTGTACCCGCTGTGGGGCATCGGCGTGATGGCGCTGATCTTCGCGCTGGCGCGGCACACGACCGGTTTCCGCTGGGCGGGTACGACGGTCGCCGCCGCGTACCTCGCGTACCGGCTGGTGATGTGGCCGCTGCTGCTCGGGATGGGCTTCCCGGTCTCGGTCGTGCCGTTCTATCTGCTGGCCGTCGGCCTCGCCGTCGACCTGGCGTTCCGCATCGGGCGGGGGCATCCGATGCTGACGGCGGGTGCGGGCGCGCTGCTGGTGACCGCTTTCGGCTACGGGATGTTGTGGGTGCAGTCGCAGTTCCGGCCGTGGATCCTGGGCGACGCGCACACGGAGTCCGCGCCGCCGGTGGCCTACTGGACGGCCGCGGTCTGCCTGGTCGGGGTCGGCGTGCTGTGGGCCGCCGCCGGGCCGGGGACGCGGGCGATGAACTCGGTGCTGGAGAAGCGTCGCGCACGCGCCGCCTGAGGCTCCGAGTACATCGGCACGGCGTGCCGCATCGGCGAACTCACGTGATCAGACGGCGAACTCGCGTGATTGGAGACGGAACTCGCGTGATCAGAGGGACGACACGCGTGATCGGGCGGACGCCGGCTCGACGATGAGTACGTGAAGGCCCCCTTCCTTGCGTCCAGCGCAAGGAAGGGGGCCTTCACGTACTTCCGCATTCAGAGGACGAAATGCGGGAAGGTCAGAGCTTCTTGCCGGCGGAGCCCAGCGACTGGGCGGCCTCGACGACGCGCGCGGCCATGCCGGCCTCGGCGGCCTTCAGGTAGCTACGCGGGTCGTAGACCTTCTTGTTGCCGACCTCGCCGTCGATCTTCAGGACGCCGTCGTAGTTCTTGAAGAAGTGGTCCGCGATGGGCCGGGTGAAGGCGTACTGCGTGTCGGTGTCGACGTTCATCTTCACGACGCCGTAGGACACCGCCTCGCGGATCTCCTCCGGCAGCGAGCCGGAACCGCCGTGGAAGACCAGCTCGAACGGCTTCGAGCCCGCCGGGAGGCCGAGCTTCTTCGCCGCCGCCTCCTGGCCGCCCTTGAGCACGTCCGGGCGCAGCTTCACGTTGCCGGGCTTGTAGACGCCGTGCACGTTGCCGAAGGTCGCGGCCAGCAGGTAGCGGCCGTTCTCGCCGGAGCCGAGCGCGTCGATCGTCTTCAGGAAGTCGCCCTCGGCGGTGTACAGCTTCTCGTTGATCTCGGCCTCGACGCCGTCTTCCTCGCCGCCGACGACGCCGATCTCGACCTCGAGGATGATGTTCGCGGCCGCGGCCTTGGCGAGCAGCTCCTGCGCGATCTCGAGGTTCTCGTCGAGGTCGATCGCGGAGCCGTCCCACATGTGGCTCTGGAACAGCGGGTTCTGGCCGTTCTTGACCCGCTCCGCGGAGATCTCGATCAGCGGGCGGACGAAGCCGTCGAGCTTGTCCTTCGGGCAGTGGTCGGTGTGCAGCGCGACGTTCACGTCGTACTTGGCGGCGACGACCTGGGCGAACTCGGCGAGCGCGACCGAACCGGTCACCATGTCCTTGACCTTCTGGCCGGACGCGAACTCCGCGCCGCCGGTGGAGAACTGGATGATCCCGTCGCTCTCCGCCTCGGCGAACCCGCGGATCGCGGCGTTCAGGGTCTCCGACGAGGTCACGTTGATGGCCGGGTAGGCGAATTCGTTCGCCTTCGCCCGGTCGAGCATCTCCGCGTAGACCTCGGGGGTGGCGATGGGCATCGTTTACTCCTCCTCGAAGCAGGCTGGTGCACCTCTCGGCCGCATCGTACGAGGTCGGCCGGGAGGTGCCTACAGCCGTCGCGTCAGAGGAGGACCGCGGCGAGCGCCCGGTAGACCGGCAGGGGGTCGGAGTTCAGTACCTGGATGTTGACGTGGTCCGCCCCGGCCTCGATATGCGCGGTGACGCCGCGGGCGACCGTCTCGGCGTCGCCGTGGACCGCCAGCGCGTCGATCAGCTTGTCGCTGCCCTCGCCCGCCAGGTCTTCGTCGGTGAAACCGAGTTTCCGCAGGGAGTTCGTGTAGTTGACGAGACCGAGGTAGAACTTGACGCTCGGCCGTCCGATCTCGCGGGCCTTCGCCGGATCGGCCTCGAGGACGATCTTCTGCTCCGGCGCGAGCAGCGGTCCTTCGCCGAGGATCTCGCGCGCCTGACGGGTGTGCTCGGGCGTCATCAGGTACGGGTGGGCTCCCGCTGTGCGGTCTCCTGCGAGTTTGATCACCTTCGGGCCGAGAGCGGCGAGAACGCGGCCTTCGACCGGCACCCCGGCGGCGTCGAGAGCGTCGAGGTACTCGACCAGCGCCGTGTACGGCTTCTTGAACTCGGCGGTGTGCTCGCGGTGCCCGGCGCCGATCCCGAGCAGGAAGCGCCCCGGGTGCTTCGCCTCGATGCGCTTGTACGACTCGGCGACCGTGGCCGCGTCGTCCTTCCAGATGTTGACGATGCCGGTGGCCACCTTGATCGTCTTCGTGGCGTCGAGCAGCTCCTCCGCCTTCACGAGGTCGCCGTCCGGTGAGCCGCCCAGCCAGATCGCGCCGTAGCCGAGTTCTTCCAGCTCACGGGCGATCTCCGGGGTGAAGACGGATTCGTGCTGCCAGATGCCGATCCTGCCGAGTTCGATTCCCATGTTCCGAGCCAACACCACGGGCGGGCGATGTCTTCCCTTATGTTCGAACCATGGCGAAACTCGGGAACACCGACCTCGACGTCCGTGGGATCAACCTCGGCGGCAACGTCTTCGGCTGGACCGCGGACGAGGAGCAGTCCTTCGCCGTCCTCGACGCCTACACGGCGGCGGGCGGCAACTTCATCGACACCGCCGACCTGTACTCCCAAGGCGGTTCCGAGACGATCATCGGCGACTGGCTGACCAAACGCGGCCGCCGTGACGACGTCGTCATCGCGACCAAGACCGGTATGTGGGAGCAGCGCAAGGGGCTGTCGGCGGCGAACATCGCGGCGGCGGCCGAAGACTCGCTGCGACGGCTTCGCACCGATCACATCGACCTCTACTACGCGCACATCGACGATCCGGACACCCCGGTCGAGGAGACGGTGCGGGCCTTCGACGCACTCGTGCGCGCGGGCAAGGTGCGCTACGTCGCGGCGTCGAACTACTCCGCCGAACGGCTGAGCGAAGCACTGTCCATTTCGGACCGCGAGGGGCTGGCGAAGTACGTCGCGCTGCAGCCGCACTACAACCTCGTCGAGCGGGACTACGAGCAGGACCTGGCGCCGACGGTCGAGCGCGAAGGCCTGACCACGCTGCCGTATTTCTCGCTGGCCAAGGGTTTCCTCGCCGGGAAGTACCGGTCGAAGGACGACCTCGGCGACAGCCCGCGCGCCGCCCGTGCATCGTCCTATTTGGACGAACGGGGCGAGCGGGTGCTCGCGGCGCTCGACGAGGTCGCGGCCTCCCGCGGCGTCCCGGTCGCCGCGGTTTCCCTCGCCTGGCTGTTCGCGCAGCCGACCGTCACCGCGCCCATCGCGAGCGCCCGCTCGGTCGAGCAGCTGAACGACCTCCTGCCCGCCGCCGACCTCGCGCTGACCGCCGAGGAGGTCGACGCCCTCACCGCCGCCTCGCGCTGACCACCTCCCGCATTTCGTCCTCTGAATGCGGTAGTTCGCACTACCAACTACCGCATTCAGAGGACGAAACGCGGACTTACTTGCGGGTAGCTTACTCCGGGTAGGTTGAGGTACCGTCCGAAAGCCTTAGGGCTCGGACGAGGAGGCAACGTGGCCAAGAACAGCGTGAACGGCAAGGTCGTCCTGATCACCGGCGCCGCGAGGGGCATCGGCGCGGGGCTCGCCGAGCGCCTGGCCGCGCAGGGCGCGAAGGTCGCCCTGGTCGGCATCGAAGCCAAGGAACAGCAGGCGGTCGCCGACAAGATCGGTCCCAGCGCGCACGCGTGGGAAGCCGACGTCACCAACTGGGACGACCTCGAACGCGCCACCGCGGGCGTCGTCGAGCACTTCGGTGGGATCGACATCGTCATCGCGAACGCCGGCATCGCGACCTCCGGTTTCGTCCGGTCGGTGGATCCGGCCGCCTTCGAGAAGGTCATCGAGGTCGACCTTCTGGGCGTTTGGCGCACCTTCCGCGTCACCCTTCCGCATGTCATCGACCGCAAGGGCTACCTGCTGGCGATCTCCTCGCTGGCCGCGATCACCCACGCGCCCGGCATGGCGAACTACGCCGCCGCGAAGGCGGGCGTCGAGGCGTTCTGCAACAGCTTCCGCGCCGAAGTCGCCCACCTCGGCGTGAAGGTCGGCGTCGCGCACCCCACCTGGATCCGCACCGACCTCGTCGAGAGCGCCGACCAGCACCCGGTCTTCGGCAAGCTCCGCGCCGGCATGCCCGGCCTGCTCGGCAAGACCTACCCGCTGTCCGTCGCGCTCGACCACCTGCAGGCCGGGGTCAACAAACGCGCCCGCACCGTGCACGTTCCCCGCTGGGTCGGCGGCCTGAAGCTGATCCGCGCGTTCCTGCCGCCGATCATCGAGATCGGCGCGAAGGGCCGGATCAAGAAGGCCGACGCCGCCGCGCTCATGGACATCAAGGAGCGCGGGGCGTACGAATCTTCAGTGACCGGCCAGGCAGGCCGGGCCGCCACACGAAAGGGCTGACGTATGTCCCGTCGCGACCAGATCCGCATGTCACCCGACGAACTCGCCGCCTACCTCGACGAGCAGAAGGTCATCAACGTCGCGACGATCGGCCCGAACGGCCGCCCGCATCTGGCGCCGCTCTGGTACTACCCGCACGAGTCCGGCGTCGCGACCTGGACCTACGGCACGTCCCAGAAGGCGAAGAACCTGGAGCGAGACCCCCGCGCCACCGTGCTCATCGAGGACGGCGACAGCTACGAGAAGCTGCGCGGGGTCTCGCTCGAAGCCGACGTCGAGGTCATCACCGATACGGCCGTGGTCACCCGGATGGGTATCAGCCTCATGCAGCGGTACGCGGGCGCGAAGCCCGGGGACCCGGTGCCCGACGAGCTGTCCGGCTTCATCGGCAAGCAGGCCCCGAAGCGGATCGGGCTGATTTTCCGGCCCACCAAGATCGTCAGCTGGGACCACACGAAACTCGGCGGCACGTACTGACGGGTAGGTAGTACTAGCAAGTAACTGTTACTTCAGGTAACGTCATCTGCGCAAGAAAGCCTCGACGTGGAGGGCGCAGATGACCGAGCGATTCAAGGTCGTGATCGTGGGCACCGGATTCTCCGGGCTCGGCCAGGCCATCCAGCTCGAAAAGGCCGGGATCTCCGACTACGTGATCCTGGAGAAGGCGGACGAAGTCGGCGGTACGTGGCGCGACAACTCGTACCCCGGCTGCGCCTGCGACGTGCAGTCCCACATGTACTCGTTCTCCTACGAGCAGAACCCGGACTGGTCGCGGTCGTTCTCGCCCGCCCCCGAGATCTTCCAGTACCTGAAGGACGTCACCGACAAGTACCGGCTGCGGCGCAAGATCCGCTTCGGGGTCGAGCTCACCGGCGCCACCTGGGACGACACCGCACGCCGCTGGCACGTGCACACCAAGTCGGGTGAGTTCGAGGCCCGGTTCCTCGTCTCCGGCGTCGGCGGCCTGCACATCCCGCAGGTGCCCCAGCTCCCCGGGATCGAGAAGTTCAAGGGCCAGACCTGGCATTCGGCGCAGTGGAACCACGAGTACGACCTGCGCGGCAAGAAGGTCGCCGTGGTCGGCACCGGCGCGAGCGCGATCCAGTTCGTGCCGAAGATCGCCCCCGAGGTCGACGAGCTGACGCTGTTCCAGCGCACGCCGCCGTGGATCATGCCGAAACCCGACCACGCCATGCCGGGCTGGGCCAAGACCGCGTTCCGCCGGATCCCCGGCGTGCAACGGCTTTACCGCAACGCGCTGTACTGGTTCCTCGAAGTGCGCGCCGTCGGCTTCAACGGTCACCCCGCGATCATGAAGGCCGGCGAGGTGATCGCGAAGCGCCACATCGGCAAGGCGATCAAGGATCCGAAGCTGCGCAAGAAGGTCACCCCGACCTACACCATGGGCTGCAAGCGGGTGCTGATCTCCAACGACTACTACCCGGCGATCAATCGGTCCAATGTGGACGTCAACACCGAAGGCGTGCGCGAGGTCAAGGCGCACAGCGTCGTCGATGGGAACGGCGTCGAGCACGAGGTCGACGCGATCATCTACGGCACCGGCTTCAAGGTCACGGATGCCTTGGAATACCTGGACATCACCGGGATCGACGGCCGCGACCTCGCCAAGGAGTGGGCGACCGAGGGGATGCGCACGCACAAGGGCATCAACGTCGCCGGTTTCCCCAACCTGTTCTTCCTCCTCGGCCCGAACACCGCGCTGGGCCACAACTCCGTGGTCTTCATGATCGAGTCGCAGGCGCGGTACGTCGTCGACGCGATCAAACTCGCCGACTCGCGGGGCGCCGCCGCGCTCGACGTCCGTGCGAGCGTCCAGGAGAAGTTCCAGCGCGAGATCCAGGACAAACTCGTCAAGGGCGTGTGGACCCAGGGCGGCTGCAAGAGCTGGTACCTCGACGCGAAGGGCGTCAACCGCACGATCTGGCCCGGCTTCACCTGGCGCTACTGGCTCGACACCCGCAAGGTCGACGCCAGCGACTACGAACTCAGCGGGAGGTCGTCGTGACCGACCACGAGCAGATCGTCCTGCACGCCCGCGACGTCGAGTTCGACTGGGCGTCGCTGCCGATGCACTGGATCCCCGGCGAACCGCAGGCGACGCACACGATCAACGTGCTGCACCTGGCGCTGCCCGAGGGCGAACGCTGGTTCGTCGAGGTGTTCAAGCAGGCCGTCCCGCTGATCCGCGACGAGCGGCTCAAGGAGGACGTCCTCGGCTTCATCGGCCAGGAGGCCATGCACGCCGAGGCGCACGACGGCGCGGCCGAACACCTCGAAGCCGCGGGCGTCCACGTGCGGCCGTACATCGCGCAGATGGAGTGGATGTTCCGCCGTCTGCTCGGCGATCGTGAGCCTTCCGCCAAACGGCGCGAAGAGTGGCTGATCGAACGGCTCGCCGTCATCGCCGCGATCGAGCACTACACCGCGTTCCTCGGCCAGTGGATCCTCGACGCCGAAGCGCTCGACAAGGCGGGCGCCGATCCGACGATGCTGGATCTCCTGCGCTGGCACGGCGCCGAAGAGGTCGAGCACCGCTCGGTCGCCTTCGATCTGTTCATGCACCTCGACGGCCGCTACGCGCGCCGCGTGCGCAGCATGCTCGTGGTGACGCCGGTGCTCGCGTGGGTTTTCTTGCGGGGCACCAGGTTCCTCATGAAGAACGACCCGACCCGGCCGGGCAAGGCGAGTTTCCGGACCTATCTGCGCGTCGCGAAGCTCGGGCTGCTGCCGTCGGGCAGGCAGCTGCGGCGCGAGATCCGGCCGTACTTCCGGAAGTCCTACCACCCCACCGAAACCGGCAACACCGATCAGGCCGTCGCGTACCTCGCGAGCTCTCCGGCCGCGCTGGCCGCCGACGAACCCCGGTGATGACACCGCCGAGGCCGCTGCGGCTCGACGGCAGCGGGCGCACCGACCGCGCGATGGCGTCGCTGACCGGTGTCGTCGCGCTGTACCGCAGGCTCAGCGGGGTGAGCGGCCGTCGCCGTCCGCCTGTGGTCGCCGTCGACCGTGACCTCCCGCTGGTCGTCGACGACCTCCACGCCCAGGCGGACGGCGTCGCCGTCCTGCGGCTGGTGCACGAACGCGGCGAGCCGCTGCCCCGGTGGCGGCCCGGCGCTCATGTCGATCTCTCGCCGCGGCCGGGTCTGGTCCGGCAGTACTCCCTGTGCGGTGACCCGGACGACCGCTCGGCCTACCGCGTCGGAGTCCGGTTGCTCGGCGAGGGATCGTCGGCGATGCACGCGCTGAAGAAGGGCGCGCGGATCACCGGGCGCGGCCCGCGCAACGCCTTCCCGTTCGTCGAGAGCCCGGCGTATCTGTTCATCGCCGGCGGTATCGGGATCACGCCGATCCTGCCGATGGTGCGGCAGGCGGCCGCTTCGGGCGCGGACTGGCGACTGGTCTACACCGGTCGCGACGAGGCTTCGATGCCGTTCTTGGAGGAATTGTCCGAATTCGAGGACCGGGTGTGGATCCGGCCGGACACGGACTACGGGATCCCCGCGTCGGGCGCGGAATTGCTCGAAGGGGCACCGAAGAATGCCCCGATCTACTGCTGCGGCCCGGTTCCGATGATCGTGAGCGTCCGGACGGACGCGGCGCTGCGCGACTCGGGACCCGTGTTCTTCGAACGGTTCTCGACGCCGCCGATCGTCGGCGGCAAGCCGTTCCGCGTCGAACTCGCGCGCAGCGGCGTGACCCTGGACGTGCCCGCGGACCGGTCGACCCTCGACGTCCTGCGCGAGACCGTGCCCGGCATCGCTTATTCGTGCCGGCAGGGGTTTTGCGGGACGTGCGAGCTGCCGACGGTGACCGGCGACCGCGTCCGGGTCTGCGTCGAACGCGAGCCGGTCACCCTCGATCTCTGACCCGTCAGTCTTCCTTCGGGATCCAGGCGCCGATCACCGGCTTGAACTCGCGCACGGTCCGCTTCGCCACGACCCCTTCGAGGTGGTACGGGTCCTGGTCGATGATCTCCAGCAACGCCGCCTCGTCGGCCGCCTGGTACATCGAGATGCCTCCGGAGCCGTCGCCCAGCGGGCCGCCGAGCGCGACGACGCCCTGGTCCGCGAGGTCGGTGAGGAACTTCCGGTGCCGGGGACGCACGTCCGCCAGCTTCTCCTGCACGTACGTGATCTCCACCAGGAACCAGGCCATCGACATCTCCAAGGTCGTTCCGACAGACGCCGCCCAGCTTCTCAGGATCCGATCAGGCAGGACCGTCACCCCACCCGATACGCTGATCGAGCGCCATGCACAGGTTGTGCTTCAAAGGGGTAAATGAACAGGTAGGGGTACATGCTCGAGGGCAATGCGGAACGCAGTGTCGAGGCGACCCTCGGCCACCTGCGCACCATGGACGGACCGGTCACGCCACCGCCGCCTGCGGCACCGCTGACCCTTGAGGATCTCTATCGCCAGCACCGGATGCGGCTCGTCCGGCTGGCCATCCTGCTCGTGGACGAACCGGCGACCGCCGAAGACGTCGTCCAGGAGGCCTTCACCGGGCTGCACCGCAACTGGGGGCGCCTGCGCGACGCCGCCGCGGCCGTCGGATACCTGCGCACCGCCGTGGTCAACGGCTCACGCAGCGTGCTGCGCCGTCGCAAGACCGCGCGTGAGTACGTCGCGCCGCACGCCGTCAACGCGCGTTCGGCCGAAAGCCTCGCCATGCTGTCGAGTGAACATCAGGCCGTTGTGAGCGCTTTGTCCAAACTGCCCCCTCGCCAGCGCGAGGTTTTGGTCCTCCGTTACTACGGTGGGCTGAGTGAGGCCGAAATCTCGGAGGCCGCCGGGATTTCGAAAGGTACCGTTAAGTCAACCGCCAGCCGGGCGCTCGAAGCACTGCAGAAAGCGATGCAGTCACCGAACTGATGCCCGGCCTTCATCTCGACCGCTGGGTTGTGCCGCCATGCTTGGTCCAGACCAATATATGCTGGGGGGCGTGAGAGGCGCCGGAGATTTCGTGATCGTGGGCGGCCGGGTCGTCGCCCCGGACCGTGTACTCGACGACGGCTGGCTGGCTATCGCCGGCGGCAAGATCGTCCAAGTCGGTTCCGGGACACCCCCGGACATCGACCGCGTGGATGTGGACGGGTGCCTGGTCGTCCCGGGCTTCGTCGACACGCACTGCCACGGCGGTGGGGGCGGATCGTTCTCCAGTGCGAACCCCGAGGAGCTGTTCCGCGCGGTCCGCGCGCACCGGCGGCACGGGACCACGACGATGCTCGGCAGTCTGGTCTCGGACCCCATCCCGGTGCTCAGGGACCAGATCGCGGCCCTGCGTGAGCTGGTCCAAGAGGGTGAACTTGCCGGAATTCACCTTGAAGGACCCTTCATCTCGAAGGCGCGGTGCGGGGCGCACGACCCGGCGACGCTGATCGAGCCGGACACGGCCACGGTGAACGCGTTGCTCGGCGCGGGCCGCGGCGACATCCGGATGGTCACCCTCGCCCCCGAACTGCACGGCGGGATCAAGGCCGTCCGGCAATTGGCCGAATCGGGCGTCATCGCCGCCATCGGGCACACCGACGGCGTCGAGGACCAGATCATCCCCGCGATCGACGCGGGCGCCTCCGTCGCGACACACCTCTTCAACGCCATGCGGCCGCTCCACCACCGCGAGCCGGGCCCGATCGGCGCCCTCCTCGACGACGAGCGCATCACCGTCGAGCTGATCTGCGACCTCGTCCACGTGCACCCGACCGTCCTGCGGCTGGCCGCGCATCACGCGGGCAAGGGCCGGACGGTGCTCATCACCGACGCCATGTCGGCCACCGACGCCGCCGACGGCAGCTACATCCTCGGCCGCCTCGAGGTCGACGTCCGCGACGGCGTCGCCACCCTGGCCGGGAACGGTTCGCTGGCGGGCAGCACGCTGACCATGGACGCGGCCTTCCGCAACCTCGTGCGCGGCGCGGGCATCGACCTGCTCGACGCCGTCCGCGCGACCTCCGGGCGCCCCGCCGAACTGCTCGGCATCGCCGACCGGACCGGCTCGCTGCGGGCCGGGCTCGCGGCCGACCTCGTCGTGCTCGACCGCGACCTGCGGCCGGTCAAGGTGCTTCGTCAGGGCGAGTGGGTCGAAGACGACGCTGCGGCTACATTGAGCAGCGCCATCGAAGGCGGTGTGTCGGTCAGCGACGGGTAGCGGCGAAAGGAGTCCGGATGAGCGAGCCCAAGGACCCGGAGAAGCTCCTAGCCGACGCCCTGCGCGCTCAGGCCGTCTTCGCCCCTTCGGCGGAGCGGATGTCCGAGACGACCACCGACAAACCGGTCGAAACGGACACAGAGCGTAGTGACGTTTCCGGGAAGAGCGAACTACCCCCGCAATACGGCCTGCTGTCCGGCGCCGGCGCGGACTCGCTCGAACGGGAGCGCGTCGCGCTGGAAGACGCGGAAACAGCCAGGTTGGCGGAGCGTCCGACGCCGCCTCCGGCACCTTCGCCGGCCAGCCCGCCGCTGCCCGCGTACTGGGTGTTGCTGCTGGCTGTCCTGCTGGGGCTCGCCGCCGGTTCGGTGATCGGTCTGCTCACGCTGATCTGAGCGCGGTCTCCCGCCGGGTCAAGGCACTCTGCGTCACCCTGTACCGTTTTGGTGTGATCCTGGCGCAGAACAACGTGACGACGATGGGCCTCCTGCCGGAGTGGCTGGACCCGCAGCACCTGCTGAGCGGGCTGACCGTTCCGGTCATCACCGTGCTCTGCCTGATCATCTTCATCGAGAGCAGCATCTTCCCGGTGCTGCCCGGTGACTCGCTCCTGTTCACCGCGGGCCTGTTCATCGCGAACGGTTCGATCGAGGCGCCGCTGTGGCTGGTGTGCGTCCTGGTCACCGTCGCCGCGCTGCTCGGCAACGCGGTCGGATACGGCCTCGGCTGGAAGGTCGGCCCCTGGCTGTTCCGCAAGCCGGATTCGAAGTTCTTCAACCAGAAGTACGTGGACCAGACCCACGCCTTCCTGGAGAAGCACGGGCCGAAGGCGGTCGTGCTGGCGCGGTTCGTGCCGTTCGTGCGGACGTTCATCACCTGGATCGCCGGCATCGGCAAGATGGACCCGAAGAAGTACTTCACCTACACCGTCATCGGCGGCATCCTGTGGGCCGCCGGGATCACCGCGCTCGGCCACCTGCTCGGCGGCGTTGCGTTCATCCGCGACAACGTCGACGCGATCTTCATCCTGATCGTGCTGGTTTCGGTGGTGCCGATCGTGATCGAGTACCTGAAGGCACGTCGCGAGAAGAAGCACGGGAACACCGCGACCGGCATCGTCGCCGACACCGCCGAGGACGTCACGCAGCAGATCCCGCGCATCCGCGACTGACCCGCTTCCGTGCCATGAACGGTCCGTTCCTTGCAAATTTCGCAAGGAACGGACCGTTCATGGCGTTCAGAGGGTGCCCCGGCGAAAGCGTGACCCGGCACCGCACTCGCGTGCTCAGACCCGTAACTCGCGTGATCGGAGACCGAACACACGAGTGCGGCCTCCGATCACGCGAGTTACGCACCCAAGCACGCGAGTCACGTTCCTGAGCACGCGAGTCACGGCGTTCAGAGGGAGAACATCGAGCCAGGGTTGAAGAGGTTCCCCGGGTCCAGCGCCCGCTTGATCTGCCGGTGCACCGCGATCCCGACCTCGCCGATCTCCTTGGCCAGCCACTCGCGTTTGATCCGGCCGATGCCGTGCTCGCCGGTGACCGTCCCGCCCAGCGACAGGGCCACGTCGAGGATCGCGTCGAAGGCGACCCGCGCGCGGGCGAACTCCTCCTCGGAATCGGGCGCGTAGACGATCGTCGGGTGCATGTTCCCGTCGCCGGCGTGGCCGACGACGGCGATCCGCAGCCCCACCTCTTCGCTGATCCGCTCGCAGCCGGCGATCAGTTCGGCGATCCGCGTGCGCGGCACGCAGACGTCGTCGGTCAGCCAGACGCCGTACATCTCCAGCGCGGTGAGCACGACCCGCCGCGCCTGCAGCAGCATCTTGCCCTCTTCGAGATCCTCGGTGGCATAGGCCAGATCCGCGCCGCAGTCGACGCAGATCTGTTCCAGCACCGCGAGTTCCTTCCGCGCGACCTCGCCGCCGGAGTCGGATTGCGCGAGCAGCAAGGCTTTGCAGTCCGAACTCGTGCCGAGGTCGGTTTTGAGGTACGCCTCGGCGGCCTTGATGGACGTCGCGTCCATGATCTCCATCAGCGACGGCACCAGACCCTCACGCACGACCCGCGCGACGGCCTCGCCCGCGGCCTCCGTGCTGTTGAAGGCGGCGACGAGCGTGGAAGGCAGCTGCGGCAACGGTTTCAGCGCGACGGTCGCCTGCGTGATCACGCCGAGCGTGCCCTCACTGCCGACGAAGAGCCGCGCGAGGTCGTACCCCGCGACGCCCTTCACCGTGCGGCGCCCGGTCTTCAGCACGGAGCCGTCGGCGAGCACGACTTCCAGTCCCAGCACGGAATCCGTGGTGACGCCGTACTTCACGCAGCAGAGTCCACCGGCGTTGGTGGACAGGTTCCCGCCGATGGTGCACCAGTCGTAGCTGGACGGGTCCGGCGGATAGAACAGGCCGTGCTTCTCCACCGCGTTGCGGAAATCGAGGTTCACCACGCCGGGCTGCACGACGGCGAGCCGGTTGCCTTCGTCGATCTCGACGATCTGGTCGAGCTTCGTCAGCACCAGCACGACACAGCCGTCGATCGCGTTCGCGGCGCCGGACAGACCACTGCCGGCGCCGCGGGGCACGATCGGCACCTCGAACTCCGCGCAGGCCTTGACCACGGCCTGCACACCTTCCACGTCGGACGGCAGGACCACCGCGAGCGGCTTGCCGCTGGCGGCCAGCGGCATCATGTCGCGCGAGTAGGCGTCCGTGACATCGGTGTCGGTGAGCACCGCGGCGTCGCCGAGCTGCTCGCGGAGGCGGGTGACCAGGGCATGGTTGTTCATGCCCTCATGGTAAGCCGGATCAGCTCCGCACTGCGGAATTTTTTTTCCGATCTAGCAGAACAAAGGCCTGAACACCTGTATAGACGAGCACGGCCACGCCCGCCCATGCGGTGACGTGCATCCCCTGGGTGAAGGCCTCGCGGGCCGATTCCAGGAGCGCCTGCCCCGCGGCGGGGTCGAGTTGCTGCGCGGTCGCCACCGCGCCGCCCAGCGTGTCCCGGGCGGACTCGGCCGTCCCCTCCGGCAGACCGGACCGGTAGACCGCGGTCGCGACACTGCCGAGGATGGCCGTACCGAGCGCGCCACCCAGCTCGAACCCGGTCTCGGAGATCGCCGAAGCGGCACCGGCCCGTTCGGCCGGAGCGGCCGAGATGACCAGGTCGTTCGTCAACGTCTCCGACAGGGCGACACCGCCCCCGAGCAGCGTGAACGCCACGACGACGTACGCGAGCCCGCCGCCGGACGACACCTGGGTCAAAGCCAGGAAGCCGACCGCCGCGACCAAGAGACCGCCACTGACCAGCAAGGACACCCGAATCCGCTTCGCGAGCCAAGCCGCGAGGAGCGCACCCGCGATACCGGCGACCGTCGCCGGCAGCATCCACAGCGCGGCGACGACCGGGCTCAGCCCGAGCACCAGCTGCAGATACTGCGGCACCAGGAACAGCAGGCCGACCATGGCGAACACGCCGAGCATGTTCGTCACGACGGAGCCACTGAAGGCCCGGTTCGAGAACAGCTTCAGGTCGAGCATCGGTTCGTCGAGGCTGTTCTGCCTGCGGACGAACACGACACCGAGGCCGAGCCCGATCACGACGCTGACGGCGGCCTTCACCGTGAAGCCGTGTTCGGCGACCAGCTTGATGCCGTAGACCACCGGCAGCATCGCGGCCAGCGACAGCAGCGCCGACAGCGGGTCGAACCGGCCCGGCTTCGGGTCACGCGCCTCCGGCAGCACGAACGGTCCGACGATCAGCAGCACCAGCATCACCGGGACGTTGATGAGGAACACCGAACCCCACCAGAAGTGCTCCAGCAGCCAGCCGCCGAGCACCGGCCCGAGCGCCATCCCGCCGGAGAACCCGGCGCTCCACACCGCGATGGCGATCCGCCGCTGTTTGGCGTCGACGAAGATGCTGCGGATCAGCGACAGCGTCGACGGCATCAGCGTCGCACCGCCGACGCCGAGCAGCGCCCTGGCGATGATCAGCATGAACGCGCTGGTCGAGAAGGCCGCGAGCACCGACGCGGCCCCGAACGCCGCGGCACCCATGAGCAGCAGCTTGCGACGGCCGATGCGGTCGCCGAGCGTGCCCATCAGGACCAGCAGGCCCGCCAGCATGAACGAGTAGATGTCGACGATCCACAACTGCTCCGCACCGGTGGGCGCCAGATCCTCGGACAGGAACGGCAGCGCGAACCCGAGCACCGTCATGTCCACGCTGATCAGCAGCACCGGAAGCACCAGTACCGCCAACGCCCACCACTGCTTGCGCCCCGCCATGGCGCACTCTCCTTTAGCTAAACCGTCTGGACGGTACAGTTACCGCCTCGTTCGAAGGTAAACCGTCCAGACGGTATAGTCAACTGATATGGCGAAGCCCACCGCGAAGGAACGCATCCTCGACTCGTACGAGGAGATCCTCATCGAGCAAGGCCCCGGCGGGGTCACCCTCGATGCCGTCGCCGCGCACGCGGGGGTGTCGAAGGGCGGCCTGCTCTACCACTTCGGCTCCAAGGAGGCCCTGGTCGAGGGCCTGATGGAACGTCTCGCGACGCTGTCGGAAGCGGATCTCGAAGAGGCCCGGAAGGCGCCCGAAGGCGTCGTCTCCTGGTATCTGCGGACCGCGATCACCGATGTCACGCAGCAGAAGGCACTGCATCGCACGACCATGGCGACGATCCGGATCATGCTCAACGAGCCCCGGGTCTCCGAGGTCGTGCAGGTCTACAACCAGAAGGTCCACGACCTGATCAGCGAGCACGTCGACGACCCGCTGACCGCCGAACTGGTCATCCTGGTGGGCGACGGCCTCTATCTGCGGGCCGCGCTCGGCCGGGACGACGCGAGCCCGCTCCTCGACCGGCTCGACGAGATCAAGGCCCGCATCGCCCGCTGACGCATTTCGTCCTCTGGATGCGGTCCTTGCGCGTGCAACTACCGCATCCAGAGGACTAAATGCGGGGGCACCTACATCTGGAGCCCGTAGACGCGCTCGATCGGGATGGTCAGCAGCACCCGCTGGTCGGCGACCATGGCGTCGCGGAACTCGTCCCAGTCCGGATGCTCGCCCCGCGCCCGCCGGTAGTGGTCCACGAGCGCGTCGACGGTCGCGTCGTCACGCGAAGCGGCGGTCGGCGTGAGCACCGCCGACCCCTCGACCACGACGTAGCCATCGCCGCTCTCGGTCGAAACATGGAACGTCGCCCGCGGATCGCGCTGGAGGTTCTTGGTCTTGGCCCGCGGCGCGGTGATCGAGATCAGGATCGCACCTGCGTCCGCGTCGTAGAGGTAGTTGACGGTCGACAGCTGGGGCCGCCCATCACGCTTGATGGTGGCGAGGGTGCCGAAGTTTCGTGCGGCGAGGATCGCGTAGAGCGCGGAGTCGGTCATGACTCCATCAAAGCAAAAGTGCAGCTCAGGGCGAATCGGACAAACATGCACGAATAAATGTGCTTGCATGCGGCAACTAAAGTGTCATCCGACACACAACATCGCTTTCTCCTTGCGAACCTCCTTTGAGAGGAACATCCTTGCTCTAGACAACTAGTTGCAGTGACCAAGCAACCGGCGAGAGAGACCACCATGACACCCACGACACCCGGCACCAGGTCGAAGTCCGACCTCGATCTGGCCGACACCCTCGGGCATGAGCTCGTGCGGCTCGTGCGCCTGGTCAACCGGGCCAAGTCCCAGGTGTCCAAGCAGGGACCGGACGGCATCGAGCGGGCCGCGTACGCGATCCTCTTCTGCCTCATCCACGTCGGCCCCCAGCGGACCAGCAAACTCGCCGAGTTCCTGCACTCCGAGATCTCGACCATCAGCAGGCAGTCGAGTTCCCTCGTCCAGCACGGACTGGTCGAACGCCTGGCCGACCCCGAAGACGGCCGCGCCTGCCTGCTCGCACCGACCGCCGAAGGGCTCCGGGTGTTCGAGGAGAACCGCAAGCAGCGGAACCAGTGGCTCGCCGAGGTGCTCGGCGACTGGTCCGACGACGACCGGAAGACCCTCAACTCGCTGTTCCACCGGCTGAACGACGACCTCGAAAAAACATCTCCACAGTTCGCCGACCCCGCGTCGGCGTCGAAGGCCAAGGGGGCCTGAAGCAATGAGTTCCACCGTAGAAACTCCACCCTCCGTCTCGGAAGACGGACCCCGGCTCAGTCACCGTCAGATCGTCACGATCCTGATCGGCCTGATGTCGGGCATGTTCCTGGCCGCGCTCGACCAGACGATCGTGGGTACCTCGATCGTCCGGATCGCCAATGACCTCAACGGTTTCGACCTGCAGGCCTGGATCACCACGGCCTACCTGATCACCTCGACGATCGTCACGCCGATCTACGGCAAGCTGTCCGACATCTACGGGCGCAAGCCGTTCTACATCGCGGCGATCTCGATCTTCCTGGTCGGCTCGATCGCTTCGGCGTTCGCGACGTCGATGTACGAACTGGCCGCGTTCCGCGCGATCCAGGGCCTCGGCGCCGGCGGTCTGATGTCGCTGGCGATGACGATCATGGGCGACATCGTGCCGCCGCGGGAACGCGCCCGCTACCAGGGCTACTTCCTCGCCGTGTTCGGTATCTCCACCGTGCTCGGCCCGGTGCTCGGCGGCTTCTTCGCCGACTTCGACAAGCTGGGCAGCGTCTTCGGCTACGACATCGCCGGCTGGCGCTGGGTGTTCCTGATCAACGTGCCGATCGCGATCGTCGCGCTGTTCGTGGTGGCCCGCGTGCTCAACGTGCCGCACCAGCGCCACGATCACAAGATCGACTGGTGGGGCGGGCTCGCGCTCGTCGTCGCCGTGGTGCCGTTCCTGATCGTCGCCGAGCAGGGCAACAAATGGGGCTGGGGCTCGCAGAACGCGATCATCTGCTACATCATCGGCGGTATCGGCGTGATCGCCTTCGTCTTCATCGAGAAGCTGATGAAGGACGCGGCGCTGATCCCGTTGCGGCTGTTCAAGAACTCGACCTTCACGGTCGCGATCGTCGGCGGCATCATCGTCGGTGTCGCGATGTTCGGCGCGATCATGATGATCCCGCAGTACATGCAGGTGGTTCAGGAGTTCTCGCCGACCGAATCGGGTCTGCTGATGATCCCGCTGATGGCCGGCATCATGAGCGGTTCGATCATCTCGGGCCAGATCACCAGCAAGACCGGGCGCTACAAGGTGTTCCCGGTGGTCGGCACGCTGCTGATCGCGGGCGGCGCGTTCTTCTTCGCGCAGGTCGAGTACAACAGCGCGCTGTGGCACCCGCTGGTCGCGGCCGCGATCATCGGTCTCGGCCTCGGTGCCTGCATGCAGACGCTGATCATCGCGGTGCAGAACGCGGGCCCGCGCAGCGACATGGGCGTCTCGACCGCGTCGGCGACGTTCTTCCGGCAGATCGGTGGTACCGCGGGTGTCGCGGTGTTCCTGACGATCCTGTTCAACGTCCTGCCGGGCAACATCACCAAGGCGTTCGGCGGCAACCCGCCGAGCGGCCCCGGCGCGGCGGCGCTGGGCGACATCCAGTCGAACACGAGCGGTATCGCGAGCCTGCCCGAGGCCATCAAGACCCCGGTGCTGATCGGCTTCACCGAGTCGATCACCACGGTGTTCTACGTGGCGGGTGCGGTCGCGCTGCTGGCGACGCTGGTGCTGATGTTCATGAAGGAGATCCCGCTGCTCGGCGGCTCGGCTCCTTCGGCAGCCTCGGCTCTCGAAGGCGGCGAAGCACTCCTCGAAGAGGAAGACGTGCCTGTCGAGACGGCTTCCGAGAAGACCGTGGTGACCGCGCCGGTCGAGCCCGGCAAGCACGCGCTGGCCAACGGGAACGGCGCCTACCGGGCGGGATCCGCGCAGATCAGCGGGCACGTCCGCCGGGACGACGCCACGAACGTCGCGGGGGCGGCGCTGACCCTGATCGACCACAACGGCAATCAGGTGGCCAGGACGCACACCAACGAGAACGGCGTCTACTCGTTCGCCGGCATCGTGGGCGGGCGGTACACGATCGTCGCCAGCGGCCGCTGGTTCCGGCCGGTCGCGGCGACGCTGACCGCCACCGGCTCCGGGATGCTGCGCCACGACGTCGAACTGGTCAGCACGATCCTGCTGAGCGGGGTCGCGCGTACCGACGGCGACCGGGTGGTGCCGGACGCGCGGATCACCGTGCTCGACTCCTCGGGCGGCGTCGCCGCCGTGGCGAGGACCGACGCGGAGGGCAACTACACGGTCAGCGACCTGCCCGCCGGGACCTACACGGTGATCGCCAGCGGCTACCCGCCGGCGACCAGCCGGGTGGAACTGCTGGGCGGTGACCAGGCCGAACACGACGTCCGGCTGAGCTACGACCAGGCGCTCGACGAGCTCGTCGAGCACTAGTCACCAACGCCATGAAAGGTCCTTTCCTCGCAAATTTTGCGAGGAAAGGACCTTTCATTGCACTCGGGGAAGGCATCAACGGGACAGTCAGGACACCCCGATTCCACCGTTCGGTGAAGTGCGGTTCGCCGAGTACACGTAGGCTCGCGTCGTGAGTGAGGTGTACACCGAGGCCGCGGGCATCGGGGTGAGCTGGCTCGACACCGCCGGGCCGGTGCTCGTCTGGGTGATCGTGCTGAGCTTCATCTTCGTGGAGTGCGCGCTGATCATCGGGCTGTTCCTGCCCGGCGACTCCCTGCTGTTCGCGGCCGGAGTCGTCCTCGCGCAGCACGGCTCCGACCTGAACGCGTGGCTGCTCTCGGCCGCCGCGCTGCTCGTCGCGATCCTCGGCAACCAGGTGGGGTATTACATCGGCCGGGGCACGGGCACGAAACTGATCGCCCGCCGCGGCGGCAAGGTGCTGAACCGGCACAACCTCGACCGCGCCAGGGCGTTCCTGGATCGCAAGGGTTTCTTCGCCATCGTCGCCGCGCGCTGGATCCCGTGGATCCGCACGCTGGCGCCGCTCATCGCGGGGACCGCGCGGATGGATCCGCGGCGATTCGCCCTCGCGACCGCGCTCGGCGGGCTGCTCTGGGTGCCGACGTTGGTCCTGCTCGGCTACTACGGCGCCGGCCTGCTCGATCAGCTGCCGTGGGTCAAGACGGCGGCCTTGTGGATCAGCATCGCGTTCTTCGTGGTGGGTACGGCCTACGGCTTCATCCGCTACCGGCAGGAGATGCGGCGCCCCGCCGAGGAGCCGGAACAGAGCACGACCTAGACCTCGGGGTCCGCCCAGATCTCCAGCTGGATCCCATCGGGGTCACGGAACACGATGACCGACGAGCCTTCCAAGGTCCGCGATCCCTTCGACGGCGAATAGACGACGCCGTATTCCGAGAGCCGCGCCTCCCATTCGGCCAGTTCCGACCGCGACGAGACCTTGAACGCCACGTGGTCCAGACCTGTCCGCCGTTCGTCGAACCGCGGCCGTTCGGTGTCCTGATGCTCGACGAGCACCACGGCGAAACCTTCGCTCGGCGACCTGAGCACGACCTTCCGCAGTCCCGTCTCCGGGTCTTCCCGACGCGTGAACTCCTCGAGTTCGAGCACACGGGCGTACCAGGGCACGCTCCGGTCCACATCGGTCACGGTGAGTGCCAGGTGGTGCACAGACATGAGCTTGGACATCGGGGATGACCGTCCTGATCAAGAAGCTTGGGGGCGCCACCAGGGTGACACAGGCGCCTCGGGCCACGAGGTGATCCGCCGACTTCCCACATGAATCGTGATATCCGCCGGGAAAGCGTGTTGAAAAGTGGCTGAACCGCACGCGGACCCGATATCGCCCCGTGACCGGTCCGTGGCCCCGGGTGTCAACGCCCTCCGCCGACGGTCAGCACCGTCCCGGTGGTGTACGACGCCGCCGGGGAAAGCAGCCACAGCACGGCTTCCGCGACTTCGCCGGGTTCACCCGCCCGTCCCATCGGGATGGTGGGGGCGATGCGGTCCATGCGGTCGGGCATTCCCGCCGCGGCGTGCAATCCGGTGTGGATCATGCCCGGCGCGACGGCGTTGACCCGGATGGACTCTTTCGCGACTTCTTGCGCGACGCCGTAGGTCATCGTTTCCACCGCCGCCTTGGTGCCCGCGTAATGGACCCATTCCCCGGGTGAACCGGTTTTCGCGGCGGTGGAAGACAGCGTGACGATCGAGCCGCCCGCACCGCCGTACCGGGTGGACATCCGGCGGATGCCCTCGCGGACGCACAGGAAGACTCCCGTGATGTTGACGTCGACCACCCGGCGGACGACATCGACCTCGTACTCGTCGAAGCGGCCCGGGGTGTTGCCGGTGATGGCCGCGTTCGCGACCACCCCGGCGAGTGGGCCGAGCGCGACGGCGGCGTCGAACAGGGCCACCACGTCGTCTTCGGACGCGACGTCACCGCGCTGGGTGATCGCCTGGACGCCGTGCTTCCGGACGCGCGAAGCGACGTCCTCGGCCGCTTCGGCGTCGCCCGCGTAGTTGACGACGACGTCGTATCCGCGCGCGGCGGCCAGTTCGCAGACCGCCGCGCCGATGCCCTTGCTTCCGCCGGTGACGACGAGAACCCCAGTCATGACCGGATCATATGGCGAAGTTGACCAGCGGCAGGTTCTCGAGGACCAGGTCGGCCCGGCCGCTGGTGGACGCGATCAGATCGGCGTTGCGCTGGTCGGAACCGAGCGCGCGGCGACGCGCTTCGACCAGCGAACGGCCGTAGCGGCGGTGCCGCGAGACGAGCCGCTCGATGCGCTCGGGTTCGTCCGGCGCGAGGAACCACGACTCGGCGAGGATCGGCTTCACGCCACTCCACGGGTCGTCCTGCATGAGCAGGTAGTTGCCCTCGGTGATGACCAGCGGGACGTCCGGCGTGACCGCGACGGCACCGGCGATCGGCTCCTCGATCTCCCGGCGGAACTCGGGCGCGTAGACCGTCTCGCGGCCTTCGGCGAGCCTGCGCAGCAGGTGCACGTACCCGGCGGCGTCGAAGGTGTCCGGCGCGCCCTTGCGCTCCACCCGCCCGAGCCGCTGCAGTTCGACCTGCGCCAGGTGGAACCCGTCCATCCCGACCACGGCCGCCCGCGTGCCCAGCGCCTTCGCCAGGCCCCAGGCCAGCGTCGTCTTGCCGGACGCGGGGGCGCCGACGATGCCGAGCACACTGCGCTGTCCCGGCTTCGCCAGCGTCTGAGCCCTGCTCAACAGGTCCTCGAACACCGGAGGCATGGCACTCATGGCTGTCCTTCTCCCATCTTCGCGACCGCGGCCGTCCACGACCTCGGTCCTTCATGCCGCACCCGTTCGGCGGCCACCTCGTTGGCGAACCCGATCCAGCCCGGGACATCCCCTGTGCCCCTGGCGACCGCGTACGCGAAAGCTCCGTGCCAGACGTCGCCCGCGCCCAGCGTGTCACGCGCCCGCGCGACGGGAACGGGAACTGCACCGGATCCGTCCGTCGTCGACCAGCGCACCGGCTCGGGTCCCGCGGTCGTGACGACCACCGGCACGCCGTGCTCACGCGGATCGTCCCCGCGGTACAGCGACGAGCACGCGGCGACGTCTACCAGCGGGAGGAGTTCGGGAAAGACCGGCTTCCAGCTTCCGGCGTCGAGCACCACGGGCACCTTCCGGTCCTTCGCCCAGCGCGCGACCGCCAGCGCGACCTCCGGATGGTGCCCGTCCAGGAGCACACACCCCGGCATTTCGTCCTCTGAATGCGGTAGTCGCGCGGGCAAGGACCGCATCGAGAGGACGAAACGCGAGGAAGCGTGGGCGTTGCGCGAGACAACGGTGCGTTCCCCGTCGGAGTCGCGGACGACGATGGCGCTGATCGCGGGCGGATCGGGTCGTTCGGGATCGAGGTCGACCAGGTCGACGCCGTGCGCCTCGAGGTCGGCGCGGGCGAGTGCCGCCAGCGGATGCGCACCGGCGACCGTCAGCAACGTCGCCCCGGCGCCGAGCGCGGCCACGGTCACCGCCGCGTTCGTCGCCGGCCCCCCGGCGGCGACGTCCACCGACAGCGAACGCACCTTCTCGCCCGGCGCCGGGATCTCGGCGACGCGCTGGATCTGGTCGACGGTGCACAGGCCCGCCAGCAGCACTCGCATCACTACAGTCCGGTGTGGACGGCTGAAGCGACCTCTTCGACCTCGCCGTTCTCACCGATCTTCAGCGCACCCGTGAGCAGGCCGACGACCTGGTTCATAGTGTGCGTCTTCGGCGAGACCACCGCGACCCGCTTTCCGAGGCGGTGCACGTGGATGCGGTCGGCGATGTCGAACACGTGCGGCATGTTGTGGCTGATCAGCACCACCGGCAGGCCGCGTTCGCGGATGCGGTTGATCAGGTCGAGCACCTTGCCCGATTCGGCGACGCCGAGCGCGGCGGTGGGCTCGTCCATGATCACCGCCTTCGTGCCGAAGGCCGCCGCCCGCGCGACAGCGACACCCTGGCGCTGCCCGCCGGACAACGTCTCCACCGGCTGCGTGATGGATTTGATGTTGATGCCGAGCTCGTCCAGGATCCGCTGCGCGTCGGCCCGCATCGCGGCGCTATCCAGTTTGCGAAACACTCTCCCCAACAGGTCCGTGCGCCGCTTTTCCCGGCCGAGGAACATGTTCGACGCGATGTCGAGCGCGGGCGCGACGGCGAGATCCTGATACACCGTCTCGATCCCGTAGTGCCGAGCGTCCAAAGGGGACTTGAAGTGGACGACCTGACCGTCCACTTTGATCTCTCCGGCGTCCGGGATCACCGCGCCCGAAAGGGCTTTGATGAGGCTCGACTTCCCGGCGCCGTTGTCGCCGACGACGGCGAGCACTTCACCGGGGAACAGCTCGAAGTCGGCGCCGTCGATGGCGGTGACCCGGCCGTAGCGTTTGACCAGTCCCTGAGCGGACAACGTGGGCGTCGTCATGACTGCTGCCTCCTCGCGAACCGGTCGACGCAGACCGCGCCGATGAGCAGGGCGCCGGTGGCGACGTCCTGGTAGAGCGCGTCCACCCCGAGCTGGGTCAGCCCGGACCGCAGGACCGCGACGACCAGCGCGCCCATCATCGTGCCGAGTACCGAACCCCGGCCGCCGAACAGGCTCGCGCCGCCGAGCACCACCGCGGTGATGGAGTCGAGGTTGCCGAGCTGGAAGGCGTTCGGGTCGGCGTTCGGCACGCGGCCGAGCGCCTGCCAGGCGGCGATCCCGACGATCACCCCGGCGACGATGTACACCGAAAGGATCGTCCGGTTGACCTTGATCCCGGACAGCCGCGCGGATTCCGGCGCGTTGCCGACCGCGTAGACGTGCTTGCCCCACGGCGTCCGCGTGAGCGCGTACCAAAGTCCCAGGTACATCAGCAAGGCGAGCGTCATGCCGTAGGTGATCGGGATGCCGCCGAAGAGGTACCGGCGGGTGCCGAGCCATTTGAGCAGTTCGTCGGCGACCGGGACGGCCTGTCCGCTCGCGAACAGTTTCGCGGCGGCGGTGAGCACCGTCAGCAGGCCGAGCGTGACGATGAACGGCGGCAGTTTGATCCGGGTGACCAGCGAGCCGGTGACCATCCCGATCACCACGGTCGCCACGATTCCCAGCAGCAGCGCCCAGATCCCGGAGACGCCGCCGACCACGAGCTTCGCCATGATCAGCGTCGCGAGCACCATCGCGGCCGCGTTGGCCAGGTCGATCCCCGCGGTCAGGATGATCAGCGTCTGCCCGAGCGCGAGCGTGCCGACCACCAGGGACTGTTGCACCACAAGGGAAAGATTGTCGAGGTCGAGGAAGGTGTCCGTCGACAGCGAGAACACCACGATCGCGACGAGCAGGGCCAGCGCGGGCCCGACCGCGGGCGCGCGCAGGAAGAACTCACCGATGGACGGGCGTTCGTTGCCTTTGAGGGTTGCGGTAGTCACTTCGTCCCCCAGCAGTTCTCGAGGCCCCACTTGGTGTCCTGGCTTTCCACGCCGGGGATCGGCTTGTCCGTGATCACCGCGGATCCGGTGTTGACGAACCCGCTCGGCTTCTTCCCGGTCTTGGCGTATTCGACGGCGGCGAGGACGCCCTGCTCGGCCATCTTCTTGGGGAACTGCATGACCGTCGCGGCGTACTGGCCGTCGCGCACGTTCTTGACGCCTTCGCAGCCGCCGTCGATCGAGCCCATCACGATCCGGTCCACCAGACCGCGGGCCTGGAGCGCGGCGTACGTGCCGCGGCCCATCGGCTCGTTCATCGTGTAGACGGCGTTGATGTCGGTGGTGCGCTGCAGCAGGTTCTCGACGCCTTGCTGCGCGAGGCTCTGGTCGCCGTTCGCGGGCGTCTTGCCCTTGATCTCCGGCGACGCGTCGGTGAGCCCGATGCCCTTGAGGAATCCGGTGTGCCGCTGGGTGTCCACTGTGGACCCGGCGGTGCCGTCCACCATGAACAGCTTCGGCGGCTTGCCGTTCAGGGCCGCCTTGACGTACGCGCCCTGCTGTCGTCCGGCTTCGAAGTTGTCCGTGGCGAAGGTGGCGTCGACGGCGGTGTCCGGTTCGGTCGCCGTGTCGAGCGCGATGACCAGCACCCCGGCCTTGCGGGCGCGGTCGATGGCGTCGAGGACGCCGGTCGAGGAACTCGGCGTGATCAGGATGGTGTTCGCACCCTGCTGCATGAGGTTCTCGATGGCCCGGACCTGACCGTCGTTGTCGCCGTCGAACTGGCCGGCGAGCGCGCTGAACTCCGCGCCGTTGGCCTCGGCGGCGGCCTTGGCGGCCGCTCTCAGCTCCACGAAGTAGGGATTGGTGTCGGTCTTGGTGACCAGGCCGACCTTGGCCTTGCCACCGCCGCCTGCGTTCGAGCCGCCACCCCAGTGGCGTTCGACGGTGCACCCGGCCGAGGTCACCGCGAGTGCGGCGGCCATGGCGAGCGCGGCGAGACTGCGCTGTCTCATGGGGGATGCCCTCCGATTCAAGGCTGTCCGTGATGGACCGGAAGGTAGACAGGGTTATGCTCAGTCGCAAGCGTTTGCGCAAACGCTTGCCAGCTGACTTCACGAGGATTGGTAATGCCGCCGTCTCGCTCGTCCCGTCCCACCCAACGCGACATCGCCGAGCTGGCGGGAGTCTCGATCACCACCGTTTCCCACGTGGTCAACGGGACGAGGGCGGTGGCCGAGGACACCAAGCTGGCGGTGCTGCGCGCGATCGAGCAGACGGGCTACACCGGCGACGCCATCGCCCGCTCGCTGGTGACCGGCGGGACGCGGTCGATCGGCGTCGCGATCTCCCTGATCGCGAACCCGTACTTCGCCGTGCTGATCCAGGCGATCGAACGCGAGGCCGCGCTGGCGGGCTACACGGTCTTGCTCGCGGACACGCACGACACCGTCGACACCGAGCGTGAGACCGTGCGGACGCTGCGTTCGCGCCGGGTCGACGGACTGCTGATCACGCCGTCGCCGGGCGACGGTTCGGTGATCGGTGAGCTCGTCTCGCTCGACGTCCCGACCGTGCTCATCGACCGGCTTTCCACCCGCACCGACGTCGACCAGGTCGGCGCGGAGAACATCCAATCGACGTCGGCGCTGACTGCGCATCTGGCGTCGCTCGGGCACCAGCGGATCGGCATGATCAGCGGCACGGCCGGGCTGAGCACCAGCGAGGAGCGGATCCTCGGCTACCGGCTGGGGCTCGGGCGCTCGGGTTTGACCTGGTCGGAGGACCTGGTCGCGTGCGGGCAGTCCTCACAGGCCGGTGGCGCGCTCGCGCTGAGCACGCTGCTCGCGCTACCGGAGCCGCCGACGGCGCTCGTGGTCGCCAACGACACCATGATGGTCGGCGTGCTGCACGAACTGCGGCGCCGCGGCCTGCGCGCGGGCGTCGACCTGCCGGTGGTGGTCTACGACGACGTCGAGTGGGCCGATCTGGTCGACCCGCCGCTGACCACGATGGCCCAGCCGATCGAGGAGATAGGCACACAGGCGGTGCGCCTGTTGCTCGCCCGCATCAACGATCCCGCACGCAAGGCCCAGACGATGCGGATTCCGCCTACGCTCCGCCATCGTGCGTCCTGCGGATGCGCTCTCGTTCACTCACATTGATGATTGTTGGGAGACTTTCCGGTCTCGCCGCCGAGTGACGCTCCGTCAGCCGTTACCGTCATTCAAGCTCGGATGAAGGCGTGGAGCGATGACCGCATTGTCCCCGGCGTTACCCCTGTGGGAGGACACCCCTGTCACCCACCGGTTCGGGGTGGCCATGGCGATGCACGCGAACCCGTATTCGGGTGAACTCGTCCGCGCCATCCGCCGCGCCGCACGCCGTCACGGCTGCGAGATCACCCTCGCCGACACCGGCGACAGCGTCGCCGAAGAAGCCGCGGTCATCCGCGCGCTGCGGGCGGACCGCGTCGACGGTGTCCTGCTCGTCCCGGCGGCCGGCGACGAAGCGGTGATCAACGGGCTGGTCCGGATGGGCGTGCCGACCGTGCTCGTCGACCGGATGGCCGGACGCAACGACGTCGACCAGGTCGGTTCCGAGAACATCCAGGCCGTGTGCGCGCTCGTGCGGCATCTGGCGGCGCTGCGGCACCGCAAGATCGGCTTCATCTCCGGCGAAGAGGACGTGACCACCTACGAGGAGCGAGCGCTGGGCTACCGGCTCGGCCTCGGCCGCTCCGGGCTCCGGTGGACGTCGCAGCTGGTCGCGTGCGGGCGGTCGACCCCTGGCGGGGCGGCCGCCGCGACCGCGAAACTGCTCGACAGCTGGCCGTCGCCGACCGCGCTCGTGGTGGCGAGCGAGGCGATGATGATCGGCGTCCAGTACGAGGCGCACCGGCTCGGCATCCGGATCGGGCGCGACCTCGCGATCGTCGGCTACGGCGACATGGAGTGGGCCGGGCAGGTGACCCCGGCGGTCACCACGATGGCGCAGCCGATCGAGGAGATCGGGCGCAAGGCCGTCGAACTCCTGCTGGCCCGGATCACCGACCCGGAGCGACGGCCCGAATCCGTACGGCTCGCGCCGCGGTTCATCCACCGGCAGTCGTGCGGCTGCTGAATCACAAGTCGCTGGTGAGAAGCCCGCCGCCGGGTGATGATGGCGGCATGACCGACCTGTGGACCGTGCACACCGCCGACCTCGAAGCAGGCGTGCTGACGTCGGCACGCGCTCTGCTGGACGACGCTTTCGACGGCGATTTCAGCGACCACGACTGGGAAAACGCCCTCGGCGGCATGCACACGCTCGTCTGGGAGGCCGGCGAGCTGATCGGGCACGCGTCGTTGGTCCAGCGGCGGCTCGTGCACGACGGACGGGTCCTCCGCACGGGTTATATCGAGGCGGTCGCCGTCCGGTCGGATCACCGGCGGCGCGGGCACGGCGCCGCGATGATGGACGCGCTGGAGCGGGTCCTGCGGAAGGCGTACGACCTCGGGGCGCTTTCGGCGTCCGACGAGGCGCTGGAGTTCTACGCGTCGCGGGGCTGGCTGCTGTGGCGCGGGACTTCGTCGGCCATGACGCCTACGGGCATCGAGGCGACGAAGGAGGAGGACGGGTCGATCCACGTGCTGCCGGTGGGGGTCACGCTGGATCTGGACGGGGAGATCACCTGCGACTGGCGGGCGGGCGACGTCTGGTAACCCGCATTTAGAGGACTAAATGCGGTGTTCGGTCGGTCCATCGCCGCCGCGTTTAGTCCTCTGAATGCGGCGGGTCGATCGCCTCGTAGCCGTTGGCGGCCGTATCGCCTTCACGACCGCCAAGGCCGCGCCGATCGCGGTCTCCGCCGCCGCCGACGTTGCGAAAGCCACTTTCGCAACGTTGAAGGTTGCGAAAGTGGCTTTCGCAACCCGCCACCTCCGCCGCCCCACCGCATTTAGAGGACTAAACGCGGTGTTCCAGGGTGGCCGCGGCTTCGAGCAGCATCCACGCGCTCACCTGGACGGACAAGTCGCGTTCGGGCGCGTCGGCGGCGAGGGGTAGCGAAGGCGCCGGAGTCGCCCAGTCGGCGCTGAAGAGCGGCCCGTGCGGCGTCTCGGTGGCACCCGACCAGCACGCGTCAGCCGACCGGATGACCAGATCGCGCGCCACGCCGCTCGGCAGCAGCGGCGCCGCGAGCGCCAGGTATCGGGCCAGGATCCCGCCGAACAGGCCGCCGTCGCCGCCTTCCTGCCCTCGGATCACGCCGTTCGGCGCGACGTGTTCCGCGACCGCGTGGATCGTGTGCTCCACTCTGTCCATTTCGGACAGTTCGAGGCAGGCGCCGAGGTAAACACCTTGGCAGTACGTGAAAATATGCTTCACCAGTTCGCCACTGCCGACGCGTAGGCCATCCCACACCAGCCCGGATTCCGGGTCGACGAGCCGTTCGGTCATCCAATCGGTCAAGCCGCGAGCGTGCTGCGTCGAGCCTTCGCGAGCGTGGAAGATCGCCGCCGGGCCGTTCGCGGGCGCGTTCTTGAAGTCGTCGCCGACGCGCCACCAGATCCCGCCGCCCGCGTCGTCGGTCCAGCCTTCGCGCAGCCGCGAACTGATCGCCTCCAGCCCACCGCGGACGTCCAGCCCGAGATGCCCCACGCGTTGCAGCGCGAGGCCGAGCCAGGCGATGTCGTCGTAGTAGTCGTTGATCCACTTGCCGAAGTTGCGCAGCCGCACGGACACCACGAACCGGTCGATCAGCTTCAGCCGATCCGGCGACGGCTCCCGCAACTGGGCGTCGACGAGCGTCTCCAGCAGATGCGCCTGCCACCAGTAGTTCCAGTGCCAGTGGACGCGCTGCCCCGTCGAGGGCGGCCAGCCGCTGCGGCCCAGCACGGTCCCCGGCAGCCCCCACACGCGGCGCAGATGCCGGTCGCGGATCGCGCGCTCGGCGGTCGCGGCCCGGTCGGCGAGAGCAGTCATCGGGCCATCATCCCTTGCTCGCCGACATACCGCTCAGTATGTTGGGATGATTCCCGGACCCGCGAGGTGCTTCATGACCACGGCGCACGTGACCTGCCCGCTTTGCGAAGCCACCTGCGGTCTGGAGGTGACGATCGACGAGAAGAGCCTGGTGACCCGGGTTCGAGGCGACAGCGAGGACGTCTTTTCGAAGGGTTACATCTGTCCGAAGGGTGCTTCGCTCGGGGCGCTGCATCACGACCCGGACAGGCTGACCGCGCCCTTGGTCAAACGGGACGGCGAGTTCGTCGAGGTCACCTGGGGCGAGGCGTTCGCCGAGATCGACCGGCGGCTGCGGCCGATCATCGACGAGCACGGCCGGAACGCCGTCGCGGTCTACGCCGGCAACCCGACGGTGCACAACGCGGCACTGGTGCTCTACGGCCGCGTGTTCTTCAAAGCCTTGGGCACCAGGAACTTCTACACCGCGACCACGGTCGACCAGATGCCGAAGCACTTCTCCTCCGGCTACCTGTTCGGCGACCCGCAGACCATCCCCGTCGCCGACCTCGACCGCACCGGGCACCTGCTGATCCTGGGCGCGAACCCGTTGGTGTCCAACGGAAGCCTGATGACCGCCCCGGACACGCGCGGCAAGCTGCGCGGCATCCAGAAACGCGGCGGCAAGATCGTCGTCCTCGATCCGCGTCGGACCCGGACCGCGCAGCTCGCCGACGAGCACCACGCGATCCGGCCCGGCACCGACGCGTTGTTCCTGTTCGCGCTGGTCAACGTCTTGTTCGCGGAGAACCGGGTCACGCCGGGCGAGCACGTCGACGGTGTCGACGAGGTCCGCGCGCTCGCGGAGCCGTTCACGCCGGAAGCGGTCGCGCCCGCGACCGGGATCGACGCCGCCGAGATCCGCCGTATCGCGTTCGAACTCGCGAACGCCGAACGCGCCGCGGTGTACGGCCGGATGGGCACCACGACGCAGGCGTACGGCACCATCGCGAGCTGGCTGGTCGACGTCCTCAACACGCTGACCGGCAACCTCGATCGCGAAGGTGGCGTGATGTTCCCGCTGCCCGCCCTGTGGCGGCCGCGCCGGTCCTCGCCGTTCACCAGCGGCCGCTGGACGAGCCGGGTGCGCGGGTATCCCGAGGTACTCGGCGAACTGCCGGTGGCCACGCTCGCGGACGAGATCGAGACGCCGGGCGAAGGCCAGGTGCGGGCGCTCGTGACCATCAGCGGCAACCCGGCGCTGAGCACGCCGAACTCCGCGCGGCTCTCGGAAGCGTTGCGGCAGCTGGACTTCATGGTCTCGCTCGACGTGTATCTCAACGAGACCACACGGCACGCCGACGTCATCCTGCCCGGGCCGTCGCCGCTGGAGCGGCCGCATTACGACGTCGCGCTGTACGCGCTCGCCGTACGCAATGTCGCGAACTGGACGCCGCAGACGCTCGAGACGGACATGCCGCAGGAGTGGGTGACCCTGTTGCGGCTGGCCGGGATCGCCGCCGACCAGGGCCCGGACGTCGACGTCGCCGCCTTCGACACGATGGTCGCGGGCGAAACGGCGCGGCGCACCGGCGTCGATCTCTCGCTGGCCGATGGTCGTACGGGACCGGCACGGATGATCGATCTGATGCTGCGCGGCGGACCGTACGGACTGAGCCTGGCCGACCTCGAAGCCGCCCCGCACGGCATCGACCTCGGCGCGCTTAAGCCGCGGCTGCCCGAGGCGCTCGCCACCGCGAGCGGAAAGGTCGAATTGGCCCCGGAGGCGATCACGAAGGACGTGCCGCGGCTGCGCGCGGAGCTGGACAAGGCGCCCGACGGCGGGTTGCTGCTGATCGGGCGGCGGCATCTGAGCTCGAACAACTCGTGGATGCACAACCTGACGCCGCTGGTACGCGGCGGGAACCGGTGCACCGTGCAGGTGCATCCGGACGACGCTTCCCGGCTCGGGCTGACCGACGGCGGGCTCGCGTCGGTGACTTCGCGGGCGGGCAAGCTCGAAGCGCCGGTGGAGGTCACGGCCGACGTCCGGCCCGGCGTGGTGAGCATGCCGCACGGCTGGGGGCACGACCTCGACGGAACACGGACGAAGGTCGCCGCCGCGCACGCCGGGGTCAACTCGAACCTGGTCGCCGACGAGACCCTGCTCGACGTGCCGTCCGGGAACGCCGTCCTGAACGGGATCCCGGTGGAGGTGGCCCCCGTCTAGCCCGCGTTTCGTCCTCTGAATGCGGTCCTTGCGCGTGCAACTACCGCATTCAGAGGACGAAACGCGGGGGTCACCAGGCTTGGGCGAGATCGGCGTGCTGCCGGACCCAGGCGTGCATGACGATCCCGGCGGCGACGCCGGCGTTGATCGAGCGGGTCGTACCGAACTGCGCGATCGAAACGACCAATGACGCCGTCTTCTGCGCCTCGGCCGACAGCCCCGGCCCTTCCTGGCCAAACAGCAGGACACACTCGCGCGGCAGTTCGGCGGTCTCGACGGGCTGCGAACCGGGCGTGTTGTCGACCGCGACCACGGCGAGGCCTTCCGTCGCGGCGAAGGTCAGCAGGCCGTTGACGTCCTCGTGGTGGAGAAGGTGCTGATAGCGGTCGGTCACCATGGCGCCGCGCCGGTTCCAGCGCCGCCGCCCGACGATGTGCACCGCCGCCGCGGCGAACGCGTTCGCCGTCCGGACCACGGTGCCGATGTTGTGGTCGTGCTGGAAGTTCTCGATCGCCACGTGGAACGGATGCCGCCGCGAGTCCACATCGGACACGATGGCCTCGCGCCGCCAGTAGCGGTACGGGTCGACGACGTTGCGGCGATCACCGTTGGCCAGGAGTTCCGGGTCGTAACGCTCGTCCGCGGGCCACTCGCCCTCCCACGGACCGACGCCGACCTCTTCCCGCGCCACCCATTCGGTGGGCCCGGCCTCGTTCTCAGTCACTCGGAGATTGTCACCCAGTGGTCGCCATCGGAAGTCCTTCGGGGGTATTCGGCGGATCCAGGTTTCCGCTGGGTGCGCGGCCGCGAGGTCCTCGTACCGGGTCGTACTCGGGCCTCGCGGCCGTGCGCCCAGCGGGAAGCTGGGCCGTCGAGACCCTCGGAGGACTTCCGATGGTGACCACTAACCCATGCTGACGCGGTGCGCCGGTGCGTCTCCGTCGTGGTGGCGGTGACGCCAGCGCTGGTACGCGCCGACGTAGGACACGATCACCGTCGCCATCGCGATCACGACGACCACCGGCAGCGACGAACGCGGGAACACGGTGTCGTAGAGGTAGTAGGCGTTGAAGCCGCCGGGCAGGTCGCCGAGGCCCTGCTGGTGCCGGAAGTAGTTCTCGGCCGCCGTCAGCGGGCAGGGCCAGGGAAAGACGTTGACGAGGACACCCCATGCGGCGAAGAACACATGCCCGAAGATCACCTTCGGCCACCGCCACGCCAGGAAACCGCCGAATCCTATGAACAACAGCGCGAAAATATGCACCGCGACTGTCACGTTCGCCAGGAAACCCGCCACCTCAAGCCCCCTTTCACACCCCTACCAGCGACGTTACCCCTCTCCTCTTGAGAAACGCTCACGAAAAAAGGGGCATCCTCCGTTCGCACACGGAGGATGCCCCCTTCGGGACGCTTTACTCAGGACAGACCGAGATCGTCCTTGTTCAGAATGTAACGGTATTCGAGGCCTTCCTTCTCGATGGCCTCGCGCGCTCCGGTGTCCCGGTCGACGACCGTCGCGACGCCGACCACGTTCGCTCCGGCCTCGCGCAGCGCCTCGACGGCGGTGAGGACGCTGCCGCCGGTGGTCGAGGTGTCCTCGACGGCCAGCACGCGCTGTCCCAGCACCTCGACGCCTTCGATCCGGCGCTGCATGCCGTGTTCCTTGACGGCCTTGCGGACGACGAACGCGTCGAGCACGACGCCGTCGGTCGCCGCGGAGTGCAGCATCGCCAGCGCCACCGGGTCCGCGCCGAGGGTCAGGCCGCCGGCGGCGACGTAGTCCCAGTCGTGCGTGAGCTGCCGGAGCAGCTTCCCGATGAGCGGCGCGGCCGCGTGATGCAGCGTCGCCCGCCGGAGGTCGATGTAGTAGTCGGCTTCCTTGCCAGAGGACAAGGTCACCTTGCCGTGCACGACGGCGAGTTCGCCGACCAGTCTCGCCAGTTCGAGTTTCGCCGCTTGATCAACACCGGGGTACGCCACGGCCGAGAGTCTTACACACGGCCCGCCGGGTCCTGCGACGGTAGCTCTAGTCACTGCCGGCCGTCGCCGCGTCCACGGCCGGGCCGCGGGTGGCCGCCCAGGCCGGGACCAGGGTCGCCGCCAGTGCGAGCGCCGCGGCGAGCCCGATGACGGTCAGGTAGATCAGCGGCGAGCCCATCGGCAGCAGCGAATCGGCCGCGACCAGGCAGAACGGGACGATCGCGCCCGCCGAGACGACGGTGCCGAGCACGATCCCGACCAGTGCGACGAGCCCGCCTTCGAACCCGGCCATCCGCAGCACTTGAGCCCTCGTCGAGCCGGTGAGCCGCTGGAGACCGAACTCACGGCGCCGCCGCACGGTCGCCATCACGAGCGTGTTGGCGACCGAAATCACCGTGTAGGCGATGATCATCCCGACCAGCAGGTAGTTCACCCACGCGCCGACGGCCTGGTCCTTGTCGTGCGCCGCGACGAGCGCCGCCCGGTCACCGACGGACACCGGCAGTCCGGCCGTCGCCTCGCGAAGCCGCTCGGTGAGCACCGCCGGATCGACGTCCGGGGCGGCGCGGACCAGCATCTGCGGCGCGAGTCCCGCGGTGGTGTGCGGGGCCAGGAGGTCGGCCGGGAGCAGCAGGCTTTCGAAGCCGGGACGCTGGCTGGTGACCGCGACGACCTTGACGTCGACGGGCGCGCCGTCGCCGAGCCGAAGGCTGAGCGTGTCGCCGAGGCCGCGGCCGAAGTCCTTCGCGAAGACCTCGGGGAGCGCGACGGTCCGGCCGGTCAGTGCCGTCAGGTCGCCCTGGGTCACCTTGGTGTCGGTCGTGGCGGCCGCCCCGGAAGCGGTGAGGCCGATCGCCGGACGCCCCTCGTCGGAGGAGTCGTACGGCTTCTCGAGGAACACGCTGCTGGTGACGTACTCGGACGCACCGGCGACGCCGGGCACGGTCTGGATCCGCTGGACGAGGTCCGGGGACAGCCCGCCCGCGACGGAACCGATCACGGCGTCCGCCCGGACGTCTTCGGTGAAGGCCTGGTTCGCCAGCTCCTGCTGGGTGGTCTGCAGGTAGATGTTCGCGGTCGCGATGCCGACGGCGAGCATGATCGGGGTGACCGCGCCCGCCGCCCGGACGATGCCGGCGCGGGTGTTGAGCACGGCGAGCCGGGCGTCGATGCCGCCGAGCAGGCGCATCGGCCACTGCAGGATCGCCGTCATCACCTTGGCGACGCCGGGCGTGATCATCGCGACGCCGATCGCCCACAGGATCACCGCGGGGCCGGCGGTGCTGGCCGCGATCGGTCCGGTCATCACCGCGACGGTCACGATGGCCAGCGCGGTGCCGCCCCCGAAGCAAAGTGCGGCGACGATGACCCGCGTCGGGGTCAGCCAGCGGCGGGTGACCGCGGCCTCGGCGAGCGCCTCGGTCGGCCGGATCTTCCCGGCCCGGCGGCCGGCGACGAAGGCGGCGATGAACACCGCGAGCATCGCGGCGCCCGCACCGACGACGGCGGGCAGCCAGCCCTGGTAGAACCGCAGGACCGAGGGCACCACGCCGTTTTCGACCAGCTGCCCGAACAGCCATTCGCCCAGGACCGGGCCGAGGACCGCGGCGAGCGCGGTGGCGAGCAGACCGACGGCCAGCGCTTCGCCGAGGACCATGCGCCGCAGCTGACGCGGGGTCGTGCCGATCGCCCGCATCAGCGCGAGTTCCCGCGAACGCTGCTGGGTGGACAGGCTCAGCGTGCTGGCGACGACGAACATCGCGACCATCACCGAAAGCCCACCGGACACCGCGGCGATGACGATCAGGTTGGTCCCGCTCGTCTCGGCCTCGGGGAACTCCGCGACACCGCGGTCGATACCGGTCAGGACGTTCGCCCCGGACGCGGCCTCGGCGACCTTCGCCCGCACAGTTTCGACGTCGGCACCGGGATCGGTGAAGACGCCGATGACGTCGGCCTTGCCGGGGTGCCCGGAGAGCCGGGCGGCGTCGGCGGCGGAGAAGAACACGGCGGCCTGCGTGATCGAACGCGGCGCACCGGCCACTCCGGCGACGCGGAACGACTCGGTCTTGCCGCGCGCGGCGATCTGCACGACGTCACCGGGCTTCGCGCCCGACGAGGACTCGACGACGACCTCGCCCGCGACCGGCGCGGCACCCGCGACCAGCGCGTACGGGGTCAGGGCGGCGGAGTCCCAAGCGTGGCCGAGCGCGGGTTTCCCGCCCGCCGCGAGCGGGAAGCTCACTTCGCCGACGACGTCCGAGACGCCGGGGACGGACCGCAGCCGGGAGACCAGGCCGTCGTCGAGGCGGACGCGTTCGGGAAGCCGCGCGTCCTCGAACTTGCGTTTGTCGTCGGGTTCGAGGGAGGCCGGGTCCTCCTTGGGCAGCTCGAAGGTCTGGCCGCCGGTGACGAGGATCGGGGCGGCCGCGAGCCGCTGCGGTTCCGCGTTGCCACGGATCCCCGTCTCCATCAGGCCACCGCACGAGGCGACGATCAACGCGCCGAAGAAGACGGCGATGAAGGTGCCGATGAAGCCGCCCTTGCGCAGGCGCAAGGTCCGGAAGGCGAGTCGCAGCATCACGCACCCGCCCTGGCCGGGCTGCCCCAGGCACCCAGGTGGGTCATGCGTTCGGCGACGACGTCCGCGGTCGGCGCGTGCAGTTCGTCCGCGATCCGGCCGTCGGCCAGGAAGATGACCCGGTCCGCGTAGGAGGCCGCCATCGGGTCGTGGGTCACCATGATCACCGTCTGACCGGTGGTGCGGACCGAAGCGCGCAGCAGTTCGAGGACCTCGGCGGCGGTGCGGGTGTCGAGCGCCCCGGTCGGCTCGTCGGCGAAGACCACCGCGGGCCGGGTGACCAGTGCCCGCGCGATCGCCACGCGCTGTGCCTGCCCGCCGGACAGTTCACCGGGAAGGTGCTTGCGGCGGCCGGAAAGCCCGACGCGGGCCAGCATCTCCTCGACGACGCGACGATCCGGCTTGGCACCGGCGAGCTGCTGCGGGAGCGTGACGTTCTGCTCGACGGTCAGCGCCGGAAGCAGGTTGAAGGCCTGGAAGATGAAACCCACCCGGTCGCGTCGCAGCTTCGTCAGCTTCGTCTCGCTCATCCCGGCCAGCTCCTGCCCGTCGAGCACGACGGATCCCGACGTCGGCCGGTCCAGCCCGGCCGCGCAGTGCAGGAAGGTGCTCTTGCCCGAGCCCGAAGGCCCCATTACGGCGGTGAAGCCACCACGCGGGAACGCGAGCGTCACCCCGTCCAGCGCGACGACGCCCTTGCCGTATTCCTTGCGGACGCCGTCGAGCCGGACCGCGTCTCCGTTCCACCCAGGGTTCATGCTGAAAACCCTAGGAATCCCAGGTCGGAAGCACCCTGGGGCGAGCGTGCGTCTCCTTGGTAGGGCGGGCCCTACCTGACCGCCCCGGTCTTGGCGTCCACGTCGAGGTCGTGCTCGATCCCCTTGCCGTCACGCAAGCCGACCTGCCAGACGAGGGCACCGTCGGTGGCGCGGTCGATCTCCATCTCGTCGAGCTCACCCGGCTGCCGTTGCTGCGCGGTCTGCAGCGCCTTGACCGCGTCGACGTCCGCCTGTGCGATCTTCGCCAGGTCGTCGCTCGGCTTCGCCGTTTGCCGATCGCCGAGGACCTGCCCGCCGTCCCGGCTCACGCGGATCTCGTGTTCCTGCCCGCCGGACGCGACCTTGATCGCCCATCCGTCGTTCGCGGGCTCCACGTCGAACACCCGCCCGCCGGGCACGGCGGCCGCCGCGGCCTGGATCGCCTTCACCGGCTGGGCTTCCGGCCCCGGAGCCGCGGGCCCCGGCGGTGGCTCGGTGGAACAAGCGGCCAGCGTCAGCGCGACCGCGATGACGAGAAGTGATGACTTCATGATCCGCGCGTACCCGCCCGCCGCCAGCTCGAACCGTCGCCGGACCGGATGGCACTGTGGGGTGATGGTCTCGAACGGACAGGGCTGGCTCCAGATCGGCGAGCTGACGACGGCGTTCGCGCTTTCGGCGGCGATCGGGCTGGAGCGGCAGATCAGGGGCAAGAGCGCCGGGCTGCGGACCCAGACGATCGTGGGCACGGCGTCCGCGCTGATCCTTTTGGTCAGCAAGTACGGTTTCGGCGACATCCTCGCGACCGGGCAGGTGGTACTCGACCCGTCGCGGATCGCGGCGCAGATCGTCTCCGGTGTCGGCTTCCTCGGCGCCGGACTGATCATCACGAGGCAGGGCGCGATCCGGGGACTCACCACGGCCGCCGCGGTCTGGGAGACCGCGGCCATCGGGATGGCGGCGGGTGCCGGCTTGCTGCTGCTGGCGGTCGTCGTGACGGCCATGCATTTCGTGGTGGTACTCGGTTTCACCTGGCTGACCGAGCATCTTCCTGGCGGCACGGGTACGACCAGGCTGCGGGTGAGTTACGCGGACGGGCAGGGTGTCCTGCGCGATCTGCTGGCGCTCTGCACGAGCCACCGATGGTCGATCACGTCCTTGCGGATCACCGACGACCGCGACGGCGAGGTGACGGTCTCACTCGACCTCACCGGCCCGGATCACGCCGCGGCCCCGACCGTGCTCGCCGCGACCGAAGGTGTGCGGTCCATCGAAACCGCCGATGACGACTAGGTGCGGCCTTTGCCGCCGAAGCCGCCGCCGAGTTTGCGCAGCACCGCCCTCGGCAACAATCCGCCGACCGCGACGAGCGCCTTGTACTGCAGGCTCGGCACCGAAATCACCTTGCCGCGGCGCAGATCCGCGAGCGCCTCGTCGACGACCTGGTCGACACCGAGCCAGAAAGCCTTCGGTCCTGGCTTGTCCAGCCCCGCCCGCTCGTGGAACTCCGTGGTGGTGAACCCGGGGCACAGCGCCATCATGCGGATGTTCTTCGGCAGCGAGGCGGCGATGCCCTCGGTGAACGAGGTGACCCAGTTCTTGCTGGCGGTGTAGGTCGAGCCGCGGCCGCTGAAGAACCCTGCGACCGAGCTGACGTTGATGATCGCGCCCTCGCCGCGCTCGATCATGCCGGGCAGGGCGGCGCGGGTCAGCCGCAGGACGGCCGTGACGTTGACGTCGAGCTGACGCTGCAGCGCGTCCGGCGGGATGGCCCAGAAATCGCCGTTGAGGCCGAAACCCGCGTTGTTCACCAGCAGGTCCACCGGCTCGTCTTCCAGGCGGGCCTCGACCAGCGCCCGTCCGTCCACTTCGGACAGATCGGCGGGCAGAACGACGACGTCGACGCCGTGCGCCTCGATCAGTTCCGCCGCGAAACCCTCCAGCCGGTCGACGTCGCGGGCGACGAGCACGAGGTCGTACCCCTCGGCGGCGAGCCGGCGCGCGAACTGCGCACCGATGCCGGCGGTGGCACCGGTGATCAGGGCGGTCTGTGTCATGCCGCCGAACCTACTCCTCGGTCGGATTCCGGGAAGACGCTCGGCTGAGGCGAGCGTGGGGGTCACCCACCGTGGGGATTTGACGTGCAATGGCCGGAGTCGGGAAGTATCGTCCGCCCCCATGGGGAAGCACAGCAGGCGAAAGCCGAGCTACCTGCCCAAAGTCGCGGTCGGCGCGGCGCCGCTGGCGTTGTTGCTCGCCGGCCCGGCCACCGCGATCGCCACCCAGACCGACCCGTCGATCCCGCTGCCCCTCGACCACCAGCGCGAAGGCAGCCTCGACCGCGGGGCCGGCTTCACCACCGAAGGCGACACATCCGTCTTCCGCGGTTTCTTGACCAACACCGAACGGAACGTCTTCGGCAAGGACCTGGGCGACGCGAAGGTCGTCGCGGACGTCCGCCGCTCGATGAGCGAGACCGTCGAGACCCGCGAGAATGTCACGGCCCGCCCGGACAAGGTCGGCGCGCTCGGCGCGGCGAAGACGACCGAGACCCTCAAGCAAGGCCAGCGCGAAGCCGTGAAGGTCGACCGCTACGGCAGCGTCGTCGCCGGGAACGAGACCGAACTCGAACGGACTGGCGCCCGGCTGACCGAGGTCGCGCTCGACCCGCGCACGGGCGTCCCCACCTTCGTCTCCCAGGACGGCCGCGGTCTCCGCGCGGCCGAGGGGACCTACCACGCCGTCCGTCCGCTGCCCGGGGTCGGCGTGATCAACGAGACCGACCAGCGCGCCGGCGGCACTCTCGACCGCGCCTTCCGGCTCGATGGCGGATTCTCCGGCGACCTCGGTGGTGTTCTGGAGGCCGGGCGGTCGTCCGGGCACGCGGTCGACGTCGGCGAACTCGCGGCCGTCGGGACGACGTCGGCACAGCACGGCAACGGCCGGTTCAAGGGTGTACTCCCGCTCGACGTCGGCTCGGGCGCCGCCTTCGGCCAGGAACACGCGTTCGGCGGCACCGTCGGTCCGGCGACCGGGCTGGTGACCACCGGACAGGACGTGGATCTGGCGCAGCACGGCGGCGGATTCACCGGAGGCGGTTCGCACACGATCAGCGGCGACCTCGGCATCGGCGAGGTCGCGTCCGCGCACGGCACCACGACGTCGTCCGTGCGCGGGGTCCTGCCCACCACCGATCCGGTGGAGGCGGGGCATGGGACGCAGTCCGGGACGCTCGACCTGACGTTGCTCGGTCAGCCGGCGCACACCGGCTACGTCGCCGGGGCCCTCCCGCTGGAACTCAAACGCTCTTAAGCCTGGGGCTCGATGTCGTCAGCGGCCTCGGCCTGCCAGTGACGGCCCGGGGTCTGGGCGTTGTCGTACTCCTCGTCGAACGGGTCGACGATGTCGGCGATCTCGCCGAGGTCGCGCAGCAGCCGCTCGAGCCGCGACGGCCCGGCGTTCGGGGCGACACTCGCGAGCACCCACTCGTTCTCCAGCCACGCCACGCCGACGTCGCCGCCGAGCGAATCCGCCGCGTCGACGAGTTCCTGCGTGATCACCTTGCGGGCGCCCTCGGAGTCGTCCGCGAAGGCGTAGCGCTGACCGATCGGACCGAGCATCTCGGGCATGTCCTGGCGCTGGAACGGCACGCTGGACAGCCACATCTCCAGCGGCGTCTCGTGCACGCGGTTGCAGCGCACGGCGACCACGACCGCCGGGATCTGGCCCTCGGTCTCGATGTCGAAGATGAAGACGGGGCGCCGTCCGTCGGAGGTGAAGGTGGACCCGGCCACGACGTTGACCGCCAGCTGCGCGCCGAAGTAGCCGATCGCGCCGTTGGACCACTGCCGCGGCAGCCGCTCGTCCTCTTCGACGAACTGCCAGCCGCGCAGCTCGGCCCAGCGCATGCGCTCGCGATTGCGCGAGCCCTCCTTCGCCCGGTCGGCCGCGAGCAGCGCCAGCCCCGCCACCAAGGCGACGGCGGCGATGACGAACCAGATCCACGCCGGAATACCCACGACGGTCAGGGTATCCCCCTGCCCTCACCGGATGTGATCGCCGGGCGCCGTGTCGCGCGCCCCTTTCGGTGCGGCACCCGGGAAAGACCACGAAAGACGCAAGGAAAGGTCGACAAATCTCCCTGTCGCCAATGCCATGAAAGGTCCTTTCCTTGCGAAATTTGCAAGGAAAGGACCTTTCATGGCGCTCAGGCGAGGGAAGCCAGGTGCCTCGACCACCCCGGTGCGGCGATCACACGTGATCAGCCGGACGACACGTGTGATCAGCCGGACGACTCACGAGGCCTCAGTCCACCCGCGTGACCGTCAGGGCGTCCGACGCCTCCTGGGCCGGGATGTCCACCCGGACCGTGTCGCCGTCCCGGATCTCACCGGCCAGCAGCTGTTTCGCCAGCTTGTCGCCGATCGCCGACTGCACGAGCCGCCGCAGCGGCCGCGCGCCGTAGATCGGGTCGAAGCCGTTCAGCGCGAGCCACTCGCGTGCCCCGTCGGTGACCTCCAGCGTCAGGCGGCGCCGCGAAAGCCGCGTGGCGAGCCGCTCGATCTGGATGTCCACAATGGACGTCAGCTCGTCGGTGCCCAGCGCGTGGAAGACCACGATGTCGTCCAACCGGTTCAGGAACTCCGGTTTGAACTGCCGCTGCACCACCGACATCACCGCGTCGTTGCGCTGACGCTCGTCGAGCGCCGGGTCGGCGATGGCCTGCGAGCCGAGGTTCGACGTCAGCACCAGGATCGTGTTGCGGAAGTCGACCGTGCGGCCTTGGCCGTCGGTGAGCCGTCCGTCGTCGAGCACCTGCAGGAGCACGTCGAACACGTCGGGGTGCGCTTTCTCGACCTCGTCCAGTAGCACCACCGAATACGGCCGCCTGCGCACCGACTCGGTCAGCTGCCCGCCCTGGTCGTAGCCGACGTAACCCGGGGGCGCACCGACCAGGCGCGCCACCGAGTGCTTCTCGGCGTACTCGCTCATGTCGATCCGCAGCATCGCGCGCTCGTCGTCGAACAGGAACTCCGCCAGCGCCTTCGCCAGCTCGGTCTTGCCGACGCCGGTCGGGCCGAGGAACAGGAACGAACCGGTCGGCCGGTCGGGGTCGGCGACGCCGGCCCGGGTGCGGCGCACCGCGTCCGAGACGACCTGCACGGCTTCCTTCTGCCCGACGACCCGCTTGCCGAGCTCCTCCTCCATCCGGAGCAGCTTGCCCGTCTCGCCTTCCAGCAGCCGCCCGGCCGGGATGCCGGTCCACGCGCTGACCACGTCGGCGACGTCGTCCGCGCTGACCTCCTCCTTGAGCATGACGTTCTGCTGACTGACCTCGTTCGCCTCGGTCGCGGCCTGGAACTCCTTCTCCAGCGCGGGAATCCGGCCGTAGCGGAGTTCGGCGGCCTTGCCGAGGTCGCCGTCGCGTTCGGCGCGTTCGGACTCGCCGCGCAGCTGCTCCAGCTGCTCCTTGAGTTCGCGGACGCGTTCGATCGAGCCCTTCTCGTTCTGCCAGCGCGCGGTCAGCGCGGTCAGCGTTTCCCGCTTTTCGGCCAGTTCCGAGCGCAGCGCGGCGAGGCGCTCCTTGGACGCGGCATCGTCCTCTTTGGACAACGCCATCTCCTCGATCTCCATCCGCCGCACGGCGCGCTCGACCTCGTCGATCTCGACGGGTCGCGAGTCGATCTCCATGCGGAGCTTCGAAGCGGCCTCGTCGACCAGGTCGATCGCCTTGTCCGGCAGGAACCGGGCGGTGATGTAGCGGTCGGACAGCGTCGCGGCGGCGACCAGGGCGGCGTCGGTGATGCGCACACCGTGGTGCACCTCGTACCGCTCCTTGAGCCCGCGCAGGATGGCGATGGTGTCCTCGGGGGACGGTTCGCCGACCAGCACCTGCTGGAAACGCCGCTCCAGCGCGGCGTCCTTCTCGATGTGCTCGCGGTACTCGTCGAGTGTGGTCGCGCCGACCATGCGCAGCTCGCCGCGGGCGAGCATCGGCTTGATCATGTTGCCCGCGTCCATCGCGCCCTCACCGGTCGCGCCGGCGCCGACGATGGTGTGCAGCTCGTCGATGAAGGTGACGACCTCGCCCGCGGAGTCGGTGATCTCCTTGAGCACGGCCTTCAGCCGCTCTTCGAACTCGCCGCGGAACTTGGCGCCCGCGACCATCGAGCCGAGGTCCAGCGCCACCACGCGTTTGCCGCGCAGCGACTCCGGCACGTCACCGGCGACGATGCGCTGGGCGAGCCCTTCGACGATGGCCGTCTTGCCGACGCCGGGTTCGCCGATCAGCACCGGGTTGTTCTTGGTGCGGCGCGAGAGCACCTGCACGACGCGGCGGATCTCGGTGTCGCGGCCGATCACCGGGTCCAGCTCGCCGGCGCGGGCGCGCTCGGTCAGGTCGACGCCGTACTTCTCCAGCGCCTTGAACGTGCTTTCGGGATCCGCGCTGGTGATCCGCGCGGAGCCGCGCACCTTGGCGAACGCCTCGCGCAGCGCGTCCGGGGTGGCGCCGTGCCGTTTGAGCAGCTCGGCCACCGGCCCGCCTTCGGTGGCGAGGCCGACGAGGAGGTGCTCCGTCGAGACGTATTCGTCGCCGAGTTCGGTCGCGAGCTTCTGCGCGTGCGTCAGCGCCTTGACGGCGTTCGTGTCGAACTGCGGGCTCGACACGGTGGCGCCGGTCGCCGACGGCAACGCCGCGATCAGCGGCTCCAGCTCCTTGTGCACCTGCGCCGGATCGGCCCCGACCGCGGTCAGCAGCGGTGCGGTGAGCCCCTCACCCTGCGCCAGCAGGGCGCCGAGCAGGTGTGCGGCCGCCACGTGCGGGTTCCCCGCCATCGTGGCCGCCTGGGCCGCCGACGAGATCGCCTGCTGGGTCTTCGTGGTCGGGTTGAAAGCGTCCATCCCTCACCTCGTACTAGGTCTTGCAAAGCTCTGTCGACAGGTACAACGTCAGGAAAGTTGAGTCTGTTCCACTCAACTCCGAAAAGTTTCAGCCCCCGGTCGGGGAGACGGCCTCCGCGGGCAGCCGCGGACCCACCCGGCCGAGGCCGACGACGGCCGCGCAGGCGCACGCGGCCACGAGCACCCACGGGATCCAGACTGCCACGGAGAACAGCGCGACGACGGCCGGAGCGATCACCGCGGCGAGCGTGAACGCGTATTGGAAGGCCGCCAGATACCGGCCCCGCGCCTCCGGTGGCGCCGCCGCTTCGGCCAGCGCCCCGGAGCGCGGACCGAACGCGAGATCGCCCGCGGCCAGCACGAGGGTCGCGCCGAGCAGGTAAACCGGCTGGAACACCTTCGGCACGAACACCACCATCAGACAGGCGAGGCACCACACCGCGAACAACGCCGAACCGGCGCGCATCGCGGCGATCCGGGTCAGCTTCCTGGTCAGCCGCAGCCCGAGGACTCCACCCAGACTGGTGACGACGGTGAGCAGCGCGATGATCGCGCCGGGAAGCCATCGAGGCCCATGCAAGGCGTTGAAGACGTACACGGGCATCCCGATGAGGAAGAAGTCCATCGTGAGCGCGAAGAGGCCGCTGAACACGATGAGCGCCAGGTACGGACGGTTCCGCCAGACCCGCGCGGGCCCCGGGCGCCGCGGCAGATGCCGAGGGGCGGGCGTGACGAGCGTCGAGAGGATGGCCGCGGCGATGACGAAGGTCGCGACGTCCAGCATCACGGCGACGTAGAGGCCTTCGCGCCCGATCCACACCAGCAGCCCGGCCGCCGCGAGCCCGCCCATCCCGAAGCCCGCGGAGCGGACCATCGCGGCTTCGGCGAACGGCCGGTCCTTCGGTCCTTCGCCCGCGACGTCGGCGATGAGCGAGAACTGCGAGCTGTAGAACAGCTGCTGCCCGGCCGCGAGCATCACGGACGCGCCGACGACCCCGGCGAACCCGCGGGCCAGCAGGAAGGCACCCACCCCGGCGGCTTGCAGGACGTGGGCGCAGATCATCACCGTCCGCGGGCCGATCAGGTCGACGAGCCGTCCGGCGAACGCGGGGACGAGCAAGCCGGCCAGTGCACCGAGAGTGACGGCGCTCCCCGCCTGGGCGAGGGGCAGACCGACCACACGGATGACGAAGACCAGCCCGAGCGGGAGGAAAAGGCCCGAGCCGAAGTTGTCGATTCCCAAGGCGACCAGCAATGCGACCCGGTTACGCACTGATACGACGCTACCGGCGTCACAGCGCTACGAAAGGTCCGTTCAGTCAAGACCGGCGGGTAGTAACGACCTGGGTCAAACGTCGCAGGTCCGCACGGACAGGGCGGCGCGGACGTCGGCGTTCATCTCCGCCAGGCGCGTGGTCAGTTCGAGGACCTTTTCGTCGTCCCAGCCGCCCAGCGCGCGCTCCATGAACTCCAGATACCCGGCCCGCCTGCGCCCCAGTTCCGCGCGCCCGCGCTCGGAGATGCTGATGATCGACGCGCGGCCGTCTTCGGGCGCCGGACGGCGGTCGACCATGCCCGCCGCGGACAGCTGGGAAATTTGACGACTTACGACCGAAAGGTCCACGAAGCGTCGTTTGGCCAATTCGGAAGGCCGTGCCTCGCCGTGCTTCGCCAGATCCGACAGCAGCATCGCGGCCGCCGGGTGCAGCCCGGGGTCGTCCTGCCACGCCTGCATTATCCAGGCGTGCTGCAGCTGCGAGGCGGCCTTCAACTCACGCATCAGCTCGACCCTGGCGTCGTCCGCGGAGCTCATCGGTCCCTCCTGGCTACTTGTACAGTACAACTTTATTCGGCGACACTTGCGTAAGACAACTATTTACCTCGTGAGATCGCCCACTGCGGACCGGCTTCGAGTACACCCGTCCGGAGCAACGATGCGGGCAAAAGGTCTCTCGGCGGCTAGTCTCGCGAACGAGCCGGAACTCAGCCGACCGGCCGACAGCCACTGACCGGAGAGGTGAATGATCCGTGAATTCTTCTCCAGTGGACCCTCGTACGTGAAACCGGGGAACTGTCTTCCGGTATGCGCTTCCCGATCAGCGACTCCCAGCCCGTGACGGCCGACGCGGTCAGCCCGGTCCCGCGGTCTTCGGCTCCGCGCGAAGCACCGCCCGCCGTCACCGCGATGGTGCGGCTCATCCGGGACACCTGGGCGAAGTCGGAACCCTTCATCCCGGAGATCTCGCAGTTCTTCTACGGGATGCTGTTCACCCTCGCGCCCGCCACCCGCGACTTCTTCCCGATCAACATGGAGGTCCAGCGGGGCAGGCTGGTCCGCGCGCTGGTCCACATCGTGCAGATGGTCGACCGGCCGGACGATCTCGTCCCGTTCCTGACCCAGCTCGGCCGCGACCACCGCAAGTTCGGCGTCATCCCGCGGCACTACGAGGCCGTGGGCACCGCGCTGCTCGCCTCGCTCAAGAACCACCTCGGTCCGGACTGGACACCCGAGGTCGAACGAGCCTGGGCGGAGGCGTTCACCATCGTCGCCCGCGCGATGCAGGAGGCCGCCGCGGCCGACGTCAACCCGGCGTCGTGGTCGGCGACCGTCCTCGAACACCGGCGGCTCACCTGGGATCTCGCCCTGGTCCGCGTCCAGCCCGAATTCCCGGTGCCGTATCAGCCCGGCCAGTACATGAGCGTCGAAGTACCGCAGCGGCCGAGGCTCTGGCGCTACCTCTCGCCGGCGAACGCGCCGCGCGAGGACGGCGGCATCGAGTTCCACGTGCGCGCGGTCGACGGCGGCTGGGTGTCGCGCGCCATCGTGAGCCACACGCAGCCCGGTGACGTCTGGCGGCTCGGACCGCCACTCGGCAGGCTTTCGGTCGACCGGACCGACGGCCGCGGCGTCCTGATGATCGCGGGCGGCACCGGTATCGCGCCGCTGCGCGCCATCCTGGACGATCTGGCGCAGTGGGGCGAGAACCCGAAGGTGCAGTTGTTCTACGGCGGACCGTCGCGTGAGGACCTCTACGACCTCGACGAGTTGCGCGCCCTGGCGGCCACGAACCCGTGGCTCACCGTGACCCCGGTGGTCGAACACGGTGAAGAAGCCCCCGGCTGCGTGCAGGGCACGCTCGCGGAAGCCGTTACACAGCAAGGATCCTGGCCGGGGCACCGGATCCTCGTGGCCGGCTCACCCGCGATGATCCGGGCGACGGTGTCCCGGATGCTGGTCGCGGGCAGCGCGCTCGACCAGATCGCGTACGACCCCTTCACCATCGACTAGGCAATTCGATTCCACAATGGTGTTCGGCCGCGTTACGTGATCTCGTAAGCACGGAGAAAAACCCACCCGATCGGCCGATCACGCATTCCTTTACTTAGTGCCAGACGGGGTTGACGGCGCGTATATCGTTTGCTCCGTTCGAGCGGGAAACAAACATTCGTGGATCCTTTCGCGACTTTCGGGCATACAGTCGAGAACCCTCGGGGGAACACGCGCACGATGACATCGGGTCTGGAGAATATGCCCGATCCAACTGGAGAAAATCGTTCACCCATGACTGCCGAAACAGTGAAGTACGAGCATCCGCCCAGTTCGTCCAGATCTTCACCGATTCCCGTCCCGCCCTTGATCGAGACGCCGACGGCGGACAAGTCCGTCCAGCTGGCCAAGCTCATCAGGGAGAGTTTCGCCGCCGTCGAAACGAAGTCCGAGGAGCTGTCCCAATACTTCTACGGGGCGCTCTTCTCCGTTTCGCCCGACGCCAGGGCGCTCTTCCCGATCAACATGGCCACGCAGCGAAATCGTTTGCTGCGCGCTCTCGTCTACGTCGTGCAGATGGTGGACCGGCCCGACGAACTGGCCACGTTCCTCGGCCAGCTCGGCCGGGACCACCGGAAGTTCGACGTCCTCGGCCGCCATTACGACGCCGTCGGCGTCGCGTTGATCGCCGCGTTGAAAAGGTTCTTGAAGGACGACTGGACTCCCGAGGTGGAGGACGCCTGGGTCACCGCGTACGGCGTCATTTCGAAGACCATGCGCGAGGCCGCGGGCAAGGAGGTCGGACCGGCGTGGTGGAAGGCGACCGTCATCGAACACCGCGTCGTGTCCCGTGACGTCGCCATCGTCAAGGTGCGCACCGATCAGCCGCTGCCGTACCGGGCCGGCGGCTACGTGAGCGTCGAGGTCCCGCAACGGCCGCGGATGTGGCGGTACTTCTCGCCGGCCACCGCGCCACACGACGACGGGACGATGGAGTTCCACGTGCACGCCGTGCGCGGCGGCTGGGTCTCGCGCGCGATCGTCCACCACACCCGGTTCGGCGACGTCTGGCGTCTCGGCCCGTCGCTCGGCGCGCTTTCGGTGAGTCACACGGAAAGCCGTCCGCTGCTGATGATCGGCGGCGGTACCGGCGTCGCGCCGCTGCTCGCCCTGCTCGACGACATGTCGCGCTGGAAGAACAACCCGCCGGTGCACCTGTTCTTCGGCGGGCGCCGTCCGGAAGACCTCTACGCCCTCGACGAACTCCGCGGGCTCACCGTCACCTGCCCTTGGCTGACGGTGACACCGGTGACGGAGGAAGGCGCCGTCACCGGCGGCGACCGCGGCACGCTGGCGACGGCGGTCACGCAGCGCGGGGCTTGGAAGGAGCGTGACGTGTACGTCGCCGGGTCGCCGTCGATGATCCGGGCGACCATCGCGAAGCTGCTCGCCGCGGGCACGGACCTGGGCCGGATCAAGTACGACCCCTTCACCCTGGACTGAGGTGATACTTCGTTCGTATTAGGCCGATCGGCTGTTCCACCTGGGCTCGACGCAGCAGTAGGTCAGTGAATCATTGACCACGGTCACCGGCGGATTTATGGTCTAGACCACATTGCTCCCCCTCACGGGAACACCGTCGTTCCATCCCCAGGAGCCGGCATGACCGTCAAACGCAAGCTCGTGGCAGCCGCCGCCGGTGCGATCCTCGCCCCGATCGCCATCGTGGCCATCCCGCAGGTGGCCAGCGCCCACGGCTATGTGCTGTCCCCGCCCAGCCGCCAGGCGAACTGCGCCCAAGGCAAGGTTTCCGGCTGCGGCGCCATCGTCTACGAACCGCAGAGCGTCGAAGGCCCCAAGGGGCTCCGCAGCTGCAACGGCGGCCTTCCCGGATTCGCCGAACTCAACGACGAGTCGAAGCCGTGGCCCGCCGCGTCGGTCGGCAACAGCGTGACCTTCAACTGGAAGTTCACCGCCTACCACCGGACCACGAACTACGAGTACTACATCGGTGGCACCAAGATCGCCGACATCAGCGGGAACAACTCCGCGCCGAAGGACCCGACGTCGCACACGGTGAGCCTGGCCGGCTTCAGCGGCCGCCAGAAGGTGCTCGCCATCTGGAACATCGCGGACACGCCGATGGCCTTCTACAGCTGCATCGACCTGCAGATCGGCGGCGGCACCCCGCCCACCAGCACCAGCAACCCGCCGACCACCAGCAACCCGCCCACGACGTCGAACCCGCCGACCAGCACCGGCAACCCGCCCACCGGCGGCACCTGGGCGGCCGGGACGTCCTACGCGGTCGGCAACACGGTGACCTACGGCGGCGCGACCTACCGCTGCCAGCTGGCGCATACCGCGATCCAAGGCTGGGAACCGCCGAACACCCCCGCCTTGTGGACCCGGCAGTAAGGGGGACGTGCCAGTGAAGCTGGCCCTCGTTCTCGTCGCCGGTCTCGTGGCCCTCGCGGGCTGCGGGGCCGGCGATGGCTCACCCACCAACGCCGGCGCCCCGATCTCCCCGGTTCCCCAGTCGGCCGGGGCGTCCGCGGAGTACAACGACGCCGACGTGATGTTCCTGCAGATGATGATCGCCCACAACAACCAGGGCGTGGAGATCGTCAAGCTGGTCAAGGCCAAGCAAGGGCAGAAGCAGGAGCTCAAGGATCTCGCGGCCGCGATCGAGGCGACGCAGCAGACCGAGAGCACCGACATGCGGAACTGGCTGAAGGCCTGGGGCAAACCCGAGACGGGTTCCATGGACCCGAAGGCGCACCATCATCACGGTGGCGACGGGCTCACCGACAAGGGCCTGCTCGACGCACTGTCCAAAAAGGATGGTCCGGAGTTCACCCTCGACTTCGCCGACATCTTCGTGGCGCACCAGCACAACGGGGTCGCGCTGGCGAGGACCGAGCTGAAGGACGGGAAGAACCCCGAGTCGAAGGCGCTGGCCCAGCGGATCCAGGACTCGCGCACCGGCGAGGTCCAGCAGATCCGGACCCTGGTCCCCGGCCAATGACGCATTTAGTCCTCTAAATGCGTGAAGTACGTGAAGGCCCCCTTCATTGCGTCTAGCGCGGTGAAGGGGGCCTTCACGTACGCACGAGGGCTGGGGACCCGCGGCATTTAGAGGACTAATTGCGTTTTTTGGGCTTCCAGACCACGAGGGCCGTCTGCTGCCGCAGGGGAACGAGATCCTTGCGGTAGGAGGCGTGCACGGCCGCGGCCGTCTGTTCGGCGGCGAGGTACGCCGCCGTGAGCTCCTCGGTCAGTTCGGCGATACGCGAGCGGAGCGCGTCGACCTGGTTCTCCAGCTCGATGATCCGCTTGATGCCCGCGAGATTGACACCGTCCTCTTGGGACAGTCGCTGCACTTCGCGCAGCAACGCGATGTCCCGCATCGAGTAACGCCGTCCACCGCCGGAGGTCCGGCCGGGCGACACGAGACCCTGGCGGTCGTAGGACCGCAGGGTCTGCGCGTGCAGGCCGGAAAGCTGTGCCGCCACCGAAATGACGAACACCGGGGTGTCCTCGTCCGCACCGTGCGGCAGCCCGCCGAACATCTTGCTCACCTGCCTTCGAGAAGTTCGGTGATCTCCGGTCGCGGGTCGTGGTCGGCCATGGCTTCCGCGTACGCCTCCAGCGCTTCACGGGCCTTGTCGTCCAATTTGGCCGGGATGGCCGCCTGCAGGGTGACCAGCAGATCGCCCTGCGAGCCGTCACGCTTCGCGATTCCCTTGCCGCGCACACGAAGCACGCGACCGCTCGCCGTACCCTGCGGCACCTTCAGCGAGACCTTGCCCTCGAGCGTCGGCACGGTGATCGTGCCGCCGAGGGCCAGCTCCGTGAAGGACACCGGCACGGTGATCGTCAGGTCGAGGTCCTTGCGCCCGAACAACGTGTGCGGAGCGACGTGCACGCGGACGTACAGGTCGCCCGGCTGCGCGCCGCCACGGCCCGGTTCGCCCTGGCCCGCCAGCCGGATCCGCTGGTCGTCGGCGACGCCCGGCGGGATCCGCACGGTCAGCGTGCGAGTGCGGGTGCTGATGCCCTCGCCCGCGCATTCCGGGCACGGGTCGTCGATGATCTGGCCGCGGCCGCGGCAGTCGCGGCACGGCTCGGAGAACGCGAACGCGCCCTGGCTGCGGCTGACCAGCCCGCTGCCCTGGCAGGTCGCACACGTCCTCGGGGAGGTCCCCGGTTTCGCGCCGTTGCCACCGCAGGTGGAACAGGTCGCCGGGCTCGACAGCCGCAGCGGCAGGGTCGCGCCCTTGACCGCCTCGGTGAAGTCGATCCGGACGTCGGTCTCGACGTCCGATCCGCGTTGCGGCCGGTTCGCCGTGGCACCGGCCGCGCCGCCGCGGCGGCCGAACAGCCCGCCGAGGATGTCGCCGAGGCCGCCGAAGCCGCCCTGCTGCTGACCCGCTTGGCCGAAGATGTCGCCGACGTCGAAACCGCCGCCGCCGGCACCGCCGCCCGGGAAGCCGAAGCCACCGGGACCGCCGGAGCCGAAGAGGCGGCGAGCCTCGTCGTACTCCTTGCGCTTGGCCGTGTCGGACAGCACGCCGTACGCCTCGGAGACCGCCTTGAACTTCTTCTCGGCCTCCGCGTTGCCCGCGTTGGCGTCGGGGTGGTTCTCCTTGGCCAGCTTGCGGTAGGCCTTCTTGATCTCGTCCGCGGTGGCGTCGGAGGAGACGCCCAGTTCACGGTAGAAGTCCTTACCGATCCATTCCCGTGCACTCACCGAACGTCTCCTCCTTTCACGCCGTATCGCCGATCAGCGGTTGTTCTCATCGAAAAGTTCGCCCTCGAGCGGCAGCTCGCCGCCCACCGGCGGGTCCACCGGGGCGCCACCCGGCTCGTGGTCGGTGACCCCGACCATCGCCGGACGCAGCACGCGCTCGCCGAAGCGGTAACCGCGGCGCATGACCATGGTGACCGTCGGCCCGGTGACGTCCGGGGACGTGCTGTGCTGCACGGCCTCGTGCACGCTCGGGTCGAAGGGCTCGCCTTCGGTGCCGAACGCTTCGAGGCCCGACCGCTGCAGGCTCCCGACCAGCTTCTCGCCGACCGCCTTGAAGGCACCGGTCAGGTCGCCGTGCTGCTCCGCGCGCTCGAGATCGTCGAGCAGCGGGAGCAGGTCGCCGACGACCGACGCCTTCGCGCCGACGACGACCTGTTCGCGGTCGCGGTCCACGCGCTTGCGGTAGTTCGCGTACTCGGCCTGGAGGCGCTGAAGGTCGGCGGTGCGTTCCGCCAGCTCCTTCTCCAGTCCCGTGGCCACCGACACCGAGTCGTCCACAATGGACTCCCCGAGGCCGGGGCCCGCGTGTGCCGCGGGCTCCGGCTCGGTCGATGCGGTGTCTTCACTCGGAGCGGCGTGCTTCGGGCCGTCCTGGGGTTCGGCGGCCGGGGCAGCCGGGCGGACCTCACCGGTCAGCGGGTCGATCCGCCTACGGTCCCGCACGACCACCGGTTCCTCCGGGCCCCGGCCCTCGGTTTCGTCGTAGCGTCCCGTCACTTCTTGTCCTTCTCGTCCTCTTCGACGATCTCGGCGTCGACGACGTCGTCCGCCTTGGCCTGCGAACCGGTACCCGCGCCCGCCGTACCGGCGGCGCCTTCACCGGCGGCACCTTCGGCACCCGGGGTGGCGTTGGCGTAGAGCGCGGTGCCCAGCTCCTGCGAAGCGGTGTTCAGCTTCTCGATGGACTCGCGGATCTTCGCCGAGTCGGTGCCCTTGAGCGCCTCGTTGGCCTCGTCGATCGCGGACTTCACCTTGCCCTTGAGCTCGTCGGGCAGCTTGTCCTCGTTGTCCTTGACGAACTTCTCGGTCTGGTAGACCAGCGTCTCCGCCTGGTTGCGGGTCTCCGCCTCCTCGCGGCGCTGCTTGTCCTCCTCGGCGTGCGCCTCGGCGTCCTTGACCATGCGCTCGATGTCGTCCTTCGGCAGCGCGGAGCCACCGGTGATCGTCATCGACTGCTCCTTGTTCGTGCCGAGGTCCTTCGCGAGGACGTGCACGATGCCGTTGGCGTCGATGTCGAAGGTGACCTCGATCTGCGGCACGCCACGCGGCGCGGGCGGGAGACCGGTCAGCTCGAACATGCCGAGCTTCTTGTTGTGCGCCGCGATCTCGCGCTCACCCTGGAACACCTGGATCTGCACCGACGGCTGGTTGTCGTCCGCGGTGGAGAAGATCTCCGAACGCTTGGTCGGGATCGTGGTGTTGCGCTCGATGAGCTTGGTGAACACGCCGCCCTTGGTCTCGATGCCCAGCGAAAGCGGGGTCACGTCGAGCAGCAGGACGTCCTTGACCTCACCCTTGAGCACACCGGCCTGCAGCGCCGCGCCGACCGCGACGACCTCGTCCGGGTTCACGCCCTTGTTCGGCTCGCGGCCGCCGGTCAGCTCCTTGACCAGCTCGGACACGGCGGGCATGCGGGTGGAACCACCCACGAGCACGACGTGGTCGATGTCGCCGACGGCGACACCCGCGTCACGGATGACGTTGTTGAACGGCTTGCGGGTGCGCTCAAGCAGGTCCGAGGTGATCTTCTGGAACTCGGCGCGGGAGAGCTGCTCGTCGAGGAACAGCGGGTTCTTGTCCGCGTCCACCGTGATGTACGGCAGGTTGATGCTGGCCGAGTTGGAGCTGGACAGCTCGATCTTCGCCTTCTCGGCGGCCTCACGGATGCGCTGGAGCGCCATCTTGTCCTTGGTGAGGTCGATGCCGTTGGACGACTTGAACTTGTCGACCAGCCAGGTGACGATCCGCTCGTCCCAGTCGTCACCACCGAGGTGGTTGTCACCGGAGGTCGCGCGGACCTCGACGACACCCTCGCCGATCTCCAGCAGCGAGACGTCGAACGTACCGCCACCGAGGTCGAAGACCAGGATGGTCTGTTCCTTCTCGCCCTTGTCGAGGCCGTACGCCAGCGCGGCCGCGGTCGGCTCGTTGACGATGCGGAGCACGTTCAGGCCGGCGATCTGCCCGGCCTCCTTCGTGGCCTGCCGCTGCGCGTCCTCGAAGTACGCGGGGACGGTGATGACCGCGTCGGTGATGGTCTCGCCCAGGTACGCCTCGGCGTCGCGCTTGAGCTTCATCAGCACGCGGGCGCTGATCTCCTGCGAGGTGTAGGCCTTGCCGTCGATCTCGGTCTTCCAGTCGGTACCGATGTGCCGCTTGACCGACCGGATGGTCCGGTCGACGTTCGTCACGGCCTGGTTCTTCGCCGGCTGGCCGGTCAGCACTTCGCCGTTCTTGGCGAAGGCGACGATGGACGGGGTGGTGCGTGAACCTTCCGAGTTGGCGATGACCGTCGGCTCGCCGCCCTCAAGGACAGCGACGACCGAGTTGGTCGTGCCGAGGTCGATGCCGACCGCTCGCGCCATGGTGTGATCCTCCTGCTAGTTCGTGACCTGCACGTTCTCACCCACCTTGAGTGGGCTCAACGCAAGTTGTATCGGGATGATGGGGCTTCCGTCAAGCCGGACTTGAGTCACCCTCACTCAACCTTGTATCCGGCTCAACGTGCGGCACGGTCGTCTTGTTCCCGGACTACCGGCAGACCGTGCCCGGAGCGGGTGTGACACCGCTCACCAGGTACTTCACCTCTTCGGTGCGCACGCAGGCCGAGTTCAGCAGCCCCGTGTGCCCGTACCCGGCGTCGACGAGCAACGTCGAGTTCTCGATGTTCCTCGCGAGCCCCTTCGCCCAAACGAGCGGCGTCGCCGGATCGTGTTCACCGCCGACCACGAGGATCGGCGCCGCGCCGCTCACCTTCTGCGGCCGCGGCAGATACGCCGAGGGCACCGGCCAGGCCGCGCACCCGCTGGCCATGTCCCAGAACTCCGAGTACCGCCAGCCGTGCGGCGAGAGCGTCTTCACCAGTCCCTGCATCGCCCTCATGTCGGCGTAGGAGGTGAACGGCGAGCCGAAGTCGTGGCAGCCGATCGCGCGGTACGCCCCGTAGGACGGGTCGAGCTGCGAATACGGCAGCAGTCCGTCCGCGTCGCCCGCCGTCGCGGCGTCGATCGCCTTCGCCAAGCCCGGCCAGAACGCGGGCAGGATGAGGTTGCCGTAGACCCCGGACGCCATCTCCTCGGCGGTCACGTTCCGCCCGAGCTGTTTCGACGGCACGCCGCCGGGCGTCCGCATCAAGGCGTCGTAGGTGGCGAGGACGTCCTTCCCGCGAAGAGCGCAGTCAGCCGACGTCGTGCACCACTTCGCGAAGTCCTTGAGGGCGCCTTCGGTCGCGACGGCTTCTTCGAGGACCGCCTGCCTGGTCGGCCGCGAATGGTCGACGGCGCCGTCGAGCACCATCGTCCGGATGCGGTTCGGGTACTTCTCCGCGTACACGGCGCCGAGTTCGGAACCGTAGGAGACGCCGAGCCAGTTCACCTTCGGCTCGCCGAGAGCGCCACGGATCGCTTCGATGTCGTCCGCGGCGTGCCAAGTGTCCATAGAGGACAGTGCTCGCCCGGTCCTCTTCAGACATTCCTCACCCGAGGCGCGGTTGTGGGCGAGGAGCTTGTCGTAATCGGCGCGGCTCCGGGGGAACCGGCTGACCGCCGGATCGTGCAGATCCGGCCCGCAGGTGATCGCGGGCGTGCTTTCGCCGACGCCGCGCGGATCGAATCCGATGACGTCGAACCGCTGCCGCACTTCGGCCGTCTCCGGCTTGTCCAGCGCGAAACCGCGGCCGCCGTACTTGAGCACGGTGACCCCGGAACCACCCGGCCCGCCCGGATTCGTCAGCAGCGAACCGATACGGCGCCCGGGATCGGTCGCGGGCAGTTTCGCCAGCGCGATCGAAAAACCGCCGCTCACCCGGAGGTTCGCGCATTCCAGCGTCGGCGCGTACTCGGTCGCGCACGGCCTCCAGTCGATCCCGGACGCGGCGGACGCCGGCAGCGCGGTCAGCGGAAGCAGGGTCAGCGCGGCGACGGCGGCGAGCGCTTTCATGCGGGCTTCACCGTGATCGAGCCGGTGCCGGACTGGAGGTCCAGTACGTTCGCCGAAGCCTGGTCCTGCCGCACGCCACCGGTCTCGACCTTGCCGGTCTCCGCCTTCGCGCGGACCTGGTACGCGCCGTCGGGAACGGTGACGACGACCTTGCCGACCTCCGCGTTCGCGGTGACCGCGCCCGGCTTCGCCAGGCCGATCTCGATGTCGCCGGTGCCGGTGCGCAGGTTGACCGGCCCGGACGTGCCCATCACCTTGAAGTCGCCGACGTCGCCCTTCAGGTCGACCGAGGCGGCGCGGGCGAGGGTGATCTTGCCGGTGCCGATGGCCCCGGAGATCGCCAGCTCGCGCGGCACCACGACGTCGTAGTCCACGCCGCACTGCTGGCAGCCGCCGAGGACCAGCGTGCCGTTCTCGACGCTGTACGTCTTGCCGGGATTCTTGCCGTTATAAGTCACTTCACGGCGCAGCGAGACGGGCGCGCCGTCCTCGACCCGCAACGTGACCGCGCCGACCGGCACGTCCACCCGGATCGCGGTGATCTGCTCGGTGACGGGCGCGCCGTCACTCAGTTTCTGCTGGAATTCCCCTGTGCAGCCGACGATCCCGAAGGCGGTCAGCGCGCCGAGAGCGAGCGCGCCGAGAACGCGCTTCTCCTTGTTCCCCATGAGAAAGTATTCCCCCGATAAGTCGGTCAGGCCGCTTTGACCGTGACGCTTCCGCTGTCGGTGTTGAGATCGAGCTTGTGCTGGGCCGAACCGGACTGGTTCACGCCGATGTCGCGGTGGCCGCTGCCGGTGCCGCCGGTGACGTTGTACTCACCCGACGGGACGGTGACCTCGACCGAACCGCTGTCGGTCCGCGCGGTGACATCGGCACTCTTGAGGAGTTCGAGTTCGATACGGCCGCTGTCGGTCCGTGCTTCGACGTCACCGCCGAGCCGTTCTCCCTTGATGGCACCGGAAGCCGCCTGCACCGTGACGGCCTGCCCGATGTTCGCCAGGTCGACGCGACCGGCTTCGGACCGGACCTTCACGGTGCCCGGCACGTCGCGCACCTCGACCCGGCCGGAGTCGACCGTGACGTCCACAGTGGACGCTCCGGCGATGTCGAGCGCCCCCGAGTCCAGCTTGCCCGAGACCGGGATACCCGCCGGGACCACCACGTCGTAGGCGACCTCGCAGGACGAGCCGCAGTCGGCGAGGACCAGGGTGTCGCCCTCCACGCGGAAGGCGTCGCCCGGCTTGCCGCCGCGGTACTCGAACTGCTGGTGGATCCGCACCGGCCCCTCGCCGGCGTGCACCTTGACGCGGCCCTCCTCGTTGTCGATGCGCACACTGCGGATCGGCTGGGCCACCTCCGCGGTGGCCTCCGCGTCGGACGGCCACCACCAGCCGAGGCCGGTGAGGACACCGACACCGATCAAGGCGATGCCGCCGATTGCGAGGAGTGGGCGCGCCATGGTCTTGAGTCCCTCCAGAGCAGGTTTTCGTGTAACCCGACGCTAAGGGCACCAGGGCGGCTTGGACATAGGGGTAACCCCCGGATTCGTCCCTGAACCCGCGCCCGGGGCCTCGGGGTCATAACCTGGCTCCGTCATCTGTTCAACGACCAGGAGGACGCATGCCGCAGGCACCCGATCCGTACAGCTTCCTGCCCGATCTGCCTGCCTTCACCCTGAGCAGCACCGACATCGAAGAAGGCGGCTTCCTGCCGACACCCCAGCTTTCCGGGATCTTCGGCGCGGGCGGCGAGGACCGTTCCCCGCAGTTGTCGTGGGAAGGGTTCCCCGCTGAGACCAAGAGCTTCGCCGTGACCTGCTACGACCCCGACGCCCCGACGGCGAGCGGATTCTGGCACTGGGCGGTGTTCAACATCCCGGCGTCGGTGACCGCGCTCGCCGCGAACGCGGGCGACGAAACGGGCTCCGGTCTGCCGGAGGGCGCCGTCACCCTGAAGGGGGACGGCGGCGTGAAGCAGTTCCTCGGCGCGGCTCCGCCGCCCGGACACGGGCCGCACCGGTACATCTTCGCGGTGCACGCCGTCGACGTCGAAAAGCTGGAAGTCGGCGAAGACGCGACGCCGGCGTTCCTCGGCTTCAACCTCTTCGGCCACGCGATCGCCCGGGCGTCGCTGACGGCCCTGCACGAGAACAAGGGCTGATCGGTCCGGTGGGTCGTGAGTCCGCACTCACGTGATCAGCGGCGTGACTCGCGTGACCGAAGGCGGAACTCACGTGATCAGAGGCGGAACACTCCGAGTGCGGTCTCCAATCACGCGAGTCACGTCCCTGATCACGCGAATCACGCCTTTGCGCACGCCGCGCTCTGTGTTCCAGTCCGTGAAGGCCTCCTTGAGGGACTCTGGGTCCCTCAAGGAGGCCTTCACGGACTTCGGACCAGGAAGGGGGCCTTCATGTACTTGGGGCTAGACCTGCCCGTTCGCCCGGCCCCGCTCCATGTACTGCCCTTCGGGCGGGTCGCCGAAGCCGAACTGCCGGTACAACCCGTGCGCGTCGGCGGTGTGCAGCATCCACCGGAACTCCGCGCCCGGCCCGTTGTCGATCATCTCCCGGACCAGTTCCTTGCCGAGCCCAGCGCCACGCGCGTCGTCGACGACGAACACGTCCGCGAGATAAGCACTGCCGATGGTGTCCGAGAACGCCCTCGCGAAACCGACCAGACGACCGGTCGACGTCTCGTACGCCCCCACGACGCGCCAAGCGTTCCTGAAGACCTTCTCGACCAGTTCGCGGTCTCGCCACTTGCCCCAGTAGACGCCGGTGGACAGGTGCTTCCACACCACGTCGAGGTCCACCCGTGCCGGGTCGTCATCCAGTTCGTACGCGCCGACGATCCTCATGATCCGAACGCTACCCAGCAGGTCAACGAGGTTTCAGCAGGTAGTCCACCACCGGCCGCAGTTCCTCCGCGGACGGCGGCTCGTCGTCGATGAGGCCCTGGATCAACAAGCCGTCGATCCCGGCGAGGAACACCCGGAACGCGACCTCGTCGTCGTGCCGGACCATCGAGGTGAGCACGTCCAGCCAGCGCCGGGCGGCGGGCCGCAGCTCGGGTTTGCGCGCGGCCAGCAGGTACAGCTCGTACTCCGCCATCGTCCGCCCGCGGCGCGGACCCAGCGCCTCCGCGAGCAGTCCGGCGACCTCTTCCGCGCCGCGGCTGCCGCGCGAGCGGGCGCGGTCGATCATCCAGTAGACCTCGGTCGCCATATCCCGCGCGCACGAGATGAGGGTGGCGATCAGCAGGTCGTCGAGGCTCGAGAAGTGATAGGTCGTCGAAGCCGTCGGCACGCCGGCCTCGGCGGCGACCGTCCGATGGGTGACGCCGGCGACGCCGTCCCGTTCGATCACCCGCAACGCGGCCGCGATGATCTCTTCGCGCCGCTTCTCGCCCCTGGCCTTGCGGCCGTCGACCTGGATCTTCACTTAGTGCGCGCTCCCTGCCTCGATCAACACGACGCCGCCGACCACCAGTACCAGACCGGCGATCACGGAGAGGTTGACCGGCTCCTTGAAGAACACCATCCCGACGGCCGCCACCAGCGCGACCCCGGCCGCGGCCCAGATCGCGTACGCGACGCTCACCGGCACGCCCGCCTTCAGTACATACGCGAGCGCGACGAACGCGACGGCGTATCCGACGACCACGACGATCGACGGCCCCACCTTGCTGAAGCCCTCGGAAAGTTTCAACGACACGGTCGCGGATACCTCAGCGGCGATGGCCAAAGCCAGAAGGAGATACGCACCCATGTCACAAAAACTACCTGGACGATCGTCTTAAAACAAAGAGAGGCGTACACCACATCGGTGGGACTTGGGCGCGGTCAGTGGGTTACCCATCAGTAAGAAGCATTAGTCTGCCCCCACCACCACACGCTTCACTCGGACGAAAGGCACCCGAAGATGGGCGCTGTACAGCTGACGCTCGGCGGGATCGCGGTCCTGCTCGGCGTCGTCGCCTGGGGAATGTTCTTCGCGACCATCGCCCGCTTCGTGCGGGTGATCCGCCTCGGTCAGCCGGACTCGACCCGCAACGGGCCGTTCATCCCGCGGATGAAGACCTTGATCAAGGAATTCGCCGCGCACACCCGGATGAACAAGGTCAAGAGCGTCGGCCCGGCGCACTGGCTGGTCATGTGGGGCTTCCTGATCGGGTCGCTCGCGCTGTTCGAGGCGTACGGCGAGGTCTTCGTCCCGACATGGGGCTGGCCCATCCTCGACGACTGGTCGCTGTTCCAGCTGCTCATGGAACTGCTCGGGGTCGGCACCATCGTCGGCATCCTGGTGCTGATCTGGATCCGGCAGAAGAACCACCCGCGCCGCGCGGACCGGCAGTCCCGCTTCCAGGGCTCCAACTTCAAGTGGGCGTACTTCATCGAGGCCGTCGTGCTCATCGAGGGCATCGGCATCATCGGCGTCCGTGCCGCGAAGTCCGCGCTGAACGTCCACGAGACCCCGATCTGGGCCGCGTTCGTCTCGCACCCGATCGGTGAACTGCTGCCCGCCAGCCCGGACCTGGTCTCGGTGTTCGCCTTCGTCAAGCTGATGAGTGCGACGATCTGGCTGTTCGTCATCGCACGCACGATGACCATGGGCATCGCCTGGCACCGCTTCAGCGCCTTCTTCAACATCTACTTCAAGCGCGAGGCCGACGGCGGCGTCGCACTGGGCGCGCTCAAGCCGATGATGAGCAACGGCAAGGTGCTCGACCTCGAAGAAGCGGACCCGGACGAGGACACCTTCGGCGTCGGCAAGATCGAGGACTTCAGCTGGAAGGGCTGGCTGGACTTCTCCACCTGCACCGAATGCGGCCGCTGCCAGTCGCAGTGCCCCGCGTGGAACACCGGCAAGCCGCTTTCGCCGAAGCTGCTCATCACGCAGCTTCGCGACCACGCCTACGCGAAGGCGCCGTACCTGCTCGCGGGCGGCAAGCGCGACATGGCCGGCGACGAGATCGGTTTGTCCGGCGACAACATGTACGCGGGGATCGACGTCCTCGCGATCGCGGAGTCCCAGAAGGCCCTCATCGGTGACGACGGCGGCGTCATCGACCCCGAGGTGCTGTGGTCCTGCACCTCCTGCGGCGCTTGCGTCGAGCAGTGCCCGGTGGACATCGAGCACGTCGACCACATCGTCGACATGCGCCGCTACCAGGTGATGATCGAGTCCGCGTTCCCCAGCGAGCTCAACGGGATGTTCAAGAACCTGGAGAACAAGGGCAACCCGTGGGGCCAGAACGCCAAGGACCGGCTCGCCTGGACCGAGGACCTGGACTTCGAGGTGCCGGTGTTCGACGGCGACCTCGGCGACACCGAGTACCTCTTCTGGGTCGGTTGCGCCGGCGCGTTCGAGGACCGCGCGAAGAAGACCACGCGGGCCGTCGCGGAGCTGCTGCACATCGCGGGCGTCAAGTACACCGTGCTCGGCTCGGAGGAGTCCTGCACCGGTGACCCGGCCCGCCGCGCGGGCAACGAGTTCCTGTTCCAGATGCTGGCGCAGCAGAACGTCGAGATCCTGAACTCGGTGTTCGAGGGCCGCGAACGCAAGGCGCGCAAGGTGGTCGTCACCTGTGCCCACTGCTTCAACACCCTCGCGAACGAGTACCCGGAGCTGGGCGGCCAGTTCGACGTCGTGCACCACACGCAGCTGCTCAACCGCCTGGTGCGGGAGAAGCACCTGACCCCGGTGGCGCCGGTCGCCGAAGACGTCACCTACCACGACCCGTGCTACCTGGGCCGCCACAACAAGGTCTACGACGCTCCCCGTGAGCTCGTCGGCGCTTCGGGCGCCCAGCTGCGCGAGATGCCGCGGCACGGCGACCGCTCGATGTGCTGTGGCGCCGGTGGCGCGCGGATGTGGATGGAAGAGAAGATCGGCAAGCGGATCAACGTCGAGCGCGTCGACGAAGCGCTCGGCACCGCCCCCTCGAAGATCGCGACCGGTTGCCCGTTCTGCCGCGTGATGCTCACCGACGGCGTCACCGCGCGCCAGAGCGACGGGCAGGCGAGCGAGAAGGTCGAGGTCGTCGACGTCGCCCAGCTGCTGCTGACCGCCGTCAAGCGGAAGCCGGAGCCGCAACTGGTCCCGGCGGGCGCGCCCTCCCTGGACGCGGTCTCGGACGCCGAACTCGACGGAAAGGCCGACACGCCGACCGACGAAACGGCCACCGGAACTCCGCTGCCCAAGGAAGACAAGTAGAACGTCACACCCGGAGGGGACATTCTCTCGCACATAATGCGAGAGAATGTTCCCTCTTGTTTTATCCCGGTGCGGTTATTTCGTTCCATTACCCGTTCGGCGGTACACCGTGGCGATAGGCTGCAGCGGATCCGGAAAAAAGGGGCGAGGAATCAATGGGCAACCGTCACGAACTCCGCTCGGTCAGAGAGCACCGGCTCGCCACACCGGGATCGCCGACCGTTCGCCCGACCGCCCGTATCCCGTCGTCCGCGGCACTCGCCAGGGTGGCCCAGGAAGCGACCATCCCCAGCATCCCGGCCGCGCGGCGGCCGCCGCGACAGGAACGGAAACGCACGCGCGTCCGCCCGTACGTCCGCACGGGCGGACGCACGCAGTCCAAGCGGAACTTCGCGATCGAAGCGATGATTTCCGTCCGGAACGACGCACCGTGGACCGCGCCGGGATTCAGCGTCGAATTCCATTCCGTGAGATCACTCTGCCGTCGTCCGACTTCGGTCGCCGAAGTGGCCGCGTCCTTATGTGTTCCACTCGGCGTTGCAAAGGTCCTTTTGGGTGACATGGCCGAACTCGGTTTGGTCACCGTTCACGAAACGCAGGCTGAATTCGACGGTCATCCGGCACTCGCCTTGATGGAACGCGTCCTGCAGGGATTGCGTCGCCTGTGAGATCGGCGCACCCGCACTACGCTACGCGAGGTGAGTGAAGAATCCGGTGACGAAAGCACGCTGACCGTGGTGCTGGCGGGTGGGGTCAACCTCGCCATCGCCGTGCTGAAACTGATCGCCGGGCTCATCACCGGCTCCGGCGCGATGCTGTCGGAGGCCGCGCATTCGGTGGCCGACACGATCACCGAGGTGCTCCTGCTGACCGCGCTGAAACGGTCGGACCGCCCCGCCGACCGTGTCCATCCCTTCGGCTACGGCAAGGAGCGGTACTTCTGGTCGCTGCTCGCCGCGGTGTCGATCTTCGCCTCCGGCGCGATGTTCGCGCTCTACGAAGGCTTCTCGACGGTCTTCGGCGAGGCGACCGAGCAGACCGATCCGATCGTCGGCTACATCGTCCTCGCGATCGCGTTCGCCCTCGAATCCGTCTCCTGGTTCCAGGCCGTGCGGCAGGTGCGCCGCGACGCCGCCGCCTCGGGCCAGAAGGTCTCGGTCTACCTGAGGATGATCGACGACCCGGCGCCGAAGACCGTCCTGTTCGAAGACTCGGCCGCGCTGATCGGCCTGCTGCTCGCGTTCGCCGGGATCGGGCTGCACCAGCTCACCGGCTCGCACGTCTGGGACGGCGCGGCGTCGATCGCGATCGGGATCCTGCTGGCGCTGGTCGCCTACGTGCTCGGGCGGACCAACCGCGGCCTGCTGATCGGCAGGCAGGCGGATCCCCGGCTGGTGCGCGGGGTGCGGGAGCACCTGAGGAACGCGCCGGAGATCGAGGCCGTCGTCGACCTGCAGACCATGCTCATGGGCACCGACCAGGTGCTCGTCTGCGCCCGCGTCGACTTCGACGATGCACTCGGCGCGGCGGACGTCGAACGTGCCTGCGTCCGGATGGCGACCGAGCTGACCGGGACCTTCGGCGACGTCACCGAGGTGTTCATCGAACCGGTCCCGCGCACGGACGCCGAACTGCGCGCGGCCGTGCTGGCCCGCTACGGCGACATCGCCGAACGGTGGGACAAGGGTCAGTAGCCGAAGTTCTGCGTCCAGTACATGCCCTTGGTGTTGACGCCGACACCGATCTTCTTCAGCTTGCAGTTCAGGATGTTCGCGCGGTGGCCCTCGGAGTTCATCCAGGCGTCCATCACCTTGGCGGCGCTCGACTGGCCCTTGGCGATGTTCTCGGCGCCGGGCTTGTCGTAGCCGGCGGCCCGGATGCGCTGGTCGAACGTGACGCCTTCCGGCGTGGTGTGCGAGAAGTAGTTCCGCGCGGACATGTCGTCGCTGTGGCCCTGCGCGGCGGCGGCGAGATGCGACTCGTTGCTCACCGGCGAGCAGCCCGCGTCGGCGCGCTCGGCGTTGACGAGGTCGATGACCTGCCCGGCGAGCGAGCTGTCCTGCGAACGGGGCGGCTCCGGAGCCTTGCTCGGAGTGGGCTTGGGAGCCTCGGAAGACTTCGCGGGCGGCTCGGCCGCGGCGGAGGACGAGCTGGGCGGAGCGGCGGACGACGTGGGAGCCGCCGAGGACGACGTCGGAGCGGCCGAACCGGGGGCGGAACCGTCCGGCGCCGGGGAGGACGTCTGGCCGAAGTAGGCGGGCGGCTTCGCGAGGGCGTCGCCGGGCCTGCCCTTGGTGTCGGGGACGCTGAGGGAGAGATTACTCAGCGCGGTGCCCTGGAACCGATCGGTCACCATCAGGTAGCTCGCACTGGCGATCACCCCGCCCAGCAGGACGCTGAGCGTGACAAGCAGTAACCGGCTTCTTGTTCTATTGGGGGACACGGGGCCGAAAACTATCACGAACTGGTTACGGCAATACCCCCGAAAGTAGTAATACCGGTCAGCGGCCGAGGCGGCCCGTGGAGTCGTGCGTGATCGCCGCCGCGTCGGCGAGGAACCGGATCACGGTCTTCAGCTCGTCGTCCGTGTAGTTCTCGCAGGCCTCGCGGACCGACTTCACCAGGTGATCCCACAGAGGCGCGGCGGAGGCCATCCTCGCCGCGTCGATCTCGATCAGGACCTTCCGCCGATCCTCGGGATGCGGCTTCCGGGTGACGATCCCCTTGCCTTCGAGCCTGTCGATGAGCGCGGTGATCGAGGCCGGCGCGAGCCCCGACAGCTGCGAAAGAGCCTTCGGCGTCTGTGGCCCGAAGCGGGCGAGGTAGTCGGCGACTTTGCTTTCGACGGCCGAAAGGCCGCTCAGCTCGGCGATGGCCGTGTGGAACATGACCGTCTCCGTCGACAGCGCGCGCGACCCGTTGAGGATCCGCTCGACCAGTTCCGCTCGCTCGCTTGACACATCGACCAGCCTAGCGGAGTCTTTAGTTCGATAGAACGAATTAGTTTCTAAGAGATTCGATGGGGTGAACGACATGGCGAAGGTACTGATCGCCGGCGGGGGTATCGCGGGCACGATCACGGCGATCGCACTGCACGAGACGGGCCACGAGCCGGTGATCCACGAGGCGTACGACCGGACCGCGGAAGGGGTCGGCGCGTTCCTGACCCTGGCGGTGAACGGCCTCGACGCGCTGGCGCCACTGGGTCTGAAAAGCCTGGTCAAGGGCCTGGGATTCGACACGCCACGGATAAAGATGCATCTCGGCGACGGACGTGAACTGGCGGATTTCGCCCTCGGCGGAGCGCTCGAGGACGGCACCGTGAGCCAGACCGTGCTGCGCTCCGAGCTGTACATCGGCCTACGCGACGAAGCCGTCAGACGCGACATCGAGATCCGCTACGGCAAACGTTTGGCCGACGCGCACGAGACCGGCGACGGCGTCCTCGCGACCTTCGAAGACGGCTCATCGGCCGAAGGCGACCTGCTGATCGGCGCGGACGGGCTCCGCTCGCGGGTGCGGACGATCATCGACCCGAACGCGCCGTCACCGCGCTACGTGCCACTGCTGAACACCGGCGGACTGGCCGAAGGCCTGCGGCTGGACGACGAACCCGGCGTCATGCACATGACGTTCGGCAAGCGGCTGTTCTTCGCCCACGTAGTCCACCCGGACGGGGGTGTCTGGTGGTTCGCGAATGTCCCCCGGAAGCGGGAGCCGTCGCCGTCCGACCTCACCGTGACGGCCACCTGGCGCGAGGACCTGATCCGGAGGCTGGCGGTGGACCGCACCCCGGCCGTCGAGATCGTGCGCGCGACGCGCGAGATCTACCGGCCGTGGGCGACGTACGACTTCCCGAGCGTGCCGACCTGGCGAACGGACCGGATGGTCATCATCGGCGACGCCGCGCACGCGACCTCACCCGCGGCCGGGCAGGGCGCCGCGATGGCCATCGAGGACGCCGTGACGCTGGCGCGATGCCTGCGTGACGTGTCCTCGATCCCGAAGGCGCTCGCCGTCTACGAAGGCCTGCGGCGCGAGCGCGTCGAGGCCATCGTCGAGCGCGGTAAGCGCAACGGCGACAACAAGGCGGTCGGACCCGTCGGGCGGGTGATCCGGGGCTTCTTCCTCACGCGGGCGTTCAAGAACCCGCCGACGGAGGATCCGAACGCCTTCATGTGGCGGCACCGGATCGATTGGGAAGCCCCAGTGGGCTGACGCGCTACCTCCAGGTGTCGACGCGGTGGAAGTTCTTGTACGCGCGGCTCGGGGTCGGACCCCGCTGCCCCTGGTAGCGCGAACCGGCCTCGTTCGAGCCGTACGGGAACTCCGCCGCGCTGGACAGGCGGAAGATGCAGAGCTGGCCGATCTTCATGCCCGGCCAGAGCGTGATCGGCAGGTTCGCCACGTTCGACAGCTCGAGGGTGATGTGGCCGGAGAAGCCGGGGTCGATGAAGCCCGCGGTGGAGTGCGTCAGCAGGCCGAGGCGGCCGAGGGAGGACTTGCCCTCCAGGCGGCCGGCGAGGTCGTCGGCGAGCGTGACGGTCTCGTAGGTGGAGCCGAGGACGAACTCGCCGGGGTGGAGGACGAAGGGGTCTTCGCCCTCCTTCTCGACCAGCGAAGTCAGCTCGTCCTGCTGCAGCTGCGGGTCGATATGCGTGTACTTGCTGTTGTCGAACACGCGGAAGAAGCGGTCGAGTCGCACGTCGATGCTCGACGGCTGGACCATCGTCGGGTCGAACGGGTCGACGCCGAGACGGCCTGCGTCGAGCTCTTTACGGAGGTCACGGTCGCTGAGGAGCACGCGATCAGCGTAGTCAAGCGGCCTTCATGTGCCTGCCGTAGGTCGGGTCGAGCCCGAACACCTTGGTCACCTGCCGTAGATAGTGGCGACGGCCGGCCGCCCCGATCAGCTCCTGGAGCGCCGTCGCGCCGGGCACCACCCGCCGCACCGTCTCGGCGGCGAAGTTGACCCCGGCCGCCGCGACCACGGCCGCCTGGGCGATCGGATCGTCGGGCAGTTCGAGGAAGTCGGCGTTGGTCTTGCCGAGCAGGAGCCTGCTGATCGCGCCGTGCCCCGCGACCGACACGTGCGCGAGGACCTTGCCGAGCGCGCCGCGGCCGTCGCCGATCCCGGCGTGGGCCTTCATGAGGGCCGCGGCGAGCCGTTTGGAATCGTCGTCGGGAATGAACTCGGTGGTCGCGAGCAGCCACAGCAGCCGCCAGGCGTCGTCCTCGCCGGCGGGCAGGAGTTCCTCGTCGACGCCCATCAGCCAGCCGACATAGCGCCAAAGATGCAGGATGTCGGCGCGCTCGCGGGCGCTGTAGCGGAGCCCGAGCAGTTGCGTGCCGAAGACGTAGACGAGGGAGAAGAGCAGGAGCGTGCCCGCGGTCTGGACCTGGTTGACCGGCCTGTCCCACGCCGCGTAATTCCAGTCCTTGCGGCGGTTCATGGCCGCGCGGACGTGGGCGTGCACGATCCGCACCCGCAACGCGGACTCGTACCCGCGCCCGCCGGGCACCAGCGCGCCCGGTGTCGTCACGTGGATCCACCACGTCGCCGTCTCGACGAGACGTCGTGCCGCCTTGTACTCGATCTCGCCGGTGCCGACGAGCGACTTCGTGGCGCGCGAAGCGAGATAGCCGCCCATCAACGAGACGTCGCCGAGCGGGAAGAGCCCGAGCAACCCGGCACGCGTGATCGCCCGCGCTCCGCGGTCAAGGCGGTCCCGGTCGACCCAGTACGGCGTCGCCTCGACGTTGCGAAAGAAGGCTTCGAGCTTTTCCGGCGGACTCTCGACACTGTCGATGCCCTGCCGCAGCGCCTGCTCGAACTCGGGTTGACATTCGCGCAGCAACGGCACCAGCACGTCGGCCGCCGGGTCCTCCCGCTGCGCGAACTGCCGCAGCCGCGCCACTTGGCGTTCGTCACCCCTGATGTCGCCCTCGATTAACAACCTCGACGCAACCCGGAACCCGCCTTGACGGAACAGTTCGGGGTCAGGCAGCCGCTCGCCCATCCGGATCACCTCCGAGGTAGACAACAAGTGTTGTCACTTTCGGCGGCGACGTCAAGATGGGCGGGGTCTTGGCAAGGAGAGATCCGGGCCATGTATGCTGGCCGAGCACTGCGGATGTAGTTCAATGGTAGAACATCAGCTTCCCAAGCTGAATACGCGGGTTCGATTCCCGTCATCCGCTCTCATGTGAAAGCCCCAGGTCAGTGGATGTCCACTTAGGACCTGGGGCTTTCGCTTTGTCCGGGTGATCTTCCGGCTGGGCCATTAACGGGCCATTAGCCGACGGGCACGGGCTGACCGCTCAGGCCGTCGTCATCGTCGTCTGGCTTGCCCGTCCGATGCTGGTCGACGAGCTTCGACAGCCGGTCGGCGATCCGTTCGTCAGCGTCGCTGGTCGCCCGCTGGTAGATCAGCGCCGCCCGAATGTCGTCATGCCCCATCCGCGCCATGAGGTCTTTGGTCGACGTGCCCGCCTTCTCCTGGACCTACACTTTCAAGATCCCCGACCGACCCCGGAGAACCCATGCCCGAGCGCTCGACCACCCGGCCGGACAACCTCCGCGCCGACGTCCAGACGCTCTGGGACTACCACGACATGCACCACGAACTCCGGCCCGCAGACGTCGGGATCGGACTCGGCAGCCACGATCTCGGGGTCGCGGCCTTCACCGCGGAACTGTTCCACACCGGAATGTTCCCGCTCATCGTCTTCACCGGGGCCAACGCGCCGACCACTGTCGAACGGTTTCCGCGCGGCGAGGCTGTGCACTATCGCGAACACGCGCTTGAGCTGGGCGTGCCAGATGACGCCATCCTGGTCGAGCCCGAGGCGCGGAACACCGGGGACAACATCACGCTCACCCGGAACCTGCAGGAGTCTCGCGGCATCGAGGTCGGGTCGGTCGACCTCATCTCGCGGCCATACCAACAGCGACGCGCGTACGCGACCTGCAAGAAGCTGTGGCCCGAGGTCGACGTCATCTGCGCTTCGCGGCCACTGCCGTTGGACGACTACATCGAGAGCATCGGCGACGTGGACCGCGTCATCAACATGCTTGTCGGCGACACCCAGCGCATCACCGTCTACGCCGAACGCGGCTTCACTATCCCGCAGGAAGTTCCACCTAGCGTCACCGAGGCCGTCGACCGCTTGACCAGTGCGGGTTTCACAAAGCGCCTCATCTGACGGCCGTGTATCAGGCCTTCCTCGACGACCAATCCCGTCAGCTCCCTAGCCAAGTTAACTCAAGGACGCTAAAAGACTCCATAGAAGCAGACGCAAGCATGCAGTTTAAGCCTTCGAGTACCAATTAACTTACACCGTCTAACACTAAATGGTGTTCACAGTTGCGTCGTTTGCTCTCGCATTTGTCGTGAAGTTCACGGACCAGTCAGGGTTGCTTTCGCCGTCGACGGCAACACTCCATGTATAAGCTTCTCCGGTCTTCAGAGGCAGGCTGCCGAGTTGAATAACAATCGGCGCCACCGCTGGGAGTTCCACTCGCATGCCAGCTTTGGGTTCAATGGTCGCGTCGAACTCAAGGCGACGAAAACCGCTCGCCGAGAGGTCAACCACCCCACCCTTGTGGTCTAGCAACTGAACCACAACGTGGTGAGATTTGCCCGCCTCTTCTTCCTCCTCCAACGACAGCAGGACCACCACCGCCATAGGCGCCGTTGGCGACCCGGTCCTGGTCCAGCCGAGCCCCAGAATATGAGCCTTGCCTCCGCTATCAACTTGCGCGGAATCGCCCAAGAGCACATTGATTCTCAACGAACCGCCACCTCGAAGCGGGACGTTTGATAGTCAGCCTGCGTACCAGCCTCCGCAGCACGGGGCACAACCTGAGTTTGCACCGGACTAAGGAAGGGATCGACCGCAGCAACTATGAAATCCAAGTCTGCCCCCACAGCGTCGGCATAGCGAAGGAGCGTAGAGACCTTGGGATCCCCACTCAGCCGCTCGAAGCTCGAGACGGACGACTGGGTAGTTTCCATCCGGTCGGCAACCTCACTCTGAGTGAGGTCTCGCTTCTCTCGCACCTGAACGAGACTGTCAATCAGGCGCGCGATAGCAGCGCCATGACGGCGGCCAGCAGCGACACCAGGGTCATCTGGCTTGTATCCGAGCAGGTCAAGCAGCTTTCGCGCCACGCCCATCACCTCCGTCGTCCTCACCAGTATCGCCTGTAGGCGATATACTTGCTAGTTCCGTTTGTGTGACGCTCGTACCTACGAATGCCGCTTGGTCCACTCGCGCAGCCGCTTCACAGCGAGATCAAGAGCGCGCTTGTCTACCTGCCTCTTCTTGCTGATGAAGTGCAGTGCCAGAAGCAGGGGGCCACCACCCAAGTCGGCGTAGAACAGCCTGAACGTCCTGTCACGACCATCGATCAGAACCTCCGAGACACCATCTCTCAGGTACTTGAAGTCGATGTTTGGCCGCGCCATGCCGTCCGCAACAAGGTCAAGTAGCGCATCTAACCTACCGACCTCCCATTCGGAAAGCTTCACCTTCTGTAGCTCTTTGGCTACCGGGCTTCCCCCGCCAGGCGCGGTGTAGTAGTCCCACTCACGCGCCAACATGCCTCCCCGACTTCGGTTGCATTCAGAGTCGCCTGGTGATGACGTTTGGTTACAGGCAACGTGCAACAGGCCTGTCACGGTCCAGATCCTTGAAGGCTTCAAGTTGCAGCGACTTATGACCAGAGCGACTGCCCAGCGAGCGATCCGCGATGACAGACGTTGCCTGCCGAACTTGGCTCTATGGGATCGAGGCGCCGCCACCGGCGGCGCGCACGTCACCGCCCGTACGGCGGGCTTCGCCCCATGGCGGAACGCCGGCCCCCCGCTCCGGCAGGCGCTGCGGGGCGAGCCCGCCGACGAGGCAGCACCGCACAGCGTGCCACCGCCACCGGGCCCATGGAGCACGACGTCAGACCACCCGACCTACCTGACCGCGCGGCAGTGGTCACCGGGGTGTCTGTCGCTGCTTAGCGTCTAACACCGTGCCGCTCGCATCAAAGGCGGGAAATTGTGCCTTGACACGACCGACCCGGCGATAGAGATAGCAGGGGCGAAGGAAGCGGATCAAGCAGTCACAAAGACGCAGGTGGAGACAAGGCGCGTTGGGCCATTTATAGGGGTCAACCACGGTCAATCGCCCCCGAGCAAGCGCCGCCCGCAGGTCAGGGCCACTTTCCAGCATGATCACCCTGGTTCCCAAGCCGAATACTCGGGTTCGATTCCCGTCATCCGCTCTCACGCGAAATCCTCAGTTCAGTCTACTTAGAACATGAGGGCTTTCGCCTGCTTCGAAGTCCTGCCGCCCGAGAGCATCGGCGCGCCCTACGCGACCTGCAAGAAGCTGTGACCCGAGTTGGACGTCATGCGCTTCCCGGCCCCACGCAACAGATCGCAGTGCGTGGTTTCGCCGTCCAGCAAGACATCCCGGACAGCGTCGCCGTGACTGTGTGGATTTCGGGACATCTGACGTCCCAAAATCCACACAGTCACGCGCCACCGGACCTGTCGCGACCCGAGCCAAAGCCGGGGACCCGTCCCGCGCCCCGCGATTACCTTCTCCACCGTGCGGAAAATGCCGAGCGACGGTACGGCCGCGGCCTTGCTGACCGTGCTGGCCGGGTCGCTGATCCTTCCGCTCCTCCTGGTCGGCGGGATCTTCCTCATCGTCGGCTTGAACACTGGCAGCACCCCGGGGCCGTACACCGTCGTTTTCGCCAAGGCGGGTGACGAATGCGGGGCGACGGGCCAGTATCTCGACGCGTCCACAGGAGACCCGCTGAGGTGCATGGGTCCGGGAGTGCTGCGCGACGCCTCGCTCGAATTCCCCGGTTTCTCCCGCGAGCAGAACGACGAGATTCGCCGCTGGCTGGCGACGTTGGCGGAAGACGGCGAGCTGAGCGTCTTCGACCATCGTTCGGTCCAGGCCAAGATCGACGGGATCGCGGCCGGATTGCCGCCGGGGGTCCGTGTCGAGCGGGAATCCGGCTCGACGCGGATCTGGATTGGCTCGGGTTTGACGGTCGCCGGCCTGTTCTTGCTCTCCGGCTTCGCCTGGCGGTGGCATCGGAACCGCCGGGCCGGTTATTGACTTCCCAGCGTCGTTACCGTGCCAGGTATGGAAATCCGGGAGTTCACCCAAGACGACTGGGCACAGGTCTGGCCGATCGTGCGCGAAGTCGTGCGGGCGGCGGACACGTACACCTACGACCCGAACCTCACCGAGGACGACGCCCGCGGCACCTGGGTCGAGACGCCGCCTGGCCGGACGGTGGTCGCGGTCGAGGGCGGCCGCGTGCTCGGCACGGCCAAGATGGGGCCGAACCGCGGCGGGCCCGGGTCCCATGTGGCGACGGCCAGTTTCATGGTGGACAAGGACGTTCGCGGCAAGGGCATCGGTGGCGCGCTGTGCGCGGATGCCCTGGATTGGGCCAGGGAACGGGGTTTCGCGGGGATGCAGTTCAACGCGGTCGCCGAGTCGAACGCGGCCGGGATCCGGATCTACGAACGGCTCGGGTTCGAGATCGTCGGGACGGTGCCGGGCGCGTTCGAGCACCCGACGCTGGGGCGCATCGGGTTGCACGTCATGTACTGCGACTTCGGCCGGGGCTGAGGTCAGCCTTCGACGAGTTCCCAAGGGGCGTCGGCGCTCGGCCGGTCGTAAACCTGGCCGGGCGCGGCGCTCAGCACCAGGGCGACGTCGGGATACAACGTGACGGCGTGTTCCATTTCGAGGGCTTCGACCTCGAAGTCCTCGCTCTCCGGGACCTGGAAGCCGACGAGCAGCCAACTTCCGTCCGCCTCGCGGACGACCTGGCGGACGGCGCGCGCCGGGGCGGCGGGGTCGGTGGAGATCTCGGCGAGTTCGGTGCTCACCTGGACTTCTTCCAGCGGCGAGCCGGGATGCGTCCACGCGGCGAGGCGGGCGGCGCGCACCAGGAGGTCTTCCTCGTCGTCGTCCGAGTCGGCGACCGAACTGAGCAGCCACGTGCGCCGCTCCGGATCCCAGTCGGCGGCCATGCCGGTGGGGAGGCCGGCCAGCGCGGCGATCTCCGGGATGAGCTCCACCGCGTCCCGCAGGGGCAGCGCGCCGAACGCGTCCTTGTTCTCCTCCATGTCCTCGGAGAACTCGTTGCCGTCGCTGATGAACCAGTCGCCGTCGTCGTCCAGGACGACGAACGCGAGGTTCGACGGATCCTCCACCAGCGACCGGGAGATGATCACCGGCGACTCGGGATCCTGACTCATCGGCCAGTTCTCGCTCGACATGCTGGGCTCCCAACGGGGTTGTCCGGCTGTGGGGCACCATCCCACCACGACCGGCGGAAGCTCATTCGCTGAGGTCGTACTCGTCGACGTCTAGCGCGGCCGCCGCTTCGGTGAGGAACGCGATCACGGCGGGCGAGAGGTGCCAGCCGAATTCCTCGCCGCCGTCACGATGATGGAAGTAGCGCACCACTTGCAGCACCGCGCTCACGCCTTCGTCCACCAGCCGCCGGATTTCCGGGCGGACCGGGGCGAGCCTGCCGATCACGCTCTCGATCTGGTCGTCGACCGGTTCCGAACCGCGATGCGTCACCTTCCAGGCGTGCATCCGCGGCAACCGGTGTTCGGCGGACCGCGAACCCAGTACCAGCACCTCGTCGGGCTCCATGCCGAGCCGCGCGGTGATCTCCCCGGCGGACACGGTTTCGCTCTTCAAGGCGAAGTAGCAGTACTGGTGGACCTTCATACGCCCGGCACCCTAGCTTTCGGGCAGGCTGACCAGATGAAACGTGATCAATCGCTTATCGAACGGCTCGCCAGGGAGCGCAACGCCTGGTTGTGCACACTCCGCGGGGACGGATCACCGCACGTCACGCCGGTGTGGTTCGTGTATCTCGACGACGTCTTCTGGATCGGGAGCGGCGAGCGGAACGTCAAGGTGCGCAACATCGACGGCGATCCACGGGTCAGCCTCGCGCTTGAGGACGGCGACGCTCCAGCTGTCGCCGAAGGCGTGGCGCGCGTCTATCGAGGAGCTCTGCGCGAAGACGTCCTCGCGGCCCTGGCGGCGAAGTACGACGGCTGGGCGGCCGGAGTGGAGATCGCCCCATTCGGCGCCAGAGTGCTGCTGGAAGTCCCCGTTAAGCGGTGGCTGCTCGAGGGTGTCGCCCAATAGTCTGGAAAGTCCGATACCGATCTTGGGATGGACGATGCTGACCGGTGAACTGATCCGCTTGCGCCCGCTGGAACCCGAGGACGCGGACACGCTGTGGCGCTGGCACAACGACCCGGAGGTCACGCGCTGGATGCCCGCGGACCACCCGGAATCCCTCGCCCAGATCCGCGAACGCTTCACCCACCGGAAACCCAACAGCTTCAGCCAGGTGGAGTTCGCGATCGAGAGCCTCGCCGTCGGCACCTTGATCGGCACCTGCACCCTGCGCGACGCCACCCCGGAGCAGGGCCGCGCGGAACTCGACATCTACCTCGGCGAGAAGGACCACTGGGGCGGCGGCTACGGCACCGACGCCATGCGCACGCTCTGCCGCTACGGCTTCGACATGATGCGGCTGCACATGATCGCGCTGTGGGTCGTGGTCGACAACGAGGCCGCGATCCACATCTACAAGAAGCTCGGGTTCCAGGTGGACGGCAGGCATCGGCAGTCGTTCCGCGGCCAGAACGGCCAGTGGCACGACGAGTACCTGATGAGCCTGCTCGAAGGGGAACTCCGCTAGTCGTTCAGTCCTTTCGTGAGCCTGGCGGGTGCCTTCATCCGCCAGGCCTCCTCGATGAGTTCGCTCAACTGCGCCTTCTCCACCTTCTCGAGGTCGACGAGGATCGCGCCGTAGCCGTCGTAATGCGGAGTGGTGAAGTACGCGGGGTCGCCGGAAGCCAGCAGGGCCTCCTTCTCCGCGTGCTCGCACAGCAGCATCAGCCCGCCCTCGGCCTCGGTGCGCAGCCGGGCGAAGTTCTTGCCCGCGACCTTGAGCGACGGCGTGCGGTACGACGTGGACTCCTCGACCTCCGGCAACCTGCCCGCCAGAGCCACGACTTCTTCCCAGGTCGTCATGGCGGACATTGTGCCCTGGGTCACTGACAAAACCACCCCGTTGATGTCAGGAAAGGGCCGTTCAGGACGAAAAACGTCAGGAACGGCCCTTTCATGACACTCGCGGGAGCTACGGCAGGACGGTGATCCGGTCCGCGGGCGGCGGAGCGATGCCCGGGTGCGCCCCGAAGTACGCGATCAGCGCGTCCAGATCCACCGGACCACCCGACAGGTTGGTCCCCTTCGTGAACTCGGTGAAGCCGTCCCCGCCGGCGGCGAGGAAGTTGTTCACCGAAACGCGGTACGACGCCGCCGGGTCGATCGGCGCGCCGTCGAGCGTCAGGTTCGAAACGCGCGAACCCTGTGCCGCCGACGCCGAATACGAGTACTTCAGCGACTTCGAGATCTGCAGCGTGCGCACGACGCCGTTGGCCTGCCACTGCTGTTCGAGCACGTTCTTCAGGTTCGCGCCGGTGAGCGTGATCGTCTGCATGATGTTCGCGAACGGCTGCACCGCGAACGCCTCGCCGTAGGTCACGACACCGTCGCCTTCGCCGGCGGGCGACGACGCGTAGGTGAAGTCCGTGCGGATACCGCCCGGGTTCGTCATCGCGATCTGCGCGCCGTTCGACTTCGTGGCTTCGAGCTGGGCATCGGCGATGACGTCGCCCAGCGGCGACTCACCGGACGCGGCGCCCTTGGCGACCAGGTCCGCGGTGATGGTGCCGACGGCCTTGTTCGCGATCGGCGCGGCCTTGGTCTTCGCCTCGTCGATCAGCTTCACCACGTCGGCGTCCGGGGTGACGTCGCGGGTGACGATCTGGTTGTGCGCCTTGGTCTCGCCGCGGACGACGTCGCGGGTCCGGCGGTCGATCTTCAGGTCGACGACTGAGAGCAGACGGCCGAACGACGCGCCCTGGATCACCGGACGCGGTGCGCCGTCGGGATCGTTGATCACGCAGTTGTACTGCTGGTGGCTGTGCCCGGTGAAGATCGCGTCCACTTTGGACGTCACCTTCTGCGCGATCGCGGTCGCCGCGCCCGGCTTGACCTTGCACTCGTCCGGGCCGGCGGTCTCGGAGTTGTCGCCCTGGTGCAGCAGCACGACCTGCGCCTTGACCCCGAAGAAGTCGAGCAGCTTGGCCGTGCGGTCGATGGCCTGGACCTCTTCGCCGAACTTGAGACCCTTGATCGCCTCCGGGGTGACGACCTGCGGCAGATCCTTCAGCGTGGCGCCGATGACGCCGATCGGGACGCCGCCGGAGACCTCGATGCTGAACGGCAGCAACGCCGGGACGCCGTTCTCGTAGTACACATTGGACCCGAGGAAGGGGAAGTTCGCGCCCTTGAAGGATTCGCGGAACTGGCACCCGTCGGTGGGGTGGCAGCCGCCGTGCTGCATCCGGCGGAGTTCCTTGAGACCTTCGTCGAATTCGTGGTTGCCCACCACGGAAGCCTCGACGCCGAGCCGGTTCAGCAGCTCGACGGTCGGCTCGTCGTGGAACAGCGCCGAGATCACCGGCGACGCGCCGATGCTGTCACCGGCCGACAGGACGACCGAGTTGCGCGCTTCGCCGCGAAGCTTCTTCAGGTGCGTCGCGAGGTAGGCGGCGCCGCCCGCGTTGACGGTACTGCCGTCGGGCAGCGTGACGCGGCCGCTCGAACCGGACGGCGGTTCGAGGTTGCCGTGCAGGTCGTTGAACGTGATCAGCCGGACGTCGGTGGTCGCCGACGCGGCGGACGCGGGCGCGGCGACGGCGGCCAGCGCGGTCAGCGCGGCACCGGCGACGACGGCCAGCCGGGTGGAGAGCTTCATTGTTGGGCGCACGGCGGAGGAGTCTGCCTTGCGGGTTTGACCTTCACCAGGGGAAAAAGGAGGACGATAGGCAACCGTCACATGCTCGTCGGTCAAGCTATTGACTGCTACCGGCGGTAACAGGTAAATAAAGACGTTCGCGCCGACGGGTGACGTCGTTCGGCATCGGCTCCAGTTCACCCGTCGCGATGAACCCGAGCTTCAGGTACAGCCGCCGCGCCCGGTCGTTGTCCTCCGCGACGTGCAGCCACACCTCGCGCGCGCCGTCGTCCTCGGCCGCCGACCGCACCTCGCCCAGCAACCGGGTGCCCAGCCCCCGGCCCCGGGCTTCGGGCGCGACCCACATCGAGTAGAGGATCCAGCCGTCGTCCCGCGCCCGTCCGGCGACGAGACCGACCGGCCGCCCGTCGTCGAAGGCGGCGAACCAGACGTCGCCCGCCAGCTTCGCGAGCCACTCCTCGTCGGATTGCGCGCTTTCGGCCGCGGCGATCGAGCCGTAGTTCTCGGGGGTGTCCGTCAGGGCACGCAGGCGGACCTCGCGGAAGACGTCGAGGTCCGAGGGGACGAGCCGTCGAACGAGCAACATCCGGGCAGAATCCCACGTCGAGCGGCGGATCGGGGAACGAATATCGCCGATCGGCCAAGATCGGGGTCGGCCACTCGGCCGATCCGGCGCCGTCCGCCGCGGCCCTTCGACCGAAGTGGCGGACCCCTCGTGATCCATAACGTCGTGGTCATGACGAACGCACAGGTCACCGCCCTGCAGTACGGCTTGATCGGCTTCTTCGCGCTCTGGGCGACGGTGCTGATCCCGCAGCTGATCGTCCTGCACGCGCGGCACGGCCGAGTGCGGCTTCGTCCCGTCTTGACCATGGCCGCCGTACTGCTCTACGCGACCATGACGGTGGCGGTGACCTTCCTGCCGCTGCCCGGCCCCGGTGTCAAACGGCTGAGCCAGACCGTGCAGCTGAACCCCTTCCAGTGGGTCGCCGACATCCACACCGAACTGCTCAAGCACGGGCTGCCGATGGCCGACTGGTTCACCACGCAGACCTTCCAGCAGGCCACCATGAACGTGCTGCTGTTCGTCCCGCTCGGTTTCTTCGCCAGGACGCTCTGGAAGCGCGGTCTCGTCGGCACGACGCTGATCGGCTTCGCCGCTTCGCTGCTGATCGAGGTCACACAGCTGACCGCGAACTTCGGCACCGCGCCCTACGTCTACCGGATCTTCGACGTCGACGACCTGCTCAACAACACCGGCGGCGCGATGCTCGGCTGGATCGCCGGGGCCTTGCTGCTCAGCCTCGTGCGGAAGCCCGTTCCCTCAACGGTCGAGCTTCAGCTTCCGCGCCGCGAGCGGGTCGACCTCGCCCAGGTCCGCTAGCCTCGCCTGCCGTCGCTGGGCCGCGCGCCGCGCGGCCCGCCGGTCTTCCGCGATCACCAGCACGGTGGCCACGACGAAGATGAACGCGACCAGGCCGAGGATGAGCGAGAGCTGCAAAACGCCTCCTCGAAACGACCTTGTGTGCGAGATCACAAACAGTACGCACATCGTGCTGAGTTGACCACCCCTTGAGACGAAAGTGGGTGTCGCAGGTCACTCGGGGCTCGCCGAGAACCAGGTCCGGTCTTCGGCGTGCCAGCGTTCGAAGGTCAGGCCTGCGCTGGTCAGGGCGGCTTTCAGGGACTGCGGGTCCAGCCGTCGGCAGGTGAACGCCTGGCTCCACCACCGGGTGCCCGCCGAATACCGCACGACGGCCGAGAGCAGGTCGCCGTCACGGACGACCTGGCCGAGCCGGACGTCGACCTCGCCGAGCCTGCCGCCCTGACCGTCGCGGACCGAGTCGAACCACTCCGGCGGATGCCATTCGACGAGCACCCGCCCGCCGGGCGCGACATGCGCGCGGGCGGTGGCCAGGAAGGCCGCCCGATCGGCTTCCGAGGCGGTGTTGACCAGGTGGCTGCCGAGCAACACCACGTCGAAGACCCGGCCGAGCCGCAGGTCTTCGATCTTCGAACACACCTTCTCGGCACGGACGTTTGCGAGCATCTCCGGCGAATCGTCCACCGCGACCACCGGATGCCCGAGCTCCAGCAACGCGTGCGTGACCCGCCCGGCGCCGCTGCCGAGCTCCAGGATCGAGGCCCCCGCCGGGACCGCCGCGTGCACGATCCCCGGCTCGTCGCCGGGCGGCAACAGCCGGTACACCTCCACCGAACAGCCGTCCGCCGTGAACGCCCCCTGCTCCATACCCGCCAGCGTGCCGGAAACTGGCCCGGTGAGGACCAAACCGACCAAGGACGAGCTGGCCGCCGCCTACGGCAAGACCATCGACGACGTCATCGCGCCCGATCTGGACGTGTTGTTCTGCGGGATCAACCCCGGCCTCTACTCGGGCGCCCTCGGCCTGCACTTCGCCCGGCCGGGGAACCGGTTCTGGCCCGCGCTGCACCGCGGCGGCTTCACCCCGCGCCTGTTCGACCCCAGTGAGCAGGAGGAACTGCTCGGTCTCGGTCTCGGCATCACGAACGTCGTCGCGCGGACGACGGCGCGGGCCGACGAGCTGACGCCGGACGAGTTCCGGGAAGGCGGCCGCCTGCTCACGGCGAGGGTCGCCGCATTCCGGCCACGCTGGCTCGCGGTGGTCGGGATCACGGCCTACCGGACCGCGTTCGGCCTCCCGAAGGCGAAGATCGGCCCGCAAGACACCGAGATCGGCGGAGCGCGGGTCTGGGTACTGCCGAATCCGAGCGGGTTGAACGCGCACTGGACGCCCGCAGCGCTCGGGGACGAGTTCGGGCGCCTTCGTGCCGAAGTCCACTCTGAGTAGTGAACGGGTCAGGATCTCCCGCCGGCGCGCTCATTCGAGCAAGAGATCCACAACCAGCTGATACGCAGAGTTTGCTGCGACGAGGCGATACATCTATGAGGGGGATATCGCGTCACGTGCTCCGACCTACCGACTCGTAATAGTTACGAGGTGTCATCTCTGTCCGGTCCCGCAGGGGGGACCGGTTGACGAGGGTGACCACGCCGGGGGGCAGTGGTCACCGAATGGACTTCCGAGTCCTCTCGTCCGGAGATGGCGGGCACGAAAACGGAGGGGTCCGTGATGCGAAGCATCGAGCCGAACCGAACGCAGGCCGGCAGGCCTGGCGGACTGTCGCCAGGCGGCCGCGGACTCGGCGTGGCCGCCGTCGATCCGATCCCGATCTTCTGCGAGGGATTGAGCTCGCTGGTCCACCGCACGCCGGGACTGACGTGGCTCGGCCACGCGGCGAGCCATCATGCCGCGCTCCAGCTGTGCGAACAGCTCAAACCGGACGTCATCGTGCTGGATTCGGCGCTCGACCCGAACTGCCATCTGTCCCGGCTGCTCAGCGGCGGCGACCCGGCGCTGGTCATCATCACGATGATCAGGGACACCAACCGCACCCAGCAGTACCTCGCCGCGGCGATCGCGGCGGGCGTGCACGCGATCGTGCCGAGGGCGACCGACGGACGGCACCTGGCCGAGGCGATCCGGCGCGCGCACAGCGACCGCCGCTACATCGATCCGACGCTGGCCGCGCTGACGGCGCGGCCGAAACGCCAGCCTGTGCTCCCGAAACCGGGCGACGCCCCCAAGCCGGCGACCGCGCGCGGCCTGATGCCGCTGTCCCGCCGCGAGTACCAGGTCCTGCAACTGGTGGCAGAGGGGCTGGAGAACTCCGGGATCGCGAAGATCCTGTTCCTGTCCGTCGAAACCGTGCGAACGCACGTCAAGAGCATCTTGCGCAAGCTTTCGGCCCGCGACCGCACGCACGCCGTGACGATCGCGTTCCGCTCCGGCATCCTGGTGGCGAACCCCGACGACGCGCACACCCCGGTCGAGCCGGCCGCCGCGGCTTCGATCGCGCCGTCACCCCGATGAACCAGCACCCAGGCCCCCCGAATTGCTGATTTACACATCACAACAGTGGCCATTCACTTGCCGCCGGTTACCCACAGGTAATATCCTGATGTTACCGGCGAGTAGGGACGTGTGCCCGGCCGGGGAGCCGAACACATTGGAGTGACGAAATGGGCCACTACAAGAGCAACGTCCGAGACCTGGAGTTCAACCTCTTCGAGGTCCTCGGCGTGCAGGACCGCCTCGGCAAGGGCGTCCTCGCGGAATCCGACGAGGAGACCGCCCGCGGCGTGCTGACCGAGCTGAACAAGCTCGCTTCCGGTCCCCTCGCCGACTCGTACGCCGACGCGGACCGCAACCCGCCGGTGTACGACCCGAAGACCTTCTCGGTGAAGATCCCCGAGTCGTTCAAGAAGAGCTACCAGGCGCTGATGGACGGCGAATGGTGGCGGCTGGGCCTGCCGAACGAGCTGGGCGGCTTCGGCCTGCCCCCGACCGTGCAGTGGGCCGCGGCCGAGCTCATCCTCGGTGCCAACGCGCCGCTGTTCATGTACATGGCGGGCCCGAACTTCGCCGGCATCGTCGACAAGAACGGCACCGACGAGCAGAAGCGCTGGGCGCAGATCATGATCGACCGCGGCTGGGGCGCCACCATGGTCCTCACCGAGCCCGACGCCGGTTCCGACGTCGGCGCCGGCCGCGCCAAGGCCGTCAAGCAGGAGGACGGCTCCTGGCACATCGACGGTGTGAAGCGGTTCATCACCTCGGCCGAGAACGACATGGTCGAGAACATCATGCACCTGGTGCTGGCCCGTCCCGAGGGCCCCGGCATCGAGACCAAGCCCGGCACCAAGGGCCTTTCGCTCTTCCTCGTGCCGAAGTTCCACTTCGACGGCGAGACCGGTGAGCTGGGCGAGCGCAACGGCGCCTTCGTCACCAACGTCGAGCACAAGATGGGCATCAAGGCCTCCACCACCTGCGAGCTGACCTTCGGCCAGCACGGCACCCCCGCCAAGGGCTGGCTGCTCGGCGAGGTACACGACGGCATCGCGCAGATGTTCCAGGTCATCGAGTACGCCCGCATGATGGTCGGCACGAAGGCCATCGCGACGCTGTCGACCGGCTACCTCAACGCGCTCGAGTACGCCAAGGAGCGCGTCCAGGGCGCGGACCTGCCGAACATGCTGAACAAGGCGGCGCCGCGCGTCACCATCACCCACCACCCGGACGTCCGCCGCTCGCTGATGCTGCAGAAGGCGTACGCCGAGGGCCTGCGCGCGGTGTACCTCTACACCGCGACCTTCCAGGACCAGGTGTGGACCGGCGAGGGCGACGAGGCTTCGCAGAAGATCGCGCACGGCGTCAACGACCTGCTGCTGCCGATCGTCAAGGGCGTCGGGTCCGAGCGCGCGACCGAACAGCTCGTGCAGTCGCTGCAGACCCTCGGCGGGTCGGGCTTCCTGCAGGACTACCCGATCGAGCAGTACATCCGTGACGCGAAGATCGACTCGCTGTACGAAGGCACCACGGCCATCCAGTCGCTGGACTTCTTCTTCCGCAAGATCGTCCGCGACAAGGGCGCTTCGCTGGCCTACGTCGCCGGGGAGATCACGAAGACCATCGAGTCGGAGATCGGCAACGGGCGGCTCAAGAACGAGCGCGGTCTGCTCAAGCAGGCGCTCGAGGACACCCAGGGCATGCTCGGCTCGCTGATCGGCTACCTGACCTCGTCGCAGGAAGACCCGCAGAACATCAACAAGGTCGGCCAGCACACGGTCCGCCTGCTGATGTCGGTCGGCGACCTGCTCATCGGCTGGCAGCTCATCAAGCACGCCGAGGTCGCCATCGGCAAGCTCGACGCGGGCGCGTCGGCCAAGGACGTCCCGTTCTACGAGGGCAAGCTCGCCGTGGCGTCGTTCTTCGCGAAGAACGTGCTGCCGGAGCTGACGTCGCGTCGCGCGATCGTCGAGGCCGCGGACAACAGCCTCATGGAGATCCCCGAAGCCGCGTTCTAAACGGTTTCGTGACGAAGAGCCCTTTCCGGTCCGGAGGGGGCTCTTCGTGGTTTCGAGGGGGATTTCCGGGGGAATTTCCGTGCTGAGTCCGCCCGTTGGCGGAGACCTCGGCAAAGGAGTCTCAATGACAGTCACCGGCATCATCACGGCGATCGTGGTCGGCCTGATCCTCGGGGTGCTCGGCAGGTTCTTCGCCCCCGGCAAGCAGTCCATCCCGATCTGGCTGACCATCGTCGTCGGTATCGTCGCCGCCTTCGTCGGCACGGCGATCGCCCGCGGGCTCGGCTACGCGGACACGAAGGGTTTCGACTGGCTCGAACTCATCACCCAGATCGTCATCGCCGGGATCGGGGTCACGCTGGCCGCCAACCTCTACGGACGCCGCGGTGTCACCCGGTAAGGGGTCTTGAGGCGCGACGAGCCGGTTTCGGTGTCACCGTGGGTTCACTCGATTCTCCAGCGAAGGAGGGACCATGTTGGGTGGCCTTTGGGGCATCATCACCACGATCGTGGTCGGGCTGATCCTCGGCGTCATCGGCCGGATGATCGCGCCCGGCGATCAGAAGATCCCGATGTGGCTGACGATCGTCGTCGGCATCGTCGCCGCGTTCATCGGCAACTGGCTGGCCGGCGTCTTCGGCGTCCGCGACACCGCGGGCATCGACTGGATCCGGCACGCCTTCCAGGTCGGCGCGGCCATCGTCGGCGTCATCGCCGCGGCCGCGATCTACGCCAAGATCAAGGGCGGGCATCGCGCCGCGACCTGACCCAGGACTACGGTCGGCCCCTGTGACCACTCGACTCGAACTCGGTGGCCAGGGGCTGACCTCCCTGTCCGGCATCTCCCTTCCGGCGACGCTGGAGTACCTGGATCTGTACGACAACCGGCTCACGTCCGTTCCCGACGAGCTGTGGTCGCTTTCGGGGCTCCGCGTGCTGAATCTGGCCGCCAACCGGCTGACCTCCGTCTCGTCCGCCATCGGCGCCTTGCGGAATCTGCACACGCTGGATCTGGGGCACAACGAACTTTCCGTCCTGCCGGACGAACTCGGCGAGCTTTCCGGACTGACCGAATACCTCTACGTGAGCGACAACCGGTTGACCGAGTTCCCCGCCGCGCTCTGTTCGCTCGGACGGCTGAAATACCTGGGGTGCACGGACAATCGCATCCCCACCCTTCCGGAGGATCTTTCCGGCCTGACGTCGTTGCGTGAATTCCGCTTGTACGGCAACGGATTGACCGGGATCCCGGAATCGATGGGGACGCTTTCCGCGTTACGCGAACTGCACCTGCGGAAGAACCTGCTGACTTCGTTGCCGTCCTCCATCGGGGATCTGGGCGAGCTGCGTCAGCTCGACCTGCGGGAGAACCGGCTCACCTCACTGCCGGAGTCCATCACGCGGCTGTCCAAATTGGACAAACTGGATCTGCGGTGGAACAAGGAGCTGCGCGAACCTCCGTGGCTCGCGGACTTCGAGGCGCGGGGCTGCATGGTGCTGCGGTGAAGCTCAGGCGCAGATGATCGTGGCCCTTGGCGAGTAGGTCGCGTTGCGGGTCTCCCGGCGGACCTCCGTACCGGTGACGACGTCGACGAGCACGCGGGTGTCCGACGTGCTGAACCCGGCCGCGCCGGGATCCGGGACGCAGCCGGGCCCCGACCCCATCTGCACCGGCTGGGGGACGTACGAATGCCGCTCGCCGGCGACGCTCTGCACCGAAAACCGTTTCGTACCCCAGATCCGCACCGTCACCGAGCCGTTCGCGGGGATCACCTGGAGCGCGATCCCGGTCGGGGCGTCGTTGACGATCTGCAGCTCGACCGGCGAACCGTCGGTGTTGATCGCCTTGGCGTCGCGCGCGACGGGATACCGGTCCAGGTAGTTGTCGTGCTCCAGATGGCCGCCGTCGGCGAGGCCCGCCAGGTACGCGGCGTTGTAGAGCGTGGTCGCGAGCTGCGAGACGCCGCCGCCGACCACGACCGGCCCGGTGCCGTCCTCGTTCACCGGGGCGGGCACGTAACCCGCGTCCGCCGTCCTCGCCCCGGACCGCGCGCCGAGACTGAACCGCTCGTTCGGCTTCACGATGGCGCCGGAGACCCTGGCGGCCAGCGTCTGCACGTTCGTCATCGCCGGCCCGCTCAAACCCGACGTGGTGAACTCGCCGATGACCTCGTTGATGCCGAGGACGTTCGCCGCCTCGGTGCTGACGGCCGGGCTGCTGGCGTCGTAGACCGCTTTCAGCTCCCGCTCTTCACTTTTGGCGAGCGTCGAGGTCAGCGACGAGAAGGTGAGGTCCCAGTTGACCTTTCTCGCGTCCTTCGACGGCTGGACCGCCGGCCGGTCGCCGACGAAGACGATCTGCGCGTCCGCCCCGTCGGTCTCGGTCTCCTTGAGCTGTGGCTGCGCCACCGCCCGCAGTTTGCCCTGGTCGATACGGACTTCGAGGTTGCCGTCGTCGCGTGCGGCGAACTGGAAGGACCCCGCGATCACGTTCGGCTTCAGCGTCGCGTCCTTGCCCTCGCCGCGGATGACCAGCGGCTTCGCGACGGCCGGGACGACGATCTTGACGAGCGCCGCGTGCACACCGGGCGAAGTCGCCTTCACCGGCGCGACGTTCACCTTGAACTCGACCCCGTTGTCGCTCAACCAGCCCTCGGTGACCGCGGTGACGGCCTCTTTGAGGTCGGCGAGGGTCTGCCCGTTCCGCGGTTCGACGGCGGCCGGGACGACGCCGCCGTCGGTCCCCGCGACCGGTTGGAAGGTGATGTTCCCTTCGACCGGCGGACGGTTCAGCTTGGTGGCGGCGAGGTCCGAGACGGCCTTTTCGAGCTTCGGCGCGTCGGTCCAGGTGACGACGCCGACCTCGCGGCTGGTGAAGAACGACATCAGCCGCGTGTACGGGCTCAGTGGCTGATGGCCGGCGCGGCCCAGCGTCTGCGGCCAGTCCAGGCCGAGCCCGGACGACGTCGGATACAGCACCGTGCGGACGTCGCCCGCCCGCACCCGGACCGGCTCGATCAGCCTCGGCTCCAGCTCACGGCGCAGCTTCGACTCGGCCTCCTTGTGCGTGAGACCGCCGACGTCGATGCCCGCGACCGTGACGCCGCGCGGGACGTCCCCGGCGCTGACGATCAGATCGACCGCGTACAGGAGCACGAACAGGCCCATGAGCACGCCGGTGACCATGAGGGCCTTGCCGAGGCCCTTGCGGAACTTCGACGCGGGCGTCGGCGGCGGATGCACCACCCTGTCACCCTCGAAGAGCTCGTCTACCAGGCCCTCGTCGGTTTCCGGGGCCGAGAGGAGATCGTCGGTGAACAGGTCGGCGCCCGGCTCGTCATGGTCTTCGCGCACCGCCCCTCACCACCCCTCCCGTGGCTCGAGTTACAGGTACAACCCCGTGCCGTGTTCGGTCCGTTCGGTCGCCACGGCGTGGATGTCGCGTTCCCGCATCACCAGGTGCCCCTCGCCCTGGATCTCGACCTCGTGCTGGTCGTCCGGGTTGAACAGCACGCGGTCGCCGGTCTTGACGTTCCGCACACTGTTGCCCACGCCCAGTACATCACCCCACGCGAGCCGCCGCGCCACCTGCGCCGTGGCGGGGATGACGATGCCGCCGGAACTTCGGCGCTCCCCGTCCTCGGGGGACAGCTTCACGAGCACCCTGTCCTGCAGCATCTGAATCTCGAGTTTCGGCCGATCTGACACAGGTACGACTCTACTTACCCGGGTCGCCCGCCATGACCAGGCTCAGCACGCTTTCTCCGCCGGTTTCGAACCGCACCGGCACACCCCAGTCCTGGCGGGTGATGCGGCAGGCGGGATGCTCGCCGCCGTCGTCACAGCTCGCCGCCTGCGCGACGACCTGCAGCACCCCTCCGGTGACGCCCTCGGCGAAGCGCAGCTTGCGGAACAGGTCCGTGCCCACTCCGGCGCCGTCGGCGAGCAGTTCCGGCGGCGACGCGCTGATCTCCAGCCGCGTCGACGGGCCGAACCGGTCGTCGAGCTTCTCGCCGGGCGGCGGGGTGAAGACGACGGAGAACTCCAGCTCACCCGGCGCGAGCACGGTCGGCGGACGGCGGACCGCGTGCGCGTCCCCGGCCACGGCCTGCTCCCCGAGCGGCACCGGCCCGATCCGGCCGCCCGCCGACTCGACGACCAGCAGTTCGCCGTCGTGCACCAGCAGTCCGGACGGCTCGGCGAGTCCGGTCGCGAGCGTGGTCACCTGGCGGGTGAGCGGGTCGTAGCGGCGGATGGCGCCGTTGTAGGTGTCGGCGATCGCGACGGTGTCGCCTGGGAGCACGGCGAGGCCGAGCGGATGCTGCAGGAGCGCCTTGTCGGCGGGTCCGTCGACGTGGCCGAAGGAGAACAGGTCGACGCCGACCGCGGTGTGCACGGTGAACGTCTCGCCCTCGGGCTGGATCCAGCGCAACGCCGACGTCTCCGCGTCCGCGAGCCACAGCTTCTGCCCGTGGGGCGTCAGGCCGGACGTCTGCGCGAAGAACGCTTCGTGGACGTCACCGTCACGCAGGCCCTCGACGGTCGTGCCCGCGAAGCGGCGGATGGTGCCCGAGACCGGCTCGAACACGCTCAGCGTGTGATTGCCCGCCATGGCGACCACGACGCCGCCCGCGGGACCCCACCAGGCGACGTCCCAGGGGCTCGTGAGGTCGATGTCGAGCGCTTTGCCGGTGTCGACGCCGTCGCGCCACTGGCGGCCGGTTCCGGCGACCGTGGAGACCTCGCCGGTGATCAGGTCGATCCCGCGCAGCCGGTGACCGGCCGTGTCGGCGACGACGGCGTGATAACCCGCGCGCTCGGCGACCTCGTACGGCAAGAGGGTGATCCCGGACGGCTCGGTGAAGCTCGCCAGGTCGAACGGGCCGTCCTGCGCGCCGCGCTCACCGCTGCCGAACCGGCGGATGATCGTCTCGCCGTCGGAGGCGAACTCGACGATGGAGTGGTTGCCCGTGTCGGCGACCAGGATGCGGCCTTCGGCGGTGGTGACGGCCTTGCTCGGGAACCGCAGCTCGGTGCGCTGCTCCTCGGCCGGGACGTACGGGCTGCCGCCGCGGCGGAGCGTTCCCTTGGCCTCGTGGGTCGCGACGAGGTCGGCGATCACCCGGCGCAGCGCCTCAGCGTGCCCCTCGCCGGCGGCGACGTGGACGACGTAACCCTCGGGGTCGACGACGACCAACGTCGGCCACGCCTTGACGGCGTATTGCGACCAGGTGGTCATCTTCGGGTCGTTGAGGACCGGGTGGTGCACCTCGTAACGCCGCACGGCGGCCTCGATCGCGGCCGCCTCGCCCTCGTGCAGGAACTTGGGCGAATGCACGCCGATGGTCACCAGGACGTCGGCGAACTCGGCCTCCAGCGGGCGCAGCTCGTCCAGCACGTGCAGGCAGTTGATGCAGCCGCTGGTCCAGAAGTCCAGCAGGACGACGCGGCCGCGCAGCCCGGCGAGCGTGATCCGCTCGCCGCCGGTGTTGAGCCACCCGTCACCGGCGAGCTCGGGGGCGCGCACACGGGACTGCGTTCGTGGGGAAGTCACGACATGAGTGAACTACACGCGTGGCCGTGCTGTTCCGAGGTCCAGGCGTTGAGAGGGCGAGCTCACCCCTCGGGAGGAGGCCCATGTGGGTGATGAGGGAGTGGTGTTAAAAGGGAAGGCGCCTTCGCGTTGCGCAATTTAGGCTCGAACACATGTCCACTGTTGAGCACGCCTTCACCATCGAGGAGGCACACGACCTCCAGGCGAGCTTGGCCGAACCCGTGCGTCCCGGGTTGAGCGAGGCCGAGCTCGACGACGTCGAAGCCCGCTTCGGCTTCCGGTTCGCCGCCGACCACCGGACGTTCCTGTCCGCCGGGGTGCCGATCGGCGACCGCTGGCCGGACTGGCGCTGCGGCAACCCCGACCAGCTGCGAAAACGCCTGGATTGGCCGGTCGACGGGGTGCTTTACGACGTCGAACACAACGGCTTCTGGCTGCCGGACTGGGGCATGCGCCCGATCGACCTCGCCGACGCGCTTTCACGGGCGCGATCGCATCTGGCGCTCGCGCCGCAGCTGGTACCCGTCTGCGGGCACCGGTATCTGCCCGGGATCGCCGGGAGCACGGGATATCCGGTGCTGTCGGTGTATCAGACCGACATCGTCTATTACGGCTACGACCTGCGGGGATACCTGCAGCACGACTTCTGCGGCCAGCCGCTGGGCCCGCCGCCGGAGGGCGGGCCGCGGCACGTCGAGTTCTGGTCGCGGTTCGTCGAATGAACGGTCCGTTCATGACTTGAGTTTGTGGAGTGGGGCCACTACATGTGGTGGCGTTGAGCGTAGCCGGTCACCACATGTGCCCCAAGTGGTAGCAAAGGTCCCTTGCTCTTTTCGGTGATCCGGGACCGGCCGTGGTATGGGTCAGGACTCGGCGGCGGCCTTCAGCCGGGCCAGCGTCGCGGCGATGTTCGCCCGGTTGGCGTCGTCCCGCTTCCAGACCCCGGTGAACAGCGACGTCGGCCCGCGCAGCCAGCCTGGCCGCCGGTCCCACGTGCTCTCGACGGCCACGCAACCGTCGCCAGACGCCTCGATGTCGTACTGCCAGCGCGCGACGGGAAGCCCGGCGACGGTGGTCACCTCGAACGCGAACCGCTTGCCCTCGTCGGCGTCCGTGATCGTCGAGAGCGTGCTCCAGCGACGGAGACCGCGGCGGTTCCGGCCGCGGAACTTGGCGCCGACGGCGGCCCCCGCGGCTCCGACCCAGCGGTGTCCCTCGTACTCCTCGGCCATGCCCGCGAGCACACCCGGGTCACTGACCAGGGAATACACCTTCTCGGGCGGGGCGGCGATCGCGATCTTTCCGGTGGCGCTGGGCTGAGTCATGACATACCTCCGTACTGAGGGTATGTGAAATACCCTCAGTTGTCCCGGCGGAGCATGCGGCTGATCCCGGCCGCGACCGTCGTCGCCAGCACCCAGCCCGACGCGGTGAACCCGGCCGCGACCCAGTTGTCCATGCCGTGCATGTACCAGCGCGACTTGTTGCCGAAGTCGACGATCGGGACCAGCAGGTCGATCGTGTACAGCACCGGATTCCACTGCAGTCCGGTGTCGTCCTGGTTGACCAGGCAGCGCGGCCCGCTCACCGTGAGATTGGGTTTGGTGACGCAGTCGTCGACCCCGAACCCGAACCACAGACTGCCCAGCACCAACAACGTCAACAGCCAGCCGAGCGCACGCACCGGACGGAAGCCGTAGCCGACCATCGACCGCTGCAACCAGCTCCACACGTGCACGCCGGGCCCGAAGAACTTGAAGCCCTTCGCGAGCGCCTCGTACCGGAACTGCTGTTTCTTCAACAGCACCGTGGAGGCGTGCTCTTCATTACCGGACGCGCGCAGCGTCGCCGCCAGCTGGTCGTAGGGGCCCGGGCGGTAACCGTCCATCGCCTTGCGCAGCAACACGATCCGATGGTCGATCGCCCGGTCGTCGTCGAGCGCGATGTCCTCTTGCAGTGCGTCGTAACGGAAATCCTCCAGCTCGATCCCCGTCGCCGACGCCCAGAACGCCTCGTTGTCACCTAGCGTGCCGCAATGCGCCCGGCGCAGCACAATCCGGCCGTCCGGCGGCACGGCGGGCGTGAGCAGGAATTCGTCGGCCGACACGTCACTGCCGTCGAGCGCGATCCCGTGCTGCGGCAGGGAACCGAGCCGCGCACCACGGAAGTCGACGCGTCGTGCGATCTGCGCGCCGTCGAGGTTGACCCCGCCCTGCGCGACGAACGGACGTTCCTTGTTCTCGGTGAGGATCAGATCCCGGCCGATCCGCGCGGTGCGGACGTCCAGCGAGTAGCTGGTCCGCGTGCGCGCGCCGGGCTCGGTCAGGCTCGTGCCGAAGAGGTTCACGCTGCCGCCGATCTCGGCGCCCTGCAACCGCAAGGTGCCCTGGACGGTCGCGTCCGTGAGCTGGAAGTTGCCCGCGATCTTCGCGCGCCGCGCGGAAAAGACGTCGCGGCGCGGGTGCAGGAACATCGAGTTCCACGCCAGCACGTTGCCACCGACGGTGATGTCGGCCATGCGCAACTGACCGGACGGCACCCGCAGGCTCGTCGCCTCGAGATCGCCGCCGATGGTGGTCCCGTCGAGATGGATCGCGCGGTCGTAGTAGGGAATGCTCTGCCCGCGGACGACCTGGACCTCGGCGCCCGCCAACCGCAGCGAACCGCCGATACGGGCGTTGACCATCCGCAACGTCCCGGTGGCCTGCATGCCGTCGCTCAGCTCGAGATTCCCGTTGACCGTCGAGCGATCCGCGACCAGCGCGGGCCGCGGATCGATGTACGGATCGTTCGATTTCCACGCGTCGACGACGATCGGCCCCGACTGGTTCACCGAGAGCTTGGCCTCGCGCAGGATGATGTCACTGTCCACAGTGGCGCTCGGCAGGTACATGATCCCACTGGCGGAGAAGCGTTTACGCTGCGCGGCGGGCCCGTAGTTGTCCACCTCGCACAGCAGACTGCCGCCGATGTGGATGCCGTTGCCGTTGAGCGCGAAGCCGTCCCGGTTGTTCAGCGTCGCGCCGGAGAAGTTGACGTTACCGCCGGCCCGCATACCCGGGATGCGGACTTCTCCGTTGGCCACCAACCGATACGCCAGCAGCGCGCCGACGATGTTGACCCGGTCGGCCTGGATCGCCTTGCCGCGAGGATGCGTGATCACCGTGCGGGTCAGCACGACCGAACCCTCGATGACCGCGTCGGTGAGATTGACCGCCGCGTTCGGCATCCCTCGCTCGCGGTCGTCGCCGCGCTGGACCGTGGTCTCCTCGATCTCGTGCTCGGCGTCGACGTGCACGACACTGCGGATGAGGCGGACGTCGTTGCGGGTGCGGAGGTTGCGCGCCTTGAGCCCCGGCAGCCAGCACTTGCGGAACACCAGCCCGAGCAGATGCGCCTCGCGGACGTCCGGCGGATGCTCGAACCGGCACCGCTCGAAACGGAACAGATACTTGATGTCGGCGGCGCGCAGATCGAGCGTCCCGGTGATGTACGCGTCCTCGACCTGCACGATCGGCGCGTTGGTCGCCTGGCGGCGCCACCGGAGCAGCCCCGTCGTCCCCGGCTTCATCAGCTCGGACGCCGGGACCTCGTACCGCTTGTCGGGGTTCGGGTCGAACGGGTCGAGCGGCGGCAAGGACGTGTCGCCGTTCTGGTCACCTTCCCCCGGATCGCGCGGCCCGTTGTTGCGCCGAAAACCCGGCATCGTTTCGCTTCCCTCCCCCGTCGTTCCTCGGCCCCCAGCGAAGCCGATCACGCACGGGGTTCGCAAGTGGCCCGGGACAGTGGACCGGAACCTGCCACGGGACCGCGACGGCAGAACGGCCGACTCGGGTGCTGGAACAGGCCGTTTGCGGCCGCGGTGGTGATCTTGGGCGGATTCGCCGCCGGGGCGGTGGTTCGCTGCTACGGTCACTCACCGGAGTCGGCGGTGGACTATGGGTAGGTCGCGCCCATCGTGGCCCGTGCGGGGAGGCACGACATGAAGCGTTTCTTGTTCTTGGCTGCGGCGATATCGCTCGTGGCCGGTGGCTGCGGCACACAGGTAACCGGCACGGCGACGACGAGTGCACCACCCTCGACACGGCTTCCGTCCGATGGCGCGCCGGCAGTCGCGGAACCGATCATTGACACTGCAGCCATCGAGGCAGACCTGTGCAGTGACATCTCCACAGCCGAGATCGAGGCGATCGGTGGCAAGGTCAAACGGACCATGACCGACGACGGAGCCATGGGCAAGAGTTGCGGTTGGATCTTCGAACCCGGCCCCAGCAGTGTGACCGCCAGTCTCACCCCTGGAAACAAGGACGGTTTGAGCAGCCTGTATGCCAAGCACGCGCAGAGTGGCCTCTCGACCTTCAAACCTATCGACTCGATCGAAGGCCACCCGGCGTGATTTATGACAACGGCGGCGAAGGGAAAGGGCGCTGCGTGCTCGCAGTCGGCATTCGAGACGACCTCACTTACACAGTGACTCCGCTGCTGACCACAGGGAACCCGATCCTGTCCGATCCCTGCGGCATGGCGATCAAGGTGGCAGCCGCAGCGATCAAGAATCTCAACAAGTCCTGACCAGCCCGAACGGTGACCTCCGGAAATGCGAACAGGAAGGCTCGCTGAAATGCGACGGCTCGTCATCGCCGCGGCGATCACCTGCACAACTTTGCTACTCGTGTCGGGTTGTGACGGCACCACGACCTCAGCGAGTCCCGCCCCCGCGCCCGCCTCGTCAGTAGGTCTACCGCGAGCCGGTGCCCCGGCTGTACAAAGTCCGCTGAAGACCGACCTGTTGATCACGGATCCCTGCGGTGCCGCCACCGAGGGGGAGGTCGAGGCCGTGGGGGGGGGAACACTCAAAAGCGCAGCGGCCGAGGACATCGCGAACGGGCGAGGTTGCGCCTGGATCTTCGCGAACTCCGCAGGGAACATCAGCGGCGCATTGAACGTCAGTCAGCCCGATGACCTCAGTCACCTCTACGCCCTCAAAGCACAAGGTAGCGGTCTCACGACGTTCAAGCCCCTACCGAACATCGCCGGATACCCAGCAGTCCAGTACGCGAATGGCGGAGAAGGCCGGGGCGCCTGCCAGCTCGCGGTGGGACTCCGTGACGACGTGACATACGTCCTGGTCACACAACTACGGCGCGGCAGTGCCTACCTGGAGGACCCGTGCGGCTTGACCGTCAAGTTCGCCGAGTTCGCTGTCCAGCATCTGAAAGCGGCCCAATGACCTGAAGCGGCTGGAAGGTGGGAATCCTCGATCAGGATCAGCCGACCCCGCGCCCTCATCGCGACCTCCAAGATCGCGAGCGAGAGCATGGACGTGCCCGCCGGGTCAAGGCACGACCAGAACGCCCCTTTCTGCTGACGGCAGGGCAGAAGACACCTACTCAAACCGGACAAGCGCCCTCTATCAGACCAGATCACGCTGAAATCCCATCTTTCGACGGTGATCTTCCACAAAGGGGCTGATCAACGGTTTACCTGCTGCTATGGTCACCGATTGGAGTCAATGGTGAACTACGGGTAGGCCGCGCCCCTTCGCGGCCCGTGCGGGGAGGCACGACATGACAGGACCGGGAGCCGGCCCTCAGGGGGTCTACAACCAGCTGAACACGACGCCGCCACAGGTACCGCCTTCAGGCTCGGGGCTGATCCAGGGGGCCACCGCAGCACCGGCGCAGGCACCCGCGCCGGATTACACCAACCTAGGTGCCAACCAAGCCCAGGCGGACTTCGCCGCAGCGTCCTCGAACGGCGGCTGGGAGTTCGACTCAGAAGCCATGAGCAAGGTCATCGAGTCGCTCGAGGACTGCATCGAAAACAATTTCAGCAGCGCCATGAGGGAGGCCGCGCACCTGACCGGTATCGACGCGATGGGTGACGAGGTCGCCAGCCAAGGCTACGTCAAGATCGCGAACGAGTCAGGAGCCTCTTACCAAACGTTCCTGGACGGCGCACGCAAGTTCACCAGGGCCTACGCCGACAAGCTGGTGGAAATCAAGACCGCGTACGAAAAGCAAGACCAGGCTGCGATCGACGCTCTCCGTTCCGTTGGAAAGGCTCTCTGAATGCGTGCTCGACTCCTCTCCGTTCTCGCTGTGGCTGCCGTGCTCACGGCAGGATGCAACGGGGAAACCGGCGGTAAGGCCGAGCCGTCGACACCCAAGTCTGACGCCACGACCCTCCCACGCGCGGGGGCTCCCAAAGTGACAACCCCGTTGAAGACGGAAAAGTTCACGACCGAACCTTGCAGCGCCGCGACCGATACAGAGATCGGAAGCATCGCCGGGAAGGTGAAGAGCTCGAAGGTGGAGCAGGTCGCGGGCGGCCCGACCTGCTCGTGGATCCTCGCCGACCTCGCGGGCTCGATCAACGGGGGCCTGAACGTCAGCCAGCCCGAAGGCTTGAGCCATCTCTACGCTCTCAAACAACAGGGCAGCGGCGTCACGACGTTCAAGCCTGTGCCTGACATCGCCGGATATCCGGCCGTCGTTTTCGCGAACGGCGGTGAAGGTGCGGGCAACTGCAATCTGGCTGTCGGACTCCGCGACGACATGATGTACACCGTGGTCACGGCTCTGTTCGACGACAGCCCTGCGTACAACGACCCCTGCGGTACCAGCGTGAAGCTGGCTGAGCTGGCGATTCAACGTTTGAAGGCAGCACAATGACCTACAGCGGTTGGGAAATCTTCACCAAACTCAACGCCAACCCGAACCACACGAAACGGTTGGACGCGGCGCAGGTCGCTTCTCATCACCTGATGGTCGCCCATCAGGAAATGAGTCAGACGCTGGAGAAGAGCCAGACCGCGCTCAGCACGTTCTGGAAGGGCAAGGCTGCCGACAGCGGAACAGCAGGCCTCGCCCCGCTCATCGCGACGTCCAAGATCGCCGGCGAGAACATGGACCGCGCCCGCCAGTCGATGTTCGACCAGAACGCCTCCTTCCATTACACGCGCGGCAATGTCCGCCCGGTCGAGAAGGAGCGCGCGGGGGACAGCGGGCCCGAGGACATCCTGTCCATCGGCGCGAGTGACGACGAGATCGCGGCGGCGAAGTTCGACGCCGACACCAAGCACAACGTCGAGATCTACGAGCCGTACTACCAGAGCACCCAGCCGCGGCAGCAGTCGCTCGCGCCGGTCTATCCGGCCGCGCATGATCCGAACGTGTCGGCGGGGCCGATCACGCCGGATCCGATCGATCCCGGGCAGACCAAGGTCAGCGGGTTCAGCGGCGGGCCGGGCGACTCCGGGCGGCACAGTGCTCCCGGTGGGTACACAGGCGGGCCGAGTTCGTACAGTGCGCCTCCGGGGGCCGAGGGGTATCAGGCGCCGAGGCCGCCGCAGGTTCCGCCGGCGCCGAGGGTGCCGCAGATGCCGCGGCCACTGCCGTCTCCGCGGCCGAACGACCAGACCGACCTTTCCCGGGTGAACGACCGGATCCAAGCGAAGCCGATCGACTATCGCCAACCCGGCTTCGGGCCCGGCGGGCCGGGCACCGGTGGACCCGGTGGCGGCAACGGCTTCGGGCCGGGATCGGGCGGTTTCAGTGGCGGTTTCGGGCCCGGCGGCGGGTTCGGGCCGGGTGGGTCGACGGGCGGGCCGGGGAGTATGGGGCCCGGTCGCGGCGTCGGCGCCGCGATGCCCGGTGAAGGCGCGATGCGCGGTACGCCGGCGGGCGGTGCCGCGGCGGCGGGTCGTCCCGGCGCGCCGGGTATGGGCGGTGGCGGCATGGGTGGCGGCGCCGGCAAGGGCAAGGGCGGCGAGGACGAGGAGCACCAGCGCAAGATCACGCTGCAGGAAGAGGACGGCGACTCCCTCTTCGGTGGTTACGACGGTGACAAGCCGGTTCCGCCGGTGATCGGCGCGTAACGTGCTGCAGAAACCCGTCGAACTGACGCTTCAGACCTACGAAACCCTGCTGGACCAACACAATCTCGGCGACATCCATCCGACGCTCGTCCGGGGCGCGCAGTGGTACCTGCCCGAGGAACGGCGTGAGCTCGCCGCCACCGCGCAGTCCGAATTGGACAGACAAGGACTGCTCAGACGCGGCAAGATCGACGACGAATTCCTCGACACACTGCGTTTCCTGCAGCGGCCGGCCGTTGAGTACTACTCGTGGGTGAAGTCCGAGGGGCGTGAACGGACGGTTCGCGCCGCGGGAAGTGGCCGGGAAGCGGTCAGCGTCGTTCTGGTCGACAAGGTCGTCTACCTGACACCGACGCGGCCGGACACGCTGGCGCAGGATTTCACCGGCCTGCTTCCCGAGGCACCCGCCGCGCGCACGCCGTCCTTGAACTGCTCGGAAGCCGATCTCCAGGTCCTGATGAAGGGCGAAATGCTCACCGGCTCCGGCCCGAGCATCCGCGACGCCAAGAAGATCCTCCAGTGGATCCGGTCGCCGCACACCTTCTTCGGCAGGCTTTACGTCGCCATCCGTGACGGCGGCGGCAACCGGAAACGCGTCGAAAGGCCGCCGGGCTGGATGGACACCGAACACGGCCGCGTCGTGTTCGGCCCGGACACCAAGGGCTGGGTGAGCCTCATGGGTGCCGGGCCGCACGAAATCGCCGCGAAGGTCGTCCAGCTGGAGTCGCAGCTTCGCGGGCGCTAGCCCTGGTGGTTCGGGTTCAGGACCCGCGAGAGGAACGTCTTCGTGCGCTCCTCCTGCGGGTCCCCGATCACCTGGTCCGGCGCGCCCTGCTCGACGACGACACCGCCGTCCATGAACAGCACGATGTCGGCCACTTCACGCGCGAACTGCATTTCGTGCGTGACGACGAGCATCGTCATACCCTCTTGCGCGAGTTGCCGCATGACCGCGAGGACGTCGCCGACCAGTTCCGGGTCCAGCGCCGACGTCGGCTCGTCGAACAGCATGACGTCGGGATCCATCGAGAGCGCCCTGGCGATCGCGACACGCTGCTGCTGCCCGCCGGAAAGCTGTGTCGGCAGCGAAGACTCCTTCTCCGCCAGCCCCACCTTCGCGAGGTTTTCCCGCGCGACGCGTTCCGCCTCTTCCTTGCCGCGCTTCAACACCTTGCGCTGAGCGACGGTGAGGTTTTCGAGCACGCTCAGGTGCGAGAAGAGGTTGAACGACTGGAAGACCATGCCGATCTTCGTGCGGGCGCCGTCGATGTCGACGTCCGGATCGGTGATCTCGCTGCCGTTGACCACGATCTTGCCCTGCTGCGGTTCCTCGAGGAGGTTGACGCAGCGCAGCAGCGTCGATTTGCCGGAACCCGACGGGCCGATGATGCAGACGACCTGGCCGCGCTGGACCTCCAGGTCGATGCCCTTGAGCACCTCGAGCTCGCCGAACGCCTTGTGCAGTCCCGAAACTTCGACGATCGTCTGGGTGCTCATACCGTTCCTCCGCCGGGCACTCCGGCTCCGTATTTCTTCTCTAGCCGCTGCTGCAGGATCGACAGCGGAATGGTGATGACGAGGTAGCACAGACCGGCGACGACGATCGGGGTCAGGCCCTTGGCCTCCAGCAGCGCCTGACGGCTGAACTGTGCGAGTTCCTGCTGCGCCGGGGTGGTGCCGAGCAGGAACGCCAGCGAAGAGTCCTTCGTCAGCATGATCAGCTCGTTGGCCAGCGGCGGCAGGATGATCCGGAACGCCTGCGGGATCACGATGGTGATCATCGTGCGGGCGGGTGACATGCCGAGCGAACGCGCGGCCTCGATCTGGCCGCGCGGCACCGCCTGGATACCGGCGCGAATGGTCTCCGCCATGTAGGCCGAGGACACGATGCCCAGCGCCAGCATGATCGCGACGTTGCGCGGCAGCTGGGTGTTGAACGCCGTGGGCACACCGATGCCGACGGCGAGGAAGATCAGCAGCGCGGGCAGACCGCGGAAGAACTCGATGTACCCGCGCGCGAACCAGCGGTACGGGCCGACCGAGGAAAGTCTCATGAGGGCGAGCACGAGGCCCAGCCCGAGGCCGAGCGCGAAGCCCAGCGCGGTGAAGATGACGGTGTTCTTCAGCGCGACCGTGATCACGTCCGGGAACTGCTTGGCGGCGACTTCGAGATCGAAGAACGCCTTGCCGATCTTGCTCCAGTCGGCCAGCAGCGCGAGCACGATGACGATCACCAGCAGCAGGACGTATTGCCCGGTCCGGAACGCCGAACGTCGCTGGCGGCGGCTCAAAGCCATTTCTCTCCTCAAACAGGTGGCGACAAACCTGTGGCCGGTGCGCTGGGCACCGGCCACAGGGGACGGATTATCAACCGGCGGTCGGGCTGCCCGGTTGCCAGGTCGGCGCCTTGCCGAACCACTTCTGGTAGATCTGCGCGTAGGAGCCGTCCGCCACGGACGCCTTGAGCACCTCGTTGACCTGGCCGAGGAGGGCGCTGTTGCCCTTCTTCACGCCGATGCCGTAGAACTCGTTCGTCTTGAACTCGGTGACCACCGTCGTGTCCGGGTTCGTCTTCGCGAAGTCGTAGAGCACGCCGTTGTCGTTGACGCCCGCGTCGACCGTGCCGTTCTTGACGGCCTGCTCCAGCAGCGCGAGGTCGTCGAAGGTGACGATCTCGGCGCCCTTCGCCTTCTCCTTGGCGTAGTCGGCGCCGGTGGTGGCCGACTGGACACCGATCTTCTTGCCCGTCACGTTGGAGAGGTCCTTGATCGGCGAACCGGTCTTGACCAGCAGCGCCTGGGTCGCCTCGAAGTACGGGTCGGAGAAGTCGAACTTCTCCTTGCGCTTGTCGGTGATCGTCATACCGGCCGCGGCGAGGTCGCACTGTCCGCTGTTCATCGCTTCGCCGGACTCGATGTTCTCGAAGGCGATGTCGACGATGCTCTGCTCGACACCCAGCTTCTTGCCGACCAGGTCGACCAGGTCGACGTCGAAGCCGACGATCTTGTCGCCCTGCTTGACCTGGAACGGCTGGTAGGGCAGGTGCGTGCAGGTGGTGACCTTGCCGGACGCGACGAGCTGGACGCCGCCGGCCGCGGTTCCGCCTTCCTCGCCGCACGCGGACAGCGCACCCGCGGCCAGGGCGAGCGCCGGGATCAGGGCGAGCGCTTTGAATCGAGCCACGTCGTCACTCCTCGTAGTTCCCATGTGTCGAGAGCACGCATATTGCCACTCATCCGGCGGCAATCACAGCACTACGACGTTACAGCGCCGTTTCGGCCGTCACGGGCGTTGCATGAGGTATCGCGCCGACATGGCAGGGTGAGCGAGTATGGCGACCATGAACAACAACTCGGCGCCCCGTCTCCCACCTGCGGGCCGCCGCCCGCGGACGACGACGTCGGCCCGGCGCGCGGCGAAACCCGGGGCGCAGTTCGACGGCTATCTTTCGCCGTCGCGGCCACACGCGGGCGCGTACGACGAGATGTTCACCCCCGACGGCACGGTCCGCCAGCCGTACCGCGCGCTGTACGAATCGATCTCCGCGCTGACGTCGGCGGACCTTTCGTCCCGGTCGGCGGCGATCGACCGGGCGATGGTGGATCAGGGCATCACGTTCTCGCTGTCGGGCCAGGAACGCCCGTTCCCGCTCGACCTGGTCCCGCGCGTGATCACCACCGCCGAATGGAGCAAACTCGAACGCGGTGTGGCGCAACGGGTCCGCGCGCTCGAAGCCTTTCTCGCCGACGTGTACGGCGACCGGCAGATCCTGCGTGACGGCGTTCTCCCCCGACGGCTGATCACCTCGTGCGAGCATTTCCAGCGCGAGGCGTTCGGGATCAACCCGCCCAATGGCGTCCGTATCCATGTGTCCGGTGTGGACCTGGTGCGCGACGAGGAGGGCACCTTCCGGGTGCTGGAGGACAACCTCCGCAACCCGTCCGGCGTGTCGTACGTGATGGAGAACCGCCGCACGATGGCGCGCGTGTTCCCGGATCTGTTCGCCCAGCACCGGGTGCGCCCGGTCGGCGATTACGCCTCGCATCTGCTGCGCGCGCTGCGGGCGGCGGCCGCGGCGAACGTCGCCGACCCGATGGTCGTCGTGCTGACACCCGGCGTGCACAACTCCGCGTATTTCGAGCATTCGCTGCTGGCCAGGCTCATGGGGGTCGAGCTGGTCGAGGGCCGCGACATGTTCTGCCGGGACAACGTCGTCTACCTGCGCACCACCGAGGGCGAACGGCAGGTCGACGTCATCTACCGGCGGATCGACGACGAGTTCCTCGATCCGGTGCACTACCGGCCGGATTCCGTGCTCGGCGTGGCCGGGATCCTCAACGCGGCGCGCGCGGGCAACGTGGTGATCGCGAACGCGGTCGGCAACGGCGTCGGCGACGACAAGCTCGTCTACACCTACGTGCCCGAGATGGTGAAGTACTACCTCAACGAGAAGCCGCTGCTGCCCAACGTCGACACCTTCCGGTGCTGGCTGCCGGACGAGTTCGACCACGTCATGCGGCATATGGACGAGCTGGTGATCAAACCGGTCGAAGGTTCGGGCGGGTACGGCATCGTGTTCGGCCCGGAGGCGACCCAGGCCGAGCTGACCGCGCTCAAACGTAAAGTCCGGGCGAACAAACGCGGCTGGATCGCCCAGCCGGTGGTCCAGCTGTCCACCGTTCCGTCCAAAGTGGACGACAGGCTGGCGCCGCGGCACGTCGATCTACGGCCGTTCGCGGTCAACGACGGCAAGGAGATCTTCGTCCTGCCGGGCGGGCTGACCAGGGTCGCGCTCCCGGAGGGCAGTCTGGTCGTCAACTCGTCGCAGGGCGGCGGCTCCAAGGACACCTGGGTACTCGCGCCGCGCTCCTCGACGGCGGAACGGGAACTGGACCGGCCCGCGCTCGGCGCACTGTCCCAAGTGGACGGTCTGGTCGCCGAACAGGGTCCCGAGCTGACCACCACCCAGCAACAGCAGCAGCAACAGGCATAAGGGAGGTTGATGTGCTCGCCCGCAACGCGGAATCGCTGTACTGGATCGGCCGGTACGTCGAACGCGCCGATGACACCTCCCGGATCCTCAACGTCTCCGTGCACCAGCTGCTCGAAGACGCGAGCGTCGACCCGGACCACGCGAGCCGCCAGCTGCTCGCCGTCCTCGGCATCTCGCCGGAGGGCATGGACACCCTCGACGTGTGGAAGCTGACCGAACTGGTCGCCTACGCCAAGGACAATCCGGCGTCGATCGTCGGCTCGATCAACTCGGCCCGCGAGAACACGCGCGGCGCCCGCGAGGTCGTCTCGACCGAGCTGTGGGAATGCCTGAACGCGACGTGGAACGCGGTGCCGGACAGGCAGCGGTACGCGCGCCGCGCCGGACCGCACGCGTTCCTCTCCTTCGTGGAGGAGCGCGCGGCGATGTTCGCCGGGCTCGCCGATTCGACGATGAGCCGCGACGACGGCTGGCTGTTCATGGTGCTCGGGCGCTCGGTCGAACGCGCGGACATGGTGGTGCGGCTGCTGCTTTCGCGGGTGCAGGACAGCGCGTCGTCACCCGGCTGGATCACCGTGCTCCGTTCGGCGGGCGCGCAGGACACCTACCTGCGGACCTATCGCGGCGCGCTCGACGCCGCCCGGGTCGTGCAGTTCCTGTTGCGGGACACGCTCTTCCCGCGTTCGGTGTTCCACGCGTTGCGCCAGGCCGAGGAATGCCTGGAGCGGCTGGATCCCGGTGTCAACTCGCGTGCCAACGAGAAGTCCGAGGCGCTGCGGCAACTCGGCCGCGCGCGCAGCGAGCTGGAGTTCCTGCGGCCGTCGGATCTGCTGGAGGACCTGCCGAAACGGCTCGGCGCCCTGCAGACCTCGATCAAGGACATCGGCGACGCGGTTTCGGTGCAGTACTTCCATTCGTCGCCTTGGGTGGCCTGGAGCGGTGCGGAGGTTTCGCTGTGACCTGGCAACTTCGGGTGGCCCACCGGACCGGGTACCGGTACGCGACGCCGGCCACGCAGTCGTACAACGAGGCGCGGCTGACCCCGCGCTCCGACCGGCGGCAGACCACGGTCGTGAACCGGGTCGAGACGACGCCGGCGACCCGTGCTTACCGGTACACGGATTACTGGGGCACCGTCGTGACCTCGTTCGACCTTCACGCGCCGCACACCGAGTTCACCGTGCTCGCGACGTCGGTGGTCGAGACCGCCGACGAGGGCGAGCCGGTCCGTTCGGCGACATGGAAGGACCTCCGCAGCGACACCGTTGTCGACCACCGCACCGAGTACCTGACGCCGACGCCGTACACGCCACGCGATCCGGAGCTGACGAAGGTCGCGCGCGAACTGCGGAAGGGGCTCGACCCGGCGGAGGCCGTGCTCGCGGTCTGCGAATGGGTCAACCAGCAGCTGAAGTACCAGCCGGGGACGACCGGCGTGCACAGCACCGCGACCGACGCGTGGCGTGCGCGCGAAGGGGTTTGCCAGGACTTCGCGCATGTCACGCTGGTGATGCTGCGCGCGATCGGCGTCCCGGCGCGCTACGTCTCCGGGTATCTGCACACGAAACCGGAGGCGAAACTCGGCGAGACGGTCGAAGGCGAAAGCCACGCCTGGGTCGACGTCTGGACCGGCGGCTGGTGGGCCTACGACCCGACGAACGCGATCCCGGTCGGGCCGCGGCACGTCTGGGTCGCGTACGGCCGCGACTACGCCGACGTGCCGCCGCTCAAGGGCATCTTCACCGGTGGCGGTCAGTCCACTTTGGACGTCTCGGTGCAGCTGACCCGGCTGACCTAAGCCCGTCGCCTGAGCAGCAGCCAGAGCAAATAGGCGCCGCCGAGGGCTGCCGCCACGACGCCTGCGGGCAGCAGCGAGGACTCCAGCAGCCGCTGGCCGAGGTAGTCCGCCGCGACGACCAGCGCCGCGCCGACGAAGGCCGAAGCCGCCAGGTTGGGCCCCGGCAGACGCGTCATCCGGCGCGCGAGCTGGGGCGCGGCGAGCGCGATGAACGGCAGCGGCCCGGTCGCGGCGGTGGCGGCGGCGACCAATGCGACCGCGACCAGCACCAAGGTCAGGCGTACGCGATGGACGTCGACGCCGATACCGGTGGCGGTGTCGTCGCCCATCTCCAGCATGCGCAGCGCGCGGCCGTTGGCGAACACGACCGGGGCGAGCACCGCCACCGCGATCGCTAACGGCACGAAGAAGCTCCAGTCGCGGCCGGCGAGGTCGCCGACCAGCCAGCCGACGGCCTGCGCGGCGGCTTCTAGGTTCGCCTTCACCAGCAGGTACGAGTTCACGCCGACCAATACCGCGCTGACCGCGATCCCGAGCAGCACCAGCCGCGAGCTCAGCAGACCGTGCGGTGCGCACAAGGCCATCACGACCAGCGCGGTCAGCAGCCCGCCGGCCACCGCGCCGACGGAGACGAGCCCCGGACCGGAGCCGAAGAGCAGCAGGGTCACGATGCCGCCGGTCGCCGAGCCGGTGGTGAAGCCGATGATGTCCGGGCTGCCGAGCGGGTTGCGCGTGATCGTCTGGAAGACCGCGCCCGCCAGTGCCAGCGCGGCCCCGACGAGGATCGCGACCAGCACGCGCGGAAGCCGTCCCATGACGACCAGGTACTGCGCCTTCGTGCCCGAACCCGCGAGTGTGGCGAGCACTTCGCCGGGGCTCATCTCGTAGTCGCCGGTGCCGACGGAAAGCACGACGAGCGTCAGTGTCACCAGGGCCAGCGCGGCGACGACGATCACCGATCGTCCGTCCACACCGGACTCACGGCGGACGAGCGCGGTCATCGGCGCACCGCCTTCAGTCGCCGGGCCACGATCACGAACGCGATCCCGCCGACGACGTCGGTCATCACGCCGACCTGGATCTCGCCCGGCGAGCCGAGCAGGCGGCCGAGGACGTCGCAGCCGAGCAGCAGCACCGGCCCGAGCAACGCCGAGATCAGGAGCACCCATCGCTCGTCCTGGCCGATCAGCGTGCGGACGACGTGCGGGATCATCAGGCCGACGAAGGCGATCGGCCCGCAGGCCGCGGTCGCCGACGCCGAAAGCAGGCCGACGGCGACCATCCCGGCGACGCGGACGAGCGCCGGATTCGCGCCGAGACCGCGTGCCGTGTCCTCGCCGAGCGCCAGCGCGTTCAGCGCGCGGGCCAGCACGATCGCGATCACCACCCCCGCGACGAAGAACGGCAGCAAGACCGACAGCTGGTCCAGGTTCCGGTTCACCAGCGAGCCGACCAGCCAGAACCGCATGGCCTGCAGGTTGTGCGTGTTGACCATCTGCATGCCCTGGTTGATCCCGACGAACACCGCCTGGACGGCGACACCGGCCAGCACCAGCCTCAGCGGGCTCGTCGCGCCGCGTGTCCCGCCGATCACCGAGACCAGCGCGGTTCCCGCGAGTGCCCCGGCGAAGGCGAACCAGACGTACTCGCCGGGCGAAGTCACCGAGAACAGCGTCGAGCCGAGCACGATCGCGACGGCGGCGCCGTGGTTGATGCCGAGCAGACCGGGTTCCGCGACCGGGTTGCGCGTGATCGCCTGCATGAGCGAGCCCGCCAGCGCGAGCGCCATCCCGACCAGGACACCCAGCACCGTGCGGGGCAGGCGATCGTCGCGGACGACGACGTCGTTGTAGCTCCCGTCGTAGGCGAAGAGGGCGTGCAGGACTTCGCCGAGCGAGAGGCGGTTCGAGCCGAAGCCGATCGACAGCAGGATGACCGCGGCAAGCGCTACCAGCGACCCCGTCAGGACCAGCGTTCTCAAGGAAACGCTGGTTCTCCGGGTTGTGCCGCGCTCCGTGACCTGGACCATGGCGTTCACGATAAGGGAAGGCTAGCCTAACGCCGAACTTCGGTCCCTCGCTGAAAGAAGATCTCCATGCACCTCTCCCGACGCGGCTTTCTCGCCGGCACCGCGGCGCTCGGCGCCACCGGCCTCCTGACCGCCTGCGGCTACCAGGACGAGACGCCCGCGCAAGGAGGGGGCGCGACCTGGTCGTTCACCGACGACCGCGGCCGGAAGCTCGAAGGCGAGCGGCCGACGCGGATCGTCGCGCAGGTCACCGCGGCGGCGGCGCTGTGGGACCTCGGCGTGAAGTCGGTCGGGATCTTCGGCCCGTCGAAATTCGCCGACGGCAAACCGGACCCGCAGGCGGGCGGCGTCGACCTGAACGCGGTGACCTCGCTCGGGAACGTGTGGAACGAGTTCAACTTCGACAAGTTCGTCTCGTTGAATCCGCAGCTGCTGGTCAGCGTGATGTACCTCAAGGACCAGATGTGGTACGTCCCGGACACGCAGACGGAGAAGGTCGACAAGGCCGCGCCGAGCGTCGGCGTCCGGCTGCAGGACATCTCGATGCCCGAAGGGATCGCGAAGTTCATCGCGCTCGCGAAGGCGCTCGGCGCCGACACGGAGACTCCGGCGATCAAGGCCGCGAAGGAGGAGTACGAGAAGGCTGACGCCGCGCTCGCCGAGGCGGCGAAGAAGGCCGCTGGGCTGAAGATTCTCCTCGTGTCCGCGCAGAAGGACGCCGTCTACGTCTCGAACGCGCCGAAGTTCGCGACCTCGAAGCACTACCAGAGCAAGGGGCTGGACTTCGTCACGCCGGAGGCGCCGGACGAGAGCCAGGGCGGCTACTACCAGCAGATCAGCTGGGAGAACATCGGCAAGTACCCGGCCGACGTGATCATGTACGACAACCGCGGCGGTTCGCTCTCGCTCGGCCCGGACGGGCTCGGCGGCGTGCCGACCTGGGCTCAGCTGCCCGCCGTGAAGGCCGGGAAGCTGATCCCGTGGAACAACGAGACGCCGTTCTCCTACCAGCGTTTCACGCCGCAGCTGACGGAACTGACCGCGGCGCTGAACAAGTTCGCCTAGCCAAGGAACTCCCGTAACGCCGCCGCGAGGTCGGCCGGATTCTCCTCGGCCATGTGGTGCCCGGATTCGATCGCGAAGCCGCGGACGTCGTCGGCCCATTCGCGCCACACCGCGATCGGGTCGCCGTACAGCTCGGCCATGTCGTCGCGGCTGGACCACAGCATGAGGACGGGACAGCCGAGCTTCCGCCTGGCCGCCTTGTCGGCGTCGTCGGCTTCGCGGTCGGGCCCGAGGCCGGCGCGGTAGTCCTCCAGCATCGCGTGGACCGTCTCGGGATCGTGGATCGCGCGCAGGAAGTCGGCGTGGTTCTCCGCGCCCATCGCTTCGGGATCGCCGCCGTACCAAGCGTCCGGGTCGGCGTTGATCACCCGCTCGGCGGGTTTCGCGAGCTGGCCGAAGAAGAACCAGTGCCACCATTTCCGCGCGAAGTCCGCGTCGGCCCGCGCGAGCGCCTCACCGATCGGGACGCCGTCGAGGACGACCAGTTTGGTGACCGCTTCGGGGTGGTCCATGGCCAGCCGATGCGCCACGTAGCTGCCGCGATCGTGCCCGGCGACGGCGAACCGTTCGTGGCCGAGATGCCGCATGAGGGCGACGATGTGCCTGGCCATGGCACGTTTCGAGTGCGCCGAGTGGTCTTCGGCGGTCTCGGGTTTCGAGGACTGGCCGTAGCCGGGGAGATCCGGGCAGACGACGGTGAACGCGTCCGCGAGCCGCGGCGCGACGTCGTACCAGGTGGTGTGGGTGCGGGGATGTCCGTGCAGGAGGACGAGCGGCGGCCCCGATCCGCCGTGGCGGACCCTGAGGGTCACTTCGCCCGTGTCGACGTTTTCGAGCTCGAAGCCTTCGAACATGATCCTCCCGCGCGTGCGATGAAAGGTCCTTTCCTGGCAAATTTTGCTAGGAAAGGACCTTTCATCGCAGCGTGAGCCGGGAGATCAGCTCTTGGCGTGCGCGTCCAGGATGTGTGCGACCGCCTCGGTGACCCGCTGCGCGAAGTCGATGTTCAGCCACTCGTCCGGCACGTGGATGTTCGAGTCCGGCCCGCAGGCGCCGGTGACCACGAACTGCGCGTCCGGGTACTTCTCGCCGAGCAGCCCCATGAACGGGATCGATCCGCCCATGCCGAAGCTCTTGTGCGGCTCGCCGAAGACCTCACCGCTGACGTGGTGCAGCACCTCGTCGAGCCACGGCGCGGTGTCCGGCGCGTTCCAGCCGTTCTCCGCCTGGAAGTCGCCGAGCTCCACCGAAGCGTCGTACGGCACGTCGGTGGTGAGCACGCGGCGGACCGCCTCCATCGCGGCCTGCGCGTCGGCGGTCGGCGGCAGGCGGAAGCTCAGGGTGAGCGTGGTGCTGGCGCGCAGCACGTTGCCCGCGTCGGCCGGGAGCGGGAAGCCCTCCGCGCCGATCACCGACAGCGTCGGCCGCCACGAGTTGTTGAGCAGCAGTTCCAGATCGTCGTCGGACACCGTCCGGCCGACCACCGGGAAGAGCGTCTTCGCCGCACCGGGAGCGATCTCGACGACACCGCGAGCGTCCTCCACGCGGTTCTCCGGGATGTCGACGCTCAGCTCGGCGAGCTTGATCTCGCCGGTCTCGGCGTTCTCGATCCGGTCGAGCAGGACACGCAGGACGCGGAACGAACTCGCCACGATGCCGCTGGCCATGCCGGAGTGCTGCGCGGACTCGAGCACCTTCACGGTGACGTTGACGTGCAGCATGCCGCGCAGGCTGGTGGTCAGCCACAGGCGCTTGTAGTCGGTGCCGCCGGCGTCGAGGCAGACGACCAGCGAGACCGCGCCGAGCTTCTCCTTCAGGTGCTCGACGTAGGCGGGCAGATCCGGGCTGCCGGATTCCTCGCCGGTCTCCAGCAGCACGACGGCGCGGGAATGCTCGCCACCGGCGGCGCGCACGGCTTCGATCGCCGTCGTCGCCGCGTAGCCGGAGTAGCCGTCGTCGACCGCGCCGCGGCCGTACAGCCGCCCGTCGCGGATCACCGGCGTCCACGGGTCGAGCCCCTCGGACCAGCCGCCCACCGGGGGCTGTTTGTCGAGGTGCCCGTACATGAGCACGGTGCCCTTGTCGGCGGCTTCGGACGTCGCCGGGATGTCGACGACCAGCAGCGGGCTGCGGCCTTCGAGCTCCACGACCTCGAGCGTCGCGCCGGGGATCTCCCGCGCGGCGATCCAGGAGCGGACGTGCTCGACGGCGGCGGCGAGATGGCCGGTCTTCGCCCACTCGGCGTCGAACGCCGGCGACAGGGCCGGGATCGCCACCAGGCCGGACAAGCTGGGAAGGACGTCGTTCGTCCAGTTCGAAACCACGGTTTCGCGTACGGATTTCTGCTCCACGTCCGCCATCCTGCCACGGGTGCCGGAGAGTGGGATGGATCACAACGGCGGGCACGGATCGTCATCGCCCGCGCCGGACAGGACACCCGTCCGGGTCCGTCGTCCGCTGGTCGGCCCGCGGGTGAATCCCCTACTTTCGGCGGCCCCACACTCGGGCTTCCTAGCATTTTCCCTGATCAGGCACCCTTTCTCAGCAACAAATCAGCATCCGCCACTGACCAAAACGGCATCCGGCATGCCAGGATGTGCGCACGAACCGTCAACGCCGACGGTGACCCAGCGCTTCAGATCCGACGCGCTGGTCCCCGCCGGCGCAGTCACTGTGGCCGCCACAAGTGGCCGCCAGAGGCGCCGACATCAAGGAGAGCAGCGCATGCCGTCCGAACACTGGACGCACCCGGAACCTGGAGACGGTCCCGCCGCCGTAGCGGCGCAACCTTCCCCCGAACAGGTGATCGCCGGTTTGCGAGCAACGAGCGAAGGTGGCGCTGAGCTGACTCAGCTGCTCACCCCCGAAGGCGAACGGGTCTCCTCGCCGCAATTCGACCGCTACGTCGACGACATCGACGCCGAAGCCCTCAAGGGCCTGTACCGCGACATGGTCCTGGTCCGCCGCGCGGACCGCGAGGCCAACGCGATGCAGCGCCAAGGCCAGCTCGGCATCTGGGTGCCGCTGCTCGGGCAGGAGGCCGCGCAGATCGGCTCCGGCCGCGCGCTGCGGAAGGGGGACATGGCGTTCCCCAGCTACCGCGAGCACGGTGTCGCGTACACCCGCGGCGTCGACCTCAAAGAGGTGCTCGGCATCTTCCGCTGCACCGACCACAGCGGCTGGGACTACAAGGCCCACGGCTTCCACCCGTACACCATCGTGATCGGCAACCAGGTGCTCAACGCCGCCGGTTACGCGATGGGCCAGAAGTTCGAAGGCAAGGTCGGCGACGACGACAGCGAAGCGACCATCTGTTACTTCGGTGACGGAGCGACTTCGCAGGGCGACGTGCACGAAGGCTTCGTCTGGGCCGCCGTCTACGACGCGCCGCTCGTGTTCTTCTGTCAGAACAACCAGTGGGCGATCTCCGAGCCCACCGAGCGCCAGTCGCGCCTGCCGCTGTACCAGCGCGCCCGCGGCTACGGCTTCCCCGGCATCCGCGTGGACGGCAACGACGTCCTCGCCTGCCTCGCGGTCTCCCGCTGGGCGCTGGAGGAGTGCCGCCACGGCAACGGCCCGGTGCTGATCGAGGCGTTCACCTACCGGATGGACGCGCACACCACCACCGACGACCCCACCCGCTACCGGCTCTCCGACGAGCTGGAGGAGTGGAAGCTGAAGGACCCGATCGAGCGCGTCCGGGCGTACCTCGCCCGCGGTGGCGGCGCCGACCAGGCGTTCTTCGACCAGGTGCAGGCCGATTCGGACGCGTTCGCGGCCGAGCTGCGCGACTACTGCTTCAACATGCCCGAACCGCCACCGGACCGGATCTTCTCCAACGTGTACGCGGAGTCCACTCCGCTGCTGGACGCGCAGCGTGAAGAGTTCCTGTCCTACATGGACGGTTTCGTCGGGGCGGGGGAGCACTGAAATGGCCGACCTCCAGAAACTCACCATCGGCAAGGCCCTCAACCTCGGCCTCCGGCGCGCCATGGAAGAGGACCCGAAGGTCCTGATCATGGGTGAAGACGTCGGCAAGCTCGGCGGCGTCTTCCGCATCACCGACGGCCTGCAGAAGGACTTCGGCGAGCAGCGCGTGCTGGACACGCCGCTCGCGGAATCGGGCATTATCGGCACCGCGGTCGGCCTCGCCGTCCGCGGTTTCCGCCCAGTGTGCGAGATCCAGTTCGAAGGCTTCATCTTCCCTGGCTTCGACCAGATCTCCAGCCAGGTCGCGAAGCTGCACTACCGGACGCAGGGCAAGATCAAGATGCCCATCGTGATCCGGGTGCCGTTCGGTGGCGGCATCGGCGCGGTCGAGCACCACTCGGAGTCGCCGGAGTCGCTGTTCGCGCACATCCCCGGCCTGAAGGTCGTTTCGGTTTCGAACGCCGTCGACGCCTACTGGGGCATCCAGCAGGCGATCAAGTCCGACGACCCGATCCTGTTCTTCGAGCCGAAGAAGCTGTACCACTCGGGCGCGATGAAGTCCGAAGTCGACACCGACACCACGCCGGACCCGCTGTTCAAGTCGCGCGTCGTCCGCGAAGGCACGACGGCCACCGTCGTCGCGTACGGCCCGTCGGTGAAGGTCGCGCTCGACGCGGCGACCGCCGCCGAGGACGAGGGCAAGTCCCTGGAGGTCATCGACCTGCGGACGCTGTCCCCGCTCGACCTGGAGCCGGTGTTCGAGTCGGTGCGCAAGACCGGACGGCTCATCGCGCTGAGCGAGGCGCCGTCGGAATCGTCGCTGACTTCCGAAATCGCCGCGCGTGTGCAGCAGGAATGCTTCTACTCGCTGGAAGCCCCCGTGCTGCGGGTGACCGGATTCGACACGCCGTACCCGCCGGCCAAACTCGAGGAGCACTACCTCCCCGATCTGGACCGGGTGCTGCACACCGTCGACCGTTCGCTCGCCTGGTAAGGGGGAAATCGCTGAAATGCCCGAGTACAAACAATTCCCCCTGGCCGACACGGCGGAGGGGCTGACCGAGGCCGACATCATCGCCTGGCAGGTCAAGCCGGGTGACACCGTGACGGTGAACCAGATCGTCGTCGAGGTCGAGACCGCGAAGGCCGCCGTCGAACTGCCCATCCCGTGGGCGGGCGTGATCACCGAACTGCTCGTCGAACCGGGCCAGACGGTGGAGGTCGGCGCGCCGATCCTCACCATCGACGTCGACCCCGGCGGCAAGGCGGCCCCGGCACCCACCGCTCCCGCGGCGGAAGAGCCGGCGGAAGAGGAGATGAAGCCGCTGGTCGGCTACGGCTCCAAGGCCGTCGTCACGCAGCGCCGGGCGCGGAAGGGTGCTGCTCCCGCTGCTGCTCCGGTGGCCGCGGCTCCTGCTCCCGTCGCCCCTGCCGCGCCTGCGGTCGCTTCGAAGCCGAAGGGCGGGTACGTGCCGCTGGCGAAGCCGCCGGTGCGCAAGCTCGCCAAGGACCTCGGCGTCGATCTGCACGCGCTCACCGGCACCGCCGACGGCGGCGTCATCACGCGTGACGACGTGCAGGCGGCCGCCAACGGTTCGGCCGCACCCGCGGTTTCGTCGTCCACTGTGTCCGATTCGGACAGTGGCTACGACCCCGCGACCCGGGAACGCCGCGTGCCGATCAAGGGCGTCCGCAAGGCCACCGCCGCCGCGATGGTGCAGAGCGCCTACACCGCCCCGCACGTCACGGAGTTCCTGACCATCGACGTCACGCCGATGATGGAATTCCGGGAGAAGCTGAAGAAGTCGCGCGAGTTCGCCGGGGTCAAGGTCACCCCGCTGACCTTCGCGGCGAAGGCCGTCTGCCTGGCGGCCAAGCGCACTCCGGACGTCAACGCGGTGTGGGACGAGGCGGCGCAGGAGATCGTCTACAAGGACTACGTGCACCTCGGGATCGCCGCGGCCACCCCGCGCGGGCTCGTCGTGCCCAAGGTCCGTGACGCGGATTCGATGTCCCTCAAGGAACTCGCGATCGCGCTCACCGAGCTGACCGACGTCGCCCGCGAGGGCAAGACCACCCCGGCGGCCATGCTCGGCGGCACGATCACCATCACCAACGTCGGCGTCTTCGGCGTCGACACCGGTACGCCGATCATCAACCCCGGCGAGTCCGCGATCCTGTGCCTCGGCGCGATCAAGGACACCCCGTGGGTGGTCGACGGCGAGATCAAGGTGCGCAAGGTGCTCCAGCTTTCGCTGAGCTTCGACCACCGCGTGGTCGACGGGCAGCAGGGTTCGGAGTTCCTGGCCGACGTCGGCGCTCTGCTGGCCGACCCGGCGGTCGCGATCACCTACTGACGTTTCGCGCGTGAAGGCCCCCTTCCCTCGGCTCAGTCGCGGGAAGGGGGCCTTCACGCGCATCTACTTCTTCGGCCCTGGCGGGTAGCGCCACCAGGGCATAGGGCTGGCCGAGGCCGGAACCGACTCCTTCACCAACGCGTTCCGCAAGCCCGCGAGCTTGGCTTGGATCGGCACGATCACGGGGACGTCGGAGCCGAAGTCGAACAGCTCTGGCTCCGGTTCGTGCGAGAAGAACATCCCGTGCGGCAACAGTGTCCCGCCCCATTCCCGGTTTTCCGCGCCGTCGGGCCTGCTCACCTCGACCGAGATCCAGAACGTGATCTTCGCGCCGTCCTTCTTGATCGGTGCCGGTTCGGCCCGCCAGCGGGTGAAGAGGTCCGCGAAGGGCCATTCGCTGGGATTGGCGCTCGCTTCGAGCGGGGTGCCGTGACGCGAATCCGTCGTGACGGCGAAGGTCAGGTCCTGGTCCGGGATCCGGGGATCGATCAGCGGCCCGCCCAGTTCCTCCGTCCAGTTCAAGCCGGCGAATTGCCGTCCGCCGGTGAGGACGGGGAACATCCCCTTCGCGCTGACCGCACCCCATCGCCAATGGGTGTGGAAACAGTGGAAAGCCCCCGGCGAGGACGGCAGGCTGCCGTCGTCGGCCGAAGGGAAGTGGTGGTAATTGTCCCAGGTTTGGAGATCGGGGCCGGTGTCGCGCTTCGTCCGCTCCCGGAGTCCCGGCCCGATCAGGTCGTGATGCAACGGTTTCTCCGCGCCCGCGAACACATCCTGCAGCAGTGGTGGCCTTCCGCCGTGGATGTTCTCGTCGGCGATCGAGAGACTGACATGCTCTTCATCGCGGAACACCCCGCCGAGGTCGTGTCCGTCTCCCTTCCGGTGCAGCGCCAGGTCGAACCGGAGGTCCGCGCGGAAGTACGACGGTCCGGGGAGATTCTCCTTGCCCGGTTTCAGCCGGAACTCCAGCAAGGGGAAGAACCTGGCCGCGCGGAGAACCGAGCCGGGTTCGTGCGCGGGATGTTTCGAGTACGCCCCGAACAGATAGCGCTGGCTGACGGTCAGGACATCGTTGCGGACACCGGGAATCGCGATCTCCGCCTCGTAGTCCACCCCGAGCCCGCCGACCACCGGATAGAGTGCGAAGTCGCCGATCGACTGCCCGCCGCGGACGAGTTCGTAGGGCGCGCTTTTCGCGAGCATGTCCTTCCCGAGGACGAAGGCCCGCTTTTTGGCCTTGAGCAGCGGATCCGGTCCGCCCGAACGGATCCGCGGCGGTGGCGCGGCGACCCAGACCCTCGGGAACCGGATGTCGGAGGCCAACGGATAGTCCCGATGCCAGACGGAGTCGAGGATCAGCCCGCCGTCGTCCAGCCGATCGCGGAACTCCCAGCCACCGAAGAATCGCTCAGCCATTCGAGCCCACCACTCTCAGCATCGCTTTCTCCGTGACGTCGTTGACCACGTCCCGGACCCGGGCGACGACGTCCCAGACACCGACCCCCACCCTGGCCGAAGCCCCTCGGGACAGGGAGACGAACTCGGCCGGCGCCAGCGGTGACCACGCCTGCCAGCTGTATTCGAACCGCCCGGAGCCGCCGACCGTGAGCGCTTCGAGGGCGACTCCGCCCGGAAACCGCGTGGGCACCAGCCGCACCGCCATCGAGTGCCCGCTCGCCGGAGAGATCACGGCGAGCTCCTCGCCCCAGCGAATCCAAAAAGGACAGATGGCGTCCCGTTCCTCGTCCTCGTCACCGCTGAGATAGATGAGCCCCGCCTCCTTCCCGTGGTCGTGATAGGTCTCCGGATCCGGTGAAGGCAGCCTGGCGACGGTCGTGTCCGCTACGAGCAGACGACAGGTGGATCCGAAGGAGCGGACCACCCCGGCGGCGTCCACCCAGATCTCCACCATCTCCCCGAACACCGGGACCGGCGGCTCGGCCGGAGACGGCCGGAGCGTGCGGGCGAAGCGGCAGACCGTGGTGCCGCCGCGATCGCCACCGCCTTCGGAGCCCGCCCAGGTGTCGAGCAGACGAAGGTCGCCGGGCACGATTCCGGCCAGGCGCCCGTCCTCCGCCGTGAGCCGGCGTCGCGCATCGGCGAGGAACGCCGCCGCGGCCTCACGCGCCTGGATCGGTGACGGCGGTCGAGGCCCGCCCGTCCGGCGGGCGCCGCCGAACCAGAGCGCCCCGCTGGCCGGATGCACCTGAAGCCGGCGCTCCCGCACGTCCGGGAACAGCGCGCGCTGGATCAGTTCGGCCTTGCCGCCGATTTCGGCGGGGTCTCCCGGGCGATAGATCCGGATCGACTCCTTGACCTTCGGCGGCCCGTGCGGCGGTTCGGGCCGCGACGGCGGGACGATCGGCTCGATGAACGGTGCTCCCGGCGGCGGGTCGTGATGGAACACCCGCATCCCTATCGCTGCTGCCCGGTCTTGGGGTCGTACTCGACCTCCACGGCGACGACCTGGTCGGTCGGCAGGACTTCGACCCATTCATCGAAGATCTGGTAGGGCAACGCCGGGCGGAACCCGCCGTCGAGCGGGTCGAAACCGGTTTCGAACACGCGCTCCGTGGCCAGAGTGTTGTCCATGTTCGTATTGGCGGCCTCGAGTTCCTGGGCCAGTTCGTCGAGTACCCAGCCGATGGTCTGGCCACGCCAGGTCTCCGGGTCACCCGTCTGCCATTCGTACTGTTTGCCGAGAGCGGCCTCGCCCTCGACATCGGCGCGTTTCAGCCAGTCGATGGCCTTGGTCTCGTGACCCGGCCGGATCGGGAGCACCACCTTGACCCAGGCGGCGTTGAGGAATTCGTTGCGCCGTTCGTCCCCGTCGGACTGGATCAACCAGCCGAGCGAACTTCCGGTGGGCGCCGGGTTCGATTTCTCGGTGATCAGGTAGTTGACGCGGTATTCCGGGTCCTTGACGGGATCGCCCGGCCCGCGGTTCTCCGAGCTGGTGTGGGAATACCAGCTCACCACCGTCTCGCCGTCGATCGGATCCGGCGACTTGTTGTCCCAGTTGTGCGGCGGCACCGGATAGCGGCCCTTGGTGTCCGGCCCCGCCGGGTCGGTGACGTTCATCGGCCGCCAGTAGTCGGGCGCGACGAAGTAGAGCATCCGGTCGACGTCGAACATCTGCCGGATCAGCTCGGCGGCCAGATGTCCGTCCGGGACCTGTTTGTTGAGCTGCTTGACCAGATCCGCGAACACGACCTGGCGTTCCTCCTTGCGGAGTTCCTCCGACGACCGGGCACGGACCTTGCTGACCAGGTCGACCCGGTCACTGACGGCCTGCGCGTACGTGCGGCGCTGGATCACCGCGACCGCGGCCTCGTACTCCTTGAGCGCGCGGTCATAGGATCCCTGGTCCGGGTGGGACTCGGGCGGTACCCACGTCAGCGAGAACGTCAGCGTCATCGAATCGGTGCCCGCCCAGCTGGCTTCGCTCGCCGTCAAGGAGAACTTCCCGCTCTTCGCGTTCTCAGGCCGTACTTCGATGTGGTGCGGGATGAGTTTGGCCGGCCCGCCGTTGCCGTTCTTCGCCTCCAGGACCACGATCCGGTCGCTCAGCTTGTACCCGGGAGCGGGCGGGACGGCCACGAAATCGTTGACCGCGTGGACGTGCTCGTTGTCCTCGTCCTCGTTGTTCATCCACAGCAGGCTTCCGTCCAGCAGATACGTCGCGCCGTTGTGCGGCGGGTTGCCGTTCTCCCGGTGATACCAGCGAAACGGGAAGACGCCGGTGAAGGTGACCGTCTTCTCTTCGAGTGCTGCGAGTGGCTCGGGTTTGCGCAGCGACGAAAGGTCCGGAGCCGGCACCACGTGGACGAGTTCACCGAGCCCCAGTTTCCGGCCGGGCGCCACCGACGGCTTCGGATCCGTTCCCGGCGGCGTGATCCCGCCTGGCCCGAGGAACACCTGCCAGCTCAGCTGCGTGCCGAGATGCTGCATCTGGACACCGACCTTGCGCATTTTGCGCCGCAGCTCGTAGTTGACGAGCTTGTTCGTGGTGTTCTGCACGACGTACCGACGGCTGGAGGTGTCCGTGGTCTCCGTGACGGTCTTGAAGGTCGTCTTGAAGTTACGGACGATCTCGCTGCTGACCTTCGAACTCTGCGTCCGGCTGTGCTTGTGGGTCTGTTCCGACGATTTGCCGGTCGACGTGGTCGTGCTGAACGTCGTGCTGACGTCGCCGTGATAGATCCCCGCGAACTTGGCCCCGGCGCTGGCACTCGCGCCGAGTGTGGTGTCGTTCGCGTTGTCCTCCTTGACCGCGTCCGCGACGTCGGTCTGTTCGGTCAGGCTCTCCTCGACCCGGCGCGTCGTCTGCTCGGACTGCTCGGCCGTCCGTTCGGTCAGCGTGCGGCGTGAGCTCGTTTCGACGACCTCGACGGTGCCGCCGGGGCTCAGCCAAAGATGCCCGGCGGGAACACCGAGGAAGGTGTCGAACTCGAAGAAGTACTCGCGGAACAGGTTGACGAGGCCGACCGGCGAAAGGATCCCTTCGACGGGTGCTTCGTCCGCCAGCGCCGCGACGGCCGCACCAGGCACCCGCTCCCCGGCGAAGCGTTCCGAACTCTGCGCACCCATCCAGCCCACGAGCGGCTGGTAGACACCGAAGACCTCGCTCGCGTACGGGTAGGTACCGGCGAAGTCGGCGACGGGCCGCCCGGTGAAGACCTGTCCTGCCGGCGAAGGCAGCGACTGGACGTTCGCGACCGTGCCTCCCGCGGTCTTCGCGAACGGCACCACACTCCACGGCCGCCCCGCCCCGGACGCGGCGACGAGGAAGAGCTCACGTTCGGTCTGTGCGGCAGGTGCGACGAAGGAGATCGTCTGGGTCCCGTTCGGCGAGCTGATCACCTTGCCCGCGTACTGGCGGCTGATCGTCGTGTCCTTCTCGAGGAACGCGCCGTTCAGCGCGGTGACATCCGGATACCGGCGAGGATCCTGGACATCGACCTCGGCGGCCAGTGCCAGCGCGAACCGCTGGTTCACGCCGATGAAGTCGCCGGGCGAGCCCTGCAGGGTGTAGGTCCAGACGTGATAGTGCGCGTTCGGGCCGCTGGTGGACAGCGGCACCTTTCCGGTGAACGTCACGGTCAATGGCACGGTGCTCCGCCCCTCGTCGATCTTCGCTGAATCGATGTCCATGCTTCAGCGGGCGGATCTTTCGAGCAGTGGACGGAGGGTTCGCCCAAAGGGCTTGATCGACCGCCCGTTGGTGCGGCGAGCCGGGTCGCGCCTTATTCGCTTGACGGAGTGAGCGCTCACTCCGCACACTGGACGCATGACAGAAACCACCGCCCGGCGGAGAGCGCCGGGGATGAGCGCCGACGAGCGGCGCCGGATGATCGTCCAGTCCGTGCTGCCCTTGCTGGTGGAGCACGGCGCCGGTGTCACGTCGAGCCAGATCGCGCGCGCCGCGGGCATCGGCGAAGGCACCGTCTTCCGCGTGTTCAAGGACAAGGACGAACTGTTCGCCACCTGCTTCGCCGAAGCGCTGAAGCCCGACCAGGTACTCGACGCGATCGCGGTCATCGACCTCGAACAGCCCCTCGACGACAGGCTCATCGAGGCGGCTGACGCGCTCAGCGCGCACCTCCAGCGGATGGGCGCGCTCATGGCGGTCATGCACGGTTCCGGCAAGCGTCCGGAGCATCGCCATGACGATCGCCGAGACCGGCGCAAGGAGTCGATGAGCGTGATGCGCGACGCCATGGCCGAACTGTTCGAGCCGGAGAAGGACCGGCTCCGCCTGCCGCCGTCGCAGTCCGCGGCACTCTTCCTGTCGCTGCTGTTCAGCGGCCGGATCCGGTTCAGCGAGACCGGGGACGAGCCCACCACGATGGAGCTCGTCGACGTGTTCCTCAACGGCGCCCTGGCGGCCGCGTGATCGGCCCGCCCGGTGGGAGCCTTGAACTGTTCATGGCTCGCGGCAGGCGCCGTCGTCCGCCGTCGACGGTGCCCGACAGCGGGCTGACCGGCCCGGTCGACATCCCGGAGCCCGAACCCGAAGCCGTCCCGAAAGACCTCAAGTCCCGGCTCAACCGCATGTGGGTCAACGTCGCGGGGACGGTCCGCGGCCTGCCGAAGGTCGCGAAGCTGACCTGGCAGGCAAGCCCGGTGCTGACCATCGTGATCACCCTGGTGACGCTGCTTTCCGGTCTCCTCCCGACGGCGACCGCGTACATCGCGAAGCTGCTGATCGACTCCGTGGTCGCGGCGATCCAGGGACACGGGACGAAGAGCGCGATCGTCGGTGTCGCCCTCTTCCAGTTCGGCATCCTCGTGCTCACCGCGATTTCGCAGGCGCTGACCACCTATGGCCAGTCGCTGCTGCAGGAACGGATGACGCTGACCATCCGCCATCAGGTGATGGACCACGCGAGCGAACTGCATCTTTCGTACTTCGAGGGTTCCGCGTCCTACGACATGTTGCGCCAAGCCGCGCAGGAGGCGCCGACCCGGCCGCTGTCGATGATGAACTCCGCCTTGGGCCTGGTCCGGACCGTGATCACCTTCGGCAGCATGATCGCGCTGCTCGTCTCGATCAGCCCGCTGCTGGCGCTCGTCGCCCTCTTGGCGCCGATCCCCGCGTTCATCTCGCAGTCGAAGTACGGCGCCCGCGCCTTCTGGCTGACGTTGATGATGTCGCCGCTGAAACGGCGGATGGACTATCTGTCCTCTTTGGTCACCACCGACACGTATGCCAAGGAGACCAAGCTCTTCGGCCTCGGCCCGTACTTCGTCGACCGGTTCCAGCGGCTCGGGCAGGTCTTCTACGACCGTCAGCGGATACTGACCCGCAAGCGCAGCGTCAGCTCGACATCGTGGGGTCTGCTCAGCACGGCCGCCGGATCCGCGATCGCGCTGTACATCGCGTTGGAGGCCGTCGGCGGCAGGCTCACCCTCGGCGACCTCGCGCTGTACACGGCGGCCGCGGCGTCGGTGCAGACGTCCGTCCAGGGTCTGTTCACCGCGTTTTCCGGGATGTACGAGAACAATCTCTACCTCGACACGCTGTATCGCTTCCTCGGGACGAAACCGGAGATCGTCGCGCCGCCCGAGCCGCGACCGCTTCCGTCCACTGTGGAGGGACACATCCAGTTCGAGGAGGTGTCCTTCACCTATCCAGGAGCGGCCGATCCCGCGCTCGACGGGGTGAGCTTCGAGATCCGGCCGGGCGAAACGGTCGCCGTCGTCGGCCGCAACGGGGCCGGGAAGTCGACGCTGTTCAAACTGTTGTGCCGGCTGTACGACCCGACGGGCGGCCGGATCCTGCTCGACGGCGTCGACATCCGCGAATACGACCCGGTGGCACTGCGGCGACAGATCAGCGCGATGTTCCAGGATTACGTGACCTACCAGGGCACCGCCGCCGAGAACATCGGACTCGGCGACCTGACGCACCTCGTCGACCGCGAACGGATCGAGACGTCGGCGAAACGCGCCGGCGCCGACGAGCGGATCGAGCGCCTGCCCAGCGGGTACGACAGCCCGCTCGGGCGCTGGTTCGACCAGGGCGTCAGCCTGTCCGGCGGCGAATGGCAGAAGATCGCGCTGGCCAGGGCGTTCCTGCGGGAAGCGCCGATCCTGATCCTCGACGAACCGACGTCCGCGCTGGACGCCCAAGCCGAGCACGACCTCTTCTCGCGGCTGCGGGAACTTTCGGAGGGGCGCACGACGCTCTACATCTCGCACCGGTTCTCCACCGTGCGGCAGGCGGAGCGAATCCTGTTGCTGGAGCACGGAAAGGTCGCCGAATACGGGACACACGACGAGCTGATGGCGGCGGAGGGGGGCTACGCCGAACTGTTCACGCTGCAGGCGGCCGCATACCTCGACGAGGCCTGACCGTGCGGCGGATCATGGTCGTGGGTTGCAGTGGCGCCGGGAAGTCGACGTTTTCGCGACGACTCGGCGCCGCGCTCGGCTTGCCGGTCATCCACCTCGACCGGCTCTACTGGCGGCCGGGGTGGACACCGGCGCCGGACACCGAGTTCCACGCCGCGCAACTACCCGCGCCGCATCTGCCTCCGGCGGGTGCTGGTGCGGAGCCTGCGCGAATACGGCCGGGACAACCAGGCGCCCGGCTGCCCCGAAAGACTGGATCCGGAGTTCTATTCCTACGTCTAGCGCTGGCCGAAGCACCACCGGGAACGGACGGTGCGACGACTGGCGGAGCAAGACGCGCACGCACGGCGGATCGTGCTGACCACGCCACGTGAGGCGGAGGAGTTCCTTCGCCGGATCTGCTGACCGGGGGTTGGGAGCAAAACGGGCAAGCCGTACGTTGTCCAGGTATGGCTGTCGCGTTCCTGCTCTATGTCGTCGCCGAGATCGCCGCCGTGTGGGCGGTGGGCTCGGCCATTGGCGTGCTCGGCACGATCGCGCTGCTCTTCGCCGGCGCGTTCGTCGGATCCTGGCTCGCACGCCGTGAAGGCGGCCGCGCCTTCCGGGCGTTCGCCGAATCCGCGCGGCTCGGCCGTCCCGCCGACGCGGAGAAGGAACTCACCGACGGGATGCTGATCGGGCTCGGCGGTCTGCTGATCCTGCTGCCCGGTTTCGTCAGCGACGTCATCGGCCTGCTGTTCATCCTGCCGCCGACGCGGAGTGTCGCGCGCAAGGTGTGGCAGAAGCGGATGCAGCGCCGGGCGGTCAAGTTCGCGAACCGCGCCCGTGGGCCGGTGATGGTCGTGGACAGCGAGGTCGTGACGGACACGCCGCCCGCGGAGGCCGCCAAGAAGCAGCCGCCGGTGATCGAGGGCCGCATCGTCGAGGGCTAAGCGCCGCTCGGCTTCGGGATGTCGAAGTACCCGCTGAACCGCACGGCCGGCGCGTACTCGCCCTTCACCTTCACCTTGCCCGTCACGAACATCGCCGCCACCGCCGCGTTGCCGGTCGCCATCCGGATGAAGTCGTCGACGGAAAGGGTGATGGTGGTGTCCGGAGTGCGCGCGAGATCCGTGCTCGAAACGCAGACGCCGTCTTCGATGACCGTTTGAAAACGATCGAAACCGTCTTCTCCGTCACCATCGGTGAAACGCCACGCGACGACGAAGTCGACATGGCGAGCGCGTTCGGGAACGAAATGGTCCGACATTCTGCGGAAAATCTCGTCGAGGAACGCGGAACGCAGTTCCGGGTGGTCGGCGATCGCCTTGAGCTGCTCCCGCGACGCCCGTTGCACGACGTCGACGAGCACCTCGGTCTCCAGTGAGCTCAGCTCGATGCCCGCACCGGTTTCGCCCAGCATGTGCAGGGTTTCGAGCACCTGGGTGAACTGCTCGGGGCTCAGTTTGGCGAGTTCGAGCTTCTCCGCGAACGCGTTGACGACGTGCTCGCCACCGGTGCGCGTCTTGTGCGTCCTCAACGGACGGGAAAGGCGTACCTTGTCCCGCCAGCGCCGGTTCGGGGAATTTCGGGGCACGGCACGGAAGTGTATCTGCTCGGCCGGGTTCAGGACGGTTTCGGAAGGTCGAAGAAACCGATGAGACCGGCCGCGAACGCCAGGTCACCTTTTACTTTGATCTTTCCGGTGACGAATAGCACAGCGGGCGTCGCCTGATGGGTGATGAGCCGGAAGAAGTCGACGGGCGCGATCGTGATCGTCACCCTCGGCTTCTCCTTCATGCCGCGGCTGACCGTGCACTCACCGTGCGAAATCACCGTCTCGTAGCGGTCGTAACCGCCGTCGCCGGTACCGCCGGACAGCCGCCAGTGGACGACGGCGTGCAGTGTCTTCGCGCGGTCCTGCCGGATGTGCGCGCCCATGCGGTCGAAGATCTCCCGGAGCACGCGCTCCCGGAGCGGCCGTTCGGCGACGACGCTCTCGAGTTGCGTGCGCGAGGCACGGGCGACGAGGTTCGCGAACCGGGCCGGGTCCACCTTGCGGAGGTCGAACGCGGGCGCGGACTCGGCGAGCCGCCCCAGCGCGGTGAGCAGCCGCCGGACGTCGTCCTTGCCGAGGTCCTTCGGGTCGATGGCGCCCGCGACCTCGTTGACGTCGAGAGAGTGCGCTTCGGCCGAGTCCGGCTCGATCCGTTCCAGCGCGTCGACCAGCGCGCGGCCGGTCAGCCCCACGATCTCGGTCATCTTCCCTCCAGTTCCACCTACCAAGGCGTAAGGCTACCCGCCAGTAGGTAGGCGGGCAAGCGTGCCGAAATCACCCATGCCGGTGGCAGCCCGGTAGCGTCTTACGCGAGCTAATGGGAGGTCATGAGTTGTCCGAGGAAGTGCCGCGTCCCGCCGAACGCGCCAAAAGGCTGCCGAGAGCGGTGCGGGAACGCCAGATCCTGGACGCAGCGGTCTCGGTGTTCTCGCGCTACGGCTATCACTCCGCGTCGATGGACGAGATCTCCGAGGTCGCCGGCGTGTCCAAGCCGATGATCTACACCTACCTCGGCTCCAAGGAAGACCTCTTCGGCGCGTGCATCCGCCGCGAAGCCACCCGCCTGCTGGAGGCGGTGCAGGACGGGATCAAACCCGATCTGCCGCCCGACATGCAGCTTTGGCACGGTCTGCGCGCGTTCTACCGCTTCGTCGCCGACTATCGCGAGTCCTGGACGGTGCTGCACCGCCAGGCCATGACCGTCGGCGGCACCTTCGCCGCGGAGATCACCGACATGCGCACCCGCGCGATCGAGCTGGTCGCCGCGCTGGTCGTCTCCGCCGGCACCCGCAAGGGCCTCGGCGAGCAGGCCGAGTTCTCCGGCGCCGGGCTGTCCGCCGCGCTGGTCGGGGCGGCCGAGTCGCTGGCCGACTGGGCGCTCGACCACCCCGATGTCTCCGACGGCGTACTCGCCTCGTGGCTGATGAACCTGGTCTGGCTCGGGTTCAACGATCTGGTCGAGGGCGAGATCTGGAAGCCGTCAGAGAGCGACGACTGAGCCCTCCAGATGCGGCTTCGGCTTGCGCGCGTTCCACAGCTCGAACGCCCAGCCATCGCCCTCACTCCACGTGGTGAAAGCGGCCTTGGCGGGCAACAGGACCGGCTGCTTGAACTTGACGTCGACGGTGAACGCCTCCGGCAGCCTGCCTTCGAACGCCGCGAGCGCGTGCGCCTTCGTCCACATGCCGTGCGCGATCGCGGACGGGAACCCGAACGCCTTCGCGGTGATCGGGTGCAGGTGGATCGGGTTGCGGTCGCCGGAGACCTCGGCGTAGCGGCGGCCGATGTCGCCGGGCACGTGCCAGATCGCGGTGGGCGAGGGCTGTGAGAGCTGGCCGCGCGAAGTCTTCTCGCCGCTGCCACCGCCGCGGCGCAGGTACGTGCTGACGTCCGTCCACACTGGACTGTCGTTGACGAGCAGCTCGCTGATCACGTCGAACTGCTTGCCCTTCTCGTGCGGGCGCAGATCCTCGGCGCGCACGCGCAGGGTGAACGACTCGTCGAGCCGCAGCTGCCGGTGCTGGGTGATCCGGTTGGCGACGTGCACCATGCCCAGCAACGGGAACGGGAAGTCGTCCTCGGTCATCAGCGCCATCTGCAGCGGGAACGCGAGGATGTGCGGATACGTCGCCGGGAGCACGTCGTCCAGCCGGAATCCGCACACCTGGTTGTACGCGGCGAGATGGGCCGGATCGACGACGACGCCCTCGCGGACGAACTCGGTCGACGGCAGCGCGTTCCCGCCGCTTTTGCGCAGCGAACCGAGCAACGCCTTGGGATACAACGAAGAAAGGCTCGGCGACTCGTGGAGTTCCTTGACCGCCATGTTCACGCCCCCAGCAGTGCCTGGCCGCAGACGCGGACCACGTTGCCGTTGACCGCGGCCGAAGCCGGGTTCGCGTACCAGGCGATCGTCTCGGCGACGTCGACCGGGAGCCCGCCCTGGCCGAGGCTGGACAGCCGCCGCCCGGCCTCGCGGATGAACAGCGGGACGGCGGCGGTCATCTTGGTCTCGATGAAACCGGGCGCGACGGCGTTGATCGTGCCGCCGTACTCGGCGAGCTTCGGCGCGCCGACGTTCACCATGCCGATGACGCCCGCCTTGCTGGTGGCGTAGTTGGTCTGGCCGACGTTGCCCGCGATGCCGGCGATCGAGGAGACGCCGATGATACGGCCGTTCTCGCGCAGCACCTTGTCCGTGAGCAGCTTCTCGTTCACCGCGAGCTGCGACGCGAGGTTGACGGAGATGACCGAGTCCCAGCCGCCTTCGGTCATGTTGCCCAGCGTCTTGTCGCGGGTGATGCCCGCGTTGTGCACGACGATGTCGACGCCGCCGTGGCGGGTGACGAGGTACTCGGCGAGCTTCTCGGGAGCGTCGGCGGCGGTGATGTCGAGCTGCAGCGCCGAGCCGCCGACCTTGTTGGCCACCTTCGACAGGTCCGCGCCCTGCGCGGGGATGTCGAGCGCGACGACGTGGGCGCCGTCGCGGCCCAGCACCTCGGCGATGGCGGCGCCGATACCGCGGGAAGCGCCGGTGACCAGGGCGACCTTGCCGTCCAGCGGCTTCGCCCAGTCAGCGGGCGCGGAGGCGGTCTTGGTCTCGGTGCCGACGCGGATGACCTGGGCGTCGACGAAGGCGGACTTCGACGAGAGCAGGAACCGGAGCGTGGACTCAGTAGCCTCTTCGGCCCCTTCGGCGACGTACACGAGCTGAGCGGTCGCGCCGCGCTTCAGTTCCTTGCCGACGGAACGGACGAAGCCTTCGAGCGCGCGCTGGGCGATCCGCTCATTGCCTTCGGCCAGCTCCGGCGGCGTCCCGAGGACGACGACGCGGCCCGACGGCCCGACGCTACGGATCACCGGGTGGAAGAAGTTGTAGACCTCGCGAAGCTGCTTCGGGTCCTTCACGCCTGTCGCGTCGAAGACGAGCGCGGCGTGCCTGTCCGTCGCGGCGGTGATGACCTCGATCCCCGCGCGGTGCAGCTGCGCCTCGATCACCTTTTCGAGGCGACCGCCCGGCGCGGCACCCAGAAGTGCGGGACCCTCGAGAGCGGGCTGGCCGGGCTTGTACCGGCGGAGCGTCGCGGGGTTCGGCAGGCCGAGCTTCGGCACCACGAACTTCCCCACCGGGGATTTCGTGAACTGCTGGTACCTGTCAGCCATTACGTGCCTCCCGTGCAGTTTGCGTCACGTCGCATTCTAACCTACTCGCTAGTAGGTTACAGTGTGAGAGAGCCTACGGAGGAGTGGAAAAAATGGCCACGAAAAGGACGGCACCCGTGCGCAAGGTCGCGATCATCGGCGGCAACCGGATCCCCTTCGCCCGCTCGAACGGTCCGTACGCGAAAGCGTCGAACCAGGACATGTTCACGGCCGCCCTCGACGGCCTGGTCAGCCGCTTCTCCCTGCAGGACGAGGTGATCGGCGAGGTCGCCGCCGGCGCGGTGCTCAAGCACGCCCGTGACTTCAACCTCGCCCGCGAAAGCGTCCTCGGCAGCAGGCTGAACCCCGCCACCCCGGCCTCCGACGTGCAGATGGCGTGCGGCACCGGCCTGCAGGCGATCATCAACGTCGCCAACAAGATCGCCCTCGGCCAGATCGACTCGGCCATCGCGGGCGGCGTCGACACCACGTCCGACGCTCCGCTGGCGGTCAACGACGACCTGCGCCAGATCCTCGTGCAGCTGAACGCCGCGAAGACGCTCCCCGAACGGCTGAAGCTGGCCGCGAAGCTGCGCCCCGGCCACATCGTCCCCGAGATCCCGCGCAACTCCGAGCCGCGCACCGGCCTGTCCATGGGCGAGCACGCCGCGCTGACCGCGAAGGTCTGGGAGATCACGCGCGAGGCGCAGGACGAGCTCGCCGCCACCAGCCACCAGCGGCTCGGCGCCGCGTACGACAAGGGCTTCTTCGACGACCTGGTCACGCCGTACCTCAAGCTGGCCCGCGACCAGAACCTGCGGCCGGACTCCAGCGTCGAGAAGCTCGCGAAGCTGAAGCCCGCCTTCGGTGGTCCTGACGGCACGATGACCGCGGGCAACTCGACGCCGCTGTCCGACGGCGCGTCGACCGTCCTGCTCGCGACCGAGCAGTGGGCGAAGGCGCGGAAGCTGCCGGTGCTGGCGTACCTGACGTTCTCGCAGACCGCGGCCGTCGACTACGTCCACGGCGACGAAGGCCTGCTGATGGCGCCCGCGTACGCCGTCCCGCAGATGCTCACGCGTGCCGGACTCACTCTGCAGGACTTCGACTTCTACGAGATCCACGAGGCCTTCGCCTCGCAGGTGCTCGCCACCCTCAAGGCGTGGGAGGACCCGCAGTTCGCGAAGTCGAAGCTGGGTCTCGACGAACCGCTCGGCTCCATCGATCGGGCGAAGCTGAACGTGAACGGCTCGTCGCTGGCGGCCGGGCACCCGTTCGCCGCGACCGGCGGCCGAATCGTCGCCACCCTCGCGAAACTGTTGAACGAGAAGGGATCCGGCCGCGGACTCATCTCGATCTGCGCCGCGGGCGGCCAGGGCGTCACCGCGATCCTCGAAAAGTAGCGTTCGCCCGCAGCGGATCGGGGAAAAACCCGGGTGTCTTTGTCGGTGCCCGGGTCTAGCGTGTGCGCATGTTCGCGGTTCAGGCGAAAGCGCTGGTCAAGACCTACGGTTCCACCCGCGCGCTCGACGGGGTCGATTTGTCGATCCCGACGGGCAAGGTGCTGGGGCTGCTGGGGCCGAACGGCGCCGGCAAGACGACGACGGTCCGCATCCTGACCACCCTGCTCCGCCCGGATTCGGGCGAGGCGGAGGTGGCCGGGCACGACGTGCTGGCCCAGCCCGACGCCGTCCGGCGGTCGATCGGGCTGTCCGGGCAGTACGCCGCCGTGGACGAGAACCTCACCGGCTTCGAGAACCTGTACATGGTCGGCAGGCTGTACGGGAGCAAGAAGGCGGCGGCGAAGTCCAGGGCGCGCGAGCTGCTCGCCCGGTTCCGGCTGGAGGACGCGGCGGATCGGCCAGCCAAGACGTACTCCGGCGGCATGCGGCGGCGGCTCGACCTCGCGGGTGCGCTGGTCGCCGAGCCGACCGTGGTGATCCTCGACGAACCGACCACCGGGCTCGATCCGCGCGGCCGGATCGACACCTGGGAGGTCATCAAGGAGCTCGTCGCCGACGGCACCACCGTGCTGCTGACCACGCAGTACCTGGAGGAGGCCGATCAGCTCGCCGACTCGATCGTCGTGATCGACAAGGGGAAGGTCATCGCGCGCGGCACCGCCGACGAGCTCAAGCAGGAGATCGGCGGTGAACGGCTGGAGCTCGTCGTGGCGGACACGAGCGATCTCGCCATGACCGCGCAGGTGCTCACCGAGGTCGGCTCGGGCACGCCGTCGGTCGACGAGCACACCCGCAAGGTCGACGTCCTGGTCGAGGGCGGGCCGAAGGCGCTGATCGAAGCACTGCGGCGGCTCGACGGCCACGGCGTCGCCGTCCAGGACGTCGCGCTGCACCGGCCGACGCTCGACGACGTCTTCCTTTCGCTGACAGGGCACGCCACGGACGAGGGGGAAAAGAAGTGAGCGCGGTCGCGAAGGCCTTTTCCGACGGTGGCGTGATCACCTGGCGGAACCTGAAGAACGTCCAGCGCAACCCGGACTGGCTGATGGCGGCGACGCTGCAGCCGATCATGTTCGTGCTGCTGTTCGCGTACGTCTTCGGGGACGCGATCGGCGGCGAGGCGGGCGGGCTCGCGTACCGGGAGTTCCTGATCGCCGGCATCTTCGCGCAGACGGTCGCGTTCAACTCGGCGTTCACCGTGATCGGGTTCGCGAACGACCTGCAGAAGGGCATCATCGACAGGTTCCGGTCGCTGCCGATCTCGCGGCTCGCGGTGATCTTCGGCCGGACGACGTCCGACCTGGTGATCAGCGTGGTCGCGCTGGTCGTCATGTCGCTGTGCGGGCTGCTGGTCGGCTGGCGGATCCGCGGCAGCTTCCTCGACGCCGTGCTCGGCTACCTGGTGATGCTGATGTTCGCCTGGGCGCTGTCCTGGGTCGGCGCCTGGATCGGGCTGGTCGCGCGCAGTGTCGAGGTGGCGCAGAGCGCCGGGCTGATGTGGATGTTCCCGTTGAGCTTCATCTCGACGGCGTTCGTCCCGGCGGACAAGCTGCCGGGCGTGCTCAAGGCCATCGCCGACTGGAACCCGTTCACCGCGGTGATCAACTCGGCCCGCGACCTGTTCGGGAACCGTTTCGGCGCGCCCCCGACGGGCTGGCCCGCCGAGCACGCGTCGCTGTACGCGATCCTGTGCTGCATCGCCATCATCGCGATCTTCGCGCCGCTGGCGACGGCCCAGTACAAGAAGGTCGCGAGCCGGTAGAAAAACTTCTGTGCACAAATGTCGAACCGCCGTCGAGCCGCTCGACGCGTCGGTGAAGGGCGGGGTAGAAACAGCCCCGCCAAGACACTGAGGAGCGACGATGCGGTTTCTGATGATGCACCGGCTGGACGAGAGCGCCCCGGAGGCCTGGAACCCCAGCAAGGAGTTCATCGAGAAGATGGGCGCCTTCATCGAGGACTCGTTCGAGAAGGGCATCCTCATCACGGCGGAGGGCGTGCACCCCTCCGAGCGGGGCGCGAGGGTCCGCAAGGTGCGCGGCGGCAAGATCACCGCGACCGACGGCCCGTTCACCGAGGCCAAGGAGGTCATCGGCGGGTTCGCGCTGATCAACGCGAAGGACCTGGCGGAGGCCGTCTCGTTCGCCGAGTCCTACGCGGCACTGTTCGAGGAGATCGAGGTCGAGGTCCGCACCGTCGTCGAGGCGGAGGACATCGAGGCCTTCACCTCATGACCCCACGCGTTTAGTCCTCTGGATGCGCTTTTCCGCATCCAGAGGACTAAACGCGGGTCGTCACTTCGTGATGGCCTTCTCGGCCTTCTTCGCCAGCTTCTCGGCGCGCTTCTCCGTCTTGGCGGCGGCCCGCTTGGCGCGCCAGCCGAGCGACGGCTTGCCCGCGGTGTCGGCGGCGGCCAGCAGCAGGCCACCGGCGAGACCGGCGTTCTTGATGAACTGGATCTGCTGCTGCTGACGCTCGGCCGGTTCCTTGATCTCCCAGAACCGGTGCGCGGCCAGCGTGGTCGGGACGAGGCTGCCGAGCAGCAGCATCGAGGCCAGGCGCGGCGCCTTGCCCGCGGCGAGCGCGACCCCGGCGCCGACCTTCACCGCGGCGTCGATCCGGACGAGGGTGGCGGGGTCGCGCGGCACCGATTCCGGCACCACGCCCTCCAGTTTGTCGAAGGACTCGGTGAGGAACGGCTCCACGGCTTTGGCGTGCCCCTGGGTGTCCTTCAGCGCACCGATCCCGCCGGAGATGAAGATCGCGGCGAGGAGCGGACGTGCGACGCGACGGAGAATCACGGTCGTAAACCTTTCTGGATCCGGACCCGGGAAACAAACCTATCCCCAGTCTTCCCGCCCGCCACCGCGCCGAACCGCGCTAACGGTGTATCCCGGAATATTTCTCTGACGCTAGACAGCACTAGATTTCGCTAGCGCGCCCGATACGCCTTCGGCAGCTTGAAGCCGCGGTCGGCCGCGACCTGCCGCAGCCGGTCCGGATAGTCGGTGATGATGCCGTCGACGCCGTCGTCGATGAGCTTGTGCATGGTGGCCGGGTCGTCGATCGTCCAGGGCACGACCTTGATCCCCGCCCGGTGCGCCTCGGTGACCAGCGCCTTCGTGGTGAACGGCCGGTAGTCGGGGTCGCCGACCTTGCCGCCCTGCGGGTTGCCGTGCACCGGCGAAAGCGCGCTCGCGCCGAACGACTTCACCGCGCGGACGGGGCTGCCGCCGAAGTCGTCGATGTCGAGACCGCCGAGCCAAGGCGACTTGCCCGGCTGCCCGACCTGCAGGAACTCGGGCTGGGTCAGCGCGACCGTCGGGATCCACGGCGCCACTTCGCGAAGCCGCATCAACGCGCCCCAGTCGAAGCTCTGGACGGTGACGTTCCGCGCGAACCCGCCACGCAGGATCTCCCGCACCACCCGCTGGACGAACTGCTCACGCGGCGCCGTCTCGTGCGGGGCGGCGGCCTCGACCTTGGTCTCGATGTTGAACTCGATCCCCCAGGCGTGGTGGTCCCTGGCGAGCTGGAACAGCTCGGCGAGCGTCGGCATCTTGGCGCCGGGGGACAGTGTCTGACCGGGGTGGGCGGGCTGCCGGATCGAGCCGCAGTCGAGCGTGCGGACCTGCGCGAACGTCAGATCCTTCACGTACTTGCCGACGTACGGGTACGCCGGGTCGCCAGGCGTCGCGGGCGCGGTGTCGCGGCACTTCGCGGGTGTCGTCTTGCGGTCGTGGGTGATGACCTCGCGACCGTCCTTGGTGATCTGGATGTCGAGTTCGAGCGTGGTCACCCCCAGCTCCATCGCCTTGCCGAAGGACGCGAGCGTGCTCTCGACCGTGAGGCCGAGCCCGCCGCGGTGAGCTTGGATGTCGAAGGCGCGACGCGGTTGCGCGTCGGCGACCCCGGCCGTCGTCAAGGTCAGCGCAGCGGCCATGACCAGCGCGAATGTCTTCATCCGTGAACCATGCCACGGTCGGGTGAACTTCGATTGACTTTGACGCAACGTCAACCTCTACCTTCGTGGACATGCCGAACGAGACGGAGTGGTCGATCCAGGACATCGCCCGCTCGGCCGGGACCACAAGCCGCACGCTGCGCCACTACGGCGACATCGGGCTGCTCGAACCGAGCCGGGTGGGGAGCAACGGATACCGCTACTACGACCAGGACGCGCTGGTGCGGCTGCAACGGATCCTGCTGCTTCGCGAACTCGGGCTGAGCCTGCCCGCGATCGGCGAAGTCCTCGAAGGGGAGCAGGACACGACGGCGGCGCTACGCACCCACCTGAAGTGGCTGGAGCAGGAGCGACAGCGGCTCGGACGGCAGATCGAATCGGTCAAGACGACCTTGAGGAAGACGGAGAGAGGTGAACAACTGATGGCAACGGAAGTGTTCGACGGCTTCGACCACACGAAGTACGAGAAGGAGGTCACCGAACGCTGGGGCGCCGACGCCTACAAGCAGGGTGACCGGTGGTGGAAGTCGCTGAGCGCCGAGGACAAGAAGGCGCACCAGCAGGAACAGAAGGACATCGCGGCCGCGTTCGGCGAGGCCCGCGCGCAGGGCCTGCCCGCCGACGGCGACGAGGCCCAGGCGATCACGCGGCGGCTGTACGAATGGCTCCGGCCGGCCGTGCGAGCCGTGTCGAAGGGTTACTTCGCCGGTCTCGGGCAGCTGTACGTCGACGACCCGCGTTACGGGCAGTACGACGAGAAGTACGGCGCCGGCACCGCGGAATACATCCGTGACGCGATGACGATCTACGCGGAACGCAACCTGAGTGAGTAGGAACGGGGGACGGGGCTGCAGACCCGTCCACTCGGAGTAACCCGCCACGACACGCCTATCCCTCTATGGCGGAATATCGGGCGAGAGCTAGAAACCCCGATAGCGTGTGAGAGTGGATCCCATCCGCAACCCCTTCGCCCCGGGTGCCGGTCAACGGCCGCCCGAGCTGGCAGGTCGCGTCCGCGAGCTCCAGGCCTTCGAGGTCGTGCTCGAACGGGTCGCGCGGGGGAGACCGGAACGCAGCCTGATGCTGACCGGCCTGCGCGGCGTGGGGAAGACCGTATTGCTGGGCGAGCTGCGCTCGCGGGCCATCAAGCACGGTTGGGGCGCCGGCAAGATCGAGGCCCGCCCGGACACCGAACTGAGGCGGCCGCTCTCGGCCGCGCTGCACCGCGCGATCCGCGATCTCGCCGTGCGCCATCGCGCGCCGGACCGGGTCGAGCAGGTGCTCGGCGTGCTCAAGGCGTTCGCGCTGCGCGCCAACAAACCGGACGCGAAGCTGCGCGACCGCTGGCAACCGGGCATCGACGTGCCCGCCGCGCAGGGCCGCGCCGATTCCGGCGACATCGAGATCGACCTGGTCGAACTGTTCACCGAGGTCGCGGAGCTGGCGGCCGACGTCGGCACCGGGGTCGCGCTGCTGATCGACGAGATCCAGGATCTGCTGCCGGAGGACGTTTCCGCGCTCTGCGCCGCCTGCCACGAGCTGTCGCAGTCCGGGGCGCCGTTGGTCGTGGTCGGCGCGGGACTGCCCCACGTACCCGCCGTCCTGTCGGCGTCGAAGTCGTACTCCGAGCGCCTCTTCCGCTACGCGCGCATCGACAGGCTGGAGCGTGAAGACGCCGACCTCGCGGTGATGGCGCCGATCGAACGTGAGGACGCGGGCATCGAGCCGGAGGCGCTGGACGCCCTGTTCGACGCGTCCGGCGGCTATCCGTACTTCATCCAGGCCTACGGCAAGGCCGCCTGGGACGCCGCGCCGGCGGACCCCATCACCGTGAAGGACGTCCAGGTCGCCGCCCCGGAGGCCGAGTCCGAGCTCGCGGTCGGCTTCTTCGGCTCCCGCTACGAACGCGCGACGCCCGCGGAACGCGAGTACCTGCTCGCGATGGCGGAGCTGACGCAGGGGCGGGACGAGTCCGCCGGGACCGCCGATGTGGCCGTCTACCTGGGGCGGAAGCCTTCGTCGCTGTCACCGGCGCGGGACAGCCTGATGAAGAAGGGGCTGGTGTACTCCGCCGAACGCGGGCACATCGCCTTCACCGTCCCGCACTTCGGCCACTACTTGCTCGGCCGGGACTAAGCCTCTCTCAAGCTTTATAGCCTCAGCTCTAGAAAACGGTAGAGACCCCTACCGTCGCTTCGTCGCGCCTTCCGGTGTTATCAAGAAGTGACCGGCGCCACCAAATCTCTCCGGTTTTACGCTCATGTTGCCGATGATTCATCGGCAGGTGTGCCAAGTCACCGGATAATCGTTGGCATCCTTGTGAAAAAGGGTGCATACTAGGAGCACAGCCACGAAGACGCAAGACCTACTCCCAAGGGGATGACAAAAACCGATGAACAACATCGCCGCCAAGCTCCGTGCCCGTCGCGCCGAGGCTCGCACTCGCCGGGCGCTGAACCGGGCGATCGACACCGCGGCCACCGCGACCGTTCGTCAGGAGCTCATCGCTATCTCCCAGGCGCGTCACACGCACATGCGCTGACCCGACAACAACCGTTGTAGGTGTCGCCCGTTCGAGTGACCTACGACACATAGTGCGTGAGGTGTAACGCCGTGGAACGCGGCGTCGATACCCACTACGACCCCGTGATGCTGGCGGACCCCCGACCTGGCAGCATCACGGGGTTTCCATATGTCCGGACCCCGAAAGATTCTTGCCTTCACCGCTTCGCGGAGTAACACTTGACCTCGTCAACAAATCTGTTGAGGTGGTCAAATGAATCGTTCCGCAGACCGGGTGGCGACCGTCCGGGCCTTCAACCGCCTGTACACCGGCGTGATCGGCGTCCTCGACGAAGGACCGGCCGACGCCGAGTACTCCCTGAGCGAAGCCAGGGTCATTTTCGAACTCGCGCAGCAGGACCAGACCCAGGTCACCGACCTGCGCAAACGTCTCGACCTCGACGCCGGGTACGCGAGCAGGCTGCTCGCGAGGCTCGAGGGGCGCGGCCTGCTCACCCGTGAACGCAGCGACGAGGACGCCCGCCGTCAGATCGTCCGGCTGACCGAGAACGGCCGCAAGGCCTTCGCCGTCCTCGACGAACGGTCGGTGGGCCGGATCGGCTCGCTGCTCGGCCGGTTCGGCGACGACGAACAGCAACGGCTGCTCGGCGCCATGGACACGATCACCTCGCTGGTCGGCGAGCGCGCCGCGGATCCGACGCTGGTCCTGCGCCCGCCCCGGCCGGGTGACTTCGGCTGGGTGGTCCACCGTCACGGCGCCCTCTACTCCCGCGAGTACGGCTGGGACGAACGCTTCGAAGCTCTCGTCGCCCGTGTCGTCGCGGAGTACGTCGACAGGCGCGGCGATCCGCGCCAAGCGGGCTGGATCGCCGAACTCGACGGGGAGCGCGTCGGCAGCATCTTCTGCATGCCCGCCGAAGACGGCGTCACCGCGAAGCTGCGCATGTTGCTACTCGAACCGGCCGCACGAGGACGGGGTGTCGGGAAACGCCTGGTCAGCGAGTGCGTCGAGTTCGCGAGGGCGTCCGGCTACCCGGCGATGGAGCTCTGGACGGTCTCGTTGCTGGAGGCGGCGAGGGCGATCTACCAGAAGGCCGGCTTCCAGCTGGTGAGCGAAGAGACGATCACGGGCTTCGGTTACGAGCTGACCGGGCAGACCTGGCGGCTGGAGCTGTGACGTGTTCGTCGTCTACTGCCCCGTCTGCGATCGGCGGTCCGTGGTCGGGGTCGACTCGATCGATTTCGTCGACGACCTGACGCCGGGCATGATCTCCGTTTCCGGCCGCTGCCCGGACGGCCACTACGCCGTCCTGCTGACCGGGAAATCCTTCGCGCCCGACGCGCCCTGTGTGCGCGAAGTCCAGCACGTGTTGAAACGCCGTCGCCGCCGGACCAGGCTTGGTGCCTGGTTCGCGCGGCAACGTGAACTGCACGACCGGCTCTTCCGCTATTGATGTCGATTCCCCGGGGGCTCGTTCGTCTAGGGGCCATCGATTCCAAGGAGGACACCATGCCCCAGTACGTCGGTTTCCTGCGGTCCCAGTCGGATTCGCATGATCACCTCGGCCCCGACGAAGCACAACGCGTGCTCGAGAGCTACATCGCCTGGGCCGACGAACGCACGAAGGAGGGCCGGTTCGTCGTCGGCGGCGGGCTGTCGCGAGGCGGCCGGGTGCTGCGCGGCACGGGCGGCGAGGTCGGCGCGACCGACGGGCCGCACACCGAAGCCACCGAGATCGTCGGCGGCTACCAGGTGATCGAGGCCGTGGATCTCGACCAGGCGGAGAAGATCTTCGCGACGCATCCGCATCTGAAGTTCGGGCCGATCGAGGTGCGCAAGGTCGGCGAACGCGGTTGTGAGGACTGACGCCGTCATGAGCCGCCCGGCCGGCGTGGTGGAGCATCTGTTCCGGCACAGCGCCGGGCGGATCGTCGCCACGCTGGCCAGGGCGCTCGGCCCCGAACGCCTGGACCTGGCCGAGGAGGCCGTCGCCGACGCGCTGGAGCAGGCGCTGCGGACCTGGCCGCAGACCGGCGTGCCGGACAATACGCGCGGTTGGCTGTTCCGGGCGGCGAGGAACCGGGCGATGGACGTCGTCCGGCGCGAACAGACCTTGCGCGCGCTGCTGCCGCGGCTCGTGGAGCTGAACGGCCACGAAGCCGACCGGCGTACGGACGACGAGCTCGTGTTGATGCTGCTGTGCTGTCATCCCGCACTGCCGATGGTCTCGCAGGTGGCGCTGACGTTGAAGACCGTCGGTGGGCTCGGGGTGAACGAGATCGCGGCGGCCCTGCTGACGAAACCGGCGACCGTGGCGCAGCGGCTCGTGCGGGCGAAGAAATGGCTGCGGGAGTCGGGGAAGCCGCTCACGCTGCCGGGGCCGGACGCGCTGGAGTCCAGAGTGGACAGTGTGCTGGCCGTGCTCTATCTGCTGTTCAACGAGGGCTACGACGCGACGACCGGCGAGGTCGCGGTGCGCGGCGAACTGTGCGGCGAGGCGATCCGGCTGGGGCGGCTGCTGCTGGCCGAGCCGAAGACGGATCTGCCGAGGGTGCGGGCGCTGGTCGCGCTGATGCTGTTGCAGGGGAGCAGGCTGCCCGCGCGGGTGGACCGCGACGGTGACCTGCTGTTGCTCGACGAGCAGGACCGGGATCGCTGGGATCACGCGATGATCGCCGAGGGGACGCGGCTGTTCGAGCGGGCGTGCACCGGGCCGGAGATGTCGGCGTATCACGTCGAAGCGGCGATCGCGCTGTGCCACAGCACGGCTTCGCCGCCGGATTGGCGCCGGATCGTCGGCCTGTACGACGACCTGCTGGCGCTGCGGCCGTCGCCGGTGGCGCGGCTGAATCGCGCGATCGCGCTTTCGATGGTGGACGGCGCGGCGGCCGGGATCGCCGAACTCGAAGCCGTCGAGGCCGAACTGCCGGACTACACGCTGCTGCCCGCCGTCCTCGGCGCGCTGTGGCTGCGGGCCGGCGACCCCGGGCGAGCCGCGGACCACTACCGGCGTGCGCTCGCGCTGCCCTGCTCGGAGCCGCGACGTCGCTTCCTCAACCGACGACTGGCGTCCTGCCCACCCGATTGACCAGGCTTTTTTCGCTTCCCCCCGCGTACCCCACCCCCCACCGCTCCCAGGGGGGCGCGCCCCGCACCAGCGTATCGCGAGGGGGCGACGCGGGGTGGGTTCCGGTGGGGGTGGGGGCCGAGTTGTCCACAACGGCGGGTGGGTGTGGACAACTCGGGGTGGGTGTCTCGAAGGGGGCCTTGGGGACATTGAGCGTCCCAAAGGGACCCTTCAGGACGCGGAGATCCGGCAGGCGACACGTCGCGAAAGATGCTCCTATTGATGTCAAGGGGTGTGGGTGAGGTCTGTGATGAGTGCTCGGTGGATTTCGCGTGCTGTGTAGCGTTTGAGGCAGCGGATGATGTGTCGTTTGGGGAGGCCTTGG
>NZ_QHJK01000028.1:0-1215 GCF_003947475.1 Amycolatopsis sp. WAC 04197 | reverse complement strand
AGGAACGGTCCTTTCCTCGCAAATTTTGCGAGGAAAGGACCGTTCCTGGCGTGGTCTCGACCAGTCAGCCGACGGTGACGGTGGGCTCTCCCTCACCGATCGTCTGGCCCGACTCCTCGGCGATCCGCATGGCTTCTTCGATCAGCGTCTCGACGATCGCGTGCTCGGGCACGGTCTTGATGACCTCACCCTTCACGAAGATCTGGCCCTTGCCGTTGCCCGACGCGACACCGAGGTCCGCCTCACGCGCTTCACCGGGACCGTTGACGACGCAGCCCATGACCGCGACGCGCAGCGGGACCTCCATGCCCTCCAGGCCCGCGGTGACCTGCTCGGCGAGCGTGTAGACGTCCACCTGCGCACGGCCGCACGAGGGGCACGAGACGATCTCGAGCTTGCGCTCCTTGAGGTTCAGCGACTGCAGGATCTGGATCCCGACCTTGACCTCTTCCACCGGCGGCGCCGAGAGCGAGACGCGGATCGTGTCGCCGATGCCCTGCCGCAGCAGCGCCCCGAACGCGACGGCCGACTTGATGGTGCCCTGGAACGCCGGGCCCGCCTCGGTGACCCCGAGGTGCAGCGGGTAGTCGCACTGCTCGGCGAGGATCTCGTACGCGCGCACCATGACCACCGGGTCGTTGTGCTTCACGGAGATCTTCACGTCGTGGAAATCGTGCTCGGCGAACAGCGACGCCTCCCACAGCGCGGACTCGGCCAGCGCCTCCGGGGTCGCCTTGCCGTACTTGTCCATGATCCGCTTGTCCAGCGAACCCGCGTTGACGCCGATCCGGATCGGGGTGCCGTGATCCTTCGCGGCCTTCGCGATCTCCTTGACCTGATCGTCGAACTTGCGGATGTTGCCCGGGTTCACCCGGACCGCCGCACACCCGGCCTCGATCGCGGCGAAGACGTACTTCGGCTGGAAGTGGATGTCGGCGATCACCGGGATCTGCGACTTCTTCGCGATCGCGGGCAGCGCTTCGGCGTCGTCCGCGGACGGGCACGCGACGCGCACGATGTCACAGCCCGCAGCGGTGAGCTCGGCGATCTGCTGCAGCGTCGCGTTGACGTCGGAAGTGAGCGTGGTGGTCATCGACTGCACCGAAATCGGGTGCTCGCTGCCGACGCCCACCGGCCCGACCTGCAGCTGTCGGGTCTTGCGACGCTCGGAGAGGACGGGAGGAGGAAGCGCTGGCATACCAAGAGCGACAGTCA
>NZ_QHJK01000027.1:0-1254 GCF_003947475.1 Amycolatopsis sp. WAC 04197 | reverse complement strand
TCTTGGAGTCATGGGGTTGTTGCAACACCGTCTGTGGGAAGGGGCGGGTTGTGCGGGTGTTTCGGTGGTTGCCGCGGTCGGTGCGGGTGGGGTTTTGGGATCAGGTTCGGGCGGGGGTGGCGGCGAAGCCGGCGGCGCGGGCGGTGGGGTTGTCCCCGACGACGGGGGTGCGGTTGTTCCGGCAGGCTGGCGGGGTGATCGGTAACGCACCTTGTCGGCCTGGGCCGGTCCGGTTGAGTCTGGCCGAGCGGGAAGAGATCGCCTGTCTGACCGCGGCGGGGCTGGGGCCCCGGGCGATCGGGCGGGCGATCGGCCGCCCGGCCTCGACGGTGTCTCGCGAGCTGGCCCGTAACACCGGCCGGTCGGGTGTGTATCGGGCCGTCAGTGCCCAGCACACGGCCGAGGAACGCGCGGCCCGCCCGAAGACCGCGAAACTGGCCGCGGACCCGGTGTTGCGTCAGGTGGTGCAGGACAGGCTGGACCGCAAGTGGTCCCCGCGTCAGATCGCGCGGAGACTGGTGCTGGAGTTCCCCGACCAGCCGGAGATGCGGGTGTCACACGAAACGATCTACCAAGCACTGTATGTCCAGGGCCGGGGCGCGTTGCGCCGTGAACTCACCCAGGCACTGCGGACCGGGCGGGCGCTGCGGATGCCCCGCCGGCAGGCCCAGGCCCGCCGGGAACGCACCCCCGGCGGGATCAAGGACATGGTCAACATCAGCGAACGCCCCGCCGAGGCCGCCGACCGCGCCGTCCCCGGACACTGGGAAGGCGACCTGATCCTGGGCAAGGACAACAAATCCGCGATCGGGACCCTGGTCGAGCGCACCACCCGGTTCGTGATGCTGCTGCACCTGCCCCACAGCAGAGACGCCGCCACCGTCGCCACCGCCATGACCGAGATCATCCACACCCTGCCGCCCCTGCTGGTCAAGTCCCTGACCTGGGACCAGGGCAAAGAAATGGCCCACCACCAGCAGATCACCCTGGCCACCGGAATGGACATCTACTTCTGCGACCCGCACGCACCCTGGCAACGCGGCACCAACGAGAACACCAACGGCCTGCTCCGCCAATACTTCCCCAAAGGCACCGACCTCACCCAGCACACCGCCGCAGACCTCGCCCGCGTCGCCACCGAACTCAACGGACGCCCCCGCCAAACCCTCGGCTGGCACACACCCACCGAAGCCCTCGAAGCACTACTGTTCAACCAACAAACAATGCGTGTTGCAACCACCACGTGAATCCGCC
>NZ_QHJK01000026.1:0-1355 GCF_003947475.1 Amycolatopsis sp. WAC 04197 | reverse complement strand
ACGTCGCGAAAGATGCTCCTATTGATGTCAAGGGGTGTGGGTGAGGTCTGTGATGAGTGCTCGGTGGATTTCGCGTGCTGTGTAGCGTTTGAGGCAGCGGATGATGTGTCGTTTGGGGAGGCCTTGGGCGGTGCGTCGTTCGACGTAGGCGCGGGTGCGGGGGCAGTGGCGCATGCGGACGAGCACGATGCGGTGGATCGCGGCGTTGGCGTGGCGGTCGCCTCCGCGGTTGAGGCGGTGGCGGTTGGTGCGGCCGCTGCTGGCGTGGATGGGTGCGGTTCCGCAGAGGTGCGCGAAGCGGGCTTCGGTGCTGATCCTGTGCGGGTTGTCCCCGGCGGTGGCCAGGAGCTGGGAGGCGGTGTCGGGGCCGACGCCGAAGACGGCGGTGGTGGTGGGCAGGACCTGGCGGGTCAGGGTGGCCAGTTCTGTTTTGGCGTCGTGGATCTCGGTGGTGAGGTGCTGGATGCGGCGGGCGAGGCGGCGTAGCGCTGTTTTGACGGCGGTGCGCGGGTCGGTGAGGTCGGTGCCGGGGCGGAGCCGGGCGCAGGCGGTGATCAAGGTGGTGCCGGTGAGCGGGGTGAGGGTTTCGCGTAGTGCGGCCGGGGCGGTGACGATCAGCGCGTCGAGCTGGTTGAGCGCGGCGGTGCGGGATTTGACCGCGCTGGTGAGCACCGTGCGCAGGGCGGTGATGGCCGCGGCGGGCCCGGTGCCTGCTTTGGGGGCGGCGTCGGCGCGGCCGGAGAGTGTGGCGTGGGCGGCGTTGATCGCGTCCTGGGTGTCGGTTTTCCCTGTGCGGCGGCGGGTATGCCGGTCGGGTTGGTTGACCTCCACCACCGTGACGTCCTCGGCGGCCAGGTAGCGGGCAAGCCCGGCGCCGTAGGAACCGGTGCCCTCGACACCCACCGCGGTGACGGCACCGAAGTTCCTCAGCCAGGCCAGCAGCGCGGCATATCCGGTGCTGGTAGCGGGAAACACGCACGTGCCCAGCACCCGGCCGAGCCCGTCGACCGCCACGGCGGTGTGGGTGTCCTTATGGGTATCGACCCCGCCGGTCACCCGGGTCGTGTCGACGGCATGCTGCTGATCGGTCATCCTGGTCACTGCCATTCCGTGTCTCGATCGGGTTGAACGGATGGCACGTACCGGGCCGGGATGGACAACACAGTGATGGGTGTCCTGGTGGCACAGGCTCCTATCAAGTCACATCCCCGGCCTGGTCACGTGCATGAACAGAGACCCAGCACAAGCCGGCAGATCTTTCGCAAGACAACCCAACCAGGGCGTCAGTGGCTTTCCGAGCCAGACCCCGCCAGAACTCCATCCACACACATCATCATCACTGTGGCTTTCGCGAC
>NZ_QHJK01000025.1:0-1363 GCF_003947475.1 Amycolatopsis sp. WAC 04197 | reverse complement strand
AAAGAGGGTTAGAACGACCTGTCTGAGTTCAGGACATGTCGGACAGTTGATGTTTCAGGACCTCACGGACACTGATCGGCCTGTCAGTGTGGTGACCAGGGTGTTCGTGGTGATCATGCGACGATGGGCAGTACAGGGTTTTCGATGGATCCTGAGTTCGTCGCCGCGGTCGCTCGGGCAGCCGTGGGCGAGAAGGTCAACGTGTCGCAGTTCTGCCGCGAGCACGGGGTTTCCCGGGACACGTTCTATCGGTATGTGGCCCGGGTGCGGAGCGAGGCGGCGAACGGGTTCATCCGTCGCAGCACCGCCCCGCGCCACCGTCCCACCGCATTAGGCGCGGAGGTGGCCGAGGCGGTGCTGCGGGCCCGTAAGGAACTCGCGGACGAGGGCTGGGACAACGGGCCGATCTCGATCCGCTGGCGGCTGGAGAAGGCGGGGTTCGCGCCGGTGCCGTCGAAGTCGGCGATCTACCGGATCCTGTGCGAGCACGGCCAGATCGAACCGGAGCCCCGCAAGAGACCCCGCACGAGGCGCCGGTTCGAGTACTCCGATCCGAACGGGTGCTGGCAGATCGATGGCATGGAGTACTACCTGGCCGACGGCCAGAAGGTCTGCATCGTCCAGATCCTCGACGACCACTCCCGCCTCGACGTCGGCTCCTACGCCGCCGCCAGCGAGAACGGCACCGACACCTGGGCAGCGCTGCAACAGGCCTTCGCCGGCCACGGCCTACCGGTCAAAGTGTTGTCCGACAACGGATTAGCTTTCTCCGGAAAACACCGTGGGCAGATGGTCGAACTCGAACGCCACCTCGCCGAACACGGCGTCACCGCCATCGCGTCCAGGCCCTATCGCCCGCAAACCTGCGGCAAGAACGAACGCGTCCACCGAACCCTGAGGAAATGGCTCGCCGCCCGCCCCCCGGCCGAGAACCTTGCCGTCCTGCAACAGCTACTCGAGGACTACCGCCACATCTACAACAACCACCGGCGCCACCAAAGCCTCGACGGCCACACCCCACGACAACGCTACGACGCCAGCCCCAAAGCCACCCCCGCCACCGGCCACAACACCCCCAGCGGCCGCACTCAACGCACCGTCTCAGCCACCGGCGTCATCGCCTTCTCCGGCTGCTCCATCGTCCTGGGCCGAAACTGGACCGGACACACAGCCACCGTGTTCTGGCAAGGCGACCGCGTCACCATCATGATCGGCGACACCATCGCCCGCCAGCTCACCCTCAACCGAGCAGTACGCTACCAACCACTCAACAACAAACTGTCCGACAAGTCCTGAAACACATCTGTCCGTGAGGTCCTGAAACAGCACAGAGGGTTAGAACGACCATTGCCACTCACGACCC
>NZ_QHJK01000024.1:0-1694 GCF_003947475.1 Amycolatopsis sp. WAC 04197 | reverse complement strand
GCGGCGGCGATCGCGAAGAACATGGACGCCTCGCTGTCCGTGCCGACGGCCACGAGTGTGCGCGCCGTCCCGGCGAAGCTGATGGCCGACAACCGCATCGTCATCAACAACCACCTCAAGCGCACGCGCGGCGGCAAGATCTCCTTCACGCACCTCATCGGTTACGCGATGGTCCGGGCGCTGAAGGACTTCCCGAACATGAACCGGCACTACCAGCTGATCGACGGGAAGCCGTTCGCGATCACGCCGGAGCACGTGAACTTCGGTCTCGCGATCGACATGAAGGGCAAGGAAGGCTCCCGTACGCTCGTCGTGGCCTCCATCAAGGCCACCGAGAACATGACCTTCATGCAGTTCTGGCAGGCCTACGAGGAGATCGTCAAGAAGGCCCGCAACGGCAAGCTGACCGCCGACGACTTCGCCGGCACCACGATCTCGCTGACCAACCCCGGCGGCATCGGCACCAACCACTCGGTGCCGCGGCTGCAGGCGGGCCAGGGCGCGATCATCGGCGTCGGCGCCATGCAGTACCCGGCGCATTTCGAGGGCACCAGCGAGAAGGCGCTGGTCGACCTCGGCGTCTCGAAGATCATGACGCTGACCTCGACCTACGACCACCGCATCATCCAGGGCGCGGAGTCGGGCGAGTTCCTCAAGCGCATCCACGAGCTGCTGCTCGGCGAGGACGGCTTCTACGACGACGTCTTCACCAGCCTGCGCCTGCCGTACGAGCCGATCCGCTGGGTCGCCGACATCCCGGACGGCCCGGTCGACAAGACCGCGCGCGTCATCGAGCTGATCGACGCCTTCCGCATGCGCGGTCACCTGATGGCCGACACCGACCCGCTGAACTACCGGCAGCGCAGCCACGCCGACCTCGACGTCCTCTCCCACGGCCTGACCCTGTGGGACCTGGACCGCGAGTTCCCGGTCGGCGGCTTCGCCGGCCAGGAGCGGATGAAGCTGCGCGACATCCTCGGCGTGCTGCGCAACTCCTACTGCCGCACCGTCGGCATCGAGTACACGCACATCCTCGACCCCGAGGAGCGCCGCTGGATCCAGGACCGCGTCGAGATCCCGCACGAGAAGCCGGACCCCGCGGTCCAGAAGTACGTGCTCTCGAAGCTCAACGCCGCCGAGGCGTTCGAGACCTTCCTGCAGACCAAGTACGTCGGCCAGAAGCGGTTCTCCCTCGAAGGCGGCGAGACCGCGATCCCGCTGCTCGACACCATCCTCGACAAGGCCGCCGAGCACGAACTCGACGAGGTCGTCATCGGTATGCCGCACCGCGGCCGCCTGAACGTGCTCGCGAACATCGTCGGCAAGCCGATCGCGCAGATCTTCCAGGAGTTCGAGGGCAACCTCGACCCGGGCCAGGCGCACGGTTCCGGTGACGTGAAGTACCACCTCGGCGCCGAGGGCAAGTACTTCCGCATGTTCGGCGACGGCGAGACCAAGGTGTCGCTGACCGCGAACCCGTCGCACCTGGAGACCGTCGACCCGGTCCTCGAGGGCATCGTCCGCGCGAAGCAGGACATCCTCGACAAGGGTGGCGAGGGCTTCACCGTCCTCCCCGTCCTGATGCACGGCGACGCGGCCTTCGCGGGCCAGGGTGTCGTGGCCGAGACCCTGAACCTGGCGCTGCTGCGCGGCTACCGCACCGGCGGCACCGTGCACGTCATCGTCAACAACCA
>NZ_QHJK01000023.1:0-5241 GCF_003947475.1 Amycolatopsis sp. WAC 04197 | reverse complement strand
GTTAGTCCGGCGGTGTCCTACTCTCCCACAACCCTTCGGTTGCAGTACCATCGGCGCTGTCAGGCTTAGCTTCCGGGTTCGGAATGGGACCGGGCGTTTCCCTGACGCTATAACCACCGAAACACTATGAAACACCACAACCTGTCTGTTTCCACAACGGTGTGGTGTTTCAGAGCTGTAGAGTGGATGCGTAACATCTTTGTGGGCAAGTCCTCGGCCTATTAGTACCAGTCAACTCGACAACACATTACTGTGCTTCCATTTCTGGCCTATCAACCCAATGGTCTGTTGGGGGCCTTAACCCACAAGGGGTGGGATACCTCATCTTGGAACAGGCTTCCCGCTTAGATGCCTTCAGCGGTTATCCCTTCCGAACGTGGCCAACCAGCCATGCCACTGGCGTGACAACTGGCATACCAGAGGTTCGTCCGTCCCGGTCCTCTCGTACTAGGGACAGCCTTCCTCAAGTATCCTACGCGCGCGGCGGATAGGGACCGAACTGTCTCACGACGTTCTAAACCCAGCTCGCGTGCCGCTTTAATGGGCGAACAGCCCAACCCTTGGGACCTACTCCGGCCCCAGGATGCGACGAGCCGACATCGAGGTGCCAAACCATGCCGTCGATATGGACTCTTGGGCAAGATCAGCCTGTTATCCCCGGGGTACCTTTTATCCGTTGAGCGACACCCCTTCCACCAGGTGGTGCCGGATCACTAGTCCCGACTTTCGTCCCTGCTCGACATGTCTGTCTCACAGTCAAGCTCCCTTGTGCACTTGCACTCAACACCTGATTGCCAACCAGGCTGAGGGAACCTTTGGGCGCCTCCGTTACTCTTTAGGAGGCAACCGCCCCAGTTAAACTACCCATCAGGCACTGTCCCTGAACCAGATCATGGTCCGAGGTTCAGATTCCCAATCCGACCAGAGTGGTATTTCAACAACGACTCCACCAACACTAGCGTGCCAGCTTCACAGTCTCCCACCTATCCTACACAAGCCGAACCGAAAACCAATACCAAACTATAGTAAAGGTCCCGGGGTCTTTCCGTCCTGCCGCGCGTAACGAGCATCTTTACTCGTAGTGCAATTTCGCCGGGCCTGTGGTTGAGACAGCCGGAAAGTCGTTACGCCATTCGTGCAGGTCGGAACTTACCCGACAAGGAATTTCGCTACCTTAGGATGGTTATAGTTACCACCGCCGTTTACTGGCGCTTAAATTCTCAGCTTCACCCCCAAAGGGGTTAACCGGTCCTCTTAACGTTCCAGCACCGGGCAGGCGTCAGTCCATATACATCGTCTTGCGACTTCGCATGGACCTGTGTTTTTAGTAAACAGTCGCTTTCCGCTGGTCTCTGCGGCCACCCACCCCTAGTCCGCAAGGGACTTCAGAGTGTTTGGCCCCCCTTCTCCCGAAGTTACGGGGGCATTTTGCCGAGTTCCTTAACCACAGTTCACCCGATCGCCTTAGTATTCTCTACCTGACCACCTGTGTTGGTTTGGGGTACGGGCCGTGCACGCACTCGCTAGAGGCTTTTCTCGGCAGCATAGGATCACTCTACTTCACCTCAATCGGCTACGCATCACGTCTCAACCTTAATGAATGGCGGATTTGCCTACCATTCGGTCTACACGCTTACACCAGTACTACCACTCACTGGCGGAGCTACCTTCCTGCGTCACCCCATCACTCGACTACTACGGAATCAGATCCCACGCTCCACACAGAAACCTCCATCCGAAGATATTGGTAACTGGCTTTGGGTGGTTAGTATCAACCGCCTCATCCTGGGCGCACGTGCTCGGGTACGGGAATATCAACCCGTTATCCATCGACTACGCCTGTCGGCCTCGCCTTAGGTCCCGACTTACCCTGGGCGGATTAGCCTGGCCCAGGAACCCTTGGTCATCCGGCGGCAGAGTTTCTCACTCTGCATTCGCTACTCATGCCTGCATTCTCACTCCCACACCCTCCACGACTGGCTTCCGCCGCCGCTTCCCTGGATGCAGGACGCTCCCCTACCCATCCACACGACTAGACATACCCTCAAGGAGAATGCCGATCTATATGTATGAATGACACAGCTTCGGCGGTGTGCTTAAGCCCCGCTACATTGTCGGCGCAGGACCACTTGACCAGTGAGCTATTACGCACTCTTTCAAGGGTGGCTGCTTCTAAGCCAACCTCCTGGTTGTCTGGGCAATCCCACATCCTTTCCCACTGAGCACACACTTAGGGGCCTTAGCTGGTGTTCTGGGCTGTTTCCCTCTCGACGACGAAGCTTATCCCCCGCCGTCTCACTGCCACACTCTCACACCACGGTATTCGGAGTTTGGTTGATTTCGGTAACCCGGTAAGGCCCCTAGACCATCCAGTAGCTCTACCCCCGTGGAGAAACATGTGACGCTGCACCTAAATGCATTTCGGGGAGAACCAGCTATCACGGAGTTTGATTGGCCTTTCACCCCTACCCACAGCTCATCCCCTCAGTTTTCAACCTAAGTGGGTTCGGCCCTCCACGTCGTCTTACCGACGCTTCAGCCTGGCCATGGGTAGATCACTCCGCTTCGGGTCTAGACCACGCGACTCAATCGCCCTATTCAGACTCGCTTTCGCTACGGCTACCCCACACGGGTTAACCTCGCCACGCAGCACTAACTCGCAGGCTCATTCTTCAAAAGGCACGCCATCACCTCAACATCACAAAGATGTGCTCGGGCTCTGACGGCTTGTAGGCACACGGTTTCAGGTACTCTTTCACTCCCCTCCCGGGGTACTTTTCATCTTTCCCTCACGGTACTAGTCCGCTATCGGTCTTCAGGAAGTATTTAGGCTTACCGGGTGGTCCCGGCAGATTCACAGCAAATTCCACGAGCTCGCTGCTACTCGGGAACACCAGACAAACAATCCACAACGTGTTTTCGCGTACGGGACTCTCACCCACTCCGGTCGCCCATCCCAAGGCGTTCCACTAACACGCGTAATCGTTCCGAGGACTGTCAGATCCTCGACGCTGGGTCCCACAACACCACACACACAACGCCTGACAGCTTGACATGTGCATGGTTTAGCCTCTTCCGCTTTCGCTCGCCACTACTCACGGAATCACGGTTGTTTTCTCTTCCTACGGGTACTGAGATGTTTCACTTCCCCGCGTTCCCTCCACGCACCCTATATATTCAGATGCGGGTAACACCACATAACTGGTGCTGGGTTTCCCCATTCGGAAATCCTCGGATCACAGCTCGGTTGACAGCTCCCCGAGGCATATCGCAGCCTCCCACGTCCTTCATCGGCTCCTGAAGCCAAGACATCCACCATGTGCCCTTAACAACTTGACCACAAAGATGCTCGCATCCACTCTACAGTTCTCAAACACCACACCAGAAACAAACGTCCCAGAGGGGGTTAGCCCCTTGGCGTGTTGCCTCAGGACCCAACAGTGTGCTTCGTGAACAATTCTTGACCAGACCCAGCGGAACACTTTCCACGCTCCTTACGGAGCAGTACTCGCCCTCGCCGGCAACCCGGTCGCGAACCCTAACCAGTAGTTCCACAATTCCTTGAGCAACCAGTGCCAGCACACATTCGGTGCTGAAACCCTGGCCACTCCACAGTGCTGGTCTCGGGTATCCCGAGGACTGTGGATGTGTTGCTCCTTAGAAAGGAGGTGATCCAGCCGCACCTTCCGGTACGGCTACCTTGTTACGACTTCGTCCCAATCGCCAGTCCCACCTTCGACCACTCCCCCCCTTGCGGGTTGGGCCATGGGCTTCGGGTGTTACCGACTTTCATGACGTGACGGGCGGTGTGTACAAGGCCCGGGAACGTATTCACCGCAGCGTTGCTGATCTGCGATTACTAGCGACTCCGACTTCACGCAGTCGAGTTGCAGACTGCGATCCGAACTGAGACCGGCTTTAAGGGATTCGCTCCACCTCGCGGTATCGCAGCCCTCTGTACCAGCCATTGTAGCATGTGTGAAGCCCTGGACATAAGGGGCATGATGACTTGACGTCATCCCCACCTTCCTCCGAGTTGACCCCGGCAGTCTCCCACGAGTCCCCGCCATGACGCGCTGGCAACGTAGGATAAGGGTTGCGCTCGTTGCGGGACTTAACCCAACATCTCACGACACGAGCTGACGACAGCCATGCACCACCTGTACACCAACCACAAGGGAAGCCCTATCTCTAGGGATGTCTGGCGCATGTCAAGCCCAGGTAAGGTTCTTCGCGTTGCATCGAATTAATCCACATGCTCCGCCGCTTGTGCGGGCCCCCGTCAATTCCTTTGAGTTTTAGCCTTGCGGCCGTACTCCCCAGGCGGGGCGCTTAATGCGTTAGCTACGGCACGGACAACGTGGATGTCGCCCACACCTAGCGCCCAACGTTTACAGCGTGGACTACCAGGGTATCTAATCCTGTTCGCTCCCCACGCTTTCGCTCCTCAGCGTCAGTATCGGCCCAGAGACCCGCCTTCGCCACCGGTGTTCCTCCTGATATCTGCGCATTTCACCGCTACACCAGGAATTCCAGTCTCCCCTACCGAACTCAAGTCTGCCCGTATCGCCCGCACGCTCCACGTTAAGCGTGGAGTTTTCACGAACGACGCGACAAACCGCCTACGAGCTCTTTACGCCCAATAATTCCGGACAACGCTCGCACCCTACGTATTACCGCGGCTGCTGGCACGTAGTTAGCCGGTGCTTCTTATCCAGGTACCGTCACTTGCGCTTCGTCCCTGGCGAAAGAGGTTTACAACCCGAAGGCCGTCATCCCTCACGCGGCGTCGCTGCATCAGGCTTGCGCCCATTGTGCAATATTCCCCACTGCTGCCTCCCGTAGGAGTCTGGGCCGTGTCTCAGTCCCAGTGTGGCCGGTCACCCTCTCAGGCCGGCTACCCGTCGTCGCCTTGGTAGGCCATTACCCCACCAACAAGCTGATAGGCCGCGGGCTCATCCCGTACCGCCGGAGCTTTCCACCAAACCCCATGCGAGGCTCTGTCATATCCGGTATTAGACCCAGTTTCCCAGGCTTATCCCAAAGTACAGGGCAGATTGCCCACGTGTTACTCACCCGTTCGCCACTAATCCACCACCGAAACGGCTTCATCGTTCGACTTGCATGTGTTAAGCACGCCGCCAGCGTTCGTCCTGAGCCAGGATCAAACTCTCCAACAATGTCATCGAATTTGATCGAGGCAATTTAATACTTGCTCTCAAAGGAACCTCTTACGAGGTT
>NZ_QHJK01000022.1:0-5171 GCF_003947475.1 Amycolatopsis sp. WAC 04197 | reverse complement strand
CCGTCGCGGTCTTGTCCGCCCATGCGGCGGCGTAGGCGAGCTTGTCGATCCAGGCCCGATCACCCGCATCGGCCACGTCCAAGGACCGGCCCAGGAGATTTCCCTCCGTGACCAAGCCCAGCAACGCGCGACCCGCGCTCACATCGGCGTCCGACCGGCCTTCGGCGAGGATCGAGCGCAGTTCGCGGGTGAATGTCTCGTTCGCCCCGTGGACGTTGTGGTGCCGCAGGAGGGTGGCCAGTTTTCCTTCGTTGTAGCCAGGATTGTCGGCCAGCAACGCGGCGGTCATAGCTCTGACCCGCGGCCGGGCTTCCGGATCCGAGATGTCGACGAAGGGGTGCCTGCGCTTGAGCCGCTCGGCGGCCGAGATGGCCTTATCGACGCTGGCACGCGTAGCGCCGTGCCGGTAAAAGCCCGCGTGCTCCGCTTGGCGGGCGATCTCTTGAGCCACTTGCCGTGGGTGGTCGACCACGAGCCGCCACAGCAGCGCTGTGAAGTCGTTCGCCACGCCGAGATCGTAATTTTGGACTGCTCGTTCCCGGCCTTGGCCGCGATATCGCGGATGCCAAGAAGACTCGTCGCTGTAGGCAGCTCTCTTAGCCTCAGTCACTACGCGGTAAAGGCTGACACGTCCGAATTTCCCTTCGCGAGACAGATGGAAGATCAAGGTATCGAGATCAAGATCACCCTGCTGATCGACGGTATTGCGGGCCAGTGTTCGAATGGCAGGCAGGTGATTGGGGTTCTTGGGATCGAGGTTGGAATTGGGAAAAGTCAGCGAGGCGAGGGTGAGGTCGGTCTGCAAGTTGTTGTAGGGTGTCTCGAGCAAGGTGCGGGCGTAGGTCTCCAGAACTGCCTGCCGGCCGGTGATGTGCCGTATCCGCATGTGCTTGACGAGTTGCTGCACCTGGTTCGGAGTGAGGAACGGGTCGTAAAGAGTGTGCGTTGAATCGAGGATCGCCTGGGTGCGGGATCGAACGGCGGCATCGTCATCAGGAAGTCCTGCCTGAAGAGGCAGGAGCCGGTCGCCGTTGCGGGTTGCTTCATCGGCTGCCTGCGAGACCAGGTCGACCAATGCGTCGAACGATCCTGTGACGCCCTCGCGCTGCAGGAGTTCGGCGAGTGTTTTGATATCAGCGGCCTTGTTCTCCCACGCCGCGGCGTAGGCGAGTTTACTGATGAAATCGCGATCCGTCTCGATATCGGTGCTCAGCGTTCTGTCAAGAAAGTGTCCAGATGGCCTTAAGGCCGGCGGCGGCCCCAGAGCTTGCATTTCTGCGCGATATTGCGAATCTTCTGTCAGCCGTACAGTGGTGGCGTCCACCAAATTTCTCAGAAATTGAGAATTACCGTGTACGTTCAACTCTTTCAGATCGCGAAGGACATCACGAGTGCGCCGGCGATCGTCGTTGGCAAGAATGCGTCCAGCGAGGTCCGTTATCATCTCTCGATGCTCGGCTTTCGAATACGACAGTTCTTCGTGTCGCCTGCCGTCTTTCACGGCGGCACTCATCGCGATCCTGACATCGGCCATGGCCCGCTCGTGAATGACCGTGAAACCGGCCTCGGCAACGCTGCGAGCGATGGCCTGGGCTTCCAGCTTGGGCTGGTCCACGACCCTTCGGTACAGCCAAGCGGTGTAGTGATCAGGACTCTCGCTGTTGAACGTGGCGAGCTTGCGTTCGCCTCGATAGTGGGGAGCCCAAAGGTCGCCGGAGTTCTTGAGGCTCTCTCGTGTCGCGGATAATTGCGTGCCCAACTTGCTCTCGAATTTCTGGGAGCCCAGATCTCCCCGAAGTTTCGAGGTCAGCAGATACCTGTTGATCAGGTCGCCGTGCTGCTGAAGGATCTCCTTTGCCGTCTCGGCGAGTTGTGCCTTGAGCCGAGGGTCTTCCGAGCCTGCCGTGACGGTGGTTCCATCTCGTCGGTGCTTGGGAGCGAGTTCGAGAGTGCCCGGAACACCGGGGTCGATGGTGGTGATGTGGCCGTCAGGCGTGACGTAGACGGGAGTGTCGAGGTAAGGGACGGACAGGGTGAGGTGGTCGAGGGTCGGGTGTTGCCGGATCAGGGTGGCGAGATGGTGGTACTGGGTTTCGGTGACCCTGCAGGCCAGGAGCGTGAGCGTGTGGTTCCGGGTTTTGTCCCAGGTGACCGGAAGGGTGGCGATGGTCTCGACGAGCTCGTGCGGGCTGTGGGAGACGGCGTCGGCGTCGGTGAACAGGTTGGGCAGCTGATAGGTGTCGGTGCTGCCGTGGTGGGCGAGCAGGGTGATGACGCCGGGTTCGGGGTAGGGGAAGGCGGCCGCGACGTTGGTGGCGTAGCCCGGCTTTACGAAGGCCATGCCCCCGTCATGCGGGAGGGGCACACCCCGCACCAGGGTGAGTGAGGGAGCCACGGAAGCGACGGGGGCGCCGGGCGCGACTTGGTCGGCATGAGACCGGAGCGCGGCCATCGCGAGTTCGCGTAGTTTGTCCTGCGCCCCGGTGATGTGATTGATACGCATCTGCCGGACGAGCGGAGTGATGGCGTCGGGCATACCGAGTTCGGTGTGTTCGAGGAGCAGCGCGCCGGTGCGCTGGAGAATGGCGGTGCGGTTGGCGACCCGGTCCGCGGAGATCGCTGGGTGCCGGTCGCCGTTACGGGTGGCTTCTTCGACGACGCGGGTGACCAGGGGGGTGAGGCCGCCGTCGCTGTCGGTGATACCGTCTCGGGTCAGCCGGGCGACGAGCTGTTCGACCGTCGCGGTCTTGTCGGCCCAAGCGGCGGCGTAGGCGATTTTGTCGATCCAGGCACGATCGTCCGCCTTGGCCACGTCAAGGGAACGGCCTAGGAGATTCCCCTCGGTTCGCAGGGCCAGTAACTGCCGCGCGGTTTCGGTAATGAACTGAAGTCGGGTCGGATCCTGAATCAGCGAACGGGCTACCGCTGCGTCGGTGATTCCCTCGCTCACCAAAGCGGTGAGGGCATTGGTACTACCACGAACGTTGTACCCCCGCAGGCGTTCGATCAGGACGCGGATTCTGATGTCCGGCACGTCGGCGGACATCGCGTCCGTGATCACGGCGGCGATCAGGGAACTGACCTGATGTTCCGACTCTGGAACGCTGGTGCTCAAGTAAGGATGCCGCCGTTGTTGCCGCTCGGCTGCGCGGATGACGTCTTGGGCTTTCGACCTGAGCTCGGCCGGGCCGGCGAAGCCCGCGTACTCGGCTCGGCGCGCGAGCTGTTCGGCGTCCTCCCGGCGATGGTCGACGGCCAATTGCCACAGCAGCGCCGTGAGGTCGTCCGGCCCGTCGGGATCGAATGCTCGTGCTTGTCGTTCCTGGCCGTTCATGGCGCGATAGCGTGGACTCCACAGGGAGCCGGCGGCCTGGACCGCCTCCAGCGCTTGTGCGATCAGAGCGTCGACCCCCTCACTTGTCTTGACACGCTGGCGCCGGAGGGAGACCTCCAGGGTGCGGGGGGCCAGATTCCCTTGTTGCTCGACGACTGTCGAAGCCAGTTCGACGATGGCGGGAAGGTCTCTGGGGTCGCCGGGATCGAGAAGGCCCTCACGTAGTTCGATGGGGTCGAGGGAGAAGTCGGCGGTGAGGTCGGGGCCGGGGGTGGTCAGGAGGTTGCGGGCGAGGGTTTCGAGGTCTTGCTGGGGGCCGGTGATGTGGCGCATGCGCAGGTGTTTGACGAGTTCGCCGACGGGGTTGTTCAGGTGGGGGTCGTGGAGTGCGGGGGTGGTGTCGAGGATGGTGCTGGCGCGGGTGTGGATGGCGTGGTGGTGGTCGGGGTCGGTGGTGGTGAGGGTGGTGAGGCGGTCGCCGTTTCGGGTGGCTTCGTCGGTGGCTTCGGTGACGAGTCGGAGGAGGGTGTTTTCTGTGCCGGTGATTCCTTCGCGTTGCAGGGTTTCGGTGATGTCGTCGGGGGTGGCGGTTTTGTTTTCCCATGCGGCGGCGTAGGCGAGTTTGCTGATGAAGTCGTGGTCGGTGGGGGTGTCGGCGTTCAGCCTTCTTTCGAGGAATTCCCCGGTCGGTGACAGTTCGGGGAGGCCGTGTGTCCGGGCGGCCGCGAGGAGTTCTGGGTCGTCTTTCAGGGCCTGTTTGCGCGCGTCCACAAGGTCCTTGAACTGGGTCCGTCTACCGTGGACGTTCAGGGCGTTCAGGTCGGCGATCGTGTCTTTGAGGGTGCGGTCACTGTTGTTGGCGAGGATCCTGTCGGTCAGTTCTTCGATCTGTGGCCGGTGTCCGGGTTTCGTCATCGACAGTTCGGGATGGCGGCGGCCGTCCTTCTCGGCGGCGGCCATCGCCTGTTTGATATCGGCCAAAAGCTCGTTATAGCCAACGGCGAAGCCTGCCTCCTGCGCGCTACGCGCGATCGTCATCGAGGCATCCGTTTGCTTGGCTACCACTCTTCGGTACAGCCAGACGGTCAAATCATTCGGAACCTTCTCGCTGAAGGTTTCTTTGCGATGTGTTCCCGCATAGATCGGCTTCCAGAGTTCACCGTCCAGGTCCAGTTTACGTCGTTCCTGGCCTATGTTCTTCTTGATTTCCGCATGGAACCGCTTCGCCGGGAAGAGGTCATGAGGGATGTAGTTGATCAGATGCCTGACCTCGAGGTCGCCGTGCCGGCGAATGATGTCCTGGGACACTGCGGCGAGCGTCGCCATAGAGCCTGGGACTCCGCCGGAACCGACGGGACCGGACTCGGTAAGCCCGGTCTTGACACCGCTGAGTTCGATGGGGTCGAGGGAGAAGTCGGCGGTGAGGTCGGGGCCGGGGGTGGTCAGGAGGTTGCGGGCGAGGGTTTCGAGGTCTTGCTGGGGGCCGGTGATGTGGCGCATGCGCAGGTGTTTGACGAGTTCGCCGACGGGGTTGTTCAGGTGGGGGTCGTGGAGTGCGGGGGTGGTGTCGAGGATGGTGCTGGCGCGGGTGTGGATGGCGTGGTGGTGGTCGGGGTCGGTGGTGGTGAGGGTGGTGAGGCGGTCGCCGTTTCGGGTGGCTTCGTCGGTGGCTTCGGTGACGAGTCGGAGGAGGGTGTTTTCTGTGCCGGTGATTCCTTCGCGTTGCAGGGTTTCGGTGATGTCGTCGGGGGTGGCGGTTTTGTTTTCCCATGCGGCGGCGTAGGCGAGTTTGCTGATGAATTCGTGGTCGGTGGGGGTGTCGGCGTTCAGCCTTCTG
>NZ_QHJK01000021.1:0-924 GCF_003947475.1 Amycolatopsis sp. WAC 04197 | reverse complement strand
TGATTCCTTCGCGTTGCAGGGTTTCGGTGATGTCGTCGGGGGTGGCGGTTTTGTTTTCCCATGCGGCGGCGTAGGCGAGTTTGCTGATGAAGTCGTGGTCGGTGGGGGTGTCGGCGTTCAGCCTTCTGCCGAGGAATTCTCCGGTCGGTGACAGAGTGGGGAGACCTTGTGCCTGGGCGGCCGCCTCTAGTTCTGGGTCGTCTTTCAGGGCCTGTTTGCGTGCGTCCACAAGGGCTTTGAACTGCGGATGCTCGCCGTGGACGTTCGCTGCGATGAGATCGGCGATCGTGTCTTTGAGGGTGCGGTCACCGTTGTTGGCGAGGATCCTGTCGGTCAGTTCCTCGATCTGTGGTCGGTGTCCGGGTTTCGTCATCGACAGTTCGGGATGGCGGCGGCCGTCCTTCTCGGCGGCGGCCATCGCCTGTTTGATATCGGCCACAAGCTCGTTAAAGCCGAGGACGAAACCGGCCTCATGCGCGTTTCGCGCGATCGTCGGGGCGGTAGCCCGGTCCCCGACACTGACCCTCCGGTACAACCATGCGGTGAAAGCATCGATATCCTGCTCGCTGAACTTCCCCGTGCGACGCGTTCCTCGATAGAGAGGACCCCAAAGTTCGCCGACGGCACCGAGATCGTTCAGCAGATCAGTGAACCTCTTTCTCAGGGCCTTGGCGAATTTCCTGGCTGGGAAGGTTTCGTGCGAGACGTAGGTGAGGAGATGCCTGACGTCCAGGCCACCGTGTTGCTGGATTACGTCGATGGCCGCCGCGGTCAAGGCTGCCGAGGTTCGGGGATCGTCGGGGTCGGTGGTGACGAGGGTGCCGTCGCGGCGGTGTTTGGGTGCGAGGTGGAGGGTGTTTGGTTGGCCTGGGTCGGTGGTGGTGATGTGGCCTTGGGTGGTGATGTGGATGGGGGTGTTGTGGT
>NZ_QHJK01000020.1:0-22935 GCF_003947475.1 Amycolatopsis sp. WAC 04197 | reverse complement strand
CCGTCGCGGTCTTGTCCGCCCATGCGGCGGCGTAGGCGAGCTTGTCGATCCAGGCCCGATCACCCGCATCGGCCACGTCCAAGGACCGGCCCAGGAGATTTCCCTCCGTGACCAAGCCCAGCAACGCACGACCCGCGCTCACATCGGGTACATTCGCCACGCCGGTATGGTCTTGCCCGCTCGTGAAGGGACGTGGCCTGGCGTTCACCACCTCGGTGAACAAGCCGTTGTCTCCTTGCACGTTATGTTCACGTAGGTGCTGGATCACAGTGGACGTGGGCATGCCCGGGTTGTCGGCGATCAGAGCGTCGATCATGGCATTGATGTGAGGAAGTCCGGCGGAATCGGAGACGTTCAGGACGGGATGCCGTCGGTTAAGTCGCGTAGCGGCCTCTATCGCCCTCAGCGCGCCCGCAACGGCATTGGCGAAGCCGGCCTGCTCGGCCGCACGGGCGATCTCTGTCGCCGAGGCACGGGGGCGGTCGATCGCCAGGTGCCACAACAGGGCCGTGAGATCGTTCGGTACGTCCGTGTCGTACTTTTGCTTGTCTCGCGAATGATTGAGACCCCGATATTGAGGGATCCACAGTGAGCCTTCGGCGTTGGCCTCCCCCTTTCCCTTGTTGATCATGAAAAGAAGCGTGGTCTTGTCCTTCTCGGCGACCTTGCCCCGGAGATGGAACAGCAAAGAATTGTTGGTAAGCCCGCCGTGTTCGGCGATGACTTCCTTGGTGAACTCCTCGACGGTTGACAGGTCGACGGGGACGCCGGCATCGAGTCCGTGCGGGGGAAGGTCGATCGGACGGAGACCGGTGGTCGGGTGAACCGCGGATCGGGGGTTCTCCAACACGGTGCGGGCGAGGTCCTCCAAGTGGTCTTGGGGGCCGATGATGTGTCGCGTTCGCATGTGCTGGACCAAGGTCTTCAGCGGTTCTGGCCGACCAGGCTCGCGCAGGGCGGAGGTCGCGTCGAGGATGACGTTGATACGTGCCTCGATGTCGCTGTGATAGTCGAGCCGGGTGCTCGAGAGCGGGACGAGCCGGTCGCCATTGAGAGTGGCTTCGTTGACGGCCTTGGCGACGAGGCGGCGAAGGATGGGACGTGGACCCGCGACACCTTCTCGGAGGAGGAGGTCGGTGAGCTCGTCGATGTCAGCGGTCTTCTTTTCCCAGGCAGCGGCGTAGGCGAGTTTGCCGATAAGGATGTGGGAGTCCTGATCGTCGGCACTCAGCGGCCGACCGAGAAAGAGGTTGGACGGCTTCAACATCGGCTCGCCGCGCTCCTTGGCGGCCGCGAGCAGGGCGGGGGAAGAGTCCAACGCGACTTGCCGCTCGGCGATCAGATTCTTGATCTCCGCGTTCAGCCCGTGCACATTGTACTTTCTCAGTGCCTCGGCTGTTTGAACGAGGCTGGGATACTTGCCGCTGGCTACGAGCCGGTCGACCAAGTCCACAATTCCAGTGCGATGGCCCGGGGTCGACAAGTGCAGTTCCGGGTAACGGCGACCATCCGCCTCGGCGACTTTGATCGCCTCTGCGGCACCTTTCAAGAGCTGATCGTAACTCGTAACGAAGCCGGCCTCCATCGCACTTCGCGCGATCGCCCTGAGAGCGTGCTCGTCTCCACCGATCACCTGGCGGTACAGCCAGGCGGTGAGATCGTCGGGCACGTCCTTGTCGAATCTGCCATCGTTGCGCTTTCCCCGATAGAGCGGCTTCCAGAGCTGACCGTTTTCCTTGAGTTCATCTCGTATCTTGCTGAATTGCTCGCGGATCAGCGGTCCGAACTCGGAGTATGGATAGCGGGCGTGAGGAACGTGGACGAGTAGATGCTTCGTGCCCAGGTCGCCGTGCTGAAGAAGGATGGCTCGGATCACGTCGCCGAGCTCTGCCTGGATTTGTGGGTCGGCCGCCGATTCCGCCCCGGTTCGAAGAGGCTCTGTGTCGGCTTCGCCATGGTGGTCGGGTTGGCGACCAGTGTCGTCGATGACCGCCGTGTCGCGACTGTCCGGTGACGGGTCGGCCGGCATCAGAACGCTGAAGTCGCTCACCGGAATGGTGTGGGCGTCAGGCAAGGGCTGGTCGTTACGAACGAGGCCGAGAGCGGTTTCGGCGACCTCGCGGAGCTCCTGCTGTGTGCCGGTGATGTGATTGGCGCGCATGCGGCGGACGAGCTGCGTCAGGGCACTTGAAGCTTCGAGGCCTGCGAACGCGCCGTGTTCGAGCGCGATGACGGCCGTTCGCTGGAGGGCGGTGGGGGTGCCGGCGGAGACCGTCTCGTAGCGGTCCCCATTGTCGACGGCTTCGGCGACGATACGAGTGACGAGCGATGTCAGCCTGTCGCCGGTATCGATGACGCCCAGCTGGGTGAGGCGGACGACCAGTTGGTCCACTGAAGCGTTCTTGTCTGCCCAGGCAGCGGCGTAGGCGAGCTTGTCGATCCAGCCGAGATCGTCTTCCTTGGCGACATCCAGTGAGCGGCCCAGTGCCCGGACGTCGGGCTGTAGCGTGGATAACGCACGGGCCGCCATCAGAGCGGAATCCGGCAGGCCCGCCTGCCGGGCGCTCTGAAAGTCGCGTAATCGTGCGCTCACCGCGGCGGAAAGAGCGCTGCCGATACCCCTGACGTTGGACTCCTGCAAGCGCGTCACCAGCGAGTGGACTGCGAGCTCGTGGCTCGGTTCGAGCGCTGACTCGGCGATCAGCCCATCGAGGAGGACGTTGATTCGCGGCCGGTCTTCCGGAACGGCGATACTCAAGGACGGATACCGCTGTTGACGTTCCACAGCGGCTTCGATCGCCATTTCGGCCGCGGAGCGTAAAGCCTCGTACCCGGCGAAACCTGCCTTTTCCGCCCGGCGCGCGATCTCGGTCGGGGTCTCCCGGCCGTATTCCATCACGAGCAGGGCCATGACGGCGGTCAGGTCATTCGGGTTACGAAGATCGTACTTGTCTCTGACTCGTTCGCGGCTTCGATAAGTCGGGTACCAGGCCGAACCGTCGGCCGCGGCGGCGGCTTTCGCGGCGGTGATCAGAGGAATGGTACCGGCTACCGATTCCACACCCGCCTGGTTCAAGTACAGGCGCAAGGTGCCGGATTCGAGATTTCCGTGCTCGTCGACGATCCGGCGGGCCACCTCTTCGAGGGGTGGCATGCCGGCGGGATTGCCGGGACGTGGTTTGCGCTCGTCAAGATCGAGGGGGTAGAGCGAGAAGTCGGCGGCAAGATCGGTCTCCGGGATTCGCAGAGCGGCGCCGGCCAGGGTCGTCAACTGTTCTTCGGGGCCGGTGATGTGCCGCGTCCGCATGTGGTGGACCAGGATCGATACCTGGTCGGCCGGCGCGGCGGCACGAAGCGATGGGGTGGCGGTCAAGATGCCGCTGACGCGGTTCCGGACATGGGCTTGGTGAAGGGGATCAGTGGCCGACAGAGGGAACAACCGGTCACCGTTGTGAACGGCCTCGTCCACCGCCTCGGCGACCAGGCGGAGCAGAACCCCCCGCGAGTCGGCAACGCCTTCTCGCCCCAGTTGAGCGGTCAGTTCTCGGACATCGGCGGTCTTTTTCTCCCAAGCCAGAGCATAGGCCATCCGGCCGATCACCAAGTGATCGTCGGGGTCGTCGGAGTCGAGCAACCGGCCAAGGAACTTGCCGTTCGGTGCCAAAGCAGGCCGCCCGCGTGCCCGGGCGGACTCAAACGCCGCGGGATCGGTTTTCAAAACGGCTTTGCGCCGGTCCAGCAGTGCTCTGAGCTGATCCGCCGTCCCCTGCACGTTGAGGTCCCGGAGAGCGAGGTACGCCGAGTTCGGGCTACTTCCATCAGCGAGTACTTGATCGGCAAGTGCCTCGATCCGGTCGGCATGCTCGAGGTTTGTGATCGCCAATGTCGGGAAGATCCGGCCATCCGCTTCGGCGGCCTTCTTGGCCTTCTTGATATCTGTCAGGACCTGGTCGTAATGAGAGGTGAAGCCTGCCTTCGCCGCACTGCGAGCGAGCGCCACGGGTTGTTGCGCGTGCTCGGTGATCACCTGCCGATACAGCCACGCGGTGAAATCGTTGACGTTGACTTCATCGAACTTGCCGTTGTCGCGCCGACCTCGGTAAACCGGGCTCCACAGTTCGCCGGTTGTCTTCAGCCGTTTCCGCGTCGTGTTCAGATGTTCCCTGAACTTCGTATCGGTTGTCTTTTCCGGTGCGGCCTTGCGAAGTTCCGAGGTGAGGAGATGCCTGATGTTCAGGTCGCCGTGATGGCGGAGGACGCTTTCGGCTGTTGCGGATATCTTCGCGTCGGCTTCGGGGTCGGTGGTGATGGTGGTGCCGTCGCGGCGGTGTTTGGGTGCGAGGTGGAGGGTGTTTGGTTGGCCTGGGTCGGTGGTGGTGATGTGGCCTTGGGTGGTGATGTGGATGGGGGTGTTGTGGTGGGGGGTGTTGAGGGTGAGGTGGTGGAGGGTGGGGTGTTGGTGGATGAGGTGTTGGAGGTGGTGGGTTTGGGTGGGGGTGAGGTAGCAGGCGAGGAGGGTGAGGGTGTGGTTGGTGGGCCAGTGGATGGGGAGGTTGGCGATGGTGTTGATGAGGTCTTGGGGGGTGTGGGGGATGTGTTCGTCGAGGTGGTAGGTGTCGGTGGTGTCGTGGTGGGTGAGGATGGTGATGACGCCGGGTTGGGGGTTGGGGAAGGCGTTGGTGATGTTGGTGGTGTAGTCCGGTTTGACGAAGGCCGCGCCGGCGTTGGCGGGGAGGGGGATGGCGTTGACGAGGAGGCCGCCGTAGGTGGGGATGGGGATGGTGTGGGTGCCGGGGAGGGGTTGGTCGGTGCGGACGTTGAGGACTGTGTCGGCGATGCCACGGAGTGATTCTTGGGTGCCGGTGATGTGGTTGGTGCGCATGTGCCGGACGAGGTGGGTGGTGGCGTCGGGTTGGGTGAGGGCGAATAGTTCGGTGTGGTTTTTCAGTGCCAGGGTTCCGGTGCGACGGAGGACGGCGGTGTGGTCGGCGGGCTTGTCGGCGGAGATTTTTTCGTAGCGGTCGCCGTTGGTGGTGGCTTCGTTCACGACCTGGGTGACCAGTGGTGTCAACCCGCCATCGGTATCGACGACGCCGTCCTTGACCAACCGCGCCACGAGCTGGTCGACCGTCGCGGTTTTGTCGGCCCATGCGGCGGCGTAGGCGAGCTTGTCGATCCAGGCCCGGTCATACGCATCGGCCACATCCAAGAACCGCCCCAGAATCCAGCCGTCCGGTTTCAATGTCAGCGCCGCACGACTGGCGGCCACATCGGCCTCGGACCGATCCGCGGCCAGCCTCGCGCTCAGCACCTTGAAGAACTTGTCGGTGCTGCCTTGGATGTTGTACTCGCGCAACCGCGTCACCAGGAACACCTTGTCAAGGACGGGGCTGTTGGCGATGATGGCGTCGATCATGGGCGTAGCGGCCGGATCGGCGATGTCCACGAAGGGGTACCGACGCTGACTCAGCACGGCGGCCTCGATGCCACTCTCCGCGCCCGATCGCAAAAGTTCGTATCCGGTGAAACCCGCTTGCCCGGCTAGTCGCGCGATCTCCCCCGCTGTCGCTCGAGGATTGGTGATCGCCAACTGCCACAACAGGGCGGAGAGATCGTTCGGCTCGACCTGGCTGTAACTCTGTTGCTGTTGACGACCGCGATATCGGGGTCGCCACAAGGACCCATCCGCTCTGGCATTGTCCTTCGCCTTGGTGAGGACGGAACCGAGACCACTCTTATGCGCGAATCCGTTTTGTTCCAAATAGAACAGGGAAACCTTCTTGTCGATGTCTCCGTACTTGTCGATGACTTCCCTGGCCAAAGCCTCGATGGCTGGTGCGTGGTCGGGATCGCTGGGATTGAGGACGACTTTCCCGACGTCGATGGGGTTCAAGGAGAAGTCGGAGGGCAGCTCGGTGGCGGGCGTCTGGAGCGCGGTGCGCGCCAGGGCTTCGAGATCATGCCGAGGTCCGGTGATGTGCCGCATTCGCAGGTGCTTGACCAGTGCCTTCTCCTGGTCCGATGCCTCAAGGCGGTGGATCGCCGGGGTCGCGTAGAGAATGGCGTTGACACGAGCTTGAATGGCGGGCAGCAGGTCGGGATCGGTGGTTGTGAGGGGCAGCAGCCTGTCGCCGTTCCTTCCGGCTTCATCCGCCGCGTCGGTGACGAGTGCCAGCAGCGTGTCGCGTGATCCGGCAATACCTTCTCGCCGCAGGAGTTCGGTGAGATCGGCGGGTGCGGCGGTCTTGTTTTCCCAGGCGGCGACGTAGGCGAACTCGCTGATCAGGTCGCGGTCGCCCGGGTTGCGGGTGTCCAGTGCCCTGCCCAGGAACCGGCCGGTCGGTCGCCGGGCGGGTTCGCCGCGTTCCCGGGCGGTGGTGAGGAGCTGGGGATCATCTTTCAAAGCGCGTTCACGCTGCATCACCAGCTGTACGACGTCCGCTTTCTCACCGTGGACGTTCATGGATTTCACGATGTCGGCGATGCTGTCGGGGGGCCGGTAGCCGCCGTTGGCCAGTAGCCGGTCTATCAGGGAAACGATCTCATTGCGATCGCTCGATTTCGACATGAGGAACCGCGGGTGCCTTCGGCCGTCTTCCCCCGCGGCTTTCATGGCCGCCTTCACCGCGCTCTCAAGCTGTGTTTGCCCAAGGGCGAAGCCGGTCATGACGGCACTGCGGGCGATCGCCAGGACGGAGTCGTCGGGTTGGGCGATCACCCGCCGATACAACCACACGGCAAGGGCATCGATGTTCTCCTTGTCGGACGTGCCATTTTTGCGCTCACCTTGATAGAGGGGAGCCCATAATTCACCGGCGCTTGCGAGTTTTGCCCGAGCTGCGGCGAGATGCTGTGAAAACTCCGCTTTGGACGCGGTGGCTGACAGGTGTGTGCGTGTTCCGGGAACCAGCAGAAATCTGAATGCCAGGTCACCGAACTGATCAAGGGTTCTTTCGGCCACCGCGGCGAGCTCGTTCTCGGTCCGGCGAAGCCGAGTTTCCAGAAGAAGGCCGTCCGTGGCTACGGGATCGAGGAACGTGCCGGCCGAGGCGGCGGCTCCGGGGTTTTGGAGAACGGTGCCGGCAAGGGTGACCAGATCTTCCTGTGGACCGGCTATATGCCGGATTCGCATGTCTTTGACCAGGAGCCTGACCTGGTCCGCAGGTGTAGCGGCGCCAATCTTCGGGGTGGCATCGAGGATGGCGCCGGTCCGAGCGAGGATGGCGTTGTGGTGGTCGTGCTCGGCGGTGGTGAGTGTGGGGAGCCGGTCACCATTGCGGGTGGCTTCGTCGACTGCCGTGGTGACGAGTTTCAGAAGAGTGGCGTGCTCTCCGGCTATTCCTTCTCGCTTCAATTGAGTCGTGAGTTCGGCGGGTGTAGCGGTTTTGCTTTCGGAAGCGGCCGCGTAGGCCAGGTTGCCGATGAAGCGCCGATCGGTGGAGATGTCGGCGTTCAGCTTCCTGCCCAGGAATTTTTCGGGGGGTCGCCAGGTGGGCAGGCCTCGCTCTGTGGCGGCGGCGAGAATCCGAGGGTCGTCTTTCAAGGCACGTTCGCGCCTGGCCGCCATGCCCTCGAGGTCTTGACTCTCTCCCCGTATGTTCAGATTTCTCAGTGCGTCGACAACGTCGCCGGGAGTGCGGTAGCTGCTGTTTGCGATGAGCTGCTCGGTCAGGGACGTGATGCGGTCCCGGTCCTTCGGGAACGTCCAGTCAAGGTGTCGGCGACCGTCGCTTTCGGCGACCTTTACCGCCTTTTCGATGTCGGCTATGAGGCGTTTATAGTTAATGGCGAACCCGGCGACCTGCGCGCTGCGGGCGATATCAGCTGGAATGGCTCGTTGTTCGGCTACCACTTTTCGGTATATCCATGAGGTGAAATCATTCATGGTCTCGATGTCGAACTTTTCGGTATTTGGACTCCCTCGATAGTGTGGGCTCCACAGCTCACCTGCTGCTTGGAGTGAGTCGCGTTCTTTGTTGAACTGTTGGCGAATTTGTGCTTGCAGCTCCTTCGCGCGAAGGGGCCCGGGATCGAGGTAGGTGAGTAGATGCTTGACCTCCAGGCCGCCGTGTTGTTGAAGGATGCGTTTCGTCGCCTCGGTGATTTGTGTGGCGAGTTGGGGGCTTTCGGGGTCGGTGGTGACTGTGGAGCCGTCCCGGCGGTGTTTGGGTGCGAGGTGGAGGGTGCCCGGGACGCCGGGGTCGGTGGTGCTGATGTCTCCGGCAGGGGTGATGTAAATGGGAGTCTCGCGGTAAGGGGCTTCGAGTTCGGCGCCGAGCGTGGTGCGGATGACGGGAGCGAGGCGAGTGAGCTGAGCGGGGGTGAGGTCGCACGCCACGAGCTGAAGCCTGGTGTAGGTACCCCATGAGGCGAGGTGCGCGGGAAGGTCGCGAAGCGCCACGGCGAGCTGGCGGGCGGGGTCGAGTAGTGAGAAGACGTTGTCCCGATGTTGTGCGATGACACGGAAGACACCTGGCTGGGGTTCGGGGAAGGCGTTCGTGACATTGGTGGCATAGCCCTCGGGTACGAAGGCGATGCCTCCGTTGCCGGGGAGGGGGATGGCTCGCACCGGTTCCACCGCCGAAACGACGGAGGCATCGTCCGGTCGTACGCCCACGGCAGTGCCGACCGCGGATCGCGGAGGCGCGGGATCCGAGGGGAGGGTCGCTTGAACAGTGGTTCGCGTGTCGAGGCCTCGGGTCGCGTCCGGTGTGGAGTCGGTGAGGAACGATCGTGTGCCGTCCGCGAGCGCTGCCTCGGTGGAGCGGGCGGGGGGCGTGCCGAGATTCCCGCCGGTGGTGTCGGGTCGTGCGACGGCCACGGGGGGCGAGGGCGCCGAACTGGTGGTGACAGGCGCACGATCGGCCTGAACACGCGAGGATGACGCATCCTGGACCGCGGTTCTGGCTTGTCCGGCACTGTCCGGCCGCACTTCGCCCGGCCTGGTGTCCGCGACGACACCTCCGGCTGCCGTAGGCGTCTGCTGACTGGGAGACGTGCCGGATGAACCCCGCTCAGCCGACGTCGACGGGGAGATCCCGTTTTCGCCCACGGAACGCGTCAAAGGTGCTTCGACAAATGAAGGCGTGTACCCGGTCGTGGCTGTGGCCGGTGGGCTGATCGCACTTGTCTGGGTCTCGGCCACGGGTGCGGTTCGGATGGCCTCCGGCGTGCCGACGTCGGCAACGACCGGCACGGTCCCCCGCACGCCATTCTGCGTGGAGGTGGTCGCCGGGAAAAAGCCATTCGCTGGGGGTGCGACGCCGTTCCCCGGTGCCGCCGTGCCGGGTCCGGTGTAGAGGGCGCCGAGACCTTGAGGACTGGTGGTGTAGGCGGGCGTTTTCTCCTCGCGAAAATTCGCCTGGCCGGGGGCGGCGGTGTAGGGCGGTGGGGGTTCGGCCTCCATTTCGATTGTGGTGTGCGTGAGTTTGTCGATGCCGGTGAGTTTCTCCGGGCTGGACGGCTTTTCCTTGTCGTGGGCGGATTCGGTGGGTTTGGTATCGGATTTCTCGAGGTCCGGGATGGTGAGGTCGGGCAGCACCGGGGGGTGGAGGGCGTCGAGGGTGGTGCCGGTGGTGGTGCTGGTGTGTCCGCCGCCGTATTTGGAGAGGGCGCCGAGGGCGCCGAGGGCGGGGTTGCCGGCGGGGGCGCCGAGGGCGAGGTTGATCAGGGGTGCGGTGGCGATGGTGGTGATGACCTGCCCGGTGGCGTAGCCGGCGTCGCCGAAGGCGGCGAGGGGTTTGTTGATGGCGGTGATGACGTCTTTCGCTGTGACGGTGCCTGGGGCTCCGGGGACGAGTTTTTCGAGGTGGGCGGGGTCGATGTCGAGGCGGTCGCGGAGGTCGAAGGCGGTTTTGCGGATGGCTCCGGCGGCGGAGTGGAAGATGCCGGCGAAGGCGCCGCCGAGTGCTCCTCCGACGAGGGATGAGGTCAGCGACTTGGTGTCCCAGCCGTTGCGGTCGCCGTCGGCGATCTGACGGGCTTGGACGCCGAAGTCGGTGCCGCCCATGAGTGCGGCGCCGAAGGCGGCGAATCCGCCGACTTTGATCGCGATGTCTTTGGCGGCTTTGAGCAGGGCTGTTCTGGTGGCGTGGGACAGTCCTCCGCGGATGGAGAGTTCGCTCAGGCGGAGGACGAGGGCTTTCCAGATCGCGGTGAGCGCGACGCGGGCGGCGGCGATCACGGCACCGGTGAACAGGGCGCCGATCAGGGTGGCCATGAGGTGGATGATCGAGGCGAGGGTGAAGGCGGCGAAGACGACGAACATGACTTTGGTCTTGTAGACGTCGGCCGCGGCGTTCTGTGACATTTTCGCCAGTTCGCCGGCGGCCTCGCCCAGCCCGGTCAGCCCGTCGGGGATGGTGGCGCTGAGGAACTGTGTGAAGAACTCTCCCGTGTCTCCCTGCAATGCCTGCGGGATCGCGGACCCGGCCCGCCGGGCCGCGGCCTCGTAGACCGCGACCGCCTCCTTGACCGCTTCCCACGTTTTCCACAAGGCGACCAGACCCTGGTCGTCACTCTCCGGCCACGACAACCCCAGCGTGACCTCAAGGAACTTCCGCACCTCCGGCGGAATGTGCACACCCCCGTCACCCAAGAGCGGCACCTCCTCCGATCATCCGACCAGCCCACTGGCAACGCGGCGGTCCGCGAACCACCTACAACTGTTGTAGACCAAAAAACTGGCCAGTAGCACCCGAATGGCCTAGGTGTAGGGATTTGTCTCGTGAACCTGATCTGGTAAGGCGCAGGCAAAATTGCCCTCCGGCGGGCGGATACCTGACGGCGGTGATGGGGGAGGGTTTGCGTCACCAAGTCACGGGCAGCTCCCTGAGGCCGGCGAAAGTGCGGTCCCGGCACAGCACGAGCCGGTCGGCCGGCACGGCCAGTTTCAGGCCGGGGAACCGTGTGAGCACCCGATCCAGCACGATGCGGAGCTCCAGCCGGGCCAGATGCACGCCGACACACAAATGGGGGCCGTGCCCGAAGGCGACGTTCGTCCGTGCCGGTCTGGTGGGGTCGTAGGTGTCGGCTTCGGGCCAGCGATCCCGGTCCCGGTTGGCCGCGGGCAGATCGGCCACCACTCGGTCGCCCGCCCGGATCTCCGCGTCGCCGAGCCGGCAATCGGTCACCGCGGTGCGGTCCACGCCGCGCTGGACGATGGTGGTGAACCTGAGTGTCTCCTCCACGAGCGGATCGAGGCGCTCGTTCTCACCGGCCAGTGCCCTGGGGCGGTCCGGATGACACAGGATCAGGGCGACCCCGGTGCCGATACTGGCCGCCAGCGAGTCGAAACCGCCCAGCACCAGTGTCGCGCCGAGGTCCGCGACCTCCATGTCACCGAGGTCGCTGTGCTCGATCAGTTCGCTGAGCAGGTCGGAGCCGGGCTCGGCCCGCCGTTTCGCGACCAGCGCGTGGAGATACTCCAGCAGCCAGGCGTTGGTGGCGCCCGCCTTCTCGCGATCCGGCGCGTCCGACAACAGGGTGGTCGCGGCATCGCGCAGCGAGGGCCAGTCGTGCCGTGGCAGGTCCATCAGCGCGCCGACCACCGACAGGGGGACCGGAACGGCGAGGGACTCGATGAGGTCCACCGGTGGCCCCGCCGCGGCCATGGCGTCCAGGTGATCGTCCACCGCGCGGGCGATCGCGGGCCGCCAAGCCGCCACGCGACGGGGGGTGAACGCACGGCCGAGCGGCCTCCGGTAGCGGGAATGCTCTGGCGGGTCGGTGTGCGGCAACCGGCCGATGAAAGGCGCGTCCGCTCCAGGCGTCGCCCGGTGCATCGGATCCCCCGCCGCGCTGAACGTGGGATCGCCGAGCACGGTGCGTACGTCGTCGTACCGGGTGGCCAGCCAGGCATGCTCGCCGTCCGCGAGCCGCACCCTGGTCACCGGCCCCGCCACGGCGACGGACGGGAACGGCGTGTCGGCCTCACCGCGGCGCATCGGGACCTCCCGGCACCTGATAGCGGCGGGTGCCGGGACTCCAGCGGAGCGGACCGGACATCGTGTGGGCCAGATTGTCCAGATACCCTGGCAATCCCGGATCCTCCGCGAGCCTGCCGTGACTCAGCGCGGCGGTCCGGTCGAGAAAAAGAGTTTCCTGTTCCCCGACGCGTCGCGCGATCCAGGCGGCACAGTCCTTAAAGGATCTGTCCTCAAGGCGTTGCAGCAGCGGGATGAGGCTGATGTACTCGCCGTCGCGCCGTTCCTTGGCGCAGGAGTACAGGTCGTTGGTGAGCCATAGATGGTCCAGGACGACCTCGCGCAGCGCGCGCAGCTCGGGGTCGGTGGCGGTCTCCTCGGCCAGCGGCCGGTCGTGGCCCAGCTCGGCGACGGTCAGGAACCATTTCATGGCGACGGTGACACGGCGGCGCTCGGCGTAGGAGGCCAGGTCGGTGAGCCCGTCCGCGCCGCGGGTGGCGACCTCGATCAGAAAGCCGTCGAGCATGTCCTCGAAATCCACCACGAACCGGCGCCAGCGGGCCTCGCCGAGATGCGGGCGCAGCCGGTCGGCGGCGTCCCGCGCCGGGACGGCGGTGGCGGGCACCTCGTCCCAGCCGGTGACCGCGGCCATGATCTGGGCAACGACCCGCCGGGAGCCGTGGACGCTGCCGCCGACCCGGCCGGCGTCGCCGAACGCATCGTCGATGACCACGATGTACTGGAACAGATCGCAGATCGGCCGCAGGACCGGATACGGCATACCCGGCAGCATCGCGCAACACAACTCGGCGATCCGGCCGGAGAGGAACTTCTCCATCCCGGCATCGTCACCGAAACAGGGCCGTGTCGTCCGCCGTATCCAGGCGTCGGACTCCATGACCAGCCGGTCGGTTTCCGGATGCGTTCGGGCCGGCAGCACGCTGCGTACCAGCTCCTTTGGTGAGGGGGCGGTCTTCGTCACGACCACCGCCTGGCGCGCAAGCGCAGTCGCAGGGCCTTCGGCTCGAGCATGCTGCGGGCACTCGAGGTGACGGGCCCCTTGATCATCGGTTCGAGCCGCCACTGCCGGAGCAAGGTCGCCAGTGTGACGATGATGTTGTTGATCGCGAATTCGTCGCCGATGCACCGGCGCGCGCCTTTGCCGAAGGGGAACATGGGGGCGCCGCGGAAGCGGACGTCCTCCTGCTCACTCCAGCGGCACACATCGAACCGCTCAGGGTCGGCGAACGCGTCCGCGCGGTGCTGGAGCAGGTACGGGCTGACCAGGATGCCCATCCCGGACGGGATCCGGTGCCCGGCCAGTTCGGAGTCCGCGATCGCTTTCCTGGTGTACATCCACGCGACCGGCTTGATCCGCATGCTTTCGCTGATCGTGCGCCGCAGCAAGGGAAAGGATCCGGCGTCGTCGTAACCGATCGGGCCGGTCGGCCGAGCCTGGTGTACCTCCTCGGCGATCTGGGTGTCCAAAGTGGAATCACGCGAGAGGAAGTACAGGGTCCAGGACAGGGTCGCCGCCGTGGTTCCGATACCCGCGATGAAGAAGGTCACCGCCTGGTCCCTGATCTCTTCATCCGACAGGCCGTCGCCGTGCTCGTCACGGCCGGTCAGCATCGACAGCAGATCGCCGCGATCGGTGCCGTCCCGGCGGTATTCGGCCACCGTCGCGTCGATACGTTCGTACAACCGGCGTTTGGCGGCGGCGTAGTGCCAGTTGTTCGGCAGCGGCAGCCTGCCGAACCAGGGCAGCACCATTCGTACGAAAGCCCCGCGTACCAAGGTTTCGACCGCGGCCCGCGTCCGCTGCTCCGCCTCGGCCCCTTCGGCGGCCCAGCCCGCGAACATGGTGTTCACCACGAATCGCATCGACAGCTGCTGCATGTCGTGCACGGTGTCGACGATCTGGCCGTCCCGCCAGCCCGCCGTGACCTCCTGCAGCTGATCGGCGATGGTGTCGCTGTAGAACGGTATGCGCGTACGGCGGAAGGCGGGCTGCACCAGGCGCCGCATCCGGGTATGGCCGGCGTCGGGGCAGCTGGCGAGCCCGTCGCCGAGGAACTCCCCGACACTGTCGAAGAACGGGCCACCTTTGTCGAAGACCCGGTTCCGGTTGACCAGCACCTGCTCCGCCAGATCTGGGCGGCAGATCACGTAGGTCGGCTGGGTGCCGAGCATGATCTGCACGATGTCGCCGTGCTCGGGCAACGACGCGATGAACTCCTCCGGCGCGCGCAGCAGCTGGGGCAGGTGGCCGATCAGCGGTACCGCGCCGGGTGCGTGGGTGACGGTCATGCCTTCTCCAAACTGAGCCCGGGGCGCCGTGCCAGAACCTGGTGTGCCGCGGCCAAGGCGGCCAGGCGATAGACCCGGGCGAGGATCGGGACGTCGTAGACGAAGGGACGGGGCCCGAGCGAATCGGGGTCGGTGACCGCGGCACCTGGTTCGAGCAACCATGGCACCGCGGAATCGATCAGATCCTTGGGCGGGTCGGGCAGGACACCGAGAGCCGCGACGGCGTGCGAGGTGACCAGCAGGCTGACGTCTCGTTCGTGAGGATGGAAACGCCACCCGCCACCGGGGGCCGCCGTCTCTCGCAGGAATCGGGCGCAGCCCGCGCGGATCGCTTCCACGTCCGGTTCCGAGTCGCCCGGCGGCAGGTCCGCGGCCGCCCGCAGCACGTGCAACACCGGGAAAGCGGGGCTGCGGCTCCATTCTCTCGTGAACCCGCCATCGGGGCCTTGCCTGGCGCCCAGCCATCGCCAGCCCCTGCTGATCGCGGACGCCGTGCCCGGGAACTCGGCCAGCGTCCGCAGGCATTTCGCGGTGATCTCCACTTCGGACGGTGCGCCCCGGACGAAGGTGGGGAAACCGCCGTCCTCGTTCTGCAACGCCAGCAGATGCCGCGCCCCTCGCTCGGCGGCGCGCTCGTGGCCGGGGCACCTGCTCAACGCCAGGGTGATCACCGCCGTGTCGTCGGCGTCCGCCTGGTCGACGGTCTCGCTGTAGCCCCAGCCACCGTCAGGGAGCTGCCGGTCCGCCAGGTAGCGCGCCGCCGCCTCCACCCGCGTGGGTGACAGGCCACTGTCGAGCAGGGTCAGCGTGGTCAACCCGGTGACCCAGGTGTCCTCGTCGGCGATGAAAGGCAGTCCGCCGTCGGCTCGCTGCTGGGTGACCAGGAAAGCCAGACCAGAGCGCACCGCGGGGCTGTTCCGGTCCTGTCCGGCCAGAGCGAGCAGAGCGGTGACGGTCGCGGGTACGTGGCATTGCCAGGAGCCGTCCGGACCTTGGGCCTTCGTCAGTCGCGCCACCAGTACGCCACGGTCGCCATCGTCCGCGGTCAGCAGGCGCAACGAGGTGGCGATCAGGGTGATCCACCGATGGGCGTGCGGTCCGGGGTCGAACGCGCGGGCGGCGGGCCACGCCACCTGGGGGACCAGTTCGGAGAGCAGTGCGAGGAAGAAGTCGTGCTTGCGTTTGCGGGAATGGTGATCGAGGCCGCCGAGCAGAGACCTGACATGATCAGCCTGCTCGGCGGTCACGGGCAGGCCGAGCGCACTCGTCGCGATCAGCCGGGCGATGTCCCGTTCCAGCGGGCCTTGCCAGCGGGGCGCGGGCGTGGCCAGCGCCGTACGGCAGTACGCCGCGAGTTTGCGCGGTGCCGCGCCCCGCACGTCCAGCCGGCGGAACAGGTGCAGGGCGAGTGCGGATTCGAACAGCCTGCTCCGGCAGCCGCCGTGCCAGCGGCCCCCGCCGTCGAGCGTCGACAACAGTTTCGCCTGCGACGTGGTGACCTCGGTACGCAACCGTCCGACGTTCATCGTCGCCCACCTCTTGCGGTGGCGCCGGAGTCCACCGGCTGGGGGCGTAACACCAGATTGGTCGGGGCCACCGCCGCGGACAGGACGTTCTCGCCCACCTCGCCGGTGCTCGCCGCCACCAGCCGCCAGCGGCTCATGATCGTGGCCGCCACTACGGTGACCTCCAGCAGCGCCAGCGCGTCACCGATGCATTTGCGGCGGCCCGCGCCGAACGGGATGAAGGAACTGCGCGGTCGCTCACGCATCACCTCGGGCAGCCAGCGGTCCGGGTCGAAGCGCATCGGGTCGGCGTACAGCCGAGGATCGCGGTGAATCGTGGTCGGGCTGAAGACCAGCTCGGTGCCGGCCGGGAATCGGATGTCGCCCAAGGTGAACTCGGCGCGGGTACGGCGCATGACGAGCCAGGTCAGCGTATGCCTGCGCACTGTTTCCAGCACCACCTGACGCAGATAGGGCATCCTGCCGACGTCGTCGTACTCGCAGGGGCGGCCGCCGAGCACCTCCCGGTTCTCCGCGTAGACCCGGTCGGCGATCCCGGGGTTCTGGCTGAGCTCGTGGAAAAGCCAGGCCATCTGCAGCGCGGTCGTCTCAGAGCCGCCGATGAGCATGGTCATGACCTCGTCCCGGATCTGGCGGGGAGCCATCGGCTGCCCGGTCCTGGGATCCTCGGCCGACAGCAGGAGGGACATGACGTTGTCGCCGAGATCCCCGCCGCTCCGGCCCTCTTCGATGACGCGTTCGGTCAGCTCGTGCAGGGTTTCCACGGCGGTGTCGAACCGGCGGTTGGCCGGGATGGGCAGCCGTTCGAACCGGGAACTCGGGTACACGGTGCGCAGGATCATCCCCTTGAGGATGTGCGGGGTCGCGCCGCGCACCGCGGCGAAGTCGGCTTGGCTGAGGTGGCGGGAGAACACCAGCACCGAGATCACGTTGAGCGCCAGCGCGTTCATCACTTGAGCGAACGCCAGGGGTTCGCCCGGCCGCCAGGCGGAGATGGCGGCCTCGGCCTGTTCCCGGATGAGGGTCACGTACCCGGGCAGCCTGCCGGGGACGAACGCGGGCTGGATCAGCCGCCGCTGTCCGATGTGGAACTCGTTGTCGGTGGTGGCCAGCCCGTTACCCAGAAACGCTTGGGAACGCTCGAAGATCTTGCCTTTGTCGACCTGTTCGGCCTGCTGGACCAGCATGGTGTGGATGAGCTCGGCGTTGGTGAGGAAGTAGATCGGCCGCGATCCCAGGCGGAGCCTGACCACGTCACCGTGCTCGGCCAACGAGGCGAACAGCGGCAGCGGAGAACGCAGCAGCGCCGGAACGTGCCCCACCACCGGACGGGCGCCTGGGGCGGTCGGTAATCGTTCGGCCGGGGTGATCGTCGCCTCGCTCATGACCGCGAGCTGTCCGCGTCGATCCCGCGCCAGAAGTCGGTGGCGTGCTTGATGCGGCCGTCTTCGTAGCGCAGGACGCTGACGATCCGGTACACCTTGCCGGGATCAGGCCCGACGCCGTGCCAGCCCCATTCGACCCACACCCGGTCGACGCCCTCGCAGGCCGCTTCCACCTTGCCGGTCATCCCGGGGGCGGCGGTGAACATGCCGGTGAGGAACTCGAACAACTCTTCGTGCCCGGTTACGACGGTGTCGGCGCCGAGGTCGTCGAGCACACAGTCCTCGGTGTAGAGCTCGATGACCCCGGGAATGTCGTGGGCGTTCATCCGGGTGATGAACCTGTCGATCCTGGTCAGGTAGGTGTCGGTGTTCACCGCATTGGACATGGTGAGGCTCCTCGTTCTGGTGGGGTGGAGGATCTCCAACGACCGGCTGAGCCACGTCGGTGCGTAAGCGCGCGACAGCCCGCGAAGGGGCATGGTTCTGCCGGGATGTCTCCAAGAAGTGAGGACGATCTGTTTCCGAGCCGCCGCGACGGTCATCGTGTGCTAAGGGGTTCGAAGCCCCGGCCCTCGCACTGGGGTCCTGATGGCCACTGCTTGACCTAGAGGGTGCCGATCAACTGATCGGACTCGGCGCTCATTCGCGGTTCCCATGAGGCCTCCAACGACTCGCCGGTACTTCTTGGCTGGCCGTCAAATTACGTACTTTGTGCCACGTTGGGAATAAGTCGTTCCAGCGGGTGGAACGGTCAGCGGTGCCGGAGAAGCCGGTTCACCGGCGCGTCATCGCCGCAGGGCGGCCGACAGCAGCGGAACCTGCTCCCGTGACCAGGGACTGAACAGGAAAGGCGCGCGTTCCATCACGGTGACCAGATCCGCCCAGGGCAGCCACCGGGACTCGCACACTTCCGAAGGGGCAGGCTGGACCTCACCGTCGGACACGGCCGTCCAAACAGGGCAGAACTCGTTCTCCACGATGCCGTTGGCATCGACTGCCCGGTAGCGGAACCGGGGAAGTACTTCTCGAAGTGAGTGAACCTCGAGACCGAGTTCCTGGCCGCCCCGCCGCGAGACCGCCTCCGCGCTGTCCTCACCGGGTGCGGGATGCCCGCAGAAAGAGTTGGTCCACACACCTGGCCAGGTCTTCTTGTCCGTCGCGCGCCGGGTGATCAGCACGTCACCCGCCCGGTCGAACACGTAACAGGAGAAGGCCAGGTGCAACGGGGTGTCCGTGGTGTGAACAGACCGCTTGGGCGCGGAGCCCCGGGGATGGAAGTCATCGTCGAGCAGGACCACCAGTTCCTCGGCTTCGGCGTGGTCGCCGTCGAAGATCGTCATGCGCCTCGTCCCCCTCAGCGCACCGACGGAGTCGTCGCCCACACGTTCCCCGGCGTGCCGTACGTGACGACCGTTCCGCCGAGGCGGCCCCGGTATTCACCCTCGGCGACCCGGAAGGCGGCCGATCCGCTGATGCCGTACACCTCGATCGGCTCGGCATCGTCACCGGTGAAACCGGCGAAATCCGCACAATGGCCGGGATCGACGGCCGCGGTGGCCGAACCACGGGCGACGAACGTCACGTAGGACGAGTAGTCGCCTCGCGAACACAGAGTGAGCGTTCCGTTCGCCGCCGAAGCCGGCGGCGCGGCGAGGCCCGCCACTGTCACTAGCGCGGCGAAGGCGATGGACACACTTCCTGCGAACTTGAAACGCGGCTTCACGGACGGGCACTTCCTTCGCGCATCGGCCGACGCGTCACGGGGCCTTACGGTGCGGACGTGAGCCATGATCTCCCACCGGACAGGTTCGCGGACGCTCCGGAGCCCAGGGGCTTCGCCAAACAGGGGAGAACCATTCACGAATCACGCGCCGGGACGTGTCAGGTCCGCCTTGCCGGCTGCGCGCCGCGCCTTGGCGGCGAAGGGCAGATAGTGCCAGCCCGCGGGCAGGGAACGTGCGACCGCCCCGAGAACGGCGTAGAACCGGCGCATCCGGCGACGATCCGCCTCGCTGACCTCGACACCCAGAACACGGACGTAGGCTTCGGGAAGCGTCGGGAGCGTGAGGCGGACCGCGAAGCGCCGGAACCGCGGCCACGCGAGATCCCAGACGACCTGGGGCACGTGTGGCGGCGGCAGCGGATGGATGGCCTCCGGATCCAGCAGGTCGCGGACCACGTCGTTGACCTCGAGCCGGGTTTCGACGGTCTCTTGGAAGTACTTCCGGAATCCTGCGACCGTTTCCGGCAGATCCCTCTTCCGCAGGCCCAGCAGGCCGCCCAGGGCGCGCCATTCGGCGTAGAACCGCTCCTGCTCGTCATCGGTGAGGGGCTCACCGCACAGTTCGCTCAGCGTGACGACAGCCTCGAAAAGGGTGGCATGCACCCAGGCGTAGGCGTTCGGATCCAGGCCGCGGTACTGGCGGCCTCGGTCGTCCGTGCCGCGAATGGCGCGGTGGACCGCTCGGAGCCTCCTCGCCTCCTCTCTCGACTGCACGAGCGGGCTGTAGACCAGGCGCTGCAAGGATTTCACGGTGTGGACGAAACGAGACACCCCTTCGGAGCGGAAATCCGAGTACCCCCCGACCCCCGCCCCCACCACGGGATGTGCGGTCTGTACCACGATGAGCCGGAGAGTCATGGCCAGGATCGTCCAGCGGCCCACCAGGTCCCAGCTGAGTGATCCCGGACCGGGTGGGGCCGCCCCGGTGTCGCGAGCCAGGGCGGCCTCGACCGGGACGCGACTCGTGGTCATCCGGCACGCACCTCCTGTGAGAACGGGACGAGCTGTTCCGGGTCGAGAGCGTGCGGCAGCCCCTGGCGATAGCGCTCGCGATCGGCTTCCTTGAGCGCTTCGAAGTCCGGGGCGACGTGCAGTTCCCCCAGAGTGCACCGCGGGCTCGCCGAACCGTCGGCGTCGAGCAGGGCGTTGACGGCCTGGCGGGCGCCCTCGTTGGCGCCTTCCATGGTCGTGACGTTGATGTTCGTCCGCACCCAGTCCCCGGCCAGGAACAGGTTGGCGATCGCGGTCCGTGATTCCGGCCGGTCCTCCCACGATCCCGGGCTTTGGATGAACAGGGGGCTGTCGTTGGTGACGGCCGGTGTCCCCGGTGCGACGATGGCCGGGTCGAGGAACCATGAGTGCAGCATGTCGTCGCGGAGGACGGTCCGGCCTCCCGAATTCAGATGGGCCTTGATCTGCTCCCACGCCTCGCGCGCGATCTCCTCCGGTCGGCAATCCTTGGCCGCCTTGCCGTTGAAGGTGCCCGGTTTGAACCAGTCGGAGATGATGCTGGAGAGGCAGTCCCTCACCGTGTGGTCGTGGTACTCGGAGAAAGGGCGGTCCCAGAACTGTGCCTGGCTGATGGACGTGATCGCCCACGGCGAGTCCACGTAGTTGACGTGCCCGTGGACGAGCGGCAGCTCTTCCTTGAGGTAGAACATCAGGCCGTTCATCCAGTCCGTGCGCAGCCGTCGGCAACCGGCGAGGCTCGGGTCCGCTTCGAGGACGTCGCGTCCCAATAGCCGGATGAAGCGCTCGACCGGCACCGCGGAGATCACGTAGTCGTAGGACGTGATGTGGTCACCGCCTTGGCTGTCCCGCAGGGTCAACGCCGTGACACGGCCTTCGGAGACCTTGAGTGCTTCGGCGCTCCAACCCACCTTGAAGTCCACTCCCAATTCGCGGAGGTGGTCGATCCATGGCGAAAGCAGTTTCTCGTCGGTGGATCCGTTCAAGACCCGGTCGACCGTGCCACCGGGTTCGTTGCCCCGGCCGAGCGCGCTCCAGATGGTCGCCTCGGAAACGAGACCCACGGAGTGGGTGCTCGCCTCGTCGGATTTGATGGCGGCCAGATTGCGGATCATGCCGTCGGCGAACGATCGTTGGAACTGGACCGACATCTTGTCGGCGTTGAGGAAGTCGTTCCAGGAGATCTTGTCCCACTGCCCGAGGCGCCGTTCGTCGCAGCTCGCCCAGTAGGCCAGGAACTTGCGGGCGCCGAAGAGCGCTTCCTCTTCCGGCACATGGGAGATCGTGGTGGCGAGATAGGAGATGATCGCGGTCGCGGTGTCGGAGGTGAACGAGTAGACCGAAGGAGGCAGGGGAGAGCTCGGGAAGAACGGGATCATGGCGTCGCCGCTGCCGTCGGCCCGCGCGCCGAGATAGGCCGACGTGGCCACCAGGTTGTCCCAGGTCCCCCTTTCGTTGCCTGGGAAGGGGATCCGTCGCATGGTGTCGGTCAGGTTCTTGTAGAAGCCGGGGAAGAAGCGGAAACCGTGTTCGGCCGGAAGTCCGCTGCCCGTGGCCGGGATGCTCCGGGCCTTGCCGCCGAGTTCGTGTCGTTCGTAGACGGTCACCGCGTAGCCTCGTTCGGCCAGTTCGAGTGCGGCCGACAGGCCGGCGATCCCCGCGCCGAGAACCGCGACCCGCTTCCCCGTCGGGACGGGGAGCGTCGCGGGAGTCTTGGCCATCTCCAGTGCCTGCGGAGCCGGCTGTGCCTGGCCGGTGTCTTCGACCCCGGGGTGCCGATCGACGGCACCCCCGAAACGCCGGTCCCGGTCGGCGTAGGTTTCGACCGCGTCGATCAGATCCGTCTGCGTGAAGTCGGGCCAAAGCCGGTCCGGGAAATGGAGTTCCGCGTACGCGCTCTGCCACAGCAGCAGATTGCTGATGCGCTTCTCGCCCGACGTGCGGATCAGCAGGTCCACCGGCGGCAGGTCCGGCTGGTACAGGCGGGAGACGATCGCGTCCTCGTCGATGTCGTCGGGACCGAGGTTTCCGGCCGCGATCTCAGCGGAAAGGTGCCGCACGGCGTTGACGATCTCCTGGCGGCCACCGTAATTCACGCAGAGGTTCAGGGTCAGCCCGGTTCCGCCCGCGGTGCGCTCCTGCCAGTTACCCAAAGCATCGGTGAGCTCCGGAAATCCGTCGATTTCCCGGCCGCTCCAACGAATCCGGACACCGCGTGTCTCGAAGAACGGCATGTAGCCGTTGATCGCGTTGGTCATGATGTCCATGATCGTCGCGATCTCGGCAGGTTCTCTTTTCCAGTTCTCGCTGGAGAACAAGTACAGCGATAGGTTGCGCAGCCCCAGATCGATCGCGGTGTTGACGATGACGAACATGGACGGGAGTGCGGCGCGGTGCCCGGCCGTGCGGGTCAGCCCGTGCCGGTTGGCCCATCTGCCGTTGCCGTCGACGATGATCGCGAGATGCCGGGGGAGCCGGTCAGGGGAGAGGGACGACACAGAACTCCTCCATTTTCGTGGGTTCTCTCTGTGTTTCACTGCACGCGGGCGGCTGCCTCCGACGGTATTGCCGGTGAGACAACGTTTTCTCGCGCCTGCCCAGAAGGTCTCACGTGCAGTCGATCCGATGTGGACCCCAGACAGCTCTTGTGCGTTGCCTTACAGCTTTCATGCGTGTTGAACAAAAGACAAGAGCTGCGAGGATCAATGTGCGAACGTCGAAGGATATCGCCGTTTCGGGCAGGTGCCCTTGGGGTGCGGAGTGGAGTCGGCTTCCGTCAGCGACCATGTCGCGAAAGCCACTTCAGGGCATCGGACGTCCCGAAAGTGGCTTTCGCGACACCCGGCTCCGGCAGCACGCGAGCTTCACGACACGCTGAGAGAACTTCGGCAGGTCGGGGCCGCCGGATGCAAGGAACGGTCCTTTCCTCGCAAATTTTGCGAGGAAAGGACCGTTCCTGGCGTGGTCTCGACCAGTCAGCCGACGGTGACGGTGGGCTCTCCCTCACCGATCGTCTGGCCCGACTCCTCGGCGATCCG